>CAWIHF010000009.1:0-139705 GCA_963835885.1 uncultured Alphaproteobacteria bacterium
GAAGCCGCCGAACATTTCTGGATGATCGACCATACCACCGCCGCGGGCCGCGGCCGATCGCCCCTCCGGGACGCTGGATGGTTCCGACAAGGCGGCCTACCACTATGTCCTCGCGCATCGCCACGGCGCGCAACGGAAGTCGCCGCCCTCGAAGCCGACAATGCCGTCGCGGATGAGCGTTCGTGGTCCTCGCCGACGTCATCGCCGTCTCGACGCTCCTTGCGTTCGCTTCCGGGGCCGCTTTGTATGACCCGCATCAGGGCGACGGCAAGCGTCGCCGACGCCGGGGATCGCTGGAAGATTGGCGGGCATAAGGACCGCAGCCGCGCGGAAGAACAGGAATCGACACGATTGACGCAGCAGAGGAGCGCGGCTCAGCGGCCGCATCCGGACTGGAGCGGGAGTTCAGACGCCGCCATCCGGGTGGAGTTCAGCCTCGGCTGACGCCCGTCGAGAGCCGCTTTCGCCTTTGGTCGGGGTCCCCGGATTCGGCCGGTTTCGCGGGTTGCGCCCTGAAAAGTCCTATGTTAGGCAACCCGCGCCTTTGGGGTGGGAACGGCTCGCGCGCTAGAAATTCGCGAAGCGGAATCCTCACGAATTCCGAGGGTAGGCGACGGTCGAGAGGTTTCGCCGCGCTTTCGACGCTTCTGGGGTCACGAACTTTGGCCCAAGACGAGATCCTCGTTTCCGGCGTCGCCGGCCGTTATGCATCCGCCCTCTTTTCGCTTGCCCAGGACGATCGTCAGACGGACGCCGTCGCCCAGTCGCTGGCGGATCTCGACGCGCTGATCGCCTCCAGCCCCGACCTCGAGCGGCTGGTCCGAAGCCCGGTTTTCTCGGCCGCCGACCAGCTCAAGGCGCTCGACGCGATTCTCGACAGGGCGGGCATCGGCGGAATCGCCGCCAATTTCGTCCGCCTGGTCACGATCAAGCGCCGACTGTTCGTCATCCGCGACATGATCGGGGCCTATCGCAAGCTCTACGATGCCAGCCGCGGCGTCACGCACGCCGAGGTCACCAGCGCCATCGCGCTCTCCGATGCGAACCTCGCGGCGCTCAAAGACCAGCTGAAGGCCGCTTCGCGCGGCCGGGAAGTCGATCTCGACGTCAAGGTCGACCCCTCGATCATCGGCGGCCTGATCGTCAAGCTCGGCTCGCGCATGGTCGACGGGTCGCTCAAGACCAAGCTCAACGCAATTCGCCTAGCCATGAAAGAGGTCGGCTGATGGACATCCGCGCCGCAGAAATTTCTTCGATCCTCAAGAGCCAGATCGCCAATTTCGGCGCCGAGGCGGAGGTGACCGAAGTCGGTCAGGTGCTCAGCGTCGGCGACGGCATCGCCCGCGCCTACGGCCTCGACAAGGTCCAGGCCGGCGAGATGGTCGAGTTCGAGAACGGCACGCGCGGCATGGCGCTGAACCTCGAGACGGACAACGTCGGCATCGTCATTTTCGGCGCCGACCGCGAGATCAAGGAAGGCCAGACGGTCAAGCGCACCGGCGCGATCGTCGACGTTCCGGTCGGCAAGGAGCTGCTCGGCCGCGTCGTCGACGCGCTCGGCAACCCGATCGACGGCAAGGGCCCGATCAACGCCGACCCGCCGCGCCCGCGTCGACGTGAAGGCGCCCGGCATCATTCCGCGCAAGTCGGTCAACGAGCCGATGGCGACCGGCCTCAAGGCGATCGACGCGATGATCCCGATCGGACGCGGCCAGCGCGAGCTCATCATCGGCGACCGCCAGACCGGCAAGACCGCAATCGCGCTCGACACCATCCTCAACCAGAAGCCCCTGAACCAGGGCGACGACGAGAACCGAAGCTCTACTGCGTCTACGTCGCGGTCGGCCAGAAGCGCTCGACCGTCGCCCAGTTCGTCAAGGTGCTCGAGGAGAACGGCGCGCTCGAATATTCGATCATCGTCGCCGCCACCGCGTCCGACCCGGCGCCGATGCAGTTCCTCGCCCCCTTCTCCGGCTGCGCCATGGGCGAGTATTTCCGCGACAACGGCATGCACGCCGTCATCATTTACGACGACCTGTCAAAGCAGGCCGTGGCGTACCGCCAGATGTCGCTCCTGCTGCGCCGCCCGCCGGGCCGCGAAGCCTATCCGGGCGACGTGTTCTATCTGCACTCCCGCCTGCTCGAGCGCGCCGCAAAGCTCAATCAGGACAACGGCTCCGGCTCGCTGACCGCGCTCCCGATCATCGAGACGCAGGCCAATGACGTCTCGGCCTACATCCCGACCAACGTCATCTCGATCACCGACGGCCAGATCTTTCTGGAGACCGACCTCTTCTACCAGGGCGTCCGCCCGGCGGTGAACGTCGGCCTCTCGGTGTCGCGCGTCGGCTCCTCTGCGCAGACCAAGGCGACGAAGAAGGTCGCCGGCAAGATCAAGGGCGAGCTCGCCCAGTACCGCGAAATGGCGGCCTTCGCCCAGTTCGGCTCCGACCTCGACGCGGTCACCCAGCGCCTGCTGAACCGCGGGGCCCGCCTGACCGAGCTCCTCAAGCAGCCGCAATTCTCGCCCCTCAAGATGGAAGAGCAGGTCTGCGTCATCTACGCCGGCGTCAACGGCTATCTCGACAAGCTGGCCTTGAACCAGGTTCGTCCATTCGAGGATGGGCTGCTCGCCTCGCTGCGCTCGAAGAACCCCAACATCCTGCAGTCGATCCACTCGTCCAACGATCTGGCCCCCGACGTCGAAGCCAAGCTCAAGTCGGCGGTCGACTGGTTCTTCCGCCAGCTTCGCCTGATCTACCCCTAACCGGACCCCGTGCGTGAATGACGCGCGGGCGGAGACGCCAAGCGATGCCGTCCCTAAAGGAACTCAGAAACCGGATCGCCTCCGTCAAGTCGACGCAGAAGATCACCAAGGCGATGCAGATGGTCGCCGTCTCAAAGCTTCGCCGCGCCCAGGCGGCGGTTGAGGCCGCTCGCCCTTATGCCGAGCGCGTCGAATCAGTGCTGACCAACCTCGGCGGCGCGGCCACGGACGGCCAGGGCCCCCGCCTGCTGGTCGGCTCCGGCCTAAGCCAGACCCACCTCCTGGTCGTCTGCACCGGCGAGCGCGGCCTCTGCGGCGCTTTCAACACGGCGATCGTGCGTCTGGCGCGCGAGAGAGCCACCATGCTGGCGGCCGAAGGCAAGACGGTTAAAATCATCTGCGTCGGCAAGAAGGGCTACGACCAACTCCGCCGCACCCACGAAAAGCAAATTCTGGAGTTGATCGACTTGCGCGCCGTGCGCACGATCACTTACGAGACCGCCCGCCCGATTGCCGACAAGGTCATCGGCCTGTTCGACAACGCCGAGTTCGACGTCTGCACACTGTTCTACTCGCGCTTCAGGTCGGTCATCTCGCAGATCCCGACCGCCCAGCAGCTCATTCCGCCGGAGCTCGGCGAGAAGAACGAAAAGGCGCCGTCGTACGACTACGAGCCCGACGAGGGCGAAATCCTCACTCGGCTCCTGCCGCAGGCGCTGACCGTGCGGATCTATCGCGCGCTTCTCGAGAACGCCGCCTCGTTCTTCGGCGCCCAGATGAGCGCGATGGACAACGCAACCCGCAACGCCGGCGAAATGGTGAAGAAATACACGCTTCGCTACAACCGCACCCGCCAGGCGATGATCACCAAAGAGCTGATCGAAATCATTTCTGGCGCCGAGGCGCTCTGATCCAACCCGTCGCCCGCTGCGACCTTGAAGATTGAACGAGGACGTCAAAAATGGCGAATGTCGCGAACGCCACCGGCCGGGTCACCCAGGTGATCGGCGCCGTCGTCGACGTGAAGTTCGACAGCTATCTGCCGCCGATTCTCAATGCGCTCGAAACCGAGAACAACGGCAACCGCCTGGTGCTCGAAGTCGCCCAGCACCTCGGCGAGAACATCGTGCGCTGCATCGCAATGGACACGTCGGAAGGTTTGGTCCGCGGCCAGGAGGTCGTCGACAGCGGCGGACCGATCTCGGTTCCGGTCGGCGAGGGCACGCTCGGGCGCATCATGAACGTCATCGGCGATCCCGTCGACGAGGCCGGTCCGATCCCGAATGAAGGGCGCCGCGCGATCCATCAGCCGACGCCGGAATATGTCGATCAGTCGACCGAAGCGCAGATCCTCATCACCGGCATCAAAGTCGTCGACCTGCTTGCGCCCTACGCGAAGGGCGGCAAGATCGGCCTGTTCGGCGGCGCAGGCGTCGGCAAGACGGTGCTCATTCAGGAGCTGATCAACAACGTCGCCAAGACCCACGGCGGCAATTCCGTGTTCGCCGGCGTCGGCGAGCGCACCCGCGAGGGCAACGACCTCTATCACGAGTTCATCGAATTGAAGGTCAACTCCGATCCGCATCATCCCGACCCGAACGTGAAGTCGAAGTGCGCCCTGGTGTTCGGTCAGATGAACGAGCCGCCTGGAGCGCGCGCCCGCGTCGGCCTGACCGGCGTTACCGTTGCCGAGCATTTCCGCGACCAGGGCCAGGACGTGCTGCTGTTCATCGACAACATCTTCCGCTTTACCCAGGCGGGCTCTGAAATGTCGGCGCTGCTGGGCCGCATTCCCTCGGCGGTCGGCTATCAACCGACGCTCGCCACCGACATGGGCGCACTGCAGGAGCGCATCACTTCCACCACCAAGGGCTCGATCACCTCGGTGCAGGCGATTTACGTGCCGGCCGACGATCTGACCGACCCGGCCCCGGCGACCTCCTTCGCCCACCTCGATGCGACGACCGTGCTCTCGCGTGCAATCTCGGAAAAGGGCATCTATCCGGCGGTCGACCCGCTCGACTCGACCTCGCGGATGCTCACCGCCGCGGTCGTCGGCGAGGAGCACTATAACGTCGCCCGTCAGGTGCAGCAGGTGCTGCAGCGCTACAAGGCGCTGCAGGACATCATCGCAATTCTAGGCATGGACGAGCTTTCTGAAGAGGACAAGCAGATCGTCGCCCGCGCCCGCAAGATCGAGCGCTTCCTGTCGCAGCCGTTCGACGTCGCAGCCGTGTTCACCGGAACGCCCGGCGTGCAGGTCAAGATCGCGGACACCGTCAAAGGCTTCAAGGGCATCGTCGAAGGCAAGTACGACAACCTGCCCGAAGCGGCCTTCTACATGGTCGGCACGATCGAGCAGGCCGTCGAGAAGGCGAAGAAACTCGCAGCCGAAGCGGCCTGACCCACTGAAGCCGAGGTATAGTCCATGGCGGCATTTCCCTTTGAACTCGTGTCGCCCGACCGGGTGCTGTTCAGCGGACCGGCGCAGGCGGTGGTCGTGCCGGGTGTCGAAGGCGACTTTCAGGTGCTGACCGACCATGCGCCGCTCGTGACCGCGGTGCGCCCGGGCGTGGTCGGAATCGACAATTCGGCCGGCAAGCACCACCGCGTTTTCGTCCGCGGCGGCTTCGCCGAGGTCAATCCGTTTGGGTTGATTCTGCTCGCGGAGACCGCGATCCCCTACGAGGACCTGAGCGCCGCTCAACTCGATCAGGAGATTAGGGACGCCGAAGAGGACGTCGCCGACGCGAGCGAGGACCAGAAGCGCCAAGCGCAGGAGAAACTCGACCGGCTGCGCGAACTCAAGGACGCGATGAAGTTCTGAGGGGCGCATTCCCTTGTCCCGCTTGCGAGAGAAGGCGGCCCGACGGGCCGGATGAGGTGTCGGCCGTCCATGACCCGCGAGGACTTTGACGCGTTCTGCGCCGGTCTTCTCCGTGCGACCCATGTCGTCCAATGGGGCGACGCGAGCGTCTGGAAAGTCGGCGGAAAGGTGTTTGCGATCGGCGGATGGTCGGAGACGCCCGAATTTGCGGTGACCTTCAAGTGCTCGGAAACGAGCTTCGCGGTCTTGAAGGACTTGCCGGGCCTGCGTCCCGCGCCCTATCTGGCCTCGCGCGGCCTGACCTGGGTTCAGCGCACCGACCGCCGGACGCTAAGCGACGCGGAGCTGATGGACTACCTCGGGCGAAGCTACGGCCTGGTCGCCGCGGCGCTGCCCAGAAAGACGCAACGTGAGCTCGGACTCGATCAAAGATGAAAGCCGCCCGCCCGGACTGGCCGTGACCGGCGGCGACATTCGCGCCGCCTATCGGCGGATCGCGCCATATATCCGCGCAACGCCGATTCTCGAAGCGCCCTCCCCGATTTCCGGCGCGCCTGGAATTTCGCTGAAGCTCGAATGCCTGCAGGCGAGCGGCTCGTTCAAGGCGCGCGGAGCGTTCCACAATCTTTTGACCCGCCCTGCCCCGGCCGCAGGCTCAGCGACCGCCTCGGGCGGCAACCATGGCGCGGCGGTCGCCTTTGCGGCGCACGCGCTCGGCGTTAGGGCGCGGGTGTTCGTGCCGGAGATCGCCACTCCCGCCAAGGTGGCGAAGATCAAAGCGTTTGGCGCGGAAGCGGTCGTCGGCGGAGCATCCTACGCCGAGGCGCAGAAACGCTGCGACGCCTATGTGGCCGAGAGCGGCGCGCTACCGATCCATCCTTATGACGCGCCCGAGACGATCGCCGGCGCCGGCACGGTCGCGCTCGAATGGGAGGCGGATCTCGCGCGCCTCGGCCTGCCCGCGCTCGACACGGTGCTCGTCGCCGTCGGCGGCGGCGGGCTGATCGCCGGCATCGCCGCCTGGTTCGCCGGACGGGTCAAGGTAGTCGGGGTCGAGCCGGAGGGTTCGCGCGCTCTGCATGCCGCGCTGGCGACGGGCGCCCGGTCGACGTCGCGGTCCAGTCGATCGCCGCCAATTCGCTCGGCGCGAAGCGGGTCGGCGATCTCAACTTCGCCATCGCCCAAAAATTCGTCGCCGAGGCCGCGCTCGTGCCGGACGCCGCCATCATCGAAGCGCAACGCTGCTTGTGGCGCGACGTCTCGATCGTCGCCGAACCCGGCGGCGCGGCGGCCTTCGCCGCGCTCCTGAGCGGCGCCTATCGGCCGGCGCGCACCGAGCGCGTCGGTGTCCTCGTCTGCGGCGCCAACGCCGATCTGGCAACGCTGGCGAAGCTTATGTGAGTTTGGCATCCTTCCCCAGTTGCGCTGTGGAAGGTGGCGCGGCGTGCCGGAAGGGCGTAGCCCGCCGTCTTGCCCTTGCACGAGCGTCACCCCGAAGCTTTATCGATTCCTGCTTTCCGCACCAATATGTCCCGTTCAGGGCCACCTTACCGGCGTCGCGGACAAACGACGCACCGAAACTCGACGCAAAATCACGGACGGTTGTCGCGCCGCTACAAAATCCCAAGCAGCCATTGCGGCGTTGGAAAGCCCGAACTATTGTCCGCCCGCTTTCCGCCGGGCCGTTCGGTCCTGCGGCCAATTGGGGCGTCGCCAAGCGGTAAGGCAGCGGATTTTGATTCCGCCATCCCCAGGTTCGAATCCTGGCGCCCCAGCCAATTAAATCAGTAACTTAGGCTAGTTAATCTCATTTGAATTGTCAATTGGCTACCTGAGGGCTACCCAAGTCTGTATTGGTGAAAATAGGCTTTCCACAGCATTGTTCTACACGATGTTCACAATTTCGTAATCGGCGCTATGCTATCCGGATGGTGGGCGTCGTGCCCATCATTGACCATATATCCTAGAGTACGGGACCCGAATTGTCGTTAGAGGCAGAGGGGTCGGGCCGTATGGCCTGGATGAGCCAAACTAAGCGGCTCATCGCATCAATCTCTCCCGTACCGAATGCCTCTGAGATAGGCTGACGCGTGCCCAGACCCCGGGCGCGGGAAAGCTTGTCTCGTGTCAAATCTGCAAACATCCAGCGAACAGTGCCACACTCGGCCGGCGCCGACGTCCAGCCCTGGCGACGCATGCCGGCGGGTCAAAGAGGCCGCGCAATATCTGCGCGATCGCTATGGCTTCGGATCGGCGAGCACTCTGAACAAACTGCGCTGCTCGGGGGAGGGACCCAAGTTCGTGAAGATCGGGCGAAAAATAGTGGTCTACACGACCGAGGCGCTCGACACTTGGGCGCTCGGCCTCATGCGCGAGCAGCGCTCCACCTCCGACCGCAAATGAAAACCCCCGCCGGACGTGCCGAGCGGGGGGTTATGAGGTAGAAAAAGCAACTCAGTCCCTACGCGCGGCCTGGAGTTCGTGTCAAGGCGCATCTGGCGGTTTCCTTAAAGGAAACCCCAATTGTTCTCCGACAAGCAATCACTCGACCGCGAGGCGCCCGCGCCGCGCGGCGTCGAGCTTCGCCCTAACCACCGCGACACCGTCGCGCCGATTCGCCGACGCCGTTATTGGTTGGCCGATGAAGGCCTCGCCAACGGCCGGAGCTGCGCCCGATGATCGCGCTCCGCGGCTATCAGGGCGACGGCGTCGCGGCCACCCGTCTTGCCTACCTCAACGGCGCGTCCGCGGTTTGTTATATTTCTCCTACCGGTTCCGGCAAGACGATCGTTTTCGCATACATTTTGGCCTCTGCGGTCGAACGCGGGCGCCGCGTCCTGATCCTTGTCCATCGCGTCGAGCTGATCGATCAGGTCGCGGCCGCCATCAAGCTCGCTGGCGTCTCCTACGGCGTGATCGCGCCCGGCTTCCCCGAGAGCGACGCGCTCGTGCAGATCGCCTCTGTCGCCAGCCTGGCGCGGCCGAAGCGGCTGGAGCGCTGGCGCGGCCGGTTCGATTTTATCGTGATCGACGAATGTCACCACGCGGTCGCCGGATCGTGGGCAAAGGTGCTGGCCTCGCAACCTAGCGCGAAAATTCTCGGCGTGACGGCAACTCCGGAAAGGTTGGACGGCAAGGGCCTCGGCGAGGTCTTCGATGACCTCGTCATCGGCCCTTCGACGGCCGAACTGATCGCAGCCGGATGGCTCTCACACTCAGTCGCGTATGAGCCCGCGGCTGCGCCCGATGTCTCCGGCGCGCGCATCCGTGGCGGCGATTACGCGGTCGAGGATCTCCGCGACGCCATGGACGGCGTCGTCATCGGCGCAGCGGTGACGGAGTATCAGCGCATATGCGCCGACGTCCCTGCCGTCGCGTTTTGCGTCGACGTCGCGCACTCTCGGCTGGTCGCTGAGCGCTTCCTCGAGGCCGGCGTGAGGGCCCAGCACGTGGATGGCGAAACACCGCCGGCAGAACGGCGAGCGGCGATAGCGGCGCTCGGATCCGGTGATCTCGACGTCATCACGAATTGCAATCTTTTTGGTGAGGGCGTCGACATCCCGTCGATCGGCGCCGTGCTCCTGTTGCGCCCGACTTTAAGCTTGGCGCTCTATCTGCAACAGGTCGGTCGCGGCTTGCGACCGTCGCCCGGCAAGCAGCTGGCGATTCTTGACTTCGGCGGCAACGTCGCTCGCCATGGCCACCCCGATGCAAAGCGCGAATGGTCGCTCGAGGCGAAGCCGCGCCGCCAGCGCGAGCTGGCGGAGGGTCCGCAGCTTCGGCGCTGCCCGGCTTGCTCTGTGCTCAATCGCCCAGGCGTGCACGAGTGCTCGGAATGCGGCGCCGACTTGCGCACGCATCGAGAGCGCGTCGAAGTCGAGATGGCTCTCCGCGAGGCGCGCCAGCGCGAACTCGAGGACATGCTCAATCGGATGCTGCCCCGCGAGCGCATCACCTGGGCTGGCGCCGACGAGGGCCGATTGCGCCTGGTCGGTCAACTCAACGGCTTCAGGCCGGGCTGGGCCTATTGGCGACGAAAGGAACTGGCCGGATTACAGGTCATGCGGGCCGCTGCGGGGGATGTCAGATGACCAAGCACGTCCTCCTCTCTGAAGCGCTCGAGGATGCAAGGCCGCCCGCATTCTCCGACGAAGCGTTGGCCCTGCGATTCGCCGACCGTCACGCGGACGATCTTCGGTTCGTCGCCCTCTGGAACAAATGGCTCGTTTGGTGCGGGTCGCACTGGCGTTTCGATGAAACATTGCACGCCTTCGATCGGGCCCGTCACGTCTGCCGCGAAGCGGCGGCGGAGTGCAACGAGGCCAAGGCGGCGGCGATCGCCAGCGCCCGAACAAGGGCCGCGGTCGAGGGCCTAGCGCGGTCTGACCGACGTCTAGCCGCGACCGTCGACCAGTGGGACGCCGACCCTTGGCGTCTCAATACGCCACAGAGCGTTATCGATCTCAGGACCGGCTCAAATCAGCCACACTCGCCAGGCGACTACGCGACGAAGATAACGGCCGTCGGCCCGGGCGGCGGCTGCCCGCGCTTCCTCGCCTTCCTCGCCAGAATAACGGGGGGCGACGCCGAGCTCGTCTCCTATCTTCAACGCGTGCTCGGATACGCCCTCACCGGGATCACGCGCGAGCATGCGTTATTCTTTGCTCACGGAACCGGCGCCAACGGCAAATCCGTCTTGCTCTCGACAGTCGCCGGCATCCTCGGCGACTATCACCGCACCGCGCCGATCGAGACCTTCGTCGCCGGCAACGGCGAGCGCCACCCGACAGATCTCGCCGGCCTCCGCGGCGCGCGCCTCGTCACCGCGACCGAGACGGAAGAGGGCCGTCGCTGGGCGGAGGCGAAGATCAAGCAGCTAACCGGCGGTGATGTCATCTCCGCGCGCTTCATGAGGCAGGACTTTTTCGACTATCGCCCCGCCTTCAAGCTCGTCATCGCAGGCAATCACCGGCCGAGCTTGCGCAGCGTCGACGAAGCCATCCGCCGCCGGTTCCACCTGATCCCCTTCAGCGTGACAATCCCCGCCGAGGAGCGCGACGCCGAGCTCGTCGGAGAAGCTCAAGGCCGAATGGCCTGGTATCCTGCGGTGGCTAATCGAGGGCTGCATACAATGGCAGACGGCAAGGCCTGCGGCCGCCTCAGGCCGTGCGTGACGCGACCGAGGCCTATCTGTCCGCGGAAGAACTCGCTCACCGCCTGGATCGACGAGAAATGCCAGCGAGCGGCGAGCGATTGGGCCGCCCTCTCAACTCTCTTCCGCTCTTGGTCCTCATGGGCCGATGCGTCCGGCGAGGTTCCGGGCGCAATGAAAACCTTCGCGCAAGCCCTCGAGGCGCGGGGCTTCGTGCGCCACAAAAGGAAAACCGGACAAGGGTTCTACGGCCTGCGTCTAAAGCTCGATGAGGCCCCACCACCTCATTGGCAGGACGAAAGGTGACGCTGGTGACGCTCCAACGGATATCCACGTATACGCGCGCGTGTGCGCGTGACGTCCATAATCGACAGAGCGTCACCAGCGTCACCCGGGGTCACTGCGGGAGCTTGGCCGGAGCGCGAGAGGGGCCTGTCCGCGTGCTTCCAGCGGCGCGTCGACCGCCTCATCGTCCGCGCCCAGCCGCGCGTTTTTCGCGGCCGACGCGACGTGGCGCAGACTGGGGAAAGTTTGAGAGGACTGCGCGCCTGTCATCGACGTGGCGCGGGTTTCCCCGTCGTGCGCAGCATGCGGCCGGGATAACCGAGCTGAAGCAGGTCGAGGGGGCGCGCCGCATGCACAGCCGCCAATTGGCGGCTTTCGGGGGGCAAGGCTTAGAGCGCCTGAGACACAATCATATGCTCTAAGCACTATTTTCCTCGTAATATCAGCATGTCTCGCTTTGTCATATTGCGCAGGGTAACTGGCAGGGTATCATTACGGCATGAGCATCACCGAATCACCCGCGAGTACCCGCCGCGTCGGACCCCATTGTAAGGCCCTGTCGCGCGGCTCGCTCGGAGATGAATTCGACGGCCGCTCGCGCGAAGGCAAATTCCTCCGCAAGATCGAGTCAGAACTAACCGCGGCCCGCGCGCCCCGCTCCCACGACGACCGTCCTGCCCGCGTCGCGCGCCAGGGTCCGGCAAATTTGCCGGACCCTCCCCTCACGCCACCTCGCCGAGCAGCCTGTAGACGCTCGCCCGCCCGATTTTCAGCTTCTTGGCGATCGCAGTTGCGCCCAGCCCCTCGGCGTGAAGCTTGGCGACGGTCTTGACATCAATGCTTGGCGGCCTGCCCTTGTAGACGCCCTCCGCCTTCGCCTTGGCGATGCCCTCCATCTGGCGTTCCCGGCGCAGGTTGGTTTCAAACTCGGCGAACACGCCGAGCATATCGAGGAAGGCCTTTCCGGCCGCAGTCGACGTGTCGATTGGCTGTTCCGTCGCCTTGAGCGTGGCGGCCTTGGCTTTTACCGTCCGAACAATGTCTTGCAAATCGCCAATGGAGCGCGCCAGCCGATCGATGCGGGTCACGACAAGTTCGTCGCCCGGGCGGAGGAACGCCAGCACGGTCTTGAGCTCCTCGCGCCCGTTGGTCGAGGTTCCCGATACCTTCTCGGCGCGGATCACATCGCATCCGGCCGCCTTGAGGGCCGCATTCTGGATCTCGAGATCCTGGTCGACGGTCAGAACTCTTGCGTAACCGATTTTTGTCATTGCAGACCCGTTGTCTTTTTTGCTTCTAGACCAGAGGAAGCTACCGCATCATAAATCGAAAGTCAACCCTATTAAGACGATTTTTCGTCTCATTGTGATGCCTTGTCGGGGTTTACCCTTCCGAGGCATTCCCGGAGTTTCTGAAAAAGGCGCGTTCATTCCCGCTTTATCCTACGATTGCATAGTTATTCCAGATAGTTAGGCCTTGAAATTAATCTGCCGGTCATGTATTTGTGGGCTTATAGCGAGACGAAATTTTCGGGGGGATTTTCACTGTGAATATCGACCTGGCCGACCGGCTGGCTGCACTCGAGCTGGAGCGGGACGCCGTCACCGCCGAGCTTCAGAGATTTACGAAGCTCGACTGGGCTTATGATGAGGCCAGCAATCGACGCCGAGGAAGCCGAACTCGACGCGCAGCATCGCGACCTGTTCATTGCTTGGGCGAAGCAGGCCAACGATGAGGACCCGCCGAGCCCGCCTAGCCGTGACGAGATCGCACGCAGGCGCACGGTCGCCGCGGGCAACCTGCGGAGCGCGACGATCGCGCGCCAGGCGGTCGAGGGGCGGCGGATGGAGCTTGGCGCGGCCCTGAGGCGCATTTCTGATCAGGTGTTCTCGGTCCGCCTCGAAGAGCTCGCCCGAGGAGGCGCATGCGCTGCATGAACGGACGTGCGAGGCAACCAGAGCCTTGGTGACCGTGGTCACAAACGCCGATGCGCTCAAGGCTGCGCTTTACGAAGCGCGCAGCCGTGAGGGCGCGAACGCACACCGATCTGAGGCCTTGACTGCAGTCTTAGCGGATCTCGACGCCCTCAAGACGCCCGACCTCATCGGCGACCCTCGGGAGCGCGAGCGGCTCGCGCAGGACTACGCAGCACGGCTCCGATGACCCAGACCCTCAAGGCCGGGCGGACAGGCGCCCAAGGCGCAAAAATAAAAAGCCCTTTGCGAGTGCCGGGCACCGGCGCAGCCACCCGAAAAATTCGCGCCCGCGTACTCGGACGAATTCCTAGAATTTCGCTCCCGCGCCGCCTCGGCCACGGCGCAGCCCCCCTCCCGCTCTGAACCAAAAGTTCGCCCTCAACGCGACGGAAGTCCCCGATGAACATTTTCGTTCCTCTCCTGAAAGTTTACGTCTCCCGACGCCTCGTTGTCGGGCTTGTGACTGCGGAGCTTCCGGACCGTTCCGGCGAGGTTATGGACTACGCCTCGACCAAGCCGTTCTTCGAGAAGTGGAGCGCCGACGTCTGCTGCCGCGTCCGGCGGCAAGTCGCTTGGAAATGTTAGGGCCATGCATTCACGCATCGCGGCCGGCAAGCTGACCGACATTGCCTTCGACGATGAGAGGAAGCGGATCGTGGTCTCGGCAAAGATCGTCGACGATGACGAATGGGCGAAGGTCACCGAGGGCGTCTATACCGGCTTTTCGCACCGCTATGTCAGGCGCTGGGCGGACCCAGACACCAGCCTCACGCGGTACACGGCGGAGCCGAGCGAAATCTCGCTGGTCGACCTGCCGTGTCTGCCCGATGCGACTTTCGAAGTCGTCAAGGACGGCGCTTCGGAGATGCGAAAATTCCAGACGTCGGCGCTGGCGCTGGCCGAGATTGCGCGTGAAAAAATGCGCGCGGAGGTCAAGGCCAAGGTCGAAGCGCAGTGCGCCGAGACCGACGCGCTTTTCGGGAAAGTATTCAGTGCCCTGGAGGCGCTGCGGAAAAACCTCATGCCCACGCGCGAAGAACGCCTGGCGATCGAAAAATGCGGACGCCTCGCCGACGACATGCCCATACCGGCGAAAGCCGCGCTGCGCGCTGGGCCCGAACCTGGCATCTCGACCGACCAGGCCTTTGCCGCGCTCGCCGCGATGAGCTCGGAAGACAGGGCGCTCGCCCTGACCAAGCTCAGCCTCAGGAACCCCGGCGTGATGATCAAAAACTTGCCGAAAGGCGACGAAGAATGAAGGATCCCCGCGCGGTTGTCGCATGCGGCGAGGGGGGCGGCGGCGGCGGTTCGTTGGCTCCGAAGCGGGGCGCCGCGAAATCACAGGGAAGACCATGACGACGCGCGCGCCACGCCCGATCCGCCCGCAGCAATGCGGCATTTGCCGGCATCCACAACGCGCACAAATCGAGATGTTGCGGTGTGCCGGCGCGTCCTTGAGGGCGCTGGGGGAGCGGTTTGGCGTCGGCAAAGATGCTGTGCACAGGCATATGGCTTCGCACGTCAGCGATCGCCGGAAGAGCGAGTTGATGGTAGGTCCCGCGCGCGTCGAGGGACTGGCCAACGCCGCGGCGACAGAGAGCAGGGGCTTGCTGGAGCAACTGGCGATCGTCCGAAGCGTGCTGTTCAACCAGTTCCTCAACGCCGCCGAGGCCGGCGATCGGGGCGGCGTCGCGAATGTCGCGGGACGGCTGCTCGAAAGCCTGCGCGAACTCGGGCGGCTGACGGGAGAGCTCCGCCAGTTGTCGGGCGTCACAGTCAACCACAACGTGTTGAACCTGTACGCGTCGCCAGAATTCACGCGCCTTCAGGAAGGCTTGCTGAAGGTCGCCCGGGCGCATCCTGAGGCGAGGAGCGACATTGTCGAATTACTGCGCAGCCTAGACACAGCGCCCTCGCCCGGCCTCGCCGCCGGCCTTCCTACGCGACCCGGCGCGTCCTCGAGCCCGCTGATCGAATGCGAGGCGATCGATGCTGCATGAGCGTTCGCCCTTTGCCGGCATCGCGGACCTGCTCGAAAATGACTGGCACGCGCTCGCGCGTCCCGAACAGCTTCCGCCTCCAGGGAACTGGTCAATCTTCCTCTATCTTGCGGGTAGGGGCGCTGGCAAAACGAGATCCGGCTGCGAATGGATTCGAGGCCACGCGGAGGCGGGCAGCGTCAGCCAAATCGCGCTTGTCGCGGCGACCGCGGGCGACTGCCGAGATGTGCTTGTCGAAGGAGAAAGCGGCTTTCTCGCTATTGCTCCTAACGATAATAGACCAGTGTTCGAGCCAACAAAGCGCCGATTGACTTGGCCTAATGGAGTACAGGCGTCGCTGTTTTCGTCAGAGGAACCGGAGAGATTGCGGGGACCTCAATTTAATCTGGCGCTGTGCGATGAATTAGCCAGCTGGCGCAATGCCCGCACCACCTGGGACAATTTGCAGCTCGGACTTCGCCTCGGCAAGCGACCGCAGACCTTCATCTCGACGACGCCGAAGCCGATCAAGTTGCTGAAGGAAATTGTTGCCAACTCGAACGCGGTAGTTCGCAGGGGCACGACGTACGACAACAAGGAAAACCTTGCGGCTTCGTTTCTCTCGCAAATTATCAAGCGGTACGAAGGCACGCGGTTGGGAAGGCAGGAACTCGACGGCGAGATCCTCGAGGACGTCCAGGGCGCGCTTTGGAGCCGGGATTTAATTGAGGAAACGCGAAATCGATCGGTCTGCGCTTCCGCCTCTCAAGCGCATCGTCGTCGCGATTGATCCAAGCGTCTCAAATACCGAGACTAGCCATGAAACGGGCCTGATTGTTTGCGGCCTCGGCGTCGATAATCACGGGTACATTTTGCAGGACGCCAGCGGCAAGTTCGCGCCCGTCGACTGGGCCCGCCGCGCCGTGGCGCTCTACCGTCAATGAGGCACCGGCCGGATCGTCGCCGAGAAGAACCAAGGCGGCGATCTCGTCGAGACGACAGTCCGAACCGTCGACGCCAACGTCAGCTTCAAAGCCGTTCATGCATCAAAGGGCAAGGTCGTGCGCGCCGAGCCGATTTCTGCATTGTTCGAGCAGAATCGCGCGCACCTGGTCGGCGGCTATCCCGAACTCGAGGACCAACTTTGCACATTTTCCGCCGGCTCCTCAGGCTCCCCAGATCGGCTTGACGCGATGGTCTGGGGCATCACCGAACTCATGATCACCGTCAATCATTTTGACGGTTGGTTAGATTATATGAAAGCCGAAGCCGAACGCGCCAACGAGGCCTGGCAGTTTGGCGCGGAGAAGATGGTCAAGCTGAAGGCTCCGGCGAGCGTATCCCACGCCCAACTCTGGTCCGGCCGCCACGTTGTCGTTCCGCCCGATCGCATCGTCACCATGGCCGAGTGAGATGCGAAGCGCATGCTCGGCGGCGGGTGGGAGAGAGTAGTATGAGCGTTTTTTCTTTACTCGGCTTCGTCGAGGAACTCGCCAGGATCGAGTCCGCCTCGAGCGCGCCGAGGATCACGCCATCGTCAAGGCCTGCGAGATCCTGCAGGAAAAATCAAGGCTCAATTAGCGTTAGATTGAGGTGGCCTGTTTGTGCTACGATTTATTATGGATTGACAGGGGATAGCGATGGATTAGGGGATGTTTCGAGCGTGGCTGGCGGAGATCGACGGTCTGACGGCAAAGCAGCGCCAGGAGTTCGAGGCGGTGCTGGCCGGCCGGCAGCCCAGAGCGGCGGTGGCGGCGGCGATCGAGGAGCGCTTGGGCGAGGCGCGGCGCTGTCCGCACTGCGGCGGGGCGTCGGTGGGCGGGGGCCGAACCGACGGCCTGCGCCGTTTCCGCTGCAAGGATTGCCGCAGAAGCTTCAATGCGCTGACCGGAACGCCGCTGGCCCGATTGCGCAAGAAGGAACGCTGGCTTGATTTTGGTCAGTCGTTGAGCGAGGGCGAGACGGTGGCCGCCTTGGCCGAGCGGTGCGGGGTGGCGGTGAGCACGGCGTTCCGCTGGCGACATCGCTTCCTGCGCGCCGCCAAGAACCCCACGCGCCTGTTGAGCGGCATCGTCGAAGTCGACGAAACCTATATATTATCAAGCTGTAAGGGCGAGCGTCGCCTCGGTCGCAAGGCTCGCAGGCGGGGCGGAAAAGCAGCCAAGCGCGGCCTTTCGGACGAACAGACGCCGATCCTGGTGGCCGCCGACCGGAGACGGCGCCACCATCAGCGCCGTCCTCTCGGCAGTGACCGCCCAGACCATCAAGCCGGTGCTCGCGCCCATTCTGGGTAAGGACACCTTGCTCGTCACCGACGGCAATAACGTCTACCCGCCTTGCGCCGCCGCCCTCGGCGTCAGCCATGAAGCGCTGAACCAGTCGAAAGGTGAACGCGTCCGCGGCGAATTACACATCCAGACCGTCAACAGTCGCCATGAGAGCCTCAAAACCTTCCTGCGCCCCCGTCGCGGCATTGCCACAAAATACCTCGACAGCTACCTCAGGTGGTTCCACCTCGCCGGCCTCAAGCACAATCCCACGCCCCGAGCATGCCTCAATGCCGCCATCGGCGGAGGAGCCCAAATGATGATATCAATCTAACGCGAATTGAGCTAAAATCAAAGGGCGTCATCGGGCGACTCGCAGCCATGGTGGCCTCAGCTCGCTCCGTCGACGCTCGCGCGCAAGGGCGCCGACACGCCCCTTCTGGGGACGGGAGAACTGAGGATCTAAATCGAGATGACAGATTCGCGAGGGCGATGATGTAAAGGGCTATGTCGGAAGCGACAACGACAAAGCGATCTGGCACGGAGCTCGCGCATCACATGACCCGCCGCGGTCTTTCCTCGCTGTGCCGGCGATCATGGCGACGCCCAAAATCGTCGCGGAGATAGGTGCCGAGGTCGGCCTGGCCCTAGAGGTCCCGTGACGCCCGAGATGTTCGTTTCCGCGTCCAGACGGCTGTCGATGCCCTCGCCCTTGCGCTGGCGCACAGCCCGCACCGAGCGGCAGGAGGCGGCGATGCGGAGCTTCATCGATGCTGTGCGGCCCCAGTGGGTCGCGCTGTTCTCGCCGGTTCTCTCAGCCCAAGACGTCGACGGGATGCTCGAGGACGTTCTCGCGCACTTCGGGGCGAAGCGCGACGACTTGGAAAAGCTTGAAGTGGGGTCGGGCTGACCGCATGACGATGGCGCAGGCGATCACTTCTGGGTTAGGCGGTCACGGGTTGGGCGAGCTGGGCAAGTTTCCTGCGATGACCGTCGAGGATTTTTGGCGCGCGCGCAAATGACGATCGACGATTTTGCGCTTTTCTTCGCCGGCGAGCCAGACGAGTACATGGAAACGTCGCTGATCGCGTTCGGCGAGAACGTCCGAAAAGGCTGGCGCGAGCAGTTTGCGCCCGTCGAATTGATCGACGGAACCGTTGCCGATGTACTCGAGCGCGTGCGGGCGCGAAAGCATGAGATCGAGGCCGAAGGCGCCGGGAGGGCATGATGATGTCAATCGATTGGCTTCATTTGGCCTTGTGGGCCTCCCTTACGCTCCAATCAATCGTTTGGCTGGTGACGTTTAGACGTATGCTCCGTCTCGCGGATGAAGTCTCTTCTGCCTCTACAGTGATTGTGACACTGCGAGAGTTGTGCCAGCGCCAGAGTGACGGCTTAGGAGGCGAAGGATATGAAGAAGGTGAACTGCGAATAGCTTGGAGTGGAATCGTCGCCTGGCGGTCGGGACGCCAACCCCTCACGGGGTGAAGGTCGACACCAATTGCTATTCTTCTGGTTGCCGTGGCGCGATTTGGCGCATACTTGGAACGCCCGCCGCCGTATCCGAGCGCCCCGAATCCCCTCTTGTCTGGTGCCACGGTAGCGAGCAGCGATCCAGGCGGCATTAGTTTCAACGCACGCAGGTGAATGCGCGTCGCTCCGATCTCGCTTCGCTTTAGGTGAACTAGGTGCCAACCGTCTTGCGAGCTTGGTTCGACTTCGAGACACCAATGGCGGCCTTCCTCCGCGCTTGCTTGAACTTTTTCGCGACGACGTTTAGACGCGTCCGAATAGGCATTGTTGGCGAGACCGGAAAGCCAAGTCATGGCCGCGACTGCGACCCCGATGGCGGCAATGATAAGCTCCGCCTCTCGGTCCCACGTCATCCTGTTGAGCCTCAATCCCTGAGGGGCAAAAAGTCTTGTTCGATCGCCTTCAGCCTTGAAGTGTATCCGAATTTCTTCGGAAGTCGGCATAAGCCGCGCGTTTCTCCGCCCCCCCCATAGCCCGAGGGGCACGCGATTCTGGACGGGCGCAATGGCACCACCGCCGCCAGAAGCTCTGAGGAGCCCCAGGAGCCGCTTTCGAGCGCCGGCGGTCGATCGAGGAGCGGCGAAGCGCGAAACGCCTGCCGGCGGCCAGGCCCAGGGGTGCCGGGCGGCTTGGCGGTCGCCCGGCGTCGCTCCCCTGACAATACGGCGGCTTCGGAGGTTGACGGCGCGGCGAGGAGATAGAGGCCGGAAACGGGGAGGTCGAAATCGGCAAAGTTTGCCGATTTGCTCATTTCGTAGAGGCCAGTCATCGGCAGGTCCAAATTCGCAAAGTTTGCGAATTTGCCACTCATCGCGTGAACCCTAATGATGTCGCATGAGACGGCATACCGTGCGATTCGGGTGCATGAGCGACTTGGGGAAAGTGTGTCAGTGCTTGACACACTTTCAAAGACCGCGCTCTACCAGCTTTCCGCCGCTCCCGAGCGAATCCGCCAGGAGATCATCGACCGCGCCGAGCGACGGCGAGAAGATCTCGGTCGCCGAGGTCGAACGCGCAGTCAAAGCGGCCCGCGCTCGAGCAGGATGGAGCGCGCGGCCGACGAGCGCTGCAAGGCGAAGAAGGTATCCCGCGACAAGCGGCAAAGGGACGCGCTGGAACGCTATCTGGACGGCTTTACCCAAGCCGAAGCGGCCCGCGCGCCATGGGCTGCCACGAAATGACGATCAATGAAAGCCCTGAAGCCGATCTGGCCTCTGCCGCTGGCGGGCCCTGGCAATCGCTACGTCGCGATCACCATCTCGCTCACTGACCTTGCCGCGGTCGACGCCCTGTCCCGGCGAATGTGCCGGCCGCGGCGTCCGAGTCTCCCGCGCTTTCATCATTGTCGTTGGAGACCGGAGCGCTGTCCGCGACTGCCGTGTCGTCTGGGAGCGGGGCGGGAGCGGCGACTAAGTCGCTGCCGGCGTTAGCGTCGGCTCCGGACAGGTCCGGCAAATTTGCCGGACCTCGGACCGCTATGCTGATTATCGCCTGGATGCAGGTTCGCCAGCCCCGCCGCGACCGCGCCACGCTGCGGAGAGTTGGCTTCATAAGTCGGCAAATTTGCCGACTTATCCCAATGGCGACCGCCGTATTGTTCCGAGGGCGAGGCATTAAGCGGCTCGTCTTCGCAAACCGGCAAATTTGCCGCTTTGCTCCCATATTGATTGGAGCCGTCTCCGCCCTGCGGCTTGTTCGCCAGCCCCGCAAGCAAGACGGAGTGCCCGATCAGCGCTGCGCCTGGCTGCGCTCGAGATGAGGCACAGGCGAAGCGCCGCCTCCCCGATGAGTACGACGCGGTGCAGGGGTGCGGGGAGGGTTGCTTCAAACGGACAGCGCGGAAAAGCCGTTCCAGACCAGAACAGCTTCTCCGCAGGTGCCGTTGCGCCAACGCCCCGGAGGTCGACGATCCGGAGGGTTCCGCGCGTGGCGCTATTGCGATTTCGGCAACGCGTTGCTTAAAACGCAACAATATTCATTGCGAACTTAACAATAGACAAAGACCGGTTTATTTGCATAGACTGCAGATCTCCAACAAGGAGAACTGGGTATGTGACCTATCGCAAAACTGATCGCTTCGCATTCCGCCGCCGTCGCCGCAGTCGCGGCGCTGCATCCTGACGCTCCAGCGTTTGATCCTGCGGTCGACGCGGAAGTAGTTGGCCGCGCGCGCCCTGGCCGAAGCGCTGTGCACGGGCGACGACGAATTTTTTGCCGCCGCGGCGTGCATCCTGGCGCGCGACGGCCCGCCCCGGCATGAGGACAGATCGGCTCGCTAGCCATTCTCATTGCCAACCGATTGGGCCGAAGGCAGGCTTGAGGTCCTGTCAGTCGACCCCGCGCGAGCGACTTGAACACGCCAACGGAGCATTCAAAGTGAAGAGATTTTTCGGAGCGGCGCTCGCTGTTCTTCTGCTTCCCGTCGGGGCCAATGCCGGCGGCGCAGACGCCGCTGGACGGGACAAGCTGGCCGAAAATGATGGCGTTCCTTCGGGAGGCGCCAAGACGTTTGCCAAGAGAGGGGGTCCACCGACGCTGGAGGGCTCGATGTCCTCGCGCTCTACATGTCGACCGATCGCGCCAAGGCGCCGACAGAGGACGAGATCGAGGCGAAGCAGAAATACCTGAAAGCGCTTCTGCGCTGGAAAGGCGCGACGGCATGGTGCGAGCTTTTCGCCGTCGAGATGGCGGAGGCGCAAACCATCCTCATAATCATAGAACAGAACGCGTCGCCAAGCTCCGGGCCGACTTCTGGGCCGAAGGATTGCTCTGGCATCCCGCCAGAAAACCGTACGTTGGATTGCGCGCCGCTGTAGTTTTTTCAAGGCCCCAATTTTGGGCCTTTTTTTCAGGTACCTAGAGGGCGCAGGGAAGCCCGCCGGCTGGCACAGGCCACGGGCCCGCCGGCCCTAGCCGATAGCATCGCGGACCGCCTCCAGAGCGCCGCGCACGTAGCCTTCCGCGTCGACCAGGACGCCCTTGACCGAGACTGCGGCAGGATCGATCCCCGCCTTCGACGCCTCGCCCTCCACGGCGATTGCGATCAGCCGCGCCTCAAGCATGCGGATGCGTTCATCCGGGTCAATCACCACAGGCGCCGCCGCGTTCATGGCGATGACGATGGCGTCGCCAATTTCTTCGGCCGCCTGCTTCGCCGGGTCGTCACGGACGTGAGCGTATCGCTGCGTCGTCGACGCGTGCTTGTGACCGAGCAGCTTCCCGATGATCGGCAGGCCGACGACTCTGCGCCGAACGTTGCGAAGTTGTGCCGCAAATCGTGAAGCCGTACGTCCCGCAGATCCGCGCGGTTCCTGACCCGCGCCCATGTCTTGTCGACCGCGCTGCCTCTCGGCTTCGCGGCGCGTCCGCCGGAGATCACAAATGGATTCCGATGAAGCCGCGTCAAACCTTGCAGCACCTCGATTGCCCCTCGGTTCAGAAAGACCTTCTTCTGGTGGGTCTTGGAGTTTGGCAGACGCAAAACCCGCCGTTCTAGGTCAACGTCTTTCCATTGAAGATCTATGATTTCCCCGTGCCGGCAACCGGTGAGGACCAGGAGCCTGATGGCGGCGACCGTGTGCTCCCCGTTCGTTTCGGCAAGTTCGTCGTCAAGGGAATTGGCGAGGCGGCGGAGCTCGTCCTCACTGAGAGGCCGATCCACTTTGCGCACTTCCGGTTTCTTCACGCCCCGCGCGGGATTGTCGATGCGGTCCCCTCGCTCCACCGCGAATTGTAGGATCGTCGAGGCGAGGGCGACGCACTGCGCGCCGACGCCGCGCCCGCCGGTCGCGACGCTTCCTGGTCGGCCTTTGACCTTGCCGCGAACAGCGCCTCGAAGGCGCCTCTCCCTTTTCCTTGCCGTCCGCCCGGCGATGACCGCATTGAGAATTTGTTGGATGTCTGCCCGGGTAATCGCCTTGACGCGCTTCTTGCCGAGCAACGGGATCAGATGCAGCCGGGCCCGGCCGCGATCGGTTTTGAGCGTGCTGGGCTTCTTGTGCGCCGCGCCCTCGCGGAAGTAGATCGCACATAGGTCGGCGAAGGTCTCAGCCTCCCGATCGTCGCGGCGCGCCTTGGCGGGATCCTCGCCATTTTTGACCCTGCCCGTAAGGCGCTTCGCCTCGTCTCGGGCCTGCTCCGGGGTCCACGGTGACCCGTGGTGGCCGATTGTGAACCAACGCTGCTCGCCATGGACCCGATACTTGAGGACGTACACGCGCTCGCTGCTCGTGACGCGAAGGCCAAAGCCCTTCACGTCTGTGTCCCAGGCGGTGAATTGAGTTGCGGCTGGTTCCAGGGAGTTGATGCTGCGCTTGGTCAGCTTGATCCTGAGCGCGCCATTCATCTGTCATTTCCTGTGTTTTGGCTACCACCGGGCTACCATGCGGAGGGATAAATCGGCCGCGAATGGGAAACAAGCGGAAATATAGAGCAACGACAAATCAATCGCTTAGAAACAAGAGATATAGCGAGGCAACATCCGGAGCCCTCAATGCGGAGGATTTTGATTCCGCCATCCCCAGGTTCGAATCCTGGCGCCCCAGCCACATTTCCCATCATCAGCGGGTCGCCACCGACGAACGCCGCTTTAAAGCGCCGGGCCTTCCTCGGCGCGCCGGAGAGGGCGCGGCGTTGGCCTCCTCCTCCGCGAGCCAGCGCCCGATCTCCCGCCATGCGCCGCCGACCGTGTTGCGGCCCATGAACAGCGACAGATGCCGCCCAAGTTCGATGCGGGTCGTGACCCGCGTCTGCCGGCAAAGGGATTCTACGGCGGTCGCCTGGGGGAGCGACACGACCTCATCGTCCGCCGCAGCAAGGACAAAGATCGGGGCGGTGATCGACGAAAGCGCGACCGGCCGCCCGAGCGCCCGGAAGCAACCGCGCGCCAGCCGGTTCTCGCGAAAGACCCATTCCGTGGTCTGCACGAAGTAGGCGCCCGGAAGGTCGACGGTGCGCAGGTTCCACGCGTTGAACCTCGCCGTCATAGCCGGGTCGCCGCATTGCAGCGCCTCTTGCGCGGTGAACTCCAGCGAGAGGTCGTCCGACCATCGGGCGAGCAGAGACCCGGACATGCGTCCGCCGTGGAGCGCGACGGTATTGGCGATCATCTCCGGCGGGACGGAGGCCAGGCGGCGGGTGATGTCCGACTCGGCGGCGGCGAGGTCGATTGGCGCGCCGGCCAGCGCCAGCTTCGCGACTTTCGCCGGAAAGCGGGCGGCATAGGCCGCCGCGAGCCAGCCGCCCTGGCAAAGGCCGACGAGCGAAACGCGTCCGCCGAGGTCGTCGACCGCAACGTTCAGGTCGCCCAGAAATGCATCAATGCCGTAGTCGCGCATATCGGCGGTCGCCGACTTCCAGTAGGTCAGAGCGAGCGAACGCGATCCGCCCGCCGCCAGCCCCTGCGCAAGACTGTGGCCTTCGGCGAAGTCGGCGATCGAAGCTTCATGAACGGCGAAAGGAGCGACGATCAACGCCGTCGCGGTTCGTGGAGGCGCGGGCGCACGCTCCTCCAGGAGCTGCATCGTCGTGAGCTCGAGTTCGGACTCGTCCGAAAACCGGCAGGGCGGTCGGACACCGCGGCGCCTCTTGCACAACGGCGCCTTTCGGAAGGAAGTCGGCGAAGCGATGAAGCCCGTCAGAAACGGCGTTCGTCCACGCCAGCCAAAGCTCAAAGGGGTCGGCCATCGTTTCGACCACATCTCTACCCCCTTCCCCGGGAAGGCATTTTAGCCGCGCGCCAGGCGCGCGTCCATGCCGCACGTAGTCGCGGGGACAAACATCCGGCGCGCAAATGGCGATTGACGCCGAGCGAGAGGATGGAGACGATCGGGAAAGCAAGACCTGGAGCGAAGCGGGAGCCTGCAAAGCTCGTGATCAGGGCACGCGCAGCCGATCGGCCGAGACACAGGATGAGAGCCTCAGCCCCCAACCATCAGCTTCACGATCTCGTCTTGGGTGGTCTCCGACGGCTTCCGCTTGCCGGAATTCTCGCCGCGCCGGAACACCACGATCTCGTCGGCGACCTCGAAAATGTCACGCAGGTTGTGCGAGATGAAGATGACCCCCTTGCCCTGCCCCCTCAATGACTTGATCAGCGCCAGGACGCGCCGCTGCTCGGGCACGCCGAGCGCCGCGGTCGGTTCGTCCATGATGACGAGCCGCGCATTCCAGAAGATGGCGCGGCCGATGGCGATCGCCTGACGCTGCCCCCCGGAAAAGGCGGCGACGGGGGCCTCGAGCCGAGTGACGTGGAAGTCGAGGCTGGCCATCGTTTCTTTCGCCGCAGCGGCCATTTTCGCCCGGTCAAGGATCGGCAGAACCCCAAGGATGCGCCGCTTCGGCTCGCGGCCGAGAAAGATGTTCTCGCCGATCGACAGATTGTCGGCGAGCGCGAGGTCCTGGTAGATCGTCTCGATGCCGTTCTGGCGCGCCTCGTGCGGCGTGGCGAATTTGATCGGTTTGCCGCAGAGCAGGATGTCGCCTTGGTCGTGACGGAACACGCCGGAAATCGCCTTGATGATCGTCGACTTGCCGGCGCCGTTGTCGCCGGCGAGCGCCACGACTTCGCCGGGGAACACGTCGAACGACACCCGGTTGAGCGCCTGCACGGCGCCGAACGCCTTGGAGACGTTGCGCACCGAGAGGATGGGCTCGGCGTCACTCAACCTGTCGCCCTCCTCCAAGCAGGCGGCGCTGCGTTTGATCGACGAGCACGGAGACGATGATGACCGCGCCGACGGCGATGAACTGCCAGAATGGCTCGACGTTGATGAAGACGAGACCATACTGAATGACCGCGATGACGAGAGCGCCGGCGATCGTGCCCCAGATCGTGCCCGACCCGCCGAACAGGCTGGCGCCGCCGATGACGACGGCGGCGATCGAATCGAGCAGCAGCGGCTCGCCAGCCTGGGCCGCGCCCGCGGTGAAGCGGCCGGTGTACAGTGCGCCCGCAATGCCGGCCATCACCGCCGAGAGCAGGTACAGCTTCACGGTCAGGCCCTTGATGTCGATGCCGGCGCGATTGGCGGCCGCCTTGCTCGCGCCCAACGCGTAGGTGTGCTGACCGAAGCGGGTTTGGGACAGCATGTAATGCATGACCAGGCAGGCGATAGCGGTGAGAATCACCAGCACCGGCACGCCGAAAACACGGCCGTTGCCGATTGCGGCGTACCATTCGTTGTCGATGGCGATCGTCATCCCGCCGGCGAAGAGATAGGCGGCGCCGCGCGCGACGCCGTACATGCCGAGCGTGCCGATGAATGGCGGAATCTGGAGGCGCGCGATCAGGAGGCCATTGACGAGGCCCGGGGCGACGGCGACAAGCGTGCCGGACAGGATCGCGGCCACCATGGCGGCGAACGGCGGAAACCCCCAGCGCGCGGCGAAGTAATTGGCGGCGTGCGCGGAGATCACCGACGACAGGCCCATCACGAAGCCCAACGACAAGTCGATGCCGGCGGAGATGATGACGAAGGTCTGGCCGAGCGCAAGCAGCAGCGGCGCGGTGGCGAACACCAAGATTGACTGGAGGTTGTAGGTGTTGAGCAGAAACGAGGAGCCGTCGGAGAGGCGAGACCAAGCCTCGAAGAATAGGACGAGGATAATCAGGAACACCCACGCCCGGAGCTGCGCAATCCAGATGATGATCGGATGAGGAAGGGTCGCCGAAGGCGACGTCGCTGCAATCGTCATGCGGTCCCCGAACCAGCGTCAGGCGAAAGCCGCCAGCCGGCGGGCTGACGGCTTCGGCGGTCGACCGCGCGCTTAGGAGCTCTTGTAGAGAAACTTCGACACGTTCGGGTCGTCGATATTATCCTTGGTCATCACCGTGAAGCCGGTGCCGATCGCCGTCGGGACGGGATTGCCGGTCAGATGGGCGAAGGCCGCGATCAGGCCGAAATAGCCGATCTCGGCCGGGTGCTGGGCGATCGTCAGCTCGAACGTGCCGTCCTTGAGCTGCGCGACGACCAATTCCGGCGCGTCGAAACCGGCGATCTTGACCTTCCCGGCCTTGCCGGCCTGCTTGACGCCGTTCGCGGCGCCGCTGGCCGAGAACAGGTTGGCGCCGAACACGCCCGCGAGGTCAGGCACGCGGCCCATTACGGCCTGCACCTGCGCCGCCGCCTTGTTGGCGTCGTCGTCGTTGAACTGTGTCTCGAGCACCTCGATGTTCGGGTGGTTCTTCATCTCCAGCTTGAAACCCTCCTCGCGCTGGTCGGTCGTCGACACGCCGGGCTTGACGTTGGAGACATAGACTTTGCCTTTGTCGCCGATCGCCTTGGCGAGCGCGCGCGCCGCAATGCGGCCGCCGAGAACGTTGTCCGACGCGACATAGCTGATCGGGAAATCGGCCTCGCCGGAGCCGGTCTGGAAGACGCCGTTGCCGATGAACGTGTCGACGCAGACGATTGTGATGCCGGCGTCGAACGCCTTGCGCAAAGGCTTGATGAGCTGAGTCTTGTCGACCGGGGCGACCATCATCGCCGCCGGCTTCTTGGCGATGATCGCGTCGATAATCGGAACCTGCAGCGAAACGTTCCATTCCGCCGCGCCCTGGAAGATGAGGTCGGCGCCGACGGCCTTGGCCGCCGCATCCGCGCCCTTGTGCATGGTGATGTAGAAGCCGTCGGCCGTGAGCCCAGGAATCAGCGCGATCGTCACCTTGTCGGCGGCGCTGGCGCGGCCCGGCAGGAGCCCGGCGCCCGCCATGGCGGCGGTCGCGCCGATGAGTTTCATTGCCGTACGGCGTTCCATGATCTCCTCCCTGGTGTTTGATTTGTGATTTGTGGCGGATTGGTTCCTATTCGCCTTGCCGCAGAAGCTTCGCAGCGCGGCCGTCATTCGTCAACGGCCGTTTTTGCAGGCAAGCCCAGACTGCGCAGCGTGGAGAAATTCGGTTACATTGCCGCTGAGGCGACATCACGTCGGAGAAGAAGGGCTCATGCGTGCGGGCATGCTGGGCAATCACGCGTTCGCCAGGAGTTTGCGGTTCCTCCTTTGGGTAGGCTTGGGTCTCCTGTTGTCGGGTTGGCTGGCCAGTTCCGCCCACGCCTCGCCGAAAAGGCCATCGGCCCGCGATCGTTCGTTTCGGGAATTCGTCGCGTCGCTGTGGCCGGTGGCCGCGGAACGCGGGGTTTCGCGCGAGACGTTCGATCGCGCCTTCCTAGGCGTCTCCTTCGACCCGAGAGTCGTCGAAGCCGCCAACAAGCAAGCCGAGTTTGTCCGGCCGATCTGGGACTACATCGCCAGCGCCGTCTCGCCCGCCCGCATCGAGCGCGGCCGCGCCAAGGCCGAGACGGAGAGCGCCTGGCTCGTCAAGGCGAACACGATCTTCGGCGTCGATGCGGGGATCATCATGGGCATCTGGGGTCTGGAGACCGACTTTGGCGGATTCACCGGATCGGACAACGTCATCCGGGCCTTGGCGAGCCTCGCCTACGCCCGCTTTCGCGACGATTATTTCCGCGACGAATTGATCCTCGCGCTGATCATTCTCGAGGAGGGCGAGATCGAGCCGCAGGCGATGCGCGGCTCCTGGGCCGGCGCCATGGGACAAACGCAGTTCATGCCGTCAAGCTTCCTCGTCTACGCGGTCGATTTTGACGGCCAAGGCCGGCGCAATATCTGGACCAGCGAGGCCGACGCGATCGGTTCGACCGCCAACTATCTCGCGAGCAACGGCTGGAAGGCGGGTCTCCCCTGGGGCTTCGAGGTGCGGCTACCGCCCGGTTTCACGCTGACCGACGCCGATTCATCGCGGCTCTCTCCATTTGCCGACTTCGCCGCTCGGGGCGTGAAGCGCGTGAACGGCGCAGCGCTGCCGGCGACGGGCGAGGGCCGCCTGCTCATTCCGGCCGAACTCAGAGGCCCGATCTTCCTGATCACCAGCAACTTCGGAGTCATCAAGGCCTACAACGCCTCGACGTCCTATGCCCTCGCGGTCGCCTTGCTCGGCGACGCCATCAGCGGCGGCGGCGGTCTCGTCACGGAGTGGCCGAAGAAGGAGCGTCCTCTCGGCGAAAGTCAGGTTCGCAGGCTGCAGACCAGGCTCAAGCAATTGGGGTATGATCCAGGCGAGATCGACGGGATGGTCGGCGATTCGCTGCGCTCGGCTGTGCGCGCCTATCAGGAGCACCACGGCCTGAAACCGGACGGATACGCCGACCTGGCTCTGCTGCAGCAAATCGAGCGGACAAAATAAGCGGCGGCGAAATCGCGACCGGACAGCGGCGAGCAACGAGACCGCCGAGCAGAAGCTGACGCCTGCGACACGTTCAACAGAGGTTTGGCGTCATTCGCCGCCCGCCTTCCAGGTCGTGATGACGTCGCCGACAAGAGACGGCGTGAATCCGGGATTTGGCGGCGAAACCGTCCGGCGATTGTGAGGGGCGCCGCGGACGCAGGGAACCTTCAAAGCGCGTCGTCGGTTTCAAACTCGGACCGAGAACCCGCATCCCATGTCCAGATCCATCGACGCCCCCTTCTCCGGCGCGCACGCCGTCGCCTACCGCATTCCCACCGACGCCCCAGAGGCGGACGGCACATTCTCGTGGGACGCAACGACTTTGATCGTCGTGCAGGTGCAGGCGGGGAACCAGTCCGGCCTCGGCTATACCTATGCTGACGCCAGCGTCGCAGCGCTTATTCGGGCACTCGCCAAAAAAGCCCTCGAAGGCCGCGACTGCTTGGACATTCCCGGTTGCCGCCTAGCGCTCCAGCGCGCGGTGCGCAATTTCGGCCGCTCGGGCTTGGCGGCCTGCGCCATCTCCGCCCTCGACGCAGCGCTGTGGGACCTGAAGGCCAAGCTTTTCGGCGTCGCGCTCGCGACGCTGCTCGGCCGCTGTCACGACGCTGTCCCAATCTACGGCAGCGGGGGATTCACCAGCTACACCGACGACCGGCTCGCAGAACAGCTTTCGGGCTGGGTCGAGCGGGACGGCTGCCGCTTCGCCAAAATGAAGATCGGCAGCGACAAGGAGCGCGATCCCGAGCGCGCCCGGGTCGCCAAGAAGGCGATCGGCGACGCGCAATTGTTCGTCGACGGCAACGGCGCCTTTTCCGTCAAGCAGGCGCTGCGATTCGTCGAGGCAAGTCGCGACGACGACATCCGCTGGTTCGAGGAGCCGGTCACCTCGGACGATCCAGCGGACCTGCGGCTGATGCGCGAGCGGACGCCGGCCGGCATGGCGGTGGCGGGCGGAGAATACATCTTCGACCTTGATGACGCGCGCATCCTGCTCGAGGCCGAGGCGGTCGACGTGCTGCAGGCCGACGTGACGCGTTGTGGCGGAATTTCGGGCTTTCTCGACGTCGGCGCGCTGTGCGAGGCGCATCATATCGATCTTTCGGGCCATTGCGCGCCTTCCCTGCACCGGCACGTCGCCTGCGCTGTTCAGCGCCTTCGGCACCTCGAATGGTTCCACGACCATGTGCGGATCGAGCACATGCTGTTCGACGGGGCGCCGAAGCCCGAGGACGGCGCCATCCGCCCCGACCTCGGCCGACCCGGGCTCGGCCTCGATTTCAAGGCGAAAGACGCCGAGAAATTCCGCGTTGGAGACCAGTCATGAAGCATGTGTCACCAGCCGAAGCGCATGATGCGGTCCGTCTCGCAAGCGAGCGGCTCGGCTCCGCGCTGTCGCCGTTCAGGGGTGAGAAGCTCCGGCGCGAAACGAAAACGATAGCCGAGCGAACCGCGGGCATCCTGCCCGCTCTTGCGGCGATCTCGCCGTACGCCGAGCGGCGCCGGCGTGAAGCGCAGCAGGGAGCCGAGCGCAAGCTCCACCTGGGCGCCGGCGTGCTCGCGCTCGCCGTGGTTGCCGACAGCGCCGTCGAGCACTACCGAGGCTCGTTTCAGAACAAGGCGATGTTCGTACCGTTGGTCAGCGCGACGCTGTCTCTTTTCGCCGGGTTGACCGGCGCGCTGGGCATCCGTGCGCCGGCAGTGAACGACGGGATCTATCGTATCGCCGAGGCGACCGGGATCGCGGGCTTCGGCTTCCACGCCTACAACATCCTGAAGCGCCCGAGTGGTCTATCCTGGCTCAACCTGTTCTACTCCGCGCCGATCGGTGCGCCGATGGCGCTGACGCTCGCGGGCTTCTTCGGACGCTGCGCACTGCAGGTCGGCAGAGCGCGAGGCCGCCGCGCGACTTTGTTCGGCATTCCCGCGGGCCGGCTCCTTGCGGCGGCGACCTCCGCCGGCATCGCGGGCACGGTCAGCGAGGCGGCGCTCATGCATTTCCGCGGCGCCTACCACAATCCGGCGATGGTTCTTCCTGTCAGCGTGCCGCCGGTCGCGGCGGGCCTAATCGGCGCGGCGGCCATGGCGCCAGAGAGCATGCCGCGCGGGCCGGTGCGGGCGGGTTTGTTGCTCACCGCCGCCCTCGGCGTCGCCGGGATCGGATTCCACATCTATGGCGTGTCCCGCAACATGGGAGGCTGGCGCAACTGGAGCCAGAACGTGCTGAACGGTCCGCCGATTCCGGCGCCGCCCAGCTTTCTCGGCCTCGCCCTGATCGGGATGGCGGCGTTGGCGCTGATGGACTCCAACGATGCGTGAGCGCTACCCTGGTTACAACGTTCTCGCCAAGCGCAATACGCCGTCGTGGAACGAGCAGACCCGGCGCGTGATCGATGCGCGCATGGCGATCGATCCGGATCAGCACGACTTCTTTTCCGACGAGGAATGGCCGACGGTGCAGGCGATCTGCCGGCGGATCGCGCCACAGCCGTCCGACCGCTCGCATCCGGCCCCGGTCGCCGCGATGGTCGACGCCAAACTCGCATCCGGCCACGGCGACGGCTACCGTGACTCCCGCCTGCCCCGGCAAGGCGAGGCATGGCGCCGCGGCGTCCGCGCGCTCGACGCCGAGGTGCATGCGCGCTCCGGAGCGAAATTCCACGAGCTGGACCCCAAAGGGCAAGACGAAATCCTGAAGGCCGCTCAGGAAGGAAAGGCGCATTCCAACGCCTGGGGCGACATGCCGCCGGCGGTGTTCTTCTCCGAACGACTCCTGCACGACGTGGTCAGCGCCTATTACGCGCATCCCGCCGCGTGGAACGAGATCGGCTTCGGCGGGCCGGCAAGCCCACGCGGCTATGTGCGGATGAACTTCGACCGGCGGGAACTCGTGGGAGGCTGTCGAAGCGCAACCCGGTCGCGAGGACGAGGCGAGGCATGAGAATGCTCGCGTCGGATGATCCGCAGACCACGCCGCGCGCCAACAACGGCCGGGCGCGCCCGACGTCTTCCGCGACGGCGCCTGGACGCCGATGCGCTGCCATTCCGACGACGAGCCGGTCGACTTCGTCATTGTCGGCACCGGCGCAGGCGGGGGCACGCTCGCCTGCAAGCTCGCTGAGTACGGCTTCTCCGTGGTCGCGCTCGACGCCGGCCCCTACTGGCGGCCGATGGAGGACTTCGCCTCCGACGAGCACGAGCAGGCGAAGCTCTACTGGACCGGGGAGCGGATCGTCGACGGAGAGAACCCGCTCGAGCTCGGCAAGAACAACTCGGGCCAGGCGGTCGGCGGCTCGACCGTCCATTTCGCCATGGTGTCGCTGCGCTTCCGGCCCGAATGGTTCAAGTCGCGCACCAAACTCGGCTATGGCGTCGACTGGCCGCTCGACTGGCGCGAGATGTGGGGCTACTATCGCGAGGTCGAACAGGCGCTGAAGATTTCCGGGCCGGTCACCTATCCCTGGGGGCCGAAGCGGCCGCGCTATCCGTATCGTCCGCACGAGCTGAACGCATCGGCCCTCGTGCTCGCCGAGGGCGCCGAAGCGCTCGGCATCGCCTGGACGCCGACGCCGCTGGCGACGCTCTCCGCCCCGCGCGGGCTGGCTGGCCCATCCTTGCGTCTATCGCGGCATGTGCGTCATCGGCTGTTCGACCAACGCCAAGCAGAGCGTGCTCTTGACCTGGCTACCGCGCGCGCTGAAGGCTGGAGCCGAGATCCGTGATCTTTCCATGGTCGGGCGCGTCGAGCATAACGATGCTGGCCGGGCGACCGGCGTCCGCTATTTCCGCGAGGGGCGTTGGCGGTTCCAGAAGGCGAAGAACGTCGTCGTCGCCGGCTATGCGATCGAGACGCCGAGGCTGCTCCTCAACTCATCGAGCGCGAAATTCCCCGACGGGCTCGCCAATTCGTCCGGCCTGGTCGGCAAGAACCTGATGGTGCAGGCGAACCAGGCCGTGTGGGGTCTCATGGAGAAGGAGATCCGCTCCTACAAGGGGCCGCCGTCGCTCGCGCTGACCGAGCACTGGAACTATACCGACGAAGGCAAGGATTTCTTCGGCGGCTACGCCTACATGAGCCAAGGCCCGCTGCCGGTCGTGTGGGCCGGCGCGCAGTCGTCGAAGCGCGGCCTTTGGGGCCAGCCGCTCGTCGATGAGATGAAGAACTACAACCACCAGGTCGGCCTCAAGATCGTCGGCGAGTGCATGCCCCAGGAACGCAATCGCGTCACGCTCGCCGAGGAGCAGGACCAATACGGCCTGCCCATCGCGCGCGTGACCTATTCCTACTGCGACAACGACAAGCGTCTGATCCAGCACTCGCTCGGCTTCATGCGTTTGGCGCTCGAGGCGGCCGGCGCGCGCGACATCTGGGACGAGACCGACGACACTTGCCATCTCAACGGAACCGCCCGCATGGGATTCGATCCCGAGACGAGCGTGGTCGACGCCGACTGCCGGTCGTGGGACGTGCCCAACCTATGGATTTGCGACGGCTCGGTCTTTCCGACAATCGGCGGCGTAAACCCGTCGCTCACGATTCAGGCGATCGCCTGCCGCACCGCCGACCGGATCAAGGCGATGGCGCATCGCGGCGAGCTCGTGAGCAGACCTCGAGTTGTCTCACAGCCGCAGGCGGCGAAATAACTTGTGCATTTGTCGGGTTTGAAGATATGGGCGCAGTCGTCGAGCGCCCTCATCAGGCCGGCGACGGTTTGCTCGGCGGCGTTCATCGGCCGGTCGACGGCCTTCGGCGCCGCAAGCCCTCGAAGGCGCGAGACCGGCGACGACGGTGATCGTCTTGTCGTGGCCGTGCGGGACCGTCCTTCGGTGTCCTTCCGCTTTCTGTCCAGTACCCGAAATTCGACCTCGGGACCCCGAAGAGAACAATTTCTTGACAAGAGCTCCAAGTTCATGTTCATGTTCATGATATGTTCCGTCAACGCAACGGAGAACGTGCTTGTCCGCTCCCCTCAAACCGGCCCCGACCTTGCGCGGGAATGGCTCCCTTGTCGCCTTGCGTATCGAAGGAAGGTCGCTGCCGATATGTTGATTAGCGGCTCTGGACCGAGCCGCGCGGCGTCACGGAGAAATTTTCAGCCGTTCAGCCGGCCAAATTCGCCAAATTTCCAAATTCGTAACTCCCAAGCTGGGTGAGTCCGATCTGCAACAGTCGGCGTGAATTTTGGCCCGGGGGATGATTGACCGAGACACGCAGAGCAGAAGTGTGAGTCAAGGTGGGGATGACTCCCGCCACAATTCGCGACCCGATCGACGCGCTCATAGGCGACATCTCGCAGTTGCGCGGCGAAGTCGCGTGGCTGCGGCGGGCGAACGAGGCATTGCGGGCCGCCCATCTCGCGGACAATGCGACGCATCGGGCCGAGAATGAAGCGTTGCGAGCCAAGAACGAGGCATTGCAGGCGGAGAACGCCGACCTCCGGCGCCGACTGGGCCTGGACAGTTCGACGAGTTCCAAGCCGCCGTCGAGCGATGGGCTGAAGAAGAAGCCGCGCATCCCCGGCAGCCTCCGCGGGCGCTCGGACAAGAAAAGCGGCGGGCAGGCGGGACACAAGGGCGACACGCTCCGGCAGGTCGAGACGCCCGATCGGGTCGTGCGGCACGAAGCGCAGGCGTGCCGGCTTTGTCTGGCGGGGCTGACGGTTTCGATGCAGCGGGACGTGGAGAGACGGCAGGTGTTCGATCTGCCTGACCGGCTGATCGAGGTCACGGAGCATCAGGCCTCGGTCTATTGCTGCGCAGCGTGCGGCGGAGAGACGAAAGCCGCGTTTCCCGCGGGCGTCGCCTCGCCGGCGCAATACGGGGAGCGCGTCAGGGCGGCGGCGGTCTATCTCAACGTCCATCAGCTCATTCCCGAAGATCGGGTCGCCGAAGCGATGGGCGATCTGTTCGGAGCATTGCGTCTATGCTCGCAAAGCGTGGCCGATTGGGTGCGCGGCAAGGCTGCGGCGCTCGCGCCGGTGGCGGCGCAGATCGCGGCGCTCGCGGCGCAAGCGCCGGTGCGCTGCCTCGATGAAACCGGCTTCCGCGTCGCCGGCAAGGGACAATGGCTGCACACCGTCGCCACGGAAACCCTGACCCACTATCGCGTGTCGGCCAAACGCGGCGAGATGCCGGAGGGGCTCACGGGCGGAGTCGCGGTTCATGACGGCTTCAAGTCTTACTCCGGGCTCACCGACGTCCGTCATGCGCTGTGCAACGCCCATCATCTGCGCGAACTGAAGGCGCTGGTCGAGATCGACCGGGAGCCGTGGGCCGCACCCATGCGCGATCTCTTGCTCGAGGCCAATCGAGCCGTCGAGAACGCGCGCGAGGCGGGCGCGACCAGTCTGCCCCCGCCCGCGCTCGAGGGCTCCCTCGCCCGCTACTGGGAGATCCTGCGCCAGGGTCTCGCCTTTCACCGCAACTTGCCGCGCCTTCAACGGCATCCCTCGAACCGCGGTCGGACAAAACACCGCCCCGGACACAACCTGCTCATCCGACTGCACGAGTTCAAAGACGACGTCCTGCGCTTCCTCGTCGACTTCTCCGTCCCCTTCACCAACAACCTGGCCGAACAGGCCCTGCGCATGATGAAGGTCAAGATGAAGATCTCCGGCGCCTTTCGCATCTTCGAAGCCGCCTGCGACTTCGCCGCCCTGCGATCGGTCGTCGCAACCGCCCGCAAGCGACGCTGGAACATCCTCCAGACCCTGACCGCTCGTCCTCACGCCCTCATTCGCGCCCTGGCGGCATAGCCACCAGCTTGGGAGTTACCCAAATTCGCAAATTCGGTCGTAAAGCTTTGATAAGTAAAGATTCCCAGTGAAATTTTTTGAAATTTTCTGAAGGAAATGGAAATTTTTTGCAAAGATTGGGAAGCCCGGCGGAATATTTTTTGAAACGTTTGGAAATTTCCGGAAGGAAATGGCGGGGTCGTCGGCGTCCAGCCCCGTCATGGCGAGCGAGGATTCCAGTCGATCGGAACCTGCTCTAAGCCTTGCGGTCCTTCGCGTCTTGTGTTGAGTTTTTTACTGCGAGAGAACGGTCTTTTCCAGCAGCAGCAGGCGCGAAGGTAGGCGCCAGGCGCCCGCGAGCCGCGATCTATTCATCCCGAGGTGGTCTAACCCGCTTGCTCCCACCGTAGATTGCGCCGGCGACGAAGAAGACGAATGCCCCAGCGGCCACCGTGCCGAGCCGCGCGACCTCGCCGATGATGAGCGGCGCGTGGTTTTCAGCCTCGGAGCTGAACGAGCCGCGCACGCGATGCAAAGGCGTCACCGGATGTTCGAGATTGTCCGGCCGTGTCGGCTCGAGCAGCGTCTTGGTCTGCTGTCCGCTGATCGCCGTCTTCGCCAGATATTGGTCGAGCGCGCCCGGCAATATGAAATCGCCGAGGATGAGCAGGATCGTCGGCAGGCCCAGCCAATATTCGCGCCACGAGCCGTGCGAGGCGCGGAACACCGCATCGGCGACGACTTCCGGCTCGACCGGCCGGCCCATCGGGCGCGGCGTGTGGCGCGTATGGGCGCGCGCCCAGTCGAACTGCGGCGTATTGACCGCCGGCAGTTCGACGATCGAGACGCGGATCGGCGAGCCTTCGGCAATGAGTTCCGACCGCAACGAGTTGGTGAAGCCGCGGATCGCGTGCTTGGCGCCGCAATAAGCCGACTGCAGCGGGATGCCGCGATAGGCGAGCGCCGAACCAATCTGGATGATCCTGCCGTGCTTGCGGCGCTGCATCGATTTCAGCGCCGCCATGGTGCCGTTGACAAAGCCGAGGTAGGTGACTTCGGTCACCCGCTTGAACTCGGCGGGGCTCATGTCGGCGACCCGAGAAAACACCGTCTCCATGGCGTCGTTGATCCAGACGTCGACCGGCCCGAGCTTGTCCTCGAGCCGATCCGCGGCGGCAAACAGCGCGTCAGCGTCGGAGACGTCGACCAATTCGGCCGCCGCTTCGGCGCCGAAAGCCTCGAGCTCGCGCCTCACGTCGTCGAGCGCCTGCTCGTCGCGGGCGATGAGGCCGACCCGGTCGCCCGCGACGGCGAACCGGCGGGCGATCGCCCGCCCCACGCCGGCGGCCGCTCCAGTGACCATGACGACCCGTCCTTTGGCGCTCATGATTCCACGGGAAAGGCAATTGTGGACAGAATCGCGAGATGCGGATCGCGCGAATCGAGCCGCGTGTGCTGGACCACGATGGGCACGTTGGAGCGAATGACCGACGAATAGGCCGTGTCGCGCGGCACGCGCTCGGGATCCTTCAGATCGTTGAACCGCATGTGCTTGGTGCGCCGCGGCTCGACCTCGACCTTGAGCGGGCCGGCCGGATCCCGATCCTCGAAGTAGATCGTAAGCTCGATCGAAGCAGACTGATCGGAGGCGTTGAGAATGCAGGCCGCCTCGTGCGACACGAGCTCCGGCTGCTGGCTGAAACTGCGACCCGGAATGAATCCTTCCGGAATGGCCCAGACGCGATGACCGACCATGGCAACCTCCGTGGCAGGGAACCACCGGGCCCGGCGGATTGTTCCCGGCGCTTTCGAGTTGACGGACGCGGGCTCAAGGAACGTCCGTCGATTTTCCTCGCGGTTGATGGAGATCAATGCGGCCGCCACTCAGGCCGGTAGGTTTGATTCGGACGCAAACGAGGCGCGCAGGGCGCGTAAGGGCGAGAACGGAGCGGCGCACGGGCGCGCCTCGCGGAAAAAGCGAGGAGGCTGCGATGAAGCGCAAGTTCCTCTTGGGAGCGGCGGCGATTGGGATCGTCGTCGGAGTGGCGGTTTTGCCGTCCACTTCAGCGGCGGAGACGCCGCTGATGGGCGGCGGCTATACGAACGTTATCGCGATTCCGGTCGATGACCCGCAGGTGAAGACAATCGCCGGCGCGCTGTTCAGGCCGGAAGGCCGAGGGCCGTTCCCAACGATTATCTATTTGGGCGGCCGCGCTCCGATCGGCAGAGCGGATGACGCGGCGCTGGAGAAGGTCGTCGTCGACCACAACCGCGCCAAAGGATTCGCAACTCTGATCGTCGATTCCTTCACGCCGCGCCATATCGATCACGGGGTGTGCGACAGACTGAACAATCCCGTGTGGTACGGCATCCGCGCCGCGGACGCCCATGCCGCCAACGACACTGTCGCGGCCATGCCTGACATCGACGGCACGCGGATCTTCTTAGGCGACGCCCAAGAATTATTGCTCCACGTTCGGACGTCTGGGCGAGATGCTGTAGTTCCATTCTGGATGAAAGGAATTGCGTTTTATGTTGAGTGTCGCCATTTGCTCGTCGGAGATCTTGATGCCCTTGGGATAGGGGTTGGGATCAAGTTCGCAGCGGATTTTGAGACCGGTTTTCGTCGTGGTGTTTGCGATCAGTTCGATGGCCACGAGGAGGCTGACGAGAGGCATGGCGCGCCAGTTCTGCGTGATGTGGCAGAACATGCGGTGCTCGATCTTGTTCCACTTCGAGGTCCCCGGCGGATAATGGCAGACCTGGATGATCAGGCCGGTCTCGTCGGCGAGTTGTTGCAGCGCCACCTTCCATAGCCGTAGGCGCGAGCCGTTGGAGCCTCCGCCATCGGCGGTGATCATGAGACGCGTCATCGAGGGATAACGCTCCCGGCCCATCCGATCGAGCCAGAGGCGAACGCCATTTACGGCGAATTGCCCGGTATCATGGTCGATTCCGAGGCTGACGTAGCCGAGATTGGCGCCGGTGTCGTAGATTCCGTAGGGGATGAACTTGCCCAGTTCCTTGTCCTCGAAATCGTGGGTGTTGACCTCGATCGGCTGGCCTTGCGGCCCATAGTCGCTGCCGCCGTTCTTGAATTCGCCGAGCAATTCCTTCTTCTTCGCATCGATCGATATCACCGGCTGATCGGCCGCCTGAAACGCCTCGGCCTTGGCGTTGATATATTCGAACTGAGCGTCGCGATCGGGATGTTTGCCGCCTTCCTTGGTCTTGCGGTTGCAGTGGCGGCAATATTTCAGTTCCTCCAAGAGTTTGGGAATGGTCGAGGAGCTCACCTTGTGACCCATCGCCCGAAGCGCCCTCGCCAGCTTGTCGTGGCTCTTGGAGACCCATCGCAACGGCCGCATCGGATCGCCCATCGTCGCGGGCTCGAGCAATCGTTGCAAGTCCTCCAGAAGCGTCGGGTCCCTCGACGTCAACCGAGGGCTCCCCCCGCCCTTGCGACGCACCTTCCCGGTCAGAGAGCCGGGGTCCCGCAGGTCCTTCAGACCGCGTCCGATCGTGCTTCGGGCGACCTTCGTCGCACGCGCGGCCGCCGCGATCCCGCCGTAGCCGGCCGCCTTCGCCTCGGCGGCGGCGCTCAACCGTCGGCCTCGCTCGTCAAGCGAGGAACGAAGCGCTTCAAATCGGATACGCAGGGGCGATTCATCTATCATCGCCACGATATAGACGCCGATCTCGAAGACAGGAAATCCCCCAAACAGCCGATGCCGGCAAAATCCCAAACCCGATTCACCTGTTTCTGGCCGTCGCCTTAGTTGGCTATAACCATGGCGCGCAGGCCGCACTCCTGGCGGACGAATCGTCGACGGCTGCGGCCCATAAGGTAAAGTTCGCGGGCGTCATCGCCTATTATCCCTATTGCGGATTCGTCTGCGGGTGCGAGTTTTCCTCTCCAACACTGATCATGGTCGGAGCGGAGGATGACGTCACTCCCGCGAGACCGTTGCCGAACCATGAAGAATAAGCGGAACATCGAAGTCGTCATCTATCCGGGCGCTGCACACGCTTTTGCGACGCCGGAAATCGTGACAAACTCCGGAAAACGGCCATCGCTTGGTGCTACGACGCGAAAACGGCGGAGGACGCGCAAGCCCGCGCCGACGCATTCATAGCCGCGCATATGGGGGAAGCGAGAACGCAATAATATTGAGCGACGCAAAGCGCGTTGGCAGCGCCTGAGAGAAGGCGACCTCGCCCAGTTTGACTGTGCGAAAACCCCGAACTGGCCGCATTCACGCCGGGTATTCGTGGCGCAATCTCACCCAGCTCATCGAGAACGGCAGGCCTTCCTCCTGGCGGCCGAGGGGCGTCAGGGTGACGCCGACGAGATGATCGCGCTGCTCGCGGCGCGGTCGAGCGCGCCGAAGACCTTGCGGATTTCCCGCAGCGTCGCATCGATCGTCGCGCGGTCCAGCTTGCCGTCGGGGCCGCGCGGCGACCCGTATTCCAGGAACGCCGAACTATTCAAAACCCAATGCGGCGGCGCCCCAGCCGTCGCGGTCGCAACGGCGAAAAAAACTGCACTGAACAAATTGTTTCGAGAAACCATAATTCGTACTATTTCTGTTCGATCGATGGCTCAGGACACGGATTCGCGCTCTTGCAGGCCGACCGCGCGCCAGGGCCGATGCCGTTTCGACCCGATCGCTCTTGAGGGATGTCCGGCTGGTCAGGGAACGATTCTGCATCGGCCGGCGCGCCGCGGCGCCGGGCACAATCCTCTACGCAGCCCAGACCGAAGCATGCCGGCTGACCGTGGACACGCCTGTGAGGATGACGATCCGGCCGAACTCGTCGAGCACCCGGATCTTGAAGCCCGGCTGGTTGAAATGCTTGGCGAGCCTGACAATCTCGGGCCATGCGGCGCGCGCGTCGGGCAACCTGATCGTCCGCTTCTCGACGACGACCCCGCCGTCCAACAGCACTTCAAAATCGTAGAGGTGCATGGTCAGGACTCGTCCGTTCGACAAAACAGGCGTGCGAGCCGATCATCGACGGGTCCCCACGTTGCAATCTCTCTCCAACATTTCCATTGCGCTTTGATGAAGGCGCAGGCTGAATTTGCAAATGTTCGGCGGCGCTGGGCTGCAAAAGCGTTTCGCTGTAAGATGCCGTTGCGCCGAGGTCCTGAACATGGTTCGGCGCGTTCCGTTTCCAGGCCGGCTATCCGGCGCCGTTTGGAGCCGCTCGACCTCCGAGCGCAACGAGGTAAGCTGATTGCCGCGCGCCCAACATTCCGAAAGTGCACTCTACCTGCTTGCCGGGGACTTGATGAGCTCACCCGCCATCGTCGCCAACGAAACCAATTCCGTACGAGAGGTCGCACGGCTGATGCTCGAGCACGGAATCGGCGGCGTTCCCGTGATCGGCGCCTCGGGCGCGGCGATCGGCATGGCCAGCGACGGCGACCTGATGGGCCGCCGGTCCGACGAAGGTCACCGGGACTGGTGGCTTACGATGCTCGCCGACGGCGTCCCTTCGCACGGCATGTTCGGTTCAGGCGTCGAACGAACCATCCGTGACGTCATGTCGGCGCCCCTGATCAGCATTTCCCCGGGCACATCGGTCCAGGACATCGCCGAAGCCTTGCAGGCGCATCGCATCAAGCGGCTGCCGGTGATCGAGGACGGCCGCTTGCTGGGGGTCGTCAGCCGGGCCGACCTGCTCTGCGTCGTCGAAAGCGTCCCGAGGACCCGGCACGAAGAGGAAAACGGCGCCCGAATCCTCGGGTTTCTCGAATCTCTGATAGGCGGGGCTTCGCTGCGCGGCATCCTTGACCGGAGCGGCGGCGCGTCGCAGCACGAAAATACGCTCCAGCCGCCAAGGCCTCCGACCTTTTCCGCTTCCGCCTTTCGCAGCAACGTCCGCGCCTTCAAGGCGGAAAGCTTCGATCGGAAGCAGGCGGCGCGGCGGGAGGCGGAGCTCGACCGCCGCCGCCAGATCAAGGCCCTGCTCGATCACCACGTGGGTGCGCAATTGTGGCGCGAGCTGCTGGAACATGCCGAGCTCGCGGCCCGCGACGGCGAGCACGAGCTGATGCTGCTGCGCTTTCCATCGGACTTGTGCATCGACGGGGGCCGCAAGATCGACGTCGTCGAGCGAGGCTGGGAGGAAACGCTGCGCGGCGAAGCCGCCGAAATCTATGACCGCTGGCGGAAGGAGCTGAAACCCCAGGGGTTCGGGCTCGACGCGCGTATCGTCAGCTATGACGACCAAGGCGCCATCGGCGACATCGGCCTCTATCTGACTTGGGGGGAATGAAAGCCGCTGAGCAGCCACAGCGGCGGAAGCTGCGAAGACCGTTTCTACTGATCGCCGTTGGGCGCTCCCGAGACGCTGGCGCAGAAGACATAACCGACACCGCGGACCGAACGGATGAGCGGCCGCGCCGGATCGAGGTCGATCTTCTTGCGCAGCCGCGCAACGAGCGTGTCGATCGACCGGTCGAAATAGGTCCAGGCGCGCCCGCGCAAATCGCGCATGAGGGCGTTGCGCGACAGCGTCCGGCCGGGCTGGCGAAGGAAGGCCGCAAGGAGATCGTATTCCGAGGACGTCAGATCGACATGTCGGCCCCCCGGGCTGGCGCATTGGCGGGTTATGACGTCAAGCGTCCAGTCGGCGAAGCGCCAGCGGCTCGCGTCGGAAGCGATTGGCCCCGCAACGCTTTCCGGCGTGAGGATCTCGATCTCCCCGAGGCGCAGGGCGCTTTCGATCATCGACAGATCAGGGCTATCACCGGAGAGGACGAGGATGCGCATTGGACTGTCCACCATCGATACCGCCGTCGGACGATTCATCGTCGAGTCGGTCGAATCGTCGCACATGCTGAACGGCTGTCAATAATTGACGTTAGGGGAGAGGTGAAATTTATTTTCTTTGGCCGCGATCGACCGTCCTCATCCGACTCAGCTTGGTCCTCGCAGGATTAGTAACCGCCCGAAACAGAACCCGATCCTACGATTATGAGCGGAAGCGAAACGGTGTAAGAACGCCGCGAACCCTACGTCTCCGAATGATTTCGGGCCCGAATTGATGCGCAGCATTCCCGTCGATGTCCTCAGGGCGTTCGTCGCCGTCGTCGAGGCGCGCGGGTTCACCAGGGCGGCGGAGGAGCTCGGCCGCTCGCAACCGACCATCAGCCTGCAAGTCAAGCGTCTCGAGGAGCTTGCGGAAGCGCCGCTGTTCGAAAAACTTCCGCGGTTCGAACTGAGCCCGGTCGGCGCAGTCTGCTTCGAATATGGCAAGCGTCTCATCCGCCTGCACGACGAGATGCTGGAGGAGGCGTCGCGCCGCAAGACTCCCGGCGCGATCCTTCGCGTAGGCATGTCGAGCGAATTCGTCTCCCGCCTGACGCCCCGCCTCGGTCATTTGCGGGCACAGGCAGAGGCAGGGTCGGGGTTCGAGGTGATCACGGACGCGTCGGATTCCCTCGCGGTCGCCTTCCGGCAGAAGACACTCGACATCGCGATCGTTGTCGGCGACGAGCGCGATATCGAAGACGCCGAGCGCTGGCGGGCGCCCCTCGGCTGGTTCGGCTCGGGCGTCGGGGCGCAGATTCGAAAGAAGCCGCTGCCGCTTGTCGTGCCGCCGCAGCGGACTGCGCTGCACGAGGCGGCGGTCGGAGCGCTGCGCGCCGCGGGGCTGGCCTTCGACATCGTCTGCGCCAGCGCCGATTTTGTGGTGCTCGCCTCCGCCGCTTCCGCCGGCCTCGGCATCGCGCCGATGATCGAGGGCTTCGCGCCGGATGGATTGGAGCCCTGCGCGGACAAAAGCCTTCCCGCCCTGCCCCCGGTGGCGGTCTCGCTCTTCGCCCGCTCTACCGCCTTGGCCTCGGCAGACCGCCTCTGGGTCGCAGACGCGGCCGGCGGAACGCTTCAGCCGCTGTAACCGGCCTGCGTTGATCTTTGTCACAATTTGTCACGTAACGCCGCGCCGTCGCATGGCAGAATCCGACGGGTCCTTCGAGTTGATTTCGAGCGAGCGCCGGCCATGCAAACGCGATCCCGACAAAAAACCTTCGCCTCCGCCCCGCACGACGAGGACGTCTCGCAGCGCAACGACGAGGAGACCGCACTGCTCGCCGAGTTCATGCGGCATGACTCGGTCGCTTCGCTCGCCGGCGCGATCGCGGCGCGATTGGGCGGCAACGCAAGGCAAGCGGATCTGCTGGCCCGCGCGAATCTCGCCCCGATGCGCGACGGCCGCTGACGCAGGCGAATTAACGAAGGCGCAGCCATTCGCGGTTAGCGTTTCGCAGCCAACCGCATTCCCCGGCGCCGATGACCACGACGACTGCCGCCTATCTGTCCGTCACGCAGAACCTCGCGCGTTATCAGGCGATGACCGCGGCCGAGCCGGCGGTGAAGTCGGCCACGGCCTATTATGAGGCGAATATTGGCAAGGTCGCATCGATCCAGGATTTCGTCGGCAACTTCCGACTGTTGTCCTATGCGCTTGACGCCTACGGCCTCGGCGATCAGGTCAACAACACCGCGCTCATCGAAAAGGTGCTCGAGGGCGGCGTCTCCAATCCGAAGAGCCTCGCCAACACGCTGAGCAATTCGAGGTGGAAGACTTTCGCCGCGGCGTTCGATTTCGTCGGCAACGGAGCATCCTCGGTATCGTCGGCGAGCGCGGTCAAGACGACGACCCCCGACTATGTCGAACAACAACTCGAAAGCGACCAGGGTGCGCAGGATGTTGGCGTCCAGCTCGCGCTCTATTTCCAGCGCGTCGCGCCGACCATCTCGAGTGAATATGGCGTTCTCGCCGACCAAAATCTCCTCGAAGTCGCGCAGACGATCTTCGGCTTGTCGCCTGCAATCAGCGCCACCAACATCGACGCGCACGCGCAGACGCTGTCGAAATTGATGCCGCTCGCCGATCTCAGCGACCCCAAGAAGCTGCAACAGCTCACCGAGCGATTCACTGCGATGTACGATCTGACCTACGGGCCGGGCTCCGGCGCGACGACGTCGCTCACAGTGTCGTCGCCCACCGCGAGTTCGAACGCCTCGGCCGCTTCGACAATTCTCGCCGGCGTCATCCAGTCGAATGGACAATCAATCGGCGAGGCGCTGAACGCCTCCACCGGCCTCCCTGCTCCGATGTTCTCAGCCTCGCTGATGTCGAGCCTGCAGAAGTTCACGCTGGGCGGATAGCGAAGCCGACGGGTCAGGGAAAGGCCCGCGCAATCACCGTATCCGACGGTCACGCGTCATGCGTCAGGCAGTCATTTCCGGCGCGGCTGCTTCCCGCGCCGATCCGCTCGCGCTCTACAAAGCCGCCTGCCGATCCTGGTCTGAAGGGCGGCGCGAGGAGGCGATCGCTCGCCTCGACGAGGCGTTGCGGCGCCGGCCGGATTTCGCCGAAGCCCTGACCATGGGCGGCTACATGTTGAGCCAGTGCGGCAAGCCCAAGGCGGCGCTGCGATTCTATCGACAGGCTCTCCAATTCGATCCCTCGCTCGTCGTCGCTCACACCAACGCCGGGAAAATCCTGTTCGACATGGGCCGGTTCCAGGAAGCGCTCGCGGCCTTCGAGGCGGCGAGCGCGATCAGTCCCGGCGACGCCGACGCCTGGTGCAGCCGCGCCGGCGCCTTGCGCGAACTCGGACGCCTCGAGGAATCGCTTCGAGCCGCGGAATGTGCGCTGGCTCTCCGGCCCGGCTTTGCCGAGGCCGCAATCAACCTCGGCAATGCGCTCCTCAAGCTCGACCGGATGGAGGAGGCGCTCGCAGCGTATCGGCAGGCGGGCGCGGTGCGTTCGAATTTCGCCGCGGCGCTCTGCGGTGAGGCGCTCGCGTTGCGCAACCTCGGACAATTCGACCAGGCGCTCACCGCGTTCGAAGCCGCCGAGGCGCTCGGCAGCCGCGAAGCCGTCGCCGGGAGGGGTTGCCTCCTGCTCACGCTCGGCGATTTCGAACGCGGCTTTGAAGGCTATGAGGCGCGTTGGCTTCAGGGCAAGTCGCTCGCCGAGGCCCTCGGCGCGCGGTTTCCGACTTGGAAAGGGCATGGACGGCCGGGCGAACGCGTCCTCGTGCTCAACGACCACGGCCTCGGCGATACGATCCAGTTCGTCCGATACCTGCCGCTCATGGCGGCAGCCGGTGTCGAGACGACTTTCGTCTGTCCGCCCAGGTTGCATCGGGTCCTCTCCTCCCGGATTGAGACGCGTTTTGTCGAGTCGGCGCCAGAGGAGCCGTTCGACGCCCAGATTGCGATCAGCAGTCTGCCGCACGCCTTTCGGACTCGTCTCGATGCTGTCCCCACGGACACGCCCTATCTGTCGGCTGAACCGGCCTTGGTCGAAAAATGGTCCAAACGAATCGGATCAGCGGGTCTTAAGATCGGTGTCGCCTGGCAGGGCAATCCGCACCCGGAGGCGGATCGCGCCCGCTCCATGCCGCTCGCAGCGCTCGCGCCGCTCGCGGCGATCGAAGGTGTCCGGCTGATTTCGCTGCAAAAGGGTTTCGGCGAGGAGCAGCTCCGTGACCTGCCACCCCCCATGCGCGTCGAAACGCTGGGCCCTGACTTCGACGCGGGCCCCGACGCCTTCGTCGACACTGCGGCGGCGATGGCTCATCTCGACCTCGTCGTCACCTGCGATACCTCGATAGCGCATCTGGCCGGCGCAATGGCTCGCCCGGTATGGGTCGCGCTGAAGGTCGACGCCGAATGGCGGTGGATGACGGACCGGACCGACTCTCCCTGGTACCCGACGATGCGGCTCTTCCGCCAGTCGCGGCGCGGAGTCTGGAGCGACGTGTTCGAGGGCATGGCGCGGGAGCTCTCGCACATGCTCGCCGACTGCGCCGCGCGCGTGATTCGAACGCCCTGTTCGATCGGCGAACTCATCGACAAGATCACAATTCTGCGCATCAAGGCGGAACGTATCGCCGACGCCGGCAAGCTCGGCAACGTTCGGCATGAGCTCGCGCTGCTCGAGGCCCTCGCGGAGGAGCAGAGCCTCGTGGGCGCCGCTCTCGAACCGCTCGTCGACAAGCTTGCCGAAGTAAACACGCGACTGTGGGAGGTAGAAGACGCCTTGCGGCTCTGCGAGCGCCATAAGGACTTCGGACCACGGTTCGTGACGCTCGCCCGCTCCGTCTACACGATCAACGACGAGCGCGCCGCGCTCAAGCGCGCGGTCAACCGCCTCTTCCGCTCGGCGCTGGTCGAGGAAAAGAGCTACGCTTGAGAAGTCTCAGTCGAGAATGCCGTAGTCGCGCTCTCTCAGCGCGAACCGATCGCTCGGCTTCAATTTGGACGCGTGATCGTAGAGCCGGACCCCGATGAGCCCGCGACGCCAGACGACCTTGGCGCACCGCACCTCCGCCGATGCGTCTATATGCACCGCGAGGCGCCGAGGCAGTGGAACGTCACGCGCCAGCGCGAGCCTCAACCCGTGGGGCGAGCGGTCGCAGACCCGGCACTCGCACACGAACTGGAAAGCTCCGTCGAGCACCTTGGCGGAACGCAAGCGCATGTGCTCGCGCGCGTCGGCGCGCTGGTCATGGGCGCGACCAGAGTGAAATGGACCGTCCGGCGAGACGAGCCAGTCCGCAATCTGTCCCTGCGCAGCGAGCGCTTCGCCGAGTCCGCCGACGGCGTCCGGAAGCGTCCGCCGGTTGTCGTGTCTGACGCCCTCGAGCGTCCGTCGGTGAGGACATGCGTGGCGACGGCGGCCGGTTCTGTACGCGCTTAGGTTTGCGTTAACCATTTAACAGATACATAAAACGATAAGGTTCAGGCATGGTAAATCAGGCGCGTCCCTTCAGATCTCTCGTGTCGGAGCGGTTCCGTTGAATGTAGAGCGTTGCCATGTTCAACTTTCGTGCAACCAAAATTACGCATCCCAGACTATTATTGGTCTGTCACTCGAATATCCACTCTCCGCTGAGTATCACTTGTATCAAGCGTAATCGGGTGTGCGTCTGCGTATAACCAGAGTCACCGCTGTCTATTAGGGCCTTCGGAGCTGAACCATGTATATCATCATCGACGATCGCGACATCGTGGCAGGGGGCTATGCCAACGGTCTTGATCGAGAGGGCGTGTCGTCGACCGGCATCGAAGCGTCCGAATTCCGCGAATGGATCGGCAAGATCAGCGATTCGGACATGCAAGCTGTCGAGGCCTTCCTGATCGGCGATTGCGGCGAACGGGAAGCGCTGTCGCGGATGATTCGGGAACGGTCCGAGGCGCCGGTCCTCTGCCTCAACGAGCGCCAGTCGCTTGACGATACACTGGGTCTTTTCGCCGCTGGCGTCGACGACGTGGTGCGCAAGCCGGTGCACGTGCGCGAGATCCTGGCGCGCGTTGGCGCGATCAACCGGCGCGTCTTCGGCGAAAAAGGGCATGTGTCGGTCGGCGAGCTGCGCGTCTATTTCGACGGGCGCGAGCCCGAGGCGAATGGCGAACCGTTCCCCCTTCCGCGCCGCGAGCGGCGCATCCTTGAATTCCTGCTGCGTTGTCGTGGCCGGCGCGTCAGCAAGACGCAGATCTTCAACGCCGTCTACGGGCTGTTCGACGAGAACGTCGACGAGAACGTCATCGAGAGCCATATCAGCAAGCTGCGCAAGAAGCTGAAGCAACGCCTCGGGTTCGACCCGATCGAACTCAAGGCGCTTTCTCGGTTACTGCATCGAGAAGTGAACGCATCGCCATTGGGCCCCGTCTGCGCAAGCGCAGGCGGGGCTTTTGTGTTTCCGGGTCGTATCTATGCGGTTGACCCGCGCGCTATTTTTCCCAGGAAGAGGCTTGCCGGCGACAGGGCGAGTGGCGCGCGCAGAATCTCCCCTCAGCTAAACAGCTTCAGGATCAACGCCGCGTTCTGATTGGCGACCGACAACGACTGGATGCCGAGCTGCTCCTGGGTCTGCAACGCCTGTAGCCGGGTCGACGCCGTGTTCATGTCTGCGTCGACCAAGCCAGACACGCCATTGGCGTAGTTAGTCGTCAGGGAGGAGTTGAACGTGGACGCCGTCGTCATCCGGTCCTGCGTTGCGCCGATCAGCGCAGCGTAGTTCGTCACGGCGGCGAGCGCCTGATTGACGGCAGTCAGTCCCGCGGCCGCGGTCGTCGCCCCGCCGACCTGGAAGGGCGAGCTGGCGCCGGTGAGATCGATTCCGCCCTGAGTGAGGAGGTTGTTCGTGGCGGCCGTCGTGGTCGTCGACGAAACCGCGAGGGACGCGGCGGTCGCAAAGGTAAGCGAGGTGTCGGTCGTGGAATTGTTTCCGTTCGAGTCGAGCGCGGTGTAGGTCGTCGTCGTGGTATTTCCGTAGAGATCCTCGGACTGGATCGTCAGCGTCGCTGGCCCCGAAGACGAGGCGGTAATGACGTCGTTGCCATAGGAAAGCGTGGCGTTGCTGGGGGGGGCGGCGTAGAGGGCCGCCAAGTCGGCGATCGTGGCCGGGTCTGAGATTGTCGACGTGGTCGTGGTGGTCGTCGGCGTCGAGGCGGCGCCGCCCGTCAGCGCAGCAGCGGCGAACGAGATGGTGTTCACCGTGCCGCCCGTCGCGCTCGCATTGAAACCGGCGACGAAGCTCAATGTGCTCTGAGTGCCGTTCAAGACATTGAGGCCGTTGAACGAGGCGGCATTCACCGCGTCGGTAAGCTGTGCGCCGAGTGACGCAAGGGACGTGTTGATGTTGCCGATGTTGGCGCCAGGGTTCTGCGCTTCCGTCAGCGCCGTCGCCATCGAATTGAGCGTCGTGATGACGGAGTTGATCGCCGAACTGGCGGTTGCGAGGACTGACTGCCCTTCCGACATTGCGCTGTTGGCGGCCGTCACGATGCCGCTGTCGTTGTTGAGCTGCGTGGCGATCGACCAGTAGGACGAATTGTCCGCCGCGCTAGCGACACTAAGGCCGGTCGAAACCTGGTTCTCGACCGTCGCCAAGGACTGTTGCGTCATCTGCAGGGATTGCAGGGCGCTCAAGGCGGCAGAGTTATTGAGAATCGAACTCATGGAGGTGCTCCTGTCGGAAATGGTCACAATACGTGTGGCGACACTTCGGATTCGCACCGAGACGACGAAGCGGCCGCATGCCGTTAGGCTTCCTGAAAGCCTAATTCGTCGTGTTGGCCCGGCAGGCGCTGTATCGGCCAGGCGAAGGCACACTAGGACGAACCGCCTAATGGCGGGTTAATCGCGCAGAGGTCGCCGGGGAGCAAGGTCGAGCGCAACCTCTGCGCAAGCTCCGACCATGACGATGCCGATACGAAATCCCATCCTGGTTCATGCGTGGCGAACCTACTGGCGCAGACGGAACGGCTATGGGCGAGCCTGCAGCGGGCTAGGCGTCCGCCGTCTTGTTGCGCTCGCGTTGATCGGCGCCGCCGTCTTCTCCGTGACGGCGCTCGCGGGGTACTATCTAAGCCGGCCTGCAATGGAGACCCTCTATTCCGGGCTCGACCGCGACGATGTCGCCTCGATCGGCGCGGCGCTGCGCGAGGCAGGCGTGGGGTTCGACGTCAACGCCGAAAGCACCGTCGTCATGGTGCCCGCCGGCCAGGCGCCGATCGCCCGCATGATCCTTGCCGAAAAGGGCCTGCCGCGCAGCGGTCCGGTCGGCAACGAACTCTTCGACAAGCTCGGGTCGCTAGGCCTCACCTCGTTCATGCAGGACGTCACCCGTCTAAGAGCGTTGGAGGGCGAGCTGGCTCGCACAATTCAGATGATGCGCACTGTCAAGGCGGCGCGCGTTCATGTCGTGCTCCCCGACGAAGGATCGTTCCGCCGCGAGCGCCAGCCGCCGTCGGCGTCCGTGATGGTCCGCACCGACGGGGGCGACGATCGAACGACGGGTGAGGCGATCCGTCATCTCGTTGCATCAGCGGTTCCCGGCATGAAGATCGACGACGTGACCGTGCTCAACGTCGACGGGCGCCTTCTCGCCTCGGGCACCGACTCGATCGACAAATCGCCGGACAATCTGCTCGCCCTGGAGAAAGAGGTGTCGCAGCAGATTCGCGAAGGCGTCACGCGCACGCTGACTCCCTATCTTAGCGCTCACAACTTCCAGATCTCCGTCGCCGCCCGTCTCAACGCCGACAAGACGCAGACCAACGAGACGATCTACAATCCGGATCAGCGCGTCGAGCGATCGGTGCGCGTCACCAAAGAGCAACAAAGCTCGCAGAACGCCGCCGGAACCCAGGCCGCGGGTGTCGGCGCGAACCTGCCGAAGTCCAACGGCGCCGGCTCCGAGCAGAAGCAGTCGAACGATCAGACGCAAAAACGCGAGGAGCTCACCAATTACGAGGTGTCGTCGAAGTCGACCCAGACGACCAGCGCAGGCTTTGTGATCCGCAACCTGTCCGTCGCGGTGCTGATCAATCGTGCTGCGCTGACCGCTTCGCTCGGAGACAAGGCCTCGCCGGAAGCGATCGCCGCTCAGGTCAAGGAAATCGAGCAGCTTGTCTCCTCCGCAGCGGGCCTCGACAAGGCGCGCGGCGACGTCGTCAAGATTTCAGTGGTCGATTTCGTCGACACGAGTCGGGACCTCGAACCGGCGCCGGGCCCTTCGCTTGTCGAGATCGTCGCACGCCAGACTGGCTCGATCGTCAACGCCGCCGCGATCGTGCTCGTTGCGGCGATGATGGTTTGGTTCGGCCTCCGACCAGGGTTGAAAATGCTTCTCGCGGCGCCTTCCGCGGGGCCCGCAACAGCGCTCGTGACCTCGGACCAAGCCATCTCCGCCGCCGGCGCGCCCGAGGGCAATCAGAGTTTCCTCATCGCCAGCAACTCCGGCCGCGACGAATTTCTCGAGGCGCTCATGGCGCGCCGTGACAACGGCCCGGAACGAAAGCTTCTGAAACTCGTCGAATTCGACGAGCGCCAGGCCGCGACAATTCTCAAGCAATGGATTCGTCAGGGAGCGAGTGGATGAGACTTGTGCCGATCGCGAACTATCTCGATCATTTTGGACACGCGCCGGCGGAGAGGGCTTCACCGGGCCGCGAAACCTCGCCGTTTCGCCCGCGCAGCCTGCAAAATCCAAACATCGCGGAGCCGCGGCCGGCGGCTTCTTTCGACCGCGCAGCCAGAGCGATCGGCGCCGTCAGACTGCAGCCCGAGGAGCATGCGCGGCCAACGGCATCGGATCGCAGGCGGCCCGCGGCCCAGGCGAATTCCGGCGAATCGCTCGTGGCGCGGGAAGCGGCCAAAGCCGAGGAGATGGCCTTGAGGCTCGGAGAAGCCTATGCGCGCGGGCGCGAGCAAGGCCGAGCGGAAGCAGGGGCGGAGGCGGAAGACCGGCGCGACGCAGATCGCGCCGCAGCCCAGGAGCAGGCCGAAGCCGAGCGCGTCCAGTTCCAGCTCAACCAATACGCAGAGCTCGAAGCGGCCATCCGCGCGGGCTTCTCTGAGATCGGCGACAAAGTCGGAGCTTCGGTCGCACGCATTCTCGCGCCGTTCCTTGCCGAGGAGCTCGTCAAACAGGCGGCGGACGAATTGCGCAAGAACATCGACCGTCTCTGCGCTGGCGGCTCGCCCGCAATGATCAAGATCCGCGGCCCCGAGCGGGTGCTGAGCCTTTTGCGGAAACGGATGGCCGATCTTCCGGCCGCAGTCGAATACGTCGAGGACGAGGCCATCGAGACGGTCGTCGAGGCGAACTCCACCCAGATCGTTACCGAACTGCGCCCATGGGCGGATCTGCTCGCCTCGCTCAACCCCTGAGAAAAGCCGATGAGCGGCCAACATCCGGAAATCGTCATCGTTCGACGGCGCAGCACGCTCGAGGACGAGCATCACGGCGGAGCCTGGAAGATCGCCTTCGCCGATTTCATGACGGCGATGATGGCCTTTTTCCTCGTCCTGTGGATCATCAGCGCCACCGACAAGAACACAAAGACCATCATCGCCCGATACTTCAATCCGGTGAAGGTCGAGGAGCCAGCGAGGGCGCAGAAGGGCATTCACGGCGCGCTGAACCAGGATGTGCAGACGCCAGCCGCGGACTCGGCCGCTGGCAACGGCAAAAAGTCGGGCTCCAACCAGGGGGACACAGGCGCCAGCTCGCCTGCCGGAGCGCTCGAAACGACACCCAAAGGAGCCAAGAGCGGCCATCAGGCCGAAGTCGCGCCGCCCGACCCGGCTAGACCGTCGCCGACCATGTCGGAAGAGGAGCTGTTCAGCGATCCGCGCGCTAGTCTCGACCGAATCACTGGCTCGCCGCCTCCCGGGCCTCGTGTCGACCCAGCCTCTGCGCCGCTACAGGGTTTTGGGTACGTAGGCCCGAGTTCCGACAATTCCTTCCGCGATCCGTTCCGTCCGCTGGGCAGCGACGAGGCGATCCACACTGCGGCGTCGGCCGACGGCGGCGCGCCGGCGGACGAACCGCGCGAGGAGCCGGCGACGACGCCGTCGGAGCCCGCGCGCGACGCGAGTTCGCCAGGGCCGGAGAAGCATGAACTGACAAAGCCGCTGCCCGGATCCGCCCCAACGGCGGTAAGATCCGAGGCCGCGCTTGCAAGGGACGCAAAGATCGCGCCGCAGGACGCGGCCCGGACGCGCGCCGCCGCTCTGCTCGCCGAGGTGAGGAACCGCCTGGGAGCCGAGGCGCCGTCGACGCCCGGCCCGCAACTCGACGTGCAGGCGACCGACGAGGGCCTGCTCATCAGCCTCACCGACCGAAAGAACTTCTCCATGTTCGCGATCGGCTCCGCCGAACCGCAGCCGCGCGTGGTGCGCATGATGGACGCCATCGCGGCGAGTTCTCAAGACGATGCCGGGCGCGATCGTGGTGCGAGGCCACACCGACGCCCATCCCTACCGCTCGGCCCACTACGACAACTGGCGCCTGTCCTCCGCGCGCGCGCAGATGGCCTATTACATGTTGAACCGCGCAGGAATTCCGGAGAAGCGTTTCGAGCGAATCGAGGGCTTTGCCGACCATCGGCTCAAGGACCCGGCCAAGCCCTTCGCGGCGGAAAACCGTCGCATCGAGATCCTGCTGCGCGAGGCGAAGCCGTGAGCTGGCGCTTCGCTCTCCTGATCGCCGCGCTTCTCTCGGCGGAACCCACGATCGCCGGGACCGGATCGGTCAGGATTTCCGACATGACCGAGGAACTGCAGCGGATCCAGACGCGCATCGCCCACGGCGATAAGGTCGCCTACGCGGCGCAACTGACCCAATTGAAGGCGATCGGCGCAGCTATCGCGGCCGCCAGGCCGGAGACATGGCAGGACAAGCGCGAGGCGGATTCGCTGGTTATCTACGTCCTGAGCGGCGGCTCGCTTGCCGACGTCGCGCCGTTGATCGGGAGCGACGTTCTGGTCGAATCGGAGCGGCCGCTCGCACGCGGCGCAGCCGCTTATATCACGAGCCACGAAGCCGACGCGCTCAGGCTCCTCGGCGCAATCGATCTTGACTCGATCGACGCCCGGGTCGCCGGCGAGGTCGCCTTCGCCCGCTCCGTGCTTGAAACCAAGCACGATCCAAAAGCAGCGATTTCGCTGCTTGACTGGGCGCGTCTGCTCGCCCCGGGCGGGCTGGTCGAGGAGGCGGCCCTGAGAAGGGAGATCGCAATGCTCGCCGAGGCGCGGGACGCCCAGCGAGCCGCGAGGCTGACCCGGGAATATGCGATCCGGTTCGGCCCGTCGCTCTATGCGCCGGACTTTTTCCGTGAGCTCGCGCGCCTTATCGGGGGGAGCGGCCTCGCCGACGATCCCGGGAATTATAAACTCTTCTCAGACGCGGCGTCGGACTTGCCCACTGCAGGCCGCCTCGAATTTCTGCTGACCCTGGCGAGGGCGGCGATCGTCAACGGAAGGTTCGCGGCGGCCTCCGCCGCCGCGACCGAGGCGTTGCGCAGCGTGGCCCCGAACGGCGCGGAGGAGGCGCGTGCGCGTCTCTACCTGAACGCCGCCCGGATCTTTTCGGATGGCTATGATTCCGCCCTGACCAATCTGCAGGGGCTGGAGAACTCGAAACTCGATCGCTCGGACATGGCTCTGCTGGCGGCGTTTCGAGATGCGGCCGCGCAATTCCGGCTGGCGCCGAGCCCGGCCTTCATCGAAGCGCAAGCGGCCGCAGCCGACGAAGAGAAGGAAGGAGCGGCGTTGACGATCAGAGACGCCGAGGCGGCGCTCAAGCGGACCGCGAGCGCCGCTCAAGCCGGAGGCGGGCCATGACGGCTGTCACTCTCGCGTCTGCGCAAGGTCCGGGTCCCGCGCCGGCGGCCGTCCATTCGGCGACCGAGGCTCATGGCGCAGGCCATGCCGCCTTCGCCGGAGTCCTCGACGGGCTTTCGAGTTCGCCGGCGAAGGCGCAAAGCGGCGGACAGGTTTCCAAACAGGCGAAATCGCCGGACGATGACCGACGACAAGCGCCGCAGGAGGCGCAGTCCGAACTCCGGATGACCTCGATCGACACCGCCTTGTCATCCCTCTTCGCCTCGCCGTTGACCACGCCAGCGAGCACCTCCCTTGAAGGGACTGCGGATGGGAGCCTGCACACAGAGAGGGCAGCGAATTCGCCGGCGGCAGCGAAAACGCTCGAGTTGACCGGGGCGCCGACCGCGCCGCGGCTCGACGAGGCGACCTCGGCCCGCCTGGTTGGCGTCCGAAGTTTCGTCCTGCCCGCAAGCGCGAACGCCGAGATCGCGGCGTCGGAAATGGAGCAATTGGCGGGAATGCAACCGGTGGATGCGCCGCCGCAAACCGGATTCCGTGTCTCAGGCGAATCGCCGAGCGCTCCTAAAGGCGCGTCGGCAAGCCGGGCCGGCGGCGGAAACGACGGCCTGCCGGGCGCCGCGTCCGGGGCGGTTCTCGCCCAGCGGACGCCCCCCGGCGCCGGCGGCGGCGCGGCGGAGGTTCGACCGCCGGCCTCTGAGCTGCCTGCGACGAAGACCCTGGCCCCCGCCGCGAGAAGCGGAGGGCGGCTCGCCTGGACGGCCGGAGCGAGCGCCGCCAGCCCGGACTTTTCCACGGCCGCCCTGCCCGGATCGACCGATTCGGGCCGCCGGCCGGCCGATGGCGGCGGATCGACGTCCGGCGGCCCGACTCCGACGCTGGCCGACGCGCTTTCATCGGGACCGGCAGGCTTTCCGGGGCCGGCTCCGCTGGCCCCGGACTCGCAGTCGACGCCCTCCACAGAAGCCGCTCAGTCTTCGAGTGGGACGCCCGCCACTGCGGCGCGGGGAAAGCCTCCGGTTCGGGAGATCGACCTCGACCTCTCGCCGAGCGGGCTGGAGGACGTGACCATGACGATGCGGCTGGCGGGCGACCGGCTGAGCGTCTCCATCCGCGCCGCGAGCGCCCAGACGGCTGGAGCGATCGAAGGCGCGCGCGAGGCCATCGCCGAGCGGCTCGCCTCGATCGGCCAACCGCTCGGCGCTCTTGTCATCCAGCAGACCGGGACGAACGATGCAACAGGGAACGCCGCGGATCGGCGCGGCGACGACGGCGGAGCCCAGGCGCAACGGCAGGACTCCGACGATCCGCGCCGCGGCGCTCGGCGCGGCTCTTCTGGCTTCTAGCGCCGGCCACGCCGGCTCGATGGCCTGCGAGCGGGAGATGGCGCGCGCCGCGGCGCGCACCGGCGTGCCGCTCAACGTGCTCTATTCAGTCGGCCTCACCAAGACGGGACACCGGGGCGAGCTCGGCCCCTACGACATGAATGTCGACGGCCGCTCGATCCATTCCGAACTCTCTCTCCCAGGCGATGGCGCGCTTCGCCGCGGCCAAGGCCGAGGGGGCCAGGTTCATTGACGTCGGCTGTATGCAGATCAACGTCCATTTCCACGGCGACCGCTTCCGCTCGCTCGCCGAGATGTTCGACGCCGCCGTGAACGTCGACTACGCGGCCGGCTTCCTCAAGGGGCTGCGGACGCAGGTGGGCAGTTGGACGCTGGCTGTCGCCCACTACAACGCTGGGCCCGGCAACCCGGCGGCGGAGCGAACCTACGTCTGCGCCGTCATCCGCAACATGGTCGCGAGCGGCTTCGGCCAGTGGACGGCCGACGCACGGGCGCTGTGCCGGTGAGCCCGGCCTCCTTCTAGGCGCGAGCGAGGCCCCGGTCTATTGCGCACAAATCCACTGTGCGATAGCTGGCCAGTGGTCCTTCAGGGTGCGAGCGCCCATGAATAGGCCGATATGGCCGCCCGGCACGGTCTTCTGAACAATGCGGTCCTTGGGCGTCCCGATATATTTCGCCGCGTCGAGCACTTGCTCCGTCGTGGTGATGTCGTCAGCAGCGCCGGCGAGCAGATATGTTGGGCAGGTGATGTGGCGCAGATCCAGCACCCGGCCAAGGCCAACGAATTCGCCCTTCGCCAGCCGGTTTTCCTTGAACAGCTGTTCGATCGCCTGGAGATACCAGCGACCGGGTAGATCGATCGGGTTTTCGTACCAGCTGTCGAAGGTCTCCTCTTTGGCCAGATAGGCCGGGTCATCGACGTGCTCGTAGAGGTCGATGTGGTCCAGGAAGTAGTGTTGTCCGGGATGCATGTTTTTCCAGCCCTGCAGCATGAATTTGCCCTTCATCAGGCCGTCGCCGAGTTCGACCAGTTCCCGATAGAACGACATGGGCGAGGCCTTCACCATCCGCTTGATCGGCCCGTCGCCGGCGTCGGTGTCGATCGGCGCGCCGGCGAGAACGAGCGAATTCACCTTGTCGGGAAAGCGCGCAGCGATCATCGCCGACACCCAGCCACCCTGGCAGAGGCCGACGAGATTGACGCGCCCGCCGAGATCGTCGATCGCGACGACGACGTCGGCGAGATAGTTGTCGATGTCGAAGTCCTTCATGTCGTCGGTCGCCGGCTTCCAGTCGGTCAGCGCCACATGGTTTATGCCGTTGGCGAGCAGCGTCTCAATCAGGCTCTGACCTTGGTGATAATCGGCGATCACCGCCGTGTGGCCCGCGTGCGGCGCATCAACCAGCGTTGGGATACCCTTCGGCGTTCCGTAGTCCCGCAGCGCCATGGTTCGAAGGTTCAGCCGTATCGTGTTCGGCGTCGCCAGTGTCGGACGCAGATCGTCATGGATCTTGATTTCTTCTTCGACGAACCTGAGGTTCCGGGCGTAGAGCTCCACGCCTTGCTCGAGCATCGCGGCGCCCATCGCCATCGGCCAGAAGGCGGGAACGCCGGCGAGCGAGAATTCGGACGACTTTGCGGGGGATTCCTTCGACATTGACGCGTCCTTCACCGTTGATTGGTCGAGAAAGGGCCGAGGGGCTTTATCGGCAGACGGTTCGAAATTCTCCGACGTTTCCCGATCTGATCCCGCCGATCATGACGATCATGACGATCATTGTCCCCTGCTGTGGCTGAACAGTCTAGGCGCGCCGTCCAAGCATCAAGCCCTCATCGTCGGAATGACCCACGGACGGACCCCCTTCGCCTTCGACAAAGGTCCTCAGGACGAGGTCAGTGGAACCGAACCCGCGGTCTTTGTCGCCGGCTTGGGAGTTACCCCATTTCCCGATCGCCCTTGATGGCCTTGAAATCGTTCAAGGTCATGATCCCGTGCGCGCCGACGCCATAGAGGACGGCGAGCAGCAGGACTTGAGCCCGAGGTAAAGCTCCGCCCAGCATGGCTGCGGCGCCGGTGATCCACGCGAGACTCTCATAAGCAAAACCGCAGGCCGAATTTCCCCACCATCCATTGCGCTTTAACCGAAATGGCGGGGCGCTGTAGGCCCACGCAAGTGTGAGCGCGACGACGGTGGCGATCAGCACCCAGGTTCCGAGATACCCGCGGTGTAAAGGCCCCACAGGCCGGGAACACGCCCCGACGGAATAGGCCGCTGCGGTTCGTTGATGGCGTCGACGTGACGGTCATGCCAATCGTTGAACGCCTGAACTCATGCCGCACACGAGCGGACCAGCCAGGATCACGCCGACAAGCGCCGTATAGGCATTCTCGAAAATCGGCACGCCCGATGAGACCACGCCACAGGCGAACGCCCACATCGGCGGAAACCACGTAATGGGCTTCAAGAGTTCAAGCACGGCTGACGGGGCCGGATACGCCGCTGCGGACTCCGGCAGATGCGGTCGTTCGATTCTGTGGTCACTCGATCGTCCCCATCATCGCGACACGGTCGAACCATCGAAATCGATGGACAAGTCTGAGAGTTTGACTTGAAAGTTCATGCGGGATTGCAGAGCCTTCGCAACATGAGGCGGATGGAGGCGAAACGAAGGAATGTGAGGGCTGTGACGTTGAGGTTCTCCCAGTCCTTGGCCAGTCTTCGGCAGCGGTTGAGCCAGGCGATCGTTCGCTCGACGATCCAGCGCTTGGGCAGCGTGACGAAGCCCTTCGCCTGATCGGATCGTTTGACGATCTCGATTTTGACCCGAGACAGGATTTTGGCGACCGCTTGGGCGAAGATCGGCCCTTGATAGGCGCCGTCGGCGAACAGTTTTTCGAGATAAGGGAACCGGCCAAGCAGCGTCGTCAGCAACAAAACGCCGCCGTCGCGGTCCTGGACGTCGGCGGAATGAACGATGGCCTGCATCAGCAGCCCTTGGGTGTCGACGAGAAAATGACGCTTCTTGCCCTTGATCTTCTTTCCTGCATCGAACCCGTGCGGATCGATCGAGGCCCCCCTTTTTCCGCGCTTCTCACGCTCTGGCTGTCGATGATTGCGGCGGTTGGGCTGGCCTCACGTTCGGCCTGCTCACGACACTTTTCGTAGAGCGTGTCATGGATCCGATCCAGCACGCCATCAATGCCCCAATCGCAGAAGTATCGATAGACGGTGCTGCGGGGCGGAAAATCTTTGGGAAGGTAACGCCATTGGCATCCCGTGCTCAGCACGTACATGAAGGCGTTGAGCGCCTCTCGCATGTTCGTCTCCCGTTTGCGGCCTCCCCTCCTTGCCGGAGGAATGAGCGGTTCGACATGCGCCCACTCCTCATCCGTCAGGTCGCTCGGGTATCGCAAATGATCCCGCTTGTATTTCGCTCGGTTCTCGTTCGTCCACATCGGCGGCCCCCCAATTCGGTCCGCCTTCCTTGAATCACAACCAATTCATGCAACTCAACAACTTTCGGACCAGACACTAAGGACGCCGGCAGGGCCGTCAAGTCCATTTGCCAGAACTTTCAACGAACGCAAGCGACATTGTCAATGACACGTGACACAGGCATTCCGGGCGAGATCGTTCCTGGCCGACGCGGGCTCCAACGGCCGGACGCCCGGTTGGGGCGGAGATCGCGCCTACAGGTATCGCAAGGGAGCGATTACGGTGACGCGCCCGATTCGCCCGATTCGCGCGAGCTATGAAGCGTCACAAAAAAGTGCTATGTACTGCAATAGGTTCGTCGTGGATTTGGTCGAGGGAAAGTAGAGGAGGAACTCTGCTATGCCGCAAGCGAAGCGCGCCGCGAAGGGGAAGCGTCGAACTAAGGCTGTATCCGTGCTCGGAATCGCCGGGGTGTCTTTGGCGGCGTCGACCGGCGGATCGCCAGCGGATATGCTGTCGGCGTCTTTCGCAGCGCCGACTGCCGGGTCGGTCGCCGATGTATTCTGGCAGAATACGGCGTCGTTTCAGGTCCCCACTCTCGATGAGGAGGAAATCTCCGACGTCAGCCTGGCGACGTTCCATCTCTTCGACAAAGAAGACCTGGGTAACTCCCGGTCAGGCATGCAACTTGCTGCTGTCCGGGGCTGCGGCTGCGGACACGGCTGCGGAGGCTGCAGAGGCTGCAGAGGCTGCGGCGGCGTTCGAGCCTGCGGAGGCTGCAGAGGCTGCGCCGGCGTTCGAGCCTGCGGAGTAGGCTGGCGTGGCTGCAGAGGCTGCGGCTGGGGCGGCTGCGGCGGCTGCGTCGCGGTCTGGGGCTGGGGCGGCGGCTGCTGCTTGTCGTGGGGAGGTTGCTCCCTCTGGTGCTAGGACTGGAGCGCCTTGCGATTGCGTTGACAGACGCAAGGCGTCATGCCCGGGGTTTGGCCAGGTTCGACCCGGCCAACGGTTTTGTTTGCAGCGCTTCCGAGCTGACGCGCGCGTCCGGTGCGAAGAGCGGCCGAGCGGGTGGCGAACCGATCGTAAGGCGCCAGCGCAGAAACGCCAGCGCGCAAGCATGACGATGGAGTCCTGGGCCGGAGAATACGCCTTGCGCCGGCGTCCGGAGCTGCGGCGAAAGTGCGTGTGCTGACCTCATGACAGGCGATCAAGGAAACAAGTTTACACAGCTTAACGGCAAAGACGTTCCGCAGTTCGCGCCGAATTTCAGCGTCTATGTGCTCCCACCCGATGTCGTGTGCCTCTATTCCGAGGACCGGAAGTTTTTGCTTCACGGCGAGCTCTATTGTGCCCTCGCCTCTGCGATCGGAAAAGGCGGAACGAGCTTTCGGCAACTCATTCGTGACCTGCAGCAGGATTTTCCGTCCGACAAAATCCATGAAGCCCTAAAGCGGCTGGTCGACCGCCGTTATGTCGTTCTGGCCTCCCGTTCTTCGAATGGCGCCGCAGCCGCCTATTGGGCGAGCCTCGGCCTATCGACCGAAACCGCGGAGCAAAATCTTCAGAAATGTCGGGTGCGCATTCAATCCATCGACGTGCAAGGGGAAACGGAACTCGAGGCCGCCCTGAGCGGGCTGGGCGTTCGCGTCGTCAAGCGCTCTTCCGACCTGACGGTCACGTTGGTGAACGATTATCTCGAAGCGCGATTGGCCGAATTGAACCGCCAGCATTTGTCGGATGGCGCCCCGTGGGTGCTTGTCCAACCCTCCGGCATTTTTCCCCTGGTGGGGCCGGTGTTCAGACCGGGGCAGAGCGCCTGCTGGATGTGTTTGGCCGAGCGGATGAAAAGGAACCGGGAGATCAAGGCGCTTCTCGACCGCAGGCAGGCCCGCTGCGTCGCCATTTCGCCTCTGGCTCATGGGACCATCGGACAGAGCGCCATCCAACTTGCGGCCGTCGAGGTCGCGAAGGCGATCGCCTCGGATTTTCGCACGCAATTGAGCGATCACATCATCAGCCTCGACCTGTTGGGCTCGACCATCGTGAAGCATCATGTGGCGGCCCGCCCGCAATGTCCGAGCTGCGGCCGCAAGAAACTGCGCGATCCCCGCCGTGCGCCGGCGCCGGTCGAGCTTGGCGCGGGCGGCAAGGTCGTCATGACGAGCGGCGGGTACCGCAGCGTTTCGCCCTCGGCAACGGTTGCACGCTTCCGAAGGCACGTCAGCCCGCTCACCGGCGTCGTCTCGCGGCTAGAGCGGATCCAGGCCGATTTGCCCTTGAACACCAACTGGTACGCCACGCACAATTTTTCAGGGCCGGCGGAGACGGTTCATGAGCTCCGGTCGGGCTTGAGCGGCGGCAGCTTCGGCAAGGGCAGCACGGCCGAACAGGGTGAAGCCAGCGCGCTCATGGAGGCGATCGAGCGCTATTCCGGGATTTTTCAGGGCGACGAGATCCGGGTGAAGCGGCGGTTTGCCGATTTCCCTTCAGGCGAGGCCATTCCTCCAAATGACGTCCTGCAATTCAGCGACGCGCAAATGCGGCAAGGCCAGGCGCCGACGAACGGGCAGGAGGCGGTCCCGGCGCTCTTCGACGGCTCGGCGAAGATCGAATGGTCGCCGGCCTGGTCTCTGCGCGACGCGCGCTTCAAATACCTTCCGACTAGCCTGTTGTATTTCTTTTACCGGGGCGACGCCGCCTTCGCGGCGGATTCCAATGGCTGCGCGGCCGGCAACACGCTCGAGGAAGCGATCGTCCAAGGATTCCTGGAGCTCGTGGAAAGAGATGCCTATGCTATCTGGTGGTACAATCGACTGCAGCGGCCGGAATTGGACCTCGGCCAGTTCGACAATTCCTATGTTCGCGATCTGCAAAAGCAGCTGGCCCAGATCGCCCGCCGGCTTTGGGTGCTCGACGTGACCAGCGATCTCGGGATCCCGACGTTCGTGGCCATCACGCACTGGATGCAAAACGGGCGGGAAAACATCGAATTTGGTTCCGGCGCGCATTTCGATGCGAGGATCGCCTTGTTGCGGGCGCTGACGGAGCTCAATCAATTTCTATCCCTGGGCCTCATGGGCGGCGGCACGGGAGAGAAACCGAGCCTCGACGGCGTCGCTCCGTTGCGCCTTGAGGACCATCCCTATTTGACGCCGAGCGAAAATCCGAAGGTCCAACCGCAGTTCGGCTCGAAGTTCGGCCATCTCGACACACGCGAGCAGGCGGCGGCCTGCGTCTCGCTCGCCAAGCAGGCGGGCCTCGATTTCCTCGTCCTCGACCAGACGCGTCCCGACATCGAGACGCCGGTCGTCAGAGTGATCGTTCCGGGATTGCGGCATTTCTATCGCCAATTCGCGCCCGGTCGGCTTTACGATGTGCCGGTGAAGCTCGGGTTGCGTGACCGGCCGCTGAAGGAAAGCGAGCTCAATCCGGCCCATCCCCATACCTGAAGGCGATTCCGGCTTGCGCGCTCCCGGACCCAAGAGAGTGCGACTGGCCGCGCCGGCAAATGTTTCCGCCCGGCTCCGCGCTCATGTCAGGCTCGAAGCACACGCCAGCGGAGAAATCGTCGCCGGCTTCGAGGGCTATTCGGTCGGCTTGGGAACGTTCAGCGCCCGGGCGGCGGATCGCGCGCAAAAACTCCGCACAGGTCTGCCGCTCGGCTCGTTTGCGTCCGAAAGTCGGAACACCGACAAAGAGATCGGTCTCTTGGTCCTGAGATTGGCCAGGCGCGGTCTCTTGGAGTACCGCCTCGGCCGCTCGCGCAAGGCTGAGGACCTGGTCGTCATCGAACCGCAGGTTCCCGATTATTGGCCGCAAGCGCCGCGGGTCGCCAATGCCGACGCTCTCGTCCTGTCGCGGTTCGCCTACATGCGGCGGCGCGGCGCCGAGATGGTTTTGGAATCGCCGCGCGCCGGCGCGTTGTTCAAGATCTGCGATCCAAGGATTGCGGCCGCCATCGCCATGCTCTCGACCCCGCAGCAGATCAAACACCTGCGCCGACAGGAGGGTTTCCCAGGCGTCGAGCTTCTCGCCCTGCTCCTCGATTGCCAAATCCTTTTCAAGGTCGATGGCGCCGACGAAAGCAGGCTTCGCCTGGCCGAGGGCGACCACAGCCTCGCCCTTTGGGACTTTCACGATCTTCTCTTCCACGCGCGCAGCACGGAAGGCCGGCACGCCAATCCGCTGGGCGGAGTCTATCCGTGTGTCGGGATCATTTCGCCGCTGCCGGCCGTGCGGCCCAGCTGGCCAGGAAAGACGATCGATCTCTCTAAGGTCTCGGCAGCGGGTCCGGAGGCGATTTCGCCCCTCGCAAGGCTCCTGCGCGAACGGCATTCGACGCGCAGCTTCGACGACCGGCGGCCGATCACCCTCGCCGAGCTTTCGCGGTTTCTCGACGGCGCCGCGCGCGTCCTGTCGAGGTCGAACGCGAAGCTCGACTTCGATGAAGGCGATCACACCGTCAGGCCGTATCCGTCGGCGGGCGCTGCTTACGAGCTCGAGCTCTATCTGGCCGTCAACTCATGCGAAGGGCTGGCGCGCGGCTTCTATCATTACGACGCCGGCGCTCACGCGCTGGCGCCGGTCGCTGTCCCCGAAAACGACTTCGAAGCGCTGTTGGCGGGAGCCGAAACCGCAATGGGCGCGCCCGCTGCGCCGCAGATCCTGATCACGATCGCTGCGCGCTTCGGCCGGATTTCATGGAAGTACAGCTCGATCGCCTATGCGCTCATTCTGAAGGACGTCGGCGTATTCATGCAAACGCTTTACTTGATGGCGACTGACATGGGACTCGGCGGCTGTGCGATCGGGATCGCGAATATCGATCTGTTCGCCAAGATGACGGGAATCGAATTCCACGTCGAGGGACCCGTCGGCCAGTTTGCGATCGGTCGCGGCGTGAAATTGGCAGCTTCCGAGTGACGAACGCACGACCTCGGTGCGGCTCACGCGACGGCCACGCAAATGGCGATGGGGCGGCCGAAGCTTGAATTTCGGGTTTGTGCGGGAAGCGGACCTTGATGCACCTGATTTCTGCAGAGCGTAACGCACAGAACGTGCGAGGTTGTCGCGCAAGCTCCTTGTGAGTTCGATCGAGTTGCCATCTCGTTGTAGGCGCGCTTTTGGCGTTCGCCCGCCGCCCTCTCAAGAGTCCCCGTTTTTTTGGCAGTTTCGCGCGGTGCGGAATTATTATCCGGATTGCACGGAAGCTTTCCGCAGTTTACTTCGTTTGCCTTTGGCACTCCGGTTGCCCTCGAAGGAGTTTAATATAAACTTCCTATCAACCGCAACGATCCCTGCTAGGATGGCGGGATCGCCGTGGTTGAGAGCCTCCAAAAACCGGTGCCGCCATCGGAACGCGGTTGAGTAATCCACGCCGCAGCGCTCGGCCGTTTGCGCGAGCGTCTCGCCGTTGATCATAGCCTTGACCTGATCACTCCACCGATCAGGATAGTGTAAGGCCGCCAGCGGTGTTCCAGTCAGTGGGTTGAACGTCTTCCCGCAACTCAGACAACGGTGGCGAGGCTTACCATTGGCGCGGCCCCAACGACGAATGTCATCACCACCACAATGCGGGCAACTCAAGCTCGCGGTCTTGCTTTGCCGGGGTTTCGACGAGAGGCCTTTAACTGGCACGACAGCCTCGGTCGCCCCTAATTCCTGAAGCGCCCGCGCTCGTTGTCGCTTATCCAACAGCCGAGTACTTTGAAGCCAAGTCTTAAATGCTCCGGAGTCCATTTCCAGCCCTCTCTAATGTTTCATCCATTCATCCCACATTTCCACAGGTTTCGCGATAAGAGCGTTTATTTTTTCACCGTCGGCAAGGTCTGCAAAGGGTCGAAAACCGGAATTGCAAACTGAGAGTTCGACTCTGAAAGTTCATGCGGGATTGCAGAGCCTTCGCAACATGAGGCGGATGGAGGCGAAACGAAGGAATGTGAGGGCTGTGACGTTGAGGTTCTCCCAGTCCTTGGCCAGTCTTCGGCAGCGGTTGAGCCAGGCGATCGTTCGCTCGACGATCCAGCGCGTGGGCAGCGTGACGAAGCCCTTCGCCTGATCGGATCGTTTGACGATCTCGATTTTGACCCGAGACAGGATTTTGGCGACCGCTTGGGCGAAGATCGGCCCTTGATAGGCGCCGTCGGCGAACAGTTTTTCGAGATAAGGGAACCGGCCAAGCAGCGTCGTCAGCAGCGCCGTCGCGGTCCAGCAGTTCTAAAAGTAGGGAATTTCATTCTGCTCATGGGCCATCGCGGATTTTTAGGAGTTCTGGGGGGATGGCGAAATTGGTGAGGGCTTCGAGCAGGAGGGGCCAGGAGGGAAAGACGACGTAGGCGGTCAGCGTGAGGATGTGGGCGAAAAAGCTGGTTCGCTTTGCCGCGGCTTGGCGGGCGGCTTGCCAGGGCGGGTCCAGCAATTCGAGCACGGTATGCCAGGCGAAAGCGAGCAGATTGAGGGCGGCGAGCGTCATGGCGAGAAATTTTTGGCCGTGGCCGAAATTATGTTCGAGTTCGTAGCCGTGGTTTTTCATGACGTTGAAGCTTTCGTTCTCGATTTTCCATCTCGCGCGGCCACAGGCGACGATTTCTGCGACGTTGTCTTTGGAGACGGGAAGACTGGTCACCCAGGCCATGGAATATTTGAGGTTGCCCTTGGCGTCGACGATCTCGAAGCCGATCCAGTTGACGAGTAGGGCATCCTTGCCGTCGCGGATCGGAACCCGCTCGATCCAGCGATAGCGGAACGTCTCTTTGGTGGCGCGGCGGCGCACTTTCTCCTCGTGGCGCGCAAGCTCAGATCCGTTGATGAAGTCGTAGAGCGCCTTGTGCGAGCTTGCCTTGGCGGTGAAGATGAAATCGTCGCCGGCATCCATGACCATGTTGGCGACGGGGTGACAGGCGAACAGATCGTCGCCGAGAAAGATCGGGCGCAACGGGGCGAGGCGCGCGCCGTGCGTGGAGAACCAGCGTTTGACGGCGTTGCGCTCGCAATCCTGCTTTTCGGCGCCGTCCTGGGTCGCGACGAACTCGGGCATCAGGGGGATGACCTTGGAATGGCCGGGCGCCACGACGGTGGCCGACAGCAGGCTATGATAGCTCTCGGTGTTGCCGTTGGAGCGCTTGCGGGTCAGACAATTCGGGCAGGCGAGCTTTTGCGAGCAGAAATACTCCGTTCCATCCCAGGCGATGAGCGTCCTTCCGCCCAATCGGCCGAAGACCTGCCGCAGGGCGGGCCCGGCCAACAGCGTCTCGATGCGTTCGAAACAGGGCCGCAGAAGCGTGGGGTCGGCCTCGTCCAACGTGTCGCGAATATAATTGTCCGAAGGAATTCTGCCGATCCCGAATAGGGTCTGGCCATTGGAGCGGCCCTGGCCCTTTTCCAGCGCGCGCTGAAAGGCAAGAAACGACGCGCTCTGCATGAAAAACATCGCGAAAGCCGAAAGACCGAAGTCCGCGATCTCGATATTGCCGCCACGCCCCTTTCGCCTGTCGGGAAAAGTCGAGCATACGGCCTTCAGGCCGGACAAAAGGGAGGGCAAAACCTGCATCCCAACCCTGAATCAGACTTTTGCCGATTCGCGAATCCCAAAAATTCCGCACTTTTAGAATTGCTGGTCGCGGTCCTGGACGTCGGCGGAATGAACGATGGCCTGCATCAGCAGCCCTTGGGTGTCGACGAGAAAATGACGCTTCTTGCCCTTGATCTTCTTTCCTGCATCGAACCCGTGCGGATCGATCGAGGCCCCCCTTTTCCGCGCTTCTCACGCTCTGGCTGTCGATGATTGCGGCGGTTGGGCTGGCCTCACGTTCGGCCTGCTCACGACACTTTTCGTAGAGCGTGTCATGGATCCGATCCAGCACGCCATCAATGCCCCAATCGCAGAAGTATCGATAGACGGTGCTGCGGGGCGGAAAATCTTTGGGAAGGTAACGCCATTGGCATCCCGTGCTCAGCACGTACATGAAGGCGTTGAGCGCCTCTCGCATGTTCGTCTCCCGTTTGCGGCCTCCCCTCCTTGCCGGAGGAATGAGCGGTTCGACATGCGCCCACTCCTCATCCGTCAGGTCGCTCGGGTATCGCAAATGATCCCGCTTGTATTTCGCTCGGTTCTCGTTCGTCCACATCGGCGGCCCCCCAATTCGGTCCGCCTTCCTTGAATCACAACCGATTCATGCAACTCAACAACTTTCGGACCAGACACTGAGACATTATCGCCGGCTCGGCGCATCGGCGGGGTTGCGCGGCGCCACGCGCTCGAAAGAAACAATCGCTTTGCGCCTTCGCCTGTCCAAGAGCGCGAATAGGGCGCCCTGAGGGTCGGTGCAATGGACGATCCAGGGGCCGCCCGGCACTTCCGTCGGGCCATAAAGGATTTGGCCGCCGCCGGCTTCCACGCGCTTCGCCGCCGCCTGGATGTCGTCGGTGTTGAAATAGTAGAGCCAGAAGGGAAACGGCAAGTTCGGAGGCTTGGTGAACATGCCGCCGATCGGTTCCCCGCCGGCGGAGAACCCCTGATATGTCCCCATCGCGCCGACATGGCTTTCGGCTTTTTGCCAGCCAAACAGCTCGCCGTAGAAAGCGAAGGCCTTCTCCCAGTCGGCGGCGAGGAGCTCATGCCAGCCCACGCGCCCCGGCGCGCCGAGCCCGGCGGACCGCGCCTGGCCGGATTTTTGCCCCTTGACCAACGCCAGCGTCGCCATTTGCGGGTCGGCGACGACCGAAAAGCGGCTGATGCTGGGGATGTCCGTCGGCGGGACGTACACCGCCCCGCCAGCCCGCTTGATCCGGTCCACGGCGGCGTCCACGTCGTCAACTCCGACATATCCGATCCAGTGCGGCGTCGAGTCCGTTCTCCCCGCGTCCTCGGGCAGTTTGACCAGCCCGGCGACGGGAGACTCTCCAGTGGTAAACAGGCTATAGGCCGAACCGGGCATCGAGGCGCCCCGCGCGCCCCAGCCCAGGACACCGGCGTAGAAGGCCTTGGCGATTTCTGTGTCTGGCGTCATCAGCTCGTACCAGACGAAACGGCCATGAGAATCGATCATGCCTGTCTCTCCTTTCGAGCCTGCAAAGGAATCGCGGCGACCTCAATTGAGGCGACCCGGGGTTACGACCCATTAACCATCTTTTGTTTAAAAAGCTTGGTCACAGCAGGCTCCAACTTATTTTGGTGCACGACGAGCAGTGAGCGAAGATCGTTCCGCAATTGCTGACCAAATCAACCGCCCCCGAGCGCAAGGATGATCGCCGCGTCTCGAGTGGCATCATGTACGTCCCCGAGGTCGGCAGCCGTAATGCAGGTCGATGTTCGCCAGCAGGGGTGAGATCACCGCGCCTTGCGGCGTTCGGGTCCCCGTCGGCGTCACCTGCCCGTCTTCCATCACCCCGGCCTTCAGCCATTTGCGAGGCGCGCCTCGAGGTCATGGCCGTAGTCCTCCCACGTCACGCCATCAACGCCGGGGGCCGCCTCGCGCTTGAGCGCGAAGTAGGCTTCCCGAAGCTGGTCGGCGTCGATGTGGTGCAGGAGCGCGGTGAACCGTTCCTCCTTCTTCAGCCTTGCGGTTTGCCGCACGCGGTCCAGGCCGTGGGACGCGCCTCGCCGGCTCGGTGTCCGGGGCGTGCCGTCCTGTTCCGCGTTCTCCTTGGCCCCCGCCCTTGGCTCCACGAACTCCTCGGCCGGTCGCCCGGCCTCGTTCGTCCGCTTCACGGCTACTATGGCGGAGTCTGACCCCTCGTCCCCGTGCATCATCGGCTTCGGCTCGTCACCTTCCCGATGCGGACCGCTCACCTCACGCGCGGCCAAGGTCGAGGTCTCCCGGTTTCCGGTCGAGGAGCTTACGTACATGCCAGGGTCTTCGACCACGCAGGACCGGATATGCGCTCGCGTTGACGCGCATCCCCGTTTCGCCTTCCGGCGTCGGCGTCCCGATTGATTCTTTCGCGGCTCAATGGCTGGCCTATAGGCGCCCCTGCCGACGCTTCGCCCCCGGCCTTGCGGCCGACGACGCACGCTCGGGGCCGATGCGATTCGCTATTCCTTCATCGTAGTGGACTGGCGCCACCTACTCCTCGCCGGCCTCCGGCGCACCGTCACCGTAATCCGCCAGGCGCCGAGGCGCCGTGAGACCTTACCATAAATACTTATTAAATATGTTATTTGCTCGAAAATTGCCGGTGCGGGCGCCCGCTTTTGAGGGCGACCCTAAACGGGGTTCCAAGCCTCTGAAATTATTGGGGCCCGACCCTAAGTTGGCGCTAACCCGACTTTCTCAACTGGGGATGCGGACGGGTGGAAAGGGCCGTGGAATCAAGGCTGGGTGGTCGAAGGTCTCCACTACATGGCGGGTTGCGGGTGCTGAGCCGCCGGAGCAGGAGCGGTGATTAGCGGCGGCGACTGCGGCGGCAGGGTGAGCCCGAGTTGCCGCAGGAGGAGTTTATGGTCGGCGTTGGGCTCGGTGTAACGGCTCAGGATCAGGGTTCGGCCGTCGATGGTTGGGAAGTGGACGTCGAGCATCTGGATGGCGGCAAGCTTGTCGAGCACCGCGCGCGGGGTGAGGCCGGCGGCCAGCGGCCTGAGCCTGGCGCGCAGCGTGACGTGCAGACAATAGGCGAGGAAGGCCACGAAGATGTGCGCCTCAACGCGCTGCTCCAGCTGGTGGTAGATCGGCCGTGGCTGCAGATCGTCCTTGAGGTTCTTGAAGGCCGCCTCGACTTCGACGAGTTGAATGTAGAACCGCCACAGCTCGGCGGGATCGCGCCCGCGCATATTGGTGCGCAACAGGTAGCGGCCTTCGCGCCGACGCGCTTGGCGCAGCTTTTTGCGGTTGAGCGCGTAGGCGAAGGCGGCTGTGTGCGGGTCGACCGCTATGTCGAGGAGGCGCCATGCCGCAGGCGCCTTGGCGCGGGCGGCGCCGAGCTTCATCAGCAGGCTCTCGCGAGAGAGGTTCATGTGCGCCAGCTTCGCCAGTCGCGCCCACAGCCACTTCAGCTGCCGCTTTCGCATGGCGCGCTCCTTGTCGATGCGCGCCCGGCTCTGGGCGAGCACGTAAAGGTCGTCGGCCTCGGTCAACAGCTTCACTTCGACGCCCGGCCGCACCTCGTGCCAGGGCAGGCCGACGAGAGACGTTTCCAGCTTGCTGAGGCGTCCCTTGGGGGTTCCCGCCAGATAGGCGACGGGCGGATCGGATCGCCGCATTTCGGCGAGCGTCTCTTCGGTAGGGATGACGCGATCCATCACCCAGATGCGCTGGGCCTTGCCGTACTGCGCCTCGATCTTCGAAAGGAAGGCGCGCAGCGTCGTCTTGTCGGAGATGTTGCCGGGGAGAACTTCGTAGGCGAGCGGAAAGCCGTCGGGCGTCACGATCAGCGCGATGACCACCTGCACGCAGTCTGAGCGCTTGTCGCGGCTATAGCCGTGGCGGCGCTTGTCGCTCTCGTCGCTCGGCGGATCGGATTCGAAGTACGTGCTGGTCAAGTCGTAAAGAAGGACGTCGAAGCGGGCGCCGAACAGATCCTGCCAGCGCCGACGCAGATGGGTGAACAAAGCCGGTTTATGCTCAAGCAGCTTGTCGAGGCAGCGATAGAGCGCGTTCTTCTCGACCAGCGCAAAATCTCCGCCGAGCAGATCGCCCATGGCGCTTTGCTCGAACCACAGCCGGTGCAAGCGCCACTCGCTGCCTGGATCGATGAGCCGGTAGCAGACCAGCGTCTCGAGGATGTGGCTCCAGCAGGTCCCTTGGCGCGAATCGGGCAGACGAGCCGCCCAGAAACGGTCGAGTTCCAGTTGCTCATAGAGCTGACAGGCGAGCCAGCACGCCCCCCATTGCCGCGGCCGGTGCAGCTGCATGGCCCCGAGCCGGATCTGCACCCCATGGCCCTCGGCGTGATCGGGCAGCGGCCGATCGGCGGGGAACAGGGCCAATTGAGTGGTTTGTTGCGCCCCCTCGTCGAAGGCCTCGATCACCCGGCGCCAGCTTTCCTGCTGGCTGTCGTTGATTTCGCCGAGATAGAGGACTTGGCGCTGCACGACTTTGCCGCCGGCGCAGCGCTTGCTCTCGACAATGCTCCAGTAAGTATCCCCCGGCAAAGCCGGGGGCTTTAGGAAGTGAACCGCTCGAAGCGGTAGGAGGGGTCGCTAACGCGGCCCCTTGAGTTTGGGGCCACCCGAGGGTGGCATGATCAACGCCACAGGTTCATCTGCTCGAGCCTCTGATCTTCCTTCTCTTGGTTGCGGATGTAGGCGCGGATCGCCTCCTTCGTCGCGCCCGACCGTGTTCACGAAAAAACCGCGGGCCCAAAAGTGTTGCCCGACGAAATTGCGCCTGCGCTCTCCATAAACCCTGGCCACGTGGATCGCACTCTTGCCCTTGATGAAGCCGACCACCTGCGACACCGCATATTTGGGTGGGATCGAAAGCAGCATGTGCACGTGATCGGGCATCAGATGCCCTTCCTCAACCCTTGAGTCCTTCTGAAGCGCGAGCTTGCGGAACACTTCGCCCAAATGCCGTCGCAGCTCTTGATACAGCGTCTTGCGCCGACATTTCGGAATGAAGACAACATGATATTTGCAGTCCCAAGTCGTGTGGCTTAGGCTCTCGTACTCGTCCATCGGTGGAGTTCCTTTCGTGTGAGTGGCTGCTCACGTCGGAACTTCACTGGTGGACTGCCGGAAACGTCAAACTGCTACTGCCACCCCGGCATAGCCGGGGGGTCTCCCGCTTACGCTAGCGGTGCTCCTTGCCGTCCTTGAAGCGTCGATTCGGGCGCAAAGACATGACGAACAAATCTACGCCAAACTATTCTTCTGCAAAGGTACTTGGTCTCCACTACACGCGAATTTCGAAACCTCGTCGTTGAAACAACTCGCTTTTCGCTCCCTCACAACCCCGAAATTCGCCGTCTGCCTGCGCCAGTTGAGAAAGTCGGGCTAAACCCGCGTTGAGCGGTCCGCCACGCGGCTCCCCCGGGTCTGCGCCTGGTCCGCGCCCGGGGGCAGGCCTTTCTCCCACGAGCGGGAGAAGGGATTACCCCGCCACCTTGGAAAAATCCGCCACCGCGTGAACTGCATCGCGAAGCTCGGCAAGCAGCCGCAGCCGGTTGAGGCGGAGCGCAGAATCGTCGGCGTTGACGGTCACGTCGAGGAAGAAGGCGTCGACCGGGGCGCGCAAGGTGGCGAGCGCCCGCATCGCGCCCTCAAAATCCTCGCGGCCGACCCGCTCCCGCGCCGCCGCGCCGGCCGCGGCCAGCGCATCGGCGAGGTTCTTTTCGGCCGGCAGCGCGAGCGCGGCCGGATCGTGAGGGCCGGCGAATGCGCCGGGGCCGTCCTTCTTCTCTTCGGCGCGAAGGATGTTGGCGGCGCGGCGGTAGCCAGTCAGTAGGTTTTTGCCGTCCTCGGTGTCGAGCAGCCGGCCCAGCGCCTCGACCCGCCAGACCACCGTGAGCAGATCGTCCTGGCCGGGCAGGGCGAAGACGGCGTCAATGAGGTCGTAGCGTGCGCCCTTGTCGCGCAGGTAGACTTTAAGCCGATCGGCGAAAAAGTCGATGAGGCTCCCCGCGATCGCCCTGAGCCGCGCGTCGTCGGGGATCTCGGCTCGCCGCGTGGCGCGCGAAACGGCGGCGACGACCGCCTCGAGCTCCGGCCCCTTCGGGAAGCCGCGTTTCTCCAGCGACTGGACGACCGAGCCTGCTTCGTCCTCGCGGGCGAATTCGACGTCGAGCAGGGCGCCCCAAATCGCCGCAGTTAGAAGCGGCGTCAGCGGGAGTCGGAGACCGTTCTCGAGAACGATGCGGATCACCCCGAGCGCACCGCGCCTGAGCCCATACGGATCCTTGCTGCCGGTCGGCTTTTCGTCGATCGCCCAGAAGGCGCCGAGCGTGTCGAGCTTGTCGGCGAGCGCCACCGCGACCGACACCGGCGATGTCGGGATGCGGTCGTTTGGCCCCTGCGGCTTGTAGTGCTCCTCGATCGCGGCGGCGACGCTCACTTCCTCGCCTTGGGCAACCGCGTAATAGCGGCCCATCAGTCCTTGCAGTTCTGGGAACTCGCCAACCATTTCGGTGACGAGATCGGCCTTGGCGAGTTTTGCCGCACGGGCGGCGAGCTCGACGTCCGCGTTGACTTTCGGGGCGATTTCGCGGGCAAGCGTCTCGATCCGGTCGATGCGCTCGGCCTGGGTGCCGAGCTTTTCGTGGAATATGATGCCGAGCGTCTCGAGCTTGGCTAAGCGCTGGTCGAGCGGCTTGTCGGCCTTGTCCTTGTAATCGGGCAGGTGATGCAGGTCGGTCAGCCAGAAGTGCCGCGCGTCGGAGAGGCGCGCCCGCACCACGCGGGCGTTGCCGGCCGCGATCGCCACCCCGCCATCGGTGGCGCTAAGGTTCGACACCAGGATGAACCGGTTGGCGAGCCTGCCCTCGGCGTCCCTCAGGACGAAGCATTTCTGGTTGGCCCGGATGGTGGCGCGGACGACCTCCGGCGGAAGGTCGAGAAAAGCCGCCTCGAATTCGCCCATGAGCGCGACCGGCCATTCGACTAGGCCGGCGACTTCCTCGAGCAAACCCTCGTCCTCGACGAGGTCGAGTTCCTGGGCGAAGGCGAGGCTCTGTGCGTCGGCGAGAATGATCGCCTTGCGCCGGTCGAGGTCGAGCACGACCTTCGCCTTCTGCAGCGCATTCGCATAGTCGTCGAAACGGCGCACGGCGATCGGCTCCGGCGCCATGAAGCGATGGCCGTAAGTAACGTCGCCGGACCTGAGGCCGTCGATGTCGAACGGCACGATCTCGATCGTGTCGTGTGGGATCGAGAGCGTGCAGACGACGCTGCGCAAAGGCCGCACCCAGCGCAAGGCGTCGGGCCTTGTCGACGCGGCGCCCCAGCGCATCGACTTCGGCCAGGGAAAGGAGCGAACGATCGCCGGGATGATTTCGGCGAGCGCCTCCCCGGTCGAGCGGCCGGGCTTCTCGACCATCGCGACATAGAACTCGCCCTTCTTCGGGTCCTTTTCGACCGTCGCGTCCTCGATCCGCGCAAGGCCGGCGCTTTTCAGGAAGCCTTGAACCGCCCCTTCGGGCGCGCCGACCCGCGGGCCCTTGCGCGTCTCGCGCAGGGTCGGCTGCGCCGCCGGCAGGCCGACAACATGCAGGGTCAGGCGACGAGGCGTGACAAAGGCTTGGGCCCCTTCATAGAGCAGGTTCCGGTCGACCAGCGCGTTGGTGACGAGGCGCTTCAGGTCTTCCGCCGCCTGTCGCTGCATGCGGGCGGGGATTTCTTCGCTGAACAGCTCGAGAAGCAGGTCGGGCATTGTGAAGCCTGTGTTTCGATGAGCGGCGCCGTCGCCGGCTCTTTCCCCCAAGCGAGAGAGAGCAAATCCCTTCTCCCGCTTGCGGAAGAAAGTGGCGCGAAGCGCCGGTTGAGGGCTATCCGCCCGCCCCGCCTCCCGCCGTCTTGAGCCACGCGGCGCCGCAGGCCTTGGCGAGTTCGCGCACCCTGAGGATATAGCTCTGGCGCTCGGTCACCGAGATGACCCCGCGCGCGTCGAGCAGGTTGAAGACATGGCTCGCCTTGATGCACTGGTCATAGGCGGGCAGCGCCATGAGATGCCGCTCGCCCGCCGCGCCGCGCTCGAGCAGCGAGCGGCATTCGGCTTCCGCATCCTTGAAGTGCTGGAACAGGATCGCCGTGTCGGCGTGCTCGAAGTTGAAACGGGAATATTCCTGTTCGGCCTGGGTGAACACGTCGCCGTAGGTGACGCGCTCGGCGCCCTCTCTTCCGTTGAAATTGATGTCGTAGACGCTTTCGACGCCCTGCACATACATCGCGAGACGCTCCAGGCCGTAGGTCAGCTCGCCGGAGACCGGCGCGCATTCGAAGCCGGCGACCTGCTGGAAATAGGTGAACTGCGACACTTCCATGCCGTCGCACCAGCATTCCCATCCGAGCCCCCAGGCGCCGAGGGTCGGGCTCTCCCAGTCGTCCTCGACGAAGCGCACGTCGTGCAAAGCCATGTCGACGCCGATGGCGCGCAGGGAATCGAGATAGAGCTCCTGCAGGTTCTCCGGCGACGGCTTGAGGATCACCTGGTACTGGTAATAGTGCTGCAGACGGTTCGGGTTCTCGCCGTAGCGTCCGTCCTTCGGCCGGCGGGACGGCTGCACATAGGCCGCCTTCCACGGCTTCGGCCCCAGCGAGCGCAGCGTGGTCGCCGGATGAAAGGTGCCGGCGCCGACCTCCATGTCGTAGGGCTGCAGCACGACGCAGCCCTGCCGGGCCCAGAATTCCTGCAGGGTCAGGATCAGCCCCTGGAAGGATTCGGCGGGATCGAGGGACGCATCGGCGGCAGTCGGCATAAGGCTTTATCCTAGAAACGGCAGTTGACGCGTAACTTGTTGAAATTGTTGCGAACGGGTCAACTGCTCCGCATTCACAAAATTTGGCATAAACACCCTATAATTCAATATCTTAAACGTAAGGTGGATGATCTAACTGCCGTTTCTGGGTTTATGGGTTCTGGCGGAAATTGCGGCGGCGGACCCTAGAGACGCGGGCGCCCTTGGTCAACGCCGCTCCCCGCGTTGCTTTGCCGACTGTCCGCCGCTAAAGCGGGGCGTTGTCGTGAAAGGTCTTTTCGATGCGTCCGTCCAAACGCGCCGCCGACGAAATGCGCAAGGTCACCTTCGAGCGCGGGGTCGCGCGCTACGCCGAGGGCTCGTGCTTGGTGCGTTTCGGCGACACGCACGTGCTTTGCGCCGCTTCGCTCGAGGACAAGCCGCCGCCGTGGCTGCGCGGTCAGGGACGCGGCTGGGTGACGGCGGAATACGCGATGCTGCCGCGCGCCACCCTGACGCGCTCCCGGCGCGAATCGTCGACAGGGAAAGTCTCCGGCCGCACCCAGGAGATCCAGCGGCTGATCGGCCGGTCGCTGCGCGCCGTCGTCGACCTGCCAAAACTCGGCGAGCGCCAGATCACCCTCGATTGCGACGTGCTGCAGGCCGACGGCGGCACCCGGACCGCCTCGGTCACCGGCGCCTGGATCGCGTTGCGCGACTGCCTCGAATGGATGGTTCTGCGCTCGATCCTCAAGGACAGCCCGCTCAAGGACCACGTCGCGGCGGTGTCCTGTGGCGTCGTTGGCGGCGAGGCCGTGATCGATCTCGACTATGCGGAGGATTCGACCGCGGGAACAGATGCGAATTTCGTCATGACCGGCTCGGGCGGCCTCGTCGAGGTGCAGGGCTCGGCGGAAGGCGCGCCGTTCAACGAGAGCGAGCTTTTGCGGATGATGGCGCTGGCGCGCGCCGGCATTGGCCGGCTCGTCGCCCTGCAAAAGGCGGCGCTCGGATGAAAACCTTCCCGCTTGCGGCGAGAGGGCCGGAATGAGGGGCGGCGCCGGCCCCTATCGCTTGGAGCAGCCCCTCATCCGGTCGACTTCGTCGGCTGCCTTCTCCCCGCGAGCGGGGAGAAGCGAGCCCTCAGGGATAGCCGTGCGAGAAAACGTCCATCTCCGCGAATCCGGCGAGATCGAGCCGCACGCGTTCGGGCAGGTAGGCGAAGGCCGCGCGGGCGTGGCCGTCCCGGCCTTCGCGCTTGAGCATCGCGCCGAGCTTTTCGCGCAGGGCGTGCAGATAGAGAACGTCGGAGGCGGCATAGGCGAGCTGGGCGTCGCTCAGCGCCTCCGCCCCCCAATCGGAGGATTGCTGCTGCTTGCTGATCTCGACCCCGAGCAGCTCGCGTGTCAGATCTTTCAGCCCATGCCGGTCGGTGTAGGTGCGGGCGAGCTTGGAGGCGATCTTGGTGCAATAGACGGGCGCGGCCATCACGCCAAAGGCATGGCAGAGCACGGCCATGTCGAAGCGCCCGAAATGAAACAGCTTGACGACGTTCGGGTCCGCCAGCAGGCGTTCGAGATTCGGCGCGTGTCTCTGGCCGGCCGCGATCTGCACGACCTCGGCGTCGCCGTCGCCGCGCGAAAGCTGAACGACGCACAGCCGGTCGCGCCCGAGCGAGAGGCCGAGAGTTTCTGTGTCGATCGCGACGGCTTCGCCATATGTCCAGTCTGTGGGCAGGTCGGCGCGGTGAAGGCGGACGGTCAATTCGATGCTCTTCGGACGCGATTACGGAAAGTCACCAGTTCTCACCATGAAGCATCGAGCCCGCCAAGGTCGATGATGCTTACGCGGGCATGACAACCTTGGCCGTTCCGCAGCCATAGCAACCGAGGTGGTCGAGCGTCAATCACGGCCGGCCGCGTCGGCTGAGCGAAGACGGCGCCATTTCTTGACCCTCCTGCGACCGGTCGCGGACCCCGCCTCAAGCGATCAGGACGGCGCCCAAGGTCGCCTGCCGAACAGGCGACTCCCCTGCTAACAGGGGGAAGAACAGGGGGAAGGGCGCGCTTTCGGCCCCGCCTCTCGGCAGAGAAAGCGTTTGATTGCAATTATTTATGCGAAAGTGCTGCGCGCTGAGATCAAGCGCAGTAACAGGAGCGGAACAGGGGGCGGTTTTGCCCTTATCAGGGCGATAACAGGGAGCGTTCTGGCGATAACAGGCAAACGCGATTCCGGACTGCGGACGCGCCCGGGAGGCTTTCGAAAACGGGCCCGCCGGAGGCCGGACGGGAGGCCCTGAAAGGATAGATATTAGCTCAATTCGCGTTAGATTGATATCATCATTTGGGCTCCTCCGCCGATGGCGGCATTGAGGCATGCTCGGGGCGTGGGATTGTGCTTGAGGCCGGCGAGGTGGAACCACCTGAGGTAGCTGTCGAGGTATTTTGTGGCAATGCCGCGACGGGGGCGCAGGAAGGTTTTGAGGCTCTCATGGCGACTGTTGACGGTCTGGATGTGTAATTCGCCGCGGACGCGTTCACCTTTCGACTGGTTGAGCGCTTCATGGCTGACGCCGAGGGCGGCGGCGCAAGGCGGGTAGACGTTATTGCCGTCGGTGACGAGCAAGGTGTCCTTACCCAGAATGGGCGCGAGCACCGGCTTGATGGTCTGGGCGGTCACGGCCGAGAGGACGGCGCTGATGGTGGCGCCGCTCCGGTCGGCGGCCACCAGGATCGGCGTCTGTTCGTCCGAAAGGCCGCGCTTGGCTGCTTTTCCGCCCCGCCTGCGAGCCTTGCGACCGAGGCGACGCTCGCCCTTACAGCTTGATAATATATAGGTTTCGTCGACTTCGACGATGCCGCTCAACAGGCGCGTGGGGTTCTTGGCGGCGCGCAGGAAGCGATGTCGCCAGCGGAACGCCGTGCTCACCGCCACCCCGCACCGCTCGGCCGAGGCGGCCACCGTCTCGCCCTCGCTCAACGACTGACCAAAATCAAGCCAGCGTTCCTTCTTGCGCAATCGGGCCAGCGGCGTTCCGGTTAGCGCATTGAAGCTTCTGCGGCAATCCTTGCAGCGGAAACGGCGCAGGCCGTCGGTTCGGCCCCCGCCCACCGACGCCCCGCCGCAGTGCGGACAGCGCCGCGCCTCGCCCAAGCGCTCCTCGATCGCCGCCGCCACCGCCGCTCTGGGCTGCCGGCCGGCCAGCACCGCCTCGAGCTCCTGGCGCTGCTTTGCCGTCAGACCGTCGATCTCCGCCAGCCACGCTCGAAACATCCCCTGATCCATCGCTATCCCCTGTCAATCCATAATAAATCGTAGCACAAACAGGCCACCTCAATCTAACGCTAATTGAGCCTAGATATTCTAATCTTTCGCCCAGTCGGCGCGCCGCCCGCCGATCGTCGGGCGGAAATAAGTTCGCCTCCCCGCCTTCTTAATTGTGACGTAAGGTCGAGGCGAGGTGTGCGGGGTGGCCCCGCAACAGCGGCGTTTCGCCGCCGCGACGGATATGTGGGCAATGCGAATCTGCGTCATCGGCGCCGGCGCGATCGGCGGCCTCCTGGCCGCGAAGCTCTCCCGCGCCGGCGAGCAGGTCAGCGTCGTCGCGCGCGGGCCGCACCTTGCCGCCATCGCCAGGGACGGACTCGATTTGCTTGAGGACGGGGAGGAGATTGTCGCGCGCGTAAAGGCTTCCGAGCGCATCGCCGAAGCCGGCGAGCAGGATCTGATCGTCCTTGGCATGAAAGCGCATCAGGTCGCTGCGGTGACCGCCAGACCTGCCGGCGATCCTGGGCGCGGGAGACCATGGTGCTGACCGCGCAGAACGGGATTCCCTGGTGGTATTTCTTCGGCCATGGCGGCCCGCATGAGGGGGTGCGGCTGGAAAGCGTCGATCCCGGCGGACTCATCGCGAAAACTCTGCCGATCGAGTCGCGTCATCGCCAGCGTCGTCTATCCGGCGGCCGAGATCGAGCGGCCGGGCGTGATCCGCCACATCGAGGGCAACCGCTTTTCGCTGGGCGAGCTCGACGGCTCGAAGAGCGAGCGGATTCGGCCGCGTCGCCGCGGCTTTTGGCAAGGCCGGCTTCAAGGCGCCGGTGGTGACCGACGTGCGCAGCGAAATCTGGACCAAACTGTGGGGCAATCTGAGCTTCAATCCGATCAGCGCGCTGACCCATGCGACGCTCGAGGACATCTGCCGCTTCGCGCCGACCCGCGCGCTCGCCGCCGATATGATGCGCGAGGCGCAGGCGGTCGGCGAGGCGTTCGGCATCCGCTTCCGCCTTCCGCTGGAGAAGCGCATCGCCGGCGCCGAGGCGGTCGGCGCCCACAAGACCTCGATGCTGCAGGACGTCGAGACGGGCCGCGCCATCGAAATCGACGCGCTGCTTGGCTCGGTCGATCGAACTCGGCCGCATGGTCGACGTCCCGACGCCGCATCTCGACGCCGTCTACGCGGTCGACGAAGCTGCTTCAGCAAACGCTGGCGCAGACGAAGGGCAGGCTCGCCGTGACGCCGCGCCTGAGGCGGCGCAAATTTTGGAACGGAGTATTCGCGATGACGTCATTGCGCACATTCGACGACTTGTTGGCGGCGGGGCGCGGCGAGGCGGAAGCGATCGCCGCCTCCGGCGCGGCGCCCTTGACCTATGCCGGACTTCGCGCGCTGGTCAGCGCAGACCATCGCACGCGCTCAACGGCTTCGGCATCGGCCGCAACGACCGCGTCGCCATCGTGTTGCCGAACGGGCCGGAGATGGCGACGGCGTTTCTCGCCATCGCGCTCCGGCGCGACGGCTGCGCCGCTCAATCCCGGCCTACAGCGCCGACGAATTCGAATTCTACATGAGCGATCTCAAGGCGAAGGCGCTGGTCGTCGAAGCGGGCAGTTCATCGCCCGCGCTCGACGCGGCGAAAAAGCTCGGCATCGCCGTGCTGACGCTGACGCCGGAGCCGCTGCGGCGCCGGCGCGTTCGCGCTGTCCGGCGCGGCTCGAGGGGCGCCGGCGCGGCCCGGCCGCGCTCGGGCCGGAGGATGTGGCGCTGATCCTGCACACTTCGGGCACGACCTCGCGGCCGAAAATCGTGCCGCTGTCGCAGGCCAACGTCACGAAATCGGCCGACAATGTCGCCGCCAGCCTCGCCTTCACGGCGGCACGATCGCGGCCTCAACATCATGCCGCTGTTCCACATCCACGGGCTGATCGCCGGGCTGCTGGCGCCGCTGTCGCGCGGCGGCTGCGGTGTTCTGCACGCCGGGATTCAACGCGCTGAAGTTCTTCGCCGGGATGGAGGAGGCGAAGCCGACCTGGTACACGGCGGTGCCGACCATGCATCAGGCGATCCTGACCCGCGCCGGGCGCACCAGGGACGTCATCGCGCGCCATCCGCTGCGCTTCATCCGCTCGTCCTCGTCGTCGCTGCCGCCGCAGGTCATCGCGGAACTCGAAGCGGCGTTCCATGCGCCGGTGATCGAGGCCTATGGCATGACCGAAGCCGTCGCATCAGATGGCCTCCAATCCGCTGCGCGGCGTGCGGAAGCCCGGCTCCGTCGGCCTCGCCGCAGGGCCGGAGGTGGCGATCATGGACGACGACGGCCGGCTGCTCGGGCGAGGCGAAATCGGCGAGATCGTCATCCGCGGCGAAAATGTCACAGCCGGCTATGAGAACAACCCGGCGGCCAACGCCGAGGCCTTCGTCGACGGCTGGTTCCGGACCGGCGACCAGGGGGTGATTGACGTCGACGGCTATGTCAGCCTCACCGGCCGGCTGAAGGAGATCATCAACCGGGGCGGCGAGAAAATCTCGCCGCGCGAGGTCGACGAGGTGCTGATGGACCACCCGGCGGTGCTGCAGGTCGTCACCTTCGCCATGCCGCACGACAAGCTCGGCGAGGATGTCGCCGCCGCCGTGGTGCTGCGCGAGGGGGCGAGCGCGACCGAGCACGAGCTGCGCGCCTTTCTGTCGCAGCGCATCGCGGCGTTCAAGACGCCGAAAAAGATCCTGTTCCTCGACGAGATCCCGAAAGGCGCCACCGGCAAGCTGCAGCGCATCGGGCTCGCGCAAAAACTGGGGCTTGGGTAGCTGGGGTAAAGTGATCTCCGGAAAAAATACCAGCGCCATAACAAATTCCGCGCACAATTCACCCGATCGAAGAGCGATACCTCAGCGGAACCGCCAACAAGACTGGGCGCGAAATACAAGTACCTGCTCATACAGCGTTGCCGACATTTCGGCGACTGGCCGGTGGATTTTACGCATCAAGAATCTCTACGGAAGACCGTTATTCAGCATGAAGGCAAACATGTTCCCCTTTACCTCAATTTTGGCGTTCAGACGTTTTGGCCCGCCGGAATATCACAAAAGGCCCCCTTCACCGCCTAGTCTAGCTCTGATCTGCGAAGGTGAGGTAGATTTTTGGGCGGGTATCCAATGCAATTCCGATCTCCACGGCAAGCGACCTCAGGATGAGGCGGTGCGGACAGCTGCTGTGCTCAATGATTCAATGATTCGATTATCACGCCCTATGAGTGGGACGGTCGTCTTCGATCTGACGGAAAAAGATTCGAGCGGCCGAAGGTGGATCGGGCGATGTTATCGTTCCTGCAGTCCAAGGGATTTCCCAAGGGATTTCGCGGCCCGCGAGGACGGGATGGTGAGGCTCAATCCGGAGTTGGCGAAGCGGGTGATTGAGACGGACGCACGCGCCAAAGATCGATCTCCGGATTTTGGCTCTACGGACCTGACTTCGGCAATCAAGACACGAATTTTCGGCATTCGTATTAGCAACCAGGAGGACTCCCCGACGCAGGTATCGCATTGGTCGGGACGAAATCGCCATGGAGAGCTCGCGTACCGCAATTGGCGAGTTCAAGATACCAGTCACTCGGCAGATTGTAACCATTCGGCGAGTTGCTGTCGGGCATGTCGAGATACACAAACCCGGATGGAGCCTGATGCGGCACGTCATTCGCCGTGGCTGCCAGCTTATACATCGCCGTACCCTCGTCGACCTCATCAAACATCGCCCCATAGGCCATAGAGATCGTGTGGAGTGGGTCGCTGCCTAGGTAATTGTAGAGCTGGTGCCACCAGAAATTGCCGCCAAGTCGCGGTATCTGGTTCAGCGTATAGTTGATCTGGCCCTGAAACCGCTTAAGGTTCGAAACAGACGTGCCCGGCCAGAGCGTCGGCATGTAGCCTTGACCGGTGGCCTTCGTCTGATCGATGTCGCCCTTGATAAAATGATTCCAGTTTGCGTCAGCGCCTGGAATATCAGCCCAAGCACCGACATACCAGGGCTGGATCACGTCGTAGGCTTGATACACTGAAATCCACTGCGGATCTGTGAGGCATCCTTGGCCGAGTGTTCGCCAGCCGACGCACGTCTGGCCGACGATCGTCGCCCGGTATTGCGGAGGAGCGCCAGTATGAAACCAATTGATGATCTCAGTGGCTTGTTGAGGGGTAGCCACATTGGACATAGAGGAGAGACCAAAACCAAAAAGCACGACAACTGGGAGACCTTTATGGTGCAGATAGGCCGGACTTTGCGTCAACTGCAGAGCGTCGACCAGATGCATCCAGCGCGTCTGAACCGACTGCATCACCGTACTGCTCGTACAAGCCGAGCAATCCAACTCGACTGCAAAAACCCGACCGTAGGATTGGGCCGCCGCCTTAACGTTCAGAGCGACCTGGTCAATCACGGACTGCTGCTGGGGTGAAGCATCCAGGTAATTCTGTACGAACTCTTGGAGAACAGCGCCATCGAGCCCGTACTTCCGCATCCACTTAAAATGTAGGTTCACTGTACCGGCGTCCCAAGCGGAGTAGATTTGGGCCGTAGCCCCATTCGGCAAAGTAAATGCAGTTGGGTAAAGGAGTTTAGACGGATAGGCGGTTGTATCTGGCCACATATCCACTGTCGCGTTTGACGGCGACATTATGCCCGTCTCCCACTCGGCCCAGTGCGAGTCAGAATTATCTCCGGATGAAAACGGATCGCCATCTTGCATGGTTGTGAACCAACCCTGATAACCAAAAATCATCTTGTTGTTTAGTGTCGAAGGATTACGGCGAAAAGGATAGGATTTTTGTTCATGAATTCCTGGCTGATGACAATGTCATTGAAATAACCTACTTCGGACAACTTACCGTTTGTTAGTTTGCTTGCATAGTATACCAAGTCGCTTGAACTTGGAGCGCGGAAAAGCAACGAATTATCAAGGAATGTTACAAACTGGCTTGACCACAGAGTACTAATATTGTAATCGGAATTGAATTCCGTAGATTTGAACACGACATCCATCACCCCTTTGATGGTTTCTTTCTTTTCTGTCAACCGTTCTACCCATTGATTCAATTCATCCGGGTCGGGCGCACGGCCGAGCAAAAGACAGTAGAGATATCGAACTTGATTCGAAGGGATCGCGGGCAGAGCGCCCAGAGAGGTCAGGTCGCATGTTCCTGAAATAGCTGTGGCCCCAATACTGCTGCTACTAGCGCAATTTTGAAAAAGAACCAGTCCACAAATCGAGGATAGGCCGATCCAGATTGTGAACTTCGCTTTTTGAGTCATTTCCCCCCCCAAAATGGCCGTTAGAGGCGGTCGAGAGACGTCAAGAGCGCAAAGTCCTGGATAAATCTTAATGTGCGCTTTGGTTGCAACGAAAAGCACCGGGCAAAACCCGGAGGCATCGGGATAACGTAATAGAAGCAGCTCAGTTGTCTTTAATGGAGCGATGTGAACGTGTCAACACGTGCTATAAAATAAGGCTCAATTAGCGTTAGATTGAGGTGGCCTGTTTGTGCTACGATTTATTATGGATTGACAGGGGATAGCGATGGATCAGGGGATGTTTCGAGCGTGGCTGGCGGAGATCGACGGTCTGACGGCAAAGCAGCGCCAGGAGCTCGAGGCGGTGCTGGCCGGCCGGCAGCCCAGAGCGGCGGTGGCGGCGGCGATCGAGGAGCGCTTGGGCGAGGCGCGGCGCTGTCCGCACTGCGGCGGGGCGTCGGTGGGCGGGGGCCGAACCGACGGCCTGCGCCGTTTCCGCTGCAAGGATTGCCGCAGAAGCTTCAATGCGCTGACCGGAACGCCGCTGGCCCGATTGCGCAAGAAGGAACGCTGGCTTGATTTTGGTCAGTCGTTGAGCGAGGGCGAGACGGTGGCCGCCTCGGCCGAGCGGTGCGGGGTGGCGGTGAGCACGGCGTTCCGCTGGCGACATCGCTTCCTGCGCGCCGCCAAGAACCCCACGCGCCTGTTGAGCGGCATCGTCGAAGTCGACGAAACCTATATATTATCAAGCTGTAAGGGCGAGCGTCGCCTCGGTCGCAAGGCTCGCAGGCGGGGCGGAAAAGCAGCCAAGCGCGGCCTTTCGGACGAACAGACGCCGATCCTGGTGGCCGCCGACCGGAGCGGCGCCACCATCAGCGCCGTCCTCTCGGCCGTGACCGCCCAGACCATCAAGCCGGTGCTCGCGCCCATTCTGGGTAAGGACACCTTGCTCGTCACCGACGGCAATAACGTCTACCCGCCTTGCGCCGCCGCCCTCGGCGTCAGCCATGAAGCGCTCAACCAGTCGAAAGGTGAACGCGTCCGCGGCGAATTACACATCCAGACCGTCAACAGTCGCCATGAGAGCCTCAAAACCTTCCTGCGCCCCCGTCGCGGCATTGCCACAAAATACCTCGACAGCTACCTCAGGTGGTTCCACCTCGCCGGCCTCAAGCACAATCCCACGCCCCGAGCATGCCTCAATGCCGCCATCGGCGGAGGAGCCCAAATGATGATATCAATCTAACGCGAATTGAGCTTAAAATAAATTTCCTAGGTGGCGATAATTTGGTCGCGTCGATGGTCTGCATGGATCTCAGGTCGATCGAGTCAGCGGTGCCAATGATTTTCCTGGATTTGATCAACTCAGAGAGACGCATTGCGACGATTTCGGCATCCAGCTACGTCGAAGCCTATGGACCGCTATGGACCGCCGGCGAGCGAGTTCAAGCGCATCGTTTTCGAGCATAGCCCGTTGCCATTCTGGCAATCAGAATTTAATTCGACCGCTGGTATTTTTTCCGGAGATCACTTTACCCCGGGCTTGGGTAGCTAGCCTAAGTTAGCGTCGGGCCCCAATAATTTCAGAGGCTTGGAACCCCGTTTAGGGACGCCCGGACGCCCTCAAAAAGCGGGTGGCCGCACCGGCAATTTTCGAGCAAATAAACAGTCTTGCTAAGTACTTATTGTCAGGTCTCACGGCGCCTGGCCGGAGGCAAGCGCGCCGCCGTCAGGCGGATCATCTGCCTGACCGCGAACCGTCAAGCGGATTGGCTGCGGCTGCGGAACCAGGCGAAGGCGAGCAACGCCAGTCCGATGACGAGCATGCCGACCGCATGCTTGACGTGGATCGCCGTCGACCCCGCCCTGAAGCCCGGGAGGAACGCCGGGAGCCCGCCGGCGGGGGTCAGCCAGTACAGCGCGGCGAGCGCGAGGAAGATTAGCCCGAGAACGACGGCGGCTGGAACAAGGACTGACTTCATGCAAGCAACTCCCAAAGTCGGCCGCCGGTTTGACAGACACACTGCGCCATTCCGCCGGCAAGAACAAGCCGATGACGACAAAGCGACGCAGCGACGCCTCTTGGGTTCGTCGACCCGGCTGGTGGTTTCGTCGCGGCCGGCCTAAGGTGACGGAAGTGCGACATCCGCGAAGACGTCGCCGACGATAAGGGAGGGCCGGCAGGATGAACCTGACGAGTCAGCAAATAAAGACCATCCTCGCCGCCTATCTCGGCTGGACGCTCGACGCCTTCGACTTTTTCGTCCTCACCTTCGTGATCTCGGACATCGCCAAGGAGTTCGGCGTCGGGGTGCCGGCGGTCGCCTACGCCCTGTTTCTGACGCTGGCGATGCGCTTCGTCGGCGCCTTCATCTTCGGCCGGATCGGCGACAGATGGGGGCGAAGACCGGCGCTGATGCTGGACATCCTGGCTTATTCGATCATCGGCGCGCTTGCGGCCTTCTCCCCGAACCTCGTTGTCTTCCTTATTTTGCGCGCGCTCTTCGGCGTCGCGATGGGCGGCGAATGGGGCCTCGGCAGCTCGCTGGCGATGGAGTCGATCCCGCCCCAGGCGCGAGGCACCGTCTCCGGCATCCTGCAATGCGGCTATCCGAGCGGCTTCCTGCTCGCGGCGGTGGCCTACGGCCTCCTCTATGGCCACACCATCGGCGGCGTCACCATCGGCTGGCGGGCGATGTTCCTGCTCAGCGTCCTGCCGGCTTTCGTCGTGCTGTTCATCCGCTCCGGAGTGCCCAAATCGCCGGCGTTCGAAGCCTCACGGGCGCACGAAAAGCCCCATCTCTGGGCGACCATCACCCAGCATTGGGGCCTTGTCATCTACATGGTCGTGCTGATGATGTGCTTCAACCTGTTCAGCCACGGCACTCAGGACCTCTATCCGACCTTCCTGCAAAAGCAGCACCACTTCGATCCGGCGACGGTGAGCTGGATCACCATCGTCGCCAATCTCGGCGCGATCGTTGGCGGCCTCGGGTTCGGCCACGTGTCGGAGAAGATCGGCCGGGTCAACGCCATCACCGTCGCGGCGGCGATTGCGCTGCCGACCCTGCCATTATGGGCTTTTGCGTCGACGCCGGCGCTGCTGGCGCTCGGCGCTTTCATCATGCAGGTCGCGGTGCAGGGCGCGTGGGGGGTGGTCCCGGCCCATCTCAACGAACTGAGCCCAAGCGCAGCGCGCGCCACCATCCCGGCCTTTGTCTATCAGGCCGGCAACTTCCTCGCCTCCTACAACGCCCCGTTCCAGGCCCAGATCGCCGAGGCGCACGGGGGAAACTACGCCTATGCGCTGGCGCTGGTGGCGGGCGTGGTGGCGGTGGCGATGATCGTCGTCGTCCGCTTCAGCCCGGAGCGGCGCGGCCAACATTTGACGGCGCATTGAGGGAGGCGTGTCGCGTTAGCGGGCCCAACTCGGCCGTTTTGGCCGTCCCCGGATCAAACCCATCGGTCAAACCCGGGTCAAACCCTGGTCGGGTTGAGATCGGTAAATTGCGGCGGCGACACGTCGTTTCAACAGGAAATCGCTAAGAACCCAAGAACTGTTGAAACATAGCAGCCGCCAGCGCCTCCTCCAAGCCTCAAGAATTTTGTCCGCGGCCGCCGTCGCCGAACGTCGTTGGGACGCAAACCTCCAGCAAGGAGACTTCCAAATGGGCGAATTCACGTTTCTGTACCGCGGTGGCAACATGGCGGCGTCGCCGGATGAGCGGCAACGGCAGATGGAGAAATGGATGGCCTGGTTCAAGGACATGGGCGCGAAGGGCCTGGTCAAGGACCCGGGGCATCCACTCGAGGGCGCCGGCAAGGTCGTTCGAGGCAAGCCGATCGCGGTCAACGACGGCCCTTATGCGGAGGCCAAGGACATCGTCGGCGGCTATACCCTGGTCGAGGCCAGCGATCTCGCCCACGCGGCGGAAGTCGCCAAAGGCTGCCCCATCCTCGAGGTCGGCGGATCGGTCGAGGTGCGCCCCGTCATGAAAATGAACATGTAGATGCAGCTGGACGAACGTCTCTTCCGCCATGAAGCGGGCCGGATGGTCGCGGCGCTGACGCGGCTTCTCGGCGTCCACAATCTCGCTTTGGCGGAAGACGTCGTCCAGGAAGCCTTCTGCCGCGCCGCGGACGTCTGGAAGTTCCGCGGCGTCCCGGACAATCCCGCCGCCTGGTTGATGGCGACGGCGAAGAACTGTGCGCTCGACGCCCTCCGGCGCGAGCGCACAGCGCGGACCTTTGCGCCGGAGCTCGGGCGCCATCTCCAGAGCGAATGGACGCTTGCGCCGGTGGTCGAGGAGTTCTTTGCGGCCGACGCGATCAAGGACGATCTCCTGCGCATGATGTTCGCCTGTTGCCATCCCCGCCTGCCCGAGGCGGCGCAGGTTGCGCTCATTCTCCATATCCTTTGCGGCTTCAGCGTCGGCGAGGTCGCCGCCGCGCTGATGTCGAAACGGGTCGCCGTCGAGAAGCGGCTCGCCCGCGCGAAAGAGACGCTCAAGCGCACGAAAAGCCTGTTCGACCTGGCGGTCGCGCGCGAGTTCGAGGCGCGCCTCCCCGCCGTCCGGCGCGCGCTCTATCTTCTCTTCAACGAAGGCTATCACGGCGCTTCGCCCGAGACGGCGGTGCGCGCGGAGCTCTGCCGCGAAGCGATGCGGCTGACGGGCCTCATCCTCGACCATCCGCAAGGCCGCTCGCCCGAAACCTATGCGCTTGCGGCGCTGATGGCCCTCAATGCGGCGCGGCTGCCGACCCGGATCAACGCCTTGGGCGATCTCGTGCCGCTTTTCGAGCAGGACCGGTCGCAATGGGACCGGCGCCTCATCGAGGAGGGCCTCGGACTGCTAACCCTCGCCTCCGAGGGCGCCGAGGCGAGCGCCTATCATCTGGAAGCGGCTGTCGCGGCCGTTCACGCGCACGCGGAGGGTGAGGAGGACACGGACTGGGCGCGGATCGTCTGGCTCTACGATATGCTGATGGCCATCCGCCCCGGCCCGGTCGTCGCGCTCAACCGGGCGATCGCCATCGCACAGAGGGACGGGCCGGAGCGCGGCCTGACCGCGATCCGCGCCATCGAGGAAGCGGATCTCCTCGCCGCCTATCCCTTCCTCCCGGCGGCGCTCGGCGATTTCGAGCTCAAGCGCGGCGATCCCGCCGCGGCGCGCGAGCACTTTTGCGACGCGCTTACGCTCGCACGCAGCCCGGCCGAGCGGCAATTCTACGCCCGGCGGATCGCCGCCTGCGATCTCCCGCGGGCGAATGCGGCGCCCGTCATTGCGAGCGAAGCGAAGCAATCAAGGGCGCCTGCCGTGGCCTCTCAATCTTCTGGATTGTTTCGTTGCCCTCGCTCCGCTCGGGGCTCGCAATGACGTTTCCAACCGGTCGGTGTCCGCTCTAACCCGTCTTCGCGGATTCGGCCATTTTCTGGTGGTGCGCGTCAAGGAAATCAATACCTTGACCGAAAAGGTCTTCACTACAGGAGGTGTTGGGCGGGAAGTGCTGCGGCGGTGATCTTGGGGGGCGGCTGGGCCGGCAGTTGCAGCTTCAAGCGGTCGAGGAGAAGGCGCAGGTCTGGCTCGGGTTCGGTTGTGCGGGTGAGGATGATCTCTCGGCCGTCGGTGGTGGGCAGGTGCACGTCGATCATCTGCAGGGCGGCGAATTTCGCCAGCGCGCTACGCGCGGTGAGGCCCGGGGCGAGGCTGTGCAGGCGGCGGGTCAGGGTGATCTGCAGGCAATAGGCGAGGAAGGCGACGAAGATGTGGGCTTCGATGCGCTTCTCGGATTTATGGAAAACCGGGCGGATCGCGAGGTCGCCCTTCAGGTTTCGAAACGCCTCTTCAACAGCAACGAGCTGGATATAGTACTGCCAGAGTTTGGCGGGATCGTCGTCGGTCATGTTGGTGCGCAACAGGTAGCGGCCCTCGCGGCGTCTGGTCTTGCGCAACTTGTCGCGGTCGAGCGCGTAGGTTAGCGCGCCGGTCTTGTCGACGTCGGTCTTGACGAGCCGCCAGGCGGAGGGCGCCTTGGAGCGCGCCGCGCCGAGCTTCATTAGCCTTTCCTCACGGGAGACGTCCATCTCGGCGAGCTTCTTCAACCGCGCCCACAGCCATTTGAGCTGTCGCCTGCGCATTGCGCGCTCTTTGCTGACGCGATCGGCGCTCTGGGCCAAGACGTAGAGCTCTTCGTCCTGGGCGAGGAGCTTGACCTCGACCCCCTCGCGCGCCTTCCGCCAGGGCTTGTCGACGAGCTGCTTTTCGAGGCGGGTCAGGCGTCCCTTGGGCGTTCCGACCAGATAGCGCACAGGCGGATCGGAGGCGCGCATCTCGGCGAGAACCTCCTCGGTCGGCACGCCGCGGTCCATGACCCAGACCCGCCGCGCCTTGCCGTACTGGCTCTCGATCTTTTCGAGGAAGGACCGCAGCGTCTTGCTGTCGGCCGTATTGCCGGGCAGAACCTCGTAGGCGAGCGGCAGGCCTTCAGGGGTGACGACGAGGGCGATGACGAGTTGCGGGCAATCGGGCCGCTTGTCGCGGCTGTAGCCGTGGCGGCGTTTCGAGCCCTCGGGCAGGTCGGAGGCGTTGACCTCGAAATAGGTGCTGGTCAGATCGTAGAGCAGCACGTCGAAGGAGGCGTTGAATAGATCGCGCCAACGCTGCGTCAGATGTGAGAACAGCGCCTGTTTGTGGGCGAGCAGCTTGTCGTGACAGGCGTAGAGCTTGTGCGCTTCCGCGAGGCCGAAGTCGGCGCCGAGCAAATCGGCCATGGCGCTATCGAGGAACCATTGGCGATGCAGCCGCCACTCGCTGCCGGGCGAAATGAGGCGATACGTCGCCAGCACTTGCAGCACGTCGGCCCAGCGCGTCCCCTTGCGGCTTCCTGGCAGGCGCTCGGCCCAGAAGCGGTCGAGTTGCAGTTCGCGCCACAGAACGCCGGCGAGCCAGCAGGCGCCCCACTGGCGCGGCCGGCAGAGCCGCATCTCGCCGAGCCGCAGACGCACGATCGAGGCGTCGGCGGCGGGAAGATCGCAACGCTCATCGGAAAACAACGACAGCGAACGGGGCGCGCCGGCGTCCTCGTCGAACACCTCGATCGCCCTGCGCCAAGCTTCAGCCTGCGAGGAATTGATCTCGCCGAGGTAGAGGACATGACGCTGTACCACGCGACCGCTGTCCAGCCGCCGGTTCTCGACGACGCTCCAGTAGAGATGCGTCTTACCGTCCTTCCGCCGTTCGGTCTTCCGCAGAAACATGGCGGAATGGAGTGTGACACGGAAGGTCGAGTTCGAGGAATCCGGTTCAAACTGAGTTGGTCTTCACTACAGTCGTTTTTGGCGTTGGCCAGGGAAACGGCATCAAACAATCCAAATACTTGGACGCCACGAAACCCCGCAAAATCAGGTTATCCACAGGCGAATCCGCGAAGACGGGCTAATGTACCACGCATGCGCGGAAAGCACACAGACACGGCCATTCTGAGTGTTCGAGTTACGCGGAATGAGCACGCGCTTCTTGAGGCGGCGGCCGAACAGGAGGGCGCGACGCTCAGCGAGTTCATAAGGCGCAAATCGGTTGAAGTTGCCGAAATGGAGGCTGTCAACCGCAGCGTCGTCACGATCCCGGCGAATGACTGGGAAGCCTTCGAGGCGTAGATCAATTGCCCCGATAGATGGTCATGAGGATATCATGGAAGACGTTCCTCTCGCCGAGGCCAAGGCGCGGCTGAGCGAGCTGGTCGAACGCGCCGCGCGGGGTGAAAAGGTGGGGATTACGCGGCGAGGAAAGCCGATTGCACGCATCACCGGCGCGGAGCGTCAGCTCAAACCGATCAATCTCGAAGCCTTGCGGGCCTTGACCGCGCGGATGCCGATGCAGCCCGAGCCGGCGCGAAGCTGGCTGCGATCGGTGCGCGACGAAGCGCGCTACTGATGCTTTATGTCGACGCCTCGGTACTCGTCAGCGCCTTGACCAGGGAAGCGGATACGAATCGATCCCAGGCTTGGCTCGCCAAGCAGGCGCGGCGCTCGACTAATTGGCGAGGAGCGGGCGTTGGCGTCCATCGAAATCAAAAATGGCCGACTCGCCAAGCTCGGCCCTCACCCGGCGGGCTTCGCCCGCCACCCGTCCCGGCCCACGCGTCCGCGAATCCGGAAATCGTAGGCGCCGTGGCCGAACCCGCAGTCACTGGATCGCCACGCTTCGCTCGCGACGACGCGCACGGACCCGCCCTCACCCGGCGCTTCGCGCCACCCTCTCCCGCCTTGCGGGCGAGGGGGCTCACACATCCAAATTCGCCACGCTCAGCGCGTTGTCCTGGATGAACTCGCGGCGCGGCTCGACCACGTCGCCCATCAGCTTGACGAAAATGTCGTCGACCTCGTCGAACTCGCGGATTTTCACCTGCAGAAGCGAGCGCGCCTCGCGGTCGAGGGTCGTCTCCCAGAGCTGGTCCTTGTTCATTTCTCCGAGGCCCTTGTAGCGCTGAAAAGTAACGCCCTTGCGGCCGGCGGCGTTGACCGCCTCCAGAAGCCCGGACGGGCCGGAGACAATTGTCTGGTCGCCGCGGCGGGTGAAGGTCGCCGGGCCGGCGAAGGCTTCGCGAAGGGGGCGCGCGTGCTCGTCGAGCCGGCGCGCGTCGGCCGAGGCGAGCAGGCCGGTGTCGAGGATGGCCGCCTGGCGGACGCCGCGCACCTCCCGGGTCAGCACATAGCCGCCTGCCTCGACGCGGCCGCTCCACCCGCGCTCGGTCTCTTCGGCAATGGCGTTCATCCGTTCGGCGAGGACGCGCGCCCGCTCTTCGCCCTCCGGGGCGTCGGCCGCGACCAGCGGCCGCAGCGCGCCGACCAGCGCAGCCTGCTCGACCAAACTCTTGTTGTACCGCGAGTGCAGGGCGTTGAGCTGGCGGCGCATGGCGTGCGCCTCCTCGACCAGGGAGCGCAAGTCCGCGCCAGCGCGCACTTCCCCGCTCGCAAGCTGCAAGGACGCGCCTTCGAGCCCCGTGTCGACCAGATAGTCTTCGAGCGCCCGCTCGTCCTTCAAATATCGCTCCGACTGGCCGCGCTTGACCTTGAACAGCGGCGGCTGCGCGATGAACAGATAGCCCCTCTCGATCACCTGCCGCATCTGGCGGAAGAAGAAGGTGAGCAGGAGCGTGCGGATGTGCGAGCCGTCGACGTCCGCGTCGGTCATGATGATGATCTTGTGATAGCGCAGCTTCTCGATGTTGAAGTCGTCGCGCCCGATCCCGGCGCCGAGCGCGGTGATCAGCGTGCCGACCTGCTCGCTTCCCAGCATCTTGTCGAAGCGCGCCCGCTCGACGTTGAGGATTTTTCCGCGCAGCGGCAGCACGGCCTGATATTCGCGGTTACGGCCCTGCTTGGCGGTGCCGCCGGCGGAATCGCCCTCGACGATGAAGATCTCGGACTTGGCCGGATCGCGCTCCTGGCAATCGGCAAGCTTGCCGGGCAGGCTGGCGACGTCGAGCGCCCCCTTGCGCCGGGTGAGTTCCCGCGCCTTGCGCGCCGCCTCGCGCGCCTGGGCCGCCTCGACCACCTTGCCGACAACGATCCGCGCCTCGGCCGGATGCTCCTCGAACCATTGCGATAAAAGCTCGTTGACGAGGCCCTCGACGACCGGCCTGACCTCGGAGGAAACGAGCTTGTCCTTCGTCTGGGACGAGAATTTCGGGTCGGGGCATTTGACGCTGAGCACGCAGGTCAGGCCCTCGCGAGTGTCGTCGCCCGAGAGGTCGACCTTCTCCTTCTTGAGGAGGCCAGAGCTTTCGGCGTAACCGACCACCTGCCGGGTCAGCGCGCTGCGTAAGCCTACGAGATGCGTGCCGCCGTCGCGCTGCGGGATGTTGTTGGTGAAGGGCAGCACGTTCTCGTGGTAGCTGTCGTTCCACCACAACGCGACCTCGACCCCGATGCCGTCACGCTCGCCCTTGATGAGGACGGGCTTGTCGATCAGCGCCGTCTTGGCGCGGTCGAGATAGCGCACGAAGGCCTCGAGGCCGCCTTCGTAATAGAGTTCCTCGCGTTTCGGTTCGGCGTGTCGCAGGTCGGTCAGCACGATGCGGACGCCGGAATTCAGGAAGGCGAGTTCGCGCAGGCGGTGCTCGATGGTGGCATAGTCGAACTCGACCATGGTGAAGATACCGGGCGAAGGCGTGAAGGTGACCTCCGTGCCGCGCTTCGCCCGGCCGTCGACAACCGGCGCCGGCCCGACGACCTTTAACGGCGCGACCACGTCGCCCTCGGCGAACTCGACGATGTGCTCGAGCCCGTCGCGCCAGATTCGCAGAAGGAGTTTGGTCGAGAGCGCATTGACGACCGAGACCCCGACACCGTGCAGGCCGCCCGAAACCTTGTAGGAATTGTGGTCGAACTTACCGCCCGCGTGCAGCTGGGTCATGATCACCTCGGCCGCCGAGACGCCCTCCTCGTCGTGGATGCCGGTCGGAATGCCGCGACCGTCGTCGACGACGGTGCAGGAGCCATCGGCGTTGAGCGTCACGGTCACCAGCTTCGCGTGGCCCGCCAGCGCTTCGTCGATGGCGTTGTCGACCACTTCGTAGATCATGTGATGAAGGCCGGAACCGTCGTCGGTGTCGCCGATATACATGCCTGGGCGCTTGCGCACCGCGTCGAGACCGCGGAGCACCTTAATCGAATCGGCGCCGTACGCCTCGCTGGCGGCTTCGGCCGCGCAACTCACGTCCTTGATTTCATCGTTCAACATCAACGCCTTTTCGTGGGATATGCCGGCTTGAACGCGCCGCGATTCGTCCATTTCGCCATCTTAGCCGCGCGCGACCGTCATTGCACGCCAAAACGGGCGTCAACGAGCTTATTCCACGACGGCCAGGGCTCTGCGGAACCCAATGATATATAGGCCTATTTCGCCCTTTTGCCAGTCCTGGGCGCGGCTTGGGCGCGCGCCGTCTCCAGCTCCGCCCTGGCCGCGCTGCGCAGCAGGGTCTGGTCGGTCGCCACGGAGCATAGCCGGAAGCCGAGCGCGGCCATCGCGCAGCCGTCCGCGCCATCGAAGCAGAACATGGCGGCGTATTTGCCGTGCGCCCTGGCGCGCGCGGCGATCCGGCCCGCCGCCTCCATCAGCGCCGGCCCGCGCGGCTCCGGGGCGCGCCCTCCGCTCAACGCGATCGAAAGATCGGAGGGCCCGATGAACACGCCGTCCACGCCATCGACGCCGAGGATGTCGTCGAGCGCCTCGAGCGCGGCGCGCGTCTCGATCATGGCGATGGTCTGGGTCATCCCATTCGCGGCGGCGAGGTAGGCGGGCGCCTCGAGTCCGCTCAGCGGCAGGACGGCGCGTGGACCCCAGGAGCGTTCGCCGAGGGGCAGGAACTTGGTGAAGGCGACGAGGCGGAGCGCGTCGTCGCGGCTGTTGATCATCGGGGCGATGATGCCGGCGGCGCCCGCGTCGAGGAGGCGGCTGGCCAGCGGAAACTCGCCGACCGGCACACGCACCAGCGCCGGCTTGCCGGCCATCGCGACGGAGAGGATGGCGCGCGAGGCGCCGGCAAATTCAAGCGCGCCGTGCTGCATGTCGAGCACCACCGCGTCAAAGGCCTCGCGGGCGAGCGCCTCGGCGACAGCCGGCTCGTTCATTCCGACCCACGCGCAGAAGAGCGGCGCTTCCGACGCCAGCGCCTTCGACAGCTTCCCGACCACGGCTTCGCTCATGTCCTCGCCTGCCTTCCTAAAAACGCGTTTTCGACCGCCGGATCATTACGGCGAGTTCATTTGTATTTCATCTTTGCCGCTCGCATGCTTTTGCGGATCAAACCTCAAGGAGGGCCCGTCGAATGAAGTGGCGCTTTTTCACTCCCCTGACCATCGTCGCCGCTGCCGCCTTCGCCTTGCCCGCCGCAGCGGCCACCACGGCCGTCGAACCGAACGCGCAGCAAGGCATGCAGCAAGGCATGGAGCGCATGCAGCATTGGGCCGCCGACCGCGAGATGGTCCTCGACGCCAAGCTCACCGGCATGAAGGCCGAACTCAAGCTGAAACCCGACCAGGAGAAGCTGTGGGGTCCATTCGAGACCGCCGTGCGCGACAGCGCAAAGGACCGAATGGAAAACATGCAGAAGATGATGGAGATGCGCAAGTCGCAAGAACAAGCGTCGCCCATCGATCGTCTGGACGCGTGGTCAAGCGACCTGTCTCAGGCCGGCGAGAACATGAAGAAGATCGCCGACGCCGCCAAGCCGCTGTACGCCAGCCTCGATGACACCCAAAAGCATGATTTCGCCATGCTTGGCCGCATGCTGATGCCCGAGCGCGCCCGCTTCGCGTCGGAGATGATGCGTCATCGGTGGAACGAGGGCGAAATGCACGAGTAGCCTGAGCTCCTCTCCTGGCTCCGGCGAAAAAGAGGACGCGGCCGCATTCGGCCGCGTTTTTCGTCCGGCCCGAGGCATAAGGCGCCCGTCATCAAAATTACGCGCAATTGATTTGCAATAAGGACGGCCGGCCCGCATGGTCATTTGAGGGCCGGGGCTAGAGGAGGACTCGATCATGAGGTCGCCGTTTCGCGTTTCGTTGACTACCTTCGCCGCATCGTTGCTGACCGTCGCATTCGTCGCCGGCGCCGCCGCGCAGGCCGACAATCCACCGCCCGGGCACTGGATGCAGACCTGGACCGCCGAGCACGAGGCGCTGCTCGACGCAAAACTCGCCGGGCTCAAGGCCGGCCTGAAGCTCACTCCCGATCAGGAAAAGCTCTGGGGACCGTTCGAGGCGGCCGTGCGCGAGGGCGCCCAGATGCGCATGCAGCACATGATGCACCGCATGGAGATGATGCACGGCATGCCGGCGCATCCGGACACGGGAGAGGGAGAGGACGAAGAGGGCGGGCCGGGCTCGCCAGTCGATCGCCTCGCGGCGATGGCTGACCACCTGTCCGAGGCCGCCGCCGCGTTGAAGAAGATCGCCGACACGGCCAAACCGCTCTATGCGAGCCTGGATGAGACGCAGAAGCGGATATTCGGCATGCTGGGCCGGGAAGAAATGATGCTCGGGCATGGCCACGGCGGCATGATGGGATGGGGTCATGAGCATCCTCCCCATCATCACTGGGGCGAGGAGGGCCCCAACGACGAGCAATAAATCCTGAAGCGCGCCGCCCTCCTGGGTAAGGGAGCGGGCCGGTCCTTCCGCTAACGGATGGCTCCCGCTCCCGGCAAAATCCGGCGGCAGATTGGATTGCCGCCGCGAAAGTCAGCTTATTCCGGCGAAAGCGCACGCTGGTTGCGTTGCCGGCGGTGTTCGGCGCAAAATTGATCATGTCGGAACCCGGCTGAGGAGAACACCCCCCGTGATCGCGCACGCCAAGCCTCATGCTCCGCTCGACGTCTACACGACCGAGGTCGCGAGCGAATGGGTCGACTACAACGGCCACATGAACGACGCAGCCTTCGCCACCGTATTCAGCCGCTCGGTCGACGCGCTGATGGATCGCATCGGCCTCGACGCGGCGGCGCGCAAGCGGACAGGCCGGAGCCTGTTCACGATGCAGATGATGTTGCACTATTTCAAGGAGGCGAAGGAAGGCGAGGCGCTCGCCGTCACCTGTCATCTCCTCGAGCACGACGACAAGCGCGTGCGGGTCTGGCTCGACATGACCGATGCGAGCGGCGAGCGCCTCGCCGCGTCGGAGCAACTGCTCATGTCGGTGACGTTGAGCGACGGCGCCCCGCACGCCGCGCCCTGGGGATTCGAAACGATCGCAGCGCTCGATGCGCTCGCCAAACTTCACGCCGCCCTGCCCCGCCCGGCGCAGGCCGGCGCGGGCGTGGCGATGAAGCGCAAGGATTAACCGCCAGCCAAGGGCGGCCGAAGATCGTCCGTCGGCATTCGACCTCGCGCGCCGCTTGCATGGCTCTGCGACGCCCGCCGCCTCATTTCCGCGGCAAAATGCCGCCTCAATCGCAGGTTGGCAGCGAGCATCCGGGGCATTGGTTGACCGGCGCGCCGTTCGAATGCTCATAATGCTCTCGGACCGTCCTATTGAAAAATGGCGGCCCGCACGCGCCCAGGCGGATCAAAGCGGTGTCATTGCGGCCATTCGATTAGAGCCAAAGGACATCTTCGTCATGAATTTCGGTTCCGACCTCGACCGACCGCAGCCGCTGAGCTTTCTGGCCGGCGGCGGCCATATGGGCGCCCTCATTCGCGCCTTCGACTGGGGATCGACCTCGCTCGGCGTCCCTGAACAATGGCCCGAGAGCCTGAGGATCGCGGTCCGCATCATGTTGACCTCCCGCCAGCCGATCTGGATCGGCTGGGGAGACGACCTGATCTATCTCTACAACGACGCCTATCTCTCCATCATCGGGGGCAAACATCCCTTTGCGCTCGGTCGGCCGACGCGGGAGGTGTGGCGCGAAATCTGGAGCGAAATCGAGCCGCTGCTGTCGACCGCGCTGGGCGGCGTCGAGGGCACCTATGTCGAAGAGCAGCTCCTGGTCATGGAGCGGAACGGCTACCCGGAGGAGACCTACTACACGTTCTCCTACAGCCCGATACCGGGCGCGAACGGAGCGCCTGGCGGCATCATATGCGCCAACACGGACGACACCAAGCGGGTCATCGGCGAACGGCAGCTCCGTCTCCTGCGAGAACTCGCGGCAAGCGCCATCGACGCGCGCTCATGGCAGGAAGCCTATCAGCGGAGCGCCGCCGCGCTCGACAACGACCGGCGCGACATCCCATTCGCCCTGCTCTACACCAAGCCGCCGAACAGCGATCTCTGGTCTCTCGCAGGGTCGAGCGGTTTCGCCGGGCTGCATCCCGCCGCTCGATCGGAAGTCTCGTCGCGCAGCAATTCCTCCTGGCCTCTGGCCATTCCCCACGGGCTTGACGTCACGTTCTGCGACGACCTTGCCGAACGCTTCGGCGAGCCGCTGCCGACGGGCGGCTGGGACAGGCCGTGCAACCGTGCGGCGATCTTTCCCATCCCGGACAAAAGCCAAAGTCGCGAAGGTCGGCTCATCGTCGGGTTGGGCCCGTGCCGGCTCTACGACCAGACCTACCAGGAGTTCCTCCAGCTGATCGTTGGACAGATCTCGGTCGCCATCGCCAATGCGGACGCCTATGAGCAGGAACGCCGCCGAAGCGAAGCTTTGGCGGAGCTGGACCGGGGCAAGACCGTCTTCTTCTCCAACGTCAGCCACGAGTTCAGAACCCCGCTGACCCTGATGCTCGGCCCGCTGCATGGTCTGCTGTTCGGCGGTGAACCGCTCGCGCCGCGGGTTCGGGATGCCGCGATAGCCGCCCATCGCAACGGCCTCCGGCTGTTGCGGATGGTGAACAGCCTGCTCGACTTCTCCCGCCTGGAGGCCGGCCGCGTCCGGGCGAGCACGCGCCCGTCGACCTCGGCGTGCTCAGCGCCGACATCGCGGCAAATTTTCGCTCGGCCGTCGAGGCCGCGGGGCTCAAGCTGAGGATCGCCCTCGCGCCTCTGCCGGAGCCGGTCTACGTCGACCGCGAGATGTGGGAGAAGATACTGCTCAATCTGCTCTCGAACGCATTCAAGTTCACGTTGAAGGGGGAGATTGCTCTGTCGCTCGCTTCCTCCCCGGACGGGCGGAGTGCGATCGTCAGGGTCTCCGACACCGGGATCGGAATTCCGGTCGAGGAATTGCCGAGGCTGTTCGAGCGGTTCCACCGGATCGAAGGACAGAAGGGCCGGTCGATCGAGGGATCCGGCATCGGCCTTGCTCTGGTCCACGATCTGGTGAAGCTCCACGGCGGCGAAATCGCCGTCGAGAGCGCGCCCGGGCAGGGAACGACGTTCACCGTCGCGCTGCCGCTCGGCCGAGCGCACCTGCCGGCCAACCAGGTCCGCGTCGAAGCGCCCGAGTCGCGTCCGCCGTCGATCGCGCACGAATATCTCGCCGAGGCGTCACGCTGGACGTCAAGCCTGGAGGCGACGCCGGCCGACCTGCAGTCGGCGACCGGCCTCGACCTCGCCGGCTCCGTCCCTCGGCCCGAACGCGGCCGCGTTGTCGTCGCCGACGATAATGCCGACATGCGCGACTATGTGGCTCGCCTGCTCAGCGTCTCGTGCGAGGTGCGCGCGGTCGGGGACGGCGAGGCGGCGCTGGAAGCCGTGCGACGCGAGGCGCCCGATCTCATCATCACCGACGTGATGATGCCGCGCCTCGACGGGTTCGGTCTGTTGCGCGCGATTCGAAGCGCCGAGGAAACCCGGGAGCTGCCTGTCATCCTCCTCTCGGCGCGGGCGGGCGAGGAGGCGCGGATCGAGGGGATGGACGCCGGCGCTGACGATTATCTCGTCAAGCCTTTTTCAGCCAACGAACTGGTCGCTCGGGTCAACGCGAACCTCAAGCTCGCGCAGATCCGCCGGGCGGCGAAGGCCGCCCTCGAGCGCCGGACGGAACAGTTCGAGACTCTCCTCAATCAGGCGCCGCTCGGCGTCTACCTGCTCGAACTCCCGTTTGCGTTTCAGGGCGGTCAACCCGATCGCGGCCCGGCTCTTCGAGGGCCTGCCCAACGTCGTGGGGCGCGAATTCGCCGAGGTGATGCGCCTCCTGTTCCCGAACGCCTATTCCGACGAGGTCGTCGCGCAGTTCCGGCGCACGCTCGAGACCGGCATACCCCACCATGTCCCCGAACGGGCCAGGGAGCGCGAAGGCGCCGGCAACGTTCAATATTACGAGTGGCTCATATCGCGCATTGTCCTGCCGGAGGGAGACCACGGCGTCGTCTGTTATTTCCAGCGACATTTCGCGGGAAGTCCAGCCCGCGACACGATTGCGCGCTCCGAGGAGAGACTGCGCGAACTGAATGCGGAACTGGAAAAGCGGGTGACGCGCGAGGTCGCCGAACGATCGAAGGTCGAGGACGCGCTTCGCCAGGCCCAGAAGATGGAGGCGATCGGCCAGCTGACCGGAGGCGTCGCGCACGACTTCAACAACCTTCTCACCCTCATCATCGGCGGCCTCGACATCATCCGGCGCGGCCGACCGGGCGACGAAGCGAGAATCGAGCGCGGCGTCGCCATGGCGCTCCAGGGCGCCCAGCGCGCCGCGGGGTTGACGGGCCGGCTGCTCGCGTTCGCGCGGCGACAGTCGCTCGAGCCGAAGCCGCTCGACCTCAATGTCCTCGTCCGGGACATGACGGAGCTCCTGCATCGGACGCTCGGCGAGCAGATCGAACTCGAGGGCGTGCTCGCCCCGCGCCTGTGGACGATCGAGGCCGACCAGAACCAGGTGGAGAGCGCGATCCTCAATCTCGCCGTCAATGCGCGCGACGCCATGCCGGAGGGTGGAAAGCTGACGATCGAGACGTCGAACGCCGCGCTGGACGAGACCTATGTCGATCCGGTCGGCCGAGGTCATTCCCGGCCAATATGCGGTCGTCGCGATCTCCGACACCGGCGTCGGCATGTCGCCTGAGGTCAAATCCCGGGTTTTCGAGCCCTTCTTCACCACCAAAGAGCCCGGACAGGGAACGGGCCTCGGCCTCAGCATGGTCTACGGCTTCGTCAAGCAGTCCGGCGGCCACGTCACGGTCTACAGCGAGCCGGGACAGGGAACGACCGTGAAACTCTACTTCCCCGATTTTACGGGAACGGCGAATTGAAGCCGGTCAAGTCCGAGAAGGCCGCGCCCGCGGGAGGCGCCGGACGAGGCGGTCCTGGTCCTCGAGGACAACGACGACGTGCGCGCCTACAGCGTCATGATCTTGAGCGAGCTCGGATATCGCGTGCTGCAGGCGGCCAAGGGCGAGGATGCGCTCGAAGATTCTCCGCGGCGACGAGCGCATCGATCTCCTCTTTTCCGACGTCGTGCTGCCCGGCAAGAGCGGCAAGATCATCGCCGAACAGGCGCTCGCTCTGAGGCCCGGCCTCAAGGTGCTGTTCACCACCGGATACTCGCGCAACGCGATCGTCCATCACGGCCGCCTCGATCCCGGCGTGCACCTGATCGCCAAACCATTCACCTTCGAGCAGCTGGCGACCCGCGTGCGGGAATTGCTCGACAGGCCGTAAGCAACACCATCAGCGGGCAAAGCCTCAACCGGCCTGCGCCTGCAGCGCTCTGAGGATCGTGAGCGCCCGCTCGGCCATGGCCGAGGGCACGAAGACATGATCGTGCCGGTAGGCGGCGACCATGTTGCAGGGAATGGCGTCTGCGCTCAGCGCCGCCGAGACGGCCGCGGTCAGCCCCACGCCGTCGAGCGCGGAATTGACCGTAAGCACGATCCGCCGCATCGGAAGGTCGGTCGCGAAACCCAGAGCCTGCGCCGACGCTACACTCGAGAATGAGCGAAATCCCTTCCTCTTCCTTGAAGAAGCCAAGCGCTGTCGCCTGCGCCAGAGCGGCGAGCGCGGGGTCGCCGGTCGCGCAGAAGACGAACTCGTCCTCGCCGAGCAGCGGATTCATCCGGGCCAATATCTCGCGCGTCTGGTCAACGGTCTCTGACACGCTCTTCCCGCTCGTACGTTTGCTTTCGGGCCGCGCTCCTGACAATAGGCTGCCGATCTGTCTGGACAATTTCTGTCGTTACGACCATTGTGTCCGTCAACCAAAATGGTCATCGAAGCCGGAAAGGGAGGAGCTCAATGAACGTTAGAATGTTGGGCGTCGCGCTGTGCGCCGGCTTATTCGTCGTTCCCGCATTCGCGGACGATACCGTCAAGATCGGCTACATCGACCCTCTGTCCGGCGGCGGCGCCTCGATCGGCGAAGTCGGGCTGAAGACGTTCCAGTATCTCGCGGACGAGCTCAATGCCGCCGGCGGCCTGACGGCAAAAAGGTCGAGATCGTCCCGTTCGACAACAAGGTCAACCCGCAGGAAAGCCTGATCCAGGCGCAGAAGGCCGCGGACGAGGGCATCCACTTCATCACCCAGGGTAACGGCTCGTCGGTCGCCGCGGCGCTGACCGACTGGGTGTCGAAGTACAACGACCGCAATCCCGGCAAGGAGATCCTCTATCTCAATTACGCGGCGGTCGATCCGATGCTGACCAACGAGAAATGCTCGTTCTGGCATTTCCGCTGGGACGCCAACTCCGACATCAAGATGGCCGCGCTGACGAGTTTCATGAAAGGACAAGCCGAACATCAAGAAGGTCTATCTGATCAACCAGGACTATTCCTTCGGTCATTCGGTGGAGCAGGCGGCGCGGGCCATGCTGAAGGAGAAGCGGCCGGACATCGAGATCGTCGGCGACGAATTCCATCCCCTGCTGAAGGTCACCGACTTCTCGCCCTATATCGCCAAGATCAAGGCCTCCGGCGCCGACAGCGTCATCACGGGCAACTGGGGCCAGGACATCGCGCTCCTCCTGAAGGCCGCAGCCGACGCCGGCCTGCAGGCCAACTGGTACACCTATTACGCCGGCGGCGCCGGCGGCCCCACCGCGATCAAGGAGACGGGTCTTTCACACCGCGTATTCCAGATCACCGAAGGCGTTCCCAACGCCGCGCCGCCCGAAGCGCAGAAGTGGGAGGCCGCGTTCCGCGCCAAGGAGGGCGTCTCCCTCTTCTATCCGCGCGCAGTCAACGAAATGCGGATGCTGGCGAAGGCGGCGAACGAGGCCAAATCGACCGACGCGAAGGCGGTCGCCGAGAAGCTGGAAGGCATGAAGTTCGAGGTCTTCGACGGCGGCGAAGGCTTCATGCGCAAGGAGGATCATCAGTTCTTCCAGCCCATGTACATCAGCAGCTTCGGCGTCCTTGACCCCGGCGCGAAGTTCGACGAGGAGGGCACCGGCTGGGGTTGGAAGCTCGTCGGAACGATCAAGACCGAGGACACCATCCTTCCGACCACCTGCAAGATGGAGCGGCCCTGAGGCGCCGGCGGCGGAGGGCGGCGTCCGCCGCCGCAACGCGCGACAGGGGGCGCCCTCCGCGCCATCCCGAGGGGTCAGGCCTGAATGCTTGAGATCGTCGCGTTCTCGACGCTGAACGGCGTTCTGTACGGCATGCTGCTCTTCATGCTTGCGAGCGGGCTGACGCTCGTCTTCAGCATGATGGGCGTGCTCAATTTCGCGCATGTCAGCTTCTACATGCTCGGCGCCTATTTCGGCTTCGAGATCGAGCGGCGCCTCGGCTTCTGGACCGGCTTCTTCGTCGCGCCGATCGCCGTCGGCTTGATCGGCGCCGCGGTCGAGCGGTTCGGCCTCAGGCGGCTGCACCGGCTCGGCCACGTCTCCGAGCTCCTGTTCACCTTCGGGCTCGCCTTCGTCATCGAACAGATCGTGGAGATGATCTGGGGGAAGCTGCCGGTCGACTATCAGGTGCCTCCGTCGCTCGACTTCGTCGCCTTTCGTCTGTTCGACACCACCTACCCCGCCTATCGCATGTTCATGCTCGCGACTGCGGTGGCGATGTTCGCGGCGCTTTACGTCGTGCTGAGGCGGACGCGGATCGGACTTATCATCCAGGCGGCGCTGACCCATCCCGAAATGGTGGCGATGCTCGGCCACGACGTGCCGCGCATCTTCACCCTCGTGTTCGGCGCAGGCACGGCGCTCGCCGGCCTCGCCGGTGCGATCGCCGGGCCCGCCCTGGTGACTCAGCCGTCGATGGCGGCGCTGCTCGGACCGATCCTCTTCGTCGTGATCGTCGTCGGCGGGCTCGGCTCGCTCGCCGGCGCCTTCGTCGCCTCGCTGCTGATCGGTCTCGTCCAGACCTTCGCGGTGGCGATGAATGGCTCCCTCGCCGCGCTTTTCGGACCCGTCGCGCCGCCCTTTCTCGGCGACCTCTGGAAGGTGACTATCGCGCAGGTCGCCCCGATCATTCCCTATCTCCTGCTCGTGGTCGTCCTGATCGTCCGGCCGACGGGCCTTATGGGAACACGCGAGTCGTGAAGGGGCTGCTCCGCTTTCTCTGGCCCTGGCTGGCGATGGCGGTCCTGTTCGCCCTCGCCCCAAAGATCTTTTCCTCGGCGACGGCGCTGACCGTGATGTCGGTCATGGGCTTCATGATCATTTTCGCGCTGTCCTACAACATGCTGCTCGGACAGACGGGCCTCCTCTCGTTCGGCCACGCGGTCTATTACGGCCTCGGCGGCTTCGTCGCCATTCACGCGATGAACGCCGTCATTCACAACAAACTCGGCGTGCCCGTGGCGATCATGCCGATCGTCGGCGGCCTGGCTGGGCTCGCCTTCGGCCTCCTGTTCGGCGTCGTCTCGACGAGGCGCGCCGGACTCGTTTTCTCCATGATCACGCTCGGCATCGGCGAGCTGGTCTCCTCGAGCTCGTTCATCCTGCGGACGTTCTTCGGCGGCGAGGAGGGAATCACCACCAACCGCGCCAAGCTCGCGCCTTTGTTCGGGCTCAAGTTCGGTCCACAGATCGAAGTCTATTACCTCATCGCGGTCTGGTGCTTCCTCAGCGTCGTCGCGATGTACGCGCTGACGCGGACCCCCTTCGGGCGCATCTGCAACGCGGTGCGCGACAATCCCGAGCGGGTGCAATATATCGGTTATTCCGCCCAGCGGATCCGCCTCCTCGCCTTCAGCTTCGCGGCGTTCTTCGCCGGAATCGCGGGCGCCCTCGCGGCGATCAATTTCGAGATTATGAACGCCGAGCAACTCGGCGCGCAGGAGTCGGCCCTCGTGCTGCTGATGACCTATATCGGTGGAGTCGGCGCCTTCGTCGGCCCTATCCTGGGCGCGATCATCATCACCTACCTGAGAATCAACCTTTCCGATGTGACGAACGCCTGGCAGCTCTATTTCGGCCTCCTGTTTATCGGTGTCGTGTCGTTCGCGCCCGGCGGCGTCGCGGGATTGCTGATGCGTCACTGGGAGGCGGCGCGTTCCGGCGAGCTCCGCCAGCTCGCGCCCGCTTACGCGCTCGCCGCGCCGGGCCTCGCAGCTGGCCTGATCGGCGCCGTCACGCTGATCGAGCTCGCCTATGGCCAGCTGGCTGCGGAGCGCGGCGAGGACTCTCCCATGAACCTGTTCGGCGTCGCGGTGCATGGGTCCTCGGCCGCGCCCTGGGCTGCGGGGCTCCTTCTGCTCGCGGGCGGGGCGGCGGCGACCGTCCTTATCTGGCCGAAGGTCGAGGACGCCTGGGGCGCGGTCAACAAGGGCCTTCGTGCGAGGGGCCGAGCATGACCGCCGCTCTCGAACTCACCGATGTGACCAAGAGCTTTGGCCTCGCCGAGATCATCCGCGGCGTCACGCTCGAGGTCGGGAAGGGTGAGCGGCACGCGATCATCGGCCCCAACGGAGCCGGCAAGTCGACCCTGTTTCATCTCATCAGCGGCCGCATCAAGCCGACCTCCGGCGCAATCAGGCTCGACGGCCGGCGTATCGACGCTCTTCCGCCGTTCGAGATCTACCGGCTTGGCCTCGCGCGCAGCTTCCAGATCACCAACATCTTTCCAAAACTCTCGGTCTACGAAAACCTGCGCTGCGCGACCTTGTGGTCCCTCGGCTACCGCTACGCCTTCTGGAGGCCGATCGATGGCCTGAGCGACGTCCGCGAGAAGACGGGATGGCTGATGGAGCAGATCGGCCTCGCCCGCCGCCGTGACGTTCCGGCCGGCGTTCTGAGCTACGCCGAGCAGCGCGCGCTCGAGATCGGCGTGACCGTCGCCGGCGGCGCAAACGTGATTCTGCTCGACGAGCCGACGGCGGGCATGAACGCTTCCGAGAGCGCGCAGGCGGTCGCCCTGATCCGCAAGGTGAGCGAAGGCCGGACGCTGGTGATGGTCGAGCACGACATGGGGGTCGTCTTTCACCTTGCCGACCGCATCTCGGTGCTGGTCTACGGCCGGATCGTCGCCAGCGACACGCCCGAGCGCATCCGAGAGAACGCGGAGGTCCAGGAGGCCTATCTCGGGCAGGCGGTCGGCCCATGACAGCGCCGCTCCTAAACGTTGTCGGCCTCAACGCCTATTACGGCAAGAGCCATATCCTGCACGGCGTCACCTTCCGCATCGAGGAAAACGAGATCGTCAGCCTCCTCGGGCGCAACGGCGTCGGCCGCTCGACAACGATCAAGGCGGTAATGGGCGATGTGCGCCCGAAGGGCTCTATCCGCTTCAAGGGCGAGGAGATCGCAGGCCTGAAGCCGCACGAGACGGCGCGCCGCGGCCTCGGCTACGTCCCGGAGACGCGCGACATCTTCCCTGCCCTCACGGTCCGGCAGAATCTCATGCTCGGCGAAAAGCCTGGCAAGGCCGGCGGCCGTTGGACGATGGCCGACATGTTCCGCATCTTCCCGAGGCTCGAGGAGCGCGCCGAGACGCCCGGCGGCGTGCTCTCGGGCGGCGAGCAGAAGATGCTCGCGATCTGCCGGACGCTGATGGGCGACCCCGACCTGATCATGGTCGACGAGCCGACCGAGGGCCTGTCGCCGATGATGGTCGAGCATGTCGGCCGCCTGCTCGAGGAGATCGCCCGCCGGGGCGTCTCGATTCTGCTCGTCGAGCAGAAACTGACGATCGCGCTGAAGATCAGCCAAAGGCTCTACGTGATGGGCCACGGCAAAATCGTCTACGAAGGCGCCCCCGCGGCTCTCATGGCGGCGACCGACGTCCGCAAGGAATGGCTCGAGGTGTGAACATCCCTTTCGAAGACGGCGCCGCTCCGGCAAGCGAACTGCGGCGTTCAGGTCCCTGGCGAAAGGAGGGCAGCGGGACCGACGGCCGAACCAAGGAAAACCAAGACAATTCGCAAAGAAATCCAAGAGAATGTGCGAACAAAAGCTTGGAATTCTCTTGGTTTTTCTTGGATTCCTTCGTCCAATTCGGGGCTTTTCAATGGGTTACGGGCAATTCCAAGGAAAAAATTTCTGCCCTCGCCTGAGGCTCCAACTTTCGCCTCCCGAGACGGACCCGCCGCCATGTTTCCGCCGCAGCCGCTAAGCCGCTCCCTGCGGGAGCCTATCGCCAGCCTTGCCATCACTGCCTCAGTTCTCGGGCACGCCGTTAACGGCGGACATCGGAAGCAAAACTCTGCCATGGCGCTGAGACAAAGTCAAGAACAAAATGAGAACGCTAGGCCGCCGGCTCGACACCCGCTTTCGGTACGAACCGACGAAGCCGCCGCCTGCGTCTACGACTCCCCGAACACCCGCCGAAAAATCGTGTCGACGTGCTTCAGGTGATAGCCGACGTCGAACAGCGCCTCGAGCTCCTTGGCGCGGAGCGCCTTGCCGACTTCCCTGTCGGCCTTGAGGAACGTCAAGAACTCGCCCTCGCCGCGCCACACCGGCATCGCGTTGCGCTGGACGAGCTCGTAAGCGTTCTCGCGCGACACGCCCTTCTGCGTCAGGGCGAGCAGCACCCTTTGCGAGTGGATAAGGCCGCCGAGCCGGTCGAGGTTCTTCTTCATGGTCTTCGGGTAGACGACGAGCTTGTCGACGACGTTCGCGAGCCGCGCGAGCGCGAAATCGAGGGTGATCGTCGTGTCGGGGCCGATCATCCGCTCGACCGAGGAATGGGAGATGTCCCGCTCGTGCCAGAGCGCGACGTCTTCCATCGCTGGCGTCACCGCCGAGCGCACCATGCGCGCGAGGCCGGTCAGGTTCTCGGCCAGGACCGGATTGCGCTTGTGCGGCATCGCCGACGAGCCCTTCTGCCCCTCGGCAAAATATTCCTCTGCCTCCAGGACCTCGGTGCGCTGGAGGTGGCGGATTTCGGTCGCGAGCCGCTCGACTGAGGAAGCAACCACGCCGAGCGCGGCGAAAAAGGCCGCGTGCCGATCGCGCGGGATGACCTGGGTCGAGATCGGCTCGACCTTCAGGCCGAGTTTCGCCGCGACATGCTCCTCCACTCTGGGATCGATGTTGGCGAAGGTGCCGACCGCGCCGGAAATTGCGCAGGTTGAAATTTCTTCGCGTGCAGTCACCAGACGGGCCCGGGCGCGGGAAAATTCCGCATAGGCCTGCGCGAGCTTGACGCCGAAAGTGGTCGGTTCAGCATGGACGCCATGAGAGCGGCCGATGGTCGGGGTGAGCTTGTGCTCGTGTGCGCGGCGCTTGAGGGCCGCCAGCAGCGCCTCGACGTCGGCGATGAGGATATCGCTTGCGCGCCTGAGCTGTACCGCGAGGCAGGTGTCGAGCACGTCGGAGCTGGTCATGCCCTGATGGACAAAGCGCGAACTTTCGCCAATGAACTCGGCGAGATGGGTCAGGAAGGCGATCACGTCGTGTTTGGTGACGCGCTCGATCTCGTCGATGCGGGCGGTGTCGAATGTCGCTTTGCCGCCCTTCTCCCAGATTTCTTTCGCCGCCTCTTTCGGAATGACGCCAAGCTCGGCCAGCGCGTCGCAAGCGTGCGCCTCGATCTCGAACCAGATGCGGAAGCGCGTCTCCGGCGACCAGACTCTTGTCATCTCGGGGCGGGAATAGCGGGGAATCATCGTGGAGGCTCATACCTTGTACAGCTCATGCCGCGGTCTATAGGAACGGGCGGCGGGAATCGAGGCGCATCGTTTTCGGGCGCGCCGTTCTGTAGCCGCGCTTGGCCCGAGCGCGGCGGACGCGGTCAGCGACCGCGTCGACAGGGCCCGGTTGGAATCGAAGACCTGAGGTTCGCATGCCTTCGCAAACCGTCGACGCGATCGTTCTGGGGGCCGGAATCGTCGGGGTCTCGGCGGCGCTCGCCCTTCAGGAGCGCGGGCGCGCGGTCGCGATTGTCGACCGCCTCGGCGAAGCGGCGGGCGAGACGAGTTACGGCAACACCGGCATCGTCCAGAGCGAGGCGGTCATCCCTTACATGTTCCCGAGGAGCCCGCGGGAGATCGCGCTCGCCGCGCTGAACCGCGACCCGCGCGCCCACATCCGGCACGGCGCTTTGCCCTCGATCGCGCCCGCGCTCTGGCGCTATTTCCGCGCCTCCGGCGAGGAAGGAAAGAAGGAGACCGCGCGGGCGATGGCGGCCTTCGTCGGCGGCGCGGCCGGCGAGCACCGCAAGCTGGCCTTAGCCGCCGGCGCCGGCGGCCTCTTGCGCGAGACCGGCTGGATAAAAGTCTGGCGCAGCGCGCGGGGCGAAGATTCGGCGCATGAAGAGATCGAGGAACTGAAGCCCTACGGCGTCGCGCCGGCGCTGCTCGACCGGGCGGCGCTGATGGCGCTCGAGCCGCATATCGGACCGGCCGCGCTCGGCGGCGCGCATTTTCCCGATCCGCTGACCACGCCGGACCCCCAAGGGTTGACCCGCGCCTACGCCGCGCTGTTCGTCAGGCGCGGCGGCCGGATGGAGAAGGGCGACGCGCTGAGCCTCGAGCCATCGGCCGCAGGCTGGATGGTCACAACCAATTCCGGCCGCCTCGCCGCCCGCGATGCGGTGATCGCGCTCGGCGCCTGGTCGAACGAACTCCTTCGCGCGCTCGGGCTTCGCCTGCCGTTCTTCGTCAAGCGCGGCTATCACATGCATTACGAGGCGCGGGGGAACGCGGGCTTGAACCGCCCGGTGCTCGATCTCGAAAAAGGCTACGTGGTGACGCCAATGACCCAGGGCCTGCGGCTCACGACCGGAGCGGAGTTCGCCCGCATCGACGACCCGCCCTCGTCCGCCCATCTCGAGCGGCTCGAGCCGTTTGCAAAAGAGATGTTTCCGCTCGGCGCGCGCAAGGACTCTTCGCCCTGGCTCGGCCGCCGGCCCTGCCTGCCCGACATGCGCCCGATCGTCGGGCCGTTCCCCGGCAAGCCCGGCCTCTGGCTCGACTTCGCCCACCACCATCTCGGCCTGACGCTCGGGCCGATCAGCGGCAAACTTCTGGCCGAGATGATGAGCGGCGAGCCGACGGTCGTCGATCCCGCGCCTTTTCGCGCGGAGCGGTTCGGCTAGGGATTGGATCGCAATGGCGATCGGCGGCGAACCCGGTCGAGCGCTCGCGTCTCTGCTCTGGACAACACCCGAAGAGCGCCTATGCTCTTTCTGACGAAGCGTCATCATCATGAGTGGCGCTCGACGCGCCCGAATCCGGCCCGAAAAATTGCGCTTAAGCGAGTCAATCGCCGCCAAAACTGGTTCAGGCGACGAACGGGAACGGGAGGGCGGACGCAAGCAGGGAGGACGTACCCGTGACCGCACATCTTCTTGACCGTTTCAAGTGGTTCGCCGGCGTGACGGCAGTTTTGGCCGCCTCGTCATTCGCCTCATCGGCGTTCGCCGACGCTGTGTCCGATGCAAAGGCTGCGGTCGAAAAATTCGCCGGACCCCAGACGACGTGGGAGGGACCGACCAGCGCGCCGAAGCCGGAGCCGGGAAAGAAAGTCGTCTTTCTGTCGGGCGACGAGCAGAACGACATTTCGCATCTCTACGGCGTCTACATCAAAGAGGCGTGCGACAAGCTCGGCTGGACGTGCACCGTCATCGACGGAAAAGGAAGCCCGACGTCCTGGCTCGCCGGCATGAACCAGGCGATCGCGCTGAAGCCTGACGGTATCGCGCTGTTCGCCGACGCCGCGAGCCTGCAGGGCCCGATCAAGGCCGGCCTCGCCCAAGGCGTCAAATTCGTCGGCCTGCATGCCGCCGGACTCCCGGGTCCACAGCCGGATCTGAACTTGTTCGTCAATATCGAAGAGGATCCGCGGGCGATCGGCCAGGCCGAGGCGGACTGGGCCATCGCCGATTCCGACGGCAAGGCGCGTGTCGTCGTCCTCACCCACAACGAATACGCCATCGCCAAAGTCAAATCGATGGCGACCAAGGACGAGATCGAAAAATGCTCCGGCTGCAAGGTGCTGGACTACGTCAATTCTCCAGCCTCCGAAGCGGCGCAGCGTCAGCCTCAGCTGACGACGAGCTGGGTTCAGCGCTTCGGGCTTCCCTTCTACGCCACCTCGGTCGGCGACAACGATTGGGACTTCGCGGTTCCCGTCCTGCGCTCGGGCGGCGTCAATCCCGACCAGGTGAAGCTGATCGGCGCCGACGGCAATCGCTCGGCCTACGATCGCATCCGCAAGGGGAACCAGTATCAGGTCGTGACCGTGTCGGAGCCGATCGAGTTGCAGGCCTGGCAGGCGGTCGACGAATTGAATCGCGCTTTCCATAACGACAAGCCGAGCGGCTTCGTTCAGCCGCCGTTCCTCGTCACCAGGGAGAATATTCATTCCGAAGGAGGCGATCAGAACACATTCATTCCAAGCAACAACTACAAGCAGCACTACCTGGAAATCTGGGGAGTCAAGTAGGGCGCGGACCTCGCGCCACCCTCGTCATTGCGAGCCGAAGGCGAAGCAACCCATGCCGCGGCGCCCTACGACCTTGGATTGCTTCGTCGCTCCGCTCCTAAAAGAAACAACACGGATCTTCGTTTTTCTTCCTGTGCTTTGTGTGATTCTTCGTGTCCTTAGTGGTAAATATTCACCACAAAGAACACGAGGATTGACGCACAAGGGACACAAACAAGCGCCCAGACGCGAGCGCGTGGAACGGACGCCGCAATTCGGGGTCTTGCTTGATCGCACGCGAAAGAACGCGGAAGCGGAGGGATGCTGATGCAAGTTGCGCAGCGGTCCGTGACCGGCGATGCCCCGCCCATTCTGGTGATGACGGGCATCGTCAAGCATTTCACCGCGACGCAGGCCCTCGATCAGGTCGACTTCGACGTCCGACGCGGCGAGGTGCATGCACTCCTCGGCCAGAACGGCGCCGGCAAGTCGACCCTGATCAAGATTCTGGCCGGCGTGTACGAGGCCGATGCCGGCGAGATTTTGATTGACGGCCGGCCGGCGCAAGGCGGAGCGTCCTCTTCGATTTCGTTCATCCACCAGGACCTCGGCCTCGTCGATTGGATGTCGGTCGCCGAGAACGTGGCGATTCAGACCGGCTATCCCCGCTCGCCGTTCGGGACCATCTCCTGGCGGCGCGTCCGGGAGGAGGCGGCGGCGGCGCTCGCCATCCTGGGCAGCGAAATCGACCCGGACGCGCCGATCTCGGCGTTGCCCGCCGCCGAGCGGTCTCTCGTCGGAATCTGCAGGGCGCTCGCGATCAAGTCGGAAATCCTGGTCCTTGACGAGCCGACCGCAGCCCTACCGGAGGCCGACGTCGAACGGCTGCTCGAGGCGCTGCGCCGGCTGAGAGCAAACGGCATCGGCATTGTCTATGTCACGCACCGACTCGATGAAATCTTTCGCATCGCCGACCGCGTGACCGTGCTGCGCGACGGTCGGCGCGTGGCGACCGTGTCGACCCAAGAGACGTCGCCGGACGCGCTCGTTCAGATGATCGTCGGCCGTTCGATGAGGGATGCGTTCGTGCGGCCGGAACCGCCGACCGATCGCGTCGTCCTTTCGGTGACCAATATGGTCGCCGAACATGTCGGGCCCGTGTCGTTCTCTGTCGCCGCGGGCGAAACGCTCGGCCTGGTCGGACTGCGCGGCGCCGGGCATCACACCGTGGGGCGCGCGATCTTTGGCCAGACGCCTCTCGCGGCCGGCCGGATGTCGCTGAACGGCGACCCGATCGAACCCAAAGATCCGGCGGAAGCGATGGCGCTCGGCGTCGGCTTCATATCGAGCCGCCGGGGGGAAGAAGGCGTAGCGGCGAACCTGTCGGTTCGCGAAAACATTTTCATGAATCCGACGATCACCGGAAAGGCTGTGCTGGAAATCGTCCGGCGGTCTCTGGAGGCGCAGGAAACCGAGGCGGCGCTCCGCCGCTTTTCGATCAAGGCCGAAGGACCGGAGCAGCCGGTGGCGACGCTGTCGGGGGGAAATCAGCAAAAGGTGGTGGTGGCGCGCTGGATGGAGGGGCGGGTCAAGCTCTTGATCCTGGAGGAGCCGACCATCGGCGTCGACGTCGGCTCGAAGGCGGAAATCTATCACCTCCTCCAGCAATCGCTCCGCGCCGGCATGGCGGCCCTGCTAATTTCGTCCGATTTCGAGGAAGTGGCGCGAATTTGTCATCGCGCGCTGGTTTTCAGCCGCGGCCATCTCGCGGCGGAAATCCCGCATGAGCTTTTGACGATCGAGGCGCTGACCGAAGCCGCATCCGGGGGGACGGCGGCCGACGCCGACGGAGAGCCACGATGACAGGCAAGGCAAAGCGGGCGTCATTCGGCGAAGCGGTCGCCCGCGCGATTTCCGTCTGGGGACTGCTCCTGCTCCTCATTGTCCTGATCGTCGCTTTCTCGCTCCTGAAGCCCGACACCTTCGACACCTACTTCAATTTTCGCTCCATCCTCAGCAACAAATCGGTGCAGGCGCTGGTCGCGCTGTCGGTGTTCATTCCGATGGTCGCCAATCAGTTCGACCTCTCCGCCGGGTTCAACGTCGGCATTTCGCAAGTGCTAGCGATCGGGCTGCAAGGTCAGGGCTGGCCGTGGTGGGCCGCGGCGGGCGCAGTGCTGCTGATGGGGGCCGCCATCGGCTTCGTCAACGGGATGCTGATCACCCGGGTGAAAATCGACTCGTTCATCGCGACGCTTGGCACCGGAACCGTGCTCTATGGTCTCAACGCATGGTACACGGGCGGCCAGCAGGTTCTCGCGGCCTTGCCGCGCGCATTCCTCGCCATTTCCGGCAGTCTGTGGATCGTTCCCCTTCCGGCGATCTACGCGCTGATCGTGGCGCTCGCCCTCTGGGTCGTCTTCGAATATTTGCCCCTCGGCCGCTACCTTTATGTCCTCGGCGCCAGTCCGCGCGCGGCGGAGTTGAACGGCATTTCGGCCAGGCGATACGTCACTCTCGGCTTCGTCGCGGCGGGTACGCTGGCGGCGTTTGCCGGAATTGTCCTGCAGTCGCAGCTCCAGGTCGGCCAGAGCTCGGTTGGTCAGGAATACCTGCTGCCGGCTTTCACCGCGGCGCTGCTCGGCGCGACGTCGGTTCGTCCCGGCCGGGTCAACGTCTGGGGAACGGTCCTCGCTGTCGCGGTTCTCGCCGTGACGGTGGCCGGCCTCAATCAGCTCGGCGCGCCCTTTTTCGTCGAACCTCTGTTCGACGGCTCGATGCTGATCCTGGCGGTCGGCCTTGCGGTGCAGGCGGCTCAGCGGCGGCAACGCCGCGGCACCGAGGCCGACAAGGCGGCGGCGCCCCACGCGAAGTCGCCGATCCCCGAGTAGCGCAGGAAGCCCAATGGACGACGACCAGGTCTCTCGCCTTTTCAGCCCCGTTCTCGCCGACGGCTGGATGAACTCGCGTTGGGGCCCGGATGATCAACGCGGCAATGGCAACCTGATGACGCCGAAAAAGGTGCTCGAAGCGGTCGGGCTGATCAAGACCGGCGAGATCGTCAGCCTCGGCATGCCCTACGACGCCCGCATGCCGCTTGCCCCGGGACGCGCCTATGCGCTCCGCATGCCGGGCGGTCCGACCGGCGGACCCTACGGCGACAAGAGCCGGACGATCTGGAACGACGAATTCATCGCCACCGAAATCGGCCAGATCGGCACGCAGATGGACGCCCTCGGCCATCTCGGCTGCATGTGCGGGGCGCTCGGCGACAAAACCAACATGCTGTTCTACAACGGCAACCGCCTGTCGGAGATGTGGTCGCCGTACGGCCTGAAGAAACTCGGCATCGAGAACGCGCCGCCGTTCTTCACCCGCGGCGTCCTGTTCGACGTGCAGGGCCTCAAGGGACGCGTGCTCGACGTCGGAGAAGAGATCACGCTTTCCGACCTGAAGGCCTGCCTCAAGCGGCAGGGCGTTGCGGAAGACGCGATCAAGCCCGGCGACGCAACATTCGTGCGGACCGGCCACGGAACCCGCTGGTACACTGAAACGAGGACGTTCTACGACGGCGCCCCCGGCATCGGCCTCGAATGCGCGCGATGGTTGTCGAGCCTCGAAGTCTCAATCGTCGGCGCCGACAATTTCGCGGTCGAGGTCGTGCCGCCGGTCGACCCGGAAGTGTTTCATCCTTGCCATCAGCATCTGATCATGGAGAACGGCATCCATCTGCAGGAAGGCATGACCTTCGAGGGCCTGGTGGAACGCGACGCGTGGGTCTTCGCCTACGTGTTCGCGCCAGTGCCAATCGTCGGCGCGACCGGCTCGCCGGGCAATCCGATCGCGGTGCTTTGAAGGCGGCGCAGGGTTACGCGGGAACCCAAAGTGTCGTCGGGCGCCCCGTCACTTGATCAGCACACGCCAGTCCAATGGAGAAAGCGTCTCTATCAGGACGATCAGCCCGAACGCAGCGAGCAGGCTCGACCTCGCCCGTCCGACGTCGTCGTTCATCACGGCGTAGATTGTAGCGAGACCGAGCGTCAGCACGACAAGCCCGGCCAAAAATTTGAAGAACGAATCGCTGTAGGGCACAAAAAATAGGCCGCCTAACGCAAAGGCGGCCAAAAGAGCGGCTCGTTCCATCGACCCTGTCCCTCCGGAAATCGACGACGGTAACGTAACTTGCACGGCTCGATTAACGAAGCTTTATCCATTATTAAGCTTTACGCGGGCCGATTGAGCTTACCGGCATTGTTAAATCGACAGTGGACAATTCGGCCGCCCGGTCGGCTCGACGGCGTTGCTTGACCTGCGCTGCCGCCCCTCCAGGCCGGGAATCCGCGTCCCGCGCGGGCCGAACCCGGAGCGGGCGTCGGGAAAAGCGTCAGCGCAATTGCGTAAGTGCGCGATCGGCCTTTGTGACGCCCATGGAGGTTGCACGCAAGCCGCGCCCTTGCATCCGCCGGGCCGACCCTTTGTCTCCGAAATAGCCGCCGGGACGACTTTGCCCGGTTCATGCCAGACTAGCGGCAGGGAGCGAACGGATCGAATTCGATGGCGGAACAGTCCAGCAAACCACCAGACGCGGCCGAGCGCGGCCGAGCCGCGGACAGTACGACGCAGCACAGTCTCTTGTCCGACATGATTGGGATGTCCCGGGGTTTCTGGGCTTCGCGCCAGCGCAACAAACTTCTGATGCTGGCCGGGGCGCTTGTCGTGGTCGTGGCGGCTACCGCCTATATGCAGATCAGGCTCAATGCCTGGAACCGGCCCTTCTACAATGCGCTGACCAACAAGAATATGCCCGCCTTCCTCGAGCAGCTCGGCGTGTTTGGCGAGCTCGCAGGCATATTGCTTGTTCTCAACGTCGCGCAGATGTGGCTCAATCAGACGTCCAAAGTGGTCTTGCGCCAAGGCCTGGTGAACGACCTGTTGAACGAGTGGCTCAAGCCGGTCCGTGCTTTCCGTCTTTCGAATTCGGGGTCCATCGGCGCCAATCCGGACCAGCGCCTCCAGGCTGACGCGCAGCATCTGACAGATCTTTCGACCGACTTGGGCATTGGCCTGCTGCAGTCGAGCCTCCTTCTGCTGTCGTTCATCGGCGTCCTCTGGGCGCTTTCGCGGGGCGCGTTCCTGCCGATCGGAAGCTACAAGTTCGCCCCGCCCGGTTACCTCGTGTGGTGTGCGCTGCTTTATGCCGGCGCCGGATCGTTTTTGAGTTGGCTGGTCGGCCGTCCGCTGATCAACCTCAATGCCGAGCACTACGCACGAGAAGCGGATTTTCGCTTCGCCCTCGTGCGCGTCAACGAAGAGCTGGAAGGCATAACCCTGTACGGCGGCGAGGCCGACGAGAGACAGCGTCTCGGCGCGATATTCGAGACTGTTCTCGAAATCTCACGGCGCATCGTCGGCGCCGTGACGCGGTTGACATGGGTCACCGCCGGCTACGGCTGGTTCACGATCGTCGCGCCGATCCTGGTGGCGGCGCCGGCCTACTTGCAGAGTGAGATGAGCTTCGGCGAACTCATGGTGGTGGTCGGCGCGTTCAATCAGGTGCAAACCTCGCTCCGCTGGTTCGTCGATAATTTCTCCAGCATCGCGGACTGGCGCGCGACGCTGTTGCGCGTGGCGACGTTCCGAAAGGCGATCGTGAGAATGGACGAACTCGGTCAGGCTGCGAGCCGCATCGACTTTGCGGAGGCGAAGGACCCGTCGATTGGGATCGACGACCTTCACGTCGCCTCGCCCGGCGGCTGCGTGACTCTGAACGAAGCGCACGCAAACCTCGATCCCGGCGAGCGCGTCCTGATCACCGGCGACAATGGCGAGCAAAAAGCCTTGGCGTTTCGCGCTATCGGCGGACTTTGGCCGTGGGGCAGCGGCCGGATTACGGGCCCGCCTCGTCAATCCATGATGTTCATGCCGGTCCGAGCATACGTCCCGCCGGGCGCTCTGCGCGATGCCGTCGCCTATCCGCAGTCGGCGGATGTCTACGAAACTGCGGCCATGGCCAAGGCGCTCGCCGACGTCGGACTGGAACGCCTCGAGCCCCTGCTCGACACGGTGGGGCGATGGGACCGGCAATTGACCGACGACGAGAAGCAACGTCTGGCCTTCGCCCGCGTCATCCTGCAAAAGCCTCTCTGGGTCGTGGTGAACGACGCGCTCGACATCCTCGATCCAGGGTCGCGCATGCGGATCCGGGCGCTCTTTGCGGATGAATTGACCGATGTCGGCCTCATCAATATCGGCCATGACCTGCCGGAAAGCGGCATCTACCACCGCAAGCTGCATCTGGTGACGGATCCGCTCGGCCAGACGTTCAGACCGGACCGCGAACACGGAATCCCTGAACCGCCGCCCAAGCCCGCGCGCGAAGCTCTCTCCGCCGGATAAGCTTCGGCGACAAAACTGAATCAGTAGTCGATTTCCAGTCGGTTCAGATTCGGGGCCGAGATTATGTCGCCCAGAATGTCGCATGACCTGCCGTCCGCTCGAGCCTGTTTGGCCCCCGGATAGCGGACGGTCACTCGATGCGGCGCCCGACCCGACAAGGAGAGCTCGATCACGGCTCGCGATTGACCGCGCCGAGCCTTGAGACTGGCCGCGCCAAAGGCTGTCGGCAAGTTGCTGAGCGTGATGCCCTCACCCTCCCACCAGACGTCGGGAACCGCGCGCAACAATTCGAGGACGTCGCCGTTCTCGCGGAGCAGCATCCGCCGAATCGCGGTTGCGAACTCGGCTCCGATCCAGGTGTGGGGCATGTCGCCGAGGTAATCCGGGGCCCGCGGATCGCTCCACACCACCTCAGCCCAAGCCCGCCAGCCGCGAGGCCTTCGGCCCGCAAGCACGACCGACAGCTGGCGGAACGCGTCGTCGTACCGACCGAGAGCCACGAAGGCGTTGATGTTGCGCAGTTCGTACGGGGTATAGTTTCCCTGAAAATCGGGCGCCGAGATCGCCCTGACGCGGGCGGCGGCGCGGTCATACGTCGCCCCGATCAGCTCGGCCGGAAGAACGTCCTCAACCTCACAGGGCTCGAAGGCGATCGAGGTTGAGGTCGGATCGACGTCATTGCGATCGGCGGAGCCGGGAATGAGGCCCGTCTTCATCCGCGCGGCGGTCATCCGGATGGATCGGGTGAGGTTCGCAGCGAACTCGCGGCCCTTCGCGGCCGCATGCGCTGCAACGCTCGCGTCGCCGATCTCGCGCGCCAGATATTCGCAGTTTCGCCATGCGCCCAAGGCGAAATAATCATCCCAATAGCTGTACGACGGGCTGCCATAGCCCTCGTGACTGATGGATGGGGCCAAAAGGCCATGGAAAGGCGTTTCCGGGCCATTCGCGGCGTCGGTTCGCGCGCAAAGCTCCTCGATGAACGTCGTCGCGTGGACCACGGCCTCGAAAATGGCGCCGAGGAAGGCCCGGTCCCGGCTCATGCGATAGACGTCGGCCGCGATCCCGACAAATTCGCCCTGCGCGTCGAATTCGATATCGCTGCCGTAACCGCGGTTGACCGTGCCGTCCACGTTGAGGATGGGCGGGACCATGCCGTTCTCGTAAATGCGCTCGGCGTACCAGATGACGTAGCGCTTGGCCTCTTCGATCAGGCCGGCCCAAAGCAGCGCCAGCGCCTGCGCGGACCCGTCGCGAATCCACGTGCGGTCGTAATTGCGCGGACCGGGCTTGAAGGCGAGCGGCGTGGAATTGACGAGGATAAGCGCCGTCTGCGCTTCGACCGTGTCGCTCACGTCCCGGTCGCCGACCGTGATCTTGCGCGGGCCGATCTTGTTTCGCCAATCCCGCGCGACGGTTTCACGCAGAGAGCTCGAAAGGCGCTTCCGCGTGCGGCGTGACGTCGTCCCTCATCGGCGACGAGACGACGATCGCGGCAGCGCCGCCCGGCGCGAGCGAAAAGGCGAATTCGCAGGCGGCGCTGAGGAGGGCCGAGTCCGAGCGTAGGCTTCGTGCGGTCTGTCGCGGCCCCTTCTCGATGAGCTTGACCACGTCGCCGTCGTCGAAGTCGGCGACGGCTACGGCGTCGGGATCGACCGAAAACGCGGCATAGGGCCGGCCGTTGACTCGCACCTGCCGACCGTCGACCGCGATGGCGTTGATTGCGGCGTGGCCGCCGTGTTGCCAGTACGGGTTGATCTGGACCGGGCGCACCGCCAGGACGAGCGCGCCCTTCTGCGCCATGGCGCTCCGGTTGGTGATGCGGTGCTCCACCAGCGCCTGGCCGGCGTGCGCGAGGGCCGTGATGCGGAGCTCGACGTCCTGCGCGGACCACGTGACGGTCGGAATGGGCAGCGAGCCGTCGACCAGGGACTGGCTGATGAACGGGCTCGCCGGCGCCCCGTGCAGGGCGCCGTCCAGCCGAAGCAGAGGCATGATCTGCGGGAATTCGCGCCGCGGCTCGAGATCGCCGTATTCGTCGAACAGCGCCTGCTCGGCCCCACCGTCCTCCCCCAGCGCGGTCCAATAGACCTGCCGGCCGAGGAGAGACTGCGGGTAGAGGTCGCCGCGCCCGGCCAGCGCCGCCCGCTCGAGCTGACCGATCGGCATGCGATCCTTGTTCAGGATGCGCAGCTTGAGTTCATTGACGACCGCGCCGGCCGGCGAGCTCGCCTCGTGCACCGTCAGGCGAAAATAGCGGGCGGTGGTGGAGCGCCACCAGAAGCTGCCGCTGCCGCCATTGCCGGTGGCGATCCGGCCCATTTCACGAAAACTCTCGCCGTCGTCGGAGAGATGCGCCGAGAAATCGGTTCCGTACCTTTCTCCCCATTCGATCAAGACGCCGAGAGGGGATCGGACATAGCCGAAATCGACCGTGATGCTCTCGCCCGGCGCCAGCTTGACCGGGCGATGGCCGAGCGCGCCAATGCGCCCCGCTTCGGTCACCGACGCTGCGTCGGCGGGGGCGTAAAGGTTGATCTCGATAATCTCGCAGTCCTCGCTCCGATTGTCGGCCTTCACAGGAAAAGCGCACGAAGCGGGCGGCGACGGGAGGGAACGCAAACACGTCCTGTCCGCCTTCGCCGTGGCGCGTTCGGCAAAGATGGGTCCACCGCTTGCCGTCCACCGAGGACTTGAATCCATAGACTTCCGGCGCCTGCTTGCCCCAGTAGACCTCGAGTCCGCCGAGGGTGGAGATCTCGCCAAGGTCGATCTTGAGCCACGGCCTCTTGGATGGTTTTGATATCCACATCGTGGCGTAGCGATCGTCGATCGCGAGCCGGGGATCGCCGCTGCTTGCGGTTACGCTCCACCGCTGCTTGCCCGGAACGGCCATCGGTTTCATCGCCGCGGCCGCGCGCTCGGCTGCGGGCCTGCCGGGCCATGCGAGGCTGAGGCCTTTTTGCGACGCCGGCAGGCTCGGGTCGACGATCCGCTTGCCGAAATGCCTGCGCGCTCCGAACACGTGCCGGATGAGCATATTCGTAGTGAGGCCAGGGCCGCTCGAATAAATGCGCCATCCGCCGTCGACGGCGATCGTTTCGGCCTTGACCCGCGCCCACTCGGCGCTCGCCTGATAACGGTCCGCGAAGGCCGCATCGCTGCTGCTGAAATAAGCGTTGCGCTGCCGGAGCGATGCATGCGCCAGCCGATCGGTCACCGCAATGGGATTGACGACCATGAGAGCGTCCCACAGCGCCTGGGATTCGCCGAGCACGCTCATCGCTTCGGCGTAGCGCAGATGCGAATGCACATACATGAGCCCGATTTCGCGGCCGAAGAACGCAGCCAACTCCGCCCGCCGGAAGATCTTTTCAGGCCCCCCGTGATAGGCGACCGGCCTGTCCATCAGGCGCGCGCCGTCGGCAAACAACAGGCGCTCGCGGATGACGCGAAGATGGCGCCGCGCCTGTTCCTTGGTGAAGATCCCGCCGATGATCCCCTGTGTCATGGGCAACAGCGAGAAAGAGAGGCCCGTCAGCCTGTCGCTTGGATGAAGCAGTAAGCTCCGGCGAGCCGCCTTCGGGTTTGAACACCCCGTAGCCCGCCACGACGCCGTCGCGCATCAGAAAGCGATTGAAGTCCTTGCGCATCGCGGCGGCGAGGGAATCGAGTTCCTTCGGCCTTTCCCTGAGGGCGCCCGGAATAACGAAGGATTGCGGCGTAGCGGCGAAGCTGCTCGTAGAGAAGCGCGACGGTCCAACTGCTCGCCATCCAGTCGCGCGCCGTCGGATCGACCGGCTGGAGAGAGTCGTTCCAGTCGCCGTTGCCATAGCGGATCAGATGCGTGCCGGGGATGAAGCGTTGGCCGACCGTTGCGATCAATCTCTCGACGTGCGCGGCGACGGGATCGGCGGAAGCCGTCTTCTCAAAATTGTCCTCGCGTCGCCAGGCGATCGGTTCGTCGAGAAAGGCAAAATCGCCGGTCGCTTCGACATAGTCGCACAGCGCCTTCAGCGGCCAGACGATGATATCGCCATGCGCCTCTTTGTCCTGCATGTCGGAATAGGGCTCGAGCATGAACCATTGCGGCCAGTCGCCCCGTTTCTCGTACTGCTGGGCGAAGACGATGCGCAGAATCGCTTTGGCTGGCTCATCGTGTTCGAGCGACAGGAGGAATTCCATCGGGCCCTGGCAGACGTCGCGGACGCCCCACGCCCCGCCGGCGTATTGTTCGAGACCGTGCGGCGCCGTGAGATGCACCATCGCGTCGTGCGCCAGCCATGGGAAGATCGCGTCGGCAGCTTCGGCGTCTGCTCCGTGGTCGGCGCTCCTGATGCGAACGCCGCGGGTGACCTTGCGCCAAAAGCGGTCGCAGTGAGCCAGCATGCTCGTTTCAGCGACCGGTTTTGCGTATTTGGCCGCCAGCGCCCCCGCCTGCTTTGCGTCGGTCATCGAGCCGACGACCGCGAACACGAATTCCCGGGTTGGGCGCGTCCGGATCGCGGCGAAGGCGCCGCTGCGCCGCAATGCGTCGGCATAAAGCAATTCGTCGCCGCCAATGGCTTCGACGCTCTTGGGGGTGCTTGTCACCAGGTGATAGACGGCCTCGGGGTATTGCTTGCCCCAACGATCATCGGGATCCGGCCGAAACGCGAATCGCTTGCGCCGCGGGTCGATCTCTATTCGGCCGGCGCGCGCGAATTCCTGCTCGCCGAGAACAAGATGGCCGAAAACGAGGAAGCGGCATTGTTCGCCTTCGACCGTCACGCGCCACTGCATCGCCGGTTCATCGCCCGAAACGGTCGCGGAGACCGTGATGGTCCGTTCGCCGAATCGATAGATCCACCGACAATCGCTGAGTCCCATCTCGAACGCGGACGGCACGGTCAACAAACGCCATCCGCTTTTCGTCTCCACGAGCATGCGCAGTCCGCTGGCGCGGGTGATGTTGTAGGGATCGCGCGAGACGGAAAAGAGCTTGTGGAAGGCTGTGTTGCCGATGGTGAGCTGCGCGCCGAAGACTCCGTGCATCCAGCAGGTCGAGGACATTATTGCCTCGTCGGGCAGCATCTCCTCGCCGCTGCGCAATAGGGCGCCGTGGCGGCGCGCCACGATGTGCTCCTTGTCGCGCAGGACGATGTGACGCCGATGCGTCCTTCCCGGAGCAAAGAAGGACAGAAGTTCGCCGCCGACACGTTCGACCTGCGTGCAGCCGGCGGTAGCGCGCGCGGATCGCTTTCTCGTCAAAGCTGTCGGCCAAGGCGGACGGGGCGTCGTGCAGCAGACTGCGCGTCGGCAAGGACAGGGTGACAGCGCGCGGCGCCCAATCCCTGGCTGACGGATTCGACATTATCGACCAGCCGCAGGTCGGCGTCGCTCGACGCCGCCGGATGATCGGAGGCGTAGACGCCGAAAAACGTCCACGACGTTGCGGCGCCGGGCGGCAGCGTCGCAGCATTGGACTGCAGGGCCGCGCACGCCGTCTCATACTGAAGGCGGTTCGAGGGCAGGCTCACTCCGAATGGAAAGCCGAATCGATCGGCGTCGCGATAGGCGGGGCCCATCAGCTGGCGGAAATCTGTTGCGAAGCCCGCGGCGCCTTGCAGACAGCCATGCGCGATCCACGGATATGTCCCGCCTTGCGACAGATTTTGCCGGCTCATCAGAACGTGGTTCAGGCGCGGATGCTGCGCGACATGATGATCGAGATACTGACTGGCGTAGGCTTCGTTGTTCATCAGGAAGCCGGGCTCGCCGAGGCCGAGATCCTGGATCAGGACGGCGTCGCAGGGGAGCTCGGTGTCGCGCCGGTTGACCGCTTCGACCCGCCATAGCCACAGGTTTTCGCGCGGATGCAGCCAGAGCGTCACCTGATGGCGGACGCCGCTCTGTTCCCCCTCCCAGACGAAGCGGTCGTCCGAAGCGCCGACGCGGAGTCTTGCCTCAGGACCGATGACAGACACGATCTGCGGCTCGGATCCGCCGGCGCGCAGGTAGAGGCGTCCCATGCCGCTGGCGATAGGCGAGGCAAGCACCTGGTTGACCATGATCCTCCTGCCCGCTTCCGCATGCTCGATGGCGAAAATTGCGCCATTCGGCAGGAGGCTGATCGAACAACCGGCGCCATTGACGATCCGCGTGAGGCCGAGATCGTCTCGGCGCGGCGTCGTCAAAAACTCTCTTGGTGAGTGCGGCACGGCCTTCCCTTTAAGCGATACGGTTGACGGAACGGGCGCGCCGGAGGGCGGATGATAGGCCATTTCTCGATCCGGTCTATTTCGCCGGCCCCGCACCAAGGCCGCGCCGCATAAACGCTTGCGGTCGGAAATATGCCGTTTTACGTAACTCCGTCTACGAGGGCGGAAGACCGCAAATGAAATCTTGTGTGCGGTCAGGCCTTGTCGCCGTCGTGCTAGTCTAGTCTAGTGTCGGTCCATAAACGCATGATTTTTCGGCTGGAATCGATCGCGTTGGGCGATGAACTGGGTCGTTTGGGCGCCATTTCGTTTGCTGTGGCGGTTGCGTGGGCCGATCCAGCCGCATATTTCTGAAAATCGGAATGAGAACTCGATCCGGGCTCAGCCAATCTCGGTGAGGGCGCGGGGACGGCGAGAAGTCAGGCCGGCTTGAGCCGGGCGAAGAGAGCGAGGTTGTAGGCGACGACAGAGGACCAGACGTAGGCCCTGAAGTGGTCGAGCCCGCGCCAGACGCAGCGCGCCAGACCAAAGGCGCGCTTCAAACATGAGATGTCGGATTCGATGCCGGCGCGGAAGTTGCGCAGCTTGCGATAGACCCAGTTGCTCTTGACCATGTCCTTGATGCGCAGGCCGGCCTTCTTGTGGAAGGCCATGTCGTGGACGCCGAGGGCCTTCGCCTGGGCGAGATTGTCACGGCTGGCGTAACCGCCGTCGGCGGCGGCCTGTCGGGGCGCCTCGCCATAGAAGGCGATATGGCGCTTAAGCATGGGCAAGAACCGTTCGCTATCCGCCGGATTGCCGGCCTCGATCACCAGGTCGAGGATCAAACCGCTCCGGCCCGTGGTCAGGTTGAGCTTGTGACCGTACTGAACCTCGCGCCGGCCTTTGACGATGATGTCGGCGTGCGGCTCGAACAGGCTGACGATCTTCTCGTTGGCGGCGACGGCCTCGCCACGAAGAATGCGGCGCTCGGTTTGACCGATGATCCGCTCGATCAGCGGACGATAGTGGCGGAACTCGGCTTGCCACAGCGCCACCGCCATCGGGTCCAGCGCCTGCCATAATAGCGTCGCGGCCTGATCGGCATAGGCCAGGGTCGCCCGGGTCAGCTTGATCAACTGAGGGTAATGCTGGGCCCGCTGGGCTCGATCGCGGGCATATTCGATCGCCCGCGCCCGCTTCTTCGCCGCGCGCCGATGATTGCGCCACTTAAGACCACCGACCAAGGCGTCGGCCGCCTTCAACAGCCGCACCATCACGCGGACCGCATCCCAGAGAAGACTGCTGTCGCTCGGCTCATGCATGAGCGCGGCGGCGACCGTGCTGTCGAGCCGCACAACTTTGCCGGTCTCGACTTTCTCCTGCCGCGCGCTGGCAAGCAGGACGCGATTGATCGCCTCCCATGTCTCGGCCCGGATGGCGCTGATGGTCCTCTGCAGCACCGACTTCTTCGGCGTCCACGACAACGGCAGCCGAGCGAAGGCCCGGAACGAGGCGGAGTCTTCAAGATGAAACGCCAGCTCCTCATAGCTCAGCTGGCGATGCTGCTTGAGAAGGGCGCAGCGCAAGACCAACTCGGCCGGCAGGCCCTCTCTCCCGGTCTCTTTAACGCTGTGTCGGCGCAGATCCTCCGCCGCCAGCCCGATGAGCTCACGATGCTCGTCCAGCCATTGCGACATCGCCTTCAGTTCCCGGCCGATCTCGTGATCGGCGAAGCGATCGAATAGGCTGGCCTGGACGGTGCGTTCCTGACGCATTGTCGGGCTCCGGCGGTGGTGGTTTCGCTTTTGGAATCAGTGACTTGATCCCAACGCTTAGCCGAAACCGCCGAGCCTTGCACTCATGAAAACAGAAATTCCACAAATAATTTCAAAAAGTTAGCGTTTCTGGACGGACACTAGTCTAGCCTCCTGCCTTGAAGAAGCAGCTGGCTTTGCAGAACGCGTTTCCGGCGAAATTTCTAGTCGGGGTTCATCTCAATTAGAGCGGTATCCGAACGGATTGAATGGGTTGGGGGATTCCCAAATCGGCTAATTTCTGCTTCCTCATTCGCGCCGCGAGAGGGAGGCGGCGGGGATGGCTGTTTCCGACGATCTTCGCGAGCGCGTGGTCGAGGCGGTGGTGTTGGGCGGGTTGTCGCGCAATCAGGCGGCCGCGCGTTTCAAAGTGAGCGTCGCGAGCGCCGTGCGGTGGGTGAAGCGGTTCAATACCACGGGCGAGATTTCGCCGACGCCTTCCGGGGGCGATCGGCGCTCCGGCCGGATCGAGGCGCATCGCGACTATCTCTTGGGCCCGATCCGGCGCAGGCCGGACATCACGCTGCTCGAGATAAAGGAACAGCTGATCGGCAATTGCGGCGAGCGCTTTGCGGTCTCCGTGCTGTGGCGTTTCTTCGACCGTCACGAGATCACCTTTAAAAAAAACGGCGCACGCCGAGGAACAACAACGCGCGGACGTGCAAAATCGACGCCGGGAATGGTTCGCAGGGCAGCTCGATCTCGATCCGACAAAACTGGTTTTCATTGACGAAACAGGAGCCTCCACCAATCTCGCGCGCAAAAGCGGACGTCGCCGGCGCGGGCGCCGCTTGCGGGCCGCCATCCCGCACAGTCACTACAAAACGGTAATGTTGGTCGCCGGCCTTCGCCTTCGCGGCCTGACGGCGGCAAAGACTTTCGACGGACCGATCAACGCCGCCCTGTTCGAGGATTGGCTGGAGACATGCCTCGTGCCCACCCTCTCGCCCGGCGAGACCGTCGTCATGGACAATCTCCCCGCTCACAAGGGGCCGCGGGTCGAGCAACTGATCAAGGCGGCGGGCGCGGAGTTGCGATATCTCCCGGCCTACAGTCCTGATATGAACCCCATCGAAAAAGCCTTCTCCAAGCTCAAAGCCTTCCTGCGCAAAATCGCCGAACGGACCGTCTCGGGCCTGATGCGAGCACTCGAAACCTGCGCCGAAATCTTCCACCCCTCGGAATGTACAAATTACTTCAAATCCTGTGGTTATCAGGACGATACAGGATGATCGGATTCCGCTCTAATCTCAGGTTCCGAAGGTCTCAACGCGGAGGCGAAGGAGTTAATTGCGCGAATGCTCGGCACCGCTCAGGGTGATGCCAAAGTTGATGCAGCGCTATCGTCCTACGAGAACGTCGCGCGCGATGAACTGACGAATGAACATGCGAATGTACGAGATTGCAGAATCCGGGTGATTGAGGTCGCCATAAAACAAGTGTGTCCAGAAGCGCCTGTAAAGAAAGACCGGTTTACGTTTGTTCAACCGCTGCAACAATTCTTTTCTGCTGTCAAGGTGATCTGTCAAAGTGTTTAAAGAACTAATATTACAGATGCGCAAATTAACGTTCTTATGGGCGAAGCAAACAAATGGTATAATGATGCTATCCAATTGTTTAAAGCCAATATGACCGAAGGAGCACTGGCACATTTTGAAAGTGACTCAAACACGCCAAGTTTTTCGTTTAGCCTAGATGGCGCACACGCTCCGGAGAGATGAAGAAGAAACGAGACGATACACTAAATTGATTGGCCATACGTCTGACGAACTTGGAGACAATAATGATGACTGATCTATGGGACCCCCGCTGCCTAGGCGCGATAACGGAAGGTCTGGCCTCGCCGGGAGACAGACGAGGGAGCCAATGCTCTCCTCGCCCGTGAGCGTCAAACAAAGCAACGTCTGTGGTGAGAGCTTCGGCCTCCCCGCGATCGCGGGCAACCAATGAGCGCTTGTCTGCCTAGCCTCTGCCATCGCGCCCGCTGGTTAGAAAATAGTAAAGCAACTGACTGACGCCGAAGTCAACGACGACGGGCCATCACTAGGCCACAATTCCGGTTGCTGTAGCAAAATTGCAACGATTCTGCGATGAGCATTGCCGCCAATTGCGCTTCTGTGCCCCCCGGTCCTGATCGGTTATTTAGCGACTCCACCGTCAGTTGATTGTTGTTTGTTCTTTGTGATCGATGTGTAAAGGCTTGGCCTGTCTTAGCATCCGTTTGGCTGGAAATAGCAAGACGCACCGCGCTCGGTCTGCGAATCGACATGTTTGTGGACGTAAGCAAACGGCAGCGTTTTCATCGCCGCCGAGGACCACGTGGGCGCTCCCAGACTGTAAGGGGTCTGCGGGCGTCTTCACTTGCGTTCGTAGCGTCATTGGCGGCAATGGTGGGTCGATAAAATGTCAACTAAGCAAGAACTCCTAACTCTCATTGCTGCTACAAATGACCACGGCGGACAACCCGATCGTGAAGAGTACTCTCGACCAGCCCCTGAAGAAGGGCATCGGTTATTGCGTGCTTTTTGGCAAATCAAAGGCGCCCATTTGCGCGAAGCGTTAGTCATTTTCGCCGAAGAACTAGCGCGTTCGACCCTTCTACGCGATGGGCCAAACTCTTCGTAGCGTTGGATGGAGCGCCGCAAACGCCATTTTAGAGCGGTATCCGATTCGGATGCGCCAAATCTGGATATTAAACTATTGATGTTTAAAACGATTTGGTACTAGTGCTTGATTTATTCGGTTCGGATACCGCTCTAGGCGTACTTTTTCGGGAACAGCTTTAGTGCGTTTACGAGGAAATTGATACATCAACGTCATTCAATATTTCCCAGCAGCCTAAGCCTGACGTCTTCTATATCGGAAGAGTTATCCTCCTCCGACCACATCGAACGGCCGGCGCGGTTGAGTTGTTGGTGCGCAACTGACGGCCCGGAAGTTCCGAGGCAATATGAGCACGCCTCCAATGGCGTTCGGCCGCTGAGACATGCCTCGATCTTCTCATACAAGTTTGGATTGTCGTGTAGCGGCACGCCGTCGATCACGTGGTTGTCAAACTCGCATCCTCGTAACGCCAGTCGCTGCTTCATAAATGGAGCGACCGAGCACCTGTAGAAACGCCCCTCATAGACACTGTGGCAGGACCACTCGTGGGCGCTCTTGCATTCATTGAAAATGAGTTGAACAAGGTCAGGATCATCAATGCGATCGTTAACGAGTATTCTAAAAAATGTAGGTGTTGGATTCATCTCCAATTTTACGTTGTTTTCCTCGCATAGTCTCCTACATTCTTGCTCGTCGAATTGACGATGAACTCCTGGATAAACGCTGATACGGAGCGTATCAATATATTCATAAAATTGTTTCGGCGCTTTATGTAGGAGCAAGCCGTTTGTGAACAAAATAATGGAGTTTGCAATGCCGATACGTCGCGCCTCTGAAAGAAACTCTATGAGTTGCGGGTGCAGCAACTTCCGATCGCGTCAGCCGCAGGGAGGCCCTGGGTCGTCTTGATGAACCGCGTAGCCTGCAGCCAGGATATTGTCCAACTCGGCAAGCCGCGGCGACCGACAGATTTCGATCTCGCTCGGGCGCCCGAGCCTTGTTGCAGTCGAAGCTGGGGCTCACGGCGACGGTCGGGGCCGCGACGATGCCATCGAGGCTGTAGCCATACTCTGCGAGATATTCCCGCAATGCCGGTCGGAAAATCTCGATACCGCTTCGCATTTTCCGGGCACGGATCAAAGCCGACGGGGCATACCGACAGGTCCAAATCCGAATTTCGATTGTATAAATCGAGCATTCTTGCGCCAAGCATAGGCGCCGGTTCCGACCATCGCATTGTGCGCGACCCAGCCCGCCAGAAACCCATTGTCCCGCCACATATCGGGAGTTGCGAGGCTCTGATTGGCCAGCAGCATTTGCAGGATCGGTCTCTGAAACTCAGGCCGATTTAGAGACGTCCTCGATCCGGTTGCCGACAAGCCGGAAGATTTTCGGCGGAGCGTAGGATGCGGCGTAGGACGCGAATGCGTAATCGAAGCTGTCGTCTTTGCCGACCAGATCCACGGAGCCGTCGCCATTCAGATCCTCAATCTGAGGTCCATCTGCAATCGAACTCGCCAACGTTCACGACTTCCCATCGACGCTCAAAGAAAGTCAGCACTCTCATGTCGGTGCAGCAATGCGCGCCGCCCGAGAAATGTGTCACCACCACCGAGGAAAGGCAGAAGAGCCATCCAACCATGCGATCGAAGCAGCGGTGGGATTGGCAGGCCCGCCGTCGTCGAAAGTCACGCTTGCCGCATCCTGCCCGGCGCTCCGGACGCGAACGATCTGACGGCTGTTCGAGGCCTCGATACGCACCTCCAGGCCCGCGGCGGAAGCGACGTGCGGGTCCTTTTCCGAACTTGAAGCCCATGCAAGGACAGGGGATTTTGGACTTTCCCAGATCTTTGCGATGATGGTCTGTCCCTTCGAGAAAAAGGTGTCCTTGGGGGGCCACCATGACTCCGATAGCTTCCTCTTCATCGCGACCGGATCAGGAATGCTTAGGGGCCCAGACGCAACAGCATACCAGCCGTTCGTCGTCGATACGACGGTCGGCGGACCGAACTCGGAGCCGAAAACGTCTCGCCAGGCCGATGGCCTCATCGAGGTTTTGACGGCTCGCATAGACGATCCACCGGACATTGCCCGATGTCTCGAACGGCCCCGCCGCCGACGAGGGTGAAGTCGTCACGATCCACGTGCCGACCGCAACCCACAGCCAAAGGGCCAAGGAGAAGACCGATCTGCTCATGACAAAACACCGGAGAACGCTCCCGCCGCTCTGAGGAGCAATAGGGTGACGAATTATTGACCGCTCCGGCAACGGGGTCCAGACCGACCATCTCCACGGATTCGCGTATCGAGGCGTTTGGCGGACTGCCACAGGGAATTTACTGGTTGATGCGGCACGGAGCGCTGATGTTTGAAAGTATTTTGCAGCACTCCTGCCTGGGTGGCCGGGACACCCCGCATCACAAGTCCGGGGGCGGCCATGACGGCCCCGGCGGCGCCGGCGATTTTGATTTTACCCTGTTGGCCATTGGCCATCTCCAACCCCTTGAAAACGCTCAAAACGGCAATGGGCAGGGCTTGCAACAAGTTGGCATCGATGCGCTGTCGGCGCCCCGTCGGTTTGGCGCCGGCGCCTCGGTTTCTTGGGATTGCGACGCCGCCGGCTCTACGAGACCCGCGTCCAGTCGGTCAGGGTGACCTCGTCGCCGAGCCAGAGCGTCTGGCCGGCCTGCAGCCGCGCCGCCTCGAGGCAGGCGTCCGGCTCGCCGCCGAACAAATCCCTGACGAACACGGGCAGCCCGCCGGGCAGGAGGACATTCGCCGCCCGGCAGAGGTGGAAGACGTCGTAGCCCATCTTGAGGAACAGGGTGTAGACGCGCGGCCCGCCGATCACGGCGATCCTCCCCGAGGCGACTCCGAGCGCGGCCAAGGCCTCCTCGATTGGCGCGCCGCCCGGGTTCCACAGGCGCGCGTTCGGGTTGTCCGGATGGCGCGCCACCGCTTCGACCGAGCGGGTCAGGATCAGCCGGCGACGCCTGAGCGTCTTCGGCTGGAACTCCTGCGAATGGCGGCCGTGGACCACCGCGTCGACGTGGTCGAGACCCTCCTCGAAATAGCGCTTGTCGGCGTCATGCTGGAGGGAGTGGCGGCATCACGCCGGTCGCGTCGGCGATCATGCCGTCGGCCGAAGCGATGACATAGGCTTCGATGCGATAGGATCCGATCATCAGGCCGGCTACTCGGAGGTGTCGGCGTTGACCAGCGACAAGAACTCGGCCCGGGTCGCCGGCTGGTCGCGGAACGCGCCGAGCATGCGGCTGGTGACGAGGTCGGAGCCGCGCTTGCGGACGCCGCGGCTGATCATGCAATGGTGGGCCGCCTTGACGACCACCGCCACTCCGCGCGGGTTGAGCACCTCCTCGATGGTGTTGGCGATCTGCGCGGTCAGCCGCTCCTGGATCTGCAGGCGCTTGGAGAAGATTTCGACCACCCGCGCGAGCTTCGAGATTCCGACCACCCTCCGGTCCGGGAGGTAACCGACCCAGACCCGGCCGATGATCGGCGCGATGTGATGCTCGCAATGGCTCTCGAAGGTGACGCCGCGCAGCACGATCATCTCGTCGTAGCCGTCGACCTCGGAGAAGGTCTTGCGCAGCACCTGCGCCGGGTCCTCGTCATAGCCGCAGAAATACTCGCGGAACGACCTGACCAGCCGGTTCGGCGTTTCGCGCAGGCCGTCGCGGTCAGGGTCTTCGCCGATCCACTGGAGGACCGTGCGGAACGCCTCTTCGGCCTTGGCGTCGCTGACGGCCCTGACGCCGTCGGCGGACGCCTCGCGGGTTATACCTTCAGTATCGCGCGCCATTCCATCATTCCTTAAAGCCGTCCGCTCGCCGCGACTGACCCACTTTACGAACTCTAGCCGCGGCCGGTTCACTTCTCAAAGCGCGGGTCAGCGATTCCAGTCCTCGCGGGTCGGCGGCAGCCCGCTCGGCCCGCGAACCCGCTTCATCGCCAGGGTCTGATAGACCCCGGCGCTGCTGCGCTCGACGGCGCGGTTCGAAGGCCTCATACACCATTCGTGCGAAATCCGAGGGTGGACATGTCGATTCCCGCCGGGTAACAGCCGGCCGGAGGACGAGGCTGGACACACCGACATGGACAAATGGCGCCAAGGCGGCCTCATCGTCCGCCCGGCGGTTGTCGAGGATCTCGACGCAATCGCGAAGATCGAGCGCAATTCCTTCCCCGACGATCGGGTCTCGCGGCGGTCGATCGGCTATTTCCTGCGCGCCCCGCACTTGCCGGTGATCGCCGCCGATTATCGACAGCGAGTTCGCGGGCTATGCGCTCCTGTCGCTGCGCAAGGGTTCGCAAGCGGTTCGCATATATTCGATCGCGGTCGACGCCCGCTTCGGGCGCCGCGGCGTCGCCTCGGCGCTGCTGCAGGCTTGCGAGAAATACGCCCGCCTGCACCAAAGGTCTGAGCTTACCCTCGAAGTGCGCTACGACAACGCACGTGCGATCGCGCTCTACGAGAAGCTCGGCTTCCGCCAATTTGGCGAGCACCGAGGATTACTACGAAGACGGCGCGACCGCGTTGCGATACAAGAAATGCCTCCGCCCCGGCGCCCCGAAGCCAGATCGGAGTCGCTTTGATAACCGAGTGCCGCAGGGAAGCAACGCCAGATGTGACTGGCCAGCGGCCGGGTTGCTTCGTCGGGGGAAGCCCACTACAAGCGCTGGTTTTGCCGGGACGTCCCATGCCAAATACGCTGCCTGCCCACCTCAAGAGCCTTGAAGCCGAGTCAATCTACATAATACGAGAGGTTGTCGCAGAGATGCGTAACCCGGTAATGCTGTATTCGATCGGCAAAGACTCGAGCGTGATGTTGCATGTGGCGATGAAGGCTTTTCATCCTGCCAAGCCACCCTTTCCGCTGCTTCATGTGGACACGACCTGGAAGTTTCGCGAGATGATCGCCTTCCGCGACGAGACCGCGCGTCGGCTCGACCTCGAACTCATCGTGCACGTGAACGAGGACGGCGTACGGCGCGGGATATCGCCGATCGCCTCCGGCTCGCAGGTCCACACCCATGTGATGAAGACGGAAGCGCTTCGCCAGGCGCTCGAGAAGGGAGGCTACGACGCGGCCTTCGGCGGGGCGCGGCGCGACGAAGAAAAGAGCCGCGCCAAGGAGCGCATCTTCTCGCACCGGTCGGCCGCGCACGCCTGGGACCCGCGCAACCAGCGTCCGGAATTATGGAGGTTGTTCAACACGCGGGTTCGCGACGGCGAGTTGATGCGGGTCTTCCCGCTGTCCAATTGGACCGAGCTCGACGTGTGGGAATACATTCGGGCCGAGAACATTCCCGTCGTGCCGCTCTACTTTCTCCAAGCCGCGCCCGATCGTCAAGCGCTCGGGCGCGCTGATCATGGTCGACGACGACCGCCTCCCCCTCGAGCCGGGGGAGGAGCCGCGAATGGCGCGCGTGCGGTTCCGTACGCTCGGCTGCTATCCCCTGACCGGGGCTATTGAATCCGACGCCGACACGCTTGACGACATCATCGCCGAAATGCGCGCCGCGACCAAGTCCGAACGACAGGGACGCCTGATCGACAGCGATGAAACCGGATCGATGGAAAAGAAGAAGCGGGAGGGGTATTTTTGATGAACGAGGCCGTCAGAACTGCCGCTCTCCCCACATTGCGACTGTTGACCTGCGGTTCCGTCGACGATGGCAAGTCGACCCTCATCGGCCGGCTGCTGTATGAAAAAAAGCTGATCTTCGACGATCAGCTCGCCGCTCTCGAGCGCGACTCCAAGAAGTTCGGCACCACCGAGGACGACATCGATTTCGCCTTGCTGGTGGACGGCCTCGAGGCCGAGCGGGAACAGGGCATCACGATCGACGTCGCCTATCGCTATTTCGCCACGCTGGCGCGCTCCTTCATCGTCGCCGACGCCCCAGGCCACGAGCAGTACACGCGCAACATGGCGACCGGCGCCTCCAACGCCGACCTCGCGATCGTCCTGGTCGACGCCCGCAAGGGCCTGCTTACGCAAACCCACCGCCATTCGATCATTGCCTCGCTTCTCGGCGTACGGCACGTCGTTTTGGCGGTGAACAAGATCGATCTTGTCGGCTACGACGAGAAAGTCTTTCGCGATATCGTCATCGAGTATCGCAAGTTTGCCGAGCGCGCTCGGCTTCAGCTACGCTGTTCGCCATTCCGATCTCGGCCCGCTACGGCGACAACGTCTCGTCGAAGAGCCGGCACACCGACTGGTTCGAAGGGACCCATCTGCTCGACTATCTCGAGCAAATCGAGGTCGACGAAGACCGCCGGGCCGCGCCGTTCCGCCTCCCGGTGCAATGGGTCAACCGCCCGCATCTCGATTTTCGTGGAATCGCCGGCACCATTCCAAGCGGGCGCATTCGAAAGGGCCAGTCGATCGTCGTCGCCAGCTCGGGACGCCGCAGCACGGTCGCACGGATTTTTGTCGCAGATAAAGAACTCGAAACCGCGGAGGCGGGCGACGCCGTGACGCTTACGCTGGCCGACGAGCTCGATATTGCTCGCGGCGATGTTCTCTCGCATCCGGAAAGCCGGCCGGAAGTCGCCGACCAGTTCACCGCCCACGTCATTTGGATGAGCGCCGAACCTTTGCTGCCGGGACGCTCGTATCTGATGAAGATCGGCGCACGCACGACACCCGCTTCGGTCACCGAGCTCAAGCACCGCATCGACGTCAACAATTTCGACAAGCTCGCGGCCAAGCGGCTCGACCTCAATGAAGTCGGCTTCTGCAATGTCGCAACGACCATGCCGATCGCCTACGATTCCTACGCCGAGAACCGCGAAACCGGCGCCTTCATCCTGATCGACCGCGCAGACCAACGAAACCGCGGCGGCGGGCATGATCGCCCACGGCCTCAGACGCGCGACCAACGTCCATCGGCACGGCCTCACGGTCACGCGCGAGGCGCACGCGAACCAGAAGCATCAGCGGCCGGCGATCCTGTGGTTCACCGGCCTGTCCGGCGCGGGCAAATCGACGATCGCCAATCTGGTCGAGACCAAGCTGCACGAGCGCGGCGCGCATACCGCCCTGCTCGACGGCGACAACGTCCGCCACGGCCTCAACAAGGATCTCGGCTTCACCGCGGCCGACCGGGTGGAGAACATCCGCCGCGTCGGCGAGGTGGCGAAGCTGATGACTGACGTCGGCCTGATCGTGCTCTGCTCGTTCATTTCGCCATTCCGGGCTGAAAGGCGGCTCGTGCGCGACCTGGCCGCTGAGGGCGAGTTCATCGAGATCTTCGTCGAGGCGCCGCTCGAGACGGTCATCGAGCGGGATCCAAAGGGCCTGTACAAGCGGGCGCTGGCCGGCGAAATCAAGAATTTCACCGGCGTCGACCAGGCCTACGAGGCGCCGGAGGCGCCCGAGATGGTTCTCAACTCGGCGCGGGAGAGCGCCGACGCCCTCGCCGACCGCATCATAGACGAACTCGAGCGGCGCGGGCATATCGAAAGGCTGTAGGGAGAAAGAAGCGCTGTCGGTCCACAAAGCCATCGGCCCGTCGTCGTCAAAACGGTCGCGTCCATCCAACTTGGACGCGACCGGGTTTCAGAAAAAGGCCGCCCAGGAAGGCGGCCAAATCTCGTGGCGCCCATTTCGGCGCGACAACGGCTAATCGGGGCAATTCGTTGTCTGAGTTGTCCGACTGCTGCCCGTGTTGTCGTTGGTCGTTGTCGTGGTTCGCGACGCACACGGTTGCGCAGGCCCTACCACGACGGGTTGCGCATGCTCTACAACGACTGGTCGAGGCGCCCTGTAGCCGCGCCACCAACGATCGCGCCGGCCACGCCGCCAACCGCGGCCCCAACCGGCCCGCCGACAACCGCCCCGGTCACCGCGCCTCCTGCTGCTCCCGTCAAGGCGCCATTGTCATCGGCAAAAGCTATGCCAGGCATTGCAAAAAGAGCTACGCCCGCAAAAGCGAGAATTGTCATACGCATTGAAGGACTCCCCAAGTTCATTGACGTCCTCCCAAACGTGTTGGAACTCATCTTGTTCCACCACGCCAAAAAAATTGGCGCTACGGTCCGACTTCTCATCGCTTGGCCCAGCGAATAAAAACCTAAAAGCCCCAATCTCTATTCGCCGCGCTTTTGCTCGCCAAACACTGGCGGCGGGCGGGTATTGCGATCCGCGGAAAAGCTTATGGCTTCCGGCGAACTTCATGGCGCAATGAGCAATTGACCGAACATTGGCGGCCAATGAATGGAACTCCTCCCGGCCAGCAAACGCTCGCAAAACTCACTACGCATGCGTTGCTCGGCGCCTAACCAACTCTTTCTCGCCAATTATCGAGCAAACTTGGGAACGACCCGCACGCAAGAACGTTCAGTGCTGTGGCAAAAATTTGACCACGGGAGACTACGCCAAGGACGGCCGCGCGCAGCGGCTTTGTCCTTCCGGAACAAAGGAACACGCGCGAATGCTAACGATCCTTCTGATTATTTTGGTGCTGATCATTCTCGGTGGCGGAGGCGGCTACTACGGCTATCGCGGCTACGGCGGGCCCGGCCTTGGCGGCGTGCTGGGACTCGTCCTGATCGTCCTCTTGGTGCTCTGGCTCCTCGGCGTCTTCTCGGCTGGCGTCGTCCATACCCCCGCTTGAGCAATTGGCTCTCCACCCAGGCAACAGGTTATAGGCAGCAAAGTCGGTGACATGCGATGTTTGAACGAATTAAATTCGCAAAGAAACTCCAGTTGGGGGAAATGGCGGAACAAGCCAAAGATTGCTCCTTATACCTGATGGCGATTCGGAGATGAGCGAGAAAGCTCCTGTAACGATAGCCTCCAAGCACTCGCCGAGAGCCAAGGGTACCCCCTCGCACTCTGTGTATCGTTCGCTGACGCTGTTTCGCCTCGCCGTAGGGGGCGTGAACAATTCCAACATCCGGCGTCGCCGTGGAGGCGGAAACGCGGCGAAATGGCGCGCGGACTGACCGCTCTCGTCGATTTATCATTTTTCATCGGCGTCGTGCTTGCGCCGGCCATCCAGGCGAACCGGAGCAACTCGACGCGACGGCGGAGTTCGCGAGGCGGGTTGGGCGGGATTTTCCTTACGCGCTCGCTTACCCGGGCGGGGCCTATCGCAATATATCGAACAGGAGTTAAGGGCGTGTTCATCCGTTGAGCGTGCCTGGCAGGATCGCGCCTGAGATCGAGAGCGTCGAGTTCAGCGAATCTATAGCGGCTTCGTGATGCGCCTCTCCTTGTTCGCGCGCCGCTCAATAAAATCTTCACATACTCGAAGTCGCCCGCGGTTGTTTTGTTGCCGACCCGTGGCGGGGCCATCCGAGTTGCGTATTTCCCGTTGCTCGTGGTGCCGGCTTCCTCAGCGAACTGATGAATCTGGCTCCTCGCTGAAAAGGAGTGGGTAAGTCGGAATTTGGGGGCGGGTTGGCGATCGCTCAGGGGGGGACCGCGTTTAGCCCTGAGGGGATGCGAGACACCGATCTTTTCCAGTTGGCCCTTGGGTTGCAGTCGCCGTGGATGGGTGACGCGTAGCGAGTTTGCGGTCGAGGATGGTCGGCTCGATTTGTACGTGGATTTTCCGCGCGGGAGCCGGTTCGCCTGCGCTGAGTGCGGAGGCGAGGGTTGTGCGGTTCACGACACGAAGGACGAGACGTGGCGGCATCTGGACTTCTTCCAGCACCGCACGCTGTTGCACGCTCGCGTGCCGCGCGTGATCTGTCCGACGTGCGGGGTGCGCAAGGTCGCCACGCCGTGGGCTCGGGCGGGCTCCGGGTTCACGTTGTTGTTCGAGGCCTACGTGCTGGCGCTGGCCAAGGCGATGCCGATCGCCAACGCGGCCAAGCGGCTTGGGCGAGCACGACACGCTGCTTGTGGCGGATCGTCGAGCATTACGTTTGGCGCGCGGTGGAGGGGCTGGATTTGTCGTAGGTGCGGCGCATCGCCGCCGACGAAACCTCGG
>CAWIHF010000010.1:0-21470 GCA_963835885.1 uncultured Alphaproteobacteria bacterium
CGCGCTTTTCGGAAAAACCAGCCGGATCGTCATGGACCGCGGCGCGGGCCTCCCCATGAGGATTCCGGCGCAGGAGAATGAACGAGACGCTGCGGCGATGATGCGGCAATACGAACTGGTGGAGCGGGTCCGCCGGTACAATCCCAATGCAAACGAGGATTTGCTCAACCGCGCTTATGTCTTCGCCATGAAGGCGCACGGAACCCAGAAGCGCGCCTCCGGCGACCCCGATTTCTCGCATCTATTTAAAGTCGCCGCCATCCTGACCGAGCTCAAGGTGGACGACGCGACCATCGTCGCGGCGATGCTGCACGACACCATCGAGGACACGGCCATCACCCGCGATGACGTCAACAAGGCGTTCGGCGAGGAGATCGGCGGCCTGGTCGACGGGCTGACCAAGCTCGGCAAGCTCGACTTCGTCACCAAATACGCGCAGCAGGCCGAGAACTTCCGCAAGCTCCTCCTGGCGATCGCCGACGACGCGCGTGTGCTCCTGGTCAAGCTCGCCGATCGCCTGCACAATATGCGCACTCTCAACTATGTGCCGGAGGACAAGCGCGCCCGCGTCGCCCAGGACACGCTCGACATCTATGCGCCGCTCGCCGGCCGCATGGGCATGCAGAGCATGCGAAGCGAACTCGAGGACCTGTCGTTCCGCTGTCTGATGCCGGACGCCTATCAGCTGATCGTGTCGCGCCTCGAAGCCCTGAAAGCCAGGAACGGCGCGATCATCGCCCGCATCGCCGCGGAGCTGACCGACCAGTTCGTGCGTCGCGGGATCAAGGTCGAGGTCAAGGGTCGGCAGAAGGCGCCCTACTCGATCTGGAAGAAAATGGAGCGCCGCTCGATCGCCTTCGAGCAGTTGTCGGACATCTACGGCTTCCGCATTCTGGTCGACACGGTCGCCGATTGTTATGCGGCGGTCGGCGTCGCGCACACCACCTGGCCGGCCGTGCCGGGGCGCTTCAAGGACTACATCTCCACTCCGAAGCAGAACGATTATCGCTCCATCCACACCACCGTCATCGGCCCGGGCAGCCAGCGCGTCGAATTGCAGATCCGCACCCATGAGATGCACGAGGTGGCCGAATACGGGATCGCCGCGCATACGATCTACAAGGACGGGCGGGCGGACACGCCTGGGGTTAGCGAAAGCCGCGCCTATCGGGGCCTGAGGCAGACGATCGAGGCGCTGGCCAGCGACGATTTGGAGAAATTCCTCGAACACACGAAGCTCGAACTCTTCCACGATCAAGTGTTCTGCTTCACCCCGAAAGGCAGGCTTATCGCGCTGCCGCGCGGCGCGACCGCCATCGATTTCGCCTATGCGGTCCACACCGACATCGGTAATTCGGCGGTCGGCTGCAAGATCAACGGGCGGATCGCCCCGCTCATCTCCGTGCTTCAGAACGGCGACGAAGTGCTGATCTCCCGTTCCGAGCGGAGCTCGCCTCCGGCCGCCTGGGACAGCGTCGTCGTCACGGGTCGCGCGCGCGCTGCGATCCGCAGGGCGACGCGCGAAGCGGCCAAGGCGCAGTTCGGCGGTCTCGGGCGGCAGATCGTCGAGCGAGCCTTCGAGCGTGCGGGGAGAAAATTCTCCGAGTTGCGGCTGAAGGCCGCGCTACCTCGGCTCGCCCGAACCTCGACCGACGACGTCTTCATCGGCGTCGGTCGCGGCGAAATCTATTCGGCCGATGTGGTGCGCGCCGTCCATCCCGACTTCAAGGAGGAGCGGAAGATCGGCGCCGCGGCGCCCCCCAACGAGACCGGCTGGTTCAACCTGCCGAAGGCGGCCGATCTCGTCTTCCGCGTTCCCGGCAAGGCCGATCCGGCGTCGGCGCTGCCGGTCCGCGGTATCGACATGGAGACCGGCGTCCGCTTCGCGCCCAAGGGCGGGGCGGTGCCAGGCGAGCGCATCGTCGGGATTCGCGGTCCCGAGGGCATCACCATCTACCCGATCCACTCGACCGCGCTCGCCCAGTTCAACGACGAACCGGAGCGCTGGCTCGATGTCCGCTGGGATCTGGAGAATGTCGACAAGGCGCTCTATTCGACACAGATCGTCATCACCATGCTCAACGAGCCCGGCGCGCTCGGCGTCATCGCGACGACGATCGGCGAGTACGGGGGGAACATCGACGCTGTTTCGTCCGCAGCCAGCGGCGCCGACTTTCGTCAGCTCATGATCGACCTGCAGGTGCGCGACATTCAGCATCTGAATGCGATCCTTGCGGAATTGCGCGGCAAGAGCGTGGTCCACCAGGTCGAAAGGCTCAGCGGTTAGCATGCCGCTCTATTTCGCTTATGGCTCGAACATGAGCGTCGAGGCGATGGCGCGCCGCTGCCCCCGGTCGAAGCCGATCGGCGTCGCCCGCCTGGAGCGCCATCGGCTTGCGGTGATGCGCGAAGGTTGGCTGACTGCGGCGCGCGACCCGCACTCCGCCGTCCACGGCGCGCTGTGGGAGCTTGCGTTGAGCGACATGCCCTCGCTCGACCGCTATGAGGGGCTCGCTCAGGGGCTCTACGCCAAGGTCGTGCAGCCCGTTGTCATGTCAGGCGGCGCAAAGCGGGCGCTCGTCTATTTCGGCGCCAACGTCGGGCCGGGAAATCCGCGCGCCGACTACATGGCCGAGATCGTCGCTGCGGCGCGGGCGTGGCCGCTGCCGCCGGCGGGAGTTTCGGCGCTCGAAGAGATACGGCGGTTGGCGGTCGTCAACAGGCAGTAGGCGGGGCATTCGGCTTCAGCGAGCGGGAAATCTTCGGCAATCTGGGAATGCCGCTTCACTTGCTTGCCGCTTCCGTCGGCGCCGCGCCGGTCGCTCCGCCGAGACTCAGCCACACGTTCGGGTCATCCTGCGCCTGACGCTTGAAGAACTGGTAGCCAGTCGCGCTCCACGGCCGGATGTTCGGCGACAGATTGTCGAGGACGAAATCGCCGCGGTCGGTCTTGACCGTCAGAACGGCATGGCCCTCGCCGTTCAGGTCGCGCACGATCGTCATCAACAGCGCCTGACGCGGAAACCCTCGCTCGATGAGGAGCTTCCGCTTGAACAGCGCATAGATCTTGCAGTCGCCCTTGCCGTCGACCGGATAGTCCCAATGGTCCAGTGTCGTGCCCCAATGATCGAGGTTGCTCATCGGCTCGATCGTATCGTTGGCGAAGGTGTTGACCTGGTTCAGCGTCTTCCAGACCTGTTTGGACATATGGACGTCGACGGGTTTGAGCTTGCCGAGCGTGCACTCCTCCGCGTGGCGGTTGCAGAAGTCGACCCAGCCGTACGGAATCGTTGTCTCGCCGCCGACCGGCGTCCAGCTGCTGCGCGGCAGCCCCTCCGAGGCTTCGCCGAGGCCGTTCCATACGAGGCCCAGGATGGCCGCCGCCGTGACGAAACCGAAGAGCCGGTTGAACATGACGCCCCTGCCGTTGTTGACGTTGGCAGGTTCGCCGCTTCCGCTTGGCGAGGGCAGAACAAATTCTGTCGAATTTTATCGATCGGCGGCCTCGAAAGGAGGGAAATTTCTTAATCTTGACAATGGGTTTGCTTTACCTGCAGTTTACCCTCTTCCGTAGTGGAGCCTTTACCGCGATCCCCGCCCCGGGTTCGCTCCGATAGACCGCGACGTCAGCCAGATCAGCCAATATCCTCAACTGCCTAACGACCGAGAGGTCGAAATCGCGATAAGGTAACGACTTGTGTGCGATGTAAATATCCCGCGGCGAGACGCCCGATTGAGGCCGTCACGATTGCAGCGGTGGAGCGTGGCTCGAGGGGCCGGCGGACTTCGACGAAGGTCGGTGGCCCGTCCGAAAGCGCTCGTTCTTCGCGCGAGACGGACTGTCCAAGTCAGTATATTGTTTGACTTCCGACAGCGTCGGGAGGAGGCCGCCGTGATCAAGCGACTGGATCACGCCGGCTCTCCTTGTCAGGGAGGCCGAGATGGTTGAAGCGACTGTGACCCAGAGTGCGGCGCGAGCGCGGCGCCTGCCGCCGCTGCGGATTTCCCGCGCCTTTCCGGCTCCGCGCGAACTGCTGTTCAGGGCATGGAGCTCCGCCGACCATGTGAAGCGTTGGTTCAGTCCTGAATCCTTCACTGTGCCGGACGCCAGGGTGCAGATGCATGTGGGGGGCCGCTTCGACGTCCGTATGCGCGGCCCGTATGGGCAGGAGCGACTGATCAGGGGAACTTTTGTCGAGGTTGCGCCACCCGATCGTCTTGTGATCGACATGGGCGTCGCCGACGCCGGGGGAAGAACGCTGTTCAAGGCGCGGACCGAGGTGACCTTCGCCGATGAAGGGACCGGCGCTCGGATGGACGTGGCGCAGATCTATGCTTTCGTCGATCCGGCCATGGCCGCCCCAATGGTATGGGGCGCCGCGGAGGGTTGGCGGACCACGCTCGACAAACTGCACCAGGAGGTCGCGCGGATGCGGGGCGTCGGCGCGGCCCGTTCCGTGACGCACGCGACGTTCCACATCGAGCGAAGTTATGACGCCCCGGTTGCCCGCGTCTGGGCGGCGATCACCGAGGAGGCGGAGAAGAGCAAATGGTTCGGCGGGGTGTCCGAACAATGGGAGTTGCTGGAGCGCCACATGGAAGTGCGCGTCGGCGGGCGCGAGCGAGTGAAGGGACGCTGGAAAGACGGGACGGTCTCCACCTTCGACGCCACCTACTACGACGTCATCCTGAACGAGCGTCTCGTCTATGCTTACGAGATGCACCTGGACGACACCAAGATCTCTGTGTCATTGGCCACCATCCACCTCAAGGATGAGGGTGCCCGGACCACGCTCCTGGTCACCGAGCAGGGCGCCTTCCTCGACGGCTATGACGACGCCGGCTCGCGTGAGCGCGGCACTGGCCAGCTGCTCGACACGCTTGGCGTCTCGCTGAGGGATTGAGACTTAGGCGACGGCCAGAAACAGGTGAAATGGGGTTTGGGATTTTGCCGGCATCGGCTGTTTGGGGGATTCCTGTCTTCGAGATCGGCGTCTATATCGTGGCGATGATAGATAAATCGCCCCTGCGTATCCGATTTGAAGCGCTTCGTTCCTCGCTTGACGAGCGAGGCCGACGGTTGAGCGCCGCCGCCGAGGCGAAGGCGGCCGGCTACGGCGGGATCGCGGCGGCCGCGCGTGCGACGAAGGTCGCCCGAAGCACGATCGGACGCGGTCTGAAGGACCTGCGGGACCCCGGCTCTCTGACCGGGAAGGTGCGTCGCAAGGGCGGGGGGAGCCCTCGGTTGACGTCGAGGGACCCGACGCTTCTGGAGGACTTGCAACGATTGCTCGAGCCCGCGACGATGGGCGATCCGATGCGGCCGTTGCGATGGGTCTCCAAGAGCCACGACAAGCTGGCGAGGGCGCTTCGGGCGATGGGTCACAAGGTGAGCTCCTCGACCATTCCCAAACTCTTGGAGGAACTGAAATATTGCCGCCACTGCAACCGCAAGACCAAGGAAGGCGGCAAACATCCCGATCGCGACGCTCAGTTCGAATATATCAACGCCAAGGCCGAGGCGTTTCAGGCGGCCGATCAGCCGGTGATATCGATCGATGCGAAGAAGAAGGAATTGCTCGGCGAATTCAAGAACGGCGGCAGCGACTATGGGCCGCAAGGCCAGCCGATCGAGGTCAACACCCACGATTTCGAGGACAAGGAACTGGGCAAGTTCATCCCCTACGGAATTTACGACACCGGCGCCAATCTCGGCTACGTCAGCCTCGGAATTGACCATGATACCGGGCAATTCGCCGTAAATGGCGTTCGCCTCTGGCTCGATCGGATGGGCCGGGAGCGTTATCCCTCGATGACGCGTCTCATGATCACCGCCGATGGCGGAGGCTCCAACGGCTCGCGCCTACGGCTATGGAAGGTGGCGCTGCAACAACTCGCCGACGAGACCGGCCTGATCATCCAGGTCTGCCATTATCCGCCGGGGACCTCGAAGTGGAACAAGATCGAGCACCGCATGTTCTGCCACATCACGCAGAACTGGCGCGCCATGCCTCTCGTCAGCCTCCTCGTGGCCATCGAACTGATCGCAAACACCACGACGAAAACCGGTCTCAAAATCCGCTGCGAACTTGATCCCAACCCCTATCCCAAGGGCATCAAGATCTCCGACGAGCAAATGGCGACACTCAACATAAAACGCGATTCCTTTCATCCAGAATGGAACTACAGCATCTCGCCCAGACGTCCGAACGTGGAGCAATAATTCTTGGGCGTCGCCTTAGGGTGCGGAGGCGGCGGACGGAAGAGACAGCATCTCTCCCGCCCGCTCGGCGCAGGCCTAAATCACATAAGATTTCAGCGGCGGAAAGCCGTTGAAGCCGACCGAGGAATAGGTCGTCGTATAGGCCCCGGTTCCCTCGATCAAAACCTTCGCCCCGATCTCGAGCGAGATCGGCAAGAGATAGGGCTCCTTCTCGTAGAGCACGTCAATCGAATTGCAGCTCGGGCCGGCGAGCACGCAGGGGCCGAGCGCGCCGTCGTCTCGCTCTGTGCGGATCGGATAGCGGATCATCTCGTCCGTCGTCTCAGCGAGGCCGTTGAACTTGCCGATGTCGAGATAGACCCAGCGAACTTGGTCATCTTCCGCCTTGCGGGAAATGAGCACCACCTCCGCCTCGATGATCCCGGCGTTGCCCACCATGCCGCGTCCAGGCTCGATGATCGTCTCCGGAATGCGGTTGCCGAAATGGCGCCGCAGCGCGCGGAAGATCGTCTGGCCGTAAGCTCTGACGCCCGGAACGTTCTTGAGATAACGAGTTGGGAAGCCGCCGCCGAGGTTGATCATCTGAAGCTGGATGCCGCGCTCGGCCAGGTCGCCGAAGATCGCGGCCGAGACTTTGAGCGCCCGATCCCACATGCGGGGATTTCGCTGCTGAGAGCCGACGTGGAACGACAGGCCGTGCGGAACGAGGCCCAGCGCCAGGGCTCGCTCGAGCACGCGCGGAGCCATTTCCGGCGCGCAGCCGAATTTGTGCGACAGCGGCCACTCCGCGCCCGATCCGTCACATAGGATTCGGCAGAACACCTTCGAGCCAGGCGCCGCGCGGGCGACTTTCTCGACCTCCGCCTGGCAATCGACGGCATAGAGCCGGACGCCGAGCGCAAAGGCGCGCGCAATATCCTTCTCCTTCTTGATCGTGTTGCCGAAGCTGATGCGGTCCGGCGTCGCGCCCGCGGCGAGCGACTGCTCGACTTCAGCGACCGAGGCCGTGTCGAAGCACGAGCCGAGATCGGCGAGAAGGCTCAGGATCTCCGGGGCCGGGTTCGCCTTGACAGCGTAGAACACGCGCGTGTCGGGCAGCGCCCGGGCGAAGCCCAGATAGTTGTCGCGCACGACGTCGAGATCGACGACGAGGCGCGGTCCGTCCTCGCTGTGGCGGGCGAGGAATTGGATGATGCGGTCCGTCATGAGCGGCATCCCCCAAGCGCGCGGAGGATCGTCCGCGCCTGGCAAATGAAGGATTTGACGGCGATGCGGCCGTTTGCCCGCGCGTTGGAGACGCGGCGCAACGTCGTTGACCCGCCGACGCGACCACCCGGCGCCTCCGGCGGCGGAGAACCACCGGCGAAGGCCTCGGGCAATCAGCTGCTGCGCCGTAGCCGTGATGCGCCAGAGCGGAATCCGCTCCGACGTTCAGGGCCATCGTTTGGGTGAGGAATTCCACCCGCACGCCCGGCAAGATAGACAAGCCTCTTTGATCGCCAACCTTTGGAGGGCCGGCAGAGACCAAAAAAGCCCGGTCCGTCGTTGCTTCAAGCCGCGTCCCCCGTTGGGCGGGGTTCGCCGGTTCGCCTCCGGTTGCCGGTCTTCCACGGACGGTTGACTGGCCTCTTGTCCAGATCCCCGCCGACCGACACGCGACCACAGGCACGTGCGTATTGGGCAGATGCTTATTTGGGCGAATTGCGCCGGCGCGCAAGCGGTTTCTTGGCCTTGCCGAACAATTTTGCGCGATTCCCGATCGCGGCGTTGACCGCGGAAAAATTCGAGGGCGCGACCGGCCGGAAGCGGGCGATTTGAATCAATTCTAAATTAGACCTGTTATTCTTGTTTAGAAAGGCCTGGCTTGTTATTTTGCAAAGCCCGGGCTCGCAGTCCAAACTTCGATGTCGCAGGCCGGTGACTTTGCCGGCCGCGATGGCCGGACCTCAAGCGAGCCGGCGACGGAGTTTTGGATGGCTGCCGCACGATACGCTTTTGTGCTCGGCGCGGGCCTCGCGCTCGGACTCCGCCTGGCGCCGGCGACTCGCGCCGATGAACCGGCCAAAGTCAGCGTAACGCTCAAGGATCACAGGTTCTCTCCCGCCGAGCCTGCCGCCCCTGCCGGCAAGCCGATCGTCCTCGACATTGTCAACGAGGATGGAACGCCGGCCGAATTCGAAAGCAAGCCGCTCAGGGTGGAGAAAGTCGTCGTCGGCGGCGGGACGGTCACCGTCAACCTGCGTCCGCTGAAGCCGGGGCGCTATCGCTTCTTCGACGACTATCACGAAGCGACCGAAGGCTTCCTGGTGGTCAAGTGAGGCGCGGAAAAGCAAGGAAAGGCAAGCGGTGCTCGGCGCGCTGATCATCGTTTTTCGCGAAATCATCGAGGCGGGCCTCATCGTCGGCATCGTGCTCGCGGTGACGCGAGGCATGCGCGGCAGCCGCGCGATGATCGTTGCGGGCGTCGTGGCGGGCATCCTCGGCGCCTGCCTCATCGCCGCTTTCGCCGGCGTGATCGCCGAGGCTCTCGCCGGGATCGGGCAGGAGGTCTTCAATGCCTCGATCCTGCTCGTCGCGGTCGTCATGCTGATCTGGCACAATGTTTGGATGGCGAGCCACGGCCGCGAGCTTGCCGCGGACGTGAAGCGGGTGGGCGACGCGGTGCGCACCGGGAAGCGCTCGATCATCGCCCTCGGCGTCGTTTGTGCGGTGGCGGTGATGCGCGAGGGCTCGGAGATCGCCCTCTTCATGTACGGCCTTGCCGCATCCGCCGGATCGACCACAGCCGATCTCCTGATCGGCGCTGCGCTCGGCCTCGTCGCGGGCGTCGGAGTGACCGCGGTCACCTATCTTGGCCTGGTGACGATCCCGCCGCGTCGGCTCTTCGCCGTAACGACGTTGCTGATCAGCTTTCTCGCCGCCGGTCTGGCCGCACAGGCGGTGCTCTTCCTCCAGCAGGCCGGCGTCCTCAGCATTCTCGAGGGAACCGCGTGGAACACCTCGGCGATCCTCTCCGACACGAGCCTTTTTGGGCGGGTGCTGCACACGCTGATCGGCTATTCGGACCAGCCGTCTGTCCTGCAGGTCGTCGTCTACGTCGCCACGCTCGCGATCATCGCCGTGCTGACCAAGACCTTCGCGCCGCGCCGCGCGCCCGCGCGGAAAGCCGTCGGCGCGGCGCCGGCCGAATAGGCGACCGTTCACAAAAACGCCGCGTCCCGGTTCTATAACGAGCTCACGGCGGCGTTCCGGATGAGCCCGAGCGCACGTTCCGCGCGCTCGTTCGACCCGACGCCGCTCCGCAAGCGACGCGGAGGAGAGCCATGGCGTCCGCATTTCACGTCTATTTCGGGCCGGAAGCGCTCGACACCCGTATCCGGCTTCGCAAGATCCAGCCGCGCGACTGCTTTGCGGCGCTGAGGGAGGGGCTCGAAGACTTCGTCTCGATGCCGACCTATCCTATCTTCGTCGGAATCTTTTATGCGATTGCGGGAATCGCGCTCATCGGGCTGACGTCGTTTCGCAGCTCGCTCCAGCTCGTCTTTCCGTTCGCCGCCGGGTTCGCCCTGGTCGGACCTTTCTTCGCCATCGGTCTCTATGAGATGAGCCGGAGGCGCGAGGCTGGCCTTTCCGCCTCGTGGCGGGATGCGTTTGCAGTGTTTCATTCGCCCGCGCTGCCCTCGATCATCGCGCTGGGCGTCGGGCTGCTTGCGGTCTTCGCCGCCTGGATCAGCATTGCGGATATCCTCTACGGCTGGCTTTATGGGCCGACACCGCCTGCGGCTGCACTGCCGTTTCTCGCCGACGTCCTGACCACCGCACGAGGGTGGACGCTCATCGTGGTCGGCTTCCTCGTTGGTTTCTGCTTCGCGGCGCTGGCGCTTTGCCTCACCGTCGTGTCGTTTCCGCTGATGCTCGATCGCGACGTCGGACTTGTCCCGGCCGTCGTCGCCTCTCTGCGCACGGCGCGGGACAACCCAGGCGCGGTCGCCCTGTGGGGGTTGATCGTCGCGGCGGCGCTGGTTGTGGGCTCGGCGCCGCTGTTCATCGGCCTCGCGCTGGTGATGCCGGTCCTCGGCCACGCGACCTGGCGGCTCTACCGCCGGGCGATCGAGCGCGATCCGGCGCATGAGGTCCCGATCGAAGTCCGCAGGGGCCCGGACGTCACCAGGAACCCGGCCTTACGGTACGTCTGGATTTTCCTCGATGCGCTCGAATTCCTTCGTCAAGGAAAGCCGTCCGGACGGACGGACGCCGACGGGTCGCGCCACGATGCGAAACCGGACGGCCCGAACGAGCAAGTCCGGTCGTCCTGACGCTCGCTCCCGTAAGCCCCGTCAGTGCATCAGCGGCCCCCAGGAGGGGTCGCTGGCGTAGTTGGGCGTCGGCACCAAAAACTCGCCGTGACCGAAAATGTCGGTCATGTAGATCTTCGGGCCGCCCGATCCCTCGGTGTCGCGGAAGAACATCACGTAAAGACCGTTCGGCGCGAAGGTCGGGCCCTCGTTATGGAAGCCCTCGACCAGGATCCGTTCGCCCGAACCGTCCGGCTTCATCACGCCGATGCCGAACAAGCCGCCCTTGATGCGGGTGAAGGCGATGAGGTCGCCGCGCGGCGACCAGACCGGCGTCGAGTACTTTCCTTCGCCGAACGAAATGCGCTGGGCCGGGCCGCCGCTCGAACTCATCACATAGATCTGCTGCGTGCCGCCGCGATCGGATTCGAAGGCGATCTGCGAGCCGTCAGGCGAAAAGGTCGGGGACGTGTCGATGGCCGCGGTGTCGGTGAGCCGCGTCGTGGCGTGCGTGCGAAGATCCATCGTGTAGAGGTTGCTGCTCGCCCCGTCCGACAACGACATCACGATCTTCTGGCCGTCCGGCGAAAAGCGCGGCGCAAACGTCATCCCGTGGAAGTTGCCGACGGCCTCGCGCTGCCCGGTTTCGAGGTTGAGGAGCGTCACTCTTGGGTCGGCCTCGCCGAACGACATGTAGGCGACCTGCTGGGCGGACGGCGAGAAGCGGGGCGTGACGACGAGGTCGCCGCCGCCCAGCGTCTTCACGTTGGCCCCGTCCGCGTCCATCACCGCCAGACGCTTGCGGCGCTTGTCCTTCGGACCGCTCTCGTCGACGAAGACGACCCGCGAGTCGAAAAAGCCCTTCTCTCCGGTTACCCGCGTGAACACCGAGTCGGCGATCATGTGCCCGACCCGGCGTTCGTTCGCCGCCTCGGTGGTATATTGCTCGCCCGCGACCTGTTCCCCGGTCGATGTGTCCCACAGACGGAACTGGGCGGTCACGTGTCCGTTGTCGGGATGAAGCACCCGCCCGGTCAGCACGAACTGCGCGTTGGCCGTCTTCCAGGCGTCGATGTTCGGGCGAACGTCCGGATTGGAGACGGTTTCCGGAAAGCTGGTCGGGTTGACCGGGAGAAGGAAGACCGACCGGGCGAAGTCGTTGCTGACGATGCTGTCGATCTTGTCGCCTGCCACCTCGCCGACAAACGGCGTGACGGCGACGGTGACGGGTTTGAAGTTCGCGCCGGCGTGGACGTAAACGTCGCCCGTGGCGGCGCTGGCCGGAGCGGAGACGCCAGCCAGGGAGACCGCCACAAAAGCGGCGAAAGCCGAAAAGCGAAGGACAAACAAAGAAAAAGGCATCATGCGGGCTCGCGGCGACAAGTAAGACGGTTCGCCGCCCTGCGTCATCGGGCGGCGATCTGAGGATTGAAGTGGATGGTCTTGGTCTTCCATTGCTCATAAAAGGGGCGATATTGGGCCGGAACCGGCAGCGGATTGCACGCCCTGACCGCTTCCATGACGCTTTTCGCCTGAGGCTTGGCGGCCGGGTCCGACGGCGGATTGACGAGCTTCGGCGGCTTCTTCAATGAGCCGTCCGGCTTGAAGGCGACCCGGACCTGGGCGACGTAATTGTCGGCGTCGGCAGGCTGGGCGGCCGGCTTCCAGCATCCGAGGTAGGTCTTGACCATCCAGGCGTCGAAGTCGGCCTGCTGGGCGAGCGTCATGTGCGCCGGCTTTGGGGGCGTCGGCGGGATAGGGGCGGGGGGCAGGGACGGCGCGACGCTTGGCAGCGCGGCGTCCGCGCTCAGGGCGGTCGCGGCGGTCGGCCCCGCGTCGGCGTCCGGCCGGACGGGCGGGAGGGGAGCCGGCGGCTTGACCGCATCTTTCGAGGCGAGCCGGGTCGACGACGGCCAGATGCGGTCGCGCTCGAGAGCGCCGGCGCCGAGTGCGACGGCGAGAATGAGGAAGCCGACGGAGGTCGTTTGCACGGTCATGAGCGGGTCTCGTCTGCAGCTTGGATGGCGGGCTCAGCCTTGGGTTTCACGCGGATCGAAGTGGATGGTCTCGACCTTCCACTCCTCGAAATAGGGAAGGTATTGGGGGGGAACGTGCAGCGGATCGCACTTCTTGACCGCGCGCATCGCGCTTTCGGCGTGCGCCCGCCAGGCGGGGTCGGTCGGTGGGTTCAGGAGAACGGGACGGGCCGACAGAGAGCCGTCGGGAGTGAAGACGACCTTGATCTCCGCGACATAGACGTCCCCTTCGGGCATGACCGGCGGGGGAGTCCAGCAGTTCAGGTAGCTCTCCGTCAGCCAGGCGTCGAGCGCCGACGCCATCGACATCGACATGCGCGGCGCCTCGTGATGCGGAAGGCCTTGCGGCGTCGCCGCCTCCACATGCGAGGCGGTCGAGGTCGTCGACGGCCTCGGCTGGCCGATCAGTTTGGCGATCGCGCTGGGATCGTAGACCCGGGTCGGCTTCGGCAGCGGTTCGCTCTTCTCGTGCTCGAGCGCTTTGGCGATCGGGTCCGGCTTCGGCCTTTCCGGCTGCGGCTCCTTCGGGCGCTCCGGCGGCTCCGGGGCGTTTTCGACGGCCTTGGGCAGCGGCGGCAGGGCAGGCTTCGGCGGCGGCTCCTCCTTCGTCGGCGGGGGAGGCTCCGGTCTCGGCGGGGGAGCCGGCGCCGGCTCCTCGGCCGTGCGCAGGTCCGGCGGCGGCTCGGGCGGTTTTGGCGGGGCCGGCGCAGGCTCCGGCGGCGACTCGGGGGCCGGCTTGGCGTCCTTCTCGCCGTTCATGATCTGATTGAGTTCGCTCAGAGAGACCGTTTCGACCGGGATCGACTCGGGATTGTCCTCGAATCTCGGCGCCGAGGCGAAGCCGAGGAGGATGAGGACCAGCATCGTCCCATGCAGCGCGCTCGATGCCGCCCAAGCCCAGTATGGCCTCCGCTCGTCCAAAGCCCTTCCCGGCTATTGTTTGCTCGGCTCGGTGACCAGCGCCACCTTCTTGAATCCGGCCTCCGTCATGGCCGCCATGATCTGCGCCACCCTCCCGTACGGAACCACCTTGGAGGCGCGCAGGTAGATCCGCTGCTCCACGTCGTTCTGGGACGCGGCTTGAAGCTTCGACACGAGATCGGCGTCGTTGATCGGCTCGTCCATCAGATAGAGCTGCCCCTGTTCGTTGAGCGACACCGCGATCGGCTTTCGTTCGACGTTGAGCGCCGCCGCGCTCGTCTGCGGCAGATCGACCGCGACGCCGGTCGTCAGCAGGGGCGCGGCGACCATGAAGATGATCAGGAGCACCAGCATGACGTCGATGAACGGCGTCATGTTGATGTCCGCCATCGCGCCGTAGCGCGGAACCCCGCGCCGTCCTCGAGAGCTCTTGCGCGCGCCACCGACCGTTACGGCCATTGTCCGGCTCCTCCCGGTTCAGGACGCCTTCTCGACCGACAGATGATGATCGATCTGCCGCGAGAGGATGGAGGAGAATTCGTCGGCGAAGCTTTCGAGCCGCGCCTGCGCCTTGGCCACGTCGCCCTGGAACTTGTTGTAGGCGATAAGCGCCGGAATCGCGGCGAACAGGCCGATCGCGGTGGCGAGCAGCGCTTCCGCGATGCCCGGCGCCACCACCGCCAGCGAGGTGTTCTTCGACGCCGCGATCGACTGGAAGGAGTTCATGATGCCGAACACCGTGCCGAACAGGCCGATGAACGGAGCCGTCGAGGCGACAGTCGCCAGCACCAGCAAATTCAACTCGAGCCGCTCGACCTCGCGGGCGATCGACACGTCGAGCACCTTGTCGATGCGCGCATGCAGCCCCCGGAACGATCCCGCCGCCTGCTGGAACGAGCGCTTCCATTCGCGCATCGCGGCGACGAACAGCGCCGCTGCGCCGGAATTCGGCTGGTTCGACAGGGAGGTGTAAAGCTCCTCGAGCGACTGGCCCGACCAGAACACCTGCTCGAAATTCTCCAACTCGATCTTGAATTTGTGGAACAGGCGCGACTTGTCGAAGATGATCGTCCAGCACCACAGGGAGGCGAGGAAGAGCCCGAGCATCACCGCCTTGACGACGATGTGGGCCGACCAGAACATCGCAAGGATGCTCGTCTCCGGAGTTGCGACGGCGGCGGCTACGTCGGCGGGATTCATGTGCGTCAAGGAACCTTTTTGACATCATTGCCGCACGATGGACGCGGCGAAACTTGGAACGGCGCCGCGGTCTGCCTTCCAAATCAGCCGAAACTTGGGCTGGTCGGGCGACGGAATGGCCCGACTTTGTCGGCGCTCATTAAGGCCCCGATAGGATTAACGGCGAGTTACCTTGGGTCGGCGACCCAAATGGAGGCGCGCTTTTCCGGTCGTGGGCGGGGATCGGGCTCGGGGGAGAAGGAGAGCGTTGCAACCTCCGCCGCCCAAAGTTTTCAAAAACTTGCCGGGGCTGCTCGGATCAATCCCGCCGCAGCGGCCAGACTTCGTGAATGGCGGCATAGAGAAACGCGGTGGTGAGGCCGAACAGAATGAGGCCGTTGACCGCTTCGATCGCGCCGAGGAGCCGCCAGCGATCGGCGAGGAAGATGGGGGCGTGACCGTAGCTGGTGATCGCGCCGAGCGAATAGAGCATCGCGTCCCGCCAGTCGGGCAGGGCGCCGAGCCAGAGATAGAGAGCCGCCCAGGCCGCCGCTTCGAGCCCGAGGTACAGGGCGGAGGCGGCGCCGCGAGCGCAACGAACACGACGAAGCGCGCCGCCTTGCGCGCGTGCGAGCTCCGCGTGAGCCCGAGCATCTTCGCGGTCAAAACGATCGCCGCGACATGGGCGACGACGGTCAGAACGAGGAGCGGCAGTCCCCACGCCCAATCCGCAACCCAGGATGGGGTCACGCGCTTCCCCCTTCGCTCGCCGCCGCCTCAATTCGGATGGTCGGAGCCGATCTGTCGCACGGATTGGTTGAACTCATCGACCTGGTCGCCGAAATGATTGCGCGTCTCCGGATCGACGACCGCGACAGGGGCCGAGATCGCGAGGCCGGCGGCGTGCCCGACAGAACCCGCCGCGCCGGCCGTGACCTGCATGATCCTCGCGCCGAGGCCGGCGCGCTGGTCAGTCAGCACCTGCCCCGACGCGAGCCTGCGGCCGATCAGTTCGACCACATTCGGGTCCTCGGCGAATTTGCCGTGATTGAAGAAGTCGTGCGAGGGAAAGCGGGTCATGTTGATGACCGACAACTGGTCTTGCGCGATCATGCTCTTGTAGGGCTCGACATCGGGATCGATGGCCCCGAGGCGCGGCGCTTCCCAGATGTCCTTCGACGCCGCCAGCGCGCGATCGTTCTCGTTGACGAACAGCACGATATGCGGGCGCTCCGGTCCAAGCGTCGCGATCTGCTCGCGCGCGATATCGACGTCGACGTCGGCGTCGGCGAGCATAACCACCCTGAGCTTCGGGGCGACGCGCCCGTCGCGGATCGCCATTTGCCTGAGCGCTTCGAGCGTCACCCAATTGCCCATTGAATGGGCCAGGATCGAGATGGTTTTGACTTGCGGGTCGTTCTGCAGATAGCGCAGGAGCTTTTCGAGATCGTCGCGCGAATAGTTGGCGCTGTCGCGGTCGTAATTGTAGGCGAACACATTGCCCGCCGACGGCCAGGTGAACAGGACCGGCGCGACGTCCGCATCCGCCCCGGAATCGTGCAGGATTTGCGCGAAGCGGTAGACCGCGTCTTCGTAGCGGTTGTTGAAGCCGTGCACGAAGATGAAGGCCTCTTTCTCGCGCGATTGGCGGAGCAGGCGCGCCAGCGAGCCCTTCGCCTGATCCCTGGTGATGATCTCGGACCTGAGGGTGACGAAATCCGCCTCCGGATCGCCGGGAGGCTGCCGAGGCCACTCAACCTCGCCGATCTGGCGGCGCGCGTCCGGCGGGATCGACACGACCATGTCGGCGAACGAGGCTTCTGGCGCCCGGCCGCCGCCGAACAGAAACGCGGGCGCCGCCCGCGTGCGCGTCGCCGCCACCACCATTTCGACATGGCTCGTTCCCGGCGCATTGGCGTCGGAGGGAACGGGCGTGAGAAAGCCTTCGGAGCTGGCGCAGCCGGCCAGCCCGAGGGCGACGACAAGAGCAGCCGGCCGGCACGATCGGTCAGACAAGCGCGACAGCAGCTTCGATCCTATTAAAAACAAAGGGTGCCTCTAAGCTTGGTTTCCCATTGCCGCCGATCCACAAAAAGCGACGCCGCAAGGTGTCATCTCCGCGAACGCGGGGATCCAGAACCTGCGCGCGGACAATTGTCACCGAGCCGCCTTCGGGGCAAACAACTCTGGATGCCCGCATTCGCGGGCATGACAAAGGGTCCGTCAGCTCCGCCACTCCGGCTTGTCCGAGCCGCGGTAACGCAGCATGGGGTCGGCCCAGTATCCCATGGTTTCCGAGAATTCGACGCAAGGAGCGGGACGCCTGAGAAAACCGAGCGGAGTTTCGGCTTCGAACATGTCGGGGGGAATGAGCTTGTGCTGCTCGCCGTCGCGCTTGGTGTCGCCCCGCTCGAAAAAGCCCAGCGTGCCGTACCACATCGAGCAGCGGCAGAGAGACACCTTCACGTGATAGCTGCCGCCTTCCTTGGCCCGACGAATGAGCGCGGCGTAAGCGCCGAGCGCGCCGAAGATGCCGCTGACGACATCGTTCAACAGGCTGTGGGGCGGATATCTTGGCGCGTCCAGCGTCCCTTCCAACGCGCAGATGCCGGTCAAGGGAAGCGACAGCGGATCGAAGGCCCCACGTCCGGCCCAGGCCCCGTGGTGGGTAATGCCTTTCGCGGACACGTAGATGAGTCCGGGACGTTTTGCGGCCAGCGTTTCGGGGGAAAGGCCGTTCTCGCCCATGTGGCGAAAGTTCTCGGCGAAAACGTCGGCGCCCTTCACGAGGTTGACCATGACCTCGAGCTCCTCGGGCTTCTTGATGTCGACATAGGCCTGGCGCGACCCGACGCCGGCCTCGAGGAAGATGTGTTCGTGGAAGTATTCGTCGGGCGCCGTGGTCTGGATCGCCTCCGCGCCCTGTTCGACCAGGGTCCGGCCGATCGCCGTTCCGGCGATCTCATGGGTGTTGCTCACGACGCGTAAGCCCGACAGCGGGCGCGCCGCGACGGCTGCGAAGGGTTCGGGCGCGCTGTCGCCGATCTTGGTGATCTCGATCACCGGCGTTTGCGCCAGTTGCTGGCCGCATTCGGTGGCGGCCCATTCTTCGATGGTTCGCACCATCCCGCCGACGAGCCCGCGCGCGTTGCACGCCGTTTCGAGATCGAGCGCATTCCACTCCGCGATCTTCGCGGCGATGGCGTCCTTCGTCGCGGGGCAGCCGAGAAACTCGCACCACTTCCGCTCCATGTCGGGATAAAAGCCGATCGGCGAGAAGCGGTGCCCGTCCTTGGTCGGGTAGCTCTCTTCGATCAAAGCGCAACCCTTCATGAAGGGAGCGGTATACGTTCTCCCATTCAACGTCGACCACGGAATATCCGCGATATAGTGGATGGCCTTGCGCAGATCGATTTTCAGGTCCTGGCCGCGTCCGGTGCGCATTTCCAGATCATCGCCGCCGCGGCGGCCGTTCCCATGTACGGGATCGAGTAAGCCGCGCCGAGCCGGATGCGGCTCTCCATGATCGGGTCTTCGCCGACGAAGGTGATCGAGCCGCCGGTGTCCGCCGGATCGAGGCCGACGCTTGTCATGAGCGCGTTGAAGTGGTCGTTGATGTTGAAGGAATCGCTCTTGTCTTTGGTTTGCGTCTCTGTGTTCACGACGAGTATCCTCTGCTGGGTATTCTAACGGGCGGTGTCAACGGACAGCGTTTGCGCGGGCGGCGAGGTCTTTTCTGGCGGCCCTCGCTGAATTCGGTCAGAAAGTTCATCCCTCCTTTATGGCCGTACTCCATCGCCTCGGGAAGCGTGCGGCTTGGCCCGACGTAGGTCTCGACAAGCGTGTCCTCGACCCGGACCGCGACATCGATCACGGGCCGGTCGGAGACCAGACGCATGCGCCCGATCATGGAGTAGAGCCGCACCATTGCGGCCGGATCGTCCGTCTGATGGCTGAGCGCGCCCGCCAGGCCGGCGAACGCCGAGATATAGGTCGAGGATTAGGAAGATCGCGCTGGCGACCGAAATCGCCCCCAACCCGAGCGCGGCAATGGTCGTGGGATTGCTGCCCGAAAGCACGCCGAACCCCCAGAACAGGAACATCGCCCACGCCACGACGATGATCAGCAGCGACCAGGAAACCGGGCTCGCCAATTGCAGCGCCATCAAGATCCGGGTCTGTTCCATCAGCCCGATGTTGAGATTTGCCGCCGCGAGCGCATCCTTCTGCGCAGCTGTCGAGGGATTGAGCGCCGCAATGGAATCTGCGATGGGCTCGTAACGGTTCACGGCTACTTCGACCCCTAGCTGCCTGGGATCGATCTCCGCAGCCTTCCAGAAAAGCTGGTAGCTTTCCGTCATCGCGGCTTTCAACTGGTCGCGGATGGGCTTGGCCTCGGGCCCATAATGCGCAAGCGCACGGTCGAGCCGAACCCCCCGCGGAGAATAGGTCTCCAGTTCGGATTTTTGCGTGACGTAAAATGCATAAGTATTGCCGATCAGCGTCCCGAGGACCAACGCCAACAACAGAGTGACGAGGCCGATGACGGCCAGGATCGTCTCGCGCGAGCCGCCCGACATGTATTCCTTGGGAAGCCGCCCCTCGAAGAAGAACCCGAGAATTCCGCAGCCGAAAGTCAGGACTGCGACGAAAATTGCTATCAGGGCCGAGTTCACTTGGGACTCCTCAAACACCAGCTTCGCCGCTCGCATTCAGCCACTCGCCGTCACCTTTCACTCGAACGCAAAAATGCGCTTCCAATCGTCCTTCATGCTGATGACGATCCAGCCCTGCTTTTTCGCAATGTCGTACATCTCCTGGCTGAAGGTTCCGACCGACGTGTCGGGCAACCCTTGAGCGGGCCCATAGGCATATTCGCGCTTGGCGTCGTCGTGCAGCACCGCGAGCGAAAGCCGCGCGCCGCCGCCCGCCTTCACGTACTCCAGCATCTGCTGGTCGTCGGCGGAGGAATTGCCGAACGCCGCGTGAGGACGCCGCCCGTACATCAGCCAAAAGTTCTCGATCTTGCCGGCTTCGAGGTTGTCGAGCACCAGTTTCGGCTCCCGGGTGAGGATGGGCCGGTGGTCTTTGTCGTAGCCGAACTTGAACGCCTGCTCCGTCCCGCAGACCTGCTTGGGCGCGATGCCGTAGACGTTCTCGAAATATTCGCGCACGAAGCCCGCGCTGCCGCCGGTGGCGATGAACGTTCGGTAACCGTTGGCGCGGAAGTGGTTCAACACCTCGATCATGGGCTGATAGACGAGTTCGGTATAAAGGCGATCCCAGCGCGGATGCTTGGCCTCGACCAGCCACTTTCTCGAAATCTCGCGAAACGCCTCCACATCCATCCCGCTCTGCGTCCCCAGCACGATCTCGAAGGAGTTGCGCATCGAGGAGCTTCGCGATCGCCTCGCGGTCGCCGGAGAGAACGGTCTTGATGGGTTCGCGGTTCTTCAGTTCCGGCCTCGCTCTGACGAGGTCGGGGACATGTTCGAGACAAAACATCGCCTGCGTATAGATCGGATGGTCGACCCAGAGCTGCCGTCCTGGTCGAAGGCGGCGATGCGCTCGGCCGGCGGCACGAAGTCCTTGCTCGACGGGTCGGTGGTCGCACGGATGAAGTCGAGGATCGCCTGCTTCGCCGGCCCGTCGTTCCACGAGGCCAGCGGCGCCCCGGTTTTGGCTTGCGCGGCGCTCCCGGCGAGAAGCCCGGGGAGGGCCGGCATGGCCGCGAGCGCGCCCAGCATCAGCCGGCGGCTCAGGCCGTTTGAATCAGTGGCCGACACGATCGCTCTCCTTTTTCTGTCAATCCCCCGCTATCCCGTAGGGGCGACGCCACCCGGGTCGCGGGTCCCATTGTGTGCGTTCGCCCTCTCGCCGGTTTCACCACGGCCTATTTCACAGAGGCGCGTCGATAGCACTCACTTTTTGCCGCTTGGGGTCGGCGTATCAGCCGAGAACCCAAGCGGTCTCGTCAGTGGAAGTTAATTGCCCGTTGGCATCGGCAGATTGAAGCCCTCTTTCTTAAGCTCGTCGCGAAGCCACTGGAACTTCTGGAAAGCCGAGATCGTGACCGGCCCGGTGTAGCTTTGGGTCTGCAGGGGGCGCGGAGGATACTTGACGAAGCTGTCCACAACTTTTTTCATTTCCGTCCCCATGATCGGCGCGATCCACGTCGAATTCTGTGAAGTTGTTCATGAAGATATCGTAGCGCTCTTGCGGATCGGCCCAGAGATCATAAACTTGTGGGACGGTCGCGGTATACTTCTCCGGTCCTTTCCAGCCAAGGTTAGAGTTGACGGACAGGCCGCCCGTCGCCGCGCCGTCGTCGCCGCGCAGATTGAACACGAATTTGTAATTGTGCCAGCGGATGGCGCCAGGCGAGAGTTCGTTCTCCGTGAAGTAGAACCAATCCTCGCGCGGGTCTTTACCTGTGCCAAAGAGAACCGGCGAGATGTCGTAGCTGTCGAAGATGATCGGTTCGCCTGCCCGATCCTTGGTCGGCAGCGGGACGCCGGCCAATGACGCGAACGTCGCCATGAAATCCAGGCCGCCGACAATATCGTAATTTCTGCTGCCGGCCTTGATCTTCCCCGGCATCCAGGCGAGCGCCGGCACTCTGTAACCGCCCTCCCGGTCTGTGCCCTTGGTGCCGCGGAACGGCGTGTAACCCGAGTCCGGATAGACGTCCTGCCAGGCGCCGTTGTCCGACGTCCAAAAGACAAGAGTATTGCCTTTGTCCAGACCAAACTGACGAATCTTGTCCATGATCTGGCCGATGCGGGTGTCGTTCTCGACGAGGGAATTGTCGCAGGG
>CAWIHF010000011.1:0-141954 GCA_963835885.1 uncultured Alphaproteobacteria bacterium
TTAGTTCTTTTCCGGCGACGCGTGGAGGTGGTGCAGGCCTCCGCCTTTATGGCGACCAAGGGGTGCCGCGCCGCCTCAGGATGTCGAACCTCCCGCGCATGCCGGAGCCGTGGGTCGGCATCCTCTTCCACGCCGAGGTGCGCGGCGAGATCGAGAGGCGGGACTTGAATGAGCTTGCGGTCCGCGCCTTCAACGAGCTCGGCCCTCGCCACTTCGGCGACTTCAGCTACGAGGAATTCGTCGAGTGCAAGTGGGAGCAGCTGCGGCGGATTGGCAGCTCAGGCCCAAGGAGTACCGGCATCAACCTCCTCAAGGTGAAGGCGCGACTTTCCGAAGGTGTCCCCGACGAATTCGCTGCCCCGGATCTCGGCGAGCGCGGGCCCATCCTGGGAACGATCCACGCGTCCAAGGGGCGCGAGGCCGACCACGTGGTCCTGCAACTCGGGCGCAACTGGGGCAACCGCGACGACGAACACACCGACTACGGAGAGGAGTCGCGTGTTTTGTTCGTCGGCGCTACGCGCGCAAAGGCGCGGCTTTCCATCCAGAACGGCCTTGCGCTTCCCTTCGCCTCTAGCATTAACGACCGCCGCTGCTATCGTCCCAGCCCCCGCTGGAACACGGCTGCGCAGGTGCAGATCGGGCTCGCCGGCGACCAAGATCTTCGATCCATCGCCGAGCGGCCGTACTGCATCGCGGCGCTTCTTAACACTGGCGCGCCGTCGCACTGCTCAGGCGTACTCACCTCAGAGCCCAATTGGCACTATGATCTGACGCACGATTGCGGCCGCTGGCTCGGTCGGCTCAGCTCCTCTGTCAACTTCGACCTCTTCAAGCTGGCGGAGACCAGGCTCGGTCGGAAGGGCGCGCGGCCTCCGAAGGAGCTGAGGGACCTTTATGTGTTTGGCTACGCTACCGTCGTGGAGCGTCCGGGGCCGGGTGGCGCCCATCGTAGCAGGCTTCCCGATGGTCTTCTGCCAATGGCCGAGCAAACGATGACCCTAACGCGAGATCGGTTAGTCCTTCGCTTGGAGGAGGATCTCATCGGCCCGAAATATGGGCGGGATGAAACTATCGATGAACGGCCGACTGCGCGCTATCTAACGGGTATACTTTATCCGCAGCAGAGCGAGTTCACCGAAGAAGAGGACGAAGCTCTTTCGGCCGAGAACACTGCCGCAGAATCTGAGCCGGTAGATGAAGGCGTCGAAGAGGTCGCTCTCTTCCGCAGCTTCAAGCCGTCCACTTGCGGCTTCTCCTTCGTGGTGCGGGCCGACGAGGCTCCCGCGCTGGATGTTTTGGTTGAGTACGCGAGATACCGCGCCGTCAGCGAGGAAATGCCGTCCGGCGAAGCCCTGGAGGTGGCGGGCTCGGAGGCAGCGGAGGCCGCGTCCGCGTCGTCGGCGCGCCGTCCGCGAATCGCCTGGCAACGGGAGCCTTACCGGATCCCCCTGACGATCGAGCTAGCGGCTTCGCCCGGACTGCCCGAGATCGCGCCCGGCCTGAGGCTTCATCGGCGGGTAGTGCAAAGTGGCAATCTTTGGTTGGTGACGCTGCAGTTCATCAATCAGTACCAGGAGGTTCAAGGCACCTCGCCCGGCGTCCCCGACGAACTCGCAGTCCGCGACTTCATCTCGCGCGAGGAAGCATCCTTCATGCAGTTCGCTGCCAAGGCGACGTGCCGAACCGGCTTGTTCGAGCCACGTCCGCAGCTGCTGCGCGGCGGCGATGAGGATCAGCAGATAGCGGAGCTGATCTATAGGGACGTGAAGGAATATGCAGTCGGGCACACCTGCTCGGCGCAGTGGGAGGAAACCGAGGGCGGCCTTCCCCCGAGTTGGGTTGGGACCGCGTGGACACCGTCGAGCGTGGTCCGGCGGGTGGATGCTGCCGGCGATCCCGTGCTTGCTGAGGCCGTCCGAAGCTCTCCGTTGGGTTCGTTGCATGCACTTCGTCTGTCGTCAGCAACTAAGTCGGACTTGCTGGCGACCCTCGAAGCCCTAGCGGACGGCTATGCACAATGGCTGCGCCTACGCGAAGCAGAAGTTCCCGGCCTGCCGTCCGGTCTCCGAGCACAGGCGCGCGCCAACCTCGCGCGCTGCGACCAAGCCTGCAGGAGAATGCGAGGGGGCATCGATCTTCTGCGGAGCGACAACACGGCGATCGCGGCATTCAGGCTTGCCAACCGTGCGATGTACATTCAGGCCGGATGGACGGCAGGCGAACGCGACGCTCAGACCCATAAACCCGACGACGAATCGGTCGACTTCAGCTGGTATCCTTTCCAGATCGCCTTCGCGCTCCTGTGTCTTGCCTCTGCCTCGCAGCGGCCGCACGAGGATCGGAGGATATTCGACCTGATCTGGTTCCCGACCGGCGGCGGGAAGACGGAAGCCTATCTCCTGCTCGCGGCGTATGTGTTGTTTCTCCGTCGGCTTCGCGACGGTGATCTCGGTGCGGGCGTCGGCGTATTCATGCGCTACACGCTGCGGACTTTGACCGTTCAGCAGTTCCAACGGGCCTCCGCCCTCATCACAGCCTGCGAGCTCCTTCGCCGCGAAAGCACCGAGCTGTTGGGCAATGCTCCGTTCTCCATCGGACTCTGGGTCGGAAGGGACAGCACGCCTAACAATTTCGAGGAAGCCCGCAACGCCGTATGCGAGCCGGATCCGAAATCTTCGCCGCGTCAGTTGACGGTATGCCCCGCCTGCGATCAGCCCCTCGAATGGCGGGTGTTCGAGGCCGACGCTGCGGTCGGGTGCGTCTGCAACACGGAAGGCTGTCCGCTTTCGGGGCCGTTCGGGCGTTTGCCGGTCATTACGGTCGACGATGAGATCTACCGGGCGCCCCGTCTCTGCTGATCGGAACAGTGGACAAGTTTGCTCAGATCGTGCGACGTCGCGAAACTTCGGCGTTGTTCGGGCTAGGGCCCGGCCGCACCCAACCCGACCTTATCATCCAGGACGAGCTGCACCTGATCGGTGGTCCGTTGGGCTCGCTGGCGGGTCTCTATGAGGCGGCGATCGATGAGCTCTGCTCGAGCCCCGTTGGCCGTCCGAAGATCGTAGGCTCCACCGCGACCATTCGACGGGCGGAGGAGCAGATCCGGCTGGTATTCGACCGCGGATCCTTCCAGTTCCCGCCGCCCGCCCTCGACGCTGAGAACTCTTGTTTCGCCCGCATGGATCGAGATGACCCCGGCCGTCGCTACGTGGGACTGACCACGGCCGGCCGATCGCAGAAGTATGCGCTTCAGGCCCTCTCCGCGTCGCTGCTTCAGGGGGCGAGCGATCCCGCGCTCGGGTCTGATCTCGAGCGGGACCCCTACTGGACCATGGTTACCTACTTCAACTCGCTGAAGGTGCTGGGCGGCGCCCTCGTGTTGATGGAGGACGACATACGGGTCACGGTGGGGGCCATGGCGCAGCAGCGCGGCGAACTTCAGCGCGCGCTGGGGACGCCGGAGGAGCTGGCGAGCCGCAAGAAGTTCTCTGAGATCCCGCTGATCTTGGGGCGGCTCGGCAAGCGGCTTGGAGACCCAGACTGCGTCGACACCCTGCTGGCAAGCAACATGCTCAGCGTCGGCGTCGACATCCCACGGCTCGGGCTGATGGTCGTAAATGGTCAGCCGAAGTTTATGGCGGAGTACATCCAAGCCACCAGCCGGGTCGGTCGCCGCGCGCCCGGGCTCGTGGTGACGCTCTACAACAACAATAAGATTCGCGACCGCGCCCACTTCGAGGCTTTCTGCTCCTGGCACAGTGCTATCTATCGATCGGTCGAGCCCTCAAGCGTCACCCCATTCGCCCCGCGGGCTCGCGACAAGGGCCTGCATGCCCCGTTTGTGGCCCTGGTCCGACATCTCGTCAGCCCGGCATCACCAAAGGTCCCGGCTCACCGCGAGGCCGAGGTCTCGGCGCTGCTAAGCCGTATAGTCGCCCGGATCACCGCTGTCGACGCCACCGAAGCGCCACCGGCGCGCCAGGAACTGGAGCGCTTCCTCGAGGAGTGGCGCAGCCGAGTGTCGAGCGGCCAGGTCGACAAGTATTGGAACGACCGGTTCTTTCGGAAAAGCCTGTTGATGTCTGCCGAAGTTGCTGCCGCGCGCCGCGCAACAGGCCGCCAAGAGGCCGCCGCAGTGCCGACACCGAACAGCGTCCGCAACGTCGAGCCGAGCGTCGAATTCGTGCTGAAGGAGTCAGTCGATGTCCCGCAATAATCGGCTGGGCCAGGTCCGCCGAAGCCAGGTTCTTGGTTACGGGCCTGGCGCGATCATCGACTTCCGCGCCGGACAACAAGGCGGCGGTCCAATTAGCGTTATCGCGGGATCCTTGGAGAGCTGGGAGGAGACAGCCCGCACCAACGGCGCGAACGATCCGCAGATCGTGTACGAAGAAGGCCTGCAGAAGGTGCTCGGAAAGCAATACTTTCGGCTGCCCCCGGTCGACGACAGCGAGGAGAACGAGCCCCTAAACCGTTGGCTACGCGGATTTCGCTTCCCTCATTGGCTCCAGTGCCCGAGCTGCAAGGAGCTGATACCTTCTTCCAAGTGGGCGCGGGAGCTGGGTGACCCCTCCCGGTGGTGCCAGCCATGCTCCGCCGCAGCACGGCGTCGAGTTTTCGTCGTGCCGTCCCGCTTTGTGACAGCCTGCGAGAACGGCCACATTGACGAGTTTCCATGGCGATGGTGGCTGCGGACCCGGAGCGCATCCCGCGCCGCCTGCGACGGGGGGGCGACGATCGTGCCTGCCGTCTCCACCTGGAAAGCGTCGGGGGTAGCGGGCTCGAAGGCCTGATGCTGAGTTGCCGAGCGCAGGGATGCGGCGCACGGGCGTCGCTCGCCGGCGCGTTCTCCGCCGAAGCGTTGCAGGGACTGCAATGCTCCGGCAAGCGCCCATGGCTGACCCGTACTACCTGTCTGTGCGAGGCGCCACCGCGAACGTTGCAGCGGGGCGCTTCGAACCTCTACTTCCCGGTCACCTATTCAACGCTCAGCATTCCGCCGTGGTCGGACCGTATCCAGGAGGACATCCGCTCTGTCTGGGAGGCTCTGAAGACGCTGCAGGATCCGGTACTCTCTGCAATGATCGACAGCCTGGCCACGACCCAGTCGAGCCAGCACGGAATGAGTTCCATCCGACTTCGCTGCGGTCGTGCGCCAACGGCTGCAAATGGACAGCAATACGAGCTTCGAGAACCTTAGTGTCTGGTCCGAAAGTTGTTAAGTCGCATGAATCGGTTGTGATTCAAGGAAGGCGGACCGAATCGGGGGGCCGCCGATGTGGACGAACGAGAACCGAGCGAAATACAAGCGGGATCATTTGCGATACCCGAGCGACCTGACGGATGAGGAGTGGGCGCATGTCGAACCGCTCATTCCTCCGGCAAGGAGGGGAGGCCGCAAACGGGAGACGAACATGCGAGAGGCGCTCAACGCCTTCATGTACGTGCTGAGCACGGGATGCCAATGGCGTTACCTTCCCAAAGATTTTCCGCCCCGCAGCACCGTCTATCGATACTTCTGCGATTGGGGCATTGATGGCGTGCTGGATCGGATCCATGACACGCTCTACGAAAAGTGTCGTGAGCAGGCCGAACGTGAGGCCAGCCCAACCGCCGCAATCATCGACAGCCAGAGCGTGAGAAGCGCGGAAAAAGGGGGGCCTCGATCGATCCGCACGGGTTCGATGCAGGAAAGAAGATCAAGGGCAAGAAGCGTCATTTTCTCGTCGACACCCAAGGGCTGCTGATGCAGGCCATCGTTCATTCCGCCGACGTCCAGGACCGCGACGGCGGCGTTTTGTTGCTGACGACGCTGCTTGGCCGGTTCCCTTATCTCGAAAAACTGTTCGCCGACGGCGCCTATCAAGGGCCGATCTTCGCCCAAGCGGTCGCCAAAATCCTGTCTCGGGTCAAAATCGAGATCGTCAAACGATCCGATCAGGCGAAGGGCTTCGTCACGCTGCCCAAGCGCTGGATCGTCGAGCGAACGATCGCCTGGCTCAACCGCTGCCGAAGACTGGCCAAGGACTGGGAGAACCTCAACGTCACAGCCCTAATGTTCCTTCGTTTCGCCTCCATCCGCCTCATGTTGCGAAGGCTCTGCAATCCCGCATGAACTTTCGAGTCAAACTCTAGGGTGGAAGAGTACGCTCGCCTCATCAGCAGCGGACAGGGCGAGAGCGACACCTTCCAGGTCAAGCAAGAGGCGGTTCCGGAGGGGCTCGCGAACGCCGTCGAGCGGCTCGCGCGCGTGGAGCGCCTACGCGAGGTCCGGGCGCTTACGGGCTTTAAGCGTATCTATCAGCCGGTCTCGGTCACGGATCCCGGGCGCGGCACCTTCGGCGACCTTTGCGATCCTGCGTCGCCGCGACCCTGGCTGCCGGCGGCCGAGGTTCGCGGCGAAGGTATCTTCCTGTCACTCAAGCGCAGCTGCATCGAAGACTGGCTTGCGACGTATCCAGCGGTGCGCGAGCGAGACAGCCAGATCAATGAAGCAAACGCACGGCAATGGGCGGCCCGTCACGGCGACGCTAGCGCCCCCCGGTGATAACGCATGCGTTCCTGCTGGTCCATTCCCTTGCCCATGCTCTGATAAGGCGGCTCTCGTTCGAGTGCGGATACGATGTAGCGTCGCTCCGCGAACGGCTCTACGTCGGTCAGGACCCTTGGATGGCGGGACTGCTAATCTACACCTCCACGAGCGACGCTGATGGCACGCTCGGCGGCTTGGAACGGCAAGGCAAGGCGGCTCGCTTCGAGGAGATTCTGAGGGCGGCGCTCGACGATGCCGTTTGGTGCTCCTCCGACCCGCTGTGCCGGGAGGGCATTTCGAGCATGTCCGAGAGCCTCAAGCTGGCCGCCTGCCATAGCTGCCTACTGCTGCCGGAGACCTGCTGCGAAGAAGGGAACCGTTTCCTGGATCGAGCCCTGTTGGTGAGCGGAGACGCTACGGCGGAGAGCGGCTTCTTCGACGACCTGCTTCCGGCGACGTATCAGGCGTAGCGAATGGGCCCGCGAATGATCCCTCGGGAGCTGCCCGAGGCGGTCTGCGCCGACCCGAAGCGGTCGGCTGAGGTCGCCGTGTACGACGCTCTTCTCGGCGACTTGCTCCTAACAGGCTTCACGGTCTGGTACTCGACGAAATGGCTTGCCGCCTACGACGGCGTCCTCCGCGATGGCGAGGCCGACTTTATCGTCGCGTCGCCGCGGATCGGGTTCATTGCTCTGGAGGTGAAGGGGGGCCGCGTACGAAGGGAAGTCTCTACCGGGCGGTGGACTAGTCGCGATCGCAGCGCTGAGGACTATCTGATCGAGGATCCCATTGAACAGGCGATGAAGTCGAAAAAGGTGCTGCTGAGCTTCCTGCTCTCGCACTGGTCAGGCGATAGGCCCTTCATCTGGAACCGGCACGGCGTTATCCTCCCGCACGCCTCCAAGCCGAAGGCCGCCGCCGATCTGGGCGCAGCAATGCCGCTCGACATCTTCGCGTTCCGCGAGGACATGACGCATCTCGGGGCGCGCATCATGCAGATGATGCTGTGGCAGCCGGAGGGCCTTCGCGGCGGACCTGAGGGGTTCGGCGAAGCTGGCATGCGCCTCATCGAACGGTTCTACGGCCGGGACGTGAGCTTTGATATTTCGCTGAAAGCGAGCGTTGAGGACGCGGAGCGCGCGATCCTGAAGCTCACGGACGACCAAAATCGGCTGTTGGACGCGCTGCAGTCTATCCCGCGCGCACATTTTCGGGGCGGCGCAGGCACTGGAAAAACGACCCTCGCGCTGGAGAAGGCGAAGCGCGCCGCGGCCGCCGGCGCCTCCGTGCTCCTGCTCTGCTTCAACAGGCTGCTGCGCAATCACATGGAGCGGGCGGTCGGCTCCGGCTCCGGCATTGAAGTAATGACCTTTCACGAACTCTGCGGCCGGGCGGCGCGCGAAGCGGGAATAAAACTCGCGACGGTCGTCTCCCCACAGACGCTGTTGAACGAGGTCCTGCCCTCCGCACTCGAAGACGCGGTCCTCAGCAAGGCGATTCGGCAATTCAGCGTCGTGCTGGTCGACGAAGCGCAGGACTTTCGGCCGGGGTGGCTTGAAGCCGTGGCTCTGCTCCTGAAATCGGAGACGAGCGGCGTGCTGTACCTCTTCTCCGACGACAACCAGAGCCTCTATGCGGATTGCCGCGCACCAGCGAAATTTGGTCCGACCATCACGCTGTGCGACAACTTTCGCAACGCGCGTCCTGTGTTCGATGTCAGCTCGAAGTTCTACCACGGCGATCAGCTGCGCTGCAGAGGACCCGCTGGCCCTGAGGTGCGCTGGATCGTTGCAGAGCGTGCGCGAGTCGCCAGAGCCGTCGAGCGCCAGATAAACATCCTAGTGCTCACAGAGCGCATTTCACGTGGGGACATCGCGGTGCTCACCGGGTGCGCACTGGAGAACAGCGTCTTCGCCGGCGCCACAGTCCTCGGAGAGCATGCGGTGTGCGGCGCAGAGGCACACGCGGACGGGTGCATCACCCTGGACAGCGTATTCCGCTTCAAGGGCCTCGATAGCCCCGTTGTCATCCTGGCGGAGATGGACGGCTGGACGTCAGAACCGGAGCTGCCCTACGTCGGCCTTTCACGCGCCAAGAGCCTCCTGATCGTAATCGGCTCCGAGCCGACGCTTCGAGCCTTGGGCAAGCCGCTGTGACGCCCAAGCTTTTGTCTCGCTCCGCCCACGCCCCCGATCTTGATCCGGTTACAAACCCAACGACAGCGCCTTGACGCAGCTCATTCCATGGACCACCTCGATCCTCACCAGCGCAGCGCCAACATGGCCAAGGTCCGAAGCAAGGACACTGGCCCGGAGCTGCTAGTGCGCCGCGTTGCGCATCGACTGGGACTGCGGTTCCGCCTGCACTACAAGGATCTACCCGGTCGCCCTGACCTGGTTCTGCCGCGCCGCAGACTCGCCATATTCGTGCACGGATGCTTCTGGCACCGGCATGAAGGATGCGCCCGCGCCAGCCTGCCGACGACGCGCCGGGACTTTTGGGAGAGGAAGTTTGCGACGACGCTCGAGCGCGATGCGCGTCAGCGCGCAGAACTCGAGCGGCGCGGGTGGCGGGTGCTAGTGCTCTGGGAGTGTAAGCTGAGGGACACGGCGGCGCTCGAGGCCCGTCTGCTCGACGCTGCCAACGTTTCGGGCGAGCGGGAGACATAACCGCCTCTGTCAAGGTGTTTCCCACTCGCCAACGAGCCCACCACATCGCGCTCGTCGCCCGTCGCAATGTTCGTTGCGGCGATTAGCGGACCTGCGAATCTCAATAGGGGACCTTTTGAACGTCGGCGACGGCTCAACTCGGGTCGTACTGCATTCAGCGACGCATAACCTCATTGGGTCGGATTGCCGATGGGCGGGCCGCTGACGAAGGAGCTTGCAGCACAGCCGCGCGGCGCGAGCCGTGTGGGGCTGCGGGGAGCCATGTTCTTGAGCGCAGCGACGACCTCGTCGGTCACGGCGCGGAGGTCCGGCGCGTCGGGCGAAACGACCGCCGACACCGTGCGGCGGATCAGGTCGGCCCCGCCAGCGGCCTTGGCGTCCGAACGAGTGACTGGGATCACAACCTCAGGGCGGGGATGCGGTGACTGAGTAACGGTCGGTTCGACCGGCGAGGCGCCCATGAACAGGGCCGCGAGCGCACGGACCTGCGCGGCCTCCTCGGGGCCGAGTCGTGCCTCGATCCGCTCTTCCGCCGTCGTCCCTTCGACCATTGGGTCACTATAGCCCAGCGCGCGATAGTCGCGCAAAATGGCGCGTGCGCGGCCCTGGGCGTTTTCCAGTCCCCGCGACGCACCCGGCGCGCGGTCAGTCCGCCGCCGTGCGGCGCGATCCATGCAGTGGACATGTGCCAATTATGTCAGACGCCCGCGGCGGAAACCTCGTCCGCCGTGACTTCCAAGGTGTCGCCGTCGCTGCGCGTGGCGCCAAGGGGATTCGGCGCGGTGTCGCGTCGTTCGGCGCAGTCAAACAGCGTTGAGGGCGGCGCCTCCAAGCCCCATGTCGCCCAGCCCGGCCGGGCAAGGATTCCGCGGGCGTGAAGCTCGACCTTCGGCAGCGTCGGGAAATAGCTTTCAATGAGCTCATAGAAGACCGCAGGCTTCTGGCTATGCCTTCCAACGGGCACCTCGATCGCCGACGGCCATTGCGTTCCTGGCGCCGGCGCGGGAACATGGCCGCGCGTCCCGATCAACAGCAGTTCGTGCTTGTTTCAACTCCAATAGCCTGTGCCGACGCGATCCTTCACCCAGGCGAGGCTCGACTTGTAGGCGAAACTCCAAGCGGCCATCACTTCGAGCGCCTGGGGCAGCATGGGCGACGTCGCCCAGAGAAACAGGACGGAGTCCCGCGCTGCGATCGACGGAACGTCGAGCGCTTTGATCCTGTCGAGCGTCTGGGTTGGATAGTGATTCTCGGCCGCGCGGTCCATGCCGGTGATCCGGCTATAGGGCTCGAATCGCCACGGCGGATCGGCGTAGATGACGCCGTAGCGCTTGTCGGGCAAGGCGCGCTGCTTGGCTCCCAGCCCGGCTTCGAGGCTCGCGCGGCGCGCTTGCTTGGCGGCGATGGCGGCGGCGTTTCTCATGACGCGGTCTCTCGTTTCGCTTCGCAGGCGGCGCGGCCGTTGGGGTTGCCGAGAACGTCCGGCTCCCTAAGAGCCCTCAGCGCTCCGCTGTATTCGTCTTGTCGGTCGGGGGTACACAGCGACGGACCCGGAAATTGTCCCGTGCGAGCTCAGCGAGCAGCGGATCCGCTGTCGGAGACCAGCGCTCGCGAGGCGTCTATGGAATAGCCGCCATGCACGGTGACGGGCTTAATCATGGGTCAAGCAGCTTTGGATCGTCGGCGAGGCCGGCGACGAGCTGGTCGAACACCAGCGTCGGGTTCATGAATTTGGAAGCGTCGCGTTTCCTCCCGGTCGCGTCGGCGATCAACAGCACGCCTTGATCGTCGAGGTAGGGACCGAAGCCGAACTCTCGCAGCCGCGCGACGACCCGCTTCGCTCGCTCGACGGCGAGGGACGCGCAGGACGGCGGAGTGAGCAACGCGAGGATTTCGGCTTTATGCTCCCTCAGCATCGCAATGAGTTCAGGCGACAACGGACGGTCGGCCTTATAGGCGAGCTTGCCGCGGCTGCTCCCCGGGGACAGGATCACGCCCTCGCGGCGGGCGCGCACGATGATCTGAAGAGTCTCGCGCACGTTCACAGCTCGCCCTCGGAAATATCCCGCTTTGCGAACGCCGGGTCCGGGCCCAAGATAGAAGGATGTGAAGCGTCCCAACCGTCCCGGTCAGCCAACGAGGCCCTATCCACTTTTGTTTCCAATGGATTAGTGCGGGATGCTCGATCCGGCGGACCCAGCCCCGGGACCGTCCCATCGATCTCGCAAGCGTCCCGCTCTCGCATCGTTGGAGAGCGTCCCTCCCGAGAGTCGGAAGCGTCCTCTTTTGGCCCCCTCTCGTCCCCCCTGCTTCCGCCCAAGGTATTGAATTCATTCAATGCGGCTTCCTTCTGGGATGCTTGGGACGCTTTATGCCGCCTTTGCTTGGGTCCGAGTACGACAACTTTGATGATTTTCACTGAGCCGTGCCGGGTCGGCCATTCGATCGCAATGCCGGTCTTGCGCAGCGCCGGCGAGGCGCGCTTGAGCCGTCCGGCCAGAAGATGTGGGAGCTTCGGCCAGCCTTCGCCCAGGATGTCACGCGCCTTTTCGCGCGCCTCCCTGAGCGCAGCCGCCGTCTTTTCTTTCTTCGCTTCGTCGCCCCATTTGCCCTCCTTGACCGCCTCCGCGTGCTCGGCCTCAGCCTTCCTAACCAGACGTCGAACGAAGGCGACGAGTTCGGCGAGCAGGTCCGTCGCGGTCCCTTCCCACCCGCCAAGCTCGATCATCCGGCACCGGAATTCGGCGACCGCCTTGTCGCCCTCGATGATGTCCTCGGTTGCGTCCTGGGCGTTGGCCTCGAAGGCGCGAGCGAAGATTCCCTTGGCCCACAACGCTCCCTCGCAGGCCGACGCCCAGCGATAGAACGTCGCTAGCCGCGGCAAGGCCCTCAGTTTCAGGGTCTTCTCGGTCCTGAGCCCATGGCTCGCTGCGCTGCACAACGAGCCGAGGATATCGGCGTGCGCCCGCTTGAAACGCGATTTGAACTCCTCTTCGGTCAAGCGTTGCGTGTCGGGAACCGTGGCGAGATGAATGTAGAGGGTGCGCTGCGCGAGATCGCCGCGCCGCACTACGTTCTCGATGCTGGTGAGCAGGAACGGCGCGCGGGCGACGATCAGGCTCTCGTCGGCATCGGTTGAACAATTCCCGCCGGCTTTCGCCTGAACCCTCCGACACGACGCAAATCGTGTCGCTGAGCCAGTCAGGCAGGCTCGACAGATTGTTGTAGGCCACGATGTGCGAATGCATCGCGGCGACGAACACCTCGTGCGGTTCCTTCGGCTTCGTCCGGGTCGGCGACACGTTGGGATCGACCAGCGATCGCACAGTGAAAGCGGCCGAGGTCTTGGTCGCTCCCGGCTCGCCGAGAAAGACGACCACCGCGAACGGCGAGCGGCCGGCGAGAGCGGCGAGAAGCCAGGAGACGACGACGACAAGATCGCGCTTGTCGCGCAGCCGCAAAAGATCGTTGAGCCGCGTGATGCCCTTTTTGGGATCGACCGCCGCCGGCGCCGGCAAAGGGAGCATGCCTGACTTCGCGCCGGAAGTAGACCGGCGGATCTTCGATTATCCGGTAGCCGTCGGCGTCGATCTCAATCGCCCGCCAATACGCGTCGCAGAGGTCGACGTAAATCTTGTCGACAAGCGACGCCACGCGCAGGTAAACGTCGTGGCGAACGCCGTCATAATGGGCCTTCGCCGCAATGGTCTTGATTGCTGACGACATGGCTTCGGAAGAAGGCGAGCCGTTGCGCTCGGCGTAATACCGAAGCCGGAGCCACAAGTTGAAGCTGCGTGACCTGAGCTTGTGGGTCTCCCGGTGCGCGTTCTCCTCCTGCCCAACAGAAAAACTGGCGTAAGCCTCGCCATGTGGATCGCAGAACAACTCGCAGCGCGCCACCGCGAGCTCGACCAGGAAATTCGCTTGCGAGCTTTGCGCGGCTGTGGCTTTCGGCTTCGTCTTGCCGCGCTTCGGTTGCCACTCCTGAGCCGCATCGATCGCCATCCTGACGATCATCAGCCCTGAGCCGCGATCCACGCCATCGCCCCTGGTCACATCATTGAAATCTTTGTAACCGCTCGGCGGGCACGCAATGCAAACGCGAACGCCGCGCTCGACAAGCGATGGACATACTTTGTTCAGCGCCCGTTCGTTCTTGCCTTCGTCGTTTTCAGCCAGGAGCACGACGTCTTTGACGGAATCGGGCAATTCCAGCGCCGCTAGCCCCGAAGTTCCCAGCGTCGCCCAGCCTGGATAGCCGGTCGCGTCTATCGACGTCAGCACCGTCTCGCCCCCTTCGCCGATGAGGAGCGGCTTGCCATCCTCCGGTTCGGCGAACCTGACCACGCCGCCTTTTGGCGAGCCGTACGTGCGACGATGATCCTTCCTTTCGACCGGAGCCTTGGTCTCGCCGTCAGGCGCGAGCCAGAGAACTTGAAACGCCAGATCAGCGCCGTCGGCGACGCCGGTCACCCGCCAGATCAGCGCCGGGAACTCCCGTTTGCTTTCGGTGTGACGAATGACCGGGTGAAACCGAGCAGCCTCGGACCCTGGGACAAGGAGGATTTTTCGGCCCTTGAGATACGTCTCGCCCTTCGTGCCAGCGACCGCAACCGCGGCGTCCCATAACTTCTTGCCGTACTCGAATAGGCTCACGGCTGGAGCCCTCGCGCCTCGAGTGCTGAGACGATCTCGTCATAGGAGCCGCCAGCAAAGCAGTGGAGCAGCAGCTTGCCGTTGCGACCATCCGTGACCGAAAGACTCGGATTACGATCGCCATGCTCGTGTATCGGACAGGGACAGCGGCACATGTAGCTGCCGTTGCCCATCCGTTTGCCGCCGAGCGCCATGGCGATCTCGCGCGCGGATGGTATATTGGTCTTCATGATGTTTCCGTCCCTGCGGGAAAGATCAAAGCGGGCTCCATCTGAGCTGTCCTCGGCGGAGCCCGCGCCGCCTTAGGGCCAGGCTCGACGAAAGCCTTGTTTTGGTGAGGCTCAACGGGCCCATGCGAAGGCTGTCCCATCCGCCGGCCGCCCACGCTCGAAGCAACTCCTGCGCTGATCGCTCGCGACAGCCGCCCCATCGCACGGAGCGGCTCCCGCTTGCGATCATGCGTCAGAGCGGAATGTCGTCGTCGATCGGCGGCGGATTGCGCTCATCGTAGACAGGCGACGGCTCGGATGACGCGCTCTTGCCGCTTTCCATGGTGACACGTCCCTGCCGCGGCTCAACCGCAATCCTCGGCGAGACTACCGGCTCGATCACCACCGCCGGGACGTCCTTGCCCGCGTACACTGTCAGTCCGCGGTTGATCATGATCGGCTTGCCGATCCAGTTGTCGGAGTTCGGCCCGAAAGCTCTGATCATCGCCTTCAGCCGCGTTTGATTGAGCACCACGCCGCGCCCGTCCTCGAGATGGACGACCGGCTTGGTTTCGCCGCTCTCTTCAAACTCGCGGCGCTGCACGCTGACGATGATCGCCTCGATGCAAACGCTCTCAGCGAGGTCTTCCGCCTTGATGTAGTTCGAGTTGACGAAGTCGGTCATGTTCATGAGCTTTTTCTTTCCTGTGTTCAGTTTGGTTTCGGGTTTTGATTGAAGCCGCCGGCCGCGTGCGCAACCGGCGGCTAGTCGGTTCACTCCACGGGGAACAAGTCGAGGAAACACATCTCGACCAACTTGAGGGTCTCGAGCGCCGTCGCGAGCGCGCTCGCGAGGTTGGCAAGCTCGCGCGTATGAGGATTGCGAACCTCGTCGGCTAGGCGGCTTGCCTCCTCGAGGCGGGCAATCGCGCTGTCGAGCTGTCCGTTGAGAATCGCGAAGTGCGCATTGCGCATCGCATCGCCGAAGTCCGCGACTGCGTTCGCGGCGGGCGGCAGCGATTGCGCCGCCGGCCCGATTTCGTGTATATCAGTCATGCGAATAACACTCCTTATTGGGCTGGGCCTTTGTGTCCGGCCCTTTTTGTTGGCTCACGTAACCCTGGAGCCAACGTCAGGGGTTCACGGATTCAGAAGAGACGGGTGCTTGAGCTTCGCCCGGAGCGGGGCGGCGGCGGCGCTGGAGCCAAACCTGAAGATCGGCTGCGAGGATGCCTCGTCGGCGCGGCGACAGCTCAATGACAGCCGGTCCTTCGCCGAGCGTAATCAAACGCTCGAGCGTGCGGCGCGAGACGCCTGCGATCGCAGCGACTTCATTGTAGGTGTAAACGACGAGCGTGGGTTTCCCTCCCCGCATCGCCGCGTCGCGCCGTTCGTTGCGCGATAAACCCGTCGAAAGCTGAGACAAGCTGTGCACCCTCCCGTCGTGATCCGGCAGGATGCATCGCGGCGAGCGTGTTAGGCTTGGTCGTTTTTGGTCGCGACCGGCCGCGACCAAAATCGCGACGGTTAATCCCAGGCAAGCTTTATCGCGCTCTTGAGCGTGGTTAGACCGAACGTCCCAAGATCGGGTCGCTGCGGAAAGCCAAAAACGTCGGCGCCAGGCCGCTGCCGCAACGACCGCTCGATCACCTTGCGCGGCGGTCGGCCGGCGCGATACGTGTCTCTCAATACGGCGGCGATGCGTGCGGGTTGCGTATTCGGCAAAGTTGCCGGCCGGGGCTGCTCCTCGGCGCTTTCGGCGGGGAAGACTTTCACAAGATCGGCGGCGGATACGAACACGTTTTGGGTGGCGCGCTCAACCTCGACGATGAAATATCTAGGATGGTCGAGCGTGCCGCTGAGCAACTCCTCGCTTCTCAACGCGAGACGGTCATTGCGCCACCTCCTTGGATCGATTGGGTCGACGCCACATAGGGTCGAGCGAACGATATTCTCTTCGAGCGCTCGTAGCAGGACCCAGAACGCTTCGCGAACTTCGCTTGGCCAGTCACGTCGGGAGAAGAGCGGCGGCGCCTCATCTACCTTGGCGGCGTCGCGATAGGCGACTCAGTAGACCGCGTCGGCGAATGTGCAATCCGGGTCCTTGAACGGGTTGCGTGGCGGGTCCATACTGTAAGGCATATCCCGCCAGTTTCGGTCGCGCCATGACGGAGTATGGCGCTTGGGCGCGGCGGCCCCACTCCCGGCGGCGCGGGGCTATGCTGGCGCGATGCGCCGCATGTTGCATGCGGCTCCGGGGGTGAAACGCCCAACGAATTTGCGGGGCGGATGCCCTTTCCGCCCGGCTTTGCTTGGTCCCCCGCGCGCTGGCGGATATGGCCGGGCGTGAGGCGGCGGGAAACGGCCGGGGTTCCCGGAGAGGGGCCTTATGCCGCGTCTCGGTCGGCCATCTGGCCCTATACCGTGTGCTCGGCCTCGAACTCGACCAGCGCTTTCGCGAACCACGCGCTTGCCTTCTCGCGGTTGGCGATGACGATCTCGATGTCGCCGCCGCTACGGAAGTCGAGGCCGCAGGCGGTCAGCGCGTAGGCCAGCGCGTCCCATGCCATGTCCAGCCCGTTATGCATGTCCCTAAGCGTGACGCACGCCTCGGCCAGTTTCTCGCGCGAGGCGCGATCAGTCTCGATTTCCTCGATGTCTCCAAAGCCGTTGTCCAGTTCGATAATCATCGTCCTCGTCCTCCTTTGGTTCGCGCCTACGCCCCGGCGCGGGGGAAAGGCGCGTCAGTCCGGTATGCCAGCCACCCGGAAGTGCGCGCCGAGCTCCGGCGCCCACTTGCAGGGGCAGACCTCGATGGCCGGTTCCTCGTTCTGGCCTTGCGTCCACGTCCGGAAGCCGCGCACGCCGAGGCGGCGGGCGGGAACGACGTGATTGTGGACCACCACCTTGCCCTCGGGCACGTCGGCGGCGCTCGCCGGGATTTTCCGCTGATACCGCGCGATTTTGGCGTCCAACTCTGTTCGGCTTCTCACTTCGGTCCTGTCGTCCATCGTCCTCGTCCTCTCGTCTGGTTGCGCCCTCGCCCCGGGCGCATGGGGTCACTCGGCAGCTTTGGTTTGAGGCCGGGGCCAAAGCGAAACCGTCATCCCTCGGGCGTCGAGGTATCTCTTTCGGTAGAGCGCCACGTGGCAGTTGTAGATCGGATGCTCGGCCAAGATGGCGTCCGCCTCGGCCGCCTCCGCCTCGTCCTTCGTCGGATAGTCGTCGATGGTGATGATCGCGATCAGATGGCCCCAAGGCGACTCTTCCTTGTGCCTCTTCGCCCTCGTCATGGGGGCTTGAGTGACGCCGACGTAGAGCAGCGTCCCATCGCGGTCGTAGTGGCGATAAAGGCTGGTCAGATCGGGCGTCGTCGCCGGGTCCAGCTTCACGCGCGCAGCGAGCAGCGCCTTGACCAGTCCGGCGTCCTTGGCGGCTTGCTCCAAGGCCAGGGGGTCGATGACATCGCCCTTCGGGGCGCGCCTTTTCTCGTCGCGCGGATTGCTGCCGTTCGCCAGCATGTCGCGCAAATCGGCGTGCAGGCGCCGCGCTTCGGCTAACCCGACCTTTGGATAGGAGCCGAGGCCGAGCTCCGTCTCCTTGCCGGCAAAGCGGTAGCGATAGGTCCAGAAGCGGTGGTCCAGATCGACGACGCACAGGAACAGGCCACCGCCATCCGCATGGCGGCCGGGGCGCACGGCGAGCCTCGGCAGGGCGCGCACACTGAGGCGCCTGACCAACCGAGCGGTCACCGCGCCGCCCCGTTGGTCGCTTCTGCGCCCGCTGCTTCAGGGGTCTTGCGCCGTCGCCCGCGCGCCCCCTTGCCGGGCGGCAGCGGCCGGTCGAATTGCGCCCCTTGCGCCCGGCGGCGCTCGATATCGTCGAGCACGGACTGGAAGACGATCAGCCGCTTGTTGGGGCCAGCGAGGAAGCTCTCGTAGGTTCCGTCGCGCATCCTGCGCTCGACCACGCGACGGCTGATGCGGGCGAAGGCTGCGGCCTCGGAGGGGGTGGCGTAGGCGGGGCGGAAATCCGCTGGCAGGTGTTCGGGTTTGGCGGTCATGAGCCCTTCCCCAGCCCACGGTTGGGCTGGCCCTGTTCAAGAGGTCTGGAAAGGCAGTGGACGCCGCTCGCGGGGTTCCTTTTCTCCCGCGTCGGGAGCGCGCTCTTGTCCGGGTTTGGGCCGCCGGGGCGCTGCTGTGTTTACTCGGTCCCGCGATGCCAGCAGGGGCCGACCCGAGGCGGGGTGGAGCCGCCCGGCGTCATGGCAACCCTAAGCGATGCCGGGGGGTCGTTTCAAGGCGGAAAGCGGCGGGGGATGGCAAAATAATATTGTTCAGTATCCCCAAGTATTCCGCCCTGTCGGGAAAATGACGATTTCCCGCGCTCCTTTAGACCACCGTCGCCGGAAATCCGCTGGTCTCACAGTGCTTTAGGGCGGACGCCCCCTCGCCAATGTTTGCAATCTTTGTCTGCAAACCATCGTGATTGTTGACCTACTCAATTCGACATTTTTCGAGCCCCCCCAACAGGCCCCACATTCTGCTCACGCGGCGGCCGAGGCATGGCGCCGCGCCCGAACGGATGATCGACAGCGCCGCGCGTCGTGGCCGGCGGATGGTCTAGGAATTCTTCGGCCCGGTTCCCGGCCGGCGACGGCGGCGGTTGGACGGGATCCATCCTGCCCCAAATTAGCTGCGGCTCGCGCCGGTCGCGCGTCGGTATTTTGCGACGACTGCGCCGACTTTCGCCTGGACGATGCGCTTCGACAGAGGCGCTCCGCCGTCCGGAAGCATCTCGCCGACGAATTGCGAGACCAGCCCCGGCGGGACGGACGCGGCGTCGATGTTTTCCGTCAGCGTTTTCACCGCCGCCACGACCCGCGGCTCCGGCCAGTAATAGCGAACGCGGTCGCTGAGGCCGAACAGCCTGCCGAGGCGCTCGGCGCCGTCTGCGGCGACATAGCCCCGCCAATGGACCGGGTTGTCGTTCATCGCCTGGTCGAGGACGGCGAGCGCGTCCGAACGCCCGGAAGCGATGAGCCGCTCCTCGATCGCCGCCATGGCGACGACGGCTTCGCGAAAGGCGAAGGTCAGCGCCGGGCCGACTTTCAGGATGGCGAAATGCGTCGCGACCAGGCTCGAGAGCGCCGGTTCGGTCTGAAAGTCGGTCGAATGGGCCTCGAACACGACGCCCGAGAGGTCCAGCACCGCCGCGCTCAGCGCCGCCGCTTTCTGCGGGTCGTAGGCGAACACCTGCGTGTTGCCCATGTCGACCCCCGGCTGAACCACCAGGGCGATGACTTTGTCGATCGCCTCGCCAACCCCTTTTGACGCGAAAGCCGCGCGGTGAAGTTCGAATGTCCGTCGCGCGGCCTCCGGCCGGGTCACCGCCAGAGAATCGAGCGCCTCGGTCTCGCCGCCCGGAATGGGAACCTCGGTCCCGATCACATAAACGAGGTCGCCGCCGGCGTTCGCCTCTTCCGCGACCGCGCAGAGGTTCGCCGCGCGTTCGGCGATGGTCGCCTCCGACAGGCCCCGGTCGTCCGTGCAGGCCATGCTGGTGTCGAGATGGATCTTGGAGAAGCCGGCTTCCACATAGGCGCGGACCATGTCGCTCGCTTCGCGCATGGCGTCGTTCGCCGGCCGGCTTTTCCAGGGATTGGGGCCGAGATGATCGCCGCCGAGGATGATTCTTGGCCGGGTCGACGCCTTCCTGCCGGGCCAGCCCTTCGATGAATGTCCGGAATGCGGCGGGCGTCATCCCGGTGTAGCCGCCGTGCTGGTTCACCTGGTTGCAGGTGGCTTCGATGAGGATGGGGTCGTCGCCGTCCTCGTGGGCGGCGAGCACCGCGCTTAGCGTTTGCGGATGCGCGGTGCACCAGGACGCGATGCCGCGCGCCTTGCCGGCGCGATTGTCGGCGATGATCGATCGCCAAACGTCGCGGGGGCTCATGAGCGCTTCGCCAGAAAGTCTTCGAGAATCGCCAAAGAGCTGTTGCCCTCCATCGGTCCGACTTTCGTCACCGCCAGCGCGCCTGCGGCGTTGGCGCGCTCCATGGCCTGGCGAAAGCTGAATGCTCCCGAAGCGATCAGGGTGACGAAGGTGGCGCAGAAGCAGTCGCCGGCGCCGGTGGGATCCCGGACTTCAACGCGGTGCGCCGGAAGGCTGACGCGCTCGCCCGCCCGGCTTACCCCTTCGCAGCCGTTCTCTCCCTTCTTGAGGACGACATAGTCGGCGCCGCGGGCGAAGAAGTCCGCCGCGAAATCCGACAGGTCCCGCCCGGGAAACAGGGTCACGGCGTCCTCTTCGCTCGGCAGGAACACGGAGGAGATTCCGATCATGTCGCGCACGGAATCGAAATAGGCCGGGTTGCCGATGAGCTCTTTGCGGACATTGGGGTCGAACGAAATCTTTACGCCCTTGGCATGCAAGGCCTTGCATGTGCGGAGAACCTTGGCGGCCATTCCCGCGTCGCCGAGCGCCGAGCCCGATACGTGCATGGTGTCGAGGCCGAAGGCGCCGAGCGCGGCGAGCGTCGACTCGCCGGCGTCGAACTGCGCCGCCGCCGATAGAATGATGTTGTAGACAAAGTCACGGCTGCCGTCGTCGTTGTAGCTGACGAAAGCCGTGCCGGTCGGAACGCCCTTCACGACCTTGATCAGACTCGTATCGACGCCATGTTCGATCAGGCGATCCAGCACAACCTGACCGAAAGCATCGTCCCCGACCGCGCCGACAAAGATGCAGCGTCCGCCGGCCTGCGCCGCCTGATCGATGAAAATCCCGGCTGCGCCGGAAGGAAACGGCCCGGAATAGGTCGAAAGACGCCTGTGCCGGCCGTTCTTGGTCGAGCACACGAGCTCAACGAGAAGATCGCCGATACAGCCGATTTTCGCTGCGCCCTGCATCGCGACCCCACCCTCGTTGTTTCTTGAAGTCTCCCGGATTGCAATTTTCGAGTCAAACGCATCCGGGTTTCAGCCCTTTGTCGACGGGATTCCGAACGGTCCGAATCCCTGCTATCAGCGAATTCTGCAGCGAATTCATCCGATTCCGGCTGATTCTGGCCGTATCCGTCGGGAAAAGAACAATGAGTTGAAGGCCTTGCCGGCAAAATTCCCGACGCGTGAAAACAGAGGAATATTGCAACGTTATCAGAGGTATAATTCGCGCGAAAATCGAAGGAACAGGGAATGCGCAGCGAAGCGTCCGCCAGGCGGGCGCGGCGGCAAGGTCCGCCCGGCCTGCTTGCAAGGGCGGACGGAAAGGCCGATTCTCGGCCGCGCAGGCGGAGAACTGCTGAAGCGTCATGGGCACGGGCTTTATCGGAGTGGACGTCGGCACGGGCAGCGCCCGGGCCGGCGTTTTCGATTCGTCGGGGCGGCTTCTCGGCAGCCGCCAGGCGGGCGATCGCCATCTGGCGCGAGCCCGCCGACGCCGTCGAGCAGTCGTCCGCCGACATCTGGCGCGCCGTGACGGAAGCCGTGCGCGAAGCGGTCGAGGCGTCTCGCCTGCCCCGCGAGGCTATCGCGGGCCTCGGCTTCGCCGCGACCTGCTCGCTGCTCGCGCTCGACGAGCGCCTCGAGCCGCTGTCGGTCAACTCCGTTGGCGCGCCCGAACGCGACGTGATCGTCTGGATGGATCACCGCGCGGCCGAGGACGCCGCGCGGATCAACGCCGCCGGCCATGACGCCTTGCGCTACGCCGGCGGCGCCCTGTCGCCGGAGATGCAAACGCCGAAGCTCGTCTGGCTTGCCCGATCGAAGCCGCAGATGTTCGCGCGGTCGGCGCATTTCCTCGGCCTCACCGATTGGCTCTCTTTTCGCGCCACCGGGTCGCTCGCGCGGTCGCTCTGCACCGTCGCCTGCAAATTCGGCTACCTGGCGCATGAGCGGCGCTGGCCGGGCGAATTCTTCGACAGCGTCGGCCTTCGCGCCTTCGGCGCCAACGGCTTCGCCCGCCTCGGCGCGCGACATCGTCGCCCCGGGGACGCCGCTCGCGCAAGGACTGACCGCCGAAGCCGCGGATGCGATGGGGCTCAATCCCGGAACGCCGGTCGGAGCCGGGCTGATCGACGCACACGCAGGCGCGCTCGGCACGCTCGGCGCCCGGGCGCACGGCAAGCCCGGAGATCCGCTGCGCCGGCTGGCGCTTATCCTCGGCACGTCGTCGAGCTGCATGGCGCTGTCGGACGAGCCGCGCTTCATCGACGCGGTCTGGGGCCCGCACTTCTCCGTGCTGACGCCCGGCCAATGGCTGATGGACGGAGGCCAGTCGGCGTTCGGCGCGGCGATCGACCGTCTCGTGCGTCTGCATCCGGCCTTCGCGGAGGAGTCGCCGGGCGGGCTCGATGCGCTGGAAGAGTCGGATCGCCGATCGCGCCGGCGGTCTTTCCGAGGCGGCGCTGCTCGCCGAGCGCGCTCCATGTGCTGCCCTCGTTCATCGGCCGCCGCGCCCCGGCCGCCGACGCCGCCGCGCGCGGCGGAATCGTCGGACTCGATCTCCGGGAGGACGCGGCGAGCCTCGAAGAGCTCTATGTCGCCGGCCTCTGCGGCCTCGCCTACGGGATCGCCGACATTGTCGAAGCCTTCGAGCGCGCGGGTTACGGCTTCGAGACCATCGTCGTCAGCGGCGGGGCGGCGCAGAGCGCCCTTGTCCGACAGATCGTCTCCGACGCCTGCGGCAAAGTCGGTGTCGACGCCGGAGACGTCCGAGCCGGTGCTGCTCGGTTCGGCGATGATCGGCGCTGTCGCGGCCGGGAAGGAAACGCTGCCCTCCGCGATGGGGTCGATGTCGGCGCTCGGACGGGCAGAACCGAGCCGGCCAGCGGCCCGGTCGCCGCATTTCACGCCCGCAAGCGTCGCGCGCTTGCGATCCTCGAACGGGCCGAACGCGAGGTCCGCAAGTCGATGCGCGCGACGCGCTGGCCGAAGGTCGTCATTTTCGACTGCGACGGCGTGCTGGTCGACAGCGAGGTGATTTCGCTCGGCGTCACGCGCAGGATGTTGGCCGAGGCCGGCCTGCGTCTCAGCGACGACGAGACGCGCAAGCGCTTCCTCGGCAGGCGGCAGGACGCGGTCCTTCGAGCGAGTCGAAGCCGAACTCGGCTCCCCCTTGCCGAACGACTTTACCGGCGCGCTGTCGCGCGAAATCCTTGCGACGTTCGAGCGCGACCTGAAAGGCGTCGAGGGCGTCCGGCAGGCTGTCGAGGGGCTCGACGCGCGGGTCTGCGTCGCCTCCTCGAGCGCGCCGGAGCGGCTGCGCTTCGCGCTGCGCGTGACGGGCTACGAGAGCCCTGTTCGCGCCGAATATCTTCTCCTCCGCCGAGGTTCCGCGCGGCAAGCCACAACCCCGACCTCTTCCTGTTCGCGGCGCGCTCCATGGGCGCGGACCCCGGAGGACTGCCTCGTCATCGAGGACAGCGTCGCAGGCGTGAGCGGCGGCGCGCGCCGCCGGCATGAAAGTGTTCGGCTTCGTCGGCGGCAGCCATTTCTCGGGCCCCGCCCAGGCGGCGGAATTGACGGCGGCGGGAGCGGACCTCATTTTCGACGACATGGCGCGGCTGCCGGAGATCGTGGCGGCGCTACTCCGGATGGTCCGCGCCGGAAGCCGGAAGGGCGATCTGATGGCGCGACAGGGCGGATCAGGAAGGCCTGAGACTTGACGAAGCCGCGCGCGCCGGCTGGCTCTACTATGTCGCCGGCAACACGCAGGACGAGATCGCCCGCAAGCTCGGCATCTCGCGCCAGGCGGCGCAGCGCCTCGTCTCGCTCGCGATCACCGAGCGACTGATCAAGGTCAGGCTCGATCATCCGATCGCCCGCTGCATGGAGCTCGCCGCGGCTCTGAAGCTCCGCTACGACCTTCGCTTCTGCGACGTCGCGCCGACCGATCCGGACTTCGACCTCCTCGACCCTCGGCATCGCTCAGGCCGCCGCGGCGGAATTCGAACGCTGGCTGCGCCGGTCCGAGCCGGCGATCATCGGCATCGGCACCGGGCGCACCATGCGCGCCGTCGCCGACCAATTGCCGCCGATGGAATGCCCGCAGCACAAACTGGTGGCGCTGGTCGGCACCACCAAGACCGACGGCTCGGCTTCGTTCTACGACGTCATCATCCGCGTGTCGGACACCGTGCGCGCGCCGCATTACCCGATGCCGGTGCCGGTTATCGCCAGATCGGTCGAGGAGCGCCAATTGTTGACGAGCCTCGCCTCGGTGAAGAGCCTGTTCGATCTCGTCGAGCGCACGGACGTGAGCTTCGTCGGCGTCGGTTCGGTCGGCGATTCGGCGCCGCTCGTGCAGGACGGGATCATCACCCGCCAGGAGGCCGAAGCCTTGCGTCAGCTCGGCGCCGTCGGGGAGATCACCGGCTGGGCCTTCGACGCTGCCGGCCGCGTGCTGAGCGAGGGAACCAATCTGCGGGTCGCCGGGGCTCCCCTGCGCAAGGCGGGGAACCGCTTGGTGGTCGGCGTCGCGATGGGGGCGTCGCGGCGCGTGCCGTTGCGTGCGGCGCTGACCGGCGGGCTGCGTATCGGGCCTTGTCACGGACGAGGCGACGGCGGAACATCTGTTGCAGAGGTGAGCCCGCTGCAATAGAAATACCACAATTGTTTCCTACACTTAATTCGTACTTGAGGGCGCGTTTTGTGCGGTGCAGCGACGATTTGCGGTTGACTCCGCCATGTTCCTAGGATGAATATTCGCCCGCTGCTGTAGCAATTGCCCAATATTTGGCGATGCTCAAGGGAGGATATGTCTATGAAGGTTCTCATCAAGGGCCTGCTCGGGGCCGTTGCGATCGCAAGCTTCTCGCTTCCGGCTTACGCCGACACCACGCTGACCATCGCCACGGTCAACAACAGCGACATGATGCGGATGCAGGGGCTGACGGAAGATTTCACCAAGGCCAATCCCGACATCAAGCTCAACTGGGTCACGCTCGAGGAGAACGTGCTTCGCCAGAAGGTGACGACGGACATCGCCACCAAGGCCGGCCAGTTCGACATCCTGACCATCGGCACCTACGAGGTGCCGATCTGGGCGAAGAAGAAGTGGCTGATCCCGCTTGACAAGCTCGGCGCCGACTACGACGTCGACGACCTCCTGCCGCCGATCCGCGCTGGTCTTTCGGCCGACGGAAAGCTCTATGCCGCGCCGTTTTACGGCGAGAGCTCGTTCACCATGTACCGCACCGACCTGATGGAGAAGGCCGGGCTCAAGATGCCCGAGAGCCCGACCTGGGATTTCATCAAGCAGGCGGCGGACAAGATGACCGACAAGTCGGCCGGCGTCTATGGGATCTGCCTGCGCGGCAAGCCTGGTTGGGGCGAGAACATGGCCTTCCTGACCGCCATGTCGAACTCGTTTGGCGCCCGCTGGTTCGACGAGAAGTGGCAGCCTCAGTTCAACACGCCGGAGTGGAAAAATACGCTGGACTTCTACGTCGCGCTGATGAAGGCGGACGGTCCTCCCGGGGCGTCGTCGAACGGCTTCAATGAGAATCTCGCCCTGTTCACCAACGGCAAGTGCGGCATGTGGATCGACGCCACGGTCGCGGCCGGTTTCGTCACCGATCCGAAGCAGTCCAAGGTCCCGGACAAGGTCGGCTTCGCGCTTGCGCCGAACGACGGCAAGGGCAAGAACGCCAACTGGCTGTGGGCGTGGTCGCTCGCCGTCCCGGCCGGCACGAGCAAGGCGGACGCGGCGGAGAAGTTCATCTCCTGGGCGACCAGCAAACACTACACCGAGCTGGTCGCCGCAAAGGACGGCTGGGCGCGTGTTCCGCCCGGGACCCGCACCTCGCTCTACAAGAACCCCGACTATCTGAAGGCGGCGTCCTGGGCCGAGCTTACGCTCAAGTCGATCGACTCGGCGGATCCAGACCATCCGACCGTGAAGCCGGTTCCTTACGTCGGCGTGCAGTTCGTGGCGATCCCCCAGTTTCAGGGCATCGCGACGGACGTCGGTCAGGACTTCTCGGCGGCGCTCGCCGGAAACATGACAGTCGACGCCGCGCTCGCCAAGGCTCAGGCCAGCACCGAAGAGGCGATGAAGAGGGCCGGCTACATCAAGTAAACTGGAGGCTGAGCGGCTCGCGGTTCGACAGAGCCGCGAGCCGTGACGCAGGGACGCTCCTCCCCGTCCCGGCCCCTCCTCGATTTCGAGGAGGGGCAATTCGGGAGAATGTCTGGCAGACACGATCAACGGCGAAAGCGGTTCCAAGCCTGTGACGCCTCGGCGGGGCGTTGACGATGCGAGCGAAAGTCGACTGGCGGCGAGCGTCAGCGGATGATGTCGGCGGGAGGGCCATAGGGATGGCGACCAAACAGACCACCACAGCGGGCCGCATACTCGTAGCGCCGTCGGTCATCCTGCTGTTCGTCTGGATGATCTTTCCGCTCGTGCGCACGCTGTATTTTTCCTTGCTTCACTACAGCCTGCTCGATCCGACCGACATCAGCTTCGTCGGACTGGCGAACTATGGTTATTTCCTTACCGACGCGAACTTTGTCGCGGCGCTCATCAACACGCTGATCCTCGTCGGCGCCGTTCTGGTGATCAGCGTCTGCGGGGGCATCCTCGTCGCGCTGCTGATGGACCAGCCTGTGTTCGGGCAGACCGCGCTGCGACTGATGGTGATTGCGCCGTTCTTCGTCATGCCGACGGTCAGCGCGCTGGTCTGGAAGAACCTCTTGATGAATCCGGACTCCGGCCTGTTCGCCTGGATCGCGCGATCGCTGGGCTTTTCCCCGATCGTCTGGTTCACCAACTGGCCGATGCTGTCGCTCATTCTGGTCGTGTCGTGGGAGTGGCTGCCGTTCGCCAGCCTCATTCTGCTGACCGCGTTGCAATCGCTCGACGAAGAGCAGAAGGAAGCCGCCGCGCTCGACGGGGCGGGGCCGATTTCCTACTTCGGCTATATCGTGCTGCCGCATATCGCGCGCGCGATGACCGTCGTTATTCTGATCGAGACGATTTTCCTGTTGAGCGTATTCGCGGAAATCTATGTGACCACGTCGGGCGGTCCGGGAATCGCGACAACGAACATTCCCTTCCTCGTTTACAAGCAGGCGCTGCTCAATTTCGACGTCGGCGGAGCGTCCGCCGGCGGCATCGTCGCGGTCGTACTCGCCAACATCGTCGCGATCTTTTTGATGCGCATTGTCGGCCGGAACCTGGAGGGCTGAACGATGGCCATGAAGCAATCCCTCGGCAAGCGGGCCGGCGTCACCATCCTCGCCTGGGTCGTCGGCTTCCTGATTTTCTTTCCGATCCTGTGGACCTTCCTGACCAGCTTCAAGAGCGAGCTCGACGCGATCGCGATGCCGCCGAAGTTCCTGTTCTTCCACTGGACGCTGGAGAACTACGCCGAAGTGCAGAGCCGGTCGAACTACCTCCATTTCGCCTTCAACTCGATCGTGCTGTCGGTCGGAGCCAATGTTGTCGGCCTCATCGTCGCCGTCCCGGCCGCCTGGTCGATGTCGTTCGCGCCGACCAAGCACACCAAGGACGTCTTGATGTGGATGCTGTCGACCAAGATGATGCCGGCGGTCGGCGTGCTCGTCCCGATGTATCTGTGGTTCCGCGACCTGCATCTGCTGGACAGCCTGTGGGGCCTCGGCCTGGTGCTGATGCTGCTCAACCTGCCTATCCTCATCTGGATGCTCTACACATATTTCAAGGAGATTCCCGGTCGACATCCTCGAGGCGGCGCGCATGGATGGAGCGTCGTTATTCAACGAGATCCTTTACGTGCTGACGCCAATGGCGGTCCCGGGCATCGCCTCGACGATGCTGCTGGCGATCATCCTGTCGTGGAACGAGGCGTTCTGGACGCTCAACCTGGCGACCTCCAACGCCGCGCCGCTGACCGCGTTCATCGCCTCATATTCGGCGCCGGAGGGCTTCTTCTGGGCGAAGCTGTCGGCGGCATCCACTCTCGCCATCGCGCCGATCCTCATCCTCGGCTGGTTCTCGCAGAAGCAGCTCGTCCGTGGACTGACGTTCGGCGCGGTGAAATAATCCGGCAAAGGGAGAATGCGACGATGGGCAGCATCCAGCTGAAGTCGGTCAAAAAAGCGTTCGGCGCGGTCAACGTCATCAACGGCGTTGATCTCGATATCAAGGATGGCGAGTTCGCGGTGTTTGTCGGACCGTCCGGCTGCGGCAAGTCGACCCTTCTGCGCCTGATCGCCGGCCTCGAGGACGTGACGTCGGGCGAGGTCCTCATCGACGGCAAGGACGTCACTTCGTCGGGCCGTCGAAGCGTGGGCTGGCGATGGTGTTCCAGTCCTATGCGCTCTACCCGCATATGAGCGTGCGCGGCAACATCGCCTTCGCCCTGAAGATGGCGGGGCAGAGCGCCGAGGTTATCGATCAGAAGGTGCGCAAGGCCGCAGGGACTCTGAACCTGACCGACTATCTCGACCGTAAGCCGCGCCAGCTTTCGGGCGGCCAGCGGCAGCGCGTCGCGATCGGGCGTGCGATCGTGCGTGAGCCGAAGGCCTTCCTGTTCGACGAGCCGCTCAGCAATCTCGACGCGGCTTTGCGCGTCCAGATGCGGGTCGAGATCGGCGAACTGCACAACATACTCAAGACGACGATGGTCTACGTCACCCACGATCAGGTCGAGGCTATGACCATGGCCAACAAGATCGTCGTGCTCGACCGGGGCTCGGTCGCGCAGGTCGGCACGCCGCTCGAGCTTTACAACCGGCCGAACGGCCTGTTCGTCGCGGGCTTCATCGGCTCGCCGACGATGAACCTGATCCGGGGCCCAAGCGCCGCGAAGCGCGGCGCGGCGACGATCGGCATCCGGCCCGAGCATGCCGACGTTTCGACCACCGCGGGCGAGTGGCCGGCGACGGTCCGGCTCGCCGAGCATCTCGGTTCCGACACCTTCGTCCACGCCGAGGCCGACGGCATCGGACCGCTGACGCTCAGGCTCGAGGGCGAGGCGCCGCTGAAGGCGGACCAGAAGATCTTCGTCACCCCGCGCGAGGCGAACCTGCACAAGTTCGACAAGGACGGCCGGCGGATCAACTGAGCGCGTTCGCGCTCCGCGAAGCGTCAAATCGGTGGACAGGCAGTCATGAGCGTCAAACTTTCCTTAGCCGCACTTGCTCAGTTGCCGCCCGGGCGTGAGCAAGCCGAACTACCGGCGGTCCGACCTCAAGGCCGGCATCCTCCATATCGGCGTCGGCAACTTTCACCGCGCCCATCAGGCGGTCTATCTCGACGACCTGTTCAATTCCGGGGTCGATCGCGATTGGGCGATCGTCGGCGCCGGCGTGCGCGAGCCCGACGTCGACATGCGGGAAAAGCTCAAGGCGCAGGACTGGCTGACGACCGTCGTCGAGCAGGAGGCCGACGCGACGTGCGGTGCGGGTCACCGGCGCGATGATCGACTTCATCAGGCCGTTCGACATCGCGGCGATGCTCGAGACGCTTGCGCGGCCCGAGATCCGCATCGTCTCGCTGACCGTCACCGAGGGCGGCTATTACATTTCCCCGGCGACACAGCGCTTCGATCCCGACCCATCCGGACATCGTCCACGACGCGCAGCACGCCGAGGCGCCGAAGACGGCCTTCGGCCTGATCGCGGCCGGCCTCAAGCGCCGGCGTCGCGGCGGGTCTGGCGCCCTTCACCGTGATGTCGTGCGACAACATCCCCGGCAATGGCCACGTCACCGAGAACGCCGTCGCCGGGTCTCGCCGAACTGTCGGATCCGAAACTCGCCGAATGGATCCGGGCGAACGTCGCCTTCCCCAATTCGATGGTCGACCGGATCACTCCGGCCACCAGCGACCGTGAGCGCGCCATCCTGCGCGACGCCTACGGGATCGAGGACAATTGGCCGGTGTTCTGCGAGGAATTTCGGCAGTGGGTGGTTGAGGACAAGTTCCCCGCCGGACGCCCCGCTCTCGAGAAGGTCGGGCGTCACCTTCACCTCCGACGTCGCGCCCTATGAGCTGATGAAGATCCGCATCCTCAACGGCGGGCACGCGGCGATCGCCTATCCGGCAGGGATCCTCGACATCCATTTCGTGCACGAGGCGATGCAGGATCAGCAGATCGCGGCCTTCCTCGAGACGCTGACCAGGCGCGAGATCATCCCCGTCGTTCCGCCGCCGCCAAAGGTCGATCTCGAGGCCTATCGCAAGAAGGTCGCCGAGCGCTTCGCCAATCCGAAGATCGCCGACACGATCTCGCGCCTCTGCCTCGACGGCTCGAATCGGCAGCCGAAATTCATTCTGCCGACAGTCAGGGACCGCCTCGCGGCCGGCGCGAGCGTCATGGGCCTCGCGCTCGTCTCGGCGATGTGGTGCCGCTACTGCTACGGCGAAATCGGAGAGCGGCAAGATCATTCCGCCCAACGATCCGAGCTGGGACCGCCTGCAGGCGGCGGCCAGGCAGGCGCGGAACGATCCGCGCGCCTTCCTCGCCATGCGCGACATTTTCGGCGAACTCGCCGACAATCCCGCCTACGTCGCGGCGTTCTCCGGCGCGCTCGCCTCGCTGTGGATCAACGGCGTGCGCGCGACGCTCGCCGACGACCTCGCGGCGCGGGTGTAAGCCCTGCTCGCCTCGGCGCGACGAAGAGCGGGAGCAGGATGATGAAGCTCGAAGACAAAGTCGCCCTCGTCACGGGCGGCGCGCGCGGCATCGGGGCGGCGATCGTCGATCGCTATGTGGCCGAAGGCGCGCGGGTGGCCGTCGCCGACCTCAACTTCGCCGAAGCAAAGGAAACCGCCGCGCGTCACGGCGAAAAGGCCTACGGCGGTCGCGCTCGACGTGACCAAGACCGCCTCGATCGACGCGGCGGTCGAAAGCGTCGTCGCCCATTGGGGCGGCATCGACATTCTGGTCAACAACGCCGGCATCTTCGACATGGGGCCGATCGTCGAGGTGACCGAGCAGAGCTACGAAAAGGTGTTCGCGGTCAACGTGAAGGGCCTCTTCTTCACGCTGCAGGCGGTCGCCAGGCGGATGATCGCGCGGGGGCAGGGCGGCAAGATCATCAACATGGCCTCGCAGGCGGGTCGGCGCGGCGAAGGCGCTGGTGTCGATCTACTGCGCCTCGAAGGCGGCGGTCATCAGCCTCACGCAATCGGCGGGCCTCGATCTCATCAAGCATCGCATCAACGTCAACGGCATTGCGCCTGGCGTGGTCGACACGCCGATGTGGGACCGGGTCGACTCGCTGTTCGCCAAATACGAGGCATTTCCGCTCGGCGAGAAGAAGCGGCTCGTCGGTCGTGGCCGTGCCGTTCGGTCGCATGGGACTGCCAGACGGACTACGGCGGAGCCGCCACGTTCCTCGCTTCGTCCGACAGCGATTACGTCGTTTCGCAGACGCTGAACGTCGACGGCGGCAACTGGATGAGCTGACGCAGTCGGGAAGGGGCCGATGTATCTCGAGCGGTTCAATCTCAAGGGCCGGGTCGCCATCGTCACCGGCGGAGGCCAGGGCATCGGGCTCGCGTGCGTCGAGGCGCTCTCCGAGGCGGGCGCCCATGTCTATATCGCCGACCGCAATCCCAAAGCGGCGGCGGAAGCAAAGGCCGCGATGAAGGCGATGGGCTACGCGACCGACGTCATCGACATGGACGTGACGAAATCCGCTGAGGTCGAGGCCGCCGCGGCGCGGGTGATGGCCGAGAAGGGCCGGATCGACGTTCTGGTCTGCAATGCCGGCATCGCCCGCTCGGAGATCGCAGCCGAGGATGCGACGGACGAGGACTGGCTCGAGGTCATCGACGTCAATCTCAACGGCGCTTTCTGGTGCTGCCGCGCCTTCGGCCGGCTCATGCTGGCCGCAGGACGCGGCTCGATCGTCAACATCGGCTCGATGTCGGGGATCATCGTCAATAAGCCGCAGGCTCAGGCCAGTTACAACGCCTCGAAGGCTGGCCTGCATCATCTGACGAAGTCGCTCGCCGCTGAATGGGGCGCGCGCGGCGTGCGCGTCAATGCGGTCGCGCCGACCTATATCAATACGCCGCTGACCGCGCGCGCCAAGGCCAACAAGGCGATGTTCGACGTCTGGATGGAGGGCACGCCGATGGCGCGGATGGGCGAGCCGGACGAGATCGCCGCGGTCGTGCTGTTTCTCGCCTCCGACGCCGCGAGCCTGATGACCGGGTCGATCGTGCTGGCGGACGGCGGCTATATTTGCTGGTGAAGGGGGAGAGATCGTGGACCTCGGACTCAAGGACAAGGTGGCGGTGGTGACCGGTGGCAGCGTCGGCATCGGGCTGGCCATCGCCGAAGGCCTGGCGGCCGAGGGCGTCAGTCTCGCGCTGGCCGCGCGCGGCGGGGAGCGGGCGCGCGAGGAGGCGAAGCGCATCGCCGGAGAATACGGCGTTCGCGCCGAGGCCGTCGCCTGCGACGTCGCGACCCGCGAGGGGACGGACGCGCTGATCGCGGCGGTCGAAGCAGGCCTACGGCGGAGCGGACATTCTCATCAACAACGCCGGCACCGGCAGCAACGAGACGGTGATGGAGGCGCCGGACGAGAAGTGGCAGGCCTATTGGGATCTGCACGTGATGGCGGCGGTGCGGCTCGCGCGCGGCCTCGCGCCCCTGATGAAGGCGCGCGGCGGCGGCGTCATCCTGCACAACGCCTCGATCTGCGCGACCCAGCCGCTGTGGTACGAGCCGATCTACAACACGACCAAGGCGGCGCTGATGATGTTTTCGAAGTGCCTCGCGACCGAGCTCGTCGGGGACAACATCCGCGTCAATTGCGTCAACCCGGGCCTCATCCTCACGCCCGACTGGATCAAGACGGCCAAGCAGCTGACGGCGGACAAGGGCGGCGACTGGCAGGGCTACCTCGACGGCGTCGCGCGCGAGCACGCGCCGATCAAGCGCTTCGCCAGCCCGCAGGAGCTGGCCAACTTCTTCGTCTTCCTCTGCTCGGAACGCGCGAGCTATTCGGTGGGCTCGACCTATTTCGTCGACGGGGGCATGCTCAAGACGGTGTGACATACGGCGTTCAAGTGCGCGGTGTAAATCGATAGCGCGCGAGGCGTCGCCGTAAATCGGTGCTGGCTACGCCGTTCAGATCTGGGGCGGCGGCCCGGGCGCGGCTTCCTGGAGTTCGGCTTCGTCGACGGTCATCGCGTTGCCGCGCCAGACGAAACGGTCGCTCGCCCAGGCTTCGCTCCACAGGAAAGGCAACAGAAAGTCGCGAAGGATCCAGGCGGGCGCACTCCGCCAGCTCAGCGGCCAGCCGGCGACGGCGGCGAGCAGGGCCTCGAGAGCGTACCAGAACAGCGCCGCCAGGGCGACGCTCGCCCAGGCGCTGATCCCGAATTGAGGCGCGGCGAAAGCGGCCGCGACGATCGTCAGCAGCCCCGTCGTCAAAATTTCGGGCACGAAATGCAGCGGGAATGTCACTCGTCTCAGCCGCGCCCAGCGGAGCTGCCGCGACCAGACGTCCCTCAATTTCCGAACGCCGAGGGGCTGCTGGAACGGCTGATCGACGAGATGGGCGTCCAGGCCCTGGGCATGGATCAGCTTGGTCGACGCCGCATCCTCGGCGATCTCGGCGCCGAGCGCTTCGATGCCGCCGCCGGCCTCGAGGATCTCGCGGCGCCAGAGCATCGTCTTGCCTTGCGCGAAGCCAAATCCGGCGGCCTCCGCCGCATATTGCCAGCGCGCCTCATAGGTGTTGAGGAAGGCGCATTCGATCTCCGCGGCGAACGACTTCGGCTGCGAGCCGATCGGAGGCGAGCAGACGATGCCGGAGTTGGGCCGCCAGCGCTTGAGCAGCCGCTGGATGTAGTCCGGCGGCATCAGGACGTTGGAGTCGGCGATGATCACCCACTCGTGCCGGGCCGCCTTCCAGCCCTTCACCACATTGTTGAGCTTGGGATTGGCGCTGACCCGGTCGTCCCCGATCAGGAGCCGCGCCGGCCGTTCGGGATGGCGAGCGATCGCGCCGCGAACCAGCGGGGCGATCGGATCGTCGGCGCTCGCAAGGCAGAAAACGATCTCGTAGTCCGGATAGTCGAGCGCGAAAATCGAGCGAAGCGTTTCCCGCGAAAAGATTTCGACGCCGCACAAGGGTTGCACGATCGTAACGGCGGGAGCGTTGTTCGGAACCGGAGTCGGGCCGGTGCGTTCAGCGCATCGACGCAGCGCCAGCCCAACGCTCAGTGCATGAATTCCTCCGGTCGAGACGCAAATCCCGGCGGCCAACGCGCTGATTGTCATGTTTTCATTGTACTCGTTTCGCAAATCGGCAGCAATGATATTGCTGGCGCAGCGCGACGCTTCTATGAAGGCTCATGAATTCGGCCCCGATCGTCCGTTTTGCCCCGTCGCCGACCGGACGCATTCACATTGGCAACGCCCGCACCGCTCTCCTGAACTGGCTTTACGCCTGTCGTCGCAACGGCACGTTCATCCTGCGATTCGACGACACGGATCGAGATCGGTCGAAAGCCGAATATGCGGCGTCGATCGAGGAGGATCTCGCCTGGCTCGGCATCCGTCCCGACCTCGTTCGGCGCCAGTCGGAGCGCATGGCGGCCTATGACACGGCGGCGGAAAAACTCAAAGCCCAGGGTCGACTCTATCCGGCCTACGAGACGGCGGAGGAACTCGACCGTCGCCGCAAGCGCCAGCAGGCGCTCGGCCGTCCGCCGATCTACGACCGCGCCGCGCTGCGGCTGAGCGACGCCGACCGCGCCGCGCTCGAGGCCGCCGGCCGCCGGCCGCACTGGCGGTTCAAGCTCGAGCCGACGACCGTGCGCTGGGACGATTTGGTGCGGGGCGAGAGCCACATCGACTGCGCCTCGCTCTCGGATCCGGTGTTGCGCCGCGAGGACGGAACCTATCTCTATACGCTGCCCTCGGTGGTCGACGACATCGAGTTCGGCGTCACGCGACGTCATTCGCGGCGAGGACCACGTCACCAACACCGCGGTGCAGATCCAGATTTTCGAGGCGCTCGCGGGCGCAACGCCTCGCTTCGGGCACCACAATCTGTTGACCGACTCGGGCGGGGAGGGACTGTCGAAACGCACCGGCGCCCTGTCGATCGCCTCGCTTCGCGAGAAGGGCGTCGAAGCGCTGGCCGTGGCGACGCTTTCGGTTCTGGTCGGCTCGGCAGAGGCGGTGCGTCCGGTCGCGTGGCTCGACGAGCTCGCGGCGCTGGTCGACCTCAAGAATCTGTCGCGCGCCGCCGCGCGCTTCGACGAAGCCGAACTCGACGCGCTGTCGGCGCGCCTCCTCCACCGGACTCCCTATTCGGCGGTGGCCGACCGGCTGGCCGCGCTCGGCGTCGCGGCGTTGAATGGAGAGGCCTTCTGGCTTGCGGTGCGCGGCAATCTCTCGCGCCTTTCCGAGGCAACCATCTGGCTGCAGGTGGTCGAAGGCGACGTTACGCCGGTCGTCGAGGATCGGGCTTACCTCGACCTTGCCGCCTCGCGACTTCCGCAGGGCGCGTGGGACGGATCGACCTGGAGGATGTGGACAGACGACCTCAAGGCGCTGACCGGCCGCAAAGGGCGGGCGCTTTATCACCCGCTGCGGCTGGCGCTGACCGGCCGCGAAGCGGGGCCGGAACTCGCGGCGCTGTTGCCGCTGATCGGCCGCGCTAGAGCGTTGGCGCGACTATCCGCACCTTCCGTTTGACGCCGTCCGGACCGGTTTCGGTGACCGTCTGGCCGTCGCCCTTGCCATACACAGTCCCGCTCTGAACGCCCCCGCCCGCGATGCCGGACGCCTCGCGGCTGACCGTGGCCGCCGCCGCGCTGAGCGCCGTATCGGCGCCGTTGGCGTCGAGGCCCAAGGGCGCGCCGGCGGGGGGCAAAGACCCTTCGGGGGAGACGTGGAGGCGCCGCCCGGCTGCGCCGAAGCGAGCCCGGCCTGCGAAGACGCTGCGTCGGGCGCCGGGGCAGTCGCCTTGGCGTTGGCCTTCGCCGGCTTCGCCTTCGGATCGGTCGAGACCTTGGCAATGATCGGCCGCGACATTTCGAGCGGACTTCTCCGGCGTCACCAGGATGTCGTGCGACTCGTGGCCGTACTTCGCCTCCGCGGCGGCCAGCGCCTGCGCCCAGCTCTCGCCCTTGCGGCGGCACGAGCAGGTCGAATCGTACGACTGCTGGAACTTGAGCGCGTTGGGCAAATTGACGTAGGGCTCGCCGGTTGACGACACGGCCTGATTGATCGTGCCGCCGAACGGGAACGAATAGAGCTGCGTGTCGGCGTTCGGGCAGAGCGAGCGGCAGACCTCCTCGAGGCTGTCGGAGCGGCTGCCGGCCCCGGAGTACGAGACCGGGAAGAAGCTGCCGTCGCAGGTGCGCACGCAGACCGCATAGGAGCCCGCCGAAACATGCGCGCCCTTCTTTTCGTTCTCGATCGACTTCTCGATCATCTGCTGCTGCTGGTCCGGCAGGAATTTCGTCGGGATTGAACGGCTGCGACCGCCTGCCTCGCGCCGCCGCCGAACAGGGCCTCGAAGATGTTGCCCGGGCCCTGCTGCGGCGCGTTGGCGCATTCGGCGTTGTAGCGGGCGATGAGGTCGCCGCGGCCGCCGCCGGCGCGCGCCTGCAGGTCGGACAGACTGGCCTGCATCCGGGCGATCCGGCCCTTGATTTCGCCGCACTGCGGCGGCGGATCGGAGCCGAAGAACAGGAACTTCTGGTTGTCGCAGCCGATCGAATGGGCGTAGGCGCTGGCGCTCGCCAGTCCGCCGCGCTGGCGCTCGGCCGCGGCTGAGCGGCGCCTCCTCCGCCGCGCGGGGCGGCAGGCGATGGCGGCCTGCAGGCGGGCGCAATCCGCGCTCTGGGCGCAGAGCCTGGCCGGCGGCAAGAACGCCGGCGACGGTCGCCGCGAGGGTGAGCAGCCTGAAAGGCGCAAGGAAATCTCTGCCGGCCGAATGCGTTCTTCACGCCTGTCATCCTTGCCGATCGTCGCTGTCAGGCGCCCCGACCCTGCCGGTCCCGCCCGTCGGCTCGCAGACGCGGGCCGGTTAGATTACCTGATCACGGCGCGAACATGGCGAACGAGCGCCGACGAGTCGGGTCGGCCTTTTACGGCTTTTGGCCGCCCAGCGCCATAGGGCGGGACGCAGTGGCCTCGTCCGCAGTCGGCCGATCTCACCAAGACGCCGTGATTGATGAGCCATCCGGCGATGGCGAGGCCGGATTCGAGCGGCATCCGATCCGCCCACCCGCGAGCCAGCTCCAAGGGCGTTTGGCCGGCGGGAAGCCTCCGCAGCAACGGGGGAAGCGCGAGGCCCGCAAGATAGGCGACCGGACCCGCGAGGCCAGGGTGACTGACGGCCTCGGAGAGGTTGACGAAATCGCCGCCGAGGCAGGGCGCCTCGATGAATGACGCGTCTGGCGACAGCTCGACCGGCGTCACGACCACCGCCCGAGCGTCGGCCGGCGCGATCGGCGGCCGAAGTCCATCGAGTTCGCGGTCCTTGGCGCGCTCGGCCCAAAAGCTTCCGGAGCGGCGCTCGGCGACCGCGGCGTAGTGATCCGCCGCCCACAGGCGATGCCGCTCGGAGGCGTCGTTCAACTGGCCCCGATAGAAGCGCATGGCGGCATCGGCGCGCTCAGGCTTGCGCAGCAGGGTGTTTGCGACCACCGCGCCGGCGAGCGCGCTCTGGATCGCCTTCTGCACGCCGCTCGAGGAAATCGGGTCGACCGCCACGGCGGCGTCGCCGAGCCGAATGGCGTCGACAGCGATCAAATCCTCAAAAAGATAGGGCGTCGCGTCGATGGCCTGGACCGGACCGGCGAGCTCGGCGCCGCAGCAGTCCTCCAAGAGGCTCGAGTGCGCGAGAAGGCTCCGGAAGCGCGCTTCCAGCCGCCCACCCGCCGATCGAAACGCCTTCGGTTCGACGAAGCCCAGCGTGTTGAAGATACTGTTCGGCAGCGGCACGCTCCAGAACCAAGCCTCGTCCTTCGCCTCGATGCGCGGCGTGTCCGGCAGGCGGGCGGCCCGCCAATAGGCGAATACCGCAAGCGTCGGCGCTCCGGTTCGCCGCCGGGCCGGCGCCGTCGCCGCGTCCGGTCGCCTGCGCCAGAAAGTCGGTCTCGAGCGTCTCGGCCCGTCCGTCGACCTCGATCGTGAGCCGCCATCGCCCGGCCGTCCGGCAGCGCTCGACAAGCCGGGCGGGTTGGCGGACATCGACTCCGAAGGCGCGAACGCTGTTCGACGAGAGCGAGATCGAATAGGCCACGATCGACGATGAAGCCCTGCTCGCGCGGATCCTCGCGCCATTGCGGCCCCTCAGCCCAATCGACGTCGGACTCGGCGGACGCGCCTTGCCTGACCCCGGTCGATCGCCGCGCCGAGCCCTGCCGCCTTCAGGAGCGGTTCGACGCCCGGCGTGAGACACTCGCCGAGACGGCGGCGCGGAAAGCGGGCTTGCTCGATCAGGCAGACCTTGTGGCCGAGCTGGGCCATGCGCGCGGCAAAGACGGACCCTGCCGGTCCCGCGCCGACGACGCAAACCTCAGCCATGGACCAGAGCCGGCTCGAGGCCGATCGTTTCGGGCTGCGGCGCGAGTCTCAGGTAGGCTTCAAGGCAATAGTGCAGCCAGCCGCGAATATAGTCGCACGCCGGCCGGCCGCGCCGCAGAACCTCGTGATGGCAGCCGCCGCCGCAGAGATAGCGCGCCCAGCAGGACCGGCACGGCTCCTGCCGGTGAACATGCCGGGCCGCGAGCCAATTCCGCTGGCGCGTTCGATCGACCCCCTCGCGAGCGAGCCCATCGCGCCGTCCGCGTCGCCGACGAAACGGTGGCAGGCTGCGAGGTCGCCGTCGGCCGACACGCCAAAATAGCCCGCGCCGGCGCCGCACGGATAGGGCCGGTGCGTGCCGCGGTGAATCTCCCGCATGGCGTTCACCATGTTGGCGAAGGGATAGCGCTGCCCGAGACGCATGCGGCGTTCGTACTCTCGATCCGCAGTCGATCATCTCGCCGAGCATGCGCTCGAGGCTGGTTCGCATCCATCTCGCCGCGGCCGCCGGGCGCGCTCAGCATCGGCGAGAACCCGACGCTGTGAAAGCCGGCTGCGATGAATTCGTCGAGCGTCTGCTTGAGCGCGAGGTTGCTCGGCGTAACGGTGACGCGTGCGGTCACCTGCATGGCGCGCTGCATGCCCAAGAGCGGCTCGACGTGGCGCATGGTCGCGTCGAAACTGCCGCGGCCGCTCTTGAACGGCCGCAGCGCATCGTGCTGCTCGCGCGGGCCGTCGAGGCTGACAGTGACGGCGAAGCCGTACTCCTCGAAGAAGCTCGCGTCGTCCTCGGTCAGCAGCGTGCCGTTGGTCGTGATCGAAAAGGAAATTGTGGCGCCCCGCGCTTCAGCGAGCTCCCGCGCGCGCCGCGTCGCCTCCCGCAGCGCCGGCCGGTTGACCAGCGGCTCGCCGCCGAGGAAAGCGAGGTTCAGACGCGCGCCGGGCTCGGCGCCGTCGATCAGCAGGTCGACAGCGCGCAAGGCGTCGGCGGTCGACATGTTTTTTGGCGCGCCGCCGAACTCGCCCTGCTGGGCATAGCAATAGGCGCAGCCGAGGTTGCATTTCTGCGCGATCGCGAGCGAAAGCGCGCGCACGGGCTGCGGCTCGAGCGGCTCATCGTCGATGAACGGCTCGCCCGCAAGGCCGACCTGCCGCATCAGGTCGTCGAGCGCTCCTGTCTCGTCGCTCGCCATCGCGGCCTCGCAGCGATCGAACAGCTCCGGCCCAGCGTCAAACAGCCGGCTTCCGTCGGCGACGAAAAGATGGCGGCCGACAGCCGTCTCGATCAGATGGGCCTCAGGCGCTCGCGGCGCCGAGGCGCCGATGACCCGACGCGCGTCCGCGAGGCTCACTCTTCTGCGGGGCGACGCACCCGGGCACCTCGTCCGTCGCGTCCCGGCCCCCGACCTGGAAATTCAGCACCGTCTCCCAGTCGCGGAACATCTCGTCGTACAGGACGAGACGCGAATCGGCGTAGTCGTCGGGCACGTAGGAGCCGGTGCGCTTCCGCTGGAACCAGTTGTCGCCCGCGCTCAAGCCGTTCGTGTCGATCTCGACGTTGACGAAGTCGGGCCGGGCGGAGGCCCAGTAGTAGCACGAGCACTCGCGGTAGTCGTTCTGCCATGGCGAGCAGAGGCCCTGGGTCAGCTCCCCCGCCTTGGCCAGCGCCCTGGAGATGACGGCGGTATCGTCCTCGAAAAACGGCCGCACTCTCGAGCTCGAAGGTTTCGTAGTTCGGCGGATTGTCGGTCGTGCCCTCGAGCGAGCTGCAGGTGTTGCTCCCAGGAGACGTCCTTGCTGAAATCGCACCGCAACCGCTGTCCGGCGTGAGGCAGGACATAGGCAAGCACGTTCGACCACTCGAGCGCCGCCCGGCCCGCGGGATTCATGTTAGGTCGTAAGCAGAATGTAGCCGTCGGGATCGGACGGGCGCCGGTCCCTTGATCGGCGTGGTCGTCCTGATGAATGCGCCGTCCGCCGCCCGCGCCTGCGACCCGTAGCAAGCGTCGCCCTGATCAGGCCGGCTTGACCGCTTGCCGGGTCTCGGCGTCGCAGTCCGGATCGATGCGCACGACGAGGTTGTCGTGCTCGCGCAGCTCGATCCCCTTGAAGAGCCGCCGCCACACCGCGCGGAAGTCGACTTCGAGGCCCGGACAGCAGTTGGCAACCGAGGTGATCGGCCGCGAATTGATCGGGTTCCCGCTCGGCCTCGTAGTGGATCGCGGCATGGCGGTGCGCCGTCACATTGCGCGGTGACAGCGGCAGCGAACTGTCCCACGGCTCAGGCGGCGAGGAGGGCGGATCGGACGCCGCCTTCTGGATCGTGTGGATCTGGCGCCAGGTCAGCGCGAGATAGTTGTTGTCCGCGCCGCACATCAGCGCGGGCATCTTGCGCCGGCCGCGGTCGGTGAAGTCGGCGGCTTCATTCGGGTTGCGCAGCAGTTGCGCGAACCACGGCGCAGCTCCCGCCCGCAATGCGGCGTAGGCCTGCTGATGCAGCGCGGTGATCGCTCTGGTGTCGACCGTCCCGGGATGCATCACCGGACGAATGGCGCGCTCGGTGTCGGCTGCTTCCTCTTCGGGCATCGAGTCGAGCGAAAGCGCGGAGCGTCCGCTGATAGTCGTTGCCGTTCATGACGGCGACGTTCATGAAGCGGACGGTCTCGAAGGCCCGGCGCACGACGTCCTGGGCGCGCGCCCGGGTGACCGCCGTCGGCTCGGTTTCGGGGATGTCCGGCCCGAAGATCGCCTGATCGAGATCGTCGGCCAGCGAGCGAACGAACAGCGAGTCCGGCGCCATTGCCGGCGGAGCGGAGCAGAGCCTGGCCTAGGCGTTTCCGTTCCTCGCCCTTCTCGAGCCGAACCTCGACGAAACCGTCGCAGGCGTCGTCGAGATAGCCGCGGCTGATCGCGACGTTGTCGTAGAGCCAGGATGGCGCCGGCGGATCGATCGCGAACAGCGCCGGCGGGACGGTCTCGTTGTCGTAGTCGATCTTCCAGCCGTTCCTTTCCCAGATCGCTCGGCGCTTGTCTTTGAACTCTCGCATTTTTTCCCCGTCGCGGGCGAGGTCTCGGGACGGTCGGAAACGTCGGAATAGCCTATCCAGATCCCGCCCTTGGCGGGATCGTAGACGGCCTGTCCGTTGGGGATCTGATAACGGTCGCCGGGCGTCGCCTCGTCTCCGCCATCCGCGTCGGCCTCCGCCTCACCGTCTCCGCCCGGATTCCTTTGGGGCCGTAGATGAGGCCTTGCGCCGGCGTGAAGCGCAGGCGTATCTGCGGATGGGCGTCGGTCGGCTTGATGAAGCGGGCATGACCGAAAACGACGCTCGCGCCGTCGACGAAGTGGTTGGAGAAACCGTGCAGCTCGTGGACGTCGTGATCGGCGATCGTCGCGTCGCGAGTCTCGACGACGTCGTTTTCGTCTCCGGTGCGGCGCGCGACCTTCCGGTTCGCCAGCGACACGCCCCAGGAGATGTCCCCGACCTCGTATCCCTCTTCCTTGAGGAGGTCGATCGTCAGGGGAATAAGTTCGTCGTCCGTCGTGACGGCGAAGACCTCGAGGAACGGCGCCACCGGGCGGATTTTTCCGTCCTTCTTGAACTCGAGCGAGAACGGCGGCTCCTTTACCCGCTCGATCTCGCCGGTGCGGTCGTTGACGATCAGGGTCGGCATCGGCTTCATCGTGCGATAGCCGAGCGGCTCCGTTGCATTCGCCGCCGGCGGATCGATATCGATCGCATAATTGTCCATCGGCTCCTTCGCCGACCCGAGCCGGGCAATCGCGAAGGGCGGGAGGATCCTCAGCCCTTTGATCTTCGTCATCGACGAGCTGCTCCTTTTGATCCGCCGGCGACGATGGTTTGGATCCAGGCTCGCGACCGCCTGTCGAGATCCATCAGCGCCCGCAGGAACGGTTCGGCCCCGGCTGCGTCGAGATCGGCTTTGACCTTGGACCAGTGCTCCTTCTGCTCGGCGGGATCGTAGCTCTGCCCCGAGGCGGCTTCCAGGAGCCGTTTTGCGGTGTCGAGCGAGGTGACGATCAGATCGTCGTGCATGCGCCAGATGTCGAGGTCGGCGTCGGGCAATGTCAGCGAATAGGGCATCTCGAACGGCGGTCCGGCCCATTTGCGCGCCCCGTCGTAAGGGGCGGTCAGCTTTGGGTCGTCCCCGGCGGCGGCGCGAGGCGCCCGCACCAGCAACCCGGCGAGCGTCTTGAGGTTGTACATCTCGCCGAACACCCGATGCATCAGCATTGCGCGAAGATTGGGCCGGTCGACGCGCTCAATTCCCGCCAGGCGAAAATTGTGCGCAAGATAGTTGAGCAGCAGCCGGTATCGCTGGTTGAACAGCTGCGCCAGACGCTTGGCGACGACTGCGGTGATTTGTGAAAATTCCACTTCGCCGGGGTCGAGTTGCCGGGTGGTCGGATTGGACGAGACGTCCGCCGCCGGCGACCAGCCGGGAACCTTCGCCGTCTCCGCAGAGAGCTGTTTGAAGACGGTCAGAAAGCGATCGAAGTGCGACAACTCGTCCGAGCTTTTCAGATGCGTCCTGCGGCTCAGATGCGGCGCCTCGCCCTGCTTGGCGAGATTGTGAAGCGCCTTGACCGCGTCGGCGCGCGTCGCCATCCGGTCGATGCGAACGAAGGTGTCGGCGATCCTTTCCGACGGATCCCAGTCCAGTCGAACGAGGAGCATCGAACTCGGCGCCGTCCTTGATCTGGCGGGCGCCGATGCGTCCGGCGCCCTCGTCCACCGGCGGGCGGCTGCCGTCGGCCTGGAGCTCGTAGGGAGCGGGCTTGTAGCCGCGGCCCCATTCATCCCACGACGCCTGGAACTCGTAGCTCGCCGCATCGAACGCCGAATCGGGAATGAGGTCCTCATTCGAGATCAGATCGATGATCTCCTGATACAGCGCGCCGACCCGGTGCACGTCGACCTCGAGCGCGCCGCCGAGAAACTTGGCCGTCATCGTCCGACGGACCTTCGTCAGCAGCTCCGCCAGCTCCGGCTCCATGGACTTGTCGAACGGGACCTTGATCTCCGGCATCTCGGCGTAAACGAAGCAGGCCAGCGTCTCGATCGACATCGGCTCGAGCGAGAACGGATAGGGATAATATTTCTGCGCCCACACCGAATTGTCGCGGCCGAGCGCGGTCGGAGCCCCGAGGAGAAGGAGGACGTTCTGCACCGTCAGCAGATGACCCATCTCCTCCCGGGCGACGGCGAGGATCTGTGCGCGCCAGCCTTCGATCATTTTGGCTCGCTCAGGGGTTTCTTTATCGGTCCGCATGGAATAGGCGGCGTACAGGTACTGAACCATCAGGCAATGCTCGGCCTCCGCGCCGAACGACAGGAGCATCACCAGATGATCGCGCCAGGACATGTCCGGCCGTTTCACCAGGTGGCTGATTGGAGGCGAGTTTCCTGAATTGTTGCGCGATGAGGCCTCGCCGGAGCTGTCCCGCGCCGCAAGGCTCATTTGCCGTCCCCTCCGACAATTCTCGCACAAGAACAGGTAATTTGAAGCAGAATGAGCGGGCATAAAATTCCTGTCAAGCGGCTCCGCCGTCGAGGACGCGCGGCTCGCCTCCGCCCGTTGCTTCGGGCATAGTTCGACGATGGCGGAGCCGGACATTCGCGCGACCAACGCGATCGAGATCACCGTCAGCGAGCTGTCCAACGCGATCAAGCGCGCGGTCGAGGACCGCTTCGGCTATGTCCGGGTGCGCGGCGAGATTTCCGGCTATCGCGGCGCCCATTCCTCGGGTCACGCCTATTTCTGCCTCAAGGACGCCAACGCCCGGCTGGACGCGGTGATCTGGCGGACGACGTTCGCGCGCATGCGGGTCAAGCCGGAGGAAGGGCTCGAGGTCGTTGCGACCGGCAAGCTCACGACCTTTCCGGGCAAGTCGAGCTATCAGATCGTCATTGAACAGCTCGAACTCGCCGGCCTCGGCGCCCTGATGGCGCTGCTCGAGGCGCGGCGCAAGGCGCTCGCTGCGGAGGGCCTGTTCGATAATGCGCGCAAGCGCAAGACGCCGTTCCTGCCCCGGGTGGTCGGCGTCGTGACCTCGCCGAGCGGCGCCGTCATCCGCGACATCCTGCACCGGCTTTCCGACCGCTTTCCGGTGAGGGTGGTGGTGTGGCCGGTGCGGGTGCAGGGCGACACGTCGGCCGCCGAGGTCGCTCAGGCGATCGACGGCTTCAACGCATTGCCCGAAGGCGGCCGGATCCCGCGGCCGGACGTGCTGATCGTGGCGCGCGGAGGCGGCTCGCTCGAGGACCTGTGGAGCTTCAACGAGGAGATATCGGTCCGGGCGGTCGCCCGCAGCGCGATCCCGCTGATCTCCGCCGTCGGCCACGAAACCGATTGGACGCTGATCGACCTCGCGGCCGACTTGCGCGCGCCGACCCCGACCGCCGCGGCCGAATTCGCCGTGCCGGTGCGGTCCGAACTCGTCGCGACGCTGGCCGAGCTCGAGGGGCGGCGACAGGGGGCGATGCTGCGCTTTTCCGAACGCCTCCGGGCGGATCTGCGCGCCCTCTCGCGCGCGCTGCCGAGCGGCGAGGCGCTGCTCGAGGGGCCGCGGCAACGCCTTGACCGCGCCGGGGAATCGCTCGCCGCCCGGGTTCGCTCGGGCGTCGATGCGCGCGCTCTGCGCCTGGCCGGTCTGGCGCGCGGCCTGGCGCGCCATTCGCCGCGCGCCCATCTGGCGGGCCTGATCGAGCGCATGCGCGGATTGGTCGGGCGGTTCGATCGCCTCGCGCCCGTCCTCACCGAACGGCCGCGCCGCTCGGTCGAAGCGGCCGGGCGGACGCTGTTGCGCGAGCGCGCCCTGCTCGCCCGCCGCCGCGCCGAGACGGCCGAGGCGCTCAGCGGGCTCGCGGCGCGGCTCGAGCGGCTGTTCCTCGAGGCCGTGCGAAACCGGCGCGCAAAACTTGCCGGCGCCGCACAAATGCTGGAGGCGGTCAGCTATCGCGGCGTTCTCAAGCGCGGGTTCGCGCTGGTGCGGGACGAAGCCGGCCTGCCGCTCAGGCGCGCCGCCGAGATTCTGGAGGGGCAGGCGTTGCGGATCGAATTCGCCGATGGCGAGGTTTTGGCGGCCGCGAGCGCGGCGCGGCCGTTTCCGGAAGCGCGGGCCTTGGCGGACGCGACGAGGCCGAAACGCGCTCGCCGCGGCAAAAACGGGGAAGGACAGGGCTCGCTGTTCTGATGAAACCCTGCGTCAGCGGGCGTCGCAGACCAGTTCCGGCGCGGCGACGCGGCCTGCCTGCGGCGCGGGCGCGGCGGCCAGCGGCCGCGGCTTCGACGGGGGCCCGGCGGCCGGCCGCAGCGCGGACCGCTCAGCCGGCGCCCCGAGTTTTTTGTCCAGCCATGCCGGCAGAAAAGCCTCGAGCCAGGCCGCGACGCGGCCGTCGTGCTGGAACCAGCCGCCGAGATGGCCCGGCCGCTGCTGCGCGCCCGGCCGGGTCAGCCGCTCCGCTCCCTTCAAGGTCCACCGGCAAATCATGTGATAAGTGACCTCGGGGTGGAACTGCAGGCCGACCGCGGCCTTGCCGTATCGATAGGCCTGGTTGGGGAAATCCTGGCCGGCAGTGGCGAGCAATTCGGCGCCCGCCGGAACGTCGAATCCATCCGAATGCCATTGGTAGACGCAGCGGGGAAACTTTTCGGCGCAAAGTTTTTCGCCGGCGGCGTTGGGCTGGATGGGGAAATAGCCGATCTCGCTGCGCCTGTCCTCGTAGCCGAACACCCGCGCCCCGAGCGCCCGGGCGAGCATCTGCGCGCCGAGGCAGATGCCGAGAAACGGCCTCTCCTCGGCGAGCGGCACGTCGAGCCAGTCGATCTCGCGCCGGATCCAGTCGCAGTCGTCGTTGGCGCACATCGGCCCGCCGAACACCACGACTCCGTCATGCTCGGCAAGCGACTTCGGCAGCGGTTCGCCGACGCTCGGACGACGGATGTCGAGGCGGACGTCCATGGCCCGCAGCGCATAGCCGACCCGTCCGGGAGTCGAGTGCTCCTGATGCAGAACGATTAGAACGGTCGGCCGACGCGCAACGCTCGCCATCGCCTTTCACCTCAATTGGTTTCAAGCCGGCCCTTCGCGGCGCCGACGCACTGAATATAATAAAGCAATTTCCGCGCCGAAAGATTAACGCAAGCTGAATCGCAAGGGTCGATGCGGGCGCCCGCGCCGTTTGAGCGCGCTTGCCTTCGCTTGGGCCCGCCGATATAGACTGCGCCTCCGGCCCTCAGGCTCCCATCGTCTAGCGGCCCAGGACGTCGCCCTCTCACGGCGAAAACAGGGGTTCGAGTCCCCTTGGGAGCGCCAATAAAATCAATAAGTTGTGACCAGAAAACCTCCCGAAGCTTGGTTCGTGCCCAACTATTGCCTAATAAGCATCGGCGAACCTCGGCGGACTGACTGTCGCGCGACGGTCAATCTGGGCAGGTACACCCCTTTCTGCAACCCAATTGGTCCATGGGGGTGGGTGATCGAGAGGCCCTTTTCGCCCCTCCCCACCGGAAAAACGATGATATCAATACTGTATTGAACTGTATAATGTGACGCCGAGAATGGAATGAATCCGCGCTAAGGGGAGGTAGCCGTTTGTAGCGTGCGCGCTGGACCCACACGACGGATGACCGGAGTCGACGTAAAGCTGCCGTTGCAGATCGCGACCGCGAACGGCGCAAGTGGGCGGCGAGGACCGTTGGTCGAACGGCGGGAATGGGCAGGAAAGCGGGCGTACAAGGGCCGCAGGGAATGGCTGGTCTTCGCCCTGATCAGGCGTTCCTATTCCAACTTTACAATTCGGCTGACGCGCGAGAGGCCTGCGATCGTAGCCCCGCGACAACGTGTCACATCCTGCGCAGCTCTTATTTCGTCCGAAACTGCGCATCCCTTATTTCGTCCGAAAGTGATTACTCCCATGATGAAGGCCATCTGCTCGAGTTTGCTGGCGCTCGGCATCTCCACAATCGCCGCCCATGCGCAGATCCGAGCTTTTCAGCACGTCGTGGTCATCATTCAGGAGAATCGTACACCCGACAATCTGTTCCAGGGCCTGTGTTCACCCTCGAGCCGTTGCAGTACGAGCCCTAGCGCGCACCAGTACAACATCCAAACAGGCAACTGGCTCGATAAGCACTCCCCCACCGGCGTAACTCAGCCTTCGCCAGTGCCGCTCGCAAGCGGCTACGATATCGGTCACTCGCACGTGGGGTTCGTCAAGATGTGCGATGCCGATCCAATGACAGGCGGCACCTGTAGGATGGACGGCGCTGGCGACATCATTTGCTACGGTGCTTGCCCCGAAAAACCAGAGTTCAAGTTTGTCGATAATTCCACCGGCATCGTCAATCCCTATCTTGCGCTCGCAACACAGTACGGGTGGGCGAACTATATGTTTCAGACCAACCAGGGCCCGAGCTTTCCTGCTCATCAGTTTCTCTTTGGAGGCACTTCGGCGCCAACCGCTCTGGATGATTTGCAAGGCTTCTTCGCTATCGGAAACGTGCAGGGCGATTTGGGGAATTTAACCGTTGCGGGGTGCACTGCGCAGTCCGACACGACCGTGCTGTTGATCACGCCGAGCGGTAAGACGTACCCCATCTATCCCTGCTTTGAACACAACACGATAGCCGACCTGGGCTTCACCTGGAGGTACTATGTGCCCAGTACGGTTAATGGAGCGGCGGGGGCCGGTTTGATCTGGGCTGCGCCGAACGCGATCCAGCACATCTGTCAATCGAGCGGCGCGGGTGGAACCTGCACAGGAGAGGCCTGGTTGAAAAATGTCGACCTCAATACAGTCGATGTATTGAACGACATCGCCAACTGCCAGCTTCGTTCTGTCAGCTGGGTCGTTCCAACTGGCCAGAATTCGGATCACCCCATGCTTAACGACGGAGGAGGACCGTCCTGGGTGGCGTCGATCGTGAACGCGATTGGTTCCAGCACGACCTGCGACAGCAACACCGGGTATTGGAACAATACGGCGATATTCATCACATGGGACGACTGGGGCGGATGGTACGATCACGAGCCACCGACCATCCTGGATGGACCACAAGGCGATTACCAGTATGGATTTCGCGTTCCGTTGCTCGTCGTCTCGGCCTACACTCCAAGGCGTTATATCAATAACTTTCGCCACGACTTCGGCAGCATTCTGCGATTTATCGAAGGTAACTTCGGCATTCGGGAGGGCGCTTTGAACTTCTCAGATGCGCGCGCAAGAAACAACCTGCACGGTTTCTTCAACCTCAACACCGCGCCCCGCGCTTTTGAGAAGATCGAGGCAGCAAAGGACGCTGCTTTCTTCCTCATGGATAGGAGGCCGGCAACGCCCCCGGACGACGACTGATCTTTTTCCAGTGCAGCTGCTCGTAGGCGGAACAGGCCCGCGTACCATTGGTCGACCTCTTCGGGACGGCGCGGAAACGCAGTTGGGCGACCGACTGGGTCATGATTTGGACTGCACGGCATTCGCGGCGCGAGTTCCTCCGAACAGTCCCCTCCAGGCCGGTTGGAGGACCATTGCCGGCGCGTGGGGGGAAGCTGATCACCGAAGGAGGGTCGACCCTGTTTCACATCCCCACCTGTTGGCGAGCGATCGCAATCGGCGCGATCGTGATTGCCGTTTTTCTGTGTGGTCGTGTGGGCCCGGTGTGGGCCTTCAGCGGTTGCGCGGTGAGGGCGCTCGACCCAGGGCCGGCCAATGTAGCAAGGGACGGGCAGGATCCGGTCGCCGCCGACGGGCACATCTATATGGCTTATACCAAGGGCAACGACTTGGTGTTTCTCTCGTCGACTGACGGCGTGAACTTCACGACACAACGGCTGAACGACGCCACGGAAATCACCCCCTTTCTGCCGCGCATCGCAACCCGGGGCTCGCGCGTCTATGTCGTCTGGATGACGAACGACGGTTGGGAGCAAGTCGTCTTCCGCGCTTCTGGGGACTACGGGGCCACGTTCGGCCCGCGGATCTCGCTCGGCGCCGCGCTCGCCGCGCCGGAGCCCCTTAACGCCCAGATCGCGGTGCGCGGCCTCGGCATTACCGTCATCTACGTCGATCCCGCTTTTCACACAACGCTCGTCTCCAGCAGCGACGGCGGCGTAACCTGGCCCTACATGCCGTCGTGGACAATACCGGGCTTGCAAGGAAGTGAGGTATGGGTCGCGCGGCTAGGCAAGCACATCGTCGGGGCGGGCTCCGAGGTGGATCCCGCCGACCCCACGCACCTTCGCTACACCTACGTTGGAACGAGCGCCGATAGCGGCGCCGACTATACTGTCACGGAGCTGACGGGTCCGCTCGGCGCCCAGGAACGCCAGGTCGCCGTGTCGGACACCACAGGCTACTGGTACATCTACGCGCAGGACGAACAGGCGAAAACGCCATCCTACGGCGTGCTGTGGACCAGCAAGGACGCGGGGTCGTCCTGGTCACGGCAAGTCGTGAGCAGCCACACTCCCGAAGGCACGATGCTGGTCGACGGCAGCACAATATATCTGACGTCGCAGCAGCGGCTGCCGGACGGCATGCACATCTACCTGATCTACAGCCTCGACGACGGCCAGACTTGGGCCGCGCCCATTGATGTGTCCGGACCAACCGGGTATCCAACTCCTGAGCCCGATATGGTCTATGACCCGCAAATATCGCGGTACGGGCCGCTCTTCAGCGAGGCATACGTGAGCCAGGGCAGCGTGATGGTGCGGTCGAGTCGAGATGTCACGAAGGGTTTAAGCGCGCCCATCACGCTCGGGCCGGGCACGAACGTGAGTATCGCCGGTGGAAACGTGCTTTGGCTGGGCCCTGGGGTGGGGGAGAACCAGGCCGTTTTCTTCGCGCACTGTTTGGGCGGTTGAGCAATTCAGCGGGCCGTAACGTGAGTAAAGTCTGAGCCAGATCGGGCTCTTGGGCGAGTTCTTCCGGCGTGAAAATTCGACGTCGATCAGAAACCCGGCGCGGCGGGCTGCGCGAACAGTCGCCCGGTGGCACGCATCCTACTCATAGCGCGTACCTGCTTTCTGGTGTTCTCCGCTCGTACCGGGCTGATTGGGAAGGACCGCAAAGGGTCGAGTTGATCAGTTCGCCAAGCCGTCGGCGAATGGCCGGTCTTTGGCGCATTCCGGCCGTCCCCTGCGTCGTTCTCCCACGCCTTGCCATTTCCGTGTGACATACCGGCGGCCAGAATTTGCGAGTATCGCCTGATATTTTCTCGCCCATGCCGCGCCGTAGGCTCTATCCGATGCCCGTTGAGGGCCTATTCGATCAGCCTGAAGCAACGGCCTTGCCAGCGGCGGCGTTCGGGATGTTGTGCGACTAACCCGAGGAGGCGAGGGTGCGGCGAGAGTCGCGCCCTCTCATTTTGTGCTATAGACACTCTTCATGCGAGTGCTATCGAGGCGGCGGATTCCGCCAATGCCGATCGAAGACTTGATCGACCATCCTCGCGCCAAGGCGTTGCCGGCAGCGGGTTATGGAATGCTGATGCGATTGTGCCAGCATTTTTGGGAAACAGAATGTAAGCCGCTATCGACCGATAGAGATGTCTTGTTCGGGATTGCTCGGGCGCATCGTCCGACTTGGAGTTGGCACAGCACTGATATACTGGCGATTTTCGCAGATATTCGGCCGAGGCTTGAGCACGCTTGGCGGGCGAGGCAAACGTCATCTGCGACGCTGCGCAACTTGCGAGACAGGCGAACGGCAATGGACCGAAGGAAGCGCCTAGCGGCAGGCGAGAGACAAGCGCCGGCTCCGCTCACGCCTAAGCACGGATTCAGGCGCAAACAGCGGCTCGCAGAGGCGCATTTTGCGGCGTCGGCTAGCGACGCCGCTTCGGCCGGCGAGACGTTTCAGGATTGCTCCTAGTGGCTCTGAGCGGCGGTTTTAGGCGCGGCTTATTGACACTCGCTGCTATCGACACCGTGCGCTAACCCGCATTATGCGTCGCGGGTCGGCGGGAGTAGCCTAAGCGACTGATTTTGCGTAAATCCGGTTGTCGACGCCGATTCGCGCGATTTCAGGTGAGCCACACCCGCCATGAACAATTCTATGCTGCCGCTGCCTGGTCTGTCATCGGTTTCGGGCAAAGCCGTTGTGGCCAAATTCGATGGAGGGTTGCTTTCGTCGGACGGCGGCATTTTGGCGTTGCGCGAAGTCGAACAGCGGCTTCGGGTCGCGGATCGGCTGGCCGCGTGTGTGGTCGATCCTCGGGCGCCCGATCAGATCACCCACAGCTTGGCGGACATCATCCGGTTTCGGCTGTTGATGATCGGCGCCGGCTACGAGGACGGGATCGACGCCAATTCCCTGCGCAGCGACCCGATATTCAAGATGGCGCTCGATCTGACGCCGTCGGATCGGGAGTTGTGCTCGCAATCGACGATCTCGCGATTGGAGAACCTGCCGGACGCTCGCGCGCTGTTGCGAATGGGCCGTGCGATGGTCGACCTCTATTGCGAGTCGTTTGCCAAGGTTCCCAAACGGATCACGCTCGATATCGACGACACGTTCGACGCGGTGCACGGCGGCCAGCAATTGCGGCTGTTCAACGCGCATTACGACGAATACGGCTTTCAGCCGATTGTCGTGTTCGACGGCGAGGGCCGCTTCGTCACGGCCGTGCTTCGTCCCGCCAAACGGCCGAGCGGCGCCGAGATCAAGCCCTTCTTGCGCCGGCTGCTGCGCGCGATCCGCGCTCACTGGCCCCACACCGAGATTCTCCTGCGCGCCGACAGCCATTATTGCGGCCCCGAGGTTCTCGATTGGTGTCGCGCCAACGGCATCGACTACATCCTCGGCGTCGCGCCGACCACGACGTTGCGTCGTCATGTCGAGGCTCTCGAAGCCAGCACGAAGGCGCGGTTCGAGGAGGACGGCAAGCTCCGCCGCTTCAAGGAGTTCTACGATGGCGCACAGAGCTGGAGCCGCGTCGAGCGGATCATCGCGCGCGTCGAAGTCGGCGAGGACGGACCCGACACGCGCTTCGTCGTGACCAATCTGCAAAAGCGCAACGCCCGCGCGCTGTACGAAGACCTCTACTGCCGACGCGGCCAAGCCGAAAACCACATCAAATCCTGGAAGACGCATCTGGCGGCGGACCGCACGTCCTGCACGAAGGCGACGGCCAATCAGTTCCGTCTCTTCCTCCACGCCGGCGCTTATTGGCTGATGTGGGGGCTTCGCGTCTCGATGCCGAAGCGCTCGATGTGGCGCGTCGCCCAGTTCGACACCTTGCGCCTGCGCCTCATCAAGATCGCCGCCCGCGTCGTCGAAATGAAAACGATGATCCGCGTGCACTTGCCGACCTCGTGCCCGGCGCAGGATATTCTGCGCCTCGCTTTGGAACGCATACCGCGTCTCGTCACCTGAGCGACGGGGCGCGAGGCCCCAAAACGCAAACCCATCCCACCAACCTGCAAACCCCCCTCCAACCAAAACTCAGGCTCAAAGCCCGAGCCGAACCAACACGTCCAAACTCGACCAAAATCAACCAAATGCCACGAAAGACCCGGAAGAACGGTCAGCGCGGTGCATAATGCGGGCTAATTGACTCCGGCAGAGAATCATATCCGGACTCGGTGAGGTTTGCGCGACGCGGCGCTTGTCGAGAGAGTCGAGCGCTCCAAGTCTTCGAGTCAATAAACTTCCGAGCCGCCACGCCGTCGAGGCGCAAAGTCAATAAGCGCCTATTGACCGCGGCTTATTGACTTTGAGGCTTCATACCCGCGCGACAGACGGCCGGATTCGACGTATTGCGGACCTAGCGGACCGCGACCTTGGACGCCTCAATTGGGCGGAAAGCGACCGTTGGTCGAACGGCGGGAACGGGCGGGACAGCGGGCGTACAAGGCCACACAGCGGGCGTACCAGGCCACCAGGGAAGGCTCGGTGTCCGCCCGAAGCGGTCGATCATCGTCGGCGCGGCAAACTTCGCTGCCGGCAAGACCCAACACGGTCGACCCCAAGAGAGCATACAAACCTGCCGAAAGCGCCAATTACTTCACAACTGGAGAAATAATCCTAGAAACGGCAGTTGACGCGTAACTTGTTGAAATTGTTGCGATCGGTTCAACTGATCCGCATCTGCAAAAGTTGCCAAAAAAACATAATAATTCAATATCTTACACATAATGCGGATGATCCAACTGCCGTTTCTAGGATAATACAGATGCTCCCGCTTGGGCTTATTAAGTATAGCGAGCTCGAAGTCATCAACATCGTCGGACCACTTGTAATTGTTACGCGAAAATTTTGTAATATTTCCGTCGCAAGCAACGACGATGCACCCGGCCTCAAACGCCGTCGGCCATGAGGAGACGCGACCACATGATGTCATACCGCTTTGTCCGCACGCGGAATTCCTCGAGATCTGCAAATACCGGTCGTCGCCGACGGCTCGGCGAACAGGTCAAGTCGACCCGAAACAGGCGTTCGTGGTCGGTGCCTGTACGGAGGGATGGCTCCAATGCACAGATGCAGAGAGTTAGAAAACTTACCCGGAGACTTGAATATTTCTCTAGGGCCCTGTAGGCTTAGGAAACTTCCGGAAAAAGAGGCTTGGACTATTTGCGAACCGAAGTCACTGGGGCAACCGAACAATAGACTAGCCACGATCCACAATTCATTCTCTAGTTATTCGAAGAGATGGCTGCTTTGCCCAGGAGCCGACGCCACCGCCATGCTGTAATGTTGCACATTCTAGATCAAACTAAGAAGCTTCAAAGGGGGAGATTATGCGATGCTCTATTCAGTCACGAATAGCGATATGAAAACGAAGGCCGTTCCTTCCGGTGCTCCAAATCTAGCACAAATCTCGGCGTACGTCATCCGTCTCGCCTCAACTGCGATTCTGATGTTCCTCTGCCCGGCCGCTGTCGATAAGATCAAGGCCCAACCCATTCCTTATATCGTGTATGGGCAACAGGCTGCACGAGATGCCTGGCCGTGGCAGGCCGCAATCTATTTGGGAGGTAACCTCAGCTGCGGCGGTTCTGTTATAGCCAGCTATTGGATTGTTACTGCGGCCCACTGCGTGTTTCAGGGTTCCAGTATCGTTGCGCCAGCACAACTAAATGTCTTATTGGGCACCAACAATCTCACGCTGGGTGGTCAGCTTTATTCTATCACAAAAATAATCCCGCACCCTGGATACAATAATCAATCTTGTATTTCTCAAGGCCGGTGCGCCAACGATATCGCGCTATTGCAACTAAGATCGGCTGCGGTGCCGCGTAATTCGACCACCTATAATTACAAAAATGTTACTCCGATTGGTTAGCTCCGTCGCTTTTTGCGCCGGGAATAACCGGCATGGTTACGGGATTTGGTCGGACGCAATCATTGATGCAGGCTCCTGCAACGCTGGGAAGCTGCCCTGCTACGCTTCAGCGCCCGGATGCGCTGTGTGTGCCCCGCAACGCCAGTAGCACAGCCCCTGGCTTTTGCAACGGCGATAGCGGGGGACCGCTGGTAGTTCACCGTGATTCCACGGACACCACCTCCTCGTACCTTTTAGCTGGCGTTGTCAGCACTTATACAGGATCACCCTGTACGAATAGCAGCCTCGATGCATACACTTCCATCGCGTATCACAACCGTTGGATCCAAACTCAGATCGGCATTCTGTATTTCGTGCAAGAAACATCTGGCCCGATTCAATGGACACTCGCCCAGGCCCCGCTCTCAAGCGCAACACCGATCACCAGTGATGGCCTGATATGGGATACATCAGCGGACCAGGTCAGTATACTGCCGCTCGCCGGTAATCAGCTTACGGTCGATCAGATCGGTGGCGATCTTCTACTCGCGAAGGGAGCCATTTCATCCCTTTCCTCGCCGCCAACCGTCATTTATCCCTCGACGATGGTCCAGATGGACAGAAGCGCGATCAATCAGCCGACAAACTTGCTTACAAGCCCAAGCTCCTATACTTTGATGTCACCTATGCGTACCTATCCGACTTCCGCGCAAAAAGATTTCGTTTGGCAACTCAACAACCAAGGTCCCTTAGTGGTTACTCTTGGCACGGTTACAAATGGACTATTTTCGCCGACTAACGCTTTAATCCAAACGACAAACACTGAAGAGATAGGGGCCACTGGTTACAATTCAGTTTATGACCCGCTTAGCAATCGTGTTTTGTACTTAGTCCCTCAGATATATAGATTTAAGAGTACGACGCCGTCAAAACTTATGTCATACAACGTAGCGACTGGGGCAATCAAGCAATTGACTTCATCGTCAACTCGAAGCTTTCAGGGTATCGCTGTCGACGTCGCTGGAAATATTTACGTAGGCCAACCAGGTTCATCTGGCCCGTTTTCTTTGTACCTCCTTATGCTGCCCACAGTTAATGAGATCCCCCCCGATGGTTCGACCGTTGTACAACTCGGTTGGCTGATCGTAACGTCCAAGGCGCAGCAAATTGGTCTTGATATTCATTTTTCATTTGATAACTTGTCGAATCGCCTCGTATACAACTCACCGATCGCGGGAACTTCGACGATTTCGGGCTTTTGATATCGTCACAAAGAGCGCGAGAACGCTCGTTTCATCGACATCTGTGAGTTTTGATTACCCTCTTGCTACGACAATCGTCGGCAATCAAACTCCGATGCCAGCAACTCTTGTCTCAGCGCCGACCCGTTAGTTCCGGCCGGGCGCGGTGCGATAGTTGAGTTCTCGGCCGCGCCGTTGAGGTGAGTTTGTGGCGGGTCAGAGTTGCCACTTATCTCCTCCTCAAAGGACCCCTCCCGGCGGTGATGTTTATTACGCGCTCGCAATGGAATGCCGGGTTTGGCGCGGAACTCCGGTCCTTCCCGAGGCGACCCTTGTAGGCGCGCTATCCGCCCAACTGTCAAGTCCACGGACGCGGTCTGCTTGACCGCTTCACGTCAACTCCGGCCGTCCGCTGCGTGGGGTTGTCGGCGGTGTGCGCCGCTGCGTCCTCTACTGACAAGCTCTTGAAGATTGAGCGGCTGGCATCGCAGCCGTCACACCGTCACATCCCTTGGTTTTCTTGGGATTGCAAAGATTTTCTCGCCGTCACACGCCTCTTCGTGTGACGGCGCGAAAATCCGCCGAACCCCTTATTCTTCTAGGGTTGTGACGTTGTGACGGTTTCCGGCGGCAAATATCACGAGAAGGCGTCTTCGAACGCTTCAAGCTTGGAACGCTTCAAGCTTGCCGTCCGGTCGCCGACGCAGGCGGTTCAAGGAAGTACCGCTGGAACCGGCCCGACGTGACGATGGGCCCGAAGCTCGAACAAGCGATCAATGCCCCCACACCATGGGCGAAAATGGTCCGCATCGCCGTCACGCAGCCGTCGTCCCCGACGAGGCGGGCGCAGCGATCCTTATGTGTGCCGGATCTCCGACCCTCCGTGGCCGTCGGATCCGAAGGTGAAGCTCGACGTCGTGTAGTCGCCGACCAGGGAGAGGTGCGCGATGGCTCCGCTTGAACCGTCCACGGTCAGGATGCCAGACGTGTTCGTACCGGAATAGGCGAGGCCGGTGACCCCCTGGCCGAGCAGGTCGATCGCGTCGGAAAAGGCGAAGTTGGACACCGTCCCGCCGAATTGCCCGGCGTCGCCGAGCGCCAGCACGCCGCCGGCGGCCGCGAAATCGACGCCATGCGTGGCGTCGACCGCCGCATCAAATTCGAGCCTCCCTGTTGCGCCGATATTGAGCGCGCCGACCAGTTCGCCGCTGAAAATCGCGCTCTTGAAGTCGAGCACGCCGCTGTCGACGTCGATCGACCTCGTGAGGAGCCGTCCCTCGACCGTGCTCGAGCCGCCATCCTGGGTGAAGCTGTTCCCGACCGTCACCCGGAGCATCGCCCCGAGGCCGATGTCGATCGTGCCCGAGGTCGTCGCGTCGCCGTGGATGATGAGCTCAGCTTTTCGTGGACCCAACCCGTGGCCCAGGAGCGCGATCGAGCCGCTGTTGGTCAGGCCCTCGGTCGTCACCATGGTCTCCGTGATCAAGGCTGAGTTGCCGATGTCGAGCTCGCCGCTGTTGGTCAACGTCCCGCCCAGCGTTACGGCGCTGCCGCCGTCGTGGGAGCCCGTGTCGATATTGAATGTTCCGCCATTGGTCAGGCCTGTCGACGTTGTCAGCGTCGCGCCGCCCGCGCCCCCACTGCCTTGCAGCGTCAGCGTCCCGTCGTTTTCCGTCAGAACGGAGAGCGCCGAGCTCGCGCCGCCGCCCGTCAGGACCTGTGCGCCGGAGCCGTCCAGCTCAAGCGACGCCCCCGAGGCGATGGTCGTGATGTCGCCGCTGCCGAATTGAAGCGTCGCGTCGCCGCCGACGCGGACCGAGCCGGTGAGGGTCGACGGCGCTGCGCCGGACAGGATGAGGCTGGCCTTGCTCGTGGTTCCGCTCGCCGCGTTGCCCTGGATGACCAGCGCGCCGGTGTTGACGAGCGTCGTTGCTTTCACCGTCGTCGACGCGCTGAGGCCGGTGTTGCCGATGTCGAGCGCGCCGCTGTTGGTCAACACCCCGCCCAGCCTTACGGCGCTGCCGCCGTAACCGGTGCCCGTGTCGATATTGAATGCTCCGCCATTGGTCAGGCCGGTCGACGTTGTCAGCGTCGCGCCGCCCGCGCCCGACAAGCTGTGGCCTTGCAGCGTCAGCAACCCGTCGTTTTTCGTCAGAACGGAGAGCGCCGAGCTCGCGCCGCCGTCCGTCAGGACCTGTGCGCCGGAGCCGTCCAGCTCAAGCGACGTCCCCGAGGCGATCGTCGTGATCTGGCCGGTTCCGAATTGAAGCGCCGCGTCGCCGCCGATACGGACCGAGCCGGTGAGGCTCGACGGCGCCGCGCCGGAGACGATGAGGCTGGCCTTGTTCGTGGTTCCGCTCACCGCGTTGCCCTGGGCGATCAGCGCGCCGGTGTTGGCGAGCGCCCCTGCTTCCACCGTCGTCGACGCGCTGAGGCTCGCGTTGCCTATATTCAGCCCGCCATAGCTCGAATTGGTCAACGTCTCGCCGATCGTCGCCGTGACGCCGCTGCCCACATTCCAAGTACCATAATTTAAGAACCCGGCAGCGATCGACAGCGAGGTTCCGGCCGCGTTGGTCAGCGTCGCGTGCCTATCGATTCTCAGTGAGTATGCCGCGCCCGTGGTGGAGATCGTGACCGTTCCGGAGTTGATTTCCGCTGGTTCGCTCAACGTCGGCGGATGGTTAAAGCTCCAGTTGTGATAATCCAAGTTCCAATCGCCCGTGAAGGTATTCCAATAGTCCGTCATCACACTCTCCATCGCTTGCGATGACGGAAGAATTTGAACCTGCCGTTTCAGCGCAACGAATTTGCTCAGGGAGGCGTCGTCTACGCCTCCCACTAAGTTTTGTATAAGGAGCGATGCGGCCTGTCCGCATTGACGCACATCAACCTGCGTGTCGTGAGCGGATCGGCCCCCCAAACAGATCACTCGAGGCGCAGCGCTACTTTGCATCAATTCCGGCCTTCCGTTGGCCGGGCTTGCCTGCCCGACGGGACAACCCCCACGCCGGCCGGACCGCCGCGCACTGGCGGCGCGTGGCGCTCATCGTGGCGCGCATGACGGGAAAGCGCCTCGGCGTCGACACCACCCTGCCGGACGTTCTTACGGCGCTGGCGTCATGCATCCGCCGGGAGGACTTCTCCCGGCCGTGGGGGGCGCGGTTCACGGACTTGGCAAATCTGGAATGATTTTGCCGTCCGCCGCCCGATCGTGTGCTGAGGCGGCCTTACCTTGCGGGGACGCAGACCACTCCGCTAATTCTTTCGTCGTCGTCGGAGGGCGACAATGAGCGTCCGCACGCAAACGCGCCGGACCTTTCCTTACCGCACCTACCGAAGAGTTTCACGCCGCCGTCGTCCCCGACGAGGCGGGCGCAGCGATCCTTATGTGTGCCGGATCTCCGACCCTCCGTGGCCGTCGGATCCGAAGGTGAAGCTCGACCTCGTGTAGTCGCCATCGAAGGAGAGGTGCGCGATCGCTCCGCCTGAGCCGTCCACGGTCAAGATGCCGGACGCGCTCGATCCGGAATAGGCGAGGCTGGTGATCCCCTTGCCGAGCAGGTCGATGGCGTCGGAAACGGCGAAGCTGGACACCGTCCCCTTGAAGCCGCCGGGATCGCCGAGCGCGAGCGTGCCTCCAGCGGCGGCGAACTTGACGCGATGGGTGGCGTCGACCGCCTTGTCGAACTCGAGCGTCCCTGCGGAGCCGATGTTGAGGGCGCCGCCGCCGTCGCCGCTCGTGAGGGCGGACTTGAAGTCCAACATTCCGGCGTTGGCGTCGATCGCGCTGGCGACCAGCGATCCGGTGACCGTCGTCGAGCCGCCGGCCTGGGCGAAGACGTGCGAGCCGGTGACGTCAAGCTCGGCGCCCGCCCCGATGGTCAGGGCGCCCGTGGTCTTCGCCAGGCCGTTGACCACGAGTTCGGCGAGGTTGCCGCTCGAACCGGCGAGCGTGATCGAGCCGCTATTGATCAGCGTCTGAGCGGTTACCGCGGTCTCCCCGCTTAATCCCGAGTTGCCGATGGAGAACGTGCCGGTGTTGGTCAGTCCCCCGCCAATGGTGACGGCGCTGCCGCCGTCGCCACTGGTATTGTCGACATTGGTTATGTCGACGTTGGTGAACGAGGTGGTCGTCGTCAGGCTCGCGCCGCCCGCGCCGAGGACGCTGTCGCCGCGAAGCAGCAGTGTCCCGAGGTTCTTCGTGAGGCCCGTGAGCGCCGAACTCGCGCCCCCCGTCAGGATCTGAGCCTCGGCTCCGACTAGCCGAAGCGACGCCCCCGGGCCGATCGTCGTGACTCCGCCGCTGCCGAATTCGAGCGTCGCGTCGCCGGCGACCCGCACGGCCCCAGCCAAGACCTTCGGCGCGGCGCCGGCGATGTCCAGTGTCGCTTGGCCGGCTGCGCCGCTCGCGGCCGCGCCCTGCAAATCGATGCTGCCCGTGTTGTCGAGCGAGGCCGCCGTGACGGTCGTCGAGGCGGAAATGCCGGTGTTGCCGATATCGAGGGCGCCCGAATTGATGAGGAGCCCGCCGATCGTCGCCGTGTCCCCCCCGCCAAGGCCCCATGTGCCCCCGTTGTCGAGCAAGTCCGTGATGGAGAGCCTCGTCCCGTCGTCAAGCGTCAGCGTCGCGCCGGAATCGATGGTCAACTGCTCGGCTGCGCCTGAGGAGGAGATCAGGGCCAATCCGGTCTGTATCTCCGCCGGAGTGGTCGATGTTGGAGCAGAGCCCAAACTCCAGTCGGTCGCCGAGTTCAGATTCCAGTCGCCGTTGTTGTTCCACTGATCAGTCACCACAAAGCCAGCGCCGGAAATCTCGAACACGGTGCCGAATTTGTTCGCGCCGCCATATTCGGTCGTGCCGAACAGGTCGCCGTTCGCGTCTGCGCTCAAGCCGTTGGGCTTTCTGCCGTTGGAATAGCGGAAGAAGACTAGCGTGGTCGGGGCGCTGGCGTAGACCGGCGCACCGACCGTGCCAGTATTTTTGATCTCGAACACCGTGCCGGAGCCGCCAGCGGGGCCCGCGCCGGCCTCTTCGGTCGTGCCGAACAGGTCGCCGTTGGCGTCTGCGATCAAGCCGGCTTCGGGATGCACGCCATCGGACCAGGTGAAGGTGACCAGAGTGGTCGGGGCGGTGGCATAGACCGGCGCGGCGACCGTGCCGGTATTCTGGATCTCGAACACCGTGCCTTCGTCGTTCAAGCCGCCCCCGTCGGTCGTGCCGAACAGGTTGCCGTTGGCGTCGGTGGTCAGCCCGGCTACAGGATTTGCGCCATTCGAGCCGTTGAAGGTGACCAGCGCGATCGGGGCGCTAGCGTAGATTGGCGCGGCGACCGTGCCGGTATTTATGATCTCGAACGCCGTGCCGTCGTTGTTCGCGCCGCCCTCGTAGGTCGTGCCGAACAGGTCGCCGTTGGCGTCTGCGATCACCCCGGCAAAGGGATTTGTCCATTGGAGCCGTTGAAGCTGGCCAGCGTGGTCGGGGCGCTGGCGTAGACCGGCGCGGCGACCGTGCCAGTATTCTGGATCTCGAACACCGTACCGTCGCCGGTCAAGCCGCCATACCTGGTCGTGCCGAACAGGTCGCCGTTGGCGTCGGCCGTCAGCCCGGCCCAGGGATCTGCCCCATTGGAGCCGCTGAAGCTGACCAGCGTGGTCGGGGCGCTGGCGTAGACCGGCGCGGCGACCGTGCCAGTATTCTGGATCTCGAACGCTGTGCCGTCGCCGTTCAAGCCGCCATACGTGGTCGTGCCTAACAGGTTGCCGTTGGCGTCGGTGATCAGCCCGGCAAAGGACTGATTCCCATCGGAGCCGTTGAAGTTGACCAGCGTGGTCGGGGCGGTGGCGTAGACCGGCGCGGTGGCCGTGCCGGTATTTTTGATCTCGAATACCGTGCCGTCGTTGTTCGCTCCGAACAGCCAGGTCGTGCCGAACAGGTTGCCGTTGGCGTCGGCGATCACCCCAGCGTTTGTAAATCCGCCATTGGAGCCGTTGAAGCTGAACAAGGTTGTAAATCGAGCGGTCAAAATTCGATCTCCTCGCGTCTATGCGAAATTGGGGCGTCCCACGTCAAGCTCGGTGCCCCGCTCCGATTGGAAATCGGCCTCCTCACATCTGAACGTGCTAAATTCGCTTCGCGCCGCCAATGCCGCGAGCGATAGAAACTCTAACCGGGCACCATCGATCTCCGCATTGACGTGGATCAAGCGTGGGCCGCCAATTGTCGGGTCATCGCCGAGGAGATGGGGACATCATGACACACTTTTGGATTTTATAACATGAAGAGGTTTTTCCGTAAGGGGGCGGAGATTTTAGCTGTGCGAGGCCCACGCAATAGACGTCGAATAGCGGCCGTCGCTTACGGCGCGGCGAACCGGCCAAATCGGTGAAGAGTTTCGGACGCCGGCCCCTTGTGTGAGGGTCCTGCGCGATGTGGGGCCGGCGTTCGAAAGCCTCTTAGAGAGAAAATAGGAATTCGCCTGGGCCGAGGGACCCCAAGGAATCCGGCATTTTCATGCATGGCGGGTCGGTCGCGCGCGGCCGGTGGCGAACTAAGGAGGAAACCGGTTCTTGGCTACCCAATTCTCGATGTCATCCGGCGCGGAAAACGTCGGCCGCATCAGAGAGTTCGAGCCCGCAACGCCTTCGAGTCAAAAGGCTTCCGAGCCTGCCACGCCGTCGGAGAACCGGCACCGAACTCGATCTTATGCTCCAACTGTCGAAGATCAGCCCAAGTGAAGGCGGGCAGGGCTCCACTGGGCCTGGCAGGGGAACGCCCGGGTAAGTGTCGCCGCCGTGGCGTCTCCGTAGGGCTTCTCGACCATCTCGGGATTGTCCTGTAGGAACTGCTCGAATGCGGTCATGGTCTCCTGCCGTTTCAGGTCGGGCGGCAGGCAGTAGAGTTGCGTTCCTCCAAGCGATATTCTTCGCTCAGGCGTTGCGGAAAAGCCAGCGGTCCCGTCGAGGAGTGTCATCGGAACGAGGTGTAAAGTGTTGCATCCAAATCTTGTGAGCTTAATCGGGTCGGCTTCTCTTGGGTTGATACCGCCCCTAATCGCGAGAAAGACGCGATATGATTTTCTCCGCTGGTGGATTTGCGCTTCCGCTTTGACATTTTTTATTTTACAATTGATAGCTATGCTTATCATCGGCTACGAGATGCGTGCCGCCAACTGATCCGGCGGCGATCGTCCGGCGTTTTCCGTGCTCGCCACTCGAACTCCGTATCGCCCTACTCGCGGTCCTGGTTTCACACGGATGCGACGCGCCAGGTCGCATCTTTTTTTGCGTGCGAATCGAGCGTTCTTCCGACGGCCTGATCGGCGAATGCGTCTTCCCGCCGGAGGGCCGACCCGTCCGACTTGGTCTCAGCGTTCGCCTTCGCGCTGCGCTATCAGGGTCGCAACCGCGTCCACAACGCGGATGAAAATCATGGCCGAGATCGTCACGCCTTGTGGAGCATCTTGAGCGAGCCGGTTTCTTCGTCATGAAGCGGCCGGCGGAGATCGGCGCTACCGCGCTTGGGCGTGGATTCGAGGCTTAGCCCACCTTGTGGTGTTGTACGATCCTCAGAATTGCGTCGTTGTAACTCTCCCCGGCCCTGCGTTAGGCCAGCAATATTTCTTCACTTTTTCAAGGAGTGGGGCGGGTGTCGGCCCGGCCTCACAGGTCGGGCAGGGGCTTGATCGCTCTCGGTCAAGAGTCTTCAAGAAAACGAGGCGCGCCAAGTCTCGGTCCGGAGATGAACCGAGGCCAACAAGGGCGGCGAAATCGTGAAAATGCGGGGGGTCTGTGCGAAGAGATGTACGCGGTACAGTCGCCAGGAATCCGCGTGTTCCGCCGCTGTTTCGTACTCATTGCGAGACAGAAAGAACGGCGTGGCGCCGCCGCCGTTGGTCGTTTTCACTTCGATCAGGCGCTCACGGCCGGCGGGGTCGAAGGATAATATATCGTATCCCGCGCGATCGCCGTCCTCAACCGCAATCTAGCGAACCTTACAAGCAAGGTCGGATCGCTGTAGCTTGGCGAGTTGCCGTCGCTCCACTTCGAGGACGAAGGACTCGCCGGCTCTTCCGAGCGCCCGATTGCGGCTGTCGCGCTCCACGGGATCGAATTTGCGCAGGAGCTGTTCGAGCTGCCGAGGACGGGGCTGGTCGGCGACTAACGTGGGCGGTTCGACAAATGGGGGCTCGTCATCCGGAGCTGGGATTGTCGGTGTCGGGGACCGCGTCAAAAACTCCGAGTGGGCGGTAAGATACCGATCAATGGCGCCGAAAATCGCGGCTTGGTAGTTCCGCTTGGGTTTGTATCCAGGGATCCAAGGCAATCCCAGTTCATCGAGTACGGCTGAAATATTTTGGTGCTTGAATTCGACGGACCTATGAGTTCGACCGATCCGCTCCATGAGTTCGGCGCTGTGTTGCGCTTTCACATAAGGTCGCGCCAATAATTCCGCGTCCAGCATCGAGAAGTAGTCCGCAATGATGGCGTCTAGCTCATCATCTTGCCACGGCTTGCCAATTTTCTCCTCGTCCGCCATTCGGTTAGGCTCGTTAGCTCCGAAGTCAGATTGCATCTCTTGGCGATCTCGCGCAACGGTCCATGGACGCGGCGCGAGCTTCCTCGCTATCGAACGAGCCGTTCCCTGATGACGACGAAGATGAAGCGACCGAGCGCGGGCGCAGGCAGACGATGAACGTCAAGGGCTCAAAGCCATCTGGATTGCGTTGAGGCTTTCTTCACTCACGCACACGAGAAGCCGACGGGACGCCCCGCCGTCGCCGACCAGCGGGGAGTCAATAAACTCCACCCTGACGACGTGACGCGTGACTTTGGTGACTTTCGTGGGTTCGTTTTGGCCCCTTTCTATAAATTGTCATTTTTTGACATTTCCTGCGTAAGGATGAAAACAAAGTCACGAAAGTCACCAAAGCCACGCCGCCTCCCCCGGAGGCCTGGCCCTGTGAACGTCCTCGACGCGCCAGAGGGCGGAGCCTTGGCGCTCTCCCACCTGGACAATTCGAAGCCCGTCCGCAATGCAATCCTTGTTGCGGGCCAGCCATCGGCCCAGACGCTTCGAACTGACTTCGCCGCCCTGGCCGGCGATCACGAGAAAAGCATCAAAAAGAGCGCCGTTCACGCGATCCTTGTCCTGCGAGGATTTAAAAAGGCGGAACTCCTGAGAAACCTCTGGAGGCCTTGGCGCGATCGATAAGCTCCGCAGTGGTCATTAGGTCGTCGCCAACTATAGCGCGCCATGCTGTCAATACGGCCCGCCGCATTTCCTTTTCCGGGTCGCGCGCGCGAATGCTCTCCATGCTGTCAACCGGATCGTGCTCGCCCAGCCAGACGAGTGCGCCGCGGACCCGTGAGCTCCACGCATCAAAGGACCCGAGCGGCGTGAGCCCAAGAGCGGGCTTTCCGGCGACGTTATAGGCGCGCGGGATTGTCAACGCTGCTGCAACGAGCGCGGGACGCTTCGCCTTCGCCTCTGCGACCGGATCGCATTCGAACGGTCTCAACTCGGGCCGCTCGACTTTCGCATCGAGCTGGCAAAGAACCGCCCGGCGAGTCAGGTCGCGTTCGAATGTCAGGTTGTTCCCGGTCGCGGTGACGAAAGCGTTCGATGGAAGTTCGGGCGCTTCAGATTTTCCGAGCACCCGAGTTCTCACGTGCTCCTGTGTCAATAGCGTGCAAAGAAATTCCCCGCCTAGCGGGTTCTCGCAATTGTCAATAGCGATGACGCTTTCGCCGGCGAGAAGCAGGGCTCCGAGCCGCTTCTCAAGTTCCTCTTCAGTCCGCCCTTGCGCGACGACGCCGGCCTCGCGGCCTGTCGCGATGACACACGGGATGTCAACAAGCTTTGACTTTCCTGTTCCTGCGACCGGGGAGGAGAATCCGTGCAACGGCGCTGTCGGCAGCGAGCGCCGCGCGCATGCTGTCAATATCGCCGAGAGCGCAACCGCCCGGTCTGTGTCGCTGACGAAAGGGAAGTCCCTTATCAAGTCGTTGAGGATGGCCAATGCGTTTTCCGCTTCAGCGCGTGAGGGGCGATCGGGAATCGATGGAAAGTCGGCGCCGAGCGGATCGAACAACAGGCCTGATTTAATATCGTAACCAGGACGATCGAGGATTGAGCCGTCAGCGCGCAGGGTCGGCGCATTGATGACCCCGCGGAGCACCGGAAATCGGAATCTGCCTATGCGCTGCTGCAATGTCCGGACGATCGCAAGCGGCGGATCGCAAGTCACGGGACGCTTTGCTCGCGCGTCGATTTTCTCGAAGTGGGCGGCGCTTGAGAGGTCTTCCAAGAGCGCGTGCTCGCCCCGCTCGAATACGCTCTGGCGGCGAATCCGTTTTCCGTCAGCACTGACCGCGTGATCGAGCCCGACAGAAACAATGCGATTGGCGTGTTGGTAGAGGCCGCGGTCAGCGTTGATGAGGGCGCTCTCTGCCTCGTCGACAATTCGTTCGATGTCGTTAGCGACAATGGCAATCGTGGGCCGCAGGTCGTTCGGGCGAGCTATATGGCCGAAGTTTGATTCGGGTGAGCGCCACGCCGCCGACTTCCCGCGAATGCGCTTGATGTCTGCGTCGAGGTCCTTGCCCTCAACGTGGTAACGACCGAACGAACCGTCCGGGAAGGCCTCGGTCACAATCCGAATTTGATCATTGGTGAGGCGAGCCTGAATCATCGATAGGACGGCGCCCATGCAGCGTCGTGATCGATCTTCACCGTCTGTCGCGGCCCTACAAATATCGTCTCGAGTTTTCGGCGGCAGTCTGGCGAGGATAGAATCAACGTCATCGTCTTCGTCGTCGCCCCCGTCCTCGCTTGAGGGCTCGGAGGCGCCGACATCCTCTTCTGTCATCCTGCGCCCCAGGATCGATCGCACTGCGTCGATCGAGTATCTGGCGCCGCGCCACGGCTTGGTTATGCGGACTGGCGCCGGATCGGATGACCGCCCGCGCTCCAGCTTTTTCGCGTTCGGCCAGTTGAGGGTTCCCGGGACCCGCCAGACATGGGCGACGTCGCCGGTGCCGGAATCGGTGCCTGTCGCGCGCTGCAAGGCCTTCGCCACCGGCTCGGCTTCTTTAGGGTTGACGGCTCGATCGAAGATGATTGCGGGCTGCAAGTTGCCGGGACTGGTCTCCATCTCGAATGACGGCTCGAACGGGAACTCGCCCGCCTTGCCTGTGTCAAAGTCGCGGTCGGCAACGAGGCCAAGCACGGCGACAATGTCGCCTTTCTTTCCGCGCGCGTTTCCCACAAGGCCGCGGCGCACGACATGAAGCGGCATGTAGACGTTCGTGTGCTCGACGCCATCGTATCTCATGATCGCGTCGACGTTGGCCTCAATGTCCCCAATGCGGAACCGCGATACACCGGGATGGATAGGCAGCCCCTTCTTTCCTGTCTTGGGATTGATGCGAGTCGGGTCCTCACCATAGACACAGACCACAAGCTCGCCTTCGAGGCCGGCGGCGAGCGTATGCAACATCTCGACGTGCGCCCGGACTAGCGCGCGATCGAAGGCCGGAGGGCTCATGGGCCATACTCGCGGAATGCGAGGGCCGCAAATCGGGCCTCAAAAGCCCGCATCGAGGGGGCCGCCGTCCAAGCCTCATAGAAGGCTCGGCAGGCGGCCTCGGGCGGGTCGTCGCCACCGCGCGGGGCCATCGCCCCGAAGGCTCGCACACGGACCCCAGGCAAGACCTGGCGCACAGCAACGAACCAAATCCAATTAGGCGGCAGATCGAATTGTTTCGGTTCGTTGAGAACCGCTAGGACCTCGACCTCGGGCGGAAAGGCTGGCCGGAGCCTGTACGAACGGCTCGTGTGTCTGACAAAAAACCGGCGATCGGAGTCGAGGGCTCGGTCAACGGCCGGCGTGAGTTCTTCGACCTTGCGGAGCACTGCGCTGCTAAACATCGTGACCTCCATGTCTGGAGGCCGTCCGCGAAGTTGGCGTCGGCGCGGGATTGTGCTACGGATTTGGTGCTAGGAAATCCAAAACAATCGAGCGGTTCAGGTGCCGTCCTTCGCAGGACGGCCCAGTTTATCTGGCGAGGGCTGCGGACGTCGAAGGCGCCGATAGTTGGTCGCGCTTACGGGCGTCCCTGTTCGGAACGGCGATTGATCGTCCGGCCGATTTTCCGGCCCTCAATCCAGCTAGGAACTCCGCCAGGTCTTCGGCGAGAACAATTGATCGTTTTCCGACCTTCGCCAGCTTCAGCCGTCCCGCTCGAACCTCCAGGTAGAGAGTGCTTCGTCCCAAACCGACCAGTTCCGAAACTTCGTCTAGTCCGTAGGCGAATTTAGCCGGCCGCGTGCTGCTGTCTGTCATCACAAACCTCCGTGTGTCTGTTGGTGGAGGCTGGTAAGTCCGGACACCGTGAGAATCGAAACGGTAATTTATGCGTTCTTCTTGTTCGCGGCCCTTTGCTTCGTCCGCGCCAATTTCCGCCGCGGTTGAACGGCATCCGCGTATAGCAAGGCGCAGCCGCCGGGATGTTCCCTGACAACTTCGGCGGGGTTCGTATACGCAGCCTTCTCAATCGTCGCGTCGGCACGAACCGACCCGCCCCAGTGGAACTGGTTTTTCAACGGAAATCCCGTCATGATTCTCTGTCGGAATCGGTCCCGGCGTGCGACGCCGATGACAGCCACGATCGTTTCGGCGCCCAAGGACGGCGGGACGTGAAGCTCGCACAATGCATGCGCATAGGCCGCAGAAAGCAGTCTGAACGCGGGGCCGCCCGGTGGTCGCTTCGAACTTTGCGAGTCGGAGGGTCTTGATCTCGGAAACTTGGAGCCGGGAGACCTTGTTCGGATGATTTCTTCGATGACGAAAATTAGGTAGAGCAGGAGGGGGACGTCCGACTTGATTGACGCCCCTTTTCGGCGGATGCGGTCCCGAGCGGAGAACCACTCCAAGAAATCTCGAGCTTTTCGCCTGTCCGATTTGGAAAGTTGTTCCCATCGCGTTTCGGGATCGCGCTCCGGTTGAAACGCGAAAATGGCTGCGGCTGCGTCCTTTTCCCAAGACGCGTCCAAGCCGGCAGGAGCGGGAATGCTCCGTTGGGTTGCTCCTTCGCTCTTTGATGCTTTGTTCCTGGGGTTTCTTGACGGTCCGGCGCGAAACCGCTGCCCTAGCGTGAAATCCATGACCGCCTGCGGAGGGGTCGATATGCGCACGAGGTTCGTCTCACTCGGCTCAAAGCGATAAAACGCCGACGCCTCTTCAAACTCGCGCTTCAGCCGCAGCTGGGCGGCACGGACGTTCTCGCCCATCGCCCAAAGTGAAGGTTCGAACGGAGGCCCGCCGGTGGGCTTCACTGCTTCCCCGTCCTCGCTGTGCGTGCTCCGGCTAGCGTGACGACGCTGGACGCCTCGACAATTCCGGAGTCCGGCAACGCCGCGCGGATCGTATCGGCAATGTACGACGGCGCCAGATGCGCGTAATGCTTTTCGGTCATCCGAGTGTCGGAATGTCCAAGCTGCGCGGCGATGACGCCCATTGGGACGCCCTTCATGGCGAGCAAGCTCGCGTAGGTATGGCGCAGAACATGGAACGTCGCAGCGGGTTCGATTTGCGCCCGGCGGCAAGCTTCCTCTAGGGGGCGCTGTTGCTCCGACGCTCGCCAAGCGCTCCCGTCCGTCCTTCGAAATATCAGTTCATTCATTGCGCGGCCGGCTGTCAGCGTGCGAAATAGCCGCTGACCCTCCTCCGACAACACTACACGGCGGGGCTTGCCCGCTTTCGAAGTGCGAACCGTAACGATTCCAGCTTCGGTGTTGAAGTCGCCGACCCTCATTCGCGTCAATTCGCCGTAGCGGCATCCTGTCAGCAACGCGCCACGCAAAAGGTCGCGAAACGGAGGCTCAGAGACGTTTGCAAGACGCAACGTTTCGGCCGCAGTGAGAAAGCGCACTACGGGCACGTCGACTTCGCGGAATGGCCTGACTTTTCGCCAAGCTTCGTCGGATCCGATCCGCCCTTCGTGAAAAGCATGGTTCAGCGCCGCCTTAAGGATCGTCAAAACACGGTTGGCCGTCGATCGACGCGCGCGCACTGCATCGGGATCGCCAGCATCTAGCGCCTTTGTCGCGCGATGATCCGCGGTCGCCTTGGTGCGAACGAGCTTGGACGCCGCGGCGAGATTCGTATGCCAGTCTCGAATTCGCTTCGTTGTGATCTTGCCTACTTCCATCGCTCCAAGAGGGGGAACGATGCGAGCTTCGGCGGCGATGCGATCGGCGCGAGCGCCCTTGAACCGCGGCGCTCTCTCGCCTCGAAATAATCACGCAAGGCGTCGATGACCGTATAAGGGTCGGTTTCCGGCGCGATGCCGCGTTCAGCACGCCCAGCCGCCTTCCACGAACGCGCGCGCCCTTTCCTGAGCTTGCCGGAAGTCCAAGACAGTCACGCCGTCCGCGTCTTGCAGATCGTCGGCAACCCCAAGTCCCGACTTCGCTATATCTGCGTTCGCCGATAATCGGCGCGCCGTCCAACTCCCGCCACCGCTTTTCGTGCGGCGATAGCCGAGGTGCAGCCCGCTTTCCAAAGTGCGCCAATATGGCTTGCGACGCGGCGTGAGGCGTAGGCGCGCAGCGCGGGTTTCGAGATTGGAGTCTCGAACAGTGCGAGACATTCTACGTCTCTCCCTATTTGGGCGGTACCCAACTTTTGCCCAACATACGTAGACAAGCAGTCAGGGACGGTCAAGGACCGTCACGCATAAATGCAAGTCATTTCAAACGGTGTTTGCGTTCGCCTATGACCGCATGCGTTCGCTTTGTCACTCTCTCACGGCGAAAACAGGGGTTCGAGTCCCCTTGGGAGCGCCAATTGACTCAGTAGCTTAGCTGGCCGGTCCGCCGGTCCATCGCCGTTTTCGCATTGATTTATGCTTGACGTAAAGCGTCAAACAACCTATGTTCATAGCGTGATTTTGAGCTACCGCGACAAGCGAACCGATTTCGCGCGGCGAGTTCGTCCTGGAGTTTCAGGGGTTCGACCGACAAGCCTACAAGCGTCTGGAAATTCTCGACGCCGCGACGGGTCTTGAGGATTTGCGGGGCCTGCTCAGCAACCGCCTCGAAGCCCTGAAAGGCGACCGGGCAGGGCAGTACAGCATCCGCGTCAACATGCAGTGGCGCATTTCCTTCGAGTGGCCCAGGACGCACCGGGCCCGTCGAACGTCGAGATCGTGGAAAGTATTGAAGGAAAATCGTCGTTTCGGCCACAGCCGCGAAATTCTCAGCAATGTCGTCCATAAAATCCCCCACAAAGCGAATCAGAGGATTTCGACAAATTCAGCTTCTCACCGCGTTGTCACGAACTTCTTCACCCGATTGCCCTGGACCGCGAAGAACAATCTCTTGACAAGAGCTTCCGAGATGTGTTCTTTATACGTTCTTACGAGCCGCAACGGAGAATGTCCTTGTCCGCTCTCCTCGGACGCGCCCTGACCTTGCGCGGAAATGGCCCCCTCGTCCGCCTTGCTTATCGAAGGAATGCCGATGTCGAGATGCTGGTTAGCAGCCCTGAAAAATGGAAGGTCGTCGGCGTCCCGCCCCGTCATGGCGAGATGGTACGTTCTAGCCGGATGGGCCGCAGATGCGAGCCCGGCATGGTGACAGGGATGGACGACGTCAGCGTCGGCGGCTCAGGTTTCTCGAGGCGGCAAGGTCGATGCTTGTCATCGGAATTCTCGAAAAATTGCCGATTTTGGCCGGACGGAAAGTCGGGAGGAATTTTTTTTGCTCCTCCCGCCCTGTAAAGCCCTGATAAGTCAGGAATCGGCGTCGCAAGAGGAAGGAAAAGGAAATGTTTGGAAGCGCTTTTCGGGGCTCCGTTGCACGCAATCGCAGCTCGACTGGGCTTGGTTGCCTAATCGTGGCGCTTGGTTGAAGACAGACGGCTTCTGTTTCGTCGAAAGCCGCTCATCGATGAGCCTTACACGAAATTTCCCGTCAGAGAGGGGATCGGAACTTTCGCGCGCAGCGGGTCGGCGCCGCTGGCGGCCAACTCAGGACGAAGCTACGAGACCGCTTCGCGGCGCCTCAGGGCGAGGGCGGCAGGGAGCACCGCGCAAACGTCAATGGAGTTTCACCGTCGGCGCGGGACGGGAGCCTTGCCCGAACAGGCCCAGCAAGGCTCGGCCGTTGCCGTACAGCGTGGCCTCATGCATCTTATAGAGAGAGCGATACATCAGGCGGGCAAAGTAGCCTTCGATGAAAAAGCTGCGGCCGACCAGAAAGCCCATCAGGCTGCCGACCGTGCTGAATTTGCCGAGCGAGACCAGAGAGCCGAAGTCGCGATAGACGAATGTCCGCAAAGGGCGACCCGCCAGCAGGTCGTTCAGTTGCTTGACCATGAAGTCAGCCATTTGATGCGCGGCTTGGGCGCGCGGCGGGATCGGCTGCGGAGAGCCCGGCTGCGCGCAGGAGGCGCAATCGCCGATGGCGAAGATGTTGTCGTCGCGCGTCGTCTGGAGGGTCGGGCGCACCACCAGCTGGTTGATTCGATTGGTCTCCAGCCCGTCGATATTATCGAGAAAGGCCGGCGCCTGGACGCCGGCGCACCAGACGACCAGTTCGGAGGCAATGATTTCCCCGTCGATGAGCTTCACCCCGTCGGGCATGACTTCGGCGACGCGGGCCCCGGTGCGGACCTTGACGCCAAGCTTGACCAGCAAATCCCTGGTCGAATCCGAAATGCGCTCGGGCAGGGCCGGGAGGATGCGCTCCCCCGCTTCGATGAGGATGATCCGCAGGTCGCGCTCGGGATCGATCTTGTCGAGGCCGTAGGCGATGACCTCGCGCGCGGTATGATGCAGCTCGGCGGCGAGCTCGGTGCCGGTGGCGCCCGCGCCGATGATCGCCACATGCAGCTGCCCGGCGCGGATCGGCTCGCCTTGAGTTTGCGCGCGCAGGCATGCGTTGACCAGGCGGCGATTGAAGCGGCTCGCCTGTTCCGGCGTTTCCAGCGGCACGGAGAATTGCTTGGCGCCGGGAGTGCCGAAGTCATTGGTGACGCTGCCGACCGCGACGACCAGCGTGTCGTAGGAGAGCTTCGACTGGGGACTGATTTCGCGCCCGTCCTCGTCGCTCAGCGCCGCCAGCGTGATGGTCTTGTTGGCGCGGTCGAGGCCGATCATTTCGCCGTTGCGGTAGCGGAAGCTGCGCCAATGCGCCTGCGCCATGTAGTTCAGTTCGTGCTCCGATCGCCGCAGGCTGCCCGCGGCGATCGAATGCAGCAGAGGCTTCCAGATATGCGTCCGGCTGCTGTCGATCAACGTGATTTGCGCCCGGCCGGACTTGCCGAAACGATCGCCGAGCTTGGTGGCCAGTTCGAGGCCGCCGGCGCCCCCTCCGACAATCACAATATGATGCGGCGAAGATTTGGTCATGCCAATGGGTGGTGACGATGCGCCGAAGGCCTCCTGATCGGACGATAACACAGTTGTCGATGCTTTGGGCTTCGCGCCGACGATCGCATCACTTTTAGACAATTCGAAATGCCGCATAGGGCCTCCTGCGATTTGCGGGCTCTCAAGTGAGGCCCCTGCGATTAGCCGAAAGTCGTATAGCGCACTTTGCCGCACTGCACAAGATTTATGTTGCGGCGCAACATTAGAATGGCGGTCTCACGCTCGGGGAGCTATGTGACGCCAGAGAGCGCCCGCGGCGTGAAGGCGGCGGGCAAGGCGGGGCGTCGCCTAATGGCGCTGCCGGGTTTCGCTGACCGGCGCGTAGGTGAATTCCTCGACGCCGACGTCGACCAGCACGTCGCCCTTCACGCGAGCGTTGACCGAGCGGATCAGCGCCTTGCTCATCTTGGCGAGGTCGAAACGGTCGAGATGGTCGAAGTCGATCGTGTTGTCGTTGTAGACGTAGCGGAAGGCCTCGTCGACCAGGATCGAATCGGGCGCCATCGCCGCCTTCTTCAAGGCGTCGAGATCGAGCGTGTAGCTGAGCAGCATGACGGCGTAGCCTTTGATCGCGCCGTCTTTGATGCGCGGCACGTTGATCTCGTGGGTCTTGCGCGACTCTGTGGCGTGCGTCGCGCCGCCTTTCGCCATTTTCCCGTAGAGAACGATAGCCTGGCGCGTGCCCATCTCGCCGCCGACGGTCGCCGCCGACGCCAGAAGCCCGAGGAGGAGGACGCGCATCATTCGTCCGAATCTCTCCAGGCGCGCGCGTCGTAGGTGCCGTCCGACTGGCCCTCGCGGATGGCGCGGGCGATGATCTCGGCGACGGCGGCGGACGCCTTGAGCTGGACGCCGAGCGCGCGGCGGTTGATCTCGAGGGTGGCGTTGAGCTCGGCGAGCGCCTCGCGCAGCCGCCCGCTGGCGCCCGCCCGCCCGAGGGCCGGCAGGAGGCGGTTCAGTTCGAGAAGCCCCTGGTTCTTGCGCAGGCTGTAGGCCTCGTAGGGGACCCGCCGGCACTCTGCGATGTCTGCGTTCTCCGCCGCCGCCGTCTGGCGCAGGCGCTCCACGACCGGCAGCGCCATCGCGAGCGCGGAAGCGGCGGCGTCGGACCTGCGGTTCGTCATGCTCATGCGCCTTTGCGTCCCGCGAAGAGAACCGCGCCGTTCACGATATCCGCGGCGCTCGAGGCCGAGAGGAGGTTGGCGCTCGTCTCGGCGGCGGTCGCCGCCTGGCCGGCGTGCAATGACGGGTCACGCAAAGCGATTTCGTGCGTCGCGAACAGGCGCCGGCTGAGGCCGAGCTCGCCGGATTTGGCGATCTGGCGCGCGATCTGCTCGGACAGCATCGAGCGCCACATGTCGCCCGCCGTTCCCTCGCCGAACACGCTGCCGGCATCTTTCGGCAGCATTTGGCCGACGAAGGAATTGATCAGCATCGTCTCGAATTCAATCCTGACGCCCGAGGCGGCGCTTGGCGCAGCGCCGGCGAGCGCCGAGCGCGCGTCGGCGAGGCCGGTGGGCGGAGCGGGGGCGGCGGAAGAAGCGGCGGTCGCCCGGTCGAGGTCTGCGGCGAAGTTTCCCGCGGGCGGGCTCGCGCCGGCGCCGAGCGCTTCGAGCCGTTCGGCGGCGAGCCGCGCCCGGGCCGGGTCGGCGGCGTTGAGGACGTCGAGGACGATATCGGAATGCGGGTTGAAGGACATGATTTAAGCCCATCGAGGCGTCGCCCTCACCCCGGCCCTCTTCCGCAAGCGGGAGAGGGGGCGGATCCCTTATCCCGCTTGCGGAAGGAGGTGTCGCCGAAGAGGGCAGCGCAAGCCTCTCCCCGCCGCCTTACCCCTGGCTTGCGCCGCGGCGGGCGAGGGCGCGCTCGATCAGCTCGGCGAGCTCGTGGCGCTCCTTGTGCTCGCGATAGGCTTTCTTGGCGGCCTCGGCGGCATCTTCGGCGAGCTTGGCGCGGAGCCCGTGCGTCTCGGCCTTGCGACGGACACGCTCCGATTCGGTCTTGAGGAGATCGATCCGCTTCAGAAGCGTCGTGGCGCGGCGCGCGCTCAATGCCGCCTGCCCGTCATAGGCGAGGTCGGCGGATTCGAGCGCCGTGAACAGCGACCGCAAATCCTCGCTGAGATCCGCGTGCTCCCTCTCGAGCGCGGAAAGCCGCCATTGACCGAGGTCGTGCATCCTGGCCTGCAGCCTGCCCATGCGGGTCAGCGCCTCGACACGCTTCTTCATTGCCGCTCCTGATGCAGAGTCCGGGCTAACCGGTCGAAAGCCATGCAGAAAAGCCGATGAGGAACGCCTCGATCGCCGGCTTCACGGTGAAATAGAGAAGCGCCAGGCCGCCCGCCGCGACGAACGGGGCAGCGACGAAGATCACCTGGACCTGCGGGGCAAGCCGGTTGATCAGCGCCAGCGCCAGATTGACGATCAGCGCGTAGATCACATAGGGCGAAGAGATCCTCAGCGTGAGGCGGAACGACTCGCCCAGCGCGTCGGCGACTTGCCGCAGCGCGAGGCGGGCGTTGAAGTCGGCCCCGACCGGCACGACGTCGTATGACGCAACCAGGCCGCGCAGAAGCTCCCAGTGCAGGTCGGCGACGAACATGAGCGTCAGCGCAGCGAGCGAAATCAGCGTCGCGAGCGGCGCGAGCGTCTCGCCCGCTTCGATCGGGATGCCGAACGGATTGTAGAAGCCGAGCATCTGCGCCGCGGCGGAAGCCAGCGTTTCGAGGGCGAAGAAGAAGATGCGGGCGAGGAAGCCGATCATCCCGCCCACAAGCAATTCGACGGCGATCAGCTTGAGGGTGAGGATCGGATCGCCGCCGAGCGCCGCGCCCGGAATTTTGTCAAGCAGCAGCGGCGTCAGCGCCAGGGTCACCGCGAGCGCCACGAACAGGCGGATCTGCGCAGGAATCTGGCTACTGGAGAATCCGGGCGCGAGCATCAGGCAGCCGCCGATCCGGCAGAACAGGAGAAAGGCGCCGAGCGAAGCCTTCGGCGCGAACGCCTGAGGCGCCGTCGCGAGCGCCTCGGCCGCGGTCACGAGATCGTCCCCAGCGACTTGACCTCGAAGCCTCGGGCGATCTCGAGTTGCGACATGATGGGCAGGGTCGGAAACATACGCTCGATGATCATTCGCACGTAAGGGCGCGTCTCGGCGGTGGAGACGATGGCGAACAGGCGGTGCTCGTCCATGCGTTTGCGGATGGCGGTCGACGCCTCGGCGGCGAACTGCTCCATCAGCCGCGGGTCGATGTCGAATTCGATCACCTCGCCCTTGGCGTCGCGCTTGAGCGCCTGGTGGAAGACGAGATCCCAGCGGGCGCCGAGTCGCAGCACGGCGAGCGCGCCGTCGTCGACCAGGTCGCCGCAGATCTGCTGGCAGAGACGGATGCGGACATGCTCGGCGATGCCCTCTGGGCGGCGGACATGCGGCGCGATCTCGGCGACCGCCTCGAGGATGAGGTTGAGGTTGCGGATCGAGACGCGCTCGGCGAGCAGCAGCTTCAGCGTCGCCAGCAGGCCCGACTGCGAGATCTGCGACGGGCACATGTCGTCGAGTAGGCGCTTGTATTCCGGCTCGAGCCGGTCGAGCAGCCGCGCGCATGTCCTTGTACGACAGGAGCTGGGCGAGGTTGTTGTGGATCACCTCGCTCACATGGGTCAGCAGCGCCGACACCGGATCGACCGGCTTGAAGCCTTCGCGTCTCGCGTCCTTGACGAAGGCCTCCGGGATGGCGAGGGCGCGGATGCCGAAGGCGGGCTCGCGCACCTCGTCGCCGGGCAGGTTCGGCCTCGGGCCGTCGCCATAGATGACGAGCCAGTCCCTGACCCGGAGCTCGTGCGTCGCCACGGGCGCGCCGTGAATCCGGATCTCGTAGGTCTTCGCCCGGGCTTTGATATCGTCGGTCAGGTGGATTTCTGGAACGACGAAGCCGTAGCGGCGGGCGAACTTGCGTCGCATTTTTGCGATGCGCGAGGCGATCTCGTCGCGCGACGAAATGCGGGCGGCGTTCAGCTCCTTGCTGAGCACAAGCTCAATCTCGAACGACTTCAACTGCTCCCTGATCGAGGCGCGCGTTTCCGCCTTGGCCAGGGCGTCCTTCGCCGCCTGCTGCGCGGTCTCCTCGGCCCGGTCTCTGGCGATGCGGCGGGGGATGGCGATGCCGACGAAGGCCATCAGGCCGCCAAGCAGCGCGAAGGGCAGGAACGGCAGGCCAGGCACCAGGCCGAGCACGGCCATCAGCGCCGCCGCGACGAACAGCGCGTTCGGGTAGCCGGAGAGCTGGTCGATGACCGCCTTGTCGGCCGAGCCGCGCGTGCCGCCCTTGGCGACGAGCAGGCCGGCGGCGAGCGAGATGATCAGCGCTGGGATCTGCGTGACGAGGCCGTCGCCGACCGAGAGCTTGGTGAATGTGTCGGCGGCGGAAGCGAGCGGCAAAGCGTGGCGGGTGACGCCGATGACGATGCCGCCGAAGATGTTGACCGCGAGGATGATGATGCCGGCGATCGCGTCGCCGCGCTCGAATTTGGACGCGCCGTCCATCGAGCCGAAGAAGGCGCTTTCCTCCTCGAGCTCGCGCCGGCGCAACTGGGCGATCTTCTCGTCGATCAGGCCGGCCGAGAGATCGGCGTCGATCGCCATCTGCTTGCCGGGAATGGCGTCGAGGGTGAAGCGCGCGCCGACCTCGGCGATGCGGGTCGCGCCCTTGGTGATGACGAGAAAATTGATCGTCACCAGGATGAGAAAGACGATGATGCCGGTGAGGAAGTCGCCGCCCATCACCAGATGCGCGAAGCCGCCGATGATGTAGCCGGCCGCGGTCGGCCCCTGCTCGCCGTGCGACAGGATGAGGCGGGTGGTCGAGATGTTGAGCGCAAGTCTCAGGATCGTCGCGACCAGCAGCACCGTCGGGAAGGCGGAGAATTCGAGCGGCTTCTGGATCCATAGCGCCACCATCAGGATCAGCACCGAGAGGGCGATCGACAGCGCCAGGCCGAAGTCGATCATCATCGCCGGCACGGGCAGGAAGAACAGGGAGAGGATGAGGACGATGCCGATGGCGAAGGCGATGTCCTTGCCGCCGCGGCTTGCGGGTGCGGCGCGGCCGCTCCCCTCTCCCATCGGGGCCCATCGGGAGAGGGGCCGGGGGTAAGGGGACCGCCGTGGCGGACATGAGGCGCATCGCTCCGCGAAGCGCCGCGGTTCATGCGGCGCGGGCCGGAGCGTGAAGGGCGAAGCTTGCGCGAGGGTCGAAGGGAAAGCGCGCGGTGGGCGAGTCGTCCGTGCTCGGCAGCGCTCACCCGAGCCAATAGCGCGGCCCGGGGCCGCGGCGGCCGGCGCGGTCGGCGGGATTGGCGTATTGGCATTTGTCGATCGACAGGCAGCCGCAGCCGATGCATTGGGTGAGGCCGGCGCGCAAACGCTGAAGCTCGGCGATCTTTTTGTCGATCCGCTTCGTCCAGGCGCCGGAAACGCGCGCCCAGTCCTGGCGGGTCGGCGTGTGGTCGGCGGGAAGTTTCATGAGCTCGGCGCCGACCTCTTCGAGCGAAAGCCCGATCCGCTGGGCGAAGACGATGAAGGCGATCCTGCGCAAAACCGCACGCGGATAGCGGCGGTGTCCGCTGCGGGCGCGCCGCGAGGCGATGAGGCCCCGCTCTTCATAGTACCTGAGCGCGGACGAGGCGACGCCGCTGCGGCGCGACACCGCCTGAATGGACAGCTCGGATTCCATGCCGACAAGGAGAGCACAATCCGCGCTTGACTTCAAGTTTACTTGAACTTGTAGAGCTCTCGACATCGGGAGGCGGAGTGCTCCCTTCGCTCCGCATGTGGGGAGAAGGTGGCGGGCGACAGCCCGCCGGATGAGGGGCGGGGCCAGTCCGCGTCGCCCCTCACTCCGGACTTGTCCCCGCAAGCAGGGCGAGCGGGCGCAAGACCAAAGCAGGACACAGGAGTAAGGACCCATGCCAAGCGACACCGACCTCAGAGGGCTTCGCGTCGCCGTCACCGGAGGAACCTCGGGCCTCGGGCTGGCGCTGGTGAACCATCTCGCCGCGCGCGGCGCTCGCGTCGCCTTCGTCGCGCGGTCGGCGGCGGCGGTCGAAAAAATCGCTCGTGCGACCGGCGCCTGCGGCATTGTCGGCGACGTCGGGCGCAAGGAGGATATCCATCCGATCGCGCTCGAGATCACCTGGAGTCTCGGCGGCCTCGACGCGCTGATCAACAACGCTTCGAGCCTCGGCCCGACCCCGCTCGCGCTGCTCGCCGACACCGGATGCGAGGAATTTCAACAAGCGCTCGACGTCAACCTGCTCGGGCCCTTCCGCCTGACCAAGGCCTTGTTCGGCGCGCTTTCCGCATCCGCCCGCGAGGGGCGCGGCGCGGTCGTCATCAACATTTCGAGCGACGCGGCGATCAGCGCCTATCCCGGCTGGGGCGCCTACGGCGCGAGCAAAGCGGCGCTCGTCCACATGTCCGCGATCTGGGCCGAGGAGGCGAGGGCGGAGGGCGTGAAATTCCTCTCGCTCGACCCCGGCGACATGGACACGCCGCTCCATGCGCTCGCTGTGCTCGACGCCGATCGGGCGACGCTCAAGCGCCCGCGAGTCGCGGCCGAAGCGATTGTCGCGTCCATGCTGGCCGCGCTCGCGCGCGCTCCGGTTACCGCGGCGACGCGCCCATGACCGCCGCCGTCCCAATCGACCGCGAGGTCGCGAAACTTCTTGTCGCCGACTCGGACGGCGCGATCCGGCATCTGCCGCGGGCGGCGCTAGCGTCGCTGTTCGCGCCAAAAGACCTCGTCGTCGCCAACGACGCGGCGACGCTGCCGGCGAGCCTTACCGGCGTGCACGGCCCGAGTGGCGCGAAGATTGAAATCAGGCTCGCCGGGTGGATGGCGTTCCGCGACCCAACGCACTTCGTCGCGGTCGCCTTCGGCGCCGGCGATCACCGCCTGCGGACCGAGGACCGGCCTCCGCCTCCGCCGCTCGCGCCCGGTGACCGGCTCGAATTCGGACCGCTCGCAGCGAATGTCGAAACCACGCTTGGCCACCCGCGGCTGGTCCGCGTCCGGTTTGCTGGCGCTGCGGTGGACGTCATGCACAATCTCGCGCGCCGTGGGCGGCCGATCCAGTACGCCCATCATCCCGAACCGCTCAAGCTCTGGGATGTCTGGACGAAATTCGCCGCCGAGCCGGTCGCCTTCGAGCCGCCGTCGGCGGGTTTCGCGCTCGACTGGCGGACTTTGGCTGCGTGGCGCGAGCGCAGCGTCCCCTTCGCGACGCTGTCGCACGCCGCCGGCCTCTCCTCGACCGGCGATCCGGCGCTCGACCTTCGGCTTCCCTTCGACGAGTTCTTTCGCATTCCGGAGGCCTGCGCCGCCGCCGTCCGGGAGGCGAAGTCGAGAGGCGGGCGCGTGATCGCAGTCGGGACGAGCGTCGTCCGCGCGCTCGAAGCGGCGGCGACAGGCGACGGAGAGGTGCGCGCGGGAGTGGGTCTGGCGAGGGGACGCATCGCGCGCGGAACACGGCTTCGCGTAGTCGACGCGATCCTCACCGGCGTCCATCAGCCCGACGAAAGCCATTTCGAGCTTCTGCGCGCGTTTGCCGGCGACGGTCTGCTGGAGCGCGTTCTCGCTGAAGCCGACACGCGATCTTACCGCGCCCACGAGTTCGGCAATTCCTGGCTGATCGAGCGGCAATCGCCCTTGAGCCACGCCTATATAACTAAGTAAAATGGGTATCCCCTTCACACCCGCTATACCCGGCGCTACCATCCGACGATGGAAAGCGCCGTTCATCCCATTCCCGGAACCGATTATCCCCGGACCTTTCACGAAATGGACCAATGGTTCCGCACCGATGCCGCCTGTCACGACTATGTCCGGCGCTTGCGGTGGCCGAATGGATTTGTGTGCGCGGAATGCGGCGCGGCTGGTGAGCCGTGGACCATGTCGCGAGACCGGTTCCGGTGTCGCGCCTGCGAGTGGGAAACAACTTTGACGGCTGGCACGGTGTTCCAGGACACACGCAAGCCGTTGCGGCTGTGGTTTCTGGCGATGTGGTTCATCACCAGCCAAAAGAACGGAGTCAGTGCGCTCGGGCTCCAGAGGGAATTGGGGCTTGGTAGCTATGAGACCGCCTGGACTTGGCTGCACAAGCTGCGGCGCGCGATGGTGCGTCCAGGGCGAGACAATCTCAGTGGCGAGATCGAAGTGGACGAAACCTATGTCGGCGGCGCGGAAGAGGGTAAACGTGGGCGGGGAGCCGAAACCAAGGCGATCATCGCTGTGGCGGCCGAAAAGAGCGGGCGCGGAATTGGTCGTATCCGCCTGCGGCGCATCGAAGATGTATCGGCGGACACCCTGATAACGTTTGTCCGGGACGTCGTTGTGCCGGGGGCGATGATCCACACCGACGGCTGGCGTGGCTACAACGGGCTGGCGGCGGCTGGTTATCGGCGCCACGTCAGCGTCATAAGCGATAGCCCCGATCCGGCTCACGAAGTCATGCCGCGCGTCCACCTCGTGGCCTCGCTGCTCAAACGATGGCTGGTCGGAACTCACCAGGGCGGCATTCAGCATCCGCATCTTGACTACTACCTCGACGAATTCACCTTCCGGTTCAATCGGCGACGTTCACAGGCAAGGGGGCTCCTCTTCCACCGGCTGGCCCAACAGGCAGTTGCCATCTGCCCTGCGCCGTACAAATCGATCGTTGGCGGCACTCCACCGCGGCCCGCAGTCGAGCGGGTGTGAAGGGGATACCCATTCTAAGTAATTATATATTACACTTCAGGCCGACACTAAGGGGGGGCCAAGCCTTTGAACAATCAAGCGGCCGCCACTAAACCGGTGCTAAACCGGGCCAAGACGCTCGCCCATCGCAAAACCGTGCCCTGCGGGGAGGACCGCCGGGACCGGTCGCCTATCGGTAGCCGTGCTCGATCCGGGCGTAGGTCGCCTGCGTGAAGGCCGAGAACTTGCCGCCGACGAAGCTCGCCGTCAGGGTTCCGGCGACGAAGATGGCGATCATCTTCGGCACGAAGGTAAGGGTCATTTCCTGCACCTGGGTCAGCGCCTGCAGGAGTGCGATGGCCACGCCGACCACCATCGCCGCCCCGATCGCAGGACCTGCGCCGATGACAATCATCCAGATCGCCGACTGGACGAGATCGACCGCGTCGCCCTCGTTCACTGCACGCTGGCCCCGCTGGCGAGCGAAACGGTCGCGCCGTTCGTCAGCGTCGCCACCGCACCGGAAGCCGTCACGCTGACCGAGGCCACCTGGCCCGAGGTCGAGCCGTCCGCCGAGGTGATCGTCTTGCCGACGAGGCTCTCGGCCTGGGTCAGCGAAGTGGCCGTCAGGAGCGAGGCGAGATTGGTGTTGGTCTGCACCGCCTGGCCGACCTGGGAGACGGTCGCGAGCTGCGACACCATCTGCGCCGGGTCCATCGGCTGGGTCGGGTCCTGGTTCTGTATCTCCGCCATCAGCAGCGTGAGGAAGTCGTTGTAGTTCAGCGAATTCGTCGCCGCCGCGGCCGCCGACGAGGCGGTCGAAGGCGAGGCGGAGGCGGCGGTAACGGGGGAGGCGGTGGTCACGGTCATGCACGTTTCTCCTTCTCAGGCGGCGCTCTGCGCCGCCTCGTCTGCGAGCTCGCGGTCCTCCAGCGGAAAGAGGGCGCGCAGCGCCTTCATCGCCTCGAAATTGCGGCCCCGGGCGAGCGACTGGGCGACGCCTCTCAAGGCCGAGATCAATGCGGGCGTCCGGTAGGCGCCGAGCGCCGTCTCGATCAGCGAGCGCGCGAGCGGCGTTGCGTTGACCGCCGCCGCCGGGTCCATCAGCATGATCTGCACGGCGAAATAGATCTGGCGGGTCAGGGTGGTCGCGTCCTTCGCCTGCATGACGTGGTTCTCCAGGAGGAACGTCACATCGTTCAAAAGTTCGACCGTCGCGTTGCGGTCGATGCGGATGACCGCGCCGTTGATGAAGAAGCGCTCTCCGGCTCTGAGGGTGATGTTCATCGCCGCCTCACTTGAGTCCTTCGCGGACGATCTCGTTGATCTCGATCATCGGCGCGAGATCATCCGTGTCCCCCAGCGCGCACGCGGTCGATCTCCTTCATCATCCAAATGCCGATCGAGATGATGCCGGCGCGCAACTGCTCCGGCAGCTCGTTGTTCGGGTCCTTGAGGTCGTCGAGAAAGATCGTCCACAGCCGGCGCAGATAGAACAACGCCTCGACCCGCTCGCGCGAAAGGGGCCCCTTCTCCTGCGCCGCGCGCAGCATGGCGATGACGCGGTCCATCGCGTCGCGCTCGCGCGCCCGCATGGTGTGGTGCGAATCCTCGACCGCTTCATTGTAGGCGAATTCGTACATTGCAATCCGTGGCGTCAGGGGACGGGCAGATATTGGGCGAGGTTGAGATTCTGGATTCGGGCGGTCAGCTCGTAGGCCATCTGGATCTGAGTTGGTCAGGCTGCTGATCTTCGCCGCGGTCGCGTTCTGGTCGACGTTGTCGAGACTGCCGACTTGATTTTGCAGAAGGGTGAGCTCGAGCGTTCGCCGAATTGTTGGCGTCCGTCACCGCGCTCTGCGTCGCGCCGAGCGTTTGCCTGCGATGTCGGTCAACGAAGTCTGGCCTTGGGTGACGAGCGACGTTGCAGCCGAGGCGACAGCCTGCTGCGCGCTTGCGCTGAGTTGAGAACCACCGAATTCGGAGAGCATCGTATAGGCTTGCGCAAGATCCTGGAACGCTGGCTGGTTCGCGTTGGTCGAGGTCGCGACCGTCTGCCCCGGCGCGATCGTCGGCGCTCGTGTTCGTGCTCGAGGCCGACGACCAGTCCGACGACCAGTTCGTTCCGGAGAAAAGCGCCGCGAACGGGCCGCTGAGAAAGGCCTGCATTTGCGCAGGCGTTATGCTCGCCGTCGCCGGGTCGGTCGGCAGGACGCCGAAAGCGGCCTGAAAGGCGTTGTCGACGGCGGTCTTCGCGGCCGATGTCGGGGTCGAATCATAGTCCGCCATCGGCGCAACCGAGGAGTTGATCCCGCCGAACACGTATTGGTCGCCCGAGGTCGCGTTGGCCGAGGCGATCAACCCCTGCAAGGCCGACTGCCCCATGGTCTGAAGCGTTGCGCCGGAATTGGCGCTCGGCGTCCAGGCGATGAGATCACTGAGCGTCGACTGGGCGGTCGAACTCATCGTCGCCGAGCGCCGTCTGCGCCGTCGACAGGTTCGTCGAGACGAGGCTATTTCCGGCGGTCTAGGGTCTGCAGCTCCTGGACCTGCTCCTTCAGAGACAGCTCATAGCCGGACTGGTCGCCCGGCTGAAGGCCGAGATCGGAATATTGACCGGTCGATCTCCTCGGTCATCGCCGTCGTCAGTTGCGCCTGCGCCTGCGTCACCGGCAGGATAAGGCTGCTCGCCAGATATTGGCTCGAGACGAAAGTTCGGGCTCATCGTCATGCGGCGTTGAGGAGGGCGGAGAACATGCTGTTGACGGTGGTCAGAAGCTTCGCCGAGGAGGCGTAGGAGTTTTCGAGGGTCAGCATGTTGGTCATTTCGGCGTCGAGATTGACTTCGGTCGCGTTCGAAAGCGCCGAAGACGGCCTGGGTGGCGAGCGCGCTCTGATAGGCGGATGCGTTGCTCGCCTGCTGGTTCTCCGCCTGGAGCCAGCTGACCGACGCGTTGGCGTAATCGGAGAGGCTCGCCGAAGCGCCGAGGCCGGCGGAGGGATCGAAGCTTTGGGTCGCGCTGATCGCGCTGACCAGTTGCTGGAGTCCGCGCGGTGTAGCTCGCCGCGCCGGTCGAATTGTAGGTATAGGCCGGGTTGCCGGGACTCGAAATGCCGCCATCGCGCAGCAGCGTGGCGTTTCCGCCCTGCGACGGATCGACGTTCGGGTTGACCTCGATCGCGGCGGCGAGCCCGGTCGAGGCAGACGTGGAGGGGAGAGCTGGTCGCGCCCGGCGTGGTGAAGAGGCCGGGCGAGCGAGGGGAGCGTCGGCGTCGCCGACTGATCGCTTTCCGCGAAAGCACTGATGAGCCCGCCCGCGATCTGGTCGAGCTGGGACTCGTATTGCGGAGCGAGCGTGTCGCGCAGCGCGGCGTAGCCGGCGAGCGCGCCCGACTGGATCGGCATCGGCGAGTTCGCGCCGGTGATCGGCACGCCGTCGACCGTAACAGGCGACCCGCTGACGCCGTCGACGAGGGTCGGGGTCGCAGTGAAGGCGACCGTGCGCGGCGTATCCTGGAACAGCGTCACGCCGCTGTCGGTATAGATCGACATCGAACTGTTCGCCGCGATCGTCGTCGTGACGCCGACTTGCTGAGCGAGCTGGGTGACGAGGGAATCGCGCTGATCCTCGGCGCTCGCGACATTCGCGCCGCTCGCAAGGCCGGTCACGACCGCGTTGTTGGCCATGGTGAACTGATTCAACAGCGAATTGATCGTGGTGACCGACGACGCCATGTCCTGATCGGCCTGTTCCCGCACCTGATCGACCGTCGCGGCGCCGCTGTTGAGCGATGTGGCAAGCTGTGACGCGGCGGTGACCGCAGCGTCGGCGGCCGAAGAAGATGTCGGCGAATCCTCGTAGGTCGTCAGGGCGCTTTGCAGATTGGCGAGCATCGCCGAGGGCGAGGCGCCGTTCTGGGTCGCGCCTGAGGACGATGAGGCCGAGGCGCTGTCGTCCACCGTGGCGGCGAGCGTCGCCAGACCATTGGAAATCGCCTGCTGCGCCGCGGCCTCGGCCGTCGATGTCGAGACCTGTTCGGCCAGGGCCGCATTGGCGACCCGTGTCACCGAAGCGACGTCGGCGCCGCCGTAGGAATTTGTCAGGACGTTCGCGATCTCGCGCGAATAACCGGGCGTGCTGGCGTTGGCGATGTTGTTCGAGACGACCGCTATCTGCCCGCGTTGGCCGCAAAAGATGAGCTGATGATGTTGAATGCGGCCGACAGGGTCATGGCGCGCTTCCTCGTTCAGTCACGGCTTCAGCCCGTTGAGGACGTCGAGGATATTGGCCCCCGTCTGGAAGACCTTGGAATTGGCTTCATAGGCGCTCTGCGCCTGGATCATGTCGGTGAGCTCGGTCGCAAGATCGACAGTCGAGTTCTCAAGCGACGAGGATTGGATTGAACCGAAGCTGCCTGTGCCTGCCGAGCTCACATAAATGGGACCGGAACTCGCGTTGGATTTAAAGGCGTTGCCGTTGATCGAAGTCAGAGAGTCGGGGCTGGCCACGTTCGCGAGCGGGATGTCGTAGGCCGCGATCGACACGCCGTTGGTGTAGTTGAACGACAGCGTCCCGTCCGCCGCGATGGAGACGCCCTGAAGGCTCGCCGGGGAGCTGCCGTTCGCGGTCGCCGAGCTTACGCTGAAATCGGCCGCGAGCTGGGTCGTGTTGCTGAGGTCGAGGCTCATGGTCTGGCCGCCCGGAACTGTGAACGAGAGCGGAGAGCCCGAGGACAAGGTTCCGTTCGCCGGATCGAAGGTGAGCGTGCCCGTCGCCAGCGGACCGGAGGAATAGGGGAAGCCACCCCCCGACGCCGCTCCGGAGGCGTCGTAGGCGTCGACCTCCCAGGTGTTGGCGCCCGTGTTGGCCAGATAAAGATTGATGGTGTGCGCTCCGCCGAGGTTGTCATAGACGACAAGCGAGGTCTCGTCGGTGTAGGTCGAGCTCGCCGAATTGACTGACGGAAGGTTGGCGGCGGCGACCGCGGTCGCGGTCGAAGGCAGATTGGCTGCGATCGATGCGCTCGTCGTCGGCGAGGCGGTCTCGCCGGAGGAGGCGACATTGACCTTCTGCAGGCTGCTCAGCGGTTTCGCCGGCGCCGCGCCGCCCTCGATGTCGCTGCCCATCAGGTAGTAGCCGGCGCTATTGACGAGATTTCCGGACGAATCGGCCACGAAGGAGCCGTTACGCGTGAGGTAGAGGGCGCCGCTCGAATCGGAGACGACGAAGAACCCGGAGCCCTGAACGGCGAGATTGGTGGACGTCGCGGACGAGACGATGTTGCCTTGAAGGGTGTTGAGCGAACGCAGGCTGGTCATGACTCCACCGCCCGGCGACGTGCTGGAGACGGCGTCGACCACGGTCGAGAAATCCGTTTCCTGGTTCTTGTAGCCGGTCGTATTGGCGTTCGCCACGTTCTGCGAGATGGACGAGAGCCAATTGGAATCGGCCAGCATGCCGGAAACGCTGGTGTTCAGGATGGTCATGGGGACTCCTCGACGAGGCGGCCATTTGAGCTATGTCGGCTTGCGCGAAGCTGGCCCTCACGTCGCCGACCGGACGAGGCTGCCGACCAGAAGATTCCAGCCGTCGACCAGCACGAAAAAGAGGATCTTCACCGGCAGTGAGATGACCGAAGGCGGCAGCATCATCATGCCCATCGACATGGTGAGCGTCGCCACGATCATGTCGATGACGAGAAAGGGCAGGACCACGAGAAAGCCGATTTCGAAGCCGCGCCTGAGCTCCGAAACCATGTAGGCCGGATGAGCAGCCTCAAGTCGACATTGGCGCGGTCGCCCGCGTCGAAGCGTCCCTTCGACAGGCTCTCGAAGAGGGCGATGTCCTTCTCCCGGACCTGTGACGAGCATGAATTCGCGGAAGGGCTGGACGACGGCGGCGAGCGCGTCCTGCTGGCTGATCTGATTGTCCAGCATCGGCTTGAGTCCATTTTGCCAGGCGCGGTCGAAGGTCGGCGCCATGACGAAGAACGTCATGAACAGCGCGAGGCTGATGAGCACGAGATTGGCCGGCGCACTCTGGACGCCGAGCCCGGAGCGCAGGAACGACAGCGCGATGATGAAGCGGGTGAAACTTGTCACCATGATGAGGAGGCCGGGCGCGACGGAGAGCACAGTCAGGAGCGCGACCATCTCGATAATGCGGCCGCTGGCCGAGGCGCCGCCGGCGGGGATCAGGGCGTTGAGATCGACGGTCTGCGCCGCTGCCGGAGAGATCGCCGCGAAAAGGGCGGCGGCCGCAGGGACCAGGCGTTTCATTGCACCACCAGCGTCCGGATGACGAATTCGCGCGTCTTGCCGTCCGATCGGGTCGCAGCGCGCTCGGTGAGGTCCTGGCGGAGGTTCTCGAGTCCGACCGGGCCCTCCAGCTGCTCCGTCACCTGTCGGAACGGGCGCCTGCGGCGAAGCCGCGCTCATGCTCGATCCGAGAGAGGCGACGGCGGACAGTCCTGTGATCATCGGTCCATGTCCTCGCTCTCGCCCGGGCTTGCCCGGGGCTTGCCAGCTCCGTTCGGAGGACCGGCGGTTGGGCAATGACGGCGCGTTTTTCTAAACCCTTGCGAGGAGCCGGCGACCGGTCGCGGGCCCTGCCTTAGGCGATCGGAACGGCGGCTCGGGACGCGTGCCGAACAAGGCGACTCCCCCTGCTAACAGGGCGAAAACAGGGGCGTCGCGGCCCCTCGGACGAGTTGATCGGAAGGAAAATCATTCCATTACAAATATTTATGAGAAAAAGCTGACAATTTTAATGAGCGCGATAACAGGAGCGTAACAGGGAGCGGTTTCGCCCTTATCAGGGCGATAACAGGCGGCGTTTCAGCGATAACAGGCAAACGCGATTCCGGATGGCGAAAGCGCGCCGGGGGCTTCGAGAACGGGTTCGCCGGCGGCCTCGCCGGCGCCCGGTAAGGAGCCCCGAAAGGATGGAATTCTATCCTTTCGCTCAGCCTTTGACGAAGGCGTCGGTTTCGTGATCGCTGCGCCCTTCGGCTCCACGAGCGCCCGCGGCCCAGCTAGCAGGCGGAGAAGCTGCTCGCCAGCGTGACAGGCCGCGGTCAATCTATCGCATCATGCTCTAATGCTTCGCGGTCTTCCTCAGAGACGCCGTCTGAGGATCGTATTCAAAGTCGACGATCGAAAGATCGCGGATGCGCCTCACGACTTCGTCGATGACCGGCAGCGGCGCGAGGAACCACTCGCGCGGCTTCACTGGGTTTCCAAATCGGTCGGCGATTTCGAGATCGAGCCGGGCCGCGCCGAAAAAGCGGTGGAGCAGATTTTCGAGCTTTGACCGATTGATGTCGCCAAGTTTGTACGTTGCGACGACCTCGACATCCGCAAGGAGAAAGGTCGGGTCCATCCTCGCGTTAGCGATCCTGATGTCGATGTCCCCACCCGTCACGCCGATCTTGTGGATGACCTCCCGGTGCGCGGCGATATGCGGATTGTCCGAGAGGCTCCGCAAGATAGAGCGTCTGGCCGGTGATGCGCCGACCGGTGTCGTCCTTATAAAGGGCGCGCTGAAAAGAGCGCATGATTGTTGCTCTCTGTGCCATTGTCGAAGATCACGCGCATACGGGCGTTTCTTCGGTCCTGCTCGGTGCGGAATTCCTCTCCTATCTCGGCTATATAAGCCTTTTGCCCGCCAAGAATGTAAAAGTCTCCCTGCTTGATTTCGGCGTCGGTTTGGAAACGCCGCGTCTTCCGCGCGCCTGACCCCAGGTTCTTTTGCACCTGAAGGAAGAGCGGCTTGAACCGTTCGAAGTCCTTGCACGGCGCGCGGTTGGCGATATCCTCGGCGACCGCGCGCGGCTTGACGTGCTTCAGCGTCGTCAGGTCGTTCGGATCGTGACTCCCTATACCAAGCTCGGCCAGCAACGCCTCGTCGTCCGTCTCCGGCTCGTGCGACGGCGCCCCCGCGAAATTCGCCTGAAAGCAAGCCGAGTTTGTCAAGCGGCGCCAACAGCGGATGAAACTCGGGCTGTTCGCGCAGGCGATCCAGCCGTACGGCGTAAAGCCGTTCGAAAATCTCGCGGTCCTCGCCGTGTCTGGGCGGATGTCCGTGCTCCTTGGCGAAATTGACGATGTCCTCGAAGCCCGCGATCACGCGTTCTTCTTTCGGCGAACGACCGCCGCTCACCCTGGTCTGGACGGTTACGCCGAGCTCTTTGAGCAGTTCGTCGTCGTCCATCTCATCCACGGGCGGCCTCGGCTCTGTTTCGGGCGAGGAACGCGACGCCCTCCGCCATGCGCTTCTCCCAAGCGTCCTGCGAAATGATCGACGGCAGGCGTCCGCGCTCCTGTTTGAATTTCAACGCGCGCTTCGCCAAGCCGCGGGCTTCCTCAATCGTCATACTGACACCTTGCGAGCGGCGATGATCTCATGGACTTGCTTGAGCGACTGCTCGCTCATCGACTTCGCCAAAATCGCATAGGCGGTCTGGAACGGGTTGATGCTGTCGATAAGGTCGATGTCGAGGTCGCGCACGTCCATCACGTATCGGCGAACGCCGTCGATCAGCGCCGTATTGCGTTGGTTTTCGCCGGCCTCGTTCATCTTGTTCGCGGTCGCTCGCGCCTGCTGGGTCAGATTGAGCGCCGCGACGGCATGCTGCCGCACCGCTTCTTGGTCCGTCTCGCTCAGTTCCGGATAGCGCTCCCGCACGATGTTGCCCATGCGCATCTGCGTGAGTTCCGCAGGGGCCGTTTCTTCGTCGAAAAGGCCCCGCTCGGCGATTGTCTTTTCCTGGACGAAGGCGGCAATGACCTCGTTGATGTCCTCGCGGCAGATGCGTGTCGCTTCGGAACTTTCGGCGTACGAGTCCCTTAATCTCCACATGGACCTGACCCGTAGCCTCGTTAAAGCCGATATTGGCTCCGTCCGGCTTATAGCCGTCTTCGCCATAGTCGTATCCTTCCTGCGGCCCTGCATTTTTCGGTGTGAACGTAAAACGCGGCGCAAGCACCTGCTCCATCAGGAGGCTGGCAGCGATCGCCTTGAGCGTGTCGTTCACTGCGCCGGCCACCGCATCCTCGGAAGCGTCCGGCTCGGCGATCAGATTGGTGAATCGGGCGCTGGTCTTGCCGGGCGCGTCGCGCGTTGCGCGGCCGATGATCTGCACGATTTCGGTGAGGCTTGCGCGGTAGCCGACGGTCAGAGCGTGTTCGCACCATATCCAGTCGAAATCCTTCCTTCGCCATGCCGAGCGCCAGGATAACGTCCACGTGGTCGCGATTGTTGCGCTGCTCAGGATCCTTGAGCGCGCTTACGACCTTGTCGCGCTTCGCCGGGTCGTCCTCGACCAGATCGGCGACTCTCAGAAGCTTTCCGTCGGGCCGCTTGATGAGATGGAAGCCGGTCGCCGGGTCTTCGCCTTGCCAGTCGCCGAGCGCATCCATGATCTCGTTGGCTTCCTTCACCTTGTCCTTGGTGCTCTCGCGCGAGTTGACGTTGGGGATGTGAACAATCGTCTTTCGCGCCGGATCGAGCACCTTCATGATCGCGTCGAGATAGCGGCCTGAGTAGAAATAATAGCCGATGTCCAGCGACTTCAGGTGCTCGTAGCCGTTGAGCTGTTCGTAATAGGTGTAGGTGACGGTTTCGAACTTCGATTCATCGTCGGGCGACAGCACGGGGACGGCGTCGCCGCGGAAATAGGAGCCGGTCATCGCGACGATATGCGCCTTGTCGCGGGCGATGAACGCCGCCAGGTGCGCGCCGAGCTTGTTGGCCTGATCGGCGCTGACGTGATGAAATTCGTCGACGGCGATCAGGCAGTTGTCGAAGGCTTCGACGCCGAGTTCATCGACCGCGAAGCGAAAGGTTGCGTGGGTGCAGACCAGCGCTTGATCTTCACCGCGCAGAAACTCGCCGACCGCCTTGACCTTCGATTTGGCGATCGGCGCCTCGTCGATGCCGGGCGTGTTGCAGAGGTTCCATAGTGGCTTGACCGCCCAATCCGCCCAGAAACCGAAGCGCGACAACGGCTCGTCGGCGAAGCTGCCGCCAATCGCGCGTTCAGGAACGACTATGATCGCCTTCCTGAGGCCCTGGTTGCGCAGCTTGTCGAGCGCAATGAACATCAGCGCGCGGCTCTTGCCGGAGGCGGGCGGCGACTTGATGATGAGATATTGCTCGCCGCGCTTTTCGTATGCGCGTTCTTGCATAACGCGCATGCCGAGTTCGTTGGCCTTGGTCGAGGCGCCGGTCCGGGCGGACCTCAGCGAGACGCCGGGGATTGGGGCGATGGTCATGATTTCGCTTGGCCCTTCTTCAATTTCTTGGCTGTTGCGTAGCCACCTTGGGTCTTTTTCTCATAGAGCTCGAATAATTTTTCCAGCCGCTCCGTATCGTTTCGGAAGCGCCGGCCAATGTAGATACGCTCTAGCGTTTCGTCGTTTCGTTCGTGCGCTCGTCGGAGATCGTCCGGCATGTCTTCAGGGTCATAGAGATCGGCGATCGTGGCGGGAAAGTGCGCCTCGCGGGCAAGCAGGATCTCCTCCGCACAACGGGTCAGGTCGGTCTTGTTTTTTTCCGTGAGGGTGGGAACTGGAAAAGTGTTCCAGCCTAGGGTATTAGAGTAGCGGAAATCCGTCTTGATCTTTCCGCAGACAGTTGCAATCCAAACAAAATGAAGGCGTGACACATACAACGACAAATAAAGTGGCTCGAAGGCTGGAAGAAAAATCGCGCTGTCTGCAATAATGACGTTGCAATCAACAACTTAGCAGGGAAGATACGGCCGATCCTCGGAGCTGTGTCTAGGTATCAACATTGACGCCCTATTTGAATGTCTGATTTCACCAAAAGCATAAGGAGTCGACGCCAACTCGTTTGTGGTCTCTCGATCGCTCTCGCGTCGATGCTTTTCCACTATCTCAAGACGGGAACTTACAAGTTGGGATGCGGTTGCCTGTTCTAGTTCGTCGCCTTTGATCCACAGGCAATAGCGCATTGTGCCGTTTATTGCGTCGTCGGAGCCTAGAAATCGCCTGCAAAACTGGCGGACTTCTGGCTCCGCGGCGACCGCTTCACGGTACTCGGTTGTGTTTAGCAGCAAGCCGCCATTGTCGTTCGGCATTGAGCCGGTCAGCAGTTTGCGGTTCACAAATAGTGGCTCCCGAGACGGAGCCACGATTGTGTCGTGATTCGGCACGAGATAAGGACCGATGTGATCAACCAACTGGAACGTATTTTCGTCATATATCTTCTTCTTTTGGGTCGATCTGCGCTGTAGTCCTATTACTGATACCGTTACAATTGCACGGCGCGCTGCTAAGTTCTGCCATCGAAACGAAGGTACTGCAAAGAAGATCTCTAGATCGTTTCCCAAAAGGACAGGCCAATAAAGTGCGACTTGGCGACCTTGATTTATGCTGTTCGTGGCAACAAATGCAAACTTGCCGTTAAATCGCCTAATATAAATTGCTGCTTTGAAGAACCAGCCGGAGACGTAATCGGCAGAGCGAGTTGACGCAATCGCGCCCGAGAACGCATGGATCAGATCGGACTTCTGGACATCCGTTTGGTCTTGACTACCTTTGTAGGGTGGGTTGCCACAAATATAGATCTCCGTGGCGCCAAATCCTGCAAGTCCATTGTCCTCGAGGGCCAACCGGCCCGTCGGCCCGGCCAAGTCGTGTTCCTCCATCGCTGGGGCCATCGGGGGACATGCCTTTTGCCAGTCCATCCTTAGTGCATTGCCGACATGGATTTGCCCCGTCCTATGCAACGGCAAGACATTGAGCCAAGCCTCCTCCTCGCCGAAGAATCGCACGTTGCACTGAAACTCCGCGATGAGTAGAGACAATCTCGCGATCTCGACCGGGAAGCTTCTAATCCCGACGCCGTAGAAGTTTTCGAGTTTGATCTGCGTGCCGCGTGCCTCGCCGAGGCGGCGCATAATCTCGAATTCGATTTCGCGCATTTTGATGTAGGCCACGACAAGGAAGTTGCCGGAGCCGCAGGCAGGGTCGAAGACGCAAATCGCTGCGATGCGACGGCGCAGGTTTTTAAGCTTGCGCACATTGTCGCGCACCGATTGCAACTGCTCCCGTAAGTCGTCGAGAAAGAGCGGGTTCAACACCTTGAGAATGTTGGGTACGCTCGTGTAATGTAGACCAAGCGAGCCGCGCTCGTCGTCGTCGGCGACAGCTTGGATCATCGAGCCGAAAATGTCCGGGTTAATTTCCTTCCAGTCGAGTTCGCCGGCCCGCAAAAGGTAGGCGCGCGCAATGCGCGAGAAGCGCGGACAGTCGGCTTTACCCGAGAACAGGCTGCCGTTCACGTATGGGAATGCCTCGGCCCAAGGACGAAAGTTCGCCGCTTTCCGATCGGCGATCTTTGTGTCCATCGCGCGAAAGAGTTCCGAGATGACCTCATGGGTGTTGCCCGACTGCAAGTCGCTCATCTGGCGGATCGTCTCGGTAAAGAGGTGCGGCAGAAATATCCCTGTGCTCTCCGCAAAGAAGCAGAAGATGAGCCGCGCCATGAACTGGTTGAGCTCGGGCCGGCGCGCATCCGTTCCCCAATCCTCGTTGTCCTTCAACAGCTCGACATAGAGCTTGTTGAGCCGGCCCGTCGCCTTGATGTGACCGGGTTGTGCGCGATCTGCCGGACAGTCGATATGCCCGCGAGCGGTAGAGAGCCGAATGTGCGAAGTCGAATTTCGCCTTCGCCACCGACGTCTTGGGGCTTTCCCGCAGCCCCTTCAGCGTCGCGTCAACCTGACCCTCAGCGCAGGTTGCGATATGGATATTGTTGCGCTGAAGCACGCCGCCGGGAATGTCGGATGCGTTCGACGAACCCGCCCGCAGACGCTTGATCGTTGTGTCCTTGTTCCCGAACGCCGCCAAAAACGCGTACGGAAACTCTGCGGCGCTAAAGGGAGCGGCAGCCAGTTCCGAGACCGCCTCTTCAATCTCAACGGCGTTCATCGGCTTCCGGCCCGCCCTACGCAACTCTTTAACTCGAAGGCTGTGGTGTCGCGCCACTGGGGTTCAAGGACATTTCGCAGCGGCGCTCTCCACCGTGCAACATTTTCTTGCAAAGCGTGCATAAATGTTCTATCTTTGTTCCGTGGGCGGCAAGGGATTTTTCGCGTGCGCGGTTTCGTCGAAGCCCTTTCGCCCGTCGGCCGGGTTCGCAACCGGTGAATCAGGCGCGTCGCGAACGCCAGTCAAGTCGAGCCCGCCGCCGCTTTCTTGCACACGGCATCGGGCTCGCTTAGGTTGCGGCGCGCCGGGGCGTTATGAGAAAGCTGGGTTTGCGCTCGAACGCGGGAATGGCGACGCAAGGGTTTGAAAACTTTGATTCCGCGCCCGGAAATGGCATGGCTCCAGACGCCTCCAATCCACAAGAGCTGGTATCTGGACTCCTTGGAGCATTCCAGCTGAATGGCGGTGGCGCGAACCCGCGAAAGTTGCACTTTTCGGCGCCTAAAGCCTTGAAAGAATGGAGTCGTGTGCGGATTCGCCAATCTTCGTCAGCGATGGCCGATCTCCGCGCGAGCCGCAGCTCGGCGTGCTCTATCGGCGCCCGACCCGCGCGCTCGCCAGCGCCGCCGCCAGGCGCTCGCCCTTCGCGCGCTCGGAGAGCTCCTTTTCGTCGAACAGAATGTCCACGATCTCGACCCGCGCCTGCCGCTGTCCGATCGTCAGCCGGAAGAAGGCCGACACCATCGCGTGGCGGAACTCGAGGTCGAGGGCGACCACCGGCGTTCCGTCCCACGGCGCCTTGACGCTGGCGGAGAGCGCGTATCTCAGCGTCCCGCGCTTGAAGAAGAGCTCGGTCGAGGAATTGACGAGGTCGGCGAGGTTGGCGGTGTGATCGTTGCGGATCATCGCGACGAGTTCCGCGGCGTCGGTGAGGCGTAATTCGCTCGCCACGTCGATGAGCGCATTCGCGATGATGCGCTCCCTGTCCATTGACAGGGCCGGGTGGAGACAAAGCCAGTCTACGGGTTCCGATGAGCCCATCCTGCCCTCCTTTGCTGGATGAGATGCACGATCTCGGCGACCGCGCGATAGAATTCGGCGGGGATCGGGCGCTCGACATCGGTGGCCGAATAGAGCGAACGGGCGAGGGGTTTGTCTTCGATCACCGGAATGTCATGCGCCTCGGCGATTGCGCGAATCTTGAGCGCCACAAGGTCGGCGCCCTTCGCCAGCACGATTGGAGCGCCGCCCTCGCTCCGGACATAGCGCATCGCCACCGCATAATGGGTCGGATTGGCGACGACCATTGTCGCGCGGGGCACCGCCGAAAGCATGCGCCGGCGGGACCGGTCGAGGCGCAGCGAGCGCAGGCGCGCCTTGATCATCCGATCGCCTTCGGCCTGCCTCAGCTCCTCCTTGACCTCGTGCTTGCTCATCCGATTGTCGCGCCGCCACAAGATTCTCGACCAGACGAGATCGGCGCTCGCCACAACCAGGGTGGCCGCGAGGACGGCGCCGATCGTCTTGACCGCCAGCGCCTGGATACGCTCCGGCAATGCGCCGGGATCGTCGTCCATCGCGGTCAAAAGGACGGCCTTCTGGCTCAACAGCATGGCCCCCGCGACCGCGGCGACTGTGCAGAGCTTGATCAGGGTCTTGGCAAACTCGACCGCCCCGCGGGCGCCGAACATGCGGTGAAACCCGGCGCGCGGCGAGATGCGCGAGAAGTCGGGCAGGATTCGGTCTGGCACGATCTGCGGAGCGCCTTGCGCGGCCGACGCCACGACGCCGGCCGTCATCAGCAGGGCCACCACCGGCCAGAGAAATTCGGCAGCCGCTCCGACCAGCGGGCCGGCGAGGGCAAGCGCGTCGGCGCCGCGCTCGATGCGCCAGCCGGCCGGGTCGTCGATCACGCCGATAAGTCCGGCGATCAGTCCGATGACGCGGCCAGGAATGACGAAGACGAACGCGATGAGGGCGGCCGACAGCGAGGCGAACAGCGGCGCCTCGCGCGAGAAGGCGATCCGTCCGCGCTCGATCGCGTCATGAAGCCGCTTTTCGGTCGGCTCCTCGGTCTTGTCTTCGTGATCGACCTCGGCGCTCATTGCGCGCGTTCAATTCCTTACGCAGCTTCGTCCACGGCCGGGCGGAGCTCGATCTCGTTGCGGGCGGCCGGGCGGAGCTCGATCTCGTTGCGGGCGGCCATGCCGAGCACGATTGCGGCGATGGCCTTGCGCGCTTTGGCGACCTCCCGTGGCGGCGCCGCGGCGCCGGAAGCGAGTTCGCTCTCGACCAGCCGGCGCCCGCGCGACGGCATGGAGGAGAGAATGGAGTTGCGGAACTCCGGATCAGTTCCGCGCAGCGCCATGACGACGATGTCGATCGAGGCTCGGTCGAACAGAAGCGCCCGGGCGCGCTCACTCAGTCTTGGCAGGTCGTTGAAGGAGAAGAGCATCGTCTTGATCGCTGCGGCGTCCTTCGGTCGCGCCGCGCCGATGGCGCGCATGACGTCCTCGGCTTCGTCGGGATCGAGATTGTTGATGATGTCGGCGATCCGCTCGCGGCCTTCGGCGGCGCCGGCCGGTTGCGTCTTGGCCGCATCGAGCAGTTCGCGCACCGCCTTTTCGACCAATTGCTCGGCGAGCGGAGTGATGTCATGCGGCTGAACCAGGCCGCACAGGGCCGCGTTGCGGCGCGGCCGCGGAAGCGCGCTGACGATCTTCGCGGCGATCGGAGGATCGAGCCTGGACAGGAGATAGGTCGCGGTCGCGGGCTTCTCTGCGAGCAGGAACGCGATGATGGCGCTTTCAGGAGCGCTGGCGAGCGCCCGCCATACGTCGAACCCATCGTCGACCGGCGCGCCGAGCAGATCGTCGACTTCGCCCGGCGGGAGCGTCTCCGCCAGAAGACTGCGGACCTGGCTGACGTCGCCGAGGAGGTTCGCGCCGGCGGAGAAGTCGGTTGCGAATTCCTCCGCCAGCTGTTCCAGCGTGGCTGGAGAGACGGCGCCGAGCCCGGTGGCTGCTCGTGCGACGACTCGGAGGTCGGGTTGATCGAAATGTTTGAGAAGACGCCCGGCCGTCGGGGCGCCGAGCATGAGCAGAACGGCCGCGGCCTTTTCTGGTCCACTGAAAACACGCTCGCCGGAGATCGCGGCTTCGGGCATCGCTTCGCTCCGCTCCGGCGCTCAGGCCGCCTGCTCGAGACTTGCGCCGGCCACGATCTCCAGCAGCGACACGCCGAAGCGCTGACTGGTTTCATCGACGACCACGATCTCGCCTCGCGCCACCACTTTGCCGTTGACGACGATGTCGACGGGGTCGCCTACGCGCTGATCGAGCGAGATCACGGCGCCCCGTCCGAGCTTCATCAGGCTCGCAACCGGCAACGACGTCGAACCGAGCACCACCTGAACGGTCACCGGGATAGACAGGATCGCATTCAGGTTGGGGGCGCCGATCGGGTCTGGCGGGACGCGATTCGTGACGTCCGCTTCTTCGGTCGGGGCAGGCGGATCGGGGAGGGCAGGGGATTCGACCATGAAATGGCGCCTCATTCTTTAACGGCAGGGAGTTGGGAGGTTAGGCAAACCGGGTCACCGTCCTGCGGGCGCGAGGTCTTGCGCGATCGGGGCGTCGATCTCGAGACGGTATCTTCCGTCGCCCTGGCCGAGCCTGCACAGAAACACGCCGCGTCCGGCGCATTCGAGCCGGACCGAGTTCGAACCCCTCGCTTTGCAACGGCAGCACTTTGCCCACGCGAAAACGGGCGACGTCGCCAAGGCTCATTGTCAGCTCCTCCAGGATCGCGGTCAGCGGCAGGCGCGTCTGCCTGACTTCCGTTTCCATCGAGAGCGACCAGCGGCGGTCGGGACGCGGCGGCTCTTCCGGCTGCCGCTCGAGCTCTTTGCGGAACGGACGCAGAAACGATTGTGGCATCAGGATCAGGCATTCGCAGGCGCCTCCGCTCATCGGCAGGGAGAACCGCGCCGCCGCGCCCGGCATGTCACGCCGTCCGAGCGCGTAGGCGTCACTGAGGGTAATGAGGCGATCGAAGGCGATCGAGAGCGGCGCAATGGACGCGAAAGCCGCTTCGAGCGCCCGCCCCAGCGCACGGACGAACTCTTCGACGAGCGCGGTTTCGATCGCCGTCCGGGACCGGGGCTCGTCGACCGGCGACTTGTCCTCCGAGGCGGGCGCAGTGCTTTGGCCGAAGACGGACGCCACGAGCAGATCGTCGATCCGTTCGTCGAGCGCGATGAGAAGCTGTCCTTCCGGCTCGGCGCTCGTATAGATCGCCGCGGTCAGGCCGCTGCAATCGCCGATCGCCTGGAAAAGGGTGGTTGCCTGCGCCGCCTCGATGGTTCCTTCGTCGGTTAACCGGCTCAAGAGGGGAATCAGATTGCGCTGGGCCTCGGCGACGAACTGATCGAGCGCCCGGGCCAGCCCCGGCATGCGCTCCACCGAGAAGCCGGCATGGTCGCGTAGCGCCTCCGTCAGTTTCCCGACGAGGGAATCGACGTCTCGCGGCTCGCCCTCTCGTCTCATGCCGCTTCCTTGACCAAATTGTCCCCGCCGCCGGTCGTCGTTTCGTTTTCGACCACGTCGATGGTCGGCCGTTCCGCGGACGGAATGGTCTTGCGGCCGAACTCGACCGCGACCTGCGGCATCGCGCCGTTCATGAAGGCGAGCAGACTCTGCTTGACGAGCGTGAACAGCCGCAGCTGCTTCTGACGCACAGCCTTGATTTTCTGGGCGATTGGCCCGACGACCGCGTAGGCGAGAAAGATGCCCGCAAACGTGCCGACCAGCGCCGCGCCAATAAGCCCGCCGAGCGCCTCGGGCGACTGGTCGAGCGCGCTCATCGCATGGATGATGCCGAGCACCGCGGCGACGATGCCGAGCGCCGGCAATCCGTCAGCCGCCGCTTGAAGAGCGTGAGCCGGCTTGAAGCGGTCATGCGCCAGGGTCTCGATCTCCTCGTCCATCAGCGCCTCGATCTCGTGGGTGCGTGCGTTGCCGATGATGATGAGGCGGCCGTAGTCGCAGATGAACGTCACCAGCGTTTTGTTGGCGAGGAGTTTGGGGAACGCCTTGAAGATCTCGGATTCGCCGGGATTGTCGAAATGGCCTTCGACCTCGCCGCGCGATTTGGCCCGCAACTCGCGCATCAGCGCATGCAGTGCGCTTAGCACGTCGAGATAGTCGCGAGGTTTTGGAACCCTGTCGAGCACCGCCTCGAGAAACGCCTTGCCGCAGTCCCTGATGGTCGACGTCGTGTTGCCGACGATGAAGATGCCGAGCGCCGCTCCGGCGATGATCACGAATTCATAGGGCTGCATCAGCACTTCGAGATGGCCGCCAAGCGCCGCATAGCCGCCGAGAATGCAGCCGACGGCGATCACAAGGCCAATGGCGAAATTCAAGACGCGCTCCCGGTCGGAACCCTGGCTCAAGATGTGCTTCGGGAGACTTACGCCAGGCTGTCAGAAGCGAGGTCAGCCCCGGACAAGGCGCAAGCGCGATCGTCGCCCGCATCATGCAAAACGGACTCTATGTCGCCGTATCGGCCCAGGTCGCGCTTGAGCGGCGGCTCGAGACGATCGCCGACAATATCGCCAACATGAATACAGTCGGTTATCGCGCGACCGGCGTTTCGTTCGAAACGGAAATGATGAAAGCTGGCGACACGTCGATAAACTATGTTTCACCCGGCTCAGACTACCTGTCGCGGCAGATCGGCGGGCTGGTGAAGACCGACAATTCTCTCGATTTCGCCATCCAGGGCGACGGCTGGTTCGGGATCCAGACGCCGGCCGGCGCGGCTTACACGCGTGACGGGCGGGCGCGCGTCGACGACTCGGGAACCTTGCGGACGCTGAACGGCGACCCGATCCTGGACGCCGGCGGCGCTCCCATCCTGGTCGACACCGCCGGCGGCCCGCTCGTCGTGTCGTCGGATGGGATGATCAGCCAGAACGGACGGCAGGTCGGCGCGATCGGGCTCTTCGCCATCGATCCGAACGCCACTCTGAGGAGAGCGGAGAACTCGGGCGTGGTTCCCGACAAGCCGGCCAGACCCATCCTCGACTTCACCCTTGACGGCGTCGTCCAGGGCGCGGTGGAGAGCTCGAACGTCGGCCCGGTCAAGGAAATGACCCGGCTGATTGAGGTCACGCGCGCCTTTGACGGGGTTGCAGCCGAGTCCACCCAGTCGGAAAGCTCCGTGCAGGACGCCATCAAGACGCTTGGCTCCGCCTCGTGATCGGGCCGCTGATCGAGTCCCCGGCAACGCCCGGATCTACGAGGCGATGCAGCAGCCGCCGGACGCGCCGCGGTCCGAGGATCCGTTTATCGCACTTGCGGCGGCGTTGCGCAGCGACCCCAAGACCGCGGAAGGATGAGCAAAGCAATGATTGCGCCCGGACCTGAAATCTGGCTTCGCGCTGTCGGAACAGCGCTGGCCGGCGTATCCCTCGCCTTCGCCGGCTACATGCTCGCCTACGGCGGGGGAAAAGTTCGCGTCAACGGCATTGACCACCTGGCGATTTTCGCCCAGCCTCGCGGCCCCGCGACTGGCGGCGTCACCGAGATCGCCCGATCCCGCGGCGGCGCGGCGCGAGCGAAGCAGCAAGAGCGCGTTCATGGGCCCCTTATTCCCTGAAGAAACCGAAATCGGTGGTTTGACCGTGAGCGGCGCGCAATAACGGAGCGTCATGAGGCGCAGAATGCGCCCACCCTGCGGACAATGCTGCCGGCGCCTTTTTCGCTGGGGGCTTCGGACGACCGTCATGGCCGCAAAGCGATGAAATCGTCCGGTTCATTCGGACCCGCAACTCTTCTAGCGCACTGAAGTTGCCGCTTTGTAACCAGGCTCGGCTTGGAGAGCGCGTTTACACGGCGTCGCGCCTTGGACTAAGAGCGTAAGTCCGAAATTGGTAGGTGCGCCGATGCCGATCCTCACGCTCGCCGAGACGCTCGCCATCGCCGCGCCCGAGCGGGGCGCCTCGTCGAAGCGGACGACGCGATTCGCGACGTGGTTTTGGCGATCGAGGAAGCCGCCCGGGGCGACGGGCTGGATGAACGGGTCCTGTCGCGCGCGCTGGTCAACGTCATGATCGCTGCAGCTGCGCAGAAGGTTCTGGCCGTCTACCCTTCGATCCCGCAGGGAGAGCTTGCCGCTGAATTCCGCGCTCTGGCCGCCGAATCCTTCGAGTGGGCGTCGAGACGAGGCGGCGCGCTGTTGCGCGGCGCCCGAGGCTGAGCTCCTCCTGACGGAGCGTGCGTAAGAGCCAGACAGCAGTCGCGCATGGCGGCGGACCGACGGCGCCTCGACGGAGCTGTATTCGAAGCGTGCGAAGCGGTCGTCTCGCCGGGCGGCGGCCGCGATGTTTATCGATTGACGTAGGGGCCCTTTGGCCCCGGCCCGTCTGCGGCGGCCGGCTGGACCTCGAACGCGTCGACCGTATGTCGCGCTCCCGACTCATGGAGCCCCGTAAGCGCGCGCGTGACGGAGCGAACGAAGCGCTCGTCGGCCGCAAGGTCGTCGCCGAAGATTTCCCGAACCGATAGCAGCGCGGGCGCGAGCCGAGCCGCGTCCGGGCCCGCGGCGTCGGCGATTGCTTTCAAGCGAGCGGCGAGCGGGTCGCGGACGTCGATCGCCCGGCCTTTTTCGTCGACCGCCGTCACGTAGCGCATCCACCCGGCGACGGCGAGCGCCAGGCGCGGAATTGGAGCGCCCGCCGCGAGCCGTTCGCGGGCCGTCGCGAGCAGCCGCTGCGGCAGCTTCTGCGAGCCGTCCATGGCGATCTGCCAGGTGCGGTGACGCAGCGACGGATTCTCGAACCGTTCGATGAGCCGCCGCTTGTACTCGACCAGATCGCCGACGCCATGCGCCGCGAGCGTCGGCCCCGCTTCTTCGTCCATCAGACCGCGCGCGAAACGCGCGAAGGCGGGATCGGCCATCGCGTCCGCGATCGTCTCGTAGCCCGCGAGATAGCCAAGGTAAGCGAGTGCGGAATGCGCGCCATTCAGCAACCTGAGCTTTGCCAGTTCGTAGGGCGCGACGTCGGCGACCATCGTCGCGCCGCTGTCTTCGAGGCGCGGCCGGCCGAGTCCGAAATCGATCCTCGATCACCCACTGACTGAACGGCTCCGTCACCACCGGCCAGGCGTCGACACAGTCGAGCCTGTCGGCGACGCGCCGGCGATCCTCGGCGGTCGTCGCAGGAACGATGCGGTCGACCATGGTGGAGGGACAATCGACCGCGTCGGCGAACCATCGGGCGAGATCGGGATCGCGCAACTCGGCCATCCGCTGCAGGACGCGGCGTGCGGTCGCGCCGTTGCTCGGCAAATTGTCGCAGCTCAAGATCGTGAACGGCGCGACGCCCGCGGCGCGCCTCAGCCGCAAAGCCTCGACAATGAATTCCGGAGCGCTTCTCGGCGTCTCGGGGTGCGCGAGATCGTGCGCCACGTCCGGGTGCGTTTCGATGAGCTCGCCACGCGCCGGATCATGGCAGTAGCCCTTTTCCGTAACGGTCAGGCTGATGATTTTCACGCTGGAACGGGTCATGGCGGCGAGCAGCCGTCCGGGATTCTCGGGCGCAACGATGAGTTGGCGAAGCGCGCCGATGACTTCGAGATCTTCCCCGCCGGCGCCTCTCACGTCGACGGCATAGAGTCCGTCCTGCGGCTGCAGTGCGTCGTACGTGTCGGCGGACCGCAGGCTCGCGCCGCAAATCGCCCAGTCCGTCTCACCGGCCGCGAGGCGATGGTCAAAATAGATCGCCTGATGCGCGCGGTGAAACGCGCCGACGCCGAGGTGCACGACACCGATGCAAACCATATCGAGATCGAAGCGGGGACGGGCGACATCGCCTGGGAGAGAATCGAGTCGGGCCCTTGACAGTCGGTTCACGCCGTTTACCCGCGATAACTTGAACGCACGAGTTTCGTCTCTCGCCCAGCGCCGCGCAACGGCTTTCGAAGGCGGCAATGCGCCGCATGGTCGGCGCTTTACGGATCGGTCTTCCCGGGTTAGCGTAAAACTAACATGCTACCGTCGGCGCAAGGCCGACGATGGTTTTCGTCGGCCACAGCCGGCGAGGGGGAGGGATGTCGCCACAAGCCGACACAAGGCGTCGCTGATCGCCATGACATCGATTTCAAGGATTCGCCATTCTGAGCGAAGCCCAACGGGGTGCGCGAGTTGACGCGCTCCCCGCCATTTCGGACGTGAGACGAAGCAAGGAGCGGTCATGGCTGCCACGGTGAAGGGTCCGGCGATTTTCCTGCTGCAGTTTGCCGACGACGCGGCGCCGTTCAATTCATTCGATAGAATGTGCGGCTGGGCGGCCTCGCTCGGCTACAAGGGCGTGCAGGTTCCAACCTGGGACGGACGGCTCATCGACATCGCCAAAGCGGCCGAGTCGCAAACCTATTGCGACGAACTGAGCGGAATCGCAAAAGGTCATGGCCTGGAGATCACCGAGCTTGCCAGTCACGTACCCGGCCAGCTGGTCGCGGTGAACCCCGCCTACGACGACGCCTTCGACGCCTTTGCGCCGAAGGAGGTTCGCGGCAATCCGGCTGAGCGGCAGAGATGGGCGGTCGAGCACATGATGATGGCCGCCAAGGCGTCGAAGCGCCTTGGACTCGGCGCGCATCCGACCTTCTCCGGAGCGCTCGCGTGGCCCTATCTCTATCCCTGGCCCCAGCGCGCTCCGGGCCTCATCGAGACCGCCTTCGAAGAGCTCGCCAAACGCTGGAAGCCGATCCTCGACGCGTTCGACGACGCCGGCTGTGACGTCTGCTACGAGTTGCACCCGGGCGAGGACCTGTTCGACGGGACGACGTTCGAGCGCTTCCTCGACGCGGTCAAGGGCCACAAGCGCTGCGCAATCAACTACGACCCGTCGCACTTCGTGCTGCAGCAGCTCGATTATCTCGAATTCATCGACATCTACCACGAGCGGATCAAGGCGTTCCACGTCAAGGACGCCGAGTTCAATCCGACCGGACGCCAGGGCGTCTATTCGGGTTATGCGCCGTGGATCGAGCGGGCGGGGCGCTTCCGGTCGCTCGGCGACGGACAGGTCGATTTTTCCGGCATCTTCTCCAAGATGGCGCAATACGGCTATTCGTCCTGGGCGGTGCTCGAATGGGAGTGCTGTCTCAAGAACCCGGAAGACGGCGCTCGCGAGGGGGCGGAGTTCATCGCGCATCACATCATCCGCGTCACCCAGAAAGCGTTCGACGATTTCGCCGGCGGCGCAATCGACAAGAAGCAGATCAAGCGCGCGCTCGGGTTGAAGTGAGGGGAGAGGGTTATGGCTATCGAAGGACGCAGCGACGCCAGGAAGGGCGGTCGGATCAGGCTCGGCATGGTGGGCGGCGGGGAGGGCGCCTTCATCGGCGCGGTGCACCGCATCGCCTCTCGCATCGACGACGAGTACGAACTGGTCGCCGGCGCCCTGTCGTCGACGCCCGACAAGGCGCGCCGCTCGGGCGAGGCGCTCGGCCTCGCCGCGGACCGCATCTACGACGATTACGACAGCATGGCCAAGGCGGAGGGCAAGCGGCCGGACGGGATCGAAGCCGTCGCGATCGTCACGCCGAACCACATGCACGCCGGTCCGACCTACGCCTTCCTCAATGCCGGCATCCACGTCATCTGCGACAAGCCGCTGACGGTGTCGCTCTCCGAGGCGAAGAAGATGAAGGCCGCGGTCGAGAAGTCGGGCCGCATTTTCGCGCTCACCCACAATTACACCGGCTATCCGCTGGTGCGCCGCATGCGCGAGATGGTCCGGGCGGGCGAACTCGGCGAGATCCGCCTCGTCCAGGTCGAATATCCGCAGGACTGGCTGACCGGGCCGACCGAGACGACCGGCAACAAGCAGGCCGAGTGGCGCGTCGATCCGAAGCGATCGGGGGCCGGCGGGGCGCTCGGCGACATCGGCACCCATGCCTATAATCTCGCCGATTACGTGACCGGGCTCGATCTTGCCGAACTCTCGGCCGACCTCACCTCGTTCGGCGCCGGACGCGAGCTCGACGACAACGTCCAGATCATGCTGCGCTACGCCAACGGCGCGCGTGGGTCGTTATGGGCGAGCCAGGTCGCGCCGGGCAACGAGAACGGCCTCATGCTGCGGGTCTACGGCACGAAGGGCGGCGTCCACTGGCGGCAGGACAATCCGAATTACATGTACTGGACGCTCTACGAGAAGCCGACGCGGATCATTACCCGCGGCGGGCCGGAGTCGGGGGAGGCAGCTGGGCGGATGACGCGCGTTCCCCCGGGACATCCGGAGGGCTATCTCGAGGGGTTCGGCAACATCTATTCGGAAGTCGCAGCGGCGATCAAAGCGGCGCGAAGGGGCAAGAAACCGCCCAAGGCCGTCCATTTCCCGACCATCGACGACGGTGTCAAGGGGCTCGCCTTTGTCGAGGCGGCGGTGAAATCGTCGAAGGCGAACGGCAAGTGGGTCAAGCCTTAAACTAGGCGACCGGCCGCCGGGCTGCAAAATCTTGGCGCCAACTCAATGATGTCGACCGATTGGGCGCCAAACCTGTCACTCACTCCTGCGGCTGGCGAACGGGAGTTGCGCAAGACTGGATGGATGCGACGCTGAGAACTGACGAGCGCCCAAATCGACGCTGGGTGAAAGCCGGAGCGAAATTCCTCGGGATGACGCCACGACGCGGTCCGGCGGATTTCAAAAGCGCGCCGTCTGCGCCGAAAAAGGCGCGCCCAAGCTGCCAAGCTGGGCCGAAAACCCCCTCCATTTACTCCCACAAATCGAGCCTTTTCAATGGCTTATATATAAGGACATATTTAACGCTTTCGCCGCGTCATCAAAGGTTCCGACAGCGACGATGTCTTGCCCCTCGGAACAAAGAGCCTCGAACAAATGCGGAAATAATCTTCATAGTGGTAAGGCGAATACTGGCGGGGCTCACCGCGCGCCGTCGCGGTTGCGAGCTTATGCTAGGAGAGATTACAACCTTGCGACATTGCGACGGCGCCTTGAAAGATTTTCGAGGGCCCCTGGTGCATGCCCGTGGTTCTTGCAGAGCGACGCGGAAACGCTACGAATCTGAGTGACAGTTCTCGCTTCGGTGAGCTAATGAGCGCCAACGTGCCTGAAGCGACCGGCCGCCCTCCCATCCGGATCCATCGCCGACGCCTTTCGGCGCCGGAGTTCTTGTCGGTGATGGCTCGACGTGTCGATTTCGGTGGCGCCCATTCCCGCTTCGCCTGGAATCCGCTCCTGTGCGCGCCAGCCAAACCCAGGCTTGTCTATGACGGCATTGCGCCGACGGCGGGCGCCCGGTGATCGCCCGGGGACTCGCAAGGCTTGCTAGCGCAGTTCTCGCCGAGAGGGGGCTCGATCCGGAGTCTCTGATCGCCGCGGCGGCGAAGGCCACGCGCTTGGACGTAAAGCCGCTCGCCGACCCGCGCCTTGTCGAAGCGCTCGCCGCCCTGACCTCGAGCCTCCGGGAAGAGGCGCGCCTCACGCCATTCGGACGCCTCGCGGTCCGCTGGGATTTGAAGCGGATGCTCTCGACGCTTCAGATCCTCGCGGATGCGGAGCGCGAGGATCATTCGATCCTGAGGCGGCCGCTCGCGCCGCCGATCTTCATCGCCGGCCTGCCGCGCAGCGGCACGAGCTTTCTGCACGGATTGCTAGCGGAGGATCGCGCCAACCGCGCGCCGCGCATGTGGGAAGCGATCTATCCCTGTCCCAAACATCGCGCGGCCGGGTTCGGCGCTGGGCGCCGGAAGGTGCGCCTGCAACTCCGGCTGTTTACCCGCCTCGCCAAAGGGATCAGCAGCTTGCATCCAACGGAGGCGGATGCGCCGCAGGAGTGCACGGAAATCACGAGCCACGTGTTCCGCAGCCCGCGCTTCGACGCCGTCTATCGTGCGCCGTCCTATCACGCCTGGCTCGACAAGTCGGGCTATGACGAAGGCTACTGGTTCCAAGCGCGGTTTCTACGACATCTTCAAGGCGCGGGCAGAACGCCGCGACGCTGGGTCCTGAAATCGCCCGATCACGTGTTCTCTGCGCACGCGCTTGCCCGAGTGTTCCCAGACGCGATGCTGGTGCTCGTGCACCGCGATCCCGCCCATGTGCTCGCCTCCGCCGCGCGCCTCACAGAACTTCTGCGCGCGCCCTTCACGAACGCGATCGACCGGCGCGAGATCGGCCGCAAGGTCGCCGACTACTGGCAGGACGCGATGCGGCGCATGGTGGCGCTGACGGACGATCCTTCCTTTCCGCTGCGCTTCCGGCTCGCGCACGTGCAGTATCGCTCACTCATCGCCGATCCGGTTGCGACGATCGCGCGGATCTACGACGCGCTCGGGCTTGAGTTGTCGCGTGAGGCGCGGGCGGCGATGGCGGCGAAAGTCGCTCGGGCGCCGAATGGCGGTTACGGCGCCAATCATTATTCGCCCGAAGACTTCGGGATCGATCCAGAGCGCGAGCGGGAGCGCGCCTCCGTCTATACCGGACGCTTCGGCGTCTAACCGCCAGATCGGCTCGGGCCCCGCGAGGACCGCCCGCAGGCCCGTGCGCGACCAACTGACAAGTCGAGATCCGGATCGAGCGCGAACGGCCTTCGCGATCGGCGGCTGGCATAGTCGATGAATTCCGATAGACGACTGAGCGCGTCGATCGTATTCGTGCGCGATCACGCAGGTTCATGGGAGCAGAGCCATTTCGACCTCGCTGATCGTCGCGGCGTTTTTCGGCTTCTCGCTTGTCGTCTTCCTCATCGTCGACAGCGGCGCGGCCGAGGTGGCGCGCGCCATGCTCTTGCTCGGGTGGCTCCTGCTGCCGATCGCCCTGTTCCAAATTGTCCCGTTGTCTCTCAGCGCTCTCTCGTGGCGCGAGCTGATGCCGGCGCCCGACCGACCGAAGGTCTTCGCAATCATCTTGATCCGTTGGATTCGCGTATCGATCAATACGCTCCTGCCAGTCGCAGGGGTGGGCGGCGACATCGTGGGGGCGCGGCTTGCCCACCACCGGGGCCTGCCGGGCGTGCAGGCGGCCGCCAGCATGGTCGTCGACACCACGGTCGGCGTCGTCACCCAGCTCATATTTGTCGTCGCCGGCGCAGTGCTGCTGATCGCGCAATTCGGCGGGCTCGCGTCGGTCCCTGCCGCTCGAGCGTTGCTGATCGGCGTGGGCGTGCTCGCGAGCGCGGTCGCGATCTTCGTGGGGCTCCAGCACCGTAGCCTGTTCCTAAGATTCGCCAATTTCGCTCGACGCGTCGCCCCCGGAAAATGGCCGACTGTCTTTTCGAGCTCTGCTTTGGCGATCGACAAGGCGGTCGTCGACACCTATCGCCGCATCGCCTTCTTGCGCTCCAACCTGCTGCGACTCGCCGGATGGGCGGCGAGCGCCGGCGAGATATGGCTTGTGATGCTTTGTCTCCACAAGCCGTTCAGCGGGATTGACGCCTTCGTCCTCGAAAGTCTGACCTCGGGCGTCAGCGCGGTGGCGTTCATGGTGCCCGGAGCGCTGGGCGCGCAGGAGGGCGGTTTTATGGTTTTCGGCGCGCTCATGGGGCTTTCGGCGGACACGGCGCTCGCCATTTCGCTTTCTAAGCGGGTTCGCGAACTGCTGCTGGGTTTGCCGGGCCTGTTCGTTTGGCAGTACATTGAGGGCCGTCATGTCTCGCGCCGCGGCGAGAAACAGGAGGGCTCGCGGCAAACATCATTGTGACGGCGCGGTTGCGGTCTTGGGCGAAGCGGTCGCGGGCGAGGACGTGGCCGGCAACTCGGTCAGGGGAGGCAGGCCGAGCGCTTCGCGCAGGTCCGCCCGGCGGATCTGATAGTAGTCGGAGCGCAGGAAGCTGTAGAAGTCGATCGAGGATTCCTCGGCCTCCTTCAACTGGCCGAGACGGACAGTTGCGCTCAACGCGCCGGTCGCAACGCTCGCCTTCCATCCGAAGACCCCGAGCGTCCAGCCGACCGGATCGCCGACGAGGTCGACAATGCCGCCAACCGCGTCGCGCTGGGTCGCTGGACCGAAATAAGGCGACACGGCGTACGTTCCCGCGGGCACGCCCCAAACGAACAAGGTCTGGCCGAAATCGCCGGTCTGCTTCGGCAGGCCTCCCAAGGCCTGCCACATCGAAAAGGCCGCCGAGGCCGAAAGTCGAATTGAAGAGGAAGCGGGCAAACGTGATTCCGGCGGCATTCATGCGGCCCTGGAGGATGTCGTTCCCGAAGATGCGCGGTTCCTTCAGGTTGTTATCAACATCCCGCAACCGATCGAACGCCGGAGCGGGCAACGCCTTGACGATCGTCGCGGGGGGATGAAGGATCGCCTCATTGAAAGCTAAAACCTTCCGATTGAAAGCCTCATTGGGATCGTCGATCGGCAAAGACGGATCGCGCGGCACGCCGGCGCATGCGGCCAGGAGAGCCGCAAGGGTCGACACGATCATCCGCATGAACCAGGGTGCAGCGCGACGCATTCGTTCGGTTCCCTTCGAATTGACGCGCAATACCCAACGTCCCGCAAATCCGAAGCAGGGCGCGCCGCTCTGTGTTCAAAATCAGACCAAGCCGTGACGGAAGTTAGCAGATCCGTCCTCTGGCGACTATTGCGGTTTTGCAACAGTCCGCGCCGTTCTGTCGGCGGCAGCCGGCGGATCAGCCGCCACGGTCCGTTTTCCGCTGCGTCGCCAGGAGGGCGGGCTGGAAAAGCACGGCGGCGGCGAGTGTTGTTACAAGTGCGAGCGCCATCAGCCGGCCCATGCTCGACGTGCCCGGATGGTGCGAAAACCACAAGGAGCCGAAGGCGGTCGCCGTCGTGCAGGCGCTGAACAGCACCGCGCGCGTCAGGCTCGATTGCAGAAAGTTCTTCTCCCCCGCACGCCACGCCATGACGTAGTAGATCTTGAACGCCACGCCGACGCCGAGCAGAAGCGGTAGGGCGATGATGTTGGCGAAGTTCAATTGCAGCCCGGTCGCCACACAGATTTCGAGCGTCACGACGATTGCGACCAGGAGCGGCACGAGCGTCAGCAGGACATCGGTCCAGCGGCGTAGCGCGATGAAAAGGATGAGCGCAATCGACAGGAGCGACCACAGTGCCGCCTGGAGAAACGCCTTGACGATGGTCGCCGCCGCCTCGACGACGAAGATTGGCGCTCCAGTGGCTTGAGGCGCGACTTTGCGGACCGCGTCCACGAAGCGGCGCAGGACCACGTTGTCGTTCGCGTCGCCGCGCGGCGCGACCTCGATCCTCACCTCGCCGTCGGGGGCGACCCAGGCGCTCTTCAGCTCAGGCGGAAGAGAGTCGAGTGTGACAGGCTCGGCGGCCAGAAGATCCCTTACCTGGTCGAGCGTCGTGATCAGTGGCGTCACCAGGACGCGCTCCGCTTCTTTCCTGGTTGTGGAAGGCGCTTTCGCCAAAGCCGTCAGAAGGCCGGCTAGTCGGCGCGCCTGGGCGGCGGCCGGGCTGTCGACGCCCGCAGCCGCGCGCGAAAGATCGCTGGCCGTCTTGTTGATGGCTTCCAACGTTTCGGCCGGCGTCGGCGGCGGATCGACCTGGTCAGGCGTCATGGTGTTCTCAAAGAAAAAGCTGGCGTCGTCGATGAGCGCGAGCTTCTCGTCCTGGTCTTTCGGGATGAAGCTTGCGATCGTCCGCACGTGCGCTACCTCCGGCAACGCGCGCAGCCTCTCGGCAAGCGCCGTGGCGTGCGGGAGATCGCTCTCGAGGATCTCGATGGTGTTCGGGGTCGTGTCGGGATCGCGCATAAGGTCGAGGAGCGTGGCGACCGATTCGACCTGCTTCGAGCGAAGGTCCAGGGGGTTGAAGTCGAAGCGGAGGTCCTTGAGCAGCGGCAGGCCAAGGATCACCGCAGCCAGCGTCGCCCCGACGACCCAGTTGCGCCGCCGATCGAGGAAGTGGTCGAGGGGCGCGAGCGCGGCGAAGCCGATGGGCGCTCCTTTCGCCCGCGGGCTTGAGCGCCGCGAGGAGCGCCGGCAGCAGGGTCACGGTCGTCGCCAGGGCGATGATCATGCCCGTCCCGGCGATGAGTCCGAGTTCGGAGAGACCGACATAGGCTGTCGGCAGAAACGAATAGAAAGCGGCTGCGATCGAAGCGGCTGCGAGCAGAAGCGGTCCCGCCACGCCGCGCGCGGTCGCTTGCAGAGCCGCGAAGAGATCGCTGTCGGCGTAGCGCTCGGCGCGAAAACGAACGCTGAACTGGATGCCGAAATCGACGCCGAGCCCAATGAACAGCACGGCGAAGGCGACCGAAATCAGGTTCAATGCGCCCACCATCCATAAGCCGACGGCGGCGGTCAGAATGAGCCCGATGGCCAGATTGACGAGGACGGCGAGGATGATGCGCGCCTGTTTCAGCGCGAGCCACAGCACGAGCAGAACGACAAGCATCGTCACGACGCCATTGAGCGCAGCGCCGTCGGCGACAGTCGCGAATTCCTCATCGGCAAGAGGAACCGATCCGGTCAGCCTTACTGTGACGCCGTTCTCCGGCGTCAAGCCGAGCTTGGCGATCGTCTCGCGGATTGCCTTCGTCGCTTTTCCGCCCGGCTGAAGATCGTTGTAGTCGAGCACAGGCTGGATGTTGACGAAGCGGCGAAGGTCCGAGGGCTCCGGTGCGCGGCCGGTGATGAGCCTGCGCCAGGAGAAGGCCGGACGCTTGCCCTGGGCGACCGCATCGAGCGCGTCGGAGATGGCGACCATCGCCGGCTTCATGTCTTCGAGCGTGGTCTTTCCGAGCCGGAGGCCCTCGGTCGACTGTGAGATCGCGCCCAGGACGCCCCGCAATGTCGGGTCGGCCGCAAGCGTCCCGAGAAACGGCTCCGCCTTGATGAGTTGGGCGGTGTCGCGCCTCACCTCATCGACCGAGAGGAACAGCACGCCATTGCGGGCGAAGAAGGCGCCGCCGTCGGGCCGGATGATTGTGCGGATGAGGTCCGATCGCGGCTGAAGCGCGCTAGCGAGCGCGGCCGCCGCCTCTTCGGCGGCTTCCGGGGTCGCTGCGTCGACGACAGCGGTGATGCGGTCGGTCCGCTGCGGGAATTCCGCGTTGAGCTTGATCTCCTGTTGGCGCCAGGGCAGCGAGCTCGAGAGAAGCTTGCTGCTGTCGGTCGTGATTGCGATGTGACGCGAGACATAGCCGGCCGCGAGCGCTGCGACGATGACGAAACCTGCGATGACGAGCCATGCGTTGCGGGTCGAGACGCGAACGGCCCGCCCGATTGCTGCGACGATGAAGGCGCTGTCTTTACGGTTCATGGGAAGCCGCGTGGAGCGCACGAATTAGGCCGCAAGTCAATCCGGATCGATGCGCTGCCAATGCGCTGATGCGCTGCCCGGATCGATGCGCTGCCATGCGCTGCCGAGGACGCGGACTGGAGCGGGAGCCATCTTCGGCGAGACGACAATTCCGGGCGCGCAGGCGAAGGGCGCGTCCCAAGAGAGCGATTTGCGTGATTTGCGCAACGATGCGAAGTTTGGTAAATTATTGGTTAACTGATCCACGGACGGCATGCGGATATGAGGCGCTGGCCGACTCTCGCGGGATTGTCATGCCTCTTCGCCTTGGCGCAGGCGTGGGCGGGAGAGCCGTCGTTCGCCCCGTCGAACTCGGCCAAGCCGCACGGGGCCAAAACGAGGATCGTCAAGTCTGCGGCTTTGAGGACCGGAAGCCTCGGCGACATTTCCTTCTCGAATCCTTACGCGCCCCCGGTCGGTTCGGGCAAACTGAAAGGCGCGGATTTTCCGTTGCCGGAGAGAACCCTGCCTGCCGAAGATGAAGGCGGCTTTTCCATCAGGGCGGGCCGCGACGGCCCCGGCGCTCCAATGACGGGCGGCCTCAAGTTCCGGTTTTAGTCGGGGATTTGAAAGCGCCACCGTGTCGCGACCGACGTGGCTCGAACTTCCGAGCCATGAGCGTTTCATGAATTTTGGTCGGAGCAGCTGCCCCTCACCCCGGCCCCCCCGCAAGCGGGAGAGGGGGCGAATCTGTACGATCCGGTAAGATCGCTAACGGATTGGACCGGATATCGTTGACAGGTCAACTGCACGGCGAGGAGGGCCCCGCCGATGCCTTGGAGTGAGACCTGCGCGATGGATGAGAGAATGCGATTTGTGATTGCGGCGAGCGAGGACGATGCTGTGATGAGCGCGGTTTGCGCCGAGTTCGGGATCAGCCGGCCGACCGGCTACAAATGGCTTGGGCGCTATGGGGCGGAGGGGCTCGAGGGGCTGAAGGAGCGCAGCCGAGCGCCGCTGTCGCATGGCCGGGCGCGCGACGAGGCCGTGGTGGAGGCGGTTCTGGCGCTGCGCGAGCGCCATCCGACCTGGGGTCCCAAGAAGCTGCGCAAGAAGCTTGGCGAGCGCTTGCCGGACATTGCGCCGCCGGCTGGGAGCACGATCGGCGACTGGCTGCGCAAGGAGGGCTTGACCGAGCGACGGCGTCCCCGGCGGCGTTGCCCGCCCTCTTCTTCGCCGCTTGCGGCCGCTGACGCGCCCAACGCGGTGTGGTGCGCCGACTTCAAGGGCTGGTTTACGACCGGCGACCGTCAGCGCTGCGATCCGCTGACGATCAGCGACGCGATGAGCCGCTATCTCTTGTGCTGCGAGGCGGTCGCGCAACCGGACGGCGCCCATGTCCGCCCGCTGTTCGAGGCGGCGTTCTGCGAGTTCGGGCTGCCTCTGGCGATCCGTTCGGACAATGGCCCGCCGTTCGCCTCGATCGGCGCCGGCGGACTGTCGCGGCTGGCGGTGTGGTGGATCAAGCTCGGCGTCAAGCCGGAGCGGATCAACCCGGGCAAGCCGCAGCAGAACGGCCGCCATGAGCGCATGCATCGCACCCTGAAGGCCGAAACCGCCGATCCGCCGGCGGCGACGCTCGCCGAGCAGCAGCGCCGGTTCGACGGCTTCCGCGCCATCTACAATGACGAGCGTCCGCATGAGGCCTTGGGCTTCGAGACGCCGGCTTCGGTTTATCGGCCCTCCGACCGCGTCTACCCTTGCGCCTTGCGCGAGCCGAGCTATGCCGAGGGCGCCGCGGTGCGCCGGGTGCGTACAAACGGCGTGATCAAATGGGCCGGCGAGCTGATCTTCGTCAGCGAGGCCCTGATCGGCGAGCCTGTGGCGATCGAGGAGACCGAGGCGGGCGAATGGCTCGTGCGCTACGCCGACGTCGAGCTCGGATTTATCGACAAGAGCGGCCGTCTTCGCCGCCGGAAATTGTCGCCGCCCCAGCCTGTGGACCCTGTGGACGTGTGCCGCAGAGGCACGGAAAGGAGTTCGGCAATGAACTGAACGCTGAACCGTGGCGTGAAGCTGCGCAGGAGATGATGGTAGGCCCATCGGGATCGGCTTTCAGGAGCAGGTCTCAAACCAGTCCGAGCTGCTGCGGTCAAAAGCCGTGGTGGTGAACGTCGGATCAAAAGTCCCGGGATGGATCTGGGGCAGGTGGGTGTCCGGAAGCCGAGCGGAAGCAAACCCTCGAAGACGCGTCGATAACCATACGTGCCGTCAAAACCAGAGGCGGTCCACATCTCTGGGATCAGCCCGCCGAGAGCCTGATGACCGGGCGGGCGGCGACCGGCGTATAGGGGGCGGGAGCCGGACACAGGCTGTTGCGCGGAACTGCGGGAACCAGCTCTTGGATGCCAAGGGAGAAGCACAAGCGGCGCACACCGCGAGGCGAGAGTACCGAAGCCAAGAGCTGAGTTGGATCGGCCTATAGTAGCGAGGAAGGCTTCGTAATGGGGCTGGAGCGAAGGGGCCGAGTCAGGTGGTCGTAGGGATCGAAGCAACTGGGAACAGGATGACGACGACAAATACGACGAACAAGCCCTTCTTGATCGAGAAGTGGCGAGTGTACGAAGCCTATAAAGCGGTCAAATCCAACCAGGGTGCGGCCGGCGTGGATGGTCAGACGATCGAGGCATTCGAGGCCGACTTGAAGGGAAACCTTTATAAGATCTGGAATCGGATGAGCTCGGGAACCTACTTTCCGCCGCCAGTCCGCGCTGTCTCCATTCCTAAGAAGAGTGGGGGCGAAAGGATTTTGGGTGTGCCCACCGTAAGCGACCGGATCGCGCAGATGGTGGTCAAACAACTGATTGAGCCGGATCTCGATCCCATATTCCTGTCGGACTCCTACGGCTACAGGCCGAATAAATCGGCGCTGGATGCGGTAGGCGTCACGCGCAAGCGGTGCTGGAAATATGACTGGGTCCTTGAATTCGACATCAAAGGTCTGTTCGACAACATCACGCACGACCTGCTGCTTAAGGCCGTTCGGAAACATGTGAAGTGCAAGTGGGCGCTGATCTATATCGAAAGATGGCTGACAGCGCCCATGGAACAGGACGGAACAACGATCGCGCGAGATCGCGGCACCCCACAAGGGGGCGTGATCAGCCCGATCCTTGCCAACCTGTTCCTGCATTGCGCATTCGATCTCTGGATGCGGCGGGCCTACCCGGACCTCCCATGGTGTCGGTACGCGGACGATGGGCTGGTTCATTGCCGAACTGAGCACGAAGCGGAAGCGGTCAAGACCGCGCTCCAAGCCCGGTTGTCGGAATGTCGGCTCGAACTGCATCCCACCAAAACAAGGATCGTCTACTGCAAGGTCACAGGCCACCGGGGCATGTACCCGAACGTCAAGTTTGACTTTCTCGGGTACTGCTTCCGGCCCCGACGGGTCCTGCGTCCGTCAGACCGAAAGGTGGTCGGCGGATTTACGCCGGCGGTGAGTCCCACGGCACTGAAGGCGATGCGCGCGGCGATCCGGGACTTGAACATTCGGCGAAGTACGCAGGTGTCGTTGGCCGACATCGCCCGGAAGCTCAATCCGCTCCTTCGGGGGTGGATTGCCTATTACGGGCGGTACACGCCCTCGGCGCTGTCCGCACTGTTCCGGTACGTAAATCTTACGCTACTGGCCTGGGTGCGACGGAAGTTCAAGCGCTACAAGGGGCACAAAGTTCGCGCCGCCGGCTTCGTTGAAAAGCTGGCACGAACACGCCCTGACCTCTTCGTGCACTGGCGTCTCGGCATGACCGGCGCGTTTGCCTGATGGGAGCCCAGTGAGGCGAGAGTCTCACGCTGGGTTCTGCGAGAGGCTGGCGGTGCAACTCCGCCGGCCTACTCACCAACGCTGCGCATTGCCCACAGGGTCCACAGGCGCAGCAGCAGCAACAACCGGCCACGTAAGTGGCCAAAAGTGTCAACCATGTATCCGGTCCAAAGTGTAAACCATCAATCCGGTGCACAATCTCCCCCTTCCCCGTTGCGGTGGCCGGCGACAGCCGGCCGGATGAGGGCCAACGCCGCGGTTCGACCAAAATCGACCGCTCTGGAGAGCGAGCCCACAGATGATACTTTGTCGCCGCTTCCGCCGCGGTCTCATCGGGCTGGTCTCGAACTCGATTCCCAAGGTAGGCTCTAAAGCGTGAGCGCGGCTCGGCGGGGTCTGTCTACGAAGGTTGGATATCCACAATGAATGCTTTGAAACCGAGCTTGTCAGCGGTCCTGATCGCAGCGCTGATGGCCCTCCTCTTTCTTGGACCGACGTCCTCACGGGCTCAAGAGCTCGCGCCAGCTGCAAGACGCATCCAAGCCTATTACCAGCAACTTTTGCCGACTCTCCAACAGGCTGGCCGCCTGAGCGTGGGCGAACGCGACCGTCGCTTCTGGCCCGCGATCAACTCAGCGTTCGACCTTGGGACGATGACGCGATACGCAGCGGGCCCGGCCTGGAGCACCTTCTCGCCTTCGCAGCAGGCTGCGGTCCGCGAGGCTTTTGCTCATTTCCTCGTCGCGGACTATGCGAGCCTCGTGAGAGACTATTCGGGCCAGAGCTTTGTCGTTGAGCCGCAGACGACCCGGGAACCCCGCGGCGGCGGCGAAGTCGTCAAGACGAAGCTGATCCAAGCGGGAGGCCGGAACGTCACGATCAACTATCTCGTCCGCGGCGGCCGGGTGATTGATGTCTATTTCAACGGGACGATCAGCGATCTTGCGACGCGACGCGACGAATTCGCTTCGATCCTAGCCGGCGGGGGCGGCGCGGACGCGTTGGTGAGAAAATTGCGTGAGCGGACCGAGACTTTATTGAGCGGCTGATTGGTCGAGGAAACCTTTCCGTCGAAAGAAGTTCATCCACGATCGATCAGGCTCTCCTTCGCTCCGAGCCCCAGCTCCACCTCCCTTGCTCGGTTTCCCAGTCGAATCGCTTCTGCGAATTCGGGGTTCGCTCTCAGGCGTTGGGCGTAGATGCGGCTAACGGCGGCGATGAGGCGCCCGTTTCGGCCGAGAGCCTCGTCGGCGAAGGCGATCATCCGGGAGTTCGGCCAAGCCTGCGGCCGGATCGCCAGTAGCCGGTCGACAGCGACGTCTTCGCTTTCCTCCGGGTGCGCCTGCGCCAGGATCATCAGCATGGCTGCGGTCGAGCGCGAGATCCCGGCATGGCAGTGAATCAAGAGGTGGCTAACGTCGCCGGCTTCGCGGCCGAAGGCCAGGATCGCCTCAATGTCCGTTCTCTTGGGCAGCACGACGCCCCAGCTCCACTCAATTGCGTCGTGAAAACGGAAGGTGGCGCGAAAGTGCGGATCGAAGGCGAGGAAAGCAGCCGGCTCGGGCCAACCAGGATCGAGAATTGAGAGAACATGGGTGACGCCCCGCGTGCGGTGGCTGTCGAGTTCATCGAGGCCGCAAACAGTCAGCTCGGATAAGGCGAAGGATTTCATGGCCGAACGCCTTAGCACAAAGGGCCTTCGGCAGCGACCCAACCCCAGCGGCAGCTTGTTCGACGCATTACCGCCCACCATGCCTCGCCGGGCGACGAACGAGAGGACAAGCGCGGCGACTGGGCGCCAAACGAAACCAAGCCCTCGCATGTGTTAACCACGCTCGATGATCGGCTTCGGCGCAGCTTGCGTTACGCGCGAATGACGCCGCGCGTCGGCGCGTCGCCGATTCCGGCCCGATTTGTGCTCTCTCCATTCGCGCAGGTTCCAGCCTGGGATGGACGAGGTTCGGGGATCGCGGAGTTCATCAACCAAAGCTCGATATATTCCTGTTCCGATGACGACTATCCCCTGGGCAGCTGCCCTGCGGTGCGAGCAATTCGCAGAAGTTCCTAGTTTTTCCCTATCTGCTCCGGCGGGTCATTTGTTCCCTTTAAGTTTAAGGCGCGCGGTGGGAAGCCGTTTTCGCTCCGACGCTGCGCAAACCTCTGTTCTTGCGAAAATTCGACTCGCTTTCGCCGCGAATTGGAGTCCCGTTTCGGCAGTGGCCAATTCGTACGCGCTTTGTTTTTGTCCTGATCGCCTTGGCCGCCTCCGCCCGCTGAATGTCGCCTGAATGGCCCACGGCTCGACAGAAGCTTGCTCTTCGCTATAAGAGCACCGAACAAGCGTCTGACCGGAGCGCCTTTTGTCCGTTGCGCCGTCCGTAACCCGTAAGATCGCTGGCGATGGCGTCGTTCTTTCCCTGGCCGGCGCGTGGGTCATCGCCGCCGGAAGGACTCTCGAGACGAGCGCGGCCGGGCTGAACTCGGGCAGCCGCGGCGCGAAAAGCGCGACGATCGATCTCGCCGGGGTCGACCGCATGGACACGGCGGGCGCCTGGGTCATCGACCGCGCCCGTGCGGAACTGACCGTGGCGGGGGTGTCGGCAACCTATACGGGCGCTCGGCCCGAATACGCGCTTCTGCTTCGCGAGGCGGGGTACCGGCCGTTGGAGCCGTCCGTGAACAACCGTTCGTCCCACGGGGTCATGTTGCTGGCTGCGGTGGGCGAGTCGGTCGCGACGGCGGGCATGGATCTTGTCGACATCATCGACTATCTTGGCGAGATCGTCGTGATGTGGACGCGCCTCGCCCTGCATCCGATGCGCTGGCGCTGGACCTCGATGGTGCATCACCTCGAGATGTATTCGTTGCGCAGCGTGCCGATCATCGCGCTGATCAACCTTCTCGTCGGCGCGATCGTCACCCAGCAGGGCGTCTTCCAGCTCGCGCGCTTCGGCGCCTCGCCCTACGCGGTGAACCTGGTCGGCGTGCTCGGCCTGCGCGAGCTCGGCGTGCTGATGACCTCGATCATGATCGCCGGCCGGACCGGCTCGGCGATTACCGCCGAGATCGGCTCGATGAATATGCGCGAGGAGATCGACGCGCTGCGCGTAATGGCGCTCGATCCGCTCGAAGTGTTGATCATGCCTCGCCTGGTGGCGCTGGCGATCGCCCTGCCGGTGCTGACCTTCATCGCCGACATGGCCGAAATCGGCGGCGGACTCATCGTCAGCTGGCTCTATGCCGGCATGGCGCCGCAGGTGTTCATCGCGCGCCTGCAAGGCGCCATCTACACCGGAACGTTTTTGGTCGGACTCATCAAGGCGCCCTTCATGGCGGTGATGATCGGCCTCATCGCCTCGACCGAAGGCATGGAAGTGCGCGGCTCGGCGGAGTCGCTCGGGCGTTGCGTCACGGCCTCGGTCGTCAAGTCGATCTTCATGGTCATCGTCATGGACGGCGTGTTCGCCATGTTCTTCACCGCGGTGAACTATTGAACTCGCGGAGCCCGTCGACGCTCGAGGGACGGCGCGAGGTCGTCATCCGCGTACGTGGCCTCAAGGTAGGGTTTGGCGACCGGCTCGTCATGGACGGGCTCGATCTCGATCTCTATCGCGGCGAAGTGCTCGGCTTCGTCGGCGCCTCGGGCGCGGGCAAGTCGGTTCTGACCCGGACCATTTTGGGGCTCGTGCACAAGCAGGCGGGGTCGATCGAGGTCTTCGGCTACGACATGGACAAGCTCGAGCCGCAGGACCGGCTCCTCATCGGGGAGCGCTGGGGCGTCCTGTTCCAGGAAGGGGCGTTGTTCTCCAGCCTGACGGTCCGGCAGAACATCCAGATGCCGATGCGCGAGCATATCGATCTTTCCCGGAGCACGCTCGATGGCCTGGCGGCGCAGAAGCTGGGCCTGGTCGGCCTCCCGCCGGACGCAGCGGACAAATACCCTTCCGAACTGTCCGGCGGCATGACAAAGCGTGTCTCGCTGGCCAGAGCCCTCGCCCTCGACCCGGAGATCGTATTCCTCGACGAGCCCACCTCGGGCCTCGATCCGATCTCGGCTGGCGACTTCGACGATCTGATCGGCACGCTGCAGAAAACGCTCGGGCTCACCGTCTTCATGGTCACCCACGACCTCGACAGCCTATACGCCATCTGCGATCGCGTCGCGGTGCTCGGCCACGGAAAAGTGGCGGCGGTCGGCACGATTGACGAAGTCCTGCTTTCCGACGATCCTTGGATAAAGTCTTATTTTCATGGCAAGAGAGGCCTCGTCCGCGCCGGGTCGGCGGGAAAGCGGCGCGGTGAGAGCGCCCGGAGCGAAGCCGAGGACGCGAGGCGCTGACGGATATGGAGACGCGGGCCAATTACATCCTCATCGGCGCCTTCACGCTCGGCGCGGTGGTGGCGGCCTTCCTGTTCGTCATGTGGATCGCCGGCTATGGCACGGCGGGCACGCACAGGCGCTATCAGATCATCTTCAACGGCTCGGTCTCCGGTCTCTCGACCGGGGCCACCGTTCTCTTCAACGGCCTCAAGGTCGGCGAGGTGACGAATCTCGGCTTCGTGAAGGGCAATCCGAGCCAGGTCGTCGCCGATATCGACGTGACCAACGCGAGCGCGCCAATCAACTCGGACACCAAGGCGCAGTTGGAGACCCAGGGTCTGACCGGCTCGGCCACGGTCGCCCTGATTGGCGGGGAGAAGGGAGGGGAGCTGACCGGCAGTCCGCCCATCATCCCCTCCTTGCCGACGGCGACGCTTGCCGACCTGCAGACGAAGGCCGGCTATGTGCTCGATCTCGCCAACAAGCTGCTCGTCGACAATGCTGAGCCGATCCACAAGACGATCGAGAACGTCCAGACCTTTTCGATGGCGCTCGCCAACAATTCTGGAGGAGTCGACGCCGCGCTGAAGGGCCTCGCCGACCTCGGCAAGACGATTGAGCCGCTCGCCAACCGTCTGCAGACACTTTCGGACGACGCCGACCAGCTCGTCAAGGCGATCGACCCGAATAAGGTGCGCGACATCGTCGACAACGTGCAGGGTCTGTCGGCGAAGGCCGGCTCGGTTCTCGATCGGGCCGACAAGCTCATCGCCGACAATTCCGAGTCGGTTCACTCGACGCTGTCGAATATCGACGAGTTCTCGAAGGCGCTGGGCGACAATGCGTCGAATGTCGACGCAGCGCTGAAAAGCCTGGCCGATCTCGGCAAGACAATCGAGCCGGTCGCCGCACGCGTTCAGACCCTTTCGGAGGACGCCGACAAGCTGGTCAAGTCGGTCGAACCAGACAAGCTGCGCAGCGTCGTCGACAACGTGCAAACCTTCAGCCAGTCGCTCGCGCAGAGCTCCGACAACTTCAAGACCTTGGTGCGCGATGGCGCTTCGCTCGCCACCAGGCTCAACGATACGTCGAAACGCCTCGATACGGCGCTGATCGACGTTGACGACCTCCTCAAGGCGGTCAACTCGCAAAAGATCGCCGGCATCGTCAATTCGGTCAGCGATGTTGCGACCACGGTGCGCGACAACCGGGGCAACGTCGATCAGACGCTGAAAAATTTCGCCGAATTGTCCACCAAACTCAACGGGTCGGCCGGCAAAATCGATGGACTGATCGCGAGCGCCCAGGGTTTCCTCGGCTCTCCGGGGACCAAAGGCGCGCTGACGCAGCTCGGCGATGCGGCGCAGTCGGTCAAGAAGCTGGCCGACGACGTCGACGTAAGGATTAAGGAAATATCCGTGGGGCTCAACCGTTTCAGCAATTCGGGTCTGCGCCAGTACGAGGCGCTCGCCGTTCAGGGACAGCGCGTCCTCGAGGACATCGACCAGACAGTCCGCTCCTTCAAGCAAAATCCAAGTCAGCTGATCTGGGGAGCGAAACCGTCGCTGCCGGAATATCGCGCGGTCCAGTAATGCAGAAAGCCGGGGGGCCAGTCCGAAATCGCCTCAGGGCGGGGGGCGCAGGCGCGCTTGCGCTGACCCTGGCCGCCTGCGCCAGCGCGCCTTCGACCATCTATGACCTGAGGGCCGCCCGGCCGCCTGCCGCGCGCCCGCTCGGCAAACAGATCCGCATCGCCGAACCGGTCGCCACCCTCGATCTCGACAGCGACCGCATTGTCGTGCGTAGCGGCCTTTCGCTCGCCCTGCTGCCTGGCGGACGATGGCCGCAGTCGCTGTCGTCCCTGTTTCGCGCGCGCCTCGTCGAAACCTTCCAGAACGCCGGACTTGCCCGGTCGCTCGCAGGAGGAGCCGCGACGGCCGACTATGAGCTTGACCTCGATATCCGTGCTTTCGAGCTGGATGCGCCGACGTCCGAGGCGCATGTCGACGTCGCCGCGCGGATCGTGGAGGTGGCCAGCGGGCGCGTCGCCGACGTCCAGATTTTCACCGCGCGCGAACCCGTCGCGTCGACTGACGCGGGCGCCGTCGCAGCCGCGCTCGACCGGACGGCGGCGGCGGTCATGACAAGGATCGTCGCTTTCGTAGCCAGAAAGCTGTAATTAGGAGCGAGAGGCGCTGCGCAGCTTGGAAGCGCGCCATTGACGATGTAACGCCAAGCCGTCGGGGCCGGAAGGAGCGCGACGGCCGGCTGAACGAACAGGATTCGAGAAAATGATCGCAGACGTCGTCGCCGCCGAAACGCTGTTCGATTCGATCGTCAGACATGGCGTCGACTCGATCCGCGCCGCCGACCTGTTCGAAAAGCCCTACCCGCACCTCATTTTCCAGAAATTCTTCGCGTCTGACGTCTATAGGAAACTGATCGCGAGCTCGCCAGACATCGATCGCTACGTCGATCTCAACGGCGCGCGCACCCGCAAGCAGTACACGCTGTGGGACCGGCGGGTCGAGGCGGGCGACCCTGAGCGCACGGCGCTGTGGCGCACGGTTTCGGACGCCGTGTCCGCGCCGGAGATTCAGGCCGCGCTGCGCGAGCGTCTGCGGAAGGGACTCGAAATGCGGGCGAGGGGCAGCGGCGAGGGCTGGCCGGTGCCGATGTATCCCCAGCCAGTGCTGTATGCGGACTTCGACGGCTACACGATTAAGCCGCATCCCGACACGCGCCGCAAGGTGCTGACGATGATGATCTACATGCCTGAGGACGACAGCCAACGGGACCTTGGCACCACGGTCTACAAAATCTCGCCGATGGGCGTGTTCGCCTGGAAGTCCTATGGCCTGGTGAAAGAGAAGACCGCGCCCTTCCTGCCCAACACCGGCTTCGCCTTCGCCGTGATCCATCCGGCGCACAACCTTCTGCACGCGAGCTGGCACGGCCGGGAGGCGATTTCACTCAAGAACGCCAGTCCGCGGATGACGCTCCTCAATACCTACTACGCTAAGCCGCCGAAGGCGGAAGAGGGCGAGAACGACTATCGGTGACAGGCGTCGCCATCTCGCCTGCATGACATCTCGCCGCCGGCGAACTCTCATCCTTTGCAAAAGGGCTGCGAAAGCGGAATGCGCTGCCCGGACATTGAGGGGACGGTCCTCGACTTCACCGGGGCGGCGGCCCGCTTCTTGGCACGCCGCGGCGATAATCCAGCCCGTCACCAGCAACAGCGGCTCTTCGAACGGTCCGCCTTGCCGGAAGGTCGTTGCCGCAATCAGCGCGAACAAGAACGTCAGCGCGGGAATCTCGATGTTGGCCTGGCGAAGGTCACGGCGAATCGCGTCGAGGCTCCGGCGGTCGATTCGGGGGCGAGCCTCGAGCCAATGAGCCAGCCGGAAGAGCACAAAAACGAACGCCCCCGCAAGGACAATCGCGCCGAGGGCAGCAACGTCTCTCCGGCAAAATATCCGAGCATAGCGGCGCCGACGATGGCGACGCCGCAATGGTAGGGCGCCATGCGGGCGAGCGACTGGTATTGTTCGCGCAAGAGGGCGTCGTCCAAGTCCGTTTCGCTCGAAACGGCGACCGGCGCCAAGCCCTGCAGCGCAGGGCTGGCAAGCGACATATCGAACGACGCCATCGAGCGGCCCGAAAATTACGCGTGTCGTAGGGGGAGCAGCAGGAGAGCCTGCGCCCGCGGCGCGCTTTCGCGTTCCACCGCCTGAACGTAATGCAAGATTCGTAAAGCGCGCCTTACGTCACCGATTAAGGTCGAGCCTTTTCGGGACTTTGCTCGGCGGTGAGAAAGGATTGCATTTCATTGCCCGCCGCAGCTCGGATAAGCTCATACCTCATACCTTCAAAACAGAGGGGGTCCCCGTGGCCGGCTTCATCGATCCGACAAAGGAATCCTTCGCCGCATTCCGCGCCGCCGATCGCGAAGGACCGATCCATATGCTCAATCTCGTCCGCCTGCGCGAGCGGGCGGTCTACCAGGACGGACGAACGGTGAGCGGAGCGGAAGCCTACGCGGTCTACGGACGCGAGAGTCTGCCCGTCTTCAGTCGGCTCGGCGGCTCGATCGTCTGGAGCGGCAGGTTCGAGCTCATGTTGATCGGCCCGCCCGCGGAGCGGTGGGACCGTTGCTTCATCGCGCGATATCCGAGCGTATCCGCGTTCGTCGAGATGATCCGCGACCCGGTCTATCGCGAAGCGGTCAAGCACCGTCAGGCGGCGGTCGAGGATTCCCGGCTGATCCGGCTCGCGCCAGGAGCAGCCGGGACTGGCTTTGGTTGAACTATGGCTTGGTCGCGCTGCTTGGAGTGACGGGCTGCGAGCCGCCTGTCGAGCTTTGACCGGGCGTCGCACCGGTGTTGTTGCTCTGGCCGTGATTGGCGTTGCTGGCCGATTTGCCGCTCTGGCTCTCTTCCGTGAGCGCGGTGACGGAATTCGGGTTGATCATCATGACCACGGGGTTGCCCTCCGAATCCTTGGCTTGCACCAGGAAAGACGATGGCATGACCTTGATGTCGGTAAATCCGGCCTTGCTAAGATCGTTCTTGAGGGTTTGTCTGATCTTTAGGCCGCCCGGCCCGCTGTTCTTTGCGTTCTGGCCGTTCATCGAGCCCTGCTCGTTGGTCATCGAGGTCTGGCCGTTTGTCGTCTTGCCCATCGATCCGGTGTCCGCCGCCCATGCGGGGGCGGCTAAGCCGCCGGTCAACAGCAAAGCGCAAGCGAATTTTGTAACAGCCTTCATGAATTTCCTCCTTACGGTGAATCCCGCCTGCAAAGGCAACTCAGCCCGCCCTTCGCTGTTCCGCTCGCTCGTCGGATTGTTTCTGCTACGGATCGAGGGGCTCCTATGACCAGCCCCGAGCAACCGCTCCAGATCTCGTCGCAGATGTCTTCGTACAGCGACCCGGCCCGCGCCAACCTTGTTGAGGAGCAGGAGTTGACACTTCGCGGCAAGCGCGGGATCTGGCGCGCGTTCGGTCGCTGGCGCTGGCGTCGGAAGGTCCCAATGGACCGTCTGGTGAGCGCCGATCTTGCACGAGCCGGGGCGCCGCCCGGCGAACTGTGAGCAACCTACGTTGGCGATCGTTCCCCTGCTGTGGTAGCGTCGGCAAGTAAGCGCAGGCTGCCGGGCGGCTCCAGCGCAATCGCTGCCAGAGTACCCCATTGGTCGTTCCTGTTTCGCAAATCTTGACGAATACTGGCGGGCTGCGTGTCGGCTTCGATCTGCCGCGCCGCGATGTTTTTATTTGGGTTTGCGCGATCATACTTTTGAATCAACTCTTCGGCGGATTGAGGGAGATGCCGTCGGATTCGCTGGCGCAGCTTCTCACCGACCTCGCCGGCGTTGGCATCTTCCAGCTGATGGCGTGGTACGCCATCTTTCGTCTCCTTGCATCGAGTGATCCCGCTCCGGTTGCGCAGCCGCGCGATTACTTGGTCGCCATAGCGCTATGCTGTCTCGTCTTCGCCCCGTCCACTCGAATAATCTGGGTCGCGGCGCTCGGCGTCGCCATTTTTGGCTGGCTCGCCAATGGAGACGACCGCAGGCTGCGTGCAGCCTCAATCGTCCTTGCCGCACTCTCGGTACAGGAGTTCTGGGGGCGCATTGTCTTTAAGCTGTTTGCACTTCCCTTGCTTCGCGCGGAGACGGCCGTCGTCGGAACTATCCTGCAGGCGGTTCGGAAGGGAACAGTGTGGCAGGGCAACGTCATCACCGGTCCGGACGGTCACGGCATTGTGGTATATGATCTCTGCTCCTCATTCCACAATCTGTCGCTGGCTGCACTCTGCTGGGTGACGGTGCGCAGCCTACGGGATCGACGCTGGCAAGCTCGTGATTTCGTGACGGGAGCAGTCGTCGGCATAACGATGGTGCTTCTTAACGTTATGAGACTCGGTCTGATGGCGTGGAACGCTGACCTCTATGACTATTGGCATGACGGGCCGGGCGCCCAGATCTTCGCCATCAGTGCGTCGACAGGGATCCTGCTGATCAGCCTCTATGGATCGTCGGAGAGGCGGGTTGCGTGAGAATTTCGGTGGCGCATGCGGTGTTCGCGGCCATCCTCGTCGGGTCGCTTGCGACGCGAGAATTGGCCGCGGAACCGCCCCCCGACAGCGCCAGCCTCGAACCGGCCGTCCTGCGCGTAGCAGGCTCCTACGGCTGGGGTTTCCGCGGATATAAGAAGACAAGCGGTATGATTTCGCGGGCGCTGGTGTTTGACGCCCCCGGCTGTTGGCAACCGGTGCGTGTTAGTTTGCGCCTGGCGACCTTCGAGGAACAGGCGCTTCTGGAACCCGCCCCGCAACCGGGGTACAGCCGCCATTATGTTTATTTCGACCAAGCCTGGGACGCGCCTAACCCCTGGGGGGCCTTTGTTCAGCGGATGAAATATGGGGCGCTGGCGGTGTTCGGTCTGACGACCTACCTACCGTCCAGATACCTGCTTTTGGTCGAAGCGCCGGAGGATTGCCGGGTCGTCGAGTTCGATTGACTGGCGCTCGGTCTGGAATCGCGACGAACTCGCAGCGGTCAAAGCTGATGCCGAGGCCTCGCCCAATTCGAAATGACAGCGTCTGCGGCGGCGGGCTCAGACGGCGATGCGTTTAGGGTTGGGGCGCCTGCGCCTGAAAAACATCGCTCCCAGCATCACGCCGCCGATAACCATCACGGCGGGAGTTCCGGAGCCGATCTCTGGAGCCGGAGCTGCCGCGACGTTGCATTTTGGATTGCTTAGAGACGGACATTTGTCAGGGTTGGCCTGCGCCGCGTCCGCAACGCCTAGGCACAAGCAAATCGCGATAACAAGTGCTTTCATCGTTGCTCTCCCCAAGATGCCCCGAAAGCCCCGAAAACAAGTCGACACAAGTCGCTAGGATCGCCAGCCAAGGCGAATCGTAGCCTTAGCCTGCGCCACCGCGACCCCGATGCACAACCACACTGCAACCGCCAACGTTCCCGTTGCAGCCTCCCCGAGCTGTCCGGGCCGCTAAACACCAAGGCGACGCGCATGCACACAATCACGAGGGTTGTAAGTTGTCAAGCGTTCCGTTCTAGCATTCATCAGTTGATCTTTTCCCAGAGCATCCCAGGCCATACTTCAGCGGCTCGGGCCGGATTGCTGGCCTTCGACAATCCCGCCGGAGGGCGAGCGGTGGCCGGTGGAAGGAGGCGTCCTCCCACGCGTTTGCTCCGTTACGACGCGGACGCTAGCTTCATCCGTTCCGTCCGGAGAGCCTTCATGTCCGCCGTTCGACTTGCCCGTCTGGCCGCCTTCGCGCTGTTCGTCCCGGCCGCCCTGGCGGGGACGCCCGGTCCGCCGTCGGCCGTCGTTCAGGCGCTCGCCGCGCCGCAGGCGCTTCCCGATGTCGTGGAGGGCCGGCCTGACGCGCCGGCGACGATCATCGAATACGCTTCGCTGACCTGCAGCCATTGCGCCGCCTTCCACAAGGACGCTGGCCTGCGACTCAAGGCCAAATATATCGAGACCGGCAAGGCGAAGTTCATTTTGCGCGAGTTCCCGCTCGATCCGCTCTCCGTCGGCGCCTTCATGCTCGCCCGCTGCGCCGGGCCGGACAAGCGCGACGCGGTGGTCGACCGCCTGTTCGACCATCAGTCCGAATGGGCCTTCGTCGCCGATCCGCTCGTTCATCTGAAGCAGCAGCTCAGGCGACCGGCATGTCGGACGCCGACTTCGACGCCTGCCTGAAGAATCAGGCGCTCCTCGACGCGGTCAAGCACGATGCGCGAGACGCTGCGGCGAAGCTCAGGGTCAACTCGACCCCGACTTTCTTCGTCGACGGGGCGAGCTCAACGGCGAGCATGCGCTTGACGAAAATTGACGAAATCCTGGCTCCCGCGGCGAAGTGAGCGTTTCGCACAGCTTTCTCGCGTTCCGCGGGTTGATTGCGCGACGCCGATATGGCGGCTAGTCCGATCCGTCCCGTTTCGGGACGATTCGGAGCAGGACGTTCGACGGCGCGCCGGGCCGCGGGCAAGCCCGGCGGCGGCGGGCCGAAAGGTCGCCGCGATGAAATTCGAGCGCTTGCGCCTCACCGGCTTCAAGAGCTTCTGCGACGCCGCCGAGTTCAAGATCGAGCCGGGCCTGACCGGCGTCGTCGGCCCGAACGGCTGCGGCAAGTCGAACCTCGTCGAGGCGCTTCGCTGGGTGATGGGCGAAAGCTCGTTCAAGGCGATGCGCGCGCTCGGGCATGGACGACGTCATCTTCTCCGGCTCCGGCAAGCGGCCGTCGCGCAACATCGCCGAGGTCGGCCTGCTGCTCGACAACGCCGACCGCACGCGCCCCCGCCGCCTTCAACGAGCACGAGACGATCGAGGTCACCCGCCGCATCGAGCGCGACTCGGGCTCGACCTATCGGGTCAACGGCAAGGAGGTGCGCGCCCGCGACGTGCAGCTGCTGTTCGCCGACGCCTCCACCGGCGCGCGCTCGCCCGCCCTCGTCCGCCAGGGCCAGATCGGCGAGATCATCGCCGCCAAGCCCCAGGCGCGCCGGCTGATCCTCGAGGAGGCGGCCGGCATTTCCGGCCTCCATTCGCGCCGCCACGAGGCGGAGCTGCGGCTCAAGGGGGCGGAGGACAACCTGTTGCGGGTCGAGGACGTGCTGAAGCAGATCGACGTCCAGGTCGACAGCCTCAAGCGCCAGGCGCGCCAGTCGAGCCGCTACCGCAATCTCGCCGCCGACATCCGCCGCCACGACGCGCTCGCCCATCTGATCGCCTGGCGGGAGGCACGAGACGGCCTTCGCCGAGGCGGCGCAGAAGCTGGACTCGGACCTGCTCGACGTCGCCGAGCGCACCCGCGCCCAGGGCGAGGCGGCGCGCCTGCAGGCGCTCGCCGCCGCCGAGCTGCCGCCTTGCGCGAGGAGGAGGCGCGGCGCGGCGCGGCGCTCCATCGCATCACGCTCGCCCGCGACGCGCTCGAGGCCGAGGAGAAGCGCGCCAGGGAGCGCGGGGCCGAACTCGAGCGCCGCGCCGCCCAGTTCGCCCGCGACCTCGAGCGCGAGCAGGCGCTGATCGCCGACGCCGCCGCCGTCGTCGAGCGGCTCGCCGCCGAGGACGCTGTCGCTCGCCGAGGCGCTCGACGACGCCGGCGGCGCTTGCGGCGGAAGCGCGCGAGCGCGAGGAGGAGGCGCGCCGAGAGGCTCGCCGTCCGCCGAGGCCGAGCTCGCCGAGGCGCAGGCCGCCTCGTCCGACCTCAACGCGCGCCGCCATGCGCTCGGGGCCGCCGCGGCCGAGGAAGGCCGCCGCCTCGCCCGGCTCGAAGCCGAATATGCGGGGATCGAGCGCGAGCTCGCCGCCTTGCGCGCCTCCGGCGGCGACGACGCCGAGCGCGAGCGGCGCGCCGAGGCCGCGGCCGAGCTCGCCGAAGCGCTCGCCGCGGCCGAGGAGGCGACGCTCGCCGCCGAGGAGCGCCATAGGCCAAGCGCGCGAAGCGGAAGCGCGCTCGCGCGGGCCGCTCGCCGAGGCCGAGCGCGCGGCGCAGGCGCTGGAGACGGAAGCGCGCACGCTCGCCAAGCTTCTGGCGCGCGATGTCGAGGCGCGAATTTCCGCCGGTGGTCGACGCGATCACGGTCGCGCGCGGCTACGAGGCGGCGCTGGGCGCGGCGCTCGGCGACGATCTCGACGCGCCGGTCGACGAGGCGGCGCCGGCGCACTGGTCGCTCCTGCCCGGCGTCGGCGCCGACCCGGCGCTGCCCGATGGCGTCGAGCCGCTCGCCGCCCGCGTGACCGCGCCGCCGGCGCTGGCGCGCCGCCTCGCCCAGATCGGCGTCGTCGACCGCGCCGAAGGCGAGCGGCTCATGGCGCTTCTGGAGGTCGGCCAGCGGCTCGTGTCGCGCGAGGGCGACCTGTGGCGCTGGGACGGTTTCGTCGCCGCAGCCGAGGCGCCGACGCCCGCGGCGCGGCGGCTCGCCGAGAAGAACCGGCTCGGCGATCTGGAGCGGGAGGCCGAGGCGGCGCGCGCCGCGGTCGAGATCGTGCGCGCCGAAGCCGCGCCGCGCCGCCGCCGGCTTGCGCGAGGCCGCCGCGTCGGAAGCCGAGTGGCGCGACGCGCGCCCGCGCCGCCCGCGCCGCCTCCGACAGCGCCCGCGCCGCGCTCGCCGAGTTCGAGCGGAAGCGCGCCCAGACGCTGACGCGGCTGTCGGCGTCGAGGAAGCGGCGTCGCGCGCCAGAGCCGCGCGCGACGAATCGGCCGAGCGCAAAGCCGCCGCCGAGACAGGCGATGCTCGACCTCGCCCCGAGCGAGGAGCTGACGCTGGCGCTCGAGCGCGCCCGCGCCGCCGCCGGCAGATGCGGGCGGAATTCGCCGAGGCGCGCGCCGCGGCGCAGAATCTTTCGCGCGAGGCGGAGGCGCGCATCGCCCGCCGGGCCGCGATCGCCGTGGAGCGCAAGTCGTGGGACGAGCGGCGGGCGCGGGCCGAGGCGCAGATCGCCGAGATCGGCGAGCGGCGCGCCGGCGACGCAGGCGGAGCGCGAGCAGCTCGCCGAAGCGCCGCACGAATTCGGCCGCCGCCGCCGGGCGCTGGCCGACGAGTTCGATCGCGCCGAGGCGGCGCGAAAGGAGGCCTCCGACGCCCGCGCGCTCGGCGAGACGGCGCTCGCCGAGGCCGATCGGGCGGCGCGGCGGCGCTCGACGCGATGGCTGAGGCGCGCGAAGCGCGCGCCGCCTCCGAAGCCCGGGTCGAGGCGGCCCGCGCGCGGCGCGAAGAGCTTCTGCGCACGATCAGGACCGAGCTCGACATGCGAGCCGGCCGGGCTCGCCGCGCTGCGCCGAGCGCGAGGCGAACGCCCCGCTGCCCGACCTCGATCAGGTCGTGCGGAAGCTCGAGAGCCTGAAGCAGGAGCGCGAGCGGCTCGGCGCGGTCAACCTGCGCGCCGACGAGGAGCTCGCCGAGGTCGAGGCGAGCCGCGACAAGCTGGTCGCCGAGCGCGACGACCTGACCGAGGCGATCAAACGGCTGCGACAGGCGATCGGCTCGCTGAACCAGGAGGGCCGCGAGCGACTGCTCGCCGCCTTCGACGTCGTCAACGGCCATTTCAAGAGCCTGTTCTCGACCCTGTTCGAGGGCGGCGAAGCCGAGCTCCAGCTGGTCGAAAGCGACGATCCGCTCGAGGCCGGGCTCGAGCTTCTGGCGCGGCCGCCCGGCAAGAAGCCGCAGACCCTGACGCTGCTCTCGGGCGGCGAGCAGGCGCTGACCGCGATGTCGCTGATCTTCGCGGTGTTCCTGACCAACCCCTCGCCGATCTGCGTGCTCGACGAGGTCGACGCGCCGCTCGACGACTACAATGTCGAGCGCTTCTGCGACCTGCTCGAGGAAATGCGCAAGCGCGCCGACACCCGCTTCGTCACCATCACCCACAACCCGATCACCATGGCCCGCATGGACCGGCTGTTCGGGGTGACGATGGCGGAGCGAGGGGTGAGCCAGATCGTGTCGGTCGAGCTCGCCGAGGCGGAGCGGCTGCTCGAGGTGGGATAGGCCGTGCGCGGTTGCTGACCCCCCGTATCGGCGACGGAACATGTGCGATGGACCCTATGCGGCGGGGCTCGAGCACGGCCGATTCCCTGCCATCAGGGAAAAAACAAGGAACTTCTCGCGCTTCGGCCGATTTTCGGAAAAGCCGCTCAAAAGCGAGCGATTCCGGTGTTTCCAGAAAAATTCCCTACGGGGCCGAACAGGGAATTTTTTAGCCGAGCAGGGAATTAAAGTTCCCTGCTCCGCGGAGAACAGGGATATTTCGCGCCAGAAGCGCGGGCTTCGGCCCGGCGTCGTCGAACTGAGATTACTCCTGTCCCGGAATTTCCGAAAGTGCATGGCCGAGCGGCCGCTTCGAAAGTCCGTTGCAGCGAGGCCCTCGCGGACGCACCCGCCCGATCCCAATCGTCTGAAAAATCTCGACGCCGCGACGATGCGGGAGTTCGAGATTGCGACGCCGGTGGAAAACTGACCCCGGACGAAATCCGCGCGCTACGCGAGCGCGAGGCGGCGCCACAGCCCGCTCGCATTATCTCAACGTCTCCAAGAGCATCGTCAGCAAATGGGAGCGCGGGACAAGAAGCCCGATGGGGCCTCGCTGAAACTGCTCAATCTCGTTCGAACAAAGGGGCTCGAGGCGCTCGCTTGAGCGAGGCGGCGAGGCGGGGCCGACCTCGCCTCTGCCGGCGGAGAACCGGGGGCGCGCATCAGCAAATCTTCGCCCGGCCCTGGTAGCAACGGCTCAACTCGGGCGGCGACCTGTCTTTTGGCGGCGGGGCCACCCTGGCCGGCTGACGCGGCTTCGAGGTCGGCTTCTGCGGCGCGGGATAGGGCTGAGGCGGCGGCAGTTCGATCAGGGGCGGGTAAGGCGCGGCGAACTGCGCGCGAGAATCCCGCGACGACGGCGAACGCATCGGCTTCGACCGCAGGTCACGCGAGAACGACCGCGCACACGACCAGCCAAGCAACAACAGTCGCAATCAGGGCGATCAGGATCGGTCGCTCGTTGCGCTCGTCCATCAGGCCTAAATCGGATGTCATCGGGTATGTTCGGAAGTTGCTCATAAGCTCCTCTCCTATCTGACGCCACCCAAGCACGTTACGTTGCGGAACGCTGTGAGGACCCTCACAGGCCGGGCGCGTGCGCGCGTTCTCTTCCGAACGGCCGCCTTAGGGGATCAAGCAAACGACCGCACAATTTCACCCAAGCGAGCGGCTTTACGTCGTATAAGAGCATCGTCCACCTTCCTGAAAAAATCGGCGGCACAACAAGGGGGCGTAAAGGCGCCCTGACAGAATCTGTACGGAATTGTACTGTCTTCAGAAGGAGAACGGCCGTGACAGTCAGCAAAGGCGCGGAAGAGGCCCGGAACCGGCTCCCGGAACTGCTGGACGAGGCTGAAAAGGGCCGCTCGACGGTCATCGCGAAGCACGCCCGACCGGTCGCGGCGCTGGCGCCGATCGCTGTGTACAATTCCGTCGCTCGGCAGCAACCGCTAACTCCTCTTGCCGGATCGGGGGCCGGGTTATGGGGACCGGAAAGCGGCGCGACAATCGCTGAGCTGCGCGACGAATGGAGCTGCTGAGCCTCGAGGGTTTGCCGGACGACGCTCTGCTCTCGCACTGCGCCCATCATCACCATCCCCGAACGTCATCCGACGTTCGGGCCGTAATTTCAGCCGCTTTTCGACGCCCATGCCGTCGGAATCTGCGTTTCGCCGTAACGACGGTAACGATCGCCGAAGTGCTGACCGGTCCTTTCAAAGCGCGGAAGGACGATCTCGCGCGGCGCTGTCGGATGGTGCTGGAAAGCTGGCGGGTGATCCCGCTCGATGTCGATATCGCGGAAAGCGCCGCAAGGTTGCGGGCTGAAACCGGGCTGAGGCTGCCTGACGCGATCCAGCTTGCGTCCGCAGTCGCGATCAACGCCTTCGCCCTGGTGACGCATTTCTCCGCGGTTCGCGGGTTCCGAACGCGGAGAGAGCCAAGCTACAGGGCGAAATTGAGGCTCGTCGCTATTTCAAGTGGGTGAATTGGCCAGAACGTCTCCGGCGATGAGGTAGACGATGGCTTTGAGATTTCGCTTGGTTCGGTAGCCTTTGGCCTTGCGCTTGGCGGCCTGTACGTTGCCGTTGATGGCTTCGAGGACGCCGTTGGAAAGTCCGGTGGCGATCGATCTGAGAATGCCCTCGGCCTTGGCCATGATCGTTTTGGCCAGTCGCTTCATCGGGCCGAGATCGCAGACCTGAACCCAGGCGTTCCAGCGATCGAGGAAGCGTCGGGCGGTCTTGGCGTCCATCGTGAACAGTTGCTGCAGGTTCATGCGGATTTGCATCGCCTGGATCGTGTCCAGGTTCTGCGCTTCCAATCTTGACAACGCTTCCTTCTCCTCCTGCGTCAGGTGATCGACGTTCTTCAGGAAGATGTAGCGCCGACCCTTGATCTGGAAGTTGTTCCTGCGCTTCCTCGCGCCGCACCTCGTCGACGGCCTCGTTGGCGAGTTTGATGACGTGGAATTTGTCGAACGTGATCTCGGCGTTCTCGAAATTCGCTTTGATCCCCGCCTCGAACGCCGCCCCCATGTCGATGCTCGCGTCGCTGATCGCCTCGCGCTTGCCGCCGTGCGCCTCGAGGAAATCCGCGAATTCCTTCACCGTTCCGGCGTCCTTGCCGTCGGCCACGTAGACGACTTTGCGCCGCGCCATGTCGACGAACAGGCTGATGTAGTCGTGGCCGCGCCGCGCCGAGGTTTCGTCGGCGGCGATCCGCCGCAACTCCGACAGGTCCAGCCCCTCCACCGCGCGCCAAACGTAGTGCTCGACGATGCGCCACAGCCGCGTATCGTGCTCGCCCAGCCGCTCGGCCGCGTTGGCGATCGGCATCGCCTTGGCCAGCGCCAGCACATAGGCCTCAAACAACAGCGTGAAACCGGAGCCCGCCCGAGCCCACGGCGTGGCGACCTTGCGCACCCCGCAAGTCGGGCAAGTCACCCGCGGCATGCGAGCGTGCAACAGCGTGCGGTGCTGGAAGAAATCCAGATGCCGCCACGTCTCGTCCTTCGTGTCGTGAACCGCGCAGCCCTCGCCTCCGCAATCCGCGCAGGCGAACCGGCTCCCGCGCGGAAAATCCACGTACAAATCGAGCCGACCATCCTCGACCGCAAACTCGCTGCGCGTCACCGTCCACGGCGACTGCAACCCAAGGGCCAACTGGAAAAGATCGGTGTCTCGCATCCCCTCAGGCTAAACGCATCCCCCTGAAGCGATCCCCAAGCCGGCCCAAAAATCCGACTTACCCACTCCTTTCAGCGAGGAGCCGAAATTGACGCGATTCAAACTTGACCGTCCATACCGCCACGTTCGAAACGCGACAAATATAATTCACAGCGGGGACACAGAGAAATGGCGAATGTTTTCGGTCGTTACTTGGATAAAGCGAAATGCGCCGCGTCTACATGTGCGTTAAGAAGAGGTGCAATTGTCGATTTCGAAATTGCAACGGACTCCGTCGAGGCAACACTACTACTATTGGCGCAATGGTTCCGTGTTGGTCTGTCGACTAGACCCAAAAAACGGAGTTTCAGTCTAAGCTATTTTTGACCGTCCGCTCGATGGCCGCTCGACGCTTATTGAGCTTTATACCGGACTTGAAAATATTCGGAACAACAACAGATTTCAATTCGAGCGCTCCAAAAAGTGCTGGCGCGCCTTGGCGGGATGCCTGCTTTTCTGTTGAGCAGAGCAAGAAGGCCAATCGAGGCATTGAGATATGGATGTGCACATTAGGCTTCTGGCATTGTCCCGGATAGGCGTGACGAGGTCAAACAAATTTGGGCGATGCTTCTAGGGAGTATTACTTTCGCGCCAGAGGCGATGCATCGTTTAGAGGAAATTGTGAAGCTCACGGAAAACGCGACAGGTGCAAAAGCATCCGGCATGTTCGAGAAGCTAGCCGCTGACCAATGGCTAGCGGCTGCTCATTTTGTGCCGAGTGCATTCCGCTCGTCGGGCTTTCGGCGCACGCAAGGCGGTGCGACGACGCGATTGTACCGGAGGACGAAGACCTATTTGGTTCCTCTCGTCGCGTCGATTAAACGTTGGGAGCCGCTGGGGGACTAGTTGTTTAAATGGGCTCAAGCCCTTCGGCCAGACGAATTTTGTCTAGCAACTGCATGGCTGCACGGGAAAAGTATTGCTCAGGTTTGGTCCGGCAAAGGTCTTCCAAGAGTGCTTGTTGTTTGGCTTCGCTTATTTTCAACGTCAGGTTCGTTACCATGCTCAAACCGTCAGCCGACTGATGTAAAAGCGCATTGGAGGCTGATATCATAGAAGCCTTGTGCCCACGAGTAGTACATTGCGCGGGCAGTTTCCCCATGTACTCGCAAGTCGGCGAGAAACGCAGAACATGAGGTCGCGCCGACCCCATAAACTGGAGGCGACTGAGCCCTCGCCGGGGTCGAGAGCACAGCGCCCTAAGATCATCGCCGCGCCGCCAAACCATTGAAGCCTGTTTGCCATATCTGGATCCTCCCGCTCGCTCATAAGGAGGGGCATTTGATTACGTCGATGCCGCTTCGGCAAGGGAGGCCCCATCGCCATCGGCGTGTTTGTTATAATCGTTCTTTTTGCCGCGCATGCGCTCCCCTGAGACGGTCCACACATTCGTTCAAGAATTCTTGAGTCGATCTATCAAAGGCATGCGCGGATTCAGACCGAAAATCGGGGACTGTGCAACTTAGTTAGGTTTTACCCCGATGAAGATGACGACATAGTCATCTGTATAATTGTTATTGGTAATTGTGGTCTGGTTAGGCTCAATGCCGATTGATTTGAACGCCTTCTCAATATGGTCACCGACGGTTTTAGACTGAGATTTCGTGCCGATTTCGATTCCAACTATTGGGGGAGCATTTCCGCTTTGCTGGAAAGCGGCCATGTAATCCCACACGTCGTATTGAGCAGTCTTCAGTATCCCTTTAATTCTAGAAGCAAAAGCCTGAGATCGTATTCGGTCACCGGTCGTATATTCTATTGCCACTTTGCCAGTTGGCGGCCCCTGTAAGTTGGTCAGAAATCGTTGTTCTTGCTCGTCGGTCATAACCCACGGCCCAGCCTTCACTCGGTCGGCCCGATTGATTGTAAGATTTGCAAAGATGAACACGCCAGTGACAGCGGAACCGGCTAACCAGCCTGCCACAACCAATATCGATGGCCAATGCCATGAGCCGTTTACGTTCTGAAAGAGTGAAATCACGCGCCGCAGTATAAAGCAGAGACTGTCGCATCAATGGCATTGCGCTCGCGGATCAGGCGCGAGGGCGGAGGCGCGGCAGTGGATCACCGCAAAATCCCCACGAAAGCGCTTCTCAAAACTCATTCTTCGATTCCTCCCTCTTCAAAAGGTTGCGGAACCGCGAGTTTCGAGCAGTGCAGATCAGGATTTTTGCCCCATCCGCCGCGTCGTTCTAAATCAACAGCTTGCATGGTGCAGAATATCGGGCAGAAATTTTGCATGATTTACGGTTATGCCCGCGTTTCGACGGACGGCCAGAGCGTCGCCGCGCAGATCAAGGAATTGCGCGACGCCGGAGCCGAGAAGATTTTTCGCGGACAGCGAGCGGAGCCAAGAGCGACCGCGCCCAGCTCGCCGCGCCCTTGCGGCGCTCGAACGCGACGACGTTTTTTTCGTGGCGCAGCTTCGACCGCCTCGCGCGCTCGACGCGCGACTTGCTGAATACGCTGGCGCAGATCGCCGCCAAGGGCGCGCGCTTCCGATCCTTGGCCGACACATGGGCGGACACGACGACCGCCCACGGGCGGCTTTTGTTCTTGACGGTTATAGGATATCGGTGACACATTGCAGCTTTACGTCATTTCTTTCGACCGCGGCGCGCTCGCTTCTCGATCGCTTGCGCCGCGCCGCTCTTACGCCCGCGTTTGCCCGGCCATGGGTCGCGCCCCGTCAGCGCGCGAGGCGGTCGAGGAAGGCGCTGCGCCCAGCGGGCGGCCGCTTGCTCGGCGGCGCGCAGCGCAGCGACTTTGCCCGGATCGGGTCCCTCGGTGATGAGGTCGGCGAAGCGCCCGCCGCAGCGCTCGAGCGGGCGCGACCTCGACGAAGCCGTCGTCGCGGCCGGCGAGATGGGCGCCGACGCTCGACCACGGCCAATCCTCCGCGTGCGCGACGAGCTTTGCCCGCAACGGGTTCAGCGCGACATAGCGCGCCGCCGCCATCAGGTGGTCCTCGTCCATCACGACCGAAGAAAAGCGCGCCTGGAAGAGGTGGCCGGTCACCCGCATCCGCGCGTTGACGAAAACCGAATAACGCCGATGCGCCTTGCCGAGCGCCCGGCCAAACCCGCCAGCATCCGCGGGGCCAGGATCAGGTGGACGTGGTTCGGCAGTGGCGATCGGCCCATACCGCGACCCCCTCCCGCCGGCAGGCTTCCTGCAAGGAGATAGCGGTATGAGCGCGCAATCGTCGTCGCCAAAGAACACTTTTCGCGCCGGTTGCCGCGCTAACCGTCGCGTGATGCGGCAGATCGGGAACGACAAATCGGCCGATGCGCGCCATTGAGGCTCCTGGAAAAAGCGTGTCGCAGCTTGGACGATTGCTCACAATGGGGAAAAATGCAAGTGTCACGCGTAATCCGACGCCGCACCAGAAGGCGGAGGCGATCAAGCGCAAGGCGCGCCGCAAGGAGACAATCGGGCAGATTGCGCGCAGCTACGACTGGTTAGCCGCTCGACAGTTCGAGGCTGCCGCCATGAGCGCCGGTTTTGACAGAAAAATGGGCGCTATGCGACGTTGATAGAACCGGCGCTGTTGCTTCATCGTTTTCCCCTGAGGCCGCCGCGTTGATCCTCGGAGCCCCGGCCATTCCGTCCTACATCGTGCGTCGCCGCCCGCGCCGGCGTTCGAGCTTGCGCAGCCAATGCCGGTGCCGGAGCTATGGCAGCGTATTGATTAGCTTACCGCAGGTTAAGCGGTAAGTGACCTGTTACGTGTACTTTTTCGGCAATTGACCGCGTTCTTTTAGCGCCTTCCTCGTATTTCCTTCGACTTTTACGGTTTCGGTGCTCGGGGGCTGAGGCAAATAATCGTCGCCCTGTGTATCCTAGCCAATATGAGCTGCCGTCATCAAATCTGATGCGAAGCATGAAATTCTTGTCTTCAAGGGGCGGCTTTTGGGACGGCTGCTCAGCCGGGTACTTCATCTCGGTGCGGATTCCGACGAAGCCGGCCATGCTTTCCGATAGGAAGCCGGCCGCCGATTCCGATTTGAAGCCGGCCGGGGTTCCGATTTGATGTCGGCCACCTGGCGTCTGCTTCCGCGGATCGATGGGATGATGTTTCGCTTGGCCGGATGGGTCAAGCGGTCTGGGTTCCGGTCTTTGCAAAAATGATGAGAAGGCTCAGCTTGCGAAGGGCGGCTGGGGTGGCGGTGGGTAACGGCGGGCGGAGCGCGCTTTCCATTGCGCCGTAGCGGAGCCCGCCGTTATCCACGGCCTTCGCGCGAGGGTGCAGCGAGCCGGCCCTCCGCGCGCACGTCGGTTTCAGGAGGAAGAGGGCCGCTTCGGCAGGCTCTCGCCGGCCAGATCGATGCGATAGGCGTTGTGGATGACGCGGTCGAGGATAGCGTCGGCGAGCGTGGGAATGCCGATCAGGTCATGCCAGCGGTCCACGGGAACTTGGCTGGTGATGATCAGCGAGCCCTTGTCGTAGCGATCCTCGACGATTTCGAGCATGTCCGCGCTTGCTCTTGATCGAGTTTACAGGGACACTTTACTAAATCCCGATTACGCGATCCCGCCGATCACCCGAGAAACCGGTTTCCGCTATGCCATTCCAGCGCCGCTCGGTCCGGCTGGCTTTGCTGGTTGTCCGGCAGAGCGATCTCGCGCCCGTGCAGCTCGTAATACTGCCTTCCATTCTCCAATTCCTCGTTGATGCGGCGGCTGACTTCGAAGTGGAGATCGGGCGTGATGGTCGGGACCTGCATCGAATAGACTGTGGATGTCGCGGCGCAGCAACACGCCGTTCGACGCTTCGTGTTCTCCGCCTTCCGCGAAGGGCCGGATATGCGCGGCCTCGAGCGCGGGCAAGGTCCGTTCGCGCGTCACCGCGCAACAGCGACGATAATTGTCGGTCACGACAATGCGGAAGGCTCCCTGGCCGAGGCGCCGAAACGTCCAATCCGACGGGGACCAAAGTTCACCTCGTCGAGAAGCGGCAATCGCGCGAGACGACCGGTCCCGCCCGTCGATGAGCCGCAAGGCTTCGCGAAAAAAATCGAGGTCCATCTGCTGCTTGCCGATCTTGCGCTCGAGTTCGGCGATGCGCGCTGCACCACGCCAGGTCGGTCAGCGGAGCCGGCGTAGCCGGCGCAGCGCGTCCGGACTGGCGCAGGCGCCGCCCGGCTTACGACCGCGCTTGCGGTTCAGCCCGGCCGCGCCAAGCTTGCGATAGGCCGCCCGCCATTCCTAAAGCAGCTTGCGCCTGATCTTCAGCTCATCCGCGACCGCTGCTATCCGCTCCCCAGCCTCGAGCCGAAGAACCACCGCTTCTTTGAACTCTGTCGAAAATGTGCGCATCCCTTGCTGTGACATGGAGCCTCCTAACAGGCCGTGTCACTCAATTCGGATGTGTCTCACTTTGGGGTTCGCTACAGCGGCTATGCTGCGGAGCTCAAACGCGTGATTTGCCAAGGAGCTTGGTCGACGTAGAGACCACGATGGACCAAATCGCCGCCATCACGATAGTAGGCTTCGCTGCCCATTA
>CAWIHF010000012.1:0-288494 GCA_963835885.1 uncultured Alphaproteobacteria bacterium
CAGTGGAACGCGCCTCCTCCACGATGCCGTCGCGCCAGCCATTTTTTCCACAGCACCACGACCTGGCAGGCGAACCATCGTATGCGTCGAGAGTTGCCCGATATGCCGTAGTAGGCATAGTGGCCTCGCATCATCTGGGACAGATGGGCATGCTGATCGCGCAAGGATCGATGCCGATTGCGTCGGCACCAATCGCTTACCGCCGCCAGCGCCCGCGCATACCGGCCTTTGGCCGTCACTTGCCTCACCCCGTTCACCCCCTTCTTTGACTTGGCCCAGATATGGGAGAAGCCGAGGAAGTTGAACGTGACGCTGTCCGTATCCGGGTGGCATACGCCCCCCGGCCGATGAAAGCGAAAGTCGACGAGGTGCGTCTTGTCCGGGTGGAGCGTGAGCCCGTACCGTGCAAGCCGCCTTCCCAGCACGTCCATGACCCGCTTGGCGTCGTCGAGAGTCTCGAACGCCATCACGCTGTCATCGGCGTACCGCACGAGGATGCTGTTCCCTTTGAGGCGCACGCGCACGTCCCGCTCGAACCATTCATCCAGCACATGGTGCAGGTAGATGTTTGCGAGCAGAGGCGAGACGACGCCACCTTGCGGGGTGCCCTCGGTCGTGCGCTGAAGGACACCGTGTTCGAGCACGCCTGCCTTCAGCCATTTGTCGATCATCCGGCGAATAACGCCGTCCGTGACTCGCCTGTCGAGAAACGCACGGAGGTGATGATGTTGGATCGTGTCGTAGTATTTGGAGATGTCCACGTCCAACACCCAGCGCAGCCCTTGTCGACCCATGAAGGCCAGACGCAACGCACTCAGGGCCTGATGCGCCGATCGCCCTGGCCGGAAGCCGAATGAGCAGGACAGAAACTCCTGCTCATAGATCGGCTCCAGCATCATGACGATCGCTCGCTGTGCCACCTTGTCCTCAAACGTCGGAATGCCGAGCGGCCGCTCCGAGCCGTCCGCCTTCGGAATGTAGACCCGACGCACCGGCGGAGCGACATAGCGGCCAGATTTGATGCGCTCCAGGAGAGCCGAAAGGTTGGCCTCCAGGTTCGCCTCGTATTGCGCCGCCGTCACTCCGTCGATGCCCGATGCTCCATCCTTGCGCGTTAGCCGGTACGCCTCTCGCATCCATTCCAGGTCGATGACATGGTGAAGCGTGGACAGAGCTGTCCCCGCCTTCGTCCTCGCCAGTTCGGCTATCCGTTGTCGTTTCGTGGACAGGTTCGCGGAGCCCAAGGTCTCCTCCCGTGTTTCCCGGCAACGGCTCTCATCCCGTGGCGCCCCCCTTCCCTTACACGGGTCCCGGTGAGCCCAGTTCCCCGCGGTCAGCGGTACTATGAAGGCGCTACGACTTCCCGCTTGCGCATCCCCGGCCGCTTATCTGTTTCGCTTCCAGGGTCCACGCGATCCCTCCGCTCTTCGTGCTCGCCTTGGCGGCGCTCCCAGATGGTTGGAGGACCCATCCGGGCCAGGGCACTTGGTCAGCCGGCCACCCCGTTGCCGGCACACTTTCACGTGGACGCAGGCGGGATCTCACAGGTTCCCAGGCGATCCATCCCATGCCTTTGCCCCGGTCCAAGACCCCGGCCGGACCGACGATCCTCACCCTGACGGTGTCGTCGATGCTGCCCCCGCTCAACCCACAGCGAAGGCTCCAGCGATCATAATTTCGAGGCTACTCACGCGGCTTCGGCACCTGCTGCCTACGCTTCACGACGGGCGTCGCCGCACGCCATGCAAGGCTCGCTTCCGGCTGGTTGGCTGACCTTTACCGGGAGGGAGTTGAACCCTCTGGATCGCGATGAAAGGTTTCAGAACTTCATGTTCATTCTCCTCTCCTGAGCTTTCCCTGTCGCAAGGGTGATCTACGCCAAGAGGCCGTTCGCCGGGCCGCAGGCCGTCCTCGCCTATCTCGCGCGCTACACCCATCGCGTCGCGATCTCGAACTCCCGGCTCGTCGCGCTCGACGAGAAGGGCGTCACCTTCAAATGGAAAGACTATCGGATCAAAGGCCGCGACCGGCTCAAGACCATGACGCTCGCGGCCCACGAGTTCATCCGCCGTTTTCTCCTGCACGTGCTGCCAAGCGGCTTCCACCGCATCCGCCACTACGGCCTCATCGCCGGCGCGCTTCGAGCGGACAACATCGAGCGCGCACGACGATTGCTCGCCGCGGCGGAGAATGCCCCCAGCCGTCGCGCGCCGAGCCCGACACTCAAACTCAAGACGTTTCGCCTGCGCGCCCCTGCCCCTGCCCCTGCCCCTGCTGCGGCGGCCGGATGATCATCGTCGAGACGTTCGAAGGGCCGCGCCCCTGGCGTTCCCCGTCGCCGGCCCAGATCAGGATCGACAGCTCATGACCGTCGCCCCGCATCCCGCCTCACACCATCGATCGCTTTCGCCTCAGGCCGCACGTCGGAACACGAACGCCATGCCCGCGCGAGGTCGCAAGTCCTCCTTCGACCAAAGTCAACCCCTCGCTCCCGCGCATCGTCGCCATCGAAGACGCCGGCCGTCGGCGCTTCCGCCGAAAATTCCGACCGCCGCCGGTCGCCGACGCCTCGCTCGACGGCCGTCTGCGATCCTCAAATCCTCATAGGCGCGCTCGTCAAACGGTCCCCTACCTCCCCGCGGTTTCCTCCTTGGCAGGCTTTCGTGCGCCGGCCCCGGCGCACGCCCAACCGTCGCAAAGGCCGGCACCCGAAACCCTCGTATGAGGGCCCGCGAAGTCAAGCGCCAAGTTTGGTCTCGGTGAACTCCGGGTATCAGGCAGGGTCAGCTCCCTACCAACCTCGTATCCGGCGGGATCCTCAGATCCCTGACCACGATCCCAGCATCCGGGAAGAGGAGTTTCTTGCGGCGGGTCCAATCTTCACATCGGCGCCCTGACGGGCCCTCGGGTTTCTGCGGCGACCGCCAACCATCGACCTCGCTTGGCGAGCGAGAAGTAAAAGAAGGAGGCTTATACCACCGCCACCTTCACATTTGCTCCCTCGGGAATGACGCCGTCCTTCAGGTAGCGCCACAAGGCGACCAGCAGCTTGCGAGCCAGGGCGACAATTATGATCTTCCTGATCCGTCCTCCTCCCGTTGCGCCGACACGCGCGCGGAACCACACGGACAGGGCGCTGTCCGGCTGCCAGCGCAACCACATCCAGGCGAGTTCGACCATCGCCGCGCGCACCCGTCGGTTGCCGTCTTTCCCGATCCCTTGCTCGCGCTCGCTGCCGCCGCTGGAGAACGGCGTCCCGCCAAGGCCGACGTATCCGGCGAGCGCGCGTCAATTGCGAAACTGCCGCACGAACGCCTCACGGACGAGAAGCGTAGCGATATCCGGACCGATGGACCGCAGGGCCGTCAGCGAACGGATCATCCTTTCCAATTCATCCGCCGGCGCGTCCTTCTTTAGAACGGCGTCGCGCGCCAACTCCACTTGATCGATCAGCGTCAGGACGAGTTCGAGTCGATCGAGTAGACGTTCGATCCGCGCTTTCGCCTTCTGAGGAATTGGATCGCCATCCGGCTGGCGCGCGCAGTTCAATTGCCCGCGGCGATCCCGCCGCAAAGCCTTGAACCCCTTAATGCCGAGCGTCGCCAAAATGCCGTCGATCTTGTTGACGATCGATCGCCTCTCCCTGGTCAAATCCTCGCGTTCGCGATTCGCGCGGCGCGCTTCCTCATCGGCCTCGCTCGGGATCGGAACCATCGAACAGACCCGAGGTTCGCCTCTCAGCCAAGCCATCAAAGTGCGCAGCAACATCTCGACATCGATCTTGTCGGTCTTGGCCCGTCGCGCGCGCCGATCCACAGGAAGGCTCGAGGGCTGCATGACGTGCACCTCGATACCCTGCCGAGCAAGAAAGCGCGCCAGCCAGAACCCGTCTCGGCCAGCCTCGTGGGTTAGGATCACCCGAGCGACCTTTCGGCCGGCCGCCGCGCACCTGGCCTTCAGGCGCTCCACAAAGGAAACTAACCCGGCGCCGCAGGCGTCCAGCACATGCCTCGAATGCCGATCAACTCCAGGCAGTTGAACAGCCAGAACCCACTTCTTCTCGCTTAACTCCAACGCGCCAATGATGGTGGAGTTGTAGTCGACGGCAGCCTGCCCGAACCGCGTAAATTGAGACATCTTACGTCTCCCTGAGGTTATTCGACAGACCAAGGATATCCACCTTCGCCGCCGATCGCCCTCATAGGATCTTCACCACTGCGGTCGTTCACTCGAGGTACACCCTGTCCTGTCTCCGCTTTCCGAGATCGCGCTAGCCGAGCACTGAGACGCCGGCAGCCCAGCAGGCGACGAAAATTGCGATGAAGGGCAACCACGTCCCAATGAAACTTCGGAACATGGCGTAGCTGTGCTCAAAGAGCGGCGCGACCACCAGCGCGTCGAGGAGCATCACGATGATGGTGATCGCTGCGGCCCGCAGAAGAGGATCGAACTCCGGGGCTAGTTCCTTGTGGGCGGCTGCAACGAGGAACGCGATTATAGGCGCGGCGATGAGGTGAACGCGCAGGGTCGTGTCGAGCGACCAGAGCCGGCGCCCAACTGCGATGACGCCGCCGCACGCGCCCCAAAGAACAAGTGCGAGCCCAACGAGATAGGCCCAAGCCATCCGGCTCCCTCCAGCGCGAAGAGGCTACCACATTCCCGCAGCCGCCTTTCAGCTAATGCCAGTGGGCGACTTGACATTCGATGATTCTATCATGATAGAAATATGGGAGAGGTTGTGATGCTTGAAGACCCTGCCGACGAGATTGCGCGTTACGCCGACATGCTTTCGGCCCTGGGAGCCGAGCCGCGGCTAAGGATCGTCCGACTCTTGCTCTCGGCGCATCCGGAAGGGCTCGTCGTCGGCCAGATCGGCGCGGAGCTTGGCATCCCGCCGTCAACTCTCTCGCATCACCTCGACAAGCTGAAGAACGAAGACCTCGTCTCCGTACGACGCGAAAGCACGTTCCTTCGCTACACCGCCAACACCAAGACCCTTCAGGAGATCGTCGGATTCCTGTTCGCGGAATGCTGCGCTCGTAACAAGGCGATCCGACCCGAAGCCATCACCTGCGCCTGCACATAGGAGAGCGCTATGTCCGAAGTCGATATCAAGGAAGTCGTTCGCAACCGCTACGCCGAGATTGCACGCAACGTCCGAGCGCCGGGTTCGTCGTGCTGCTACGACGGCGAAAGGGGGTCGGAGGGGATTTCAGCCAATCTCTACGCCGACGACGAAACCAGGTCGTTGCCAGAAGAGGCGGTTTCGGCGTCGCTCGGCTGCGGCAACCCGACCGCTCTCGCCGAACTCAAGGAAGGCGAGACCGTTCTCGATCTGGGCTCCGGCGGCGGCATCGACGTGCAGCTCTCGGCTCGCCGCGTCGGTCCCTCAGGCAAGGCCTATGGCCTCGACATGATCGACGACATGCTGGCGCTCGCACGCGAAAATCAGCGCAAGGCGGGCGCAACAAATGTCGAGTTCCTCAAGGGGGAAATCGAGCACATCCCGCTGCCGGATAATTCCGTCGACGTCATCATTTCCAACTGCGTCATCAACCTGTCGGCTGACAAGGATCGCGTCCTCAGGGAAGCGTTCCGCGTGCTGAAGCCCGGCGGCCGGTTCGCGGTCTCCGACGTCGTCACCCGTGGCGCCATCCCGGAGCGCATTCGCCGCGACGTGCTGCTTTGGACCGGATGCATCGCCGGCGCGCTCGACGAGAACGACTACCGCGTGAAGCTCGCCGCGGCCGGATTCGAGGCGGTCGGCATAGAACCCACGCGCGTCTACGACGTCGAGGACGCGCGCGAGTTTCTGACCGGAAAGGGCATCGACGTCGATGCGATCGCGTCGCAGGTCGACGCCAAGTTCATGAGCGCGTTCGTGCGCGCGAGAAAGCCGGGTCTGGCCCCGACGAAGCAGGTCGGCGGCTGCTGCGCCTGACTCGCTGCGGGACGTGAGGCGGGAATGTATACTCCGTCTCGGTTGTTTGGGGGTGGCGGCGCGTGCACTAGCAGGAGGCGGGACGCCCGCCCCCTGCTCACTGATTCTGATCGCGGGCGCCAAGGCGCTCGCGGTCGTCAGACCTTGTATTCCCACGACTTGAAGCTGGTGCTGCGTGCGGCGCCGGGCACGGAGGCAATCTTGCGAATGTCTCCCCAAGTCTGTTTGTAGTTGGGAATGATCAGCTCGTTGACCCCAGGCGAAACGACGTTCCCCTGCACGCCCATCGGGTAGGCGAACAGCATGAAGGTCTGCTTTCGCTTGGCGGTCGGAGTCGGATACGCCATCGCCTGGGTCGCTCCATTGTCGTTGTGAACCTCCACCAGGTCGCCCGGCGAAAGGCCGATCTCCTTCATGTCGTCCGGGTTCATCTGGATGAACGGATAGGGCCAGCGATCCGTGACCAGGTCTTCTTCCTGATCGAGATAGGCGCTCTGCCAGACGTGGTTGGCTCGACCATTGTTGATGAGGAATGCAAACTTCTTCGACTCCTCCTCTTTGCCCGGCGCTTCGAGTCCGCGCCATGGCGCATCCATAAATCGGGCCTTGCCGTCCTCTGTGGAGAAGACCCCGTCGGTGTAGAGACGCTGCGTTCCAACCAGCTTGCCGTTGTCGAAGGCGGTCGCCGGCTCCTGGACGCCGTTGGTTCCCATGGCACGCAATCGCTCATAGGTGACGAATTGGCCGCCCTTGGCGTTGCCGTGGTACCCGTCCATGAAGGCGTCTTCCTCGGTCTTCCAGTCGAAGCCGTTGAACTTGTCAGCCACATCGGCCTTGCCCATTTCACGGAAGACGCGCTCCAGATTGTTGGCCAGTCGCGCCGCGACGAGGCAGTCGGGCATGGCCTGGCCGGGCGGGTCCATATATCGCTCGGTTAGGCGCAGCCGGCGCTCGCCGTTCATCGAGGTGAGATTCATCTCGCCAGCCGTCGCGCCCGGCAGCCAGACGTGGCAGGCTTGGCCGATCTTGGTCGGCACGATGTCCACGTCGACTGCGAATAGCCCGCCCTTGCCGATCGCTGCCAGGATCGCGCCAACCATGGCTTTCTGGTCGCCGTAGGGAACCGACGACATCGCATCCTTCACCAGGTCGGTCCGCTTCTTGTAGGCCTGTTTGAACTTGTCGGCGTTCAAAGTGGTCTTGTAGTGATCGCAGGCCCAGATGTGGTGGACGCCGCCCTTTCCGTCGATCAGCAGTTGGTCGACGTAGGGAGCCGGTCGCGAGCCGGGATAGTCGGGACGCACATAGCCTTCCTGGTGGCCGCCGAGGCGGACCACGCCGCCGCCGAGTTGTCCGACGTTTCCGGTCGCGAGCGCGATGTTCACAAGCGCGCCATTCGTGCGGTAGTTGTCGTTTCCCCAAATCAGCCCCTTCTCGTATCCGAACATGGTGCGGCGACGCTTGCCGCCCTCTTTCGGCATTGCGATCCATTCAGCCGCCTTGACGATGTCGGCTGGGTTCAAGCCGGTGATCTTGGCCGCATCGTCAATTGACGTCCGGCAGCCTTCGAGCGCGCCTTCGAAGCTGGTCAGATGGCCGGGCATCGCGGGCGAATCGCCGCGAGCCGGGTAGAGCGGCGGACGCGTCGGAGCCGTGCGCAACGTGCTCTTGTCGATGAAGTCCTTCTGCACCCATCCCTTGTCGGCGATGTAGGTGAAAAGGGCGTTGAACAAGGCGAGGTCAGTGCCCGAATTGATGGCGAGATGAAGCACATTGGTCTTGCCGGCCTCGACTTCGCACGCGTTGACGCTCACCGTTCGGCGGGGATCGACGAAGATGATGCGGGCGGTGGGATGCGGCTCGTCGGGCATGAGCTTCTTTTTCTTATCGAGCGTCGTACCCCGAAGGTTCGGAACCCAGTGATTGAGAAAATAGTTGGTCTGGGTCTCGAGCGGATTGGTGCCGACGGCGACGATGGTGTCGGCGAGCTCGGCGTCCTCGTAGCAATCGTTGAGTTCGCCGACCCCCATGTCGCGGGTCCCGTGAACTTCGGAATTGTAGGCCGGGCGATTGTGAATCCGGATATTCTTGATCTTCATCGCGCCGAAATAGAGCTTCCCGGTACCCCAGGTGTTTTCATAGCCGCCGCCAGCGCCGCCGTGATCGAAAGCCGAGACGAACAGGCCGTCCTCGCCTTGCGCGTCGACCACCGCCGCCGTCACCCGCGCGACCAGATCGAGCGCGTCGTCCCAGCTTGTCGGCTGCATCTGGCCGTAGCGCCAGACCATGGGTTCAGTCAGACGCTGCTGTTGCGTCGAGCGCGCTTCGGAAAAGGATTCTTCGGCCATGCGCGCGCCGCGGATCGAGGCGAGTCCTGAGTTCACGACGCAGCCGGGATCTGGCTTGATGACGAGGTGGACGTCCTTCCCGTCCTGTTTGACGATGTTGTACATCGATGGGGAGTACCAGTTCGGCGTCATCGCATCTTGCTGCTTCGAAAGGTCGACGCCGAACTTGTTCTGGCTCGGGCTCGTGCCGCCCTGGTCGTTGATGTTCCAGGTGTAGGCCTTGTAGCCGCATCCGACGATGCAGAACTGGCAGACGACGCTGTGCTCCGTGGCGTCAGCCGGGATGATCGGGAGCCGGTCGGTATGGCGCTTGTATGTCATCGTTCAGCCCTCCAGAACGTTCGAGAGGCGGCCGTACAGCAGTTCATCAATGCCTTCAGCGTAAATGTCGCCCTTGGCGTCGATCCTCAGCTGATACTGGGGAAGATTTTCGGTCGCCTGGCCCCAGATTTCCTGGCCGCCATTTTCGCAATCGAAGCGCGAGTAGTGGCCGGGGCAGTTCAGCGTCTTGTCGGAAGAGTTGTAGCTGAGCGGGAAACCCTTGTGCGGGCACACCGTCGTAAAGCCGACGATGTCGCCGTCCGGCCCGACCCCGCCAGCGACTTTGCTGCCGAGCTTCAGGAGGACGCCCGGCGCATCGGCGTCGGGGTAAGCCACTTGCAGGGGCGCGTTGGGCTTGAGCTCGCTGACGTTGGCGAGACGGTTCGACGGATAGCGAAGCCGCGCGAGCTGTGGGCTCGCCTCCGCGCGCTGCGGAACGACGGTCGCGGCGGCCGCTCCGGCCGCGGCGATCCCCGCCCCGGTCAGGAATTTTCGGCGGCCAACATCAACCATTATCGAGCAAGTCTTCATCGGGTTTCTCCTCCCTATTCGGCCGCGCCGTTTTGACCCCGACTGCGTACACGCAGACCGGGACCGGGCGTTCACGCCTTTGTCATCGCACCGTCATTATAATGCGTTCGGTTCTCAACCTAAATATGTCGAGACGTCTCGACATGTATGCTAATGGAACTTTTCGCAGCTGTCATCTAGAAATCGCCGCGAACCCGCGCAGCGCGAGAGGCAATCGGATGGCGAAGAATTCGTTGGCTGTCGTCGGCCACGTGGGGCCGGTCTCACACGGGGATAAGATGACGCCTCCGCATGCGCTGGCGGCCTTGGCGGCGCTCGGTCAGCCGACGCGGCTCGAAATTTTCCGGCTTCTTATTCGACGGGAGCCCGAAGGCCTTGCCGCCGGCGCCATCGCGGACATTGTCGGCGCGCCGCACAACACTCTCTCTACGCACCTAGCCATCCTGGCGCGCGCGGGCTTCGTGAGAGGCGCCAGGGAAGGGCGTTCGATCATCTATCGCGCCGATATCGAGGGCATGCGCGATCTGATCTCTTTCCTTGTCACCGACTGTTGCGACGGCCATCCCGAACTCTGCGATCTCCAGCGATTCTCAAGCGCGCCGAGGTGCGACTGCAAGCCGGAACGCGACAGCGGCAAACGCAGGAAGTAGTCCACCCAAGGAGGCTGCTCATGGCTGAGCGTATCTTCAATGTCTTGTTCCTGTGCACCGGCAACAGCGCCCGCTCGATCATCGCCGAAAGCATCCTGCGGAAGGTGGGCGCAGGGCGCTTTCAGGCATTCTCGGCCGGAAGCCACCCCAAGGGCGCGGTCAATCCCTTCGCCCTCAAAGTGCTTGAAGACGACCAATACCCGACCGACGGCCTGAGGTCGAAAGGCTGGGACGAATTCGCCGCCCCCGGCGCTCCGGTGATGGATTTCGTCTTCACCGTCTGCGACACCGCCGCCGCCGAGGTCTGCCCGGTCTGGCCCGGCCAGCCGATGACGGCCCATTGGGGCATCGAGGACCCTGCCGCGGTCGAGGGAACCGCTATCCAGAAGGAGGCGGCGTTCGTATTGGCGGCGCGCTATCTCAGGAATCGGATCATGATCTTCATCAATCTGCCGATCAAGAGCCTCGACAGGATGGCGCTGAACGCGAAATTGCGGGAGATCGGGCAGCTCGAGGGCGCGACCAAACCGAGGCCGGAGGTCGCGTGACGTCGGGCGTTTTCGGCACCGCTCGCTCGTGAAGACGACGCTCGCACAGCGCCTTGCCGCCGAAGCGCTGGGCACGGCTCTCCTGGTCGCGACCGTCGTCGGGTCAGGGGTCATGGCCGAGACGCTGACCAAGGACGTGGCGCTCGAGCTGCTCGGAAATACCCTGCCGACCGGCGCCATACTTGTGGTGCTGATCACGATCCTCGGGCCGATTTCGGGGGCGCATTTCAATCCTGCGGTGTCGCTCGTCTTCGCGCTCAAGCGCGAGCTTGCGCCGCTCAACGCGGCGCTTTACGCCCTGGCGCAGACGGCCGGCGGCGTCGCGGGAACGATCGCGGCGCACCTCATGTTCGCGCTGCCGTTGATCGAGACGTCGATGAAGATCCGAACCGGCGGCTCGCAATGGTTCGCCGAATGGGTGGCGACATTCGGCCTCATTCTCACGATCCTTCTCGGAATCCGGGTCGCCCGCGCGTCCGTGCCGTGGCTGGTCGGTCTCTACATCACGGCCGCCTATTGGTTCACCGCCTCCACGTCCTTCGCCAATCCGGCCATCGCAATCGCGCGTTCGCTGACCAATACGTTTTCCGGCATCCGCCCGCTCGATCTGCCCGGCTTCATCGTCGCGCAGCTTATCGGCGCGGTCTGCGGCATGGCTTTCGCCGCTTGGCTCCTTCGCCAACCGGCGGAGGCGAGCGAAACGATGAAAGCCGAGGCTCAGCTATGACCGTGACGATCTACCACAATCCGAAGTGCGGCACATCTCGCAACGTGCTCGCGATGATCCGGGCGAGCGGCGAGGAGCCGGTCGTCATCGAATACCTGAAGACACCGCCGAGCCGCGAACGATTGAAGGAGCTGATCGCCGCAATGGGGATTTCGGTTCGCGCGCTCCGGCGCGAGAAGGGGGCGCCCTACGCGGAGCTCGGGCTCGGCGACCCGAAATGGACCGACGATCAACTCCTCGACTTCATGATGAAGCATCCGATCCTGATCAATCGGCCGATCGTCGTCACGCCCAAAAGCGTTAAGCTCTGTCGTCCGTCGGAAACGGTGCTCGATATCCTGCCGAACCCCAATATCGGTTGCTTTGTCAAAGAAGACGGCGAGGTAGTCTCACCGCAACGCGGCCCTTAGTGGGTGAACCCGGGGCCGCTACGACAGACGAAGACTTCGCTACGTCCGGAGCGACTTCGAACGAATGACCGGTCCTGTGCAGGTTTTTGGACGCCGGCGGCGCCAAGGCTGTCCGCGCGCTCGGACGGCCGGCGTCCAAAAAGCGCCAGGGCGCGAAGTCGCGGGACGCTGGGCAGCGGCTGGGAGTTCGAGCGCTATGGGGATTTCAGGTTGGCGGCGCATTCGATGGAGGCGAGACACCGGGGCGATGGGACCCGGATGCCTGTGCGCGGCGGCGGGCGAGAGGGTGGCAGAAGCGTCCCCGAGGGGGGTTGAACGGTATAAACGGGCGCCGGCCGCATGGATTGCCCTGAATTCGGGCTGAGCGGGACCGCCGCCGGCGCGGAGCCAGCGCAATGGAACGGGAAAGTGCCGGCGAGCGGAGGAAGTCCGGCTCATGACGTGTCGAACCCGCTCGGGGTCGGCCGCCACCTCGGCTCGCAGCCGCGCGCGAACACCTCGATGACGATCATGCGGGCGCCGCAGCGCGGGCATGGGCAGGGCGCCACACGCGGCGCGTCCGGCTGTTGTTGCGGGTCGGCGGCAGGCGGGTCGGCGCCGAGCAGCGCGCGGGCTTTTGCGATGTTCTCGGCGCGCTTGGCGTTGGCGAAGAGCCCGTAGTGGCGGATGCGGTGGAAGCCCCTGGGCAGCACGTGCAGGAGAAAGCGCCGGATGAACTCGTGCGGGGGAAGCCGCATCGTCTTCCAGCGGTCCGGTCCGGCGATGCGATAGTCTTTCCAGCGGAACGCGACGCCCGCGTCGTCGGCTGCGACGAGGCGGCGAGTTCGAGATCGCGACCCGGTGGGTGTAGCGGGACAGATAGCGCAGCACCTGCTTCGGTCCGGCGAACGGCGCCTTGCAATAGACGACCCACTTGATGCGCCGCAGCGGGGCGATGAAGCGCTTGAACGTATTCTTGTCGGCGAGCCGGGCCTGCGCGTTGAAGAACGTCAACTGGCCGGCGTCGTGCGCATGCGCGAGCATGGCCAGCATCTTGCCGCTGAACAGGCGCGCCAGCAGGTTGACGTGCACGAGGAAGTCGGAGCGGCAGGCGACCCATCGCGCGCCGTCGAGCGAGAGCCCTCCGCCGGGCACGATCATGTGCACGTGCGGATGATGGGTGAGCGTCGAGCCCCAGGTGTGCAGCACGGCGGTGACGCCGATCCGCGCGCCGAGGCGCCTGGAATTGGCGGCGATGGCGAGCGTCGTCTCGGCCGCAGCCTTCATCAAGAGGTCGTAGACCACGCGCTTGTTCTGCCAGGCGATGTCGCGCAGCTTGCCCGGCAGCGTGTACACGACGTGAAAGTACGGGACGGGCAACAGCTCCGCTTCGCGGTCGGCCAGCCATCGGCGCGACGCCGCGGCCTGGCACTTCGGGCAATGCCTGTCGCGGCACGAGTTGAAAGCGACGTGCGTGTGGCCGCACGCCGGGTTCTCGCAACGGGCGACGTGGCCGCCGAGCGCCGCCGTGCGGCAGCGCTCGATCGCGCTCATAACCTTCAGCTGGTCGAGGCTGACGTGGCCGCGGTTGGCCTTGCGCCATGCGGGACCGTGCTCGCGGAGGATGTCCGCGAGCTCCAGAACGGGCCGAACCATGGCCGGCGGCGCTACCGCGCCGGCGGCTTCTCGAGGTTCCGCGTCGCCTGCCTGTGGCGCGGCGTGACCAGACGCGCGAGCGGGCTTTCGACCTTGGCGATGAGTTCCCGTCGCGACGCGGGCGTAGCGCGCCGTCGTGTCCAGCTTCTCGTGTCCGAGCAACGCCTGGATCAGCCGGATGTCTTTGCCGTCCTCGAGCAGGTGGGTGGCGAAGGAATGACGCAGCGAATGAAGAGAGACCGCCTTGCGCAGCCCCGCCGCCTTCGCTGCGTCCTTGAACAGCCGGCCGAACTGGCGCGTCGTCAGATGCCCCGCGCGACCAGGAAACAGCCACCGCTGTTGTGGCGGAACGCCGGCGTCACGCCGTTTCGGCCGAGCCTTCCACCATTGCCGCAACAGGTCGAGGATCTCGGGCGGAAGCATCACGTTGCGATCCTTGCGGCCTTTCGATTGCACGACCCGAATGATCATCTGATCGCTGTCGATGTCGCAGGCCCGCAGCCGCGCCACTTCGCTGGCCCGCAGCCCGCAACCGTAGGCGAGCGACAGCATCGCGCGCGCCTTGAGGCTCGTCGCCATGGTCAGAACGCGCTTGATCTCCTCGGGGCTCAACACCGGCGGCAGCTTCTGCGGCTCCTTCATGTGCCAGATCTCGGCCGCCAGATCGTGGCGGCGCAGCGTGACACGGAACAGGAAGCGCACCCCGGTCACGATCCGGTTGCGGTTGCAGATGCTGGCGCCGCTCTCGACGAGGTGTAGCTGGAAGCGGCGGACCTCTTCGGCGGTCGCCGTGTCGGGCGATCGTTTGAGCCAGGCGGCGAACCGCTTGCAGCTGTAGATGTGGCTGCGCTGCGTGTGCGGGTCGAGCTTGCGCGCAGTCATGTCTTCGATCATACGCTGACGCAGCGGACTGACAGGGTTGGTCTCGCTCATCGGGCGCTCCTTCCTGAGTTGAGGTTGAACGACCCTCGATTCTCAGGACGGGGCTGCCCGTCGCGCCACCGCTTATCCTATCCGCCTGCTACCCGCCCTCCCGGCTCACGCCCCCCGCGCAAGCGGGCCGGAGCGGAGCGACTTCGTGCCCTGGCGCTTCCTTCCCGTTGCGCCATTACGCGCTTTCCGCGGCATAGCTGCCGTTTCCGATCGCCTCTCGATTGCGAGGAGTGCGCCCGGGGATGGGCCCAGAAAGTGGTGTTCAAAGCGGCCCGTACTGGCGCGCTCAGCACGGGCCGCAACTTACCTTTAACGCGTCGCGTTCGCTATAGCGCCATATCGAAGACCAGCGCTTCGGTCCGCTCGTGGCCCTCGATGCGGACTTCTTCGGTCGCGCCGATCTCAATCCCGTCTCCGGCATCGCGCCGCGAAGAACGAAAAGCACCCGTAGGCTCGAAACGATCAGCCATGCGCGCCGCGACCTTTCGGTCGCGGCGAACTGGGTTTTTCTCCGACCATTCGCCTCCCAAAGTCGAAATCCCGCCGGCGGGGCTTTTGACACTTCGATTCCTACTGCGGCCCCGGCTTCGCGGGGTAGCGCCGGGCGATTGGCGGCTAGCAGCCTGTCGGACTGAGTTATCTGCGACTGAGTTGCGATGTCGATTTTCGAGTTTGCGGCTTGGATTGATCGCGATCTGAGTTGTGGTGGGTTCGCATTGACGCAGTTGGAGCGGCTGCACATGCCGATTTTCGGCGCGAGGCGCTCAAGCCATTCAATAGGCAGGAGCGAGGGTGAACATCCGCTTCAAATTCCAGGCCATGGTCACGAGGCTCCACTCGCCGCGCACGTTTTCGAGCCCGCGCAGCAAAAATTGACGGAATCCGAGCGCGGATTTGATGATGCCGAACACCGGCTCCGGGGTCTGTTTGCGCAGGGCGTAGAGCGCTCGGCCTTCAGGCGTCGTCAGCCGATGCGCCATCGCCTCGACCGGCGTCGGGTCTTTCGGCGCCTCGGGCGCCGCCGCGAAGCGCTCGCTCAGCGGCGGGTGATGCGGCTGTCGGCCCATCGCAATCACCGGTTCGACGCCAGCCTTCTCGTAGGCGGCCACGTTGCCCGCGCTGAAATATCCGGTGTCCGCCAGCAGATGTTCGACCTCGCCCAAGGCCTCGGGCAACGCCTCGATCTTCTCCAGCATCGGTTCGACCTGGTTCTTGTCGTTGGGCGCCTGGACCACGTCGGTCGCCACCACCAGAAGGCTGCCCGCCGCCACCGCCGCCTGCGCGTTGTAGCATTGGTCAAAGCCGCCGCCGGCCACTGGCATGATGCGCAACTCATCGTCCGTCAGGTTGACCTGATCGGTCGGCAGCGGCCCTTCGGTCGGCGGCGTCGGCGGTTTGCCCCCGGGCTTCTTGCCCGTCGCGACGGTCCTGGCGTCGCGCGCCGCCATCTTGGCTTCATGCTCCGCCTTCTCGCGCGCATGCCGCTCCTTGGCCCGCGCCTCGATGGTCGAGCGCGCCTCGGCGATCTTGCGCAGACGCTCCTCGCGCCGCGCCAGTTCATCGGGGATCGACAGGCCGTCGGGAACGTCGGCCGTATCCGCAGCCTCGGCCTTGGCCATCAGATCGGCGACCTCGGCCTTCAGTTGCGCTTCGAGCTTGCCCGCATACTCGTAGGAAAGCGCGCTGTGCCGGCTGGCGTTGGCGTGGATCTTCGTGCCGTCCAGTCCGATCGTGCCCATCTTCAGCACGCCCATCTCGCGCGCCACCTGAAGAACCTTGACGAACAGCTTCTCGATGTCCTTCAGGAACCGCCGCCGAAACGTGGCGATCGTATCGTGGTCGGGATGATCGTTCGCCGCGATGAACCGGAACGCCACCAGAGTCATAAGTCGCACGCTCAAGCTTCCGGCTCGAAAACAAGCCCGTCGCGTAACCGTAAACCAACAGGCCCAACAACATCCGAGGATGATACGAAGCCGAACCCGAGCCTCGGTAAGCCCCGCTCATCCGGCCAAGGTCGAGACCGTCGATCACCTCCACTATGAACCGCGCCAAGTGCTTCTCTGGAAGCCACTCGTCGAGCGAAGGAGGTAGCAGATAACCCGTCTGCCGATCGATCGTACGAAAATTGCTCATCAAAACCGCCGCCGCCTTGCGCGAAATCAACGCCTGATTCTAGCGCAACCGAAGGCGCGGCGTTAAGTCCGACAGGCTGCTAGGCCCCTGCCAACCCCAGACGCCGATCATCCGGCAAGCCGTCCTGTTTCTGTCCTCGCGCCACGATCCGCAGAGCGTTGTCCGGCAGCGGGCGCTGCAGCATCAGCGCGTCTTTCCCCGGCGCCGTCATCCAAAGGTCGACTTCCTTTTGCGTCGTCAGGATGACGGGCATTGCTTTGGCGTGGACCGGCGCGACAATTGCGTTCGGCTCCGTCGTTAGGAAGGCGAACAGGTCGTTGGTCGTCTCGCCCTCCTTGACCTTCCGCACGGATGTCCAGCGGGTCCAAATGCCGGCGAAGAACGCGAGAGGCCGGTTCTCGTCGAGAGCAAACCAAAACCGGCGGCCGGGAGCCGTCTGGCCGGAGCTCGTTCTCGGCGAAGCTTGTGAACGGCACGACGCAGCGGTTCTGGACGCCAAGCCATCGGCGCCAGTGCGGCGAAGAGACGTTGCGGACATTGGTGACGCCGGGATCGGAGTTGCGGCCCTTCTAGGCGAAGACGGGCGACGGCATGCCCCATCGAGCCATCGTTAGGACACTTCGAACAATAACTGAATTGTGATCGCTGGTCATGCGAGGGAGTGACTCGGGTTGCGGGGATTCCGGCGCTGAGCGAACCGGCGTAGGTCGGTGGGATGATCGACGAGAACGCGATTCGGCAACGGTGGGAAGCGGTTGGCTCGAAGCTCGACGAGCGGGGACGGCGGTTGTTTGCTGCGGGCGAGGTGCGGAGCGCTGGGTGGGGTGGTCTTGCGGCCGTCTCGAAGATCACCGGGCTGGCTCGTTCGTCGATCAATCGCGGGAAGGATGATCTGGAAGCGCCAGCGCTGCCGAGGGGGCGCGTTCGCCGCGCCGGCGGCGGGCGTCGCGCGCTCTCTGCGAACGATCCGGGGCTCGTTCGCGCGCTCGAACGGCTGGTCGAGCCTGCGACGTTGGGTGATCCGATGCGGCCCTTGATCTGGGTGTCGAAAAGCATGGAGAAGCTCGCGGCGACCCTGACCGAGATGGGACATCCGATCAGCGCCGACACGGTGCGCAAGGAGCTGGTGAAGCTCGGCTTCTCGCGCCAGTCCAATCGCAAGGCGGATGAAGGCGCCAAACATCCCGACCGAAACGCGCAGTTCGAATATATCAACGCGAAAGTCGTGGCGGCGCAGGCCCGACAACAGCCTGTGATCTCCGTCGACACCAAGAAAAAGGAGCTGATCGGCAACTTCAAGAACGGCGGAACCGACTATCGCCCGAAAGGCAAGCCACGGCGCGTGAACGTGCATGACTTCGAGGACAAGAAACTCGGCAAGGTCGTGCCCTATGGCATCTACGATGTGACCGCCAACGCCGGCTTCGTCAGCGTCGGGATCACGAGCGACACGGCCGAGTTCGCTGTACAGTCGATCCGCTGCTGGCGCGAACGCATGGGACGGCAGCGCTATCCCCATGCGCGAGAGCTGACGATCACGGCCGATTGTGGCGGCTCGAACGGGGCGCGGGTGCGGCTGTGGAAGGTCGAGCTGCAGAAGCTCGCCGACGAGACCGGGCTCGTCATCCATGTCCACCACTATCCGCCGGGCACATCGAAGTGGAACAAGATTGAGCACCGACTGTTCTGCCACATCACCCAGAACTGGCGCGGCCGGCCGCTCACCGATCGCCTTGCCGTCGTCGAGCTGATCGGCGCGACGACGACCAAGGCCGGTCTGCGGGTCGAAAGCGCGCTCGACACCCGCACCTACCAGAAAGGCATCAAGGTCGGCAGAGCCGAGATGAACCGTCTCGACATCACCGGCGATCCGTTCCATCCTGAATGGAACTACACCATCAGGCCGCGACTTCCTGCCTCGGCCCAGCCAGCGGAACTGTAGCGGTTATTTTGCGTGATGTCCTAAGCTCACGGACGCCCTCTTCAACGTTGCAGACGATCGGGGCCGAATAGTCGGGAAAGACGCCTGGGATGGGCGGGAGGTTGCCGGTCGTATCGCGCATAGCGCGGGCGAAATCTCGGATCGCCTGAAGGCCTTTGGTGATCGAATACAGGTTGCACATCAGTCAGAGGGTACGGCGCTTCTGGGGTCCGGTCCAGCGGATGAGTTCTTGTTGTGTTCCCCGCAGTCGACTATCCTGCCGGATGCCGGACGACGAAAATCTAACTCCCGCCACCGCCGGCGATGTCGCCGACGCACTCGCCTTCGCGCTGCGTTTTCAAGGCCGCAAGCGGGTCCACAATGCCGACGAGTTCATGTCGGTCATCGTCGCCGAGCGGCTCGTCGAGCACCTCGAGCGCTCCGGTTTTGTCATCATGAAGAAGCCCCCGCTTTGCGAAGGCGGCGCCCTCGGACGCGGGTTCGAGGGTGACCGCTGATGGTCCAAGGTCAACGGAACAGCAGCTCGCCGTGCTGGCGCAATCTTAGCGTGGCGCTTTCGACGGCTTCCTGGCTGAGACCGACCTCTCGTCTTTGACGATCACTGGGCGCTGAGCGGCGGCGCGTCGACGGTCCTCGTTACTTGGGCGGCCAGGCAGTCGTGCCTGCAGAGGCGAGATCCAGCGGTTCGGCGTTGCTTGGCTACAATAATCGGCGCCCGGATTGGGACGCTGCGGCAATGGGGTATAAGAGCGAACATATGACCGACGTAGACTGGCAACCGCTTCCTCCACTCTGGCCGAGCCCTGCGGTTTCGACCGATGTTGGAGGGTTCATGCTGTTGGTCTTTACGGAGGATAACGTCCCGACATGGGAGGTCCGGCGCAAAGCCAAAACGGGCGGCGGCGGTGGCAGCGATCTGGTGGTTGGCGGCACCGCCGACACATTCGATGCGGCTAAAGCGGCGGCGCTGTTTGAAGCGACGGCCCGGTCCGCAGAATGACGAGACCGTCTAAACGACGAAGACACGAAAAACGCCCGTCAGTCCGCAATCCGGAAACCCGAATTTATCGCCCGCGAGAGACCACCCAACAGGCAATTGACTCTGTCTCCGTCTCACGGGTCCAGCTCTCGTAATGGCAGGGCGTCCCAATGTTCGCGGTATCTTGCCGGAAAATGAAGGATCTGCGGTCCGTATGAAGTCGAATCCTGAGCCTTCGACACAGGAAGTGCTCGCTGGCCTCGTCGAGCGGGTCACCTTCCACAATCCGGAGAACGGCTTCTGCGTTCTGAGGGCGAAGGCGCGCGGACACCGCGATCTGGTGACCGTCGTCGGCCATGCCGCCGTCATTTCCGCCGGCGAGTGGATCACCGCGTCCGGCGAATGGATCAACGATCGCGCCCACGGTCAGCAGTTCAGGGCCCGCTTTCTCAAGACCTCGACGCCGAGTTCAATCGACGGGATCGAAAAATATCTGGGCTCCGGCATGATCCGGGGCATCGGGCCGGTCTACGCCAAGAAGATGGTCAAGGCCTTCGGCGAGAAGGTCTTCGACATCATCGAGGCCGAACCCGATCGGCTTTGCGAGGTGACGGGCATTGGCGCGGTTCGAGCCAAGCGGATCACGGACGCCTGGGCCGAGCAGAAGGTCGTCCGGGAGATTATGGTTTTCCTTCATAGCAACGGGGTCGGAACCGCCCGACGCCGTCCAGGTCATGACCGAGAATCCCTATCGCCTTGCCCGGGATATCCGAGGCATCGGCTTCAAGACCGCCGATGCGATCGCGATGAAGCTCGGCGTCGAAAAGACCGCCATGATCCGAACTCCGCGCCGGCATATCGTACGCGCTGACAGAGGCGATGGACGAGAGTCATTGCGGGCTGCCGACGGAGCAATTGATCCCGCTCGCCGAAAAACTGCTCGAAGCACCGAAGGACTTGATCCTGACGGCCCTCGAGCTCGAACGATCCGACGGCGCCGTGATCGCCGACCAGGTCGGCGATGCCGCCTGCATGTTCCTGGCGGGCCTCTATAGGGCCGAGCAAGCGATCGCCGATCGACTGATCCGCATCGCGCGCGGCCGGCTGCCCTGGCCATGGATCGACGAAACGAAGGCGATACCGTGGGTTGAAAAGCGCAGCGGGCTGCAGCTTGCCGACAGTCAGAAGGCGGCGATTCGTCAGGCGCTGACCGCCAAGGCGATGGTGATTACCGGCGGCCCGGACGTCGGCAAGACGACGATCGTCAATTCGATCCTCAAGATCCTTGCGGCCAAGGGCGTGCGGCTGCTGCTTTGCGCGCCCACGGGCCGCGCGGCGAAGCGCATGACCGAAGCGACAGGCGTTGAGGCCAAGACCATCCACCGTCTCCTCGAGGTCGATCCAAGAAGCGGCGGGTTCAAGCGCAACGCCGACAATCCCCTCGATTGCGATCTGCTCGTGGTCGACGAGGCCTCGATGATCGACGTCATGCTGATGCAGGCGCTGATGAAGGCGACGCCGGACGATGCGGCGCTGCTGATCGTCGGCGATATCGACCAGTTGCCTTCCGTCGGACCCGGGCAGGTCCTGGCCGACATCATCGGCTCTGGCGCGGCGCCCGTCGTGCGCTTGACCGAGGTGTTCCGGCAGGCCGCGGCGAGCCGGATCATCATCAACGCCCACCGCATCAATCAAGGCTTGACGCCCGATCTCGGCGCGCCTGCCGGCGACAGCGACTTCTACTTCGTTGCGGCCGAGGATCCCGAGACCGCCGTTCAGCGCATCTTGGAGTTGGTGAAGACCCGTATCCCCAAGCGCTTCGGCTTGAATGCGATCCGCGACATCCAGGTGCTTTGCCCGATGAACCGCGGCGGCGTTGGCGCCCGCTCGCTCAACCTCGAATTGCAGGCGGCTTTAAACCCCGCCGGAGATCGCAAGGTCGAACGTTTCGGCTGGACCTTTGCCCCAGGCGACAAGGTCATGCAGATCGAGAATGACTACGACAAGGAGGTCTACAACGGCGATATCGGCTACGTCGTCGACGTCGATCCCGAGGCGGGCCAACTCGCGGCGAGCTTCGATGGGCGCTCGGTGACCTACGGCTTCGGCGAACTCGACACGCTGGTCCCCGCCTATGCCGCCACCATCCACAAGAGCCAGGGTTCTGAGTATCCCGCCGTGATCATCCCGGTCATGACTCAGCACTACCCAATGCTGCAGCGGAATCTCCTCTATACCGGCGTCACCCGTGGCAAGAAGCTCGTGGTTCTCGTCGGCCAGAAGAAGGCCGTCGCGATCGCCGTTCGCAGTGTTTCGGGCCGGCGACGCTGGTCGAAACTCGATGATTGGCTGCGGCCCGGCGCGTCGCGCGCCTCGCATTGCGTCCGTCGCGAGTTGAGGCGCGATGGCGATGACGTTTCTGCTGGTTAGGGGCGCCCGCGTGACTTGCGACGGCGAAACGAGCGCCCGCTCAAGACGTGCCGAGCGTATCCGCGGTGAGGAGGTCTTTGATCGTGGCGAACTGCCTGATGCGCTCGGCCGCCATGGCCGGGGTCTCACAGAGGACCTCATCCTCGTCCGGGTCGCTGTTCTCGGCATCTCTTTCGATCTGCTCGCGTTCGATTCGCGCAAGTTGGGTGCGAATTTCATCGGCCGAATACATACGCCGCACTTCGGAGACAAATCGGGGAAGCTCCCTGGCGAACGCTGGATGGTCATGGGCCGCGCTGGCGAAATTCATCAGTTTCTCGCCGACCGCGTAGTCGAACGCCGCCTCGAGTCCATAGCGCTCCCGGATGGTTCGCGCCGCTTCGCATTGCTCGATCCAAATCTGATGGTGTTTGTCCGCACTCATGGCCTGGCTCTCGCTGCAATTGGGTTGAGCGAACGCTGGATATTTTCCCGCGCAGAGCGTCATGGCAATGGTTTCTTCCGCCAGCCGTTCGGGGCGACGCTGCGAGCCGCGCGGCGACGTCCGCTTTCTTTCACGATTGATCCTGGAGGCCATCCCGCGGCGATCGGTCGAGCGCCGAGACGGGAGGATGTCCGTACCGACGTCCGCGCGCGCGCGCCGTTCGGATCGCGCAAGGTGCAAAGCGCGGCCGCCACGCGTCGGGTCGTCGCCGAACGGATATGGGGCTTATGGAACGAAACGCGCCACAAACCCGCCTCCCGTCAGGCGATTTTCGCATCGCGCCCTGCCTGCAAGTGTGGTCTCTTGAATACGATCGTTTTTGAGAGACACACGCGCCGACGCCGATCGACCCCCCAGAACCCGCAAAAATGCTTCTCAAAACTCTCTCTTGATTCCTGCCTCTCAAAAGCTCATTATCCAGACGAGTTGTGAGAGATCGCCAATGGCGACGAAGCCGAGCAAGACGAGGCGCGCCGCACCGCGCAAAAGACGGAAGTCACCCCCGAGCGCCAAGCCGAAGCGTCACGCATGGACGGGGCGAGACGGCGAAATTCACGGGCCGGGGTGCAAGATTGGCTACGCCCGCGTATCGACGCTCGACCAGAACCTTTCCTTGCACGGACGCGCTCAAAGAGGCGGGGTGCGAGAAGATTTTCATCGAGCAGATGTCGGGCGCAGTCGCCGACCGCCCTGCCCTACTCGATGCTTTGGACTACGCCCGCAGTGGCGACACGCTCATTGTCTGGAAGCTCGACCGTCTGGCGCGATCCATGAAGCAGCTCATCGGGACGATCGAGAAGCTGCGCTTGCGCAACATCGGCTTTCGCAGCCTCACGGAGGCAATCGACACGACCACGGCGCAAGGCGTCTTGGTGTTCCACATGTTCAGCGCGCTTGCAGAGTTTGAGCGCGCTCTTATTCGGGAGCGGACACGCGCCGGACTTGCGGCGGCGAAGCGCGCCGGACGAACGGGAGGCCGACCGCCGAAGCTCACTGAGAACGACCTCGACATTGCGAGGACATTGCTCGCCAATCCCGATATCCCTGTTGCAGACGTCGCTGACCGGCTCGGGGTATCGCCCGCGACGCTGTACCGATATCTGCCCGCCGCGAAGGCTGCAAACGGCCCTTCCCCCTAATTTCGTGCGGCTTTGAAGAATTTCGCACGGAAGTTAGGGCACTGAAAACAAAGGTCTTTTCCTGCGCATTAGTCAGGTGCAAAATCGCACCAAGTTGATCCGCCACCCGCGAGGATAGTGACCTGCTATGCGAAGCATCGCCTTCGATGACTTATTCCACGACGTTTACGAAAACGTCGGCACCGTCTGGCGCGCAATTTGGCCTGTACCGGTTATGGCTCAAGCAGCTTTCATTGATGCGGGTACAATGCCCGTCTTATCCGATCGTTCGCTGGCATTCCGTGAAGATAGCTTCGATGCCACAACCCGAATTCGGCGCGGCCGGCTGTATACGCCAGCGGAGAGGCCAGGCAACCAACCATGGGCGCTGCCGCACCCGGTCTATGGTGCACTTGGCAGCATGCAGAAGAACCCGAACGGCTGCGTTTGGCGAGACCTTCGGATTTTCGACCAATACCAGCTGGGTTCGAACCTACCCGGAAAGCATCTGATCATCGGTGCCGCAGAGTTGGCGTGGGTGATCCTGGCCGCAGAGCGCATCTCGACCGGAGAACAACTTCTCACCCTTAAAGCTCGCCGGGCCTTTGGTATCTTACCGGAGGTCGATGCCGGTTCTGTTCCCGAGATCGGCAGGCATGGTGTTGTCGAGACCATCAGCAAGCTAATTGAGGCGGCCTACCGGGAGTTGCCGGGGTCTGTCGTGGACCGTGCGAGGGACGCGGCGCAGATCTGTTTGGCGACCTGGGCGGCGTCCAAATGGAGTGACCCCAAGCTGTTGGCCGATGACCTAGGTTCTCTGATCAAACATATCGTGGGGCGTGGCGAAATTTGGCCTAGCCCTCGAACGTGCTCGCGCGAGGCGGAGCATTCAGACGCCAGTCGCAAAGGTCGCCGCCATGACATCATCTATGACCGACGCTGAAATTCGAGGCCGGCTGCTCTCACATTTTTACAATCTACGAACCAATAACGATGGAATTGTTCCCGTCACTGAGGAAATCCTCAGTGGAGGTGAACCCGTCAGCCGGGAGGCCATCGCCGGGGTCTGTCGCGGAATGGCCGACCTCGGGTTGATCGAGTGGGGCCCGCATCAGCCTCCAGGGCACGTCATTGGATCAGCGAGGATCAGGGGCCCCGGCGTTGACGCTGTCGAGCGGGGCGGCTCGCCCAGTCTTGAGATTCGGTTTCCAAACAAGTCCTTGCCCGTGGTACGTGACCACGAAGAGGAGAACGGACCTATGAGTGCTGACAAACCGTCAGGAGTTCTGAGTCCGTGGCAAGGCGCACTGTCTCCCAGCGGCGCGGGCGTCTTGAGTTCTGTCGGGCAGACAAGCCCTCTAGAACCCGTCGCCTCGCGAAAGGTTTTCATCGTCCACGGTCACGACGGAGAGGCAAAGGCGGAAGTCGCCCGCTTCATCGAGAAACTTGGCTTCACGCCGATCATTCTTCACGAACAGGCGAGCAAGGGCCGCACGATCATCGAGAAAGTCGAATTTAACAGCGATGTCGGTTTTGCGGTCGTTTTGCTTACCCCGGATGATGAGGGCAATCAGAAGGGGAACTCTCCGAAGCCACGCGCTCGCCAAAACGTGGTTTTGGAACTCGGTTATTTCGTTGGGCGGCTCGGCCGGGACCACGTTTGTGCGCTGAGGCGCGGAGACGTGGAGATTCCGTCCGATTTCGATGGTGTCGTCTACGAGAAGTACGACGATCACGGAGCATGGAAATCGAAGCTGGCGAAGGAGTTAGAAGCGGCATTATTCATTGTTGATTGGGCGAAGGTGCATGCATGAACCAGCTCGCCGTGATCGCCTCCTGCGCCCCTGCCCTTGTAAAAGCATCTGGTGCGCGCGCCTCCTATCGCTTCCTCGAATTCTTCACGGCGCAGATCAGGAACCCGCACACCCTCCGCGCCTATGCGCGCGCCGTGACGGAATTCTTCGATTGGCTTGAGGCGAAGGGCGTCACGCAGCTCGCGGCGATCGAGAGCGTGCATGTCGCGACCTACATCGAGCAGTTGAGCCGCGCGCGCTCCGCGCCGACCGCGAAGCTGCGTCTGGCCGCGTTGCGTCACCTGTTCGATTGGATGGTGATCGGCCAGTTCATGCCGACCAATCCGGCCGCCGCCGTGCGCGGGCCGCGCCACATCGTGCGGCGCGGCAAGACGCCGGTGCTCGACCCCGCCGAGGCGCGCCAGCTTCTCGACGCGATCGACACGACGACAGTCATTGGCCTCCGCGACCGCGCCTTGATCGGCCTGATGGTCTATTCCTTCGCGCGCATCGGCGCGGCGATCAGCATGCGCGTTGAGGACGTGTACACGCAGAACCGCCGGCTATGGGTGCGCTTGCACGAGAAGGGCGGCAAGCAGCCACGCCATGCCGTGCCACCACAATCTCGAATCCTACTTGCACGCGTACATCGACGGCGCGGGGCTCGCGAGCGATCCGAAGGCGCTGTTGTTTCAGACCTACAGCCGCGCGAGCGGCCGGCTCACCGGAAATCCCCTGCCCCAGGCGAACGCCTATGCGATGATCCAGAGGCGCGCGCGGGCGGCCGAGATCACGACCAAAATCGGCAACCACACGTTTCGGGCGACCGGCGTCACCGCCTACCTCAAGAACGGCGGGACGCTTGAGCGCGCCGCGCAGATGGCGAACCATGCCAGCACGCGGACGACTGAGCTCTATGATCGGCGCGCTGAGGAAGTGACGCTTGACGAAGTCGAGAGAATACTTGTTTGATTGAGTGCAACAAAGCCAAAGTGACTAAGCGCCATGACAAGGCCGGCAAAGAAAATGGTTACGCCCCCTAACCGACATCCCCGCGACTTCGGGGGCAGTTTCTCGCTCCACAACCCGGATGATGGTTCGCCGATCCGCGAGGCGATCGTGCTCGGTGCCCGCATGTTGTCAATCACCGACAAATGTACTTACGCGATTCAGGTAGCGGACCAAATTGATCCCGACCGAACGAACCCGGCTTTGCCGCACAGCATTCAGCAAAAACTGTTCGATCGCGGTGCGGAATCGGAGGTGCTTTGCCGTTCGTTCCTGCAAGCATCGCGGATGTTTCGGAAGGAGTTTCAGACGGTTGATATCGCTCAAGCATTGCAGCGATCCTTCGAAGCGCTTGGCGAGCTTATCGCGATGCAGGACGTCGCTGAGGCCTTTAGATCGGCTGAAAGGTTGGCGATCGACAAGGCCCAAAGCGTTCAACGTAAGGACGGTTCGTTTGCAATTCCCGCTGTCGGTAATGTGCGAGCGCCCTGCAAAACTTTCGCTCAGAAGGCCGATCATTGCGCTGTGGCGCTGATGGCGATCGTGCGCCAATTTTATCCAGGAATGAAAAAACAGAACTGGGATGACTTCCGCACCTTGGTCACAGAGCGCTATGGCAAGGACGATCCATTTTCAAAACTTCTGGAGGCGGCCGCCCCGTTCCTGCAATTGGTACGCAACACCCGTGATTGTCTTGACCATGGCAATCTTAGCGGCGTCGCGACTTGGGATTTTGAATTGCACGCGGACGGTCAAATCGGCGTTCCATCCATTGAAGTGAACTTTCGAGGCTCCGTCGTCGATCGTTGCTCGATTGCGTCGTTCATGCAGGGAATGGCACAGGAGACGTTAGACGCGTTTGAGATGATTATAGTCCATATGCGCCAAGAATATGCAGCCGTTCGCGGGCATGCCCATGACAATTGCACCGCTACCCGAGACCTACAGGAAGGCGTGGCGCGTGCGGTTTGCCTATGGTGCCTACTATGCGGACGGCCAGTTTGCGCCGTGCGGTTAGCGCGTCCGTTACGCCTCGAAAATCTAGTCTCTTCACGAATTGGCCGGACCAAAGTTGCGCATCTTTGTCGACGCCCACGCCTGTCCGGTGAAGGACGAGGTCTATCGCGTCGCTGCCGCTACGGGCTGACGGTTCTCGATCGTGGTCCCGCGTGCGCCTGAGATTGAACGGGTTGTCGTCGGGGCGGGCCCGGACGCCGCGGACGACTGGATCGCGGAGCGGGCCGGGCCAGACGCAATCGTCGTCACGTAGGACATTCCGCTGGCGAGTTGATGCGTGAAATCTGGCGCCGACGTCATCGCGCCGCACGGAAGACGCTTTAGCGAAAGCTCGATTGGCATGGCGTTGGCGACGCGCAACCTGATGGACCACCTGCGATCGACAACGCCGTCGTGCGGCTACAGCGTTTGGCAATGACGCGCTGAGAGCGTGAACGGGCTTCGGCTATTGGCAGCCTCACGCGCAAGTTATTCACGGCTGTATGACGCCGATCGGCGTTGAACCTTGCGCGGAACGCCATGCCGGTTCGCGAGCGGCGCGCGGTCTCGCCCGCTCGCGGAAAAGGGAAGTTCGGGGTATCCATTTAACCGGAGTTAGGGATTTGCCTCCACGGGCGGCCCGGCGAAGGTCGCTCCAAGCTGGGCGGATGTCCGCGTTGTCTCGGCGGCTTTGGCGGAACAGCCTTTGGGCTCTGGCTCATAACGAGGTCTTGGTAACGAACTGGTCCATGCGCGACAGCAAGCTCCAGGACCCGGTAGAACAGCATCCCTCTGCTACGTGAGCGGCGGCGGTTGAAGCGGAACACGAACTCGTCCAGGTAACTGGGCAAGTGTGCGGAATCCACCGCTCCCTGGTGCGTGCCCAGCAGCCATCGTTTTGCAAGAGATGCTATCCGATGCACGCCTGGCAGAAGTTCTCCGGGGTCCTCGCCTCGCGTCGATGCGGCCCGCTGGCTACGTCGGTCATGCATGTAGCCATTGTTCTCCAATCCCCGGTAACCCTGCCAGGCATCGGTGATGACTGTCGTCCCCGGTTCGACGTTATCCAACACGAAGGAGTGAAGCGATTTGAGGAGGCATCCGCCACAGGCGCCATTCGGCAGCGCCCGAATCCCTTCGGCTCCAGGATCTCGATCGCGATACACGTCAGGACCTTCTTCCCTTTGGCGCGGCCTCCCGAAAGTCCAGATTCTTTGCCTCCGATGTAGGTTTCGTCCACCTCCACCTTCCCGCAAAGGCGCTCCCGCTCGGGGCGAATCAATACAGACCGCAGGCGATGAAGGATCGCCCACACTGTCTGGTAGGAGCCGATCTCCAGGGTGCGCTTCAAACTCAGCGCCGAGACCCCGTCTTTGCCGGCTGCAAAATGCCAACAGACCGAAAACCAAACCGTAAGGGGAGTACGGGTCCGGTCAAAGATAGTGCCCGCCATCACTGATGTGCGGTGACCGCATCCAGTACACATGAACCTGCCGTCCCCAAGCCGCCATCCTCCCGGATGACCACAGGACGGGCAGACGAAGCCGCAAGGCCATCGTAGCCATTCCAGGTAGTCCAGGCAGTCTGCATCAGTCGGGAACCAAGCTTGAAATTCTCCAAGCGACTTAGGGTAGTGGGTGCTGGCACGGGGCGTTCCATTGCCACAGCGTACGCGCAACTCCGGTTAAATGGATACCCCAAAGGGAAGTTATGGAACGCGAAGCGCGGATCGGCCCCAGAGTTGCGCCGATTCACATCGGGGTTTGCGTTGTCAGAAAGGCCGACTCCGAAGTGACGCATCGGCTTGGGCGTTGATCTACATCAACACACGCGCGCTGCGACATGCGAGTATGGCGTTGTCAGAGTGGTTACCCGGACTTACAGCCTTCACCGAAGGCGGACGCGGTCCCCCTGAGAGCTCGGGCCGAGGTGGCGAGAGTGCCCCGGCCCGACTTTATTTGGGCGGCGGCAGGCGGCGCGATCTCCGGGCGGACGCAAACGCAGCTTCGTCTTCGGACATTCCAGCGGCTTCTGATCCCCGGGTCGAAGATCGGGCTATAGCGCAGCAGAGTGCGGTTCGTTTTACCGTCCGTCCGGGAACCCAGCCGAGCCGACGCAATCGGTGCGTTGGGGCGCGCTGAGTGAGGAAATCGCCATGTCGCTATTGGCCATGATTAAGCCGAACGGACCCTCCGGTTTTGGCTATGGTTCGACCGCAGAAGGCGTCACGGCGGGTCTTTCTTTCGATGGCAGAACGTATCTCCTAACGGGCTGCAATTCCGGCCTCGGATTTGAAACTCTTCGCGTGCTGACGTACCGGCGACGCCGCGGCTTGAGCGCAGCCTGCCAGGCCCCGGTCCAAAATTGGACGGTTTGTTTCGTGAGCGCAGCCTCCTGAATTCCGCATCAGGAAAATTCAAGTTCCCCGTTGGCCCTGAGGAATCAGGGAGATAGTCTTGGTTTGCGACTTCGAAAATCATCACCAACGGGGTGCGCGATGCAGGGACAGGGGCTGCTCGATTTCCAGTATGAGGCCGATTCGTCCAGCCATGGATTGACGTCGTTGGCCGGGCTTCCGTTGTATCTCGACCTGATCAAGGCCTGCGGCCTCGGCGGGGCGATCCAGCGGCATGTTCGGGCGGCCGGCGGCCAGGGCTGGCTCGACATCCAGATGGTTCTGGCGGTGATTTTCCTGAATCTGTCCGGCGGCGACTGCGTGGAAGACATCGAACGGTTGGAGCGCGACAGCGGCTTTTCGGCGATCCTGCGGGCGATCGAGAAGGATTTGCTGTCGCGCGCCGAACGGCGGTCGCTGAAAAGCCGCTGGCGGCGCGAGCGCGAGCGGGCGACGCCCTCGCCGTCGGCGCTGTCGGGCTGGCTGGAACGGTTCGATGATCCAGCTTCGCCCAAGGCGGTCGCGGGGATGGCGTTCATTCCGGCGGTGACGCAGGCACTGCGCGGTCTCTGGCGAGTGAACCAGGCGCTGCTGGACTTTCTGCAGAAGCGTCAGCCCGCGGCGACGGCGACGCTGGACATGGACGCGACGCTGATTGAGACGCACAAGCGCGAGGCGTTGTTTTGTTACAAGAAGTTCAAGGCGTATCAGCCGCTGAACTGCTGGTGGGCGGAGCAGGGCGCGATGCTCTATTCGGAGTTCCGCGACGGCAACGTGCCCGCCGGACACGAGCAGTTGCGCGTCCTGAAAGAGAGCCTGCGCCATCTGCCGGACAGCGTGAGGAGGGTCTCGTTGCGTTCGGACACGGCGGCCTATCAGGAAGAGCTGCTGCTCTATTGCGGCGAGGGAAAAGACCCGCGCTTTGGCGTGATCGAGTTCGCGATCGGCGCCGACGTGACCGAGGCTTTCCGCGCCGCTGTGCGGACGACGCCCGAGAGCGCGTGGAAGCCGCTGATCCGCAAAACGGACGGCCAGCCGCAACAGACCGATCAAGAATGGGCCGAGGTCGTCTACGTGCCCAATTGGGCCGGGCACAGTCGCAACCGGGCGGACTACCGCTTTCTCGCGATCCGCGAGCCGCTGCGCCAGCTGGCGCTGGGCGACGAGGCGAAGCTGCCGTTTCCCACCCAGGCGTTCGGCCCGAAGGGGGTCTATAAACTGTTCGCCGTCGTGACCAACCGCACGGGCGCCGGCGAGGGCGTGATCTGGTGGCTGCGCGAGCGCTGCGGCAAGAGCGAGGAAGTCCATTCGGCGACGAAATCCGACCTGGCGGGCGGACAGATGCCCTCTGGGCTGTTCGGCGCCAACGCCGCCTGGTGGGCGCTGACGATCCTGGCGTTCAATCTAAACGCCGCGATGAAGCGTCTCGCGCTGGGCGAGAGATGGGCGGCCAAACGCATGAAGGCGCTGCGCTTCCATCTGATCGGCCTGCCCGGACGGGTGGTCAGCCACGCCCGCCAGCTGATCATTCGTCTGGGCGGCGGGGCCGAAGCGCTGGCCACCCTCCTCGACGCCCGCCAAAGGATCCGGGCGCTGGCGCAAGAACCGGCCGGATGAGCCCAAACCGCGCGCTGCCGAGCGTCGACCTGATATCGCGTGGCGTTCCCTGGCGCGGCGACGACGCCCCGCGCCCGCGTCCGGCGAGCCCGACTCGCCCCGGTTGCACGCAGTCATCGCCGGACTCGCCATGCGTGTCGACGAACGTCAGGAGGTGATCGACCCCTCGGGATTGTGACACTCGGACCCGTCAACGACCGCAAAATCGGTCACGCACCGGCGCGCGCGGTGATTTGTTCGGGAATTGTGGTCTTGCCCGAGGCTTGAAATTGAAGTTGTCATTGCCGTCAGAGAACGCAGGGGTATTTGACGCCGCCGGCCCGTCCCGCCACAGCTTCTCCGCCGCCGCTCCATAATCCGCTTCTATCCGTCCGAGAGGCTTTGTCAGACCAAATGCTGGGCCGCGCCTCTGGCCGTGGTAGGCTTGGGCCATGGGCAACCCGTTCCGATATTTCAACAGCTCGCCGGAGGTCATCCGTCTGGTCGTGATGATGTACGTGAGGTATCCGCTGTCGCTGCGCAACGTCGAGGATCTCCTGGCCGAGCGCGGGATCGACATCAGCCATGAGACGGTCCGGTTTTGGTGGAACCGGTTTGGCCCGATGTTTGCCGCCGAGATCCGCAAGAAGCGGGTCGCGCACATGCACGGCTATCCTCAGTGGCGGTGGCATTTGGACGAGGTGTTTGTGAAGGTCAACGGAAAGCTCTGCTATCTCTGGCGCGCTGTCGACCATGAAGGCGAGGTCTTGGAATTGGTCGTCACTGCGAAGCGAGACAAGGCGGCGGCGGTGAAGTTTCTCAAGCGCATCATGAAGAAATACGGCCGACCGCGGAAGATCGTGACCGACGGGCTTCGCGCCTATTCCGCGGCGATGAAGGAGGTCGGCAACGCCGATTGCCAGGAGGTCGGCCGCGGGCTCAACAATCGCGCCGAGAATTCGCATCAGCCGTTTCGACGACGAGAGCGCGCCATGCAGCGCTTTCGAAGTCTGAGGACGTTGCAGAAATTCAGTTCAGTCCACGCCCAGGTCCACAACCATTTCAGTCAGGAGCGCCATCTGTCGCGCTGCGCTTAAACGGGGTCTGATTTACTCTTGGTGCAAGCTGCGGGGTAAGGGATACGGCGTGTCGTCGCCGTCACTTTGCACCGAGAGTGAAGCAGACCCTTCCAAGATGGCACCTGACAGCCGTATCGGGGCCGACGCGAAACTTCTACAGCAAGGGCTAGAAGGGGTGACGATGGAGGCAACCAAGCCGATGTTGGAACTAGCGGAATCGAATTGAAGAGGGCACGGAGCATGGCGGTATTGGCCTATAACGCCATGCTTGGTTACTTAATCGAGATGGCAATAATCGAAGCGAAGAAAGCTAGCCTTCATCCTCAAACCTGACAATCTCCGCCACGAATTTAAATATACTCTCGCGAAGGTCTGGTCTCTTAACCCGCAGAAAATCCCGCATCAAACGCAGCCCATCTTCGGCCGAAGGCGGACAAATATTTGCTGCAGGATCGACGGAAGCATTGGAAGCAAAATCCAAGGTTTCAACCAGTCCAACGGCAAGGCCCATCATGTCCCTCCACGAGTTTGTTGAGGCGGAAACGCGCAACCGCGCCACCGCATCGCGCGGCGCCGCCAATTCTGATTCCACCGGTCGCTGACGAAAGTATATCCCCGTTCACGGCTCGACTGTTCTGTCGTGAACCGAATACTCGTGTTCTCAAATTGAGACGGAGTCAAGGATTCGAAATGTCTCGTTTCTCGCCGTTCTCTTATCTTTTCGTCTTACAAGCCACTGTCGCAAAAAACAAGTATTTCCTCGCTTGGAGGTAGAAAAGCCGAAAGGAGATTTACCGCTTCATGAAGTGAAGACAAGCCGGAATCCGATCCACGTGCGTCCCGCCGGGCAGAATCACGTCACGCTCGCGCCTGCGGGCCTCTCTGTCCGCCTCGGCGCCATGGCCATGGATAGACCTCCGCGTTGGTGCTGCGCCAGCCGGCGGGCCTGTTGGCGGCGTCGGAGCCATGGAGCATTTCAAATCAAACCCCCTTGCACACTCGAGGTCGATTGCCACACAAGTCTCGGGCATGTGCAATCTATACAGCGTGCCCAAGGGCCAAGTGGACGTCAGGATTCTTTTCCGCGCGCAGCGCAGGACGAGAAATGTCACCCCCGCCAAACCCCTCGCAATAGCAATGTTCATGCTCGGAGCGACGAGCGCGGGCGCGGTCGACGCGTTCATACTGACGAGCCCGGACGTTAGGCAAGGCGGTCGGATCCCTGACGAACAGGTCTACAATGGCGGAGCCTGCAACGGCCAGAATGTCTCCCCTGCGCTTTCCTGGACTGGCGCGCCGACTGCGACCAAGAGCTTTGCAATCAGCATGTTTGATCCGGACGCGGCCAGCGTTGGCTTCTTGCGCTGGGCCAAGAGGCTTGTTTTCAGCCTGTTTGACTCGACTGCGGTAAGCCGCGGCGGGTTTTGGCACTGGTGGGTCGTCAACATCCCCGCCGACGTCGCGTCACTGCCGAAGGGGGCGGGAAGCGGCGCTGGACTGCCGCTCGGCGCGATCCAGGGGCGCACCAATTTCGACTCGAACAATTATGGCGGTCCCTGCCCAGCGCCCGGTAAGCCGCATCATTACGAAATCACGGTCTATGCGCTCGATCTCGATAAACTAGATGTCGATCAGAACACACCGCCTGCAGTCATCGGCTTCAAAGTGCATGGACACACTTTGGCGAAGGCGTCTCTTACGGGAGTTTGGGGACGGTGACGACAGTGTGAGATCACCCCTTTAACTCCGACGCAGCTTCGTCCAGCGCCCCGCCGACGGCTGCCGTTTCCATGAGATCCGCGAGCCTCACAGGCGTCAATTCCTTCTAGCCGCGTGCGCGAGCCGGATGCGAAGTGAGAGTTCCTAGGCTGGGTAGAGCCGCGCCCGTCGTCGACCGTCTCAGGGCCATCCGCGGGCCGCGAGAGGACTACAGCGACGTCATCCTGCAGCTCTCGCCTGCGCTCGGCTTGTCGCACTATCTCTGAGTGCGTGATGGCCGGCGCAGCGCCTAATCCAAAGCGGGTTCGGTCTCAACATCTTGCATGCTTTGTAGCCGGGAAAACTCTCCAGCACTTCTCGGAAGCGTGATCGCCCGCGGGGTCCATCGTGCGCTGGACCGAAGCGGACGCTCCGCAGGCTTGGTCGACGTTCCCTGTTTTTCATCGAGCGCCGATCGGCCCGGCTCGGGGTCGCCTTGCCAAGGAAGGCACACGCTGACGGATAAGGCGACGCCCAAGAATTATTGCTCCACGTTCGGACGTCTGGGCGAGATGCTGTAGTTCCATTCTGGATGAAAGGAATCGCGTTTTATGTTGAGTGTCGCCATTTGCTCGTCGGAGATCTTGATGCCCTTGGGATAGGGGTTGGGATCAAGTTCGCAGCGGATTTTGAGACCGGTTTTCGTCGTGGTGTTTGCGATCAGTTCGATGGCCACGAGGAGGCTGACGAGAGGCATGGCGCGCCAGTTCTGCGTGATGTGGCAGAACATGCGGTGCTCGATCTTGTTCCACTTCGAGGTCCCCGGCGGATAATGGCAGACCTGGATGATCAGGCCGGTCTCGTCGGCGAGTTGTTGCAGCGCCACCTTCCATAGCCGTAGGCGCGAGCCGTTGGAGCCTCCGCCATCGGCGGTGATCATGAGACGCGTCATCGAGGGATAACGCTCCCGGCCCATCCGATCGAGCCAGAGGCGAACGCCATTTACGGCGAATTGCCCGGTATCATGGTCGATTCCGAGGCTGACGTAGCCGAGATTGGCGCCGGTGTCGTAGATTCCGTAGGGGATGAACTTGCCCAGTTCCTTGTCCTCGAAATCGTGGGTGTTGACCTCGATCGGCTGGCCTTGCGGCCCATAGTCGCTGCCGCCGTTCTTGAATTCGCCGAGCAATTCCTTCTTCTTCGCATCGATCGATATCACCGGCTGATCGGCCGCCTGAAACGCCTCGGCCTTGGCGTTGATATATTCGAACTGAGCGTCGCGATCGGGATGTTTGCCGCCTTCCTTGGTCTTGCGGTTGCAGTGGCGGCAATATTTCAGTTCCTCCAAGAGTTTGGGAATGGTCGAGGAGCTCACCTTGTGACCCATCGCCCGAAGCGCCCTCGCCAGCTTGTCGTGGCTCTTGGAGACCCATCGCAACGGCCGCATCGGATCGCCCATCGTCGCGGGCTCGAGCAATCGTTGCAAGTCCTCCAGAAGCGTCGGGTCCCTCGACGTCAACCGAGGGCTCCCCCCGCCCTTGCGACGCACCTTCCCGGTCAGAGAGCCGGGGTCCCGCAGGTCCTTCAGACCGCGTCCGATCGTGCTTCGGGCGACCTTCGTCGCACGCGCGGCCGCCGCGATCCCGCCGTAGCCGGCCGCCTTCGCCTCGGCGGCGGCGCTCAACCGTCGGCCTCGCTCGTCAAGCGAGGAACGAAGCGCTTCAAATCGGATACGCAGGGGCGATTATCTATCATCGCCACGATATAGACGCCGATCTCGAAGACAGGAATCCCCCAAACAGCCGATGCCGGCAAAATCCCAAACCCAATTCACCTGTTTCTGGCCGTCGCCTAACATGACGAAAACTCCCCTTGAGACTCATCTCGTGGTGCTTTGCCTGATATCGCGACTTCGCGCAGTGATAGGGCTCACATGCTGCGGGGCGCGCGGGAGCTATCGAGAACAAGGGGGTCAGGCTTCGTAGCCCCGGGCCAAGGCTAGCCGCGCCGATCTCCGCCATGATCTCGTCAGCGTTGTGGACGCGCTTGCCGCTCTGGTAGCGGAGCGCGTAGGCGAGTGCGCCGGCAAGGTCGGACGGGTCGGCGGGAGTGAGCTTGTCGGCGTCGGGCATTGCCGGATGCTAGCCGGAACGGGTGAACGGAGCAAGAACGATGCGGGGCGCGATAATCCGGGCCGCGATACTGCTGGCGCGTCCGGTCTGGGCCGCGTATCGCCAAGGGCGAAACGACACGCGACCTCGCCAAGACTATGGTGTCAGCTAATGCAACTCAACGTCGTGGCGACAGGGATTGGCTATAATATCGAAGCCCTGTTGCATATCGTCATGCAGCAAATACTTCCGCATCACGAGAGAAGCCACGCTGCCCTTGTTGCAGTACGTGCCGTCGAGAACGATGCGGCAAAACTGCGCATGTTTTTTGAAACGATGAACTCAGAATTTACAGCTATGATGATGAGATGTCCGGAGCCGTATTTTATTGACCTTGAGGTTTTCACGGAACTTCCGTTTGTCTTGGCAAAGGACCCAGAGTTATTGAAGCGTTCCGGCTGGATGGCGAGTTACACGCCAGCGCTTAAGGAGCTGCTAAGCCAGCGAAATAACCGCATTGATATTGCCGTGACCGCACAAAGTGTGGACTTTCAGATGCTTGAGGAACAAATCCGTGTTCAGGTGTTCAGGCTCATATAGCAGACGGTGAGGTCGTAAATTCGCTTATGCTCTTTGAGCAATTTGTGGCTATATGCAAAAAGCTTAGGAAGATCACGGAGACCTATAGCAAAGAATTCGGTGTATGTCTTGCAGTGGTTTTTCCAACACCTCTTGGCGATACGATGCACGAATTGAGGCGCATTGCTGAGAAATTGTCGCCACAGTTTCCGCGGCCGGAGCCTGAAAGTTCACTGACAACTGATTAGAGCGGTATCCGAGCGGACTGAATCGAGTGAGGGATCCCCGAATCGGTTGAGTTCTGATTGATGATTCCTGCCGCGGGAAGGAGGCGGCGGGGATGGCGCTTTCCGATGATCTTCGCAAGCGGGTGGTGGAGGCGGTCGTTTTGGGCGGGCTGTCGCGCAATGCGGCCGGCAGGCGTTTCGGCGTGAGCATCGTAAGCGCGGTGCGCTGGGTGACGCGTTACAAGGCCACGGGGCAGATTTCGCCTTCGCCTTCAGGGGGCGATCGCCGGTCCGGCCGGATCGAGGCGCAGCGTGACTATTTGCTCGGCTTGATCCGCCGCACGCCGGACATCACGCTGCTCGAGATCCAAGAGCGCATGATCCAAAATTGCGGCGAGCGCTTTTCGGTTTCCGTGCTCTGGCGTTTCTTCGACCGCCATGGCGTCACGCTTAAAAAAAGACCGCGCACGCCGAGGAGCAGCGGCGCCCGGACGTTTTGGAGCATCGCCGGAACTGGTTCGCCTCGCAACTCGATCTCGATCCCGCCAAACTCATCTTCGTCGACGAGACCGGCGCTTCCACCAATCTCGCTCGAAAACACGGACGCTGCCAGCGCGGACGGCGACTACGGGCCGCCGTGCCGCACGGCCATTACAAGACGGTCACGCTCGTTGCCGGTCTGCGCCTTCGAGGGCTTACGGCTCCGAGGGTCTACGACCGGCCGATGAACGCCGCCCTGTTCGAGGAATGGGTGGAAACATGTCTGGTCCCCACTCTCTCGCAAGGCGATATCGTCGTCATGGACAATTTGCCTGCCCACAAAGGACCGCGGGTCGAGCAACTGATAAAATCCGCAGGGCCGAATTGCGATATCTGCCGCCCTATAGGGGTGCGATCCAAAGTGATGCAATCAGGCGGTGCGGCGGAGTGATTTCGGGTAGTTGTCATTGGCGACAGCGGAGCTGGGTTGGGCGAGGGCTTTCCAGTAGGCGTCCCGATCGCCGTTTATTCGGTTTATCCGCAAGGCAAGCATGTGTTCGGCATGTTCGACGCGCCACCAGGCGCCCGGCCGCTTGAGGCGTTGTTGGGCGACGTAGCGATGAGCGCTTTCGATCTCGCCCGAGCCGATGGGCAGTCCTTCGGCCAAGGCCTGGCGATAGTTCAATTGGCCGGCGCGGGCGCCGAGGTAGCGATGGCAGGTTCGCACGGGCGCGCGCTGGTCGTCGACCTCGGGAGGCTCGCAATGTCCGGCGAGCGCCCGCAGGACGGCGTCGAGACGCCCGCTCTTGAGCGCGTCCTTTTGCGTCTCCATCCAGAGGCTGCGCGCGACCGGATCGGGCGCGATTGCCGCCGAGGCGGCGGCCAGATATTCGCAAACATGATAGAAATCAATCAAGTAGCGACCCTGGTCGCCGAACTGCTGCTCGATTTGACCGACGATCCATGGCGCGCCGTCGCCGACCGCGTGAACCCGTGAGCCCGCCCCGAAGCCGGCGCGAACCGCGCAGGAAAGCATCTGACGCCCGGCCTCTTCGACCCCGCCCTCAATCGAGCCCGCATAGACCGGCGTCCGGCTCCCCTGCGCGTGCGCCAGCGACAGCTTCGCCTCCCGCCAGGACAACGTCTTGCCCTTGCGCTTGTCTTTCCCCTCGCGACAAGGTTCGACGATCGGAACCATGCCGCCGTCCGTCTCGACGATGATCGGCTTGCTGAGGCCCGGCGCCTCCGGAACTTCACAATCCTGGCGCCGGCTTCGTAGATCGCCTCGGCGTGGGCGAACGTGATCCGCTGGATCGTGCTCTCGCCGATCGCAAAGCCGTAGTGCTCCTGCAACTTGGCGCGCGCTTGCGCGAAGGGTTGATCGGCGGCGAAGTCGACGATGGCGCGCTGCAGCGGTCGCGAACATCCGAGCGGGCTCACCTTCGCCCCGAGCACGAAAGGACGCACCCGTTGCGTCCCGAACCGATATTGCGGCTCCCGGACTTCTATTTCGCCGAATTTCGTATGCCAGCGGAGTTTTTTTCACCTTGGCGATGCATCTGAGGTCGTTGGCGAATCTCCCGCTCCGTCGCCTCGACCCGCCGCTCGGCCCAACTGCGCAGCGCCTCCCGTCCCATCAGACGCATCTCATCCACCATGCGCTCTTCCGCAGCGTCGGCTTCCTTCAATTCGCCCCCGCCGCCTTCAACCGCCAGCACGATCGAGCCCACCCGCTCCCGGAGACCGGGATGCGATCACAAAGCCGCAACCAGAGCCTCGTCGCTCAACTCCAACCCCGCCATCCGTAACCTCCCGCCAAATCAATGCAAACCCAACCTACTCTGCATCGATTTGAATCGCACCCGCCCTATAGCCCCGACATGAACCCGATCGAGAAGGCCTTTTCGAAGCTGAAGACTTATCTGCGCAAAATCGCCGAGCGAACCGTCGCCGGCCTGATGAGGGCGCTCGAAGCCTGCGCCGACATCTTCAAATCTGCCGAATGCACAAATGTCGATAGCGAATTAACTTGTCCGGTTTTGGTAGCACATCAAATGTCCGCTTCTTCTGCTTCTGTTCTCCCTGTGGGACTGTGGGCAACGCGTTTGCGTTGTCCACATTTCCACAGGCGCGCCACCGAGCGGATTTAGGCGGCGTTTTTCGCGTCCCGGATCGCTCCTTTCTGGTCGTAGCGGCCGATGCAGCGCGGGCCGTAAAAGACGGCGTGCGAGCCATCGGGATAGTGATGGACCTTGACCCTCGCCTTGACGAAGTGCGGCCGCAGCGGGCTCTCCGGGATCTGCAGTTTGAGCGTGCGGTAGGACACGCAATTGTCGTTGCCGACCTGGCGCTCCTCCTGCACGCACAGGATCTCATCGAGGTCGACGCCCGGGATCGGGGTGAAGGCCGAACCGGGCTGCGCCGGCGCGACCGCGAAGCGCTCGTTGTGGGCGGGCAGATAGACCTCGCGGATGAACGCGTTGGCCGCCTCGATCGCCGTGATCCCGGCGAGCTTGAGCTCCTTCACCAGCCGCTCCTGCAAGGTCTGGAACGCCCGCTCCGAGCGCCCGCGCGCCTGCGGCGAATAGGCCCCGATATGCTCGACGCCGAGTTGCTCGAGCGCCCGGCCCACCTGCGTCAGGCGGCTGCGGTCGATCTTGCCGCCCGCCTCGGCGGTATGGAAGTAGTGTGAACCGCGATCCGTATAGAGGCTCATCGGCAGCCCGTGGGCCCCGAACGTCTCTTTCAGCGCCCGGAACGTCGAAGCCGTACCCTCCTCCTCGACCAGAACCGCCGAATAGATCGCCCCGGTCGCGTCGTCCAACGTCGCAATGAGATCGAGCGCCGGCTGGCCTTCGAGCCAGACGTGTCGCGAGCCGTCCTGATGCAGCATCATCCCCGGCAACGGCCGGCGCTCCCGCTTCCGGCGATGCGCGCCCTTGCGCGCCGCCTTCGGCAAAAGCCCGCGCGACTGCAGAAACGTCTTGGTCCACGTGTAGCCCCAGGCGAAACCGTGATCCTTCACCAGGTGCTCATGGAAGTGCTTGGCTCGGAACCCCGCATAACGCTGTCGGTAAAGCGCCTCGACCTCCTGCTCCCGGTCGACCGGAACCCGCTTCCCAGACGCCTTGCCAAGCCGCCGGTCCAGTAACCCAGCCTCGCCGTCCTCCTCGTAACGCGCCTGCCAGCGCCGAAACGTCCGCTCGCTCACCCCAAGCAACGCCGCTGCTTCCAACGGGTTGAACTCCGCCGCCTCGTAGCGGCCCAAAATGTCCAGAAACCTCATCATACGCACACCCTGAAGGGCTTCCGTCCGGCGCATCCAACCCCCCCCAAAAAAGGGCCGAGGCTACCGGACAGATCGTGCGCTCCCTAAACCGGACATATCATCTGCTACCGACACTGCCGAATGCACAAATTGCTTCGCCGCCTGTGGCTATGATACAATTTGATTGGAGTTCTGCTCTAGAGCGGTATCCGAACGCACTGAATCGGCGGGCTTCCCGAGGGCCTGGAGGCCTTTGCCGACATCTTGAAATCGTCGCCTGCGAACATGATACAGCTTGATCGGATTCCGCTCTAAGTGTATCCGGCGAATGGGAAAGCCCTCTCCATGCGGGCTTTGACAAAACTAGCAGCCGCATCTGCCTGTCATGTCCTTTTGCTCACGCAAGCGAACGCGGTCGAGAAAGTAGCGCACTGCCGTCTGGTCACTGATGGTCAGGAGGTATGGAACAGCAAATGCTGCGTCAGTTTCGATTTAGAACCCGGAGAAACAGCTGCCTCTTTACACGCCTCCGGTTGGCAGGCGTGCCTATACGACAGAAAACATCCCGAACAGGTGAACCTGCCAACCTCTCAGCAAACGTGCTATGGCCCTTGGATCAATATATGGCCAGAAGACGGCGCTTACCTAGCGTATTGGAGCCTCGACAATGCATGCCATGCAGGCTTCCCGCCGGTCTCTGCTAGACGCGCTGGGCAGGTTTATCAGGGCGACAATTTCATCTTCGACTGGCGCTAACTCTTGATTAACGAATGCTTGCGGGGAATAACTTCGCCGAGAATATCTGAGACGGATTTGATCGACGCCGCGCCGGCAAATTACCCCCCTGACAGCCCCTCCCGGCGGACCTTCACAGCCACCTCAGGCAACCCTCCACCCACGTCTCATCGCCAAGCCGCAGGCATGCCGTCCCGTGATGGGGGGGGTCGGCGCTGGCGGGCTTCTCGGGCTGTCCGGTGTTCGGACACCATCGGTTAGAGCGGTCTCCGAGCGAATTGAATCGTGGACGGATTCCCGAATCGGGTTTGTTCTGCTTGAAGTTAATCGCCGCGCGAAGGAGGCGGCGGGGATGGCGCTTTCCGACGATCTTCGCGGACGCGTGGTGACGGCGGTGGTCGAGGCCGGCTTCTCGCGCAACGCGGCGGCCAAGCGTTTCGGGGTCAGCATCGCCAGCGCCGTACGCTAGGTGGCGCGCTTTCAGACGACGGGCGAGATTTCCCCGGCTCCCACAGGCGGGGATCGTCGTTCCCATCGCGTCGAAGCTGTCGATTTGCATTTCATGGCGAGACTCGAACGTGCCAACCCGAACTTGAGCACTTCATGGGGTCTTCCTCAATCTGTGTGGGTCTGGCTCAAACTGTGTGATTGCCTGCGTCGTGGGTTAAGCGATGTGCGGATCGTGGCGGACGGCGCAGGGAGGTCGGATGAAAACGAGAGCGGAATGGGCGCCAGCCCCTAACGTCGGGATATCGGAAGTCGAGCGCGTGGATGGCGGTTGGACCGTCTCGGCGACCCTGATGGATGGAGGTCGTTGTCCAGCATGCGACGCCAAGTCAACAAGTCAACCCAACGTCACGGCTGGTATGTCCGCCATCTGATATTCTGCAGGATCGGTTGCCGAGTTCGACCTCCGACTGGCTCAGGAGCCATCCGTCGATTGAAATGGTGAGCCGAGACCGTTGCGGTCTTTATGCGCAGGGTGGCGTGCAGGGTGCGCCGCAGGCGCAGCAGACGGCTGACCGCTTCCACTTGTTGCAGAATCTGCGGCAGACCGTCGAACAGCAGCTCAGCCGCGCCGAGCCTCCGCGCCTTCAGGCTGAGCCTGGCGGGTCGGTCGACCTTCCTGAACCGCCCGGTCTCATCCATCGCTATGGACCTCCTGAGGTGACCGAGCATCGGCGCCTCGTTGAAACGGGACGACGCGCCAGATCGCGAGCCGGCTTCGATCGTGTCAAGACCCTGCGCGCTGAAGGCAGGAGCCTTGCCGACATCGTTCGCGAAACCGGTTTCCATTGGCGCACGGTGAAGCAATGGACGCGGCAGGAGACCTTGCGGCCCCGCGCCACGATGGCTCCGAAGTCGACGACGCCCAGCGGGTTCAGCGCCTACCTGGCGCGTCGCTGGAACGAGGGGTGTACGATGGGAAAGCAACTGCTCGCGGAGATCCGCCCTCTTGGCTATACCGGCAGCCTGACCCACCTGCAACGACTCCTGAATGGTTGGCGGCGCGCGCATTTCGCTGCGGCGACCGGAACGCCAGCGCCCGTTGCGCTTCAGCATCTCCTCACGCCCACGGTTCCGCCAATTGTCGCCGCGGCGCTGTGCATCAAACCGCGCGGATTGCTGACCGAAGCTCAGGCCGTCAAGGTGGATCAGCTTAAGGAAATATCCAGCGATTTTGCGACAATGCGTCAACTCGCCATGCGCTTTCGGGGGCTTCTCAAGGGAAGCGATCCAGAGCCGCTGGACGAGTGGCTAAGAGAGGCTGCCAACTCGGGCATTCATGGAATGCGCCGATTCGCCGCCACGCTGCGCCGGGATTTAGCGGCCGTTCGCAACGCCATCAGCGCGCCGTGGAGCAATGGCCAGACCGAAGGGCAGATCAATCGTCTCAAGACCCTGAAGCGGTCTATGTATGGCCGAGCCGGCGTCGAACTCCTACGCGCACGGATGCTCCCATACGATCTGCGCACCGACCACACAGTGTGAGCCAGACCCACGGAAAGTGAGGCAGACCCCCTTATGCCAAAGGCCCCGCTTTGCTAACTCATTGGGGGATTGAACGAAGCCGACCTGCGTCGGCGGAGAGGCTCTGAGGACCGTCGATGCATGCTTGACATGGGCATCGGCTTGGGCCGAGCAAGCGGTGCGCCGCGCAGTGGACAAGCAACGCAATCACAGCGAGCTATTCCTTGACTCCCGGCTTGTGTATGCGTGAACTTGAACTGTCCCATGAGCTCGCCCGCATTTCCGCCCGGATCGGGATCAAGCCCGCCGCCTAGACGATCAATTCCACGAAACCGCTCAATTGCTTAGTTGGCCATCGATCCACGGAATGTGGCCGTTTCGAGCATCCCATATATGATTCGAATTTTGAAATCGATGAACTAGTACACCTCGCCGGAAGAACGAACCCCATTTTTGGGCTCATGCGGCGAGCGGTTTTCCGGTCATGGTCCACTTGAACGGCTTGGCGAGGGTGCGATTGAAATAGGCGATGAAGGCTTCGATGCGAGCCTTCAGGTGTTCTTTGGAAGTGAAGCTGGCGCGGCGCAGGAGTTTGCGCGCGAGGATGGAGAACCAGATCTCGATCTGGTTGAGCCAGGAAGCGTGTTTGGGTGTGAAGTGAAAGCTGATCCTGTGGCTTTGGTCGCGCAGAAAAGCTTCGCGCGTGGCCATTGAAGCCAGCACGCCGGACTTGCCCTTTTCGCCGAGGTCGTCCTCGATATTGCACAAGCGAGCGACTAGACGCACCACGCTTTCCGAAACATGCGTGTTGAGATTGTCGGCGATCACGCGCCACTTCGTGGTCGGCGCGCCGGCGGCGAACAGAGTGTCCAGGAAGTTGGCGTAGTCCTGCTCGGTGCGGGTCTCGCCGACGCTGGCGGTCACCTGGCCGGTCGCTATGTCGAAAGCCGCAATCACCGTCTGCGTGCCGTGGCGGATGTATTCGAATTCCCGCCGGGCGACCTTGCCCGGCTGGACCGGCAAGTCCGGGGCGGCGCGCTCCAACGCCTGCACGCCGGTCATTTCGTCGACCGACACCGTGCGAACGTCCTGCTGCGCCGCCGCGGGCGCCTCATGATAGAGGGTGCAAACCTCGGCGCATTTGCTCTCGAACTCAGGGTCCGGCTTGGGCGTGAGCCAGCCGCGCACGAGATGCGGTTTGAGGTCGGCCTCTTTTTAAAAAGCGCCCGACCGAGCCGTGCGAGATGCTGTCGACGATGCCGCGCCTGACCGCCTGGCGGGCCAGTTCGCTCTGGCTCCAGTGACTGAGCGGCAACTCGCTCTTTTCCGGGGGTTCGCAGGCCAGCGCCACGATCGCGCAGATCTGCTCGGGCGTGAACGTCGCCGGCGCCCCAGGTCGCGGTTCATCCGCCAGCCCCGTCGCAGCCGCGGCATCCGCCTGGCCGGACAGCCAGCGGTTGCGCCAATGGCGCACGGTCTTTGGCCAAACGCCAAGCTGACGGGCGATCTCGCGCACCTCTGTCCCCGCCGCCGAGCGCAAGATCATCTCGGCCCGTTCCGCCAGCTTGCGCGGCGTCTTGTGCGCCCGGGCAAGACCTCGCAGGTCCGCCTCTTGCTCAGGCGTCAGCGTGATCGGGGCAGCGGACAGGCGCGGCATGCAAAGACTCCGGCAAATCAGGGCAAAACGTCAGGCCCCGCTGTGCCACTTCGCCCACGCCCTGACTCGCCAAAACCTACGCCGCAGCCTGCCTCCCGCGCGAATTGCGGCAGGTGTGGCGCAAGGGACTCACCTCAGGCTTCCACGCGCCATCAAACGGAGTCGCCACTTCCGGCGCGGTGTACTAGTTCTTCGATCCGTTGAAACCAATCACGTGCCCAGGATTTACTTTTTCCGACGCTGCTTGTAGCGTTCCTGCTTTGATTCGGCAGCGAGGTTTGAGGTCGTGGCGGGACGGCGGAAGGCGATCGAATTGGCGATTGGCGATTTGGCAGCGTTGGGCGCGATCGCCCGCTCGCGAACGGAATCGGCGAGCCGGGTCGGGCGAGCGCGGATGCTGCTGGCCTACCGGGAAGACCCGTCGTTTTTTGCGGTGGGGCGGGCCGTGGGCGCGCACTATCAGACCGTCCAACGCTGTCTCGAGCGGGCGTTGGCCTATGGTCCGATGGCGGCGCTCGACGATCGACCGCGGCCCGGCAGCGAGGCGACGATCACCGCGGAGGCCAGGGCATGGGTTGTGAACCTCGCCTGCCGCAAGGCCAAGGACCTCGGCTATCCCCACGAATTGTGGACGACGCGGCTGCTCGCCCGCCATGCGCGCGAGCATGGGCCGGCAGAGGGCCACGCTTGCCTTGCCAAGTTGGCTCAAGGCACGCTGTGCAACATCCTCAATGAGCAGGAGATCAAGCCGCACAAGGTCCGCTATTACCTGGAACGCCGCGACCCGGAGTTCAAGCAGAGGATGGCGGAGGTTCTGTGCGTCTATCGCGAGGTGAAGCTTATCAAGGAGACCGCGGCCGCCGCCAAACAAAAGCCGAGCGATGCGGTGGCGATCGTCTCCTACGATGAGAAGCCTGGCATTCAGGCAATCGCCACGACGGCCCCGGACCTGCCGCCCGAGCCCGGCAGACATGCGACCTTGGCGCGCGATCACGAGTACAAGCGCCACGGCACGGTCAGCTTGCTGGCGGGCATCGATCTGCTCACCGGCCAAGTCCACGCGCTCGTCAAGGACCGCCACCGAAGCCGCGAATTCATCGAATTCCTCAAGCTTCTCGACGCCGCCTATCCGGCCCATACGGCGATCAAGCTGATCCTCGACAATCATTCGGCGCACATCTCCAAGGAGACCAAGGCTTGGCTCGCCGAACAGCCGCCGGTCGTTTCGAATTCACCTTCACGCCCAAGCACGGTTCCTGGCTCAACCTCGTCGAAGGTTTCTTCTCCAAGCTCGCCCGCTCGGTGCTGCGCCACATTCGCGTCGCATCCAAACAGGAACTCAAGGACCGCATCATGGCCGCCATGGATCACTTCAATCGCGACCCCGTCGTCCACACATGGTATGCTCGAAACGGCCACATTCCGTGGATCGATGGCCAACTAAGCAATTGAGCGGTTTCGTGAAATCGATCGACTAGTAAAGCGTTTCCAAAATTCGAATCATATCCTGCCGATGGAACTCCAACATTTCGCACCCGAGGGGCCAAGCCGCGAGCGTGAAGTTTCAAGGAATCGATCTACTACAATTCTTGCCGGAACGAAGCTTGACAAAACGAGTTGGACAATCGTGCAGACGCAGGGCTTAAGATTCAAGCGGCTGCCACAAGGTCAACGACGGGTTGGATGGCGGTATCGGCGCGGTGATAGGCGGCTTCGAGCCGGCTGTTGGGACGGTGCTGCGGGTGTGGCTGGTGATGGAAGCGGCTGTTGGCGAGCGGCCCGCAGAGGCGCTTGTGGAAGAACAGGAAGAGCCGGGCCACCTGGATGCCTTTTTGCGTGAGGCGGTAGGCGTAGCGTGAGCCGTCGCGCTCGATGAGGCCATGCCCTTTGAGCTTACGCAGGTCGTAGCGCAGCTGGTTGAGGCCGTAGGTCTTCTCTGAGAGTCTGTCCGGAAACGTCATGCGGGATTGCATAGTTTTCGCAACATGAGGCGGATGGAGGCGAGGCGGAGGAAGGCGAGCGCCTTGCGGTTGAGGCATTCCCAGTCCTTGGCCAACCGTCGGCAGCGGCCGAGCCAAGCGAAGGTGCGTTCGCCGATCCAGCGCTTGGGCAGGACGACGAAGGCCTTGGCCTGATCCGACCGCTTGACGATCTCGACTGTCACGGCCGCCAGGGTTCGTCGCATTGCGCTCTTGAATTGTGGCCCCTGATAGCCGCCATCGGCGAAGAGCCGCGTCAGGAACGGAAAGGCGCCGAACAAGATCGCCATCAGCACCGCGCCGCCGTCACGGTCCTGGATGTCGGCGGCGTGGACGATCGCATGCATCAACAGGCCCTGCGTATCGACGAGGATGTGGCGCTTTTTGCCCATGATCTTCTTGCCGGCGTCGTAACCCGCCGGATCGACGCAGGCCCCCCTTTTCCCCGCTCTTGACGCTCTGGCTGTCGATGATCGCGGCGGTCGGGCTCGCCTCGCGAGCGGCGGCTTCCCGACACTTCACGTAGAGCGCGTCGTGGATGCGATCGAGCGTGCCGTCCCAACTCCAGCGATCGAAGTAATCGTAAAGCGTCGAACGCGGCGGCAGGTCCTTCGGCACGGCGCGCCATTGGCAGCCGGTGCTGAGGACGTACATCAGGCCGTTGAAGACCTCGCGCTCATTGACATGGCGTCGGTTGCCGCCGCGCTTGGCCGGCGGAACGAGCGGCTCGACATGCGCCCATTCCGCGTCGGTCAAATCGCTCGGATACCGCAGTCGACTGCGGTCGTAGCGAGCGCGATTTTCGCTGGTCCACATCGGCAACCCCCCAAGTGATTCGGGCCGCCTTCCTTGAATCATAGGAAGTTAAGTTCCCGGACGGGCTCTGAGAGATCAAAGGTGGTGAGGACGGCGTGGTGGATTTGCCGGGCCGTCCAGCCAGCGACCTGAGGGCCGCCATGGAGGAGAACCTCGAACAAGCGCACGACGCGCGCCTCATGGATTTTGAGGCCGGGATAGCGGACGGCGCCGACAGTGATCGGGTGGGCAAGGCGCTGGAGGAGGGGAAAGTCGAGATGGCTGTTGAGCCATTCTGCCGGGAAGCCGGCGAAGCGGTCGGTGATCGCCAGGAAGGTTGCGCGTACGGCGTTGAGATGGTCGAGCCCCTTCCTCAGGCGTATGTTCGAAAGCTCGCGAATTAGCGGCCAACCGCTCTATCCGGCGATGGTCGCCGCATACAAGCAGGCCTGGTCCGAACTGGGCGCGCTCACCGGCGCGCCGAACTACTATCGCGCCAGCAATCTGCACCCGTCGGGGCCGGGTCAGCCGGGCGTGACGGCCATGACCTTGCATCCTCGCCAAACGATCGTTCGCCCGCCGACCCAGATCATCTGAGGCGAGAGGGATGTTGCTTTGTTGCCGGGTCTGCTGGACGGGCTCATGGAATATGTCCCGAATCTCCGCGTCGACCGTATTCGCGACGGCACACAGTGTGTCGTCCACGAATTCCCTGATCAGGTGAACGGCCTCATTCGGGACTTTCTCTTGAATTGTGCCTGACCGCTGACGCTGAAGTCCGATTGACGCGGCGCCGACGACCGACCTTTGTTGAAGAGCAATCCCGCAGCGGCCGAAAGGCACTTCTCCCGAGTGCGGGATCGCTCAGTCGCGTTGCGGGCGCGTGCGAATGCCGCGGGGTCAGACCTTGACCATGCGCTTGCCGCGATTCTCGCCCGCCAGCAGTCCAATCAGCGCAGCCGGCGTGTTTTCGAGCCCGTCGATCACGTCCTCTTCGACTTTGAGCTTGCCGTCCCTCACCCACGCGCTGAGATCGGCGGTCGCCTTGTCGCGTTCGCCGAAATGGTCGGTGACGACGAAGCCCTGTATGAGCAGGCGCTTGACGACGATCAGTCCCGGCACGCCACGCGGGCCGGCGGCGGCGGGCGCGCCGTCATATTGCGAGATCGCGCCGCAGCAGACGATGCGGCCGCGCAGGTTCATTTGCGGCAGGCACGCTTCGAGGATGTCGCCGCCGACATTATCGAAATAGACGTCCACGCCCTTGGGGGCGGCCTCGCGCAACGCTTTGAACACGCCGCCCTGCTTGTAGTCGACCGCCGCGTCGAAGCCGAGATGCGCCGTCAGCCAACGGCCTTTCTCGGCCCCGCCGGCGATCCCGACCACGCGGCATCCTTTGATCTTGCCGATCTGCCCGACGATCGATCCGACCGAGCCGGCGGCAGCGGAGACGACAAGCGTCTCGCCGTGCTGCGGGCGCCCGATGTTCAAGAGCCCGAAATAGGCGGTCAGGCCGGCAATGCCGAAGACGCTGAGGAGATGCGTCATCGGTTCGACGCGAGGGACTTTGATGAGATGCTTGCTCGGCAAGACGAAATAGTCCTGCCAGCCGGTGTCGGCGAAAACGAGATCGCCCGGCGCGAAACCCGGCGCCTTCGAGGCGACGACTTCGGCGATGCCGCCGCCGGCCATGACCGTATTGGTCTCGACCGCCGCGCGATAGGTCGCGCCCTGCATCCAGGCCCGATTGGCCGCGTCGAGCGAAATGTAGCGCACGCGCAGAAGCGCTTCGCCGTCCTTAGGTTCCGGGGCCTTCGTTTCAACGAGGCGGAAGTGCTCGGCGCCGAGCTTGCCGGTCGGCTTTTCGATCAGCAGAATTTGACGATTGACGCTGCCATCCATAACGCCTGCCCTCTCTGATTTTGTTAGCTTCGTTGGCGTTCCGCCGCGGCCGGCGCAGATGAGGCTACAGCGACGGATCAGCCGCGAAGATCAATCTGGCCGTCTATGCCGCAAGACCATAGGCCGCTTCGAGTTTTGCAAGCTCTCCGGGCAACGCGTCCGCCAAGGTTTGCACGTTCGGCAAAATATTGGCGCCGGCGATGAAGCCGAAGTCGAGATGGTCACGATAGCTTTGCAGCGTGATGTTCAGGCCGATCCCATGCATCACGATCGAGACCGGATAGGAATGCAGCAATTCCGCACCATTGGCGTAAAGCGTGAACTTCGGGCCGAAGACGTTCGAGATGGAGACATTAACGGCCGGCGGCAAGAGGTTCGCCAGGTTCGAGCGGCTGTAGAACAGCGAAAGCAATTGAATAACGATCGGCGACCCGAGCGCGACCGTATCCGTCACCAGCGGCATGAGCTGTCTCAACGGGCTCGACAATTCCTTGGCCTTGGCGGATTCAGCGAAGATCGTCTCGAGCCGGGATTTCGGATCCTCGATGTCGGTGGCGAGCACGCAGATCATCCCCATCACCTGGTTGCTCGCGGAAGCGTCGCCTGCGTCTCGCGTCGAAATTGGGACGGCGGCGGTCAGCGACTTTCCGGGCAAGGCGTCTTGACTAAGGAGGTGCCTGCGCAACACGCCGCTCGACAACGCCAGCACCACCTCGTTCAACTTAACGCCGGCCTTGGCCGCCACCGCCTTCACGCGGGGCAAGGAAAGGCTGACGGCCGCGTAACTGCGCTCGGAGGAAACAGAACCGTTGAGCGGCGTCGGCGGCGCCATCATCTTCGTCAGATCGCCGATGCCGCTCGGCGAGAAGACCTTGCCGCCGACATCGTTCACGACCTTCAGAATATCGGGAAGACTCTCTACGAATTGCCGGCTCTGTTTGAGCCCATCCATGAAAGCGTCGACCAGCACCGAGCCGAGGTCGGTCTTGCCGGTGCGTGGCGTCTCAATTTTCGGCAGCCTGCCTCCCGGCTCGCCGAGGTTCCAAAATTGCAAGGAGGACGCGACGAGCGAAGAGATGAATTCGCGCTCGTCGGCGTTCTTGGCCGCCTTGAGCGCGGCGGGCTTCGTCGTTTCGCGCGGCGTCGGCGTCGCGTCGTAGAGAAGCTGCGCCATTGCGGCGCCCGCGCCACCGTCGATGCAAGCGTGATGCATCTTCGAGTAGATCGCCACTTGATTGTCGGGCAGATCCTCGAAGACACACATTTCCCACAGCGGCCGAGCCCGGTTCAACAGCTTGGCGTGCATCCAGCCGACCAGCCGTTGAAGCGTCGGGATGTCCGAGGGCGCCGGCAACGCGCCGCGAAAAACGTGGCGATCGATGTCGAATTGGTCGTCCTCGATCCAGTGCGGGCGGTCGATGTCGAACGGCGTGTGCGCAAGCTTCCAGGTCAGCATCGGCGCGACATGCAGACGCCCGCCGATCATCGACTTGAGGTCCTCGAAGAAGTCGCCGCGATAATTCTCGGGCAATTGGAAAATCGCCATGCTGCCGACATGCATCGGCACCTCCGGCGTCTCCAAGTAAAGGAAGGACGCGTCCATGGCGGAGAGCTTCTTGATCGTTCTCGCCATACCCTCGCCTCCCCCGAACTGCTTCTGTCGGCGGGTTCGCAACCCCGCCAGCTTCAGAATAGATCGCGAATGTGGCAAATCGCCAGGCGGCGAAGGGTGCGATTCAAATCGATGCAGAGTAGGTTGGGTTTGCATTGATTTGGCGGGAGGTTACGGATGGCGGGGTTGGAGTTGAGCGACGAGGCTCTGGTTGCGGCTTTGCGATCGCATCCCGGTCTCCGGGAGCGGGTGGGCTCGATCGTGCTGGCGGTTGAAGGCGGCGGGGGCGAATTGAAGGAAGCCGACGCTGCGGAAGAGCGCATCGTGGATGAGATGCGTCTGATGGGACGGGAGGCGCTGCGCAGTTGGGCCGAGCGGCGGGTCGAGGCGACGGAGCGGGAGATTCGCCAACGACCTCAGATGCATCGCCAAGGTGAAAAAAACTCCGCTGGCATACGAAATTCGGCGAAATAGAAGTCCGGGAGCCGCAATATCGGTTCGGGACGCAACGGGTGCGTCCTTTCGTGCTCGGGGCGAAGGTGAGCCCGCTCGGATGTTCGCGACCGCTGCAGCGCGCCATCGTCGACTTCGCCGCCGATCAACCCTTCGCGCAAGCGCGCGCCAAGTTGCAGGAGCACTACGGCTTTGCGATCGGCGAGAGCACGATCCAGCGGATCACGTTCGCCCACGCCGAGGCGATCTACGAAGCCGGCCGCCAGGATTGTGAAGTTCCGGAGGCGCCGGGCCTCAGCAAGCCGATCATCGTCGAGACGGACGGCGGCATGGTTCCGATCGTCGAACCTTGTCGCGAGGGGAAAGACAAGCGCAAGGGCAAGACGTTGTCCTGGCGGGAGGCGAAGCTGTCGCTGGCGCACGCGCAAGGGAGCCGGACGCCGGTCTATGCGGGCTCGATTGAGGGCGGGGTCGAAGAGGCCGGGCGTCAGATGCTTTCCTGCGCGGTTCGCGCCGGCTTCGGGGCGGGCTCACGGGTTCACGCGGTCGGCGACGGCGCGCCATGGATCGTCGGTCAAATCGAGCAGCAGTTCGGCGACCAGGGTCGCTACTTGATTGATTTCTATCATGTTTGCGAATATCTGGCCGCCGCCTCTGCAGCGCTCGCGCCCGATCCGGTCGCGCCCAGCCTCTGGATGGAGACGCAAAAGGACGCGCTCAAGAGCGGGCGTCTCGACGCCGTCCTGCGGGCGCTCGCCGGACATTGCGAGCCTCCCGAGGTCGACGACGAGCGCGCGCCCGTGCGAACCTGCCATCGCTACCTCGGCGCCCGCGCCGGCCAATTGAACTATCGCCAGGCCTTGGCCGAAGGACTGCCCATCGGCTCGGGCGAGATCGAAAGCGCTCATCGCTACGTCGCCCAACAACGCCTCAAGCGGCCGGGCGCCTGGTGGCGCGTCGAACATGCCGAACACATGCTTGCCTTGCGGATAAACCGAAGAGCCTCTTGCAGAATTCCCTGAGGGCGAGGAATTTGCCGTGGTTTTGGTTTGCGGGGGCGCGCGGCTCAGGCTGGTGCTGGCCTGAAGCTGGCGACGCGGAGGATTTGATCGGCGGCGAGCGCGACGATGCCGAACATGAGATGGCATTTGACCTTGGTTGCGCCGCGCACGCGTAGGAACCTGGCGCCGAATTCGTCCTTCAATCGAGCATTGACGCGTTCGACCATGGTGCGGAAATCATAGATGACGTCATTTGCGTCGGGCATGTGGATGAACTTCATCCTGTCGACCTCCCGTTTCCATTCGGCTTTGACGTCATGCTGGGCGCGAAAGTTGCGGTCGATGATCGGCGCGTGGCCGAGCGTGCGGCTATGGTCATGAATGGCGGCGGCGTCGTAGGCGGCGTCCATGAGATCGTAGAGATAGGAAACCCGCGCGCCGGTCATGGTCATCAAGGGAATGGCGACCTGACTGTCGTGAACGGAGGCCGAAGTCAGCACGCAGGAGACGGGGATCTGGCCGCAAGCGACATCGATATGCAGCTTGTAGCCGATCCAGGTTTCCTTGTAGCCCTTGCTGTTTTTCTTGGAGCCGACATCGCAGGCGGTGGGCAGTTCGGCGAGCATTTGGTTGACGTTCTGTGAGGTTTGCCGCTCCAGCCGGGTCGGCTGGGGCTTTGGCCGTTGCTCGCCTTTGTGCGGGCGTCCGCGCTTGCGCGGCGGCTGAGCGCCATCGGACGGCGGATCGTCCTTCTTGTCGTTGGCCTCTTTCGCCGCCGGCTTCTCGCGCGCCTCGATCTCGGTGGCGTCGCGGGCGATCACGCCGACGATGCGCCCGCCGAGCGAGCGCTCGATCAGCGCCGCGTGCATTTTGTCGGGCAGATCGCCCTGCGCGAACTCCGCGAAGGCGCGAGAGAACGTGGCTTCTGAGGGCACTTGCGAGCGTCGCTCCCAACCGAGGATACGCCGCAGCGACTTGTCGACGGCGAGTCGTTCGATCAAAGCGGAAGTGGTGGGAATGCCCAGCATCGCCTTGGCGACGAAGGCCCTGGCAAGGGCGCGCCGATCCTCGGGCGGGCGGCCGGGGCGGCGCGGCGGCTCGGGAACGAAGGCTTCGAGGCCGATCACGTCGAGGGTCGTGACGAGACGCCCAAGCGCTTCGGTCATCGGGTCGACTTCCTCGCGCAGCCAAGGAAACAGAGTGCCCTGGATATGGTTCCAGCGGGCCTTCATGGCCTCCAGGGGATCGTCGGACATGCCTGTTGCTACGAATCGGAACGACAACGCCAAGACACTACCGAAACCACCCTCAATGTACAGCGATATATATTCTCTTATAGTAGTTGAAGACTGTCATGTCGTTCCTATATGCCCCGACTAAATTTCATTGACATTCAAAATAGTTTTGCAAGAGCCTCCGAATAAACGGCGATTGGGACGCCTACTGGAAAGCCCTCGCCCAACCCAGCTCCGCTGTCGCCAATGACAACTACCCGAAATCACTCCGCCGCACCGCCTGATTGCATCACTTTGGATCGCACCCGGCGGCGAACCAGCAATTGTGAACGACCACCGCCTAAAGGCGGTGGCTTCGAGTTACGGCTTAAAGCCGGATTTGGTCGGCCCAAAGGGCCGACTCGCCCTCCCTACACAACTTTGAAGTTGTCGTCAGGGATCTCGGGCTTTTGATCTTCGATATACTTGTTCCACACCTCGTCCGTCACATTGCCGCTCGTGGCCACCCAATAGCCTCGACCCCAGAGATGCTGACCCCAATACCGTTTGCGAAGCGACGGATATTCCGACAGCAACTTGTGCTAGCTCTTCCCTTTGAGATACTGCACCGCCCGAGACACCGACACGTGCGGCGGTATCCCTATCAGCATATCCACGTGGTCCCGATTGATCGCTCCGGCGTAGATGACCATCTCATGCGCCCGCGCAATCTCCCGCAGCAACTCCCGCGCCCGTTGCCCAATATCTCCGCCCAATACAGGAAACCGGTACTTCGTGATCCACACGATGTGATACTTGCAGTCTCAGACCGTGTGACTGCCGGGCTTCGCATCTTGCATACCCGCAGTGTCGCATCCCGGTCGCCTAAAGGCGAGGGGTTTACGGATCCCAGAGGCGAGACTCTAAAAGTCGGCCGTGGCCTGGTTCCTATTCGATTTTTTGGGTTTTGAGGAGTTCGGACGGGATGGTGAAGGTGGCGAGGGCTTCGAGAAGATCGGACCAATCGGGTAAGACGACGAAGCTCGTCAGGGTTAGGAGATAGGCGAAGAAGCTCATTCGCTTTTGCGCCGCCTCTCTGGCCCTGCGCCACGGCGGCTCGAGAAGGTCGAGAACCGTGTGCCAGGCGAAGGCGAGGACGTTGAGGGCGGCGAGCGTCATGGCCAGATAGGTCTCGCCATGCCCGAAATTGTGTTCGAGTTCGTAGCCGTGGTTTTTCAAGACGTTGAAGCTTTCGTTCTCGATCTTCCACCTGGCGCGGCCGCAGGCGGCGATCTCCGCGACGTTGGCTTTGGTGACCGGCAACGACGTGATGAAGGCCGTCTTGTATTTCACGACGCCTTTGGCGCCTAAAATCTCGAGGCTGATCCAGTTGGCCAGCACCGCGTCCTTGCCGTCGCGCAGCGGAATCTTCTCGACGAACCGGTAACGGTGCGTCTCGCGCGTCTTGCCCTTGCGGACCTTGACCTCGTGGCGCGCGAGTTCGGCGCCGTCGATGAAGTCGTAGAGCGCCTTGTGCGAAGCCTCCTTGCAGGTGAAGAGGAAATCGCCGCCGTTGTCCGAGAGCTTCTCGACCACGCTCTGGCAGGCGAAGAGATCGTCGCCCAGATACACCGGGCGTAGCGGTTTCAAGCGCGCGCCGTGCTTCATGAGCCAGCGCTTGACCGCGTTGCGCTCGCAGTCCTGCTTCTCGGCGCCGTCCTGTTTGACGATGAACTCCGGCGCAAGCGGAACGACCTTGGAATGTCCCGGCGCGACCACGGTCGCAGCCAGCAGGGAATGATAGCTTTCGATCTTGCCGTTGCTGCGCTTGCGCGTCTGACAGTGGGGGCAGGTGATCTTCTGGCTGCAGAAATACTCGGTCCCGTCGAGGGCGATGAGCGTTCTGCCGCCGAGCCGGCCGAACGCCTCGCGATCGCAGGTTCGAGCAACAGTTGCTCCATGCGGTGAAAGCACGGCGCGAGCAGCGCGGGGTCCGCGCCGTCGATCATGTCCCGGATATAATTGTCGGACGGGATCTTCTCGATCCCAAACAGGGTCTGGCAGTTCGAGCGCCCTTGCCCCTTCTCCAGCGCCCGCTGGAAGAGAGAAAGGATGCGCTCTGCATGAAAAACATGGCGAAGGCGGACAGACCAAAATCCGCCATGGCGATATTGCCGCTCCGCCCCTTGCGAGGGTCCGGAAACGCGGCGCATACCGCCTTCAGCCCAGCAAGAAGCGACGCCAAAACCTCCATCCCCAGCGTGAATCATGTTTCCGCTGAATTCGTGAATCCAAAAAATGCGCCCACTTTTAGAATTGCTGGAGGAGGGAGCCTCGGATTCTACTCATGTTGATCACGCTTCGGGGGAAAGGAGCCCAGTGGCTTCCCGCAAGCTCCGTTGCCGTCACAAAATGCCCAGCCGTCGATTTGAGCGACCGGGCCCGAGCAATTTACGACCCTGTCGAGGTCCCAATCGCCGGTTTCAGCCGACCGTTGAGGACAAATCCGAACGGGACAGATCAGGCCTTTCCGTCGAGCCAGGTCGTATGGCGACGGTCAGCAAAATGTCTACTGCTGCGCGGCAATTCAGCAGCCGATGTGCAGCGAAAACTCGCTCCGCTTTCCGCGGTCGTCGGGGTGAAAAGCCGTCGGTTGCGCGTCGCTTTGGCCGTACCTCGACATCTCCGCGCCGATCAGTTCCAAACTCTTGCCATTGTCATCAGTCGCCCTGAACGACCGCAAAACGAATTTCTCTTTGAGCTGCTTCCAACTCACTTGGATTTGATCCCACCTCATGAACGTCTCCTGCGCCATGCCTGAGCCCATTGAGGCGCCATGAATTGGGGCGAGCAAGAATCGGAATCTACTCAGGCGGCCACTTCAGCAGCCGTCGCCCGGAAGCGCTACAATGTTCAACTTTTCAATTTTCTGAATTCTATTACCGGGGTGGTGCGGACGGCGGGACTCGAACCCGCACTCCCTTTCGAGAAGCAGATTTTCGTACCACCTCGGCTTTCGCCGCCGCCACATCGGCGTTCGTGGTCTGGACTATCCCTTCGCCGTAGCCTTGCAGCCGTAGGCGCCGCCCGTCTAGTCTCTACACCTTCCCCTGGGAGGGGCTTGGCTCGGGATTGGCTTAGGTCGAACCCTTGGCTTTCCCCGACTTTGAGCGGTTCTGCTCCACGGGTTTCCCCGCGGGCACTCCAATTGAAGTCTGCTGCGTCTACCCGTTTCGCCACGTCCGCAATTTTCCGATAACCAATAGCTCGGTCATCAAACCCGTCAATATAGACACCACATTTCGCTGTCGGTCCACACGGCCGCGGACAGAGCGCCGCGATTTCGTCCGCTCTGGCATTGCGCCCATGACCCTCGCCGTCAAAGCCGGTAAAGAAGACGGAGCGTGCGGCGAAAGCCGACCAACTGTGTTTTCGTAAGGGGATAGAGGACGTGACCGAGGAAAAGACCCGGCATATTCTGCCGACAGCGACGGGGTTCGGCGTCAAGCGCGCAATCGACGTCCTCCGGGAGCGCCACGTCGATCCGGCGCCTTTGCTGCGAAACGCGGGCCTCTCGGAACACGACCTCGACGATCGACAGGAGCGCGTTTCCTCTGCGGCGCAGACCAGGTTTCTCGAACAAGCGGCCGAGGCGCTGGACGATAGCGCCCTCGGGCTCCATATCGCCATGGAGACAAATCCACGCGAGGCCGGGCTGCTGTTCTATGTCGCGTCCGCGGCCAAAACGGTCGAGGAGGCGCTCGGGCTCTATGGGCGCTATTGTCGGATCGTCAACGAAGCCGTGCGCCTGAACCTGACGCGAACGCCGGACGGGGTCGTCGTCGAGGTCAATTTTGTCGGGCTTCTGCGGCATCGCGCCAGGCAGAACGTCGAGTTCTGGGTCGCCGTCACCGTCAAAGGCCTTCGAGAGATCACCGGTCGCAACATCAGCCCGACGCACGTCGGCCTGGCTCACGGACGCAACGCGGACTTGCGGGAGTTCAACCGGTTCTTTGGTTGCCCGGTCGAGTTTGCCGCATCGTCCGATCGATTGTCATTCTCCGAGGCGACGCTGGCTCTCCCATGCATAACCGAGGATTCGCATTTGCTCGAGACGCTCCGGCCGATCTGCGAGGAGGCGGCGAAGCAGCGCAGCACCGCTGCCGGGACGCTTCGCGCCTCGATCGAGCACGAAGTGCAAAAAATGCTGCCCCACGGCAAGGCGCAAAGGGAGAGAGTGGCAAGGAAGCTCGCAATGAGCACCCGAACGCTGTCGCGCAAGCTGGCTGACGAGGGCACGACCTACGAGGAGGTCGTCGATCATCTCCGGCGAAGTCTTGCGCTCGAATACGTCAAGCAGCCCGGCCTTTCGCTGTCGCATATTGCCTGGCTGCTCGGTTACCAGGGACCGACCTCCTTCAACCATGCTTTTCGGCGCTGGACGGGCCAGCCGCCGTCCTCCGGGCGTGACGGGAAGTCGTTTTTCGCCACAATATAGGGCATCGGCGCGATCGGCCGACGCTAGGCCGTCGGCGCCGCAGTCGACTTGGCCCGCAAAGTCACCATTCTGGCCCCTACGGGCAGGACAGAAGACGCGGGCGCCCTTATCGCCCACCCATGCGAAGAGGTCGCCGCCAGGGGGCGGTTGTTCGAGCTGGATATTTCGACAACTGGACCTTGGCCTTGCTTCGTTGTCGATGGGTATGAAGAACTTTCGTGCCAATTCGCCATAGCGGGCATTGGGGACCATGCTCCGAAATGGCGACGCGCGGCAGGACGCGTTATTCCTGCCACCTGGTGTTATGATGATCGCCTTTGCTCGGCTTCAACCATGGGACAATGGAGCCGAGCAAGGCCATCGCGGATTGGAGGACGGAAAAGTGACGGGGATGATTTGCGAGCGGCAGGTTGCGTCGCCTCTTGACCTGGAGGCGTTTGGGCTTGACCTGGAGACCTATGCAAAAAGGGCGATCGAGTCGGTCGATGAATTCTACGCGACGACGGAGATTGGCGAGCTGGGCTGGGACGACTTGCTCGCCGTCGCCGACCATTTGGACAATATCAACGGAAACCTCAATTCCACTTCAGAAATATTCGACACGATAAAAGAATGCCACGTCAAATCTCGGACAGTCGAGAAATGCGTGCAGCGTCTTTGCATCTTGCACTTTCGCAACTATCACGCCATCAATGGATTAAACCACATCATCCAAACGGCTGGCGCCGCAGCGCAAGTCGCGCCAAGCCATTTCTGCGTGCACTGAAGTCTTCTTCGGCCTTGAGTTGGCCAGCGGCGGCGCCGACCGCTGGCCAACTCAGTTCCAATTCCCTCTCCGACGGGACATTTCGTGCAAGGCTCATCGTGGGCGGCTTTCGGCGAAGCAGAAGCCGTCTGCTTTCAACGAACTGCCGTTGAAGGGCAACCAAGCGCAGTCGAGCTGCGATTGCATGCGACGCAGGCCCGAAAAGCCCGGCCAAACATTTCCTTTTCCTTCCTTTAGTGACGCCGATTCCAGACTTATCAAGGCTTTAGGGGGCGGAAGGAGCAAAAAAACTAGTCCCTCCCGACTTTCCGGCCGGCGGAAATCGGCAATTTTTCGAGAATTCCGATGACGAGCGTCGACCTTGCCGCCTCGAGAAAGCCGCTGCTCCGCCACCGACGCTGACCTCATCCAATCCCACCCCGGTCACCATGCCGGGCTCGCGTCTTGCGGTCCTTCTGCTTGGAACATACCATGAACATTCGCTTTCCGCAACGACATTCCGCTCGACCCCGGTTCCCGCCGCTTGGCGGCTGGAACATTCATGTCAGGCGCCGCGAACGAGCCTCGAAAGGCTGAGCTTTGGCGAAGGGAGGCGTTCCAGATGGCGCCGTTCGACGCCCCCGGAGCACCCTTCGAGGCCTTTTGCGTAGCGCAAAAAGGCGCCGAAAGGTGAGGAACGGCTTTCTGAGACAGGCTTAAGAGAACGTCCGTGCGCTCTCTTAAGCCCCGTCCTTGGCGATCGGCGGCTGGAAGGCGAGGCCCATGTCCCAGGGGAAGTAGATCCAGGTGTCCTGCGACACTTCGGTGACAAACGTGTCGACCAGCGGCCGGCCGAGGGGTTTTGCGTAAATCGTGGCGAAATGCGCCTTCGGCAGCATCTCGCGCACCACTTTTGCGGTGGCGCCGGTGTCGACCAGGTCGTCGATGATGAGGATGCGCGCGGCCTGTTCGAGCCTGGAAATGTCCGGGCCGATGGCTTTCAGGACCTTGAGCCCCCCCTGCACCTTGTAGTCGTGGTAGGAGACGATGCTGACCGTCTCGATCACCCGGACGTCGAGCTCGCGCGCCACCACCGCCGCCGGCACCAGGCCGCCGCGGGTGATCGCCACCAGCGCTTCGAATGGGCCCGAGCCGGCGAGCCGCCAGGCGAGCGCCCGGGCGTCGCGGTGAAACTGGTCCCATGAGACCGGAAAAGCCTTATCGCGGGGGGCGGTCATGGGGCGGCTCCTCGAGTGAAAAAACGCAGCGTCTCTTTAGCAAGCCGCAACGGGAGAGGCGAGCGTGGCTGGCGCGCAAGTTTGCGCGCGAGTCGTCGTCCTTCGCTCGAGCGCGTTTTTGTGATTTGACACCTGAAATCCATGGTTCTGCGATCAGGCCGGATCTTCGCGCCATCGCCTGACGGCGGCGGCCTCGGGCGCGTCCTCGGCGACAATCGCCCGCTGGCCCACGGACGCCTCGCCCGTCGCCCCGTCGAGCGCGATCCAGTCGCCCTCCCGGATCGTCTGCTCGCCGAGCCTCGCAGCGCCGCGGGGCTCGTCGATCGTGAGCGACCGGCAACCGACTAGGCAGACCTTGCCCATCTGGCGGGCGACGACTGCGGCGTGGGCCGTGCGTCCGCCGACCGCGGTCAGGATTCCGTCGGCTGCGGCGAAGCCGGCGACGTCCTCGGTCGAGGTGTCGTGGCGGACGAGGATGGCGGGCTCGCCGCCCGCCGCCACCTCCTGGGCGCGGGCGCTTGTGAAGCAGGCGCGGCCGCAGGCGACGCCGGGCGAGGCGACCGTCGCCTGCGCCGCGGGCTCGGCGGCTTCCGCGAAACGGGAGAGGCGGGCTGCGGCGAGATCGACCTCGGCGAGCCGCGCTAAAGCCTCCTTTTGGTCGATTAGGCCTTCTTCGACCAGGTCGACCGCGATCTTCAGCGCTGCGCGCGGGGTGCGCTTGGCCGGGCGCGTCTGGAGGAACCAGAGCCTTCCCCGCTCGACCGTGAACTCCACGTCCTGCACGTCGCGGCAGGCCGTCTCGAGCCTGCGCGCGCCCTCTTCGAGCTGCCGCGCAACCTCCGGCATGCGGCGGGCTAGCAGCGCCGCGTCCCCCGGCGACCGCCGGCCGGAGACGACGTCCTCGCCCTGGGCGTCGGCGAGAAAGTCGACGTAGAGCGCTTTCGCGCCAGTCGCCGGATCGCGCGAGAACGCGACGCCTGCCCCTGAAATCCCCGCCGGAATTGCCGAACGCCATCGTTTGGACGGTGACGGCGGTGCCCTTGAGGCCTTCAAGGCCATTGAGGCGCCGGTATTCCCGCGCCCGCCCGCCGTCCCACGACCTGTAGACCGCCTCGGCCGCCTCAGCGATCTGCTCGATAGGATCCTCGGGCGGGGCGTGGCCGAGGCGGGTCGCGAGCGCGAAAAACTGGTCGCAAAGGCGTTCGAGCGCCTCGGAATCAAGCTCAGCCTCGTTGGCGACGCTTTCCGCGCGGACCATCTCGGCTGCGAGCAAATCAAAGGAATCAAAGCCTCTTGGCGCTGCGCCACCGACCACTTCCGCGTAGCCCTGGATGAACCGCCGCCGGCTGTCGAAGGCCATGCGCGGATTCCCGGTCAGGCAGATGAGGCCGTGCACGCTGGTCGCGTTCATGCCGACGTTGAGGATCGTGTCCATCATACCCGGCATCGACCGCTCCGCGCCGGACCGCACCGAGACGAACAGTGGCGCGCGCGCGTCGCCGAGACGGCGCTTCGTCGTCTGCTCGAGCCAGCCGATTCCGGCGACGAGCCCCTTATGCAACGCCTTCATCGCGTTCTCGTCGCCCGCCACGACCCCGGCGCAGAGGCTCGTCGGCATGACGAAGGCTGGCGGGACGGGGAGGCGCAGCGCGCCGAGCCGCTGAAGCTCCGCCGCCTTCGATCCAAAGTCGGCGGCCGAGATCGGGCCCGGCCCGCCGCCTTGCCCGATGAAGACCGGGTCAAAAGACGCGCTGCTCATGCCGACAGCCCCTGAAGCACGCGATTGCGCAGCGATATCGCCGCGTGGGCGAGTCGGTCGGTGGCCTCCTCGAGCGTCCGCGCGATCTCGAGGCCAAGCACGAGTGCGCGCGCGTCGCTCGCGGGCGCAGGCGCACGCATGAGGGCGCCGATCGCCGCGCGCTCGAGAGCGTCGGCGTCACGCTCGGCGTCGATCACCGCGTCGACGCACTGGAGCGCAAAGGCGGCGTCGGCCCGCGGGCCTTCCGGAATCTGGAGCGCGGCTTCGACCGCGCGCACCAGCTCGGCCGCGCAATGGCGCGCAACGCCGGCGAGCTCGCCGAGCGGCGCGCCAAGCAGGTCCGAAGCGGCCCCATCTGGCGCGAGGGAAATGAGAAACGCCGCCTCGTCGAAGCAGTCGGTCGCGTTTTCGACCTGATCGACGACAGACAGAAGATCGTCGGCGTTGTGGACGCGGGCGACGATCTCCCGCGCGGCGACAGTCAGCCGGTCGCACTTGCCTTCGATCTGCTTGGCGCGCCGGGCGAGCGACGTGCATTGCTCCATTCCGGCGAGACCGTTGGGTTCGAACACCGTCTCGATCGCCCCGGCGAGGGTGCGGGTAAGGCCGAGATGGCGCAGGAGGACGGTGAGGAGTTCGCGCTCCGCGGTGTCGAGCCGCTGCGAGAGATCCGCCTGGATCTCGTCGCGGATGAAGCGTGTCGAGCGTCCGTTCCTTAGGCCCTCGCTTGCAAGGTGCAGAATGTTGCGCAGGAAGGCTCTGCATTCGCTCTCGCCGAGCGCCGTCTTGAGCGGCTCTCCATAGTGGATGCGGCCGGCGGCCACCCGCCTGACCGCCTCGAACACGAGATCCGCTCCGCCGAGCTCGAGGAAGCCGCGGTGTCCGTCCTCGCGCTCGGCCGCGCCGACGAGCAAGTCGATCGCCTCGTCCTTGGCTACGAAGGCCTGCAGCGCCTTGCGCGCCTTGTTCCAGTCGATGAGGAAAACGAGCCGCGAGCCGAGGAAGGTCAAGAACCGGCCGAGATCGTCCTCGGCGCGGGCGCGATAGACTCCGCTGAGCAGGTAGAAGACCTCGCCCCCGGCGAGATTGCGATCCTGGTTCTCGGCGGGCGAACTCCATTCTACTCCCTGGCCTTTCAACATGGTCATGAAGAATATCGCCCGGACGCGATGGACGTCCGTGTAAGTCGTCGTGACTTCGAGCCCCTCGACATGGATGACGATGACATGCGCGTCGGTCGCGCCGATGTCATTCTGGATAGCGAGGCGGGCGCCCACGCGGCCTGCGGTGGTGGCGAGCCCGGGATGGCCGAAGGCGAGGCTCGCCGTCCGGTTGAGGCCGACCATGAAGGCGCGCACGCGGGCGCGGTCGGAATCGTTCAGCCCGTGCACGCGCGCGCCGTCGAGCGTCTCGACCGCGGTCGCGGCGGCGACCGCGTTCAAGGTCTTGTGCAGGTCCATGACAAGAAGATGCAGCGTGTCCCTACCGCCGCGGCGCACCGAGGCGAGTTCGGCGACTTCTCGATGAGCAACGCGATCGCCGTTGAAGGCGGGCAGCGTCGCGAGCGTCGCCTCGACGCGCGCCTTGATGGCTACGGCGCCCTTGGCTTCGGCAACCTCGATCGGCCGCAGCATGGCGGCAAGATCGCTCGCGATGCCGGCCGCGAGCGCTTCGGCGCCGGCGGCTAGGAAGGTCTCGCCGTCGATCGGTCGAGCGCCCGAGACGGTTGAGGCGAAATCCGGATCCGCGAGGCCGACGTTCCTGAGCTCGCGCTTCATCGATGGCGCCGCGCGGCCTGGCGTCGAGGCCTGGGCCGAGGCCTCCTGCAGCAGGGTCAGACGGATCTTCAGCCGGTCGTTGGCCGCGAGTCCGGCTTCGATGAGGTCCGGCAGGAGGACCGCCCCCTCTCCAAGGCGCTCGACGATTTCGACCTTCGCGACCATCAGATGTCCCTCAGGCGGATGCGCCCGCCCTGTACTTGCCGTCGCGCCAGAACGGCCTCGCCTGGCGGACACCGCGCCAGGCGCGTTTCAGCGCCTCCGCGTCGCCCTCGCTCTCGCATGCGCACCATCCGGTCACGACGCCCGCCGCGTAGCTCGTCCGGGTGTCCTTGGCGGGGCCGCGCGCCTCGACGAGGCGAACCGCGACTGAGGCGTCGTTGAGCGCGCCGAGGAGGTCCTGAAGCGCGGCGGCCCTCTCGGCGTAGCGTTCGGCCGACTTGGGATCGAAGAGCCCGCCGAAGAACTCGGTCGCATAGCGCATGTGCTTCATGGCGACGCGCAAGGCGTGACGCCCCGCCGGCGTCAGCGAGCCGAAATGGCGTCCGCGCCGCTTGACCTTGCGGTCGAGCGCTTCGAGCCAGCGCGCGGCGTTGGGTTCGACCGGCGCCTCGAGCGCCGCAAGCGTCTTTTCCCCGGCGCCGTTCCGCCAGCCGCGCGCGGCGGCGAGGCGCTCGAGTTCTGAGCGCGAAATGTGCGAGCGTCTTGTCGGCTGCGAACCGCGCGGCGGCCGCGGCGCCCGCGGCGGCTTTGCCTTCCGCTTCGGCGAGGAGACGGTCGAAGCCCGGCGCTGCGGCGAAGCGTCTGAGGGCGCCCTGGCGCAGCCTCCCGACGAACACGTCCCAGTCGCGAGCTTCGCCGAGCACGCCCGCAATCCGCTTCAATTCCGTCCGCAGCGCCTCGAACTCGGGCGAGGGGAAGGCGCGCCCGAAGAGCCCAAGGGCCGAGCGCAGCCGGCGCATGGCGACCCTCATCTGATGCACGGCCTCAACCTTGTCGCCCGCCTCCAGCGCCGGAAGGTTGCCGAGGAAATGCGCAAGGCAACTGTGCAGGATCGACGCGATCGCCTCGTCGAGCGTCGAGTCCGAGCGGAGCGCCACCGCCTCGGCCCCGCAAGGCTCGGGCGCCGCGTCGGACATCAGCGCGTGCGCGCGCTCCGCCTTGCTCCGCACGCCGAGGCGCGCCGGAAACGCCTCGACGAGTTCGAGCCCGAGCCCGAACAACGCCTCCGGCGAACCAGACTTGAGCTCAAGCTCGATCTCAGCGATCGGCGCGCGCTTCTCGCCCGCGAACAGGACCCCCTCGTCGAAGGCGATCTCGATCGCGGCTCCGTGGAGACTCGATCGCGCGGGCCGCGCGGCGGATGTCCGAGCCAAACCTCGGGGCAAGCGGCTTTCCGCCGGTCAGGTCGGTGACCTCGCGCGCGATGGCCTTTTCGAACAGCGCGAGGTCGGGCGCGCCCGTGGGACACGGAGTTCTCGGTCTCCTCGCGCTCGAAGGCGCCCCTCTCACCCGAAGCGGCGCGCTTCAGTCCCATCACCCAGCCGCCGTCCACCCGGCGCACGCGCAAGGCGGCGCGGGCGCGCGAAAGGTCGCCGTCGTCGTTGTCGAAATAGACCGTTCGGAGCTTGCGCCAAGGCGGCGGACCGGCCTCGCCGCCAAGCAATGGCGAAGTCAGAGCCGCTTTCAACGTCCGCCGATCGACGATGAACTTAAGTTCTCGCTCCGCGCCGGCGCCCTCATTCCCATCGCCGGCGCGATCCGCGCGCGATCCGCACGTCATGAACATGCTCCGCGCGACAAATCCCACCCTCTCCTATCGAGAGTAATCATCATAGGGGAAGGGACATGTCTTCCGCTTGACGCAAATCAAAGCGCCGCGGTCAGGGCAATCCGTCCCCCCGCGCTTGTCCACAAACGCACCCTCGACGACGATCGTCGGCCACGCTGCAACTTTCTTGCCCCGTTCGGCTAAACGGGAATTGCACTCGCGCAAATTGCGACCAATCCCGCACGCGCCGGGAGGGTGCTGAGAAAGCTCGCCGCCGCCGGCTGGAGGAGGTGTCCTGCGCATCTCGACCCCCGACTGTCCGCGCGAGGACCAGGCGTAGGGCGGTTTATGGATTTGGGGTTGGCGCCCCCCATTCGCTTGGCGCCGGCGCCCCATCCGCTGCACGCTGATTTGGCCCGGCGCGAAGCAATTCTGGCCGCGAGGCGGGAAAGCCGGTAAGAGGCGAAGACCGTCCGCCTCTGCAGTCCCCTTCCGATGTCCCCGCCGAACTCCAACGCCCGGACCAACGCCCTGGCGATCTCCGCCGCGGTTCTCTTTGCCGTTAGCGTAGCGACCATCGTCGTTCTTGCTCGGATCGGAGTTCCGGACCAGCTCGTACGCGCGATCGGCCCGACTCTGACGTTGCTCGGCTTCGCCATCTTCGGCCTGGGCGCCCGCAAGGCGGACCTCGCCTCTTTCCTGGCGGCGCGGCGGAATGCGCCGCCTTTCTACGCCGGCCTCAGTTTGGCGGCGGTCGTAGCGGGACTAGCCTTTTGCCTTTATCCCAGCATCGCGTCCTTGTCGGATCCTCCTCCGCTCAGCATCGCCACGGGAGCCGCGCTCGGCGCGATAGGATTCGGACCCCTGCTCCGGATGTTCGGCGCAACATCGGCGAATGACGTCATCGCGACCCGCTTTTCTCGCTCTCCCGCGGCCATCGTCGCGGGGATCGCGGCATGGGCGATCGCGGCGTTGACCGCGCTGGCCGGCTTTCAGATCGCCGTCGAGGCCACAATGAGCCTGGCCACCGCGGATCGCCTATGGGCCGAGATCATCGTGTCGACGGCGCTCGTCCTATGCGCTGCGCCGGGCGGCCTCGCAGGCGTGTTGTGGTGCGCGGCGGCAAGCGCCGGTGAAATCGCGATGATCGTGGCCTTGGGCTGGGCGTCGGCTTGGGCGCATACCGCCGCGTCCACGGGTTTGCCGCTCGGCCTTGCCCCCGCGCCTGTCGAACTCGGCTCTCCCGCATCGCCGGCCCTGTTCCTCGCCTCCGCCCTGGCGATCGCTGGTTTCTTTGCCTTGCAACCGCCGGCGCTTGCCAGCCGTGACGTCGGCTCGGCGGTTCGGGCTGGGGTCGTCGGATCGGCGGTCTGCTGGGCGCTGACCGCCATGGCGATTTCTGCGCTTTCCGCCTTCGCGGTCCGGGTCGGCGCGCCGGGGCCCGACGCGGTCGCCGATTCGCTTTTTGGCGCCCTGACGCTGGCCTCGACCTTGACCCTCGCCGGGGTTGGCGTGCATGCGTCTTCGCGCGCCTTCGGCATCGCGCTCGCGAGCGCCCCGCGACCCTTTCCGACGCCCGCCAGCGTTCGGCTGGCGCGGATGCGAATCGCCCAAGTCACGCTCCTCGTCGGATGCGCGATCTGCGACAATCGAGGCATTCTCAACTCACGCTCTGCGCTCATGATCGCCATGGCGCTATCGCTCGCGGTGACGACGCCGATCCTCGCCCTCGCCGCAATCGGGCAAGTCGGCCCCTTTTCCGCCAGCATCGCCGCATTGGCCGGTCTGGCGGTCGGCGTTGCCCGCGCGCTCGCAACGACGTGGCCGCAGGCCGCGGCGCAAGCTCTCGAGACCGCGCTCGTGGCCGCCGCGGCGGCCTTTGTCGCAGGCGCCTTGGCCTCGCTTGTCGCGCCGCGTCGCGGGCCGATTCCGACGCCTGGCGCGTTCGATCCTTTCGCCGACGCGTCAGGGCGACGCCTGGAGCAGACGGCGCGCTTCATCATAGACGCGCCGATCTCCCGCCGCCAGAATCCGCCCGCCTTTGGTCGGATCGTCGCCGTCCCAGGTCGTCACGACCCCGCCGGCCCCCTCGATGATCGGCGTCAGCGCGACGACGTCATGAAGCTTTAGGTTCGTCTCGATGACAAGATCGATAAATCCGGCGGCAAGCGCGCAATACGAGTAGCAGTCGCCGCCGTAGCGCGGCAGCCGCACCTTGCTCTCCACTCGTCGGTAAGCCTCCCGGTCCAACTCATCCCGAATCAGCATCGGGCTCGTCGTGAACAAGGTCGCCTCGCTCAGCGAGGCGCAGGGTCGCGTGTGGAGGGTCCGGGTCGCCCATTCGGACGGGGGCAGATCGCCTCGCGTCGCAGCGAGAGCGCGGAGGCGGGACCGCTGCCCGTCGCCGAAGAAGCGCTCCCGGGTGAAGGGCTGCGCCATCATGCCGTATACAGGACGGCCATGGTGCATAAGTCCGATCAGCGTCCCCCAGGTCGGCATGCCGGAAATGAAGCTCTTCGTGCCGTCGATCGGGTCGAGCACCCAGACATATTCGGCGTCCGGGCGGTCCGAGCCGTATTCCTCGCCGATGACGCCATGGGCCGGGAACGTCAGTCCGATCAACCGCCGCATCGCCGCCTCCGCGCCGCGATCCGCCTCCGTGACCGGATCGAACGGGCCTCCCCTCGATTTGTCCTCGGCTCCAATTGCGCTCCGGAAGAAAGGGAGAATCACCTCGCCCGAAACCTGGGCGAGGCGCTCCACGAAAGCAGCGAAGTCGACCGCGGTCATGAGATATCCCCTGAAAAACTCCCGAATAGCCATGCGCAAAGCGCATATCTGCTATCCCGTTCTGCGAAGGCTTGCTCTCCCCACGCCCCGGACAATCGAGGTAACCATCTGTCTTAGCGAATAGAAGGCGCGTCAGGGGAGTGTGCTTTCGGCCAACTCCGACTGCGTGTCGCGCCCGACTTCAAGGGAGGGGGGCGTATCGGACGAACAAAGCTCTTGCAAGTGCGCCCCTCCGCGACGATATTGTTGCGGTGCGGCATGATCTGCCGCACATGCCCTCCTTGGGCGTTTCCTCCCTAGACTGAAGGCCGCCTCACGGCGGCCTCCTTTTTTGCGGCCGTCATTTCGTCGCTATTCGGCTGCGTGACGGTTCAACCGATGGTCGGATAATTCGCGCGACAGCGCTTTCGCGGCAGCGAACAGGTCGTCGCGCAGCATGGTCCATCTGTCGTTCCTGACAAGGCTGCGCTCGTCCAGGTAAAGCGCCCTCGCGATCTCGATCTGGATTGCATGGCTGCCCCTGTCCGGGGCCCCGAAATGTTCGGTGATGAACCCTCCCGCGAACGGCTTATTTCGTCGAACCCGATATCCTGCGCCGCGAAGGCTGGCCTCCAGGATCTCAATGACCCCGGGCGCGGCGCTCGCGCCATAGCGATCGCCGAGCACGATGTCCAACCCGCCGACGTCCGCCGCGTTGCTCGGCATCGAATGACAGTCGATCAGCATCGCGACTCCGAATCGCATCTGAGCACGCTCGACAAGGGCTCTCAACTTGTCGTGGTACGGTCGATAGAGGGCCTCGATGCGCCCGAGACCCTCGGAAACGGATATCGGCTGTCGGTAAATCGGCTGAGCATCGCCGACCACCCTTGGAACCGTGCCGAGCCCCACCGCCACCCTCAGCGAGCGCGTATTGGCGTATTCCGGAAGGCTTCCGACGAAAACCTTCGGGTCGAGTTCATAGGGCTCGCGATTTACGTCCAGATACGCTCTGGGGAATTTCGCCCGCAACAGCGGAGCGCCGAGCGCGACGCACGGCAGAAACAACTCGTCCACGAAGGCGTCCTCGGACCGACGCAGCGTGAGAGGGTCGAGGCGGGAGGCGGACAAGAAGCGTTCGGGATAGGTCGCGCCCGAATGCGGCGAACTGAAGATCATCGGCGATGAAAGGCGAGCGGGCTCAATCGTCTCGACCGGAGGATCGAAGTCCGACGCGATCAACCGTACGATTTCGTCCATCGTCTCTCCAGACGGCGATCCGCTTGCTCTCGGCTCCCGCTTCCGCTTTTAGTATACGCCTGAGGTTCGCAGGCGCGCGAGGCCCGCGCGCCGCTTCAAAGAATGTTTACCAAGGCGTCGCAAAGTTGCAAGCCGCACGAGGGGGGTTATGGATGCGTACGCCAGTCGAAATTTCTCCGAAAATTCTGCTTGCCGAGGATGACAACGACATGCGTCGTTTTCTCGTCAAGGCCTTGCAAAACGCAGGTTACTCGGTCGCGTCGTTTGACAATGGGGTTTCGGCTTACAATCGCCTGCGCGAGGAGCCGTTCGAATTGCTGTTGACCGATATTGTCATGCCGGAAATGGACGGGATCGAGCTTGCCCGTCGAGCGACCGAGCTCGATCCGGAAATCAAGGTCATGTTCATCACCGGCTTCGCCGCAGTGGCGCTGAACCCGGACAATAACGCCCCCAAAGACGCCCGAATTCTGTCGAAGCCATTTCATCTGCGCGACCTCGTCAACGAGGTCGAGCGGCTGTTGAGGGCGGCCTGAGAACGAAAAGCAGCTGTCGACTCAAAGAAAAAGCCGGCTCTCAAAGAGAGACCCCGGGCGGGGCAAAAAACGCCACCCCACCGGCTCGCCGAGCCGCGCCTCAAAAACGGACGGGCGCGATGGCCCGTCCGACAATCAGCCGGAAGTCAGTGGATGTGCGCGCCGCCGGCGAAATGCGCTGCGCCGCCGGCGAAACGGGCGCCGGCCATCCCGTGATGGACCCCGCCGAACCGCGCTCCGGTGAAACGTGCGGTGGTTATGCCGCCGACGTGGGTTCTACCGAATTCAGCTCGTCCGATTCGGGCGCCGCGGAATTCACCGCGTGCGACGTTCGCGCGGGTCGCTCCAGCCGTTCCGACAACAGCGGCGGTCCGTTCCACGCCGAACCCCCTGCGGGCGACAGTTGCGCCCGGGCGCCACCCGTAGCCCCGCCATCCATAGCCGCGGTAGCCACTACCCATCCGCCATCCGTTGCCATAGCCGTAAGGAACGCCATATCCGAACCCGACGGTAACCGCCGGCGAGCCGTAGCCGTAACCGTAGGCGTAGTTGGGGTAGCCATAGTCATAGGTCGTTGTAGCCTGGATATCCGTAGCCATACGAATATTCTGAGGTATAGCTCGGAGTATAAGCGTAGCCCGGAGCATAAGCGTAACCCGGGGCGTATGTGTAGCCTGCGCCGTAATAGCCGTAGGGCGGGCAATAGGCGCCCGGATAGGCGGCGCTCGGATAGCCGTAGGCGCAATTGTACGGGCTGGCCAGCGCCGTTGCGCCGAGGAACCCGCCAACAATGCCGCTCGCCAATGCGCCGGCTCCGTTGACGATGTCCGCGGCCGCCGCGCCGGCGCCTCCAACGATGTCGCTGGCCGCGACCGCCGGGCCCCACCCATACCGCGGATAGCGGGCGTAGCGCGGTCCACGGTAGACTGGATGAACGACGATGTTATGCGCCGAGCGATGGTGCAGATAGCGCTCATGTCCGTAGCGCTCCTGCGCCGAGGCGGGAGCGGCGAACGCCAAAACGAACGCCGCCGTTCCGACCGCCAGCGCGGGAAGAGCAAGAGTCTTAGATGCCATCACAAAACCTCCTATAGGCGGCTCTCGCGCCGCCAACGCGTTCCCCTGAAACGGCCAACGGAGATAAAGGCTGCAATTCACAGGCAACGTTTCGTTCACATTTTCGTGTGCACGAATACATCGATGCGGGCAAAAGGGACTCTAGCAAACTCTTTGTGATTATAAGCCGTCGCAGATTGCGACATGCATTATTATGTTTGTATAAATAAGGGTGTTTCTAAATTTAACGTGCAAGAGCATTACACCTATACGTTAGGAGATCGATACAGGGGTCGTTGTCTGCAATGCTGCCCGAGTAACCAGACGAACCGGAGCTACCCGAGCGCGGGAGCCTTGACGGCGTGAAGGTCGTCCCCTATCTGAGCGCCGTTGGCACTCGGGGAACGCGAGTGCTAACAATCCGACCAAAGGGTCTCGTAGAGAGGAAAGCTCACACATGAAATTCCGTCCCCTGCATGACCGCGTCGTCGTCCGTCGCCTCGACAGCGAGGAGAAGACGAAGGGCGGCATCATCATCCCGGACACCGCCAAGGAGAAGCCGCAGGAAGGCGAAATCATCGCCGTCGGGCCGGGCGGCCGCGACGAAAGCGGGAAGCTGATCCCGATCGACGTGAAGACCGGCGACAAGGTTCTGTTCGGCAAGTGGAGCGGCACCGAGGTCAAGATCGACGGACAGGAACTCCTGATCATGAAGGAGTCCGACGTCATGGGCGTGATCGGCTGACCACCGCGCAATCTGAAACCCTGAACTTCTGACATTGCGCCCCCGCGGGGGGCAGGAGACTGACAACAATGGCTGCCAAAGACGTACGTTTTTCATCGGACGCGCGCGAAAAGATGCTGCGTGGCGTCGAAATCCTCAACAACGCGGTGAAAGTGACGCTCGGCCCGAAGGGCCGCAACGTCATTCTCGACAAGTCGTTCGGCGCGCCGCGCATCACCAAGGATGGCGTCACCGTCGCCAAGGAGATCGAGCTCGAGGACAAGTTCGAGAACATGGGCGCCCAGATGGTGCGCGAGGTCGCCTCGAAGACCAATGACACCGCCGGCGACGGCACGACCACCGCGACGGTGCTCGCCGCTTCGATCCTTCGGGAAGGCGCCAAGTCGGTGGCCGCCGGCATGAACCCGATGGACCTCAAGCGCGGCGTCGACCTCGCCGTCGCCGAAGCCGTCAAGGACATCGCCAAACGCTCCAAGAAGATCAAGGATTCCGCGGAAGTCGCCCAGGTCGGCACGATCTCGGCCAACGGCGACAAGTCGATCGGCAAGATGATCTCCGAGGCAATGCAGAAGGTCGGCAACGAGGGCGTGATCACGGTCGAGGAGGCGAAGAGCCTCGAAACCGAGCTGGACGTGGTCGAAGGCATGCAGTTCGATCGCGGCTATCTGTCGCCCTACTTCATCACCAATCACGAGAAGATGGTGGCCGAGCTCGAGGACCCCCATATCCTCATTCACGAGAAGAAGCTCTCCTCGCTCCAGCCGATGCTGCCGGTTCTCGAGGCGGTGGTGCAGACCGGCAAGCCGCTGCTCATCATCGCCGAGGACATCGAGGGCGAAGCGCTCGCGACCCTCGTCGTCAACAAACTGCGCGGCGGCCTCAAGGTCGCGGCGGTCAAGGCCCCGGGCTTCGGCGATCGGCGCAAGGCGATGCTCGAGGACATCGCGATCCTCACCGGCGGCACGATGATCGCCGAGGACCTCGGCATCAAGCTCGAGAACGTCACGGTCCAGATGCTCGGCAAGGCCAAGCGGGTGCGGATCGAGAAGGAGAACACCACGATCATCAACGGCGCCGGCAAGAAGTCGGAGATCGAGGGCCGCGTCGCGCAGATCAAGGCGCAGATCGAGGAGACCACCTCGGACTACGATAAGGAGAAGCTGCAGGAGCGTCTGGCGAAGCTTGCCGGGGGCGTCGCGGTGATCCGTGTCGGCGGGGCGACCGAGGTCGAGGTCAAGGAGAAGAAGGACCGAGTCGACGACGCCCTCAACGCCACCCGCGCGGCGGTCGAGGAAGGCATCGTTCCGGGCGGCGGCGTGGCGCTGTTGCGCGCCAAGGCCGCGGTCGCCAAGCTCAAGAGCGAGAACGCCGACGAGCAGGCCGGCATCAACATCGTGCTCAAGGCGCTCGAGTCGCCGATCCGCCAGATCGTCGAAAACTCGGGCGTCGAGGGGTCGATCGTGGTCGGCAAGATCGTCGAGAACAAGTCTCAGACCTACGGCTTCAACGCCCAGACTGAGGAATACGTCGACATGATCGAGGCCGGCATCGTCGACCCGGCCAAGGTCGTGCGCACCGCGCTGCAGGACGCAGCCTCCGTCGCCGGCCTCCTCATCACCACCGAGGCGATGGTCGCCGAAGTGCCGAAAGAGAAGCCCGCTCCGGCCATGCCGGGCGGCGGCGGCATGGGCGGCATGGACTTCTAAAGTCCGAATCATCTCTCCCCGCTTGCGGGGGGAGGGCCGGCGCGAGGGGCTTGGCCGACGGTTCGTTGGCGCGGCCCCTCATCCGGCCTTCGGCCACCTTGTCCCCGCACGCGGGGCGAAGGGCGTTGGGCGGCTTCGGCCGCCCTTTTTGTTTGCCTCGAGACCTCGATATGAGGTTTGGCGCGCCCCTTGGTGTGCGGGTCACGGACGCGTGGATTTTTGGACTTGGAATGCGCAACCGTCACAACAATTGCGTCTAGCCTCAACCAGCGCTGCGGCGAGTATGAACAGCTTCGAGCCTTCAGTGCATCGAAGCATCAACATGCGGTAGGTTCGTGGGAGGGAGCGTATGAGCGACCTGATCACGTCGCGCGGACCGTAAAGCACAGTTCCTCGCGTGTCAGCTCAGAGACCGGTCATTCGCTCCAGATTTTCGGGGTAGCGAGCGCCTTGCACCGTGATTTTCGCGGCGGCACTTTCGATCTCGCGGAGATCGCCGGACGTCAGCTCGACGGAAGCCGCGCCGATATTCTCCTCGAGGCTGCGAGCTTCGTGGTGCCGGGGATCGGCACGATCCACGGCTTCTGCGCCAGCAGCCAGGCGAGCGCGATCTGCGCCGGCGTCGCATTCTTCCGTTGCGCGATTCCGTCGAGCAGATCGACCAGAGCCTGGTTTGATTTCCGAGCCTCCGGCGTGAAGCGAGGCAGGCTGTTGCGGAAGTCGGAGCTGTCGAACGTCGTATTTCGCTCATTTTGCCGGTGAGGAAGCCTTTCCCCAGAGGGCTATAGGGAACGAGGCGAATCCCGAGTTCCTCGAGCGCGGCAGCACCTCGGTTTCGGGACGTCTCCACCACAGCGAATATTCGCTCTGGAGCGCCGTGACGGTCTGAACGGCGTGCGCGCGACGGATTGTCTGCACGCCCGCTTCGGAAAGGCCGAAGTGCTTGACCTTGCCTTGCCGGATCAGGTCCTTCACCGCGCCGGCCACGTCTTCGATCGGCATGTTGGGGTCGACGCGGTGCTGGTAGAAGAAATCGATGGCATCGATCTTCAGACGCTTGAGCGAGCCCTCGGCGACTCTGCTTGATGTGTTCGGGCCGGCTGTCCAGTGCCGGGCCATTCGGCCCGCCGTGGGATCGAGCTTGAAGCCGAATTTGGTGGCGATCACCACCTTGCCTGTGAACGGGGCGAGCGCTTCGCCAACGAGCTCTTCGTTGTTGAACGGTCCGTAGACCTCCGCCGTATCGAAGAATGTGACGCCGCGTTCGACCGCCGTCCGAAGGAGCGCGATCATCTCCTTCTTGTCTCCGGGCGGCCGTAGGTGAAGGCTCATGCCCATGCAGCCGAGGCCGATGGCCGAAACTTCCAGGCCGCTCTTTCCGAGTTTGCGCTTTTGCATTTCGAATCTCCTGCCTTCGAATTGAATGTCGAGATGGTCTAGTCGGACGATCAGGCGCCGGTATTGCTCGTCGCTGACCTTCTCCATCCAGTCGACGGCCTTGCCGTTCAGGGCTCTCCTGGATGGCGATATGCGTCATCGCGGTGGCCGGCGTCGCGCCGTGCCAGTGCTTTTCGCCCGGCGGGAACCAGACCACGTCGCCCGGGCGGATTTCCTCGACCGGGCCGCCTCGCGCTGCACCCATCCGCAGCCGGCGGTGACGATCAGCGTCTGGCCGAGCGGATGCGTGTGCCACGCGGTGCGGGCGCCCGGCTCGAAGGTGACGCTGCGCGCCGGTCACGCGCGCCGGGTCGGGCGGGCTGAACAGCGGATCGATCCGGACCGTGCCGGTGAAATATTCGGCCGGCCCCTTGCCGGACGGCTGAGAGCCGCTTCGTTTGATGTCCATCGCCTTCCTCCAATTCCGGGGCGGCCGTCGCTTGCCCGCTATCTAGCGCGCGAGCGGGCAAGCGATTAGACGGTATAATCCGCATGTGCTTATTAGCGGGACTTATCAATGGCGAGCTGAGGACCTCGACGATCTGGCCGCCTTCCTCGCGGTCGCGCGTGAGCGCAGCTTCACTCGGGCGGCCGCGAAACTCGGCGTTCGCAGTCGGCGCTGAGCCAGACCATCCGCGGCCTCGAGGCGCGCCTCGGCCTTCGCCTGCTTGACCCGCACCACCCGCAGCGTCGCGCCGACCGAGGCCGGCGAACGCCTGCTCCGAACCGTCGGACCGCAGCATCGAGGAGATCGAGGCCGAGCTCGACGCATTGAGCGAGCTTCGTGAGAAGCCCGCCGGGTACCATTCGGATCACCGCGGGAGACCATGTCATTCGACTCCGTTCTCTGGCCAAAGCTGGCGAAGTTCCTGCCGAACTATCCAGACATCAAGGTCGAGATCGTCATCGACTACGGACTGACTGACATCGTCGCCGAGCGCTACGACGCCGGCGTGCGCTTGGGCGAGCAGGTCGCCAAGGACATGATCGCGGTGCGCATCGGGCCCGACGTGCGCATGGCCGTGGTCGGCGCCACCGCTTATTTCGCCATGCGAGAGCCGCCGAAAACGCCGCATGACCTGATCGCTCACAATTGCATCAATCTGCGTCTTCCGACCTACGGCGGGCTATACGCGTGGGAGTTCGAGAAGGACGGGCGGGAACTGAGAGTGCGGGTCGAAGGCCAGCTCGTCTTCAGCAGCGTCTTCAGCTGCTCGACGCCGCGCTCGCCGGCCTCGGCCTCGCCTATGTGCCGGAGGATCTCGCAGCGCCCATCTCGCCAAAGGCCGTCTCGAGCGGGTGCTTGAGGAATGGTGCGCGCCTTGGTCGGGCTACCACCTCTATTACCCGAGCCGCCGGCAATCCTCGCCCGCCTTCGCCCTGCTGGTCGATGCGCTACGCTACCGGGGGCCGGAGGATTTGGCGGACCGCGCGTAGCGAGTTGAGAGCGCCCTATACGGGAGCTTGCGCCGGACGCTGGCCTCGTCACGCGGACGCCAGCCTTCTGAGGGCGCCGTGACCCTGCTTCTCGCCTCGCAAGGAGAAGGTGGCGCGAAGCGCCGGATGAGGGGAGTCGCACGGAGCGCGACGGCTTCGTGAAGCACCGGTCATTTCGTCATTGCATCACGTATCCGCGCCACCGGCAACGGCGGGCGGCGGTCATTGTTCGGGAACGCCGGCTTGACGCAGACCGTCTATGAAACGTTCCCCTGCTGCGATGCTGGCGGGATCAAGGCTCGGCGCGCCGGCGCGAACTCTGGCGATCGTGAAAGTCGGGTTCATTGCAGCGCTTCGGGGATGCGCCCGAGACGCGCCAGAGCGGCGGCCAAAAGAAATGCGACATCGGATCATTTCTATTGATCTCAATAGACCGGCGCAGCCAGGCGACCGCCTCTTCCCCCTTGACGACGAGCCGTCGCGACGTAGTCGGGCGTGACGCCTTTGCTCATCCAAGCCATGCCCTGGAAATATAGGTCCAGGGAGTCAGGGTTCGGCGCTCGCTCCGCGCGCCGGGCCTCGGCCGCAACGAGTTGCGCCGAGCGCATTCGCAAGATCTGCGACGATTTCATCCTGCATGCCGAACAGGTCGGCAGAGGATTTGTCGAACCGCTTCGCCCAAAGGTGATTGCCACTCTCGGCGTCGATCAGCTGGACACTGACGCGCATCCGGACGCAGCTGCGCTGAATGCTCGCCCTCCAGGACATAACGAACGTTCAACTCGCGGCCGACCCGCTTCACATCGACATGCCTGCCCTTGTAGGTGAAGGCCGTATTGCGGGCGATAACGAACGAACCCCTGATGCGCGACAGGTCGGTCGTCAGGCTCTCGGTCACGCCGTCGACGAAATGGTCCTGCCCCGGATCGCCGGACATGTTGGCGAAGGGCAGGACCACGATGGAGAGATGGGGCGGCTCCAGTGTTTTCGGTCTGGAGGCGGACCGCGGAGACGCCGCGTCTTCCGAACCGGTCTTGACCGCATAGACTCGCACGGGCCGCGCGATGTTTTTCAAGTCCTTCTCGCCGAGGTCGACGAAGTGGGCGTCGATGCGGCCACGCACATGTTCATAAGCGGCGGCGGAAACGAAAACACCGCCCGGTTCGCAGAGCGCTTCGAGTCGCGCCGCGATATTGACGCCGTCGCCGACAATGTCGTCGCCCTCGACCAGCACGTCGCCGAGGTTGACGCCGAGGCGATAGAGGATGCGCTTGGGTTCCGGCGTCTCCACGTTGCGCTCGTCCATAAGTTTCTGGATCGTGATCGCGCATTCGACCGCGGCGACAATGGAGGAAAACTCCATGAGCAGCCCGTCGCCGGTCGTCTTGACGATGCGCCCGCTGTGGCTCGCAACGATCGGCCGCGCCGCCTCGCGGCGCTCGCTGACCGCCCGCGCCGTCCCCGCCTCGTCCTCGCCCATCAGGCGCGCGTAGCCGACCACGTCGGCGGCGAGGATCGCGGCGAGACGGCGGGCGGCGGTCATTGTTCGGGGACTCCGGCCTTGCGCAGGCCATCGAGAATGGGCTCGAGCTGCGCCAGATACGTCGGGTCGTCGCTCATCGCCGTCCAGCCGGTGCGGGCGCGGGAGATGGAGAAGGCCGGGTTGAGCGCGAGACCGGCCTTGACCGCGGAATGCGCCTCGTCCAGTCGGCCAAGCTGCGCGAGGGCTGCGCCCAACACAAAATGTGGTTGCGGATAATTTCGGTTTGCCTCGATCGCCCGCCGAAACCACGCTGCCGCGTGCTCCCAGCTGCCGAGGTAGAGCTTCGCCACGCCCGCGATAGTCATCCAGAGGTAAGCCAGCGTATCGCGCGGACTGAGGCGCAGGGCCTCGGCAACGTGAGCATCCGTTTCTTCGGCGCGACCAACAAAGATCTTACCTCTTCCGATAATGGAATGGGCTTGGGCGAGATTTCGATCCAGCGCCAAAGCGTGCTCGCATTCGGCGATGCCCTGCGCAGCGCGCCTAGTGAATATGTCGACAATTCCCAACAACAAATGTGCGCGCGCATGATCTGGAACCGACGACAAGGCTTTGGTCAACTTCGCTTCGGCCGATTGCGAACGCCGCCTTGGGACCGCTTACAAACAAAAATGCGCCCTCGATCGCGTCCGCGCGAGCCGATCCAATAAGCGCGTCAACATTGTCGGGACCGGTCGACAGCGCACGATCGAAGAAGCTGCGCGCTTGCCCCACATTGTCGGGGATGAAACCCTTGTTGAGCCGAGCCAAACCTTGAAAATAGAGGTCCATCGAGTCAGGGTTCGGCGACTGTTCCGCGCGTCGCGCCTCGGCGGCGAGAGTTGGGCGTTTAGCGCGCCGGCCAGCCGCGCGACGATTTCGTCCTGCATGTCGAAGAGATCGGCGAGCGGCTTGTCGAACCGCTCGGCCCAGAGATGATTGCCCGTTTCGGCGTCGATGAACTGCACATTGACGCGCATGCGGTTTCCGCCGCGCTGGACGCTGCCCTCCAGCACATAGCGGACGTTCAACTCGCGCCCGATCTGCTTCAGATCGACGTGCTTGCCCTTGTAGGTGAAAGCGCGTGTTGCGCCCGATCACGAACGAGCCTCGAATGCGCGAAAGATCGGTCGTGAGGCTCTCCGTGACCCCGTCGACGAAATGCTCCTGCTCCGGGCCGCCGCCGATATTGGCGAAGGGCAAGACGACGATCGAGAGGCGCGGCGGCCCATGCCTGTTCGCCCCGGAGGGGGAGCGGGGCGGGCGCAGCGCCTGCCGATCCGGTTTGACCGCATAGACCCGCACTGGCCGCGCGATGTTTTTCAGGTCCTTTTCGCCGAGATCGACGAAGTGCGCGTCGATCCTGCCGCGCACGTGGTCGTAGGCCGTGCCCGAGATCAGCACGCCGCCGGGCTCGCAAATCGCCTCCAGCCGCGCCGCGATGTTGACCCCGTCGCCGAGAATGTCGTCGCCCTCGATCAAGCACGTCGCCGAGGTTGACGCCGACGCGATAGACGATGCGCTTCGCCTCCGGCGTCGCGGCGTTGCGCTCGGCCATCAGCTTCTGGATCGCGATCGCGCATTCGACGGCGGGGACGACGGAGGGAAACTCCAGCAGCAGGCCGTCGCCTGTCGTCTTGACGATGCGCCCGCCGTGACCAGCCACGATCGGCCGCGCCGCCTCGCGATGCTCCCGACCGCCCGCGCCGTCCCCGCCTCGTCCTCGCCCATGAGGCGCGAGTAGCCGACCACGTCGGCGGCGAGGATCGCGGCGAGGCGGCGGGCGGCGGTCATTGCTCGGGGACTCCGGCCTTGCGCAGGCCCTCGCAAACTGGCTCGAGCTGGGCCAGAAACGTCGGGTCGTCGCACCTCGCGGTCCAAGTGGCGCGGGCGCGGGAGACGGCGAAGCCGGGGTCAAGCGCGAGCCCGGCCTTGACCGCGGAGCGCGCCTCGTCAAGTCGACCAAGCTGCGCCAGGGCGGCGCGCCAACATGAAATGTGCCCGCGGGTAATTTCGGTTGGCCTCGATCGCCCGCCGAAACCACGCGACCGCCTGATCCCAATTGCCGAGTGGTTCTTCGCTATGCCCGCGTAAGTCATCCAGACATAAGCCAACGTATCGCGCGGACTGAGGCGCAGGGCCTCGCCAATGTGAGCCTCCGTTTCTTCAGCGCGACCGATGAAAACTTACCAAGTCCAATAATGGCATGGGCGCTCGGCGAGATTTCGATCCAGCTCCAACGCATGTTCACACTCGGCGATGCCCTGTGCAGCGCGCTTGGTCAATATGTCGACAAGCCCAAGCAACATATGGCCGCGCGCATGGTCTGGGACCGACGACAAGGCTTTGGTCAACTTCGCTTCGGCCGCCGCGAAGGCCGCCGTTGGATCGGGGAAAAAGAAATTTGCGCCCGCGAGCCGCGTCCGCGTGCGCCGATCCAACAAGCGCGTCGACATTGTCGGGATCGGCGGCGAGCGCGCGGTCGAAAAAGCTGCGCGCCTGCGCGACGTTGTCAGGGGTCAGACCCTTATTGAGCCAAGCCAAGCCCTGAAAATAGAGGTCCATCGAGTCGGGGTTCGGGGCCTGTTCCGCGCGTCGCGCCTCGGCGGCGACGAGCTGGGCGTTCAGCGCGCCTGCCAGGCGCGCGACGATTTCGTCCTGCATGTCGAAGAGATCGGCCAGCGGCTTGTCGAACCGCTCGGCCCAGAGATGACTGCCCGTTTCGGCGTCGATGAGCTGCACGTTGACGCGCATGCGGTTTCCGCCGCGCTGGACGCTGCCCTCGAGGACATAGCGGACGTTCAACTCGCGCCCGATCTGCTTCAGATCGACGGCTTTGCCCTTGTAGGTGAAGGCGGTGTTGCGCCCGATCACGAACGGCGCCGCGTATCCGCGACAGGTCGGTCGTGAGGCTCTCCGTGACCCCATCGACGAAATGCTCCTGCTCCGCGTCGCCTCCGATATTGGCGAACGGCAAGACGACCATCGAGAGGCGCGGCGGGGCCGATTTTTCGGGCGCTAGGGGCGGCGCGGGCTTCGCGACTGGGCGGCGCGCCGACGTCTAGCGAATAGACGCGGACCGGCTCGGCGATGTTCTTCAGTTGCCTCGGGCCGAGATCGCTGACCGCGAGATCGAGCCGCCCCTTCACCTGCCGATAGGCGTCCTCAGACAGGCAGATCGCACCAGGCGCACAGATGCCTTCGAGTTCGACTCGAAAGTTCATGCGGGATTGCAGAGCCTTCGCAACATGAGGCGGATGGAGGCGAAACGAAGGAATGTGAGGGCTGTGACGTTGAGGTTCTCCCAGTCCTTGGCCAGTCTTCGGCAGCGGTTGAGCCAGGCGATCGTTCGCTCGACGATCCAGCGCTTGGGCAGCGTGACGAAGCCCTTCGCCTGATCGGATCGTTTGACGATCTCGATTTTGACCCGAGACAGGATTTTGGCGACCGCTTGGGCGAAGATCGGCCCTTGATAGGCGCCGTCGGCGAACAGTTTTTCGAGATAAGGGAACCGGCCAAGCAGCGTCGTCAGCAACAAAACGCCGCCGTCGCGGTCCTGGACGTCGGCGGAATGAACGATGGCCTGCATCAGCAGCCCTTGGGTGTCGACGAGAAAATGACGCTTCTTGCCCTTGATCTTCTTTCCTGCATCGAACCCGTGCGGATCGATCGAGGCCCCCCTTTTTCCGCGCTTCTCACGCTCTGGCTGTCGATGATTGCGGCGGTTGGGCTGGCCTCACGTTCGGCCTGCTCACGACACTTTTCGTAGAGCGTGTCATGGATCCGATCCAGCACGCCATCAATGCCCCAATCGCAGAAGTATCGATAGACGGTGCTGCGGGGCGGAAAATCTTTGAGAAGGTAACGCCATTGGCATCCCGTGCTCAGCACGTACATGAAGGCGTTGAGCGCCTCTCGCATGTTCGTCTCCCGTTTGCGGCCTCCCCTCCTTGCCGGAGGAATGAGCGGTTCGACATGCGCCCACTCCTCATCCGTCAGGTCGCTCGGGTATCGCAAATGATCCCGCTTGTATTTCGCTCGGTTCTCGTTCGTCCACATCGGCGGCCCCCCGATTCGGTCCGCCTTCCTTGAATCACAACCGATTCATGCAACTTAACAACTTTCGGACCAGACACTTCGAGCCGCGCGGCGATATTGACGCCGTCGCCCATCAGATCGCCGTCCGCCTCCTCGACCACGTCGCCGAGATGGACGCCGATGCGGAATTCGATGCGGCGGTCTGGCGGCACGCCGGCGTTGCGCTCGACGAGACCGTTCTGCACCTCGATCGCGCAGCGCACCGCGTCGACCACGCTGCGGAACTCGATGAGGCTGCCGTCGCCGGTGCGCTTGACGATGCGCCCGTGATGCGCATCGATCGCCGGGTCAATGAGGTCGCTGCGCAAGCCCCGCAGGCGCGCAAGCGTTCGCTCCTCATCGGCGCCGGCGAGCCGGCTGTAGCCGACCACGTCGGCCACCAGAATTGCCGCAAGTTTCCTTGTTCCCGGCATGGCGCGCCCTCACGCGAGCTGCAGAATAGCACAAAGCCGATGGAAGACTCACACGTTTTGGCGGAGAGCGTTTCGAGTCAGGAGGAGGCGGCCCGAGGCTGCCCTCAAACGACGGCTTCCGGCCCGTCGCCGCGGACCCAATTGTTCATCAGAGGGAGGCGCGGCCCGATCGTCCGCCCTCCGGCCGCCGCCAAACCTTGCCAACATTTCATCCTCGGGCGCCCCCGCCCGCCCTTCTAAAGCCCGCATCCGTCTGCTAGTGCGCCCTCTCCCGAATCCCGGACCGCTCAGGTGATCCCGCCCATGCGCATGTTGAGCCTCGCCGTTTTCGCCGTCCTCGCGCTCGCGGTCGGAGCGTACAAGGAGGACGGGATGATGCTGGTCGTCGGCTTCGCCTCGGCCGTTGGAGCGTTCGCCTCGCAGCCGAGGTGGATGATGTCGACTTTCCTGACGATCCTGGCGGATCTGTTCGCGTTCGAGACGATCCTGTTCGGATTGGCCGACATCGTCTCGCTGCTCGGCTACTGGCCGGAAGCCTACGCGGACTATTCCCTTCCCCGTTACCTGCCGCTTGCGACCGCGCTGTTCGGCGTCGCCATCTTCGGCATTTCGCACTTTCCCTTCGTGCGCCGGATGGTGGCGCTTACCGACCCGTTCTTCGACGCACGGACTCCGATCTCTATCCGCCCCTGGCCGCTGCCGCCGATGGCCCTGCGCCAGAGCCTCTATGCGCGGATCAACATCTTCTTCCTGATCCTCATCAATCAATTTCAGGTCGCGCTCGGCGTCCGGCTCAATTTCTTCTACCGGGCGTTCGGCAACGCCATCCAGATTCCGGACGCCGTCCACCAGGCCGCGTTCTGGCAGCAGTTGCTCTGGGTGTTCGTTCCGCTGGTCACGATCTCGATCCTGGCGTTCCTCGTCGAGTTCTACGTGGCGCTGAATTTCGTCCTGCAATGGCGGCGCTGGATGACGGCGTCCTACACGTCGCGCTGGCTGTTGCATTCGATGCATTACAAGCTCGCCCTCGCCGGCGGCCAGACCGACAACCCGGACCAGCGCATCTCCGAGGACATCGGCGGCTTCATCAGCGGCGCCGGCGGCGTCGGCGCCTACATGAACGCGGGCATCTACAACTACACGATCCAGGCGATGACCACCGCGACGAACCTCGTGGCGTTTTCGATCATCCTCTGGGAAATTCTCGCGCAACATGGACATCTCGGTGCTCGGCGTTCCGATCCCCGGATTCCTGTTCTGGGTCGCGATCCTCTACGCCTTCTTCGCCACCGGCATGATGCAGCTCATCGGCCATTCCCTGTCGCGGCTGATGTTCCGCCAGCAGGCGGTCGAGGCGAACTTCCGTTTCGATCTGGCGCGCATCCGCGAGTTTGGCGAGCAGATCGCCCTCCTCAAGGGCGAGCAACGCGAGATCGACCGCGCCGGCCGGGTGTTCAACGACGTCTTCGTCACGGTCCAGCGGATCATCCGCGTACGGACGATGCTGAACTCCTTCCTCCAGTTCTACACCCAGATAACGGCGATCATTCCCTATGTGGTGGTCGCGCCGTTCTACTTCGTGGTCAAAAAGGTCGACTTCGGGACGTTCAGCCAGTCGGCGGACGCCTTCAGCAACGTCAACACCGCCATGAACTTCTTCGTCAATCAATATACCGGACTCGCCAGCTTCAGCGCGACGATCCAGCGCCTGACCTCATTCGAGGAGGCCTTCGCCCGCACCCGCGCCGCAGAAGCCAGGACGCCGCGCATCGTCACCAAAGCCGCCGAGGGTCCGGTCCTGTCCATCCCCGATCTCGATCTGGCGCTGCCCGACGGGCGCAAGCTCGCCCACGTCGGCGACCTGGCGCTCATTCCGCAGGAGCCGACCCTGGTCGTCGGCCCCTCGGGCGTCGGCAAGTCGACGTTCTTTCGCGCCATCGCCGGCCTATGGCCGTTCGGCTCGGGCGAAATCCAGCAACCCGCTTACGCCAAGCTGATGCTGTTGCCCCAGCGGCCCTATCTCCCTATCGGGCCGTTACGCGATGCGCTCGCCTATCCCGCCGCGACCGCCAACTTTTCCGACGCGCAGTTGAGGGACACGCTGATCAAGGTCGGTCTCCCGGAACTCGCCGACCGTCTCGACGACAGCGACAACTGGCAGATGCGGCTATCGGGCGGCGAGCAACAGCGTCTCGGGGTCGCGCGCGCTCTGCTGTCGAAGCCGGACTGGCTGTTTCTCGACGAGGCCACCGCCTCGCTCGACGAGGAGAGCGAAGCTGATCTTTACCGGGCGATCGCCAAGACGCTGCCGAAGACGACGCTGGTGTCGATCGGGCATCGCTCGACCTTGAACGCCTTCCACAAGCGCCGCCTCGCCTTCCAGCCGCATGAAGGCAAGCCGGCGAGCGTCGCGAGCCCCGCCGGCGTCGCTTAAGAGACGATCGGGCCCTGGCACTGGCGAGCCCTTCCGACGCTGTCGCCGCCCGCGACCATCGGCGCCACCGGGCGTCCGAGCATGCCCCTTGCAGCGGGTTCACCAAACGCTCCCTGTTCCAGGGCAGACGGTCCCTGTTCTGCAAAATCAAGCCCGTGTTGTTCCCACCGACGCTACACTTGGAGAGCGCCTGCGGCCTCTGTCCGCAATGCCATCGGCGCCGTCGCGGCGCCTCTCCGGCGCCCGTGTCCGTTGCGCTCTTCAGCGATGTGAAAATCCTTGGCGGTAAGCGGTGTTTCGTGCTATGTTTGTTCTTGCGGGCAGGACAGCCTTTCCCGCGAAGCGGCGGCCGAATTCGCCGGAAGCGCAATAAACGATGGCCACTTTGCCACTTTCGCTCTAATCCCTTGAAAAGGCTCAAAACGACAACGGGCACTTGCGACGAGTTGGCATAGCCATGCGGCCGGTGCCGCATCCGGTTGGCGCCGGCGCCGGCCCTTTTTGGCCTGGAGAACGCCTCGCGCTCGCCCGCCCGGATTAAGTTTTCATCATCCAGGCGAGCGACGGTGCTTTGGCAATCCCGCCGGAGAACGTCAGAGCGACCGGACGAGCCGCATCGAGCCTCGCGGTCCCTTGATCACCAGATCGCCGTTGACCAGGTCCCATGTGGGCTTCGCCAGCAGGCTCGACAGGAAGCCGAACTCGATCGCCATGACGTCCTTGGGGCACTGTTTCTTCGTCAACGCGAACGGCCCGACCAGCAGATGCTGGTCCTTGACCGGATAAAGGGTCGCCGACCACGAATTGCAGCCGGTGTAGCCGGAGCCGCGCAGCGTTCCGTCGATCTTCAGGCTCGCGTCGAGCCCGGACGGAACCGGCTTGCCGTTGAGCTCGCGCAGCGACCACGTCTGGTCCAGCGGAAAGTTCTTCTGCAGCGGCGGCAGCGGCTTCGGCGTCTTGTCTTCGTCTGATTGGGGACCGGACGGCCCGGCAAACGCCGCCAGGGACAGACACATTGCCGCCGCACCGATGGCCGCGGCCACTAGGGACTTCATCATGCGATTGCACACCCCATGTACCGGAGACCTGAGCCTCCTCCGTGATTGCGCTATAGCGAGCAACTCGCGTCCGCGCAATTGCGCCTATGGCCGCAGACATTGCAGTTTTTGTGGCGAAGCGGGCGCTCTTGAATTGCGGCTTTTCTGCACCAGATGAGTCAGTGCGGGGTCCAGGTGGACCCGCAGCGGCGAGCGCAGCCAAACGGGGCGTTCTCCGCCATATCGCTCAGTGAAGAGGATGTGAACATGCTGAACTATGATCTTGCGCCATTCTATCGTTCGACCGTCGGATTCGATCGTCTGCTCGCGATGCTCGACAAGGCCGTCGGCGCGGAGCAGAACGCTCCGACCTATCCGCCCTACAACATCGAACGCACCGGCGAGAACGCCTATCGGATCACGCTCGCGGTCGCCGGATTCGCCGAGAAAGAGCTCTCGCTCGAGACCCGCGAAAACACACTGACCGTCCGCGGCTCGAAAGAGTCGAACGGCAAGGACGAGAAGCGCGACGTCCTCTATCAGGGGATCGCCGCTCGGGCGTTCGAGCGCCGCTTCCAGTTGGCCGACCACGTCGTGGCGACAGGCGCAACCTGCGAGAACGGGTTGCTCCACATCGATCTGGTCCGCGAGGTTCCGGAGGCGCAGAAGCCCCGGACCATTCCGATCGGCTCGGGTAAGACGGTCTTCGAGGCTCCGGCCGCCAAGCAGGCCGCGTAAGGGAGCTGCGAGGCGCGTTTGAAGGGGCGCCCGAAGGGCGCCCTTTCGCTTGCCTCAATTCAGCGGGTTGACCGGAACGTCGTTGACTTTCTTCTCGCCCGGGATCTGCGCGGACGCAGGCGCAGGGTTGGCAGGCGCCGAGCTCGTTGGCGCATTCGCCGGGCTCCCGGCCGCAGCGGCGGGCGGGCTTCGGCGGGGTTTCTTTTGCGGGCTCGGATGCGGCGTTCGGGGATGAAGGTTCCGTTGCTCCAGGCTGGCCCGCGTTCGGACTGGGGGTCCCGGCATTTTGCGGTTCGGGCTGCGGCGGCGGGCCTCTCCGGCTTGGGTTCGACCGCCTTGCGGGCGGTCGCGGCCGGCCTCGGCTTGGCCCTGGCCCGCGGCGGCGCTTGCATGCCGTCGGACGGTCCTCCCGGTCCATAGTTGAAGTTTCCCTCGCGGAAATCGCGTATCGGAGGCGGCCCGAGCGGAGGCGGCCCGCTGAATTCGCCTCCCTCAGGCACGAATTGCCCGCGCCGTTCGGCGAACCGCTGAAGGATCTCTCCGCTCCAGGCGTCGATGACGAGCCGCTCGCGACCGCCTGGCCCGCCGGATACGTCGGCGAGATAGACCGTTTCCCTGCGTTCCAGCGGATGGATCAGGACATATCCCGCCGCCCGCAGCCTTTCGACGATTTCGCTCGGCGGCGCGGCCCCGAAAGGCGGAGCCCACTGCGCCTGGGCCGGGGGGACGAGCGCGAAGGCCATTCCCGCGGCGAACGCCGCGCGCGTCGCAAGATGTCTCAGGCGCTCGCCAATCCCATCCATAATGACCGCTCCGAAATCCCCCTTTGCAGCGCCTTCTTTGCGCCAAATACGGCGCGATCACGGCGCTGCCGTGTACGCGCGCTCGGGGTGATGGCAAAGCGCGAGAAGCCGGTCGATTTCATCGGGGCTCGTCTCGAATGAGGTCACCAGCCGCACCAGCGCCTCGCCGGCGCGAGGCGCGCGTGCGCTCGGCATCGACCGCGTGCTCCATTCATGAAATGCAGCGCCGCCGGCGCGCCAGGCGCTGACCGTCGCCGTCGGCGCAATGACAAAGACCTCGTTGGCTTCGGTCGGCCACGCAAGTCGCACGCCAGGCGCCTGCGCGAGCCTCGGCGCTTAGCCGCCGAGCCGCCGCGTTGGCCCGCTCCGCGAGACTGAGCCACAAGCCGTCCTTGAGATAGGCCTCCATCTGAGCGCCGAGGAACCGCCCCTTCGATAGAGTGTGTCCGCCGCGCTTTCGCAAATAAGCGAAGTTCGTCGCGCGGGCCGCATCGAAGAAGACGACCGCTTCGCAGGCGAGGGCGCCGTTTTTCGTCGCGCCGAAGGAGAGCGCGTCGATCCCGGCGCGCCACGTCATTTCGGCCGGCGAGGCCCCGCTCGCCGCGAGCGCGTTGGCGAAGCGCGCGCCATCCATATGCGCGCCGATCCCCGCGGCGTGCGCGATTGCGCAGAGTTCCGCGATCTCGCTGATACGGTAAGTTGTTCCCGCTTCCGTCGCCTGGGACAGGGACAGCGCGCCGGGCTGGGACGACTTGGCCAAGCCGCGGGGGAACCGGCCGAGCGTCTCGCGCAGGGCCTCCGGCGTTATCTTGCCACCCATCCCAGCGATCCCGACCAGCTTCGCCCCGCCGGTGAAGAATTCCGGGCCGCCGCACTCGTCGTCATGGATGTGCGCTTCTTCGTGGCAGAAAACGGCCTCGAACGGCTTTGCGAGCGAGGCCAGGGCAAGGGCGTTCGCCGCCGTTCCCGTCGCCACGAGGAAGGCCTCGGTCTTCGTCTCGAAGACCTCGCTGAGCATCGCCGTCGCCCGCTTGGTGTAGTCGTCGGCGCCGTAGGCCGGTGCGTTGACTCGCGACGAGGCCGCGATCGCCTCCAGAATTTCCGGCGCCGCGCCCGCGCCATTGTCGCTCGCGAAGTTCATCCATGCCTCTTTGGTTCGGCCGCTCTTTCGCGAACTGCGCGTCTCGATGGCGAAGCTGCCTCAAGTTGCGGCGCCTTGGCAATTGTTCCGGCGACCTCGAACTCCTGGCCAAGATTCGCCCTGCTCCCGCTTGTGCCGCGCCTTCATTTCTGGCATGGATTTAGCATAGGACAGATTTGCTGACCATTCGCGAACGACGCGCTTCGCAGCGAGCAGATGGACGAGGTCCGGCGTTGTCGTATCGGACGACCAAAACGGATCGAAAGAAATCCGAAGCGTGACGCCTCGTCGGCTGCGCGCGGCGCAGCGTTCTTGTCCATGATAATGCCGTCAAAAGTTGGAATGACAGTCGCCTAAGGAACCCGACTGTCGGGGGAGTCGAGAGATGAACGCCGAAACCCAGCCGAAGGAAAGCCTGGCCAACCCGGCGAGCGTAACCGTTCCTCGCGGGGCCGATCCGCTGACCCCCCGGGCCCAGGGACTCTACGATCCCGCGAAAGAGCACAATTCCTGCGGCGTCGGTTTCGTCGCCGACATGAAGAACCGAAAATCTCACGACATCCTCGAGAAGGGCCTGCAAATTCTGGTCAATCTCGACCATCGCGGTGCGGTTGGAGCTGATCCCACGCTCGGCGACGGTTGCGGTGTCCTGACGCAGATCCCGCACGGGTTCTTCGCGCCGGAGTGCGCCAAGCTCGGCTTCAGGCTGCCTGAACCGGGCCACTACGCAATCGGCCAGTTCTTCATGCCGCGAGACAGCCAGGCGCGCAAGCAGGTGCGCGACATCGTCGAAGAGGTGGTCGCGGCCGAGGGCCAGGCTGTGCTCGGCTGGCGCGATGTCCCGGTCGACAATTCCAGCCTCGGCGACCGCGTGAAGGCTGTCGAACCGGTGATGCAGCAGATCTTCGTCGGCCGCGCGGCAAATCTCGCGAGCGAAGACGACTTCGAGCGCCGGCTCTTCATCATCCGCAAGGTCGTTTCGAACCGCATTTATGCGGCCGGCAGCCAGCAGCTCGCGGAATATTATCCGGTGTCGATGTCGGCCCGCACCATTGTCTATAAGGGCATGGTCCTGGTCCGTCAGCTCGCGCCCTACTACCGCGACCTTCTTGACCCGCGCTACGAGACTGCGCTGGCGCTCGTCCACCAGCGCTTCGCGACCAACACCTTCCCGTCCTGGCGCCTTGCGCACCCCTATCGGATGGTGGCGCACAACGGCGAGATCAACACGTTGCGCGGCAACGTCAACTGGATGGCGGCGCGACAGGCGAGCGTCGATTCCGAGCTGTTCGGCAACGACATCTCGAAGCTTTGGCCGATCTCGTACGAAGGCCAGTCGGACACCGCCTGCTTCGACAACGCGCTCGAATTTCTGGTTCAGGGCGGCTACTCGCTGGTCCACGCGATGATGATGCTCATACCGGAGGCCTGGGCCGGCAACCCGCTGATGGACGAGGAGCGGCGCGCCTTCTACGAATATCATGCCGCGCTGATGGAGCCATGGGACGGCCCGGCGGCTGTGGCGTTCACCGACGGGCGCCAGATTGGCGCGACGCTCGACCGCAACGGACTTCGTCCGGCCCGCTATTTCGTCACCGACGACGATCTTGTCGTGCTCGCCTCCGAGATGGGCGTGCTGCCCGTGCCGGAGGAGAAAATCATCGCCAAGTGGCGCCTGCAGCCAGGCAAGATGCTCCTTGTCGACCTTCACGAGCACCGCATCGTGTCGGACGCCGAGATCAAGCAGACGCTTTCGCGCGCTCACCCCTACAATTCGTGGCTCAAGAAGACCCAGATCGTCCTCGAAGAGCTCAATCCGGTCGAACCCCGCGCCTCGCGCGCCGACGTTTCGCTGCTCGACCGCCAGCAGGCTTTCGGCTACACGCAGGAAGACCTCGCCTTCCTCCTCACGCCCATGGCGACGACAGGTCAGGAGGCGGTCGGCTCGATGGGCACGGACACGCCGATTTCGGCGCTCTCATCCAAGTCGAAGCTTCTGTACACCTACTTCAAGCAGAACTTCGCGCAGGTGACCAACCCGCCGATCGATCCGATCCGCGAAGAGCTCGTCATGAGCCTCGTTTCGTTCATCGGACCGCGGCCGAACCTCCTCGACCTCGAAGGCACTGCGCGGCACAAGCGCCTCGAAGTGCGCCAGCCGATCCTAACCAACGAGGACCTCGAAAAGATCCGTTGCATCGGTCACTTCGAGGATTCGTTCGACACGAAGACGCTCGACATCACCTACGCGGTGGAGAAGGGCGCGCCGGGGATGGACGAGGCGCTCAAGCGGCTGTGCGATCGCGCGGAAGCCGCCGTCCATGGCCGCTACAACATCATCATCCTTTCCGACCGCATGGTCGGCGCGGACCGCATTCCGATCCCCGCGCTCCTCGCGACAGCGGCGGTGCACCATCACCTCATTCGCAAGGGGCTGCGCACCTCGGTCGGGCTCGTCGTCGAAACCGGCGAAGCGCGCGAAATCCACCACTTCGCCTGCCTCGCGGGTTACGGCGCAGAAGCGATCAATCCCTATCTCGCCTTTGAGACGCTGTCGGCGATGGCCAAGGATCTACCTGAGCCGATTTCGAGCTACGAGGTGATCAAGCGCTTCATCAAGTCGGTCGACAAGGGCCTGTTGAAGGTCATGTCGAAGATGGGCATTTCGACCTACCAGTCCTATTGCGGGGCGCAGATCTTCGACGTTGTCGGCCTTTCCAAGATGTTCGTCGACGAGTTCTTCTTCGGCACGGCCACGTCGATCGAGGGCGCAGGGCTCGCCGAAATCGCCGAAGAGACGCGGCGTCGTCACCTGGAGGCGTTCGGTGATTTCCCCGTGCTCCGCACGTCTCTGGAGGTCGGCGGCGAATACGCATATCGCATACGCGGCGAAGCCCACAACTGGACGCCGCAGACGGTCTCGCTCCTCCAGCACGCTGTCCGAGGCAACGCGCGCGACCGCTTCAGCGCCTTTTCCAAGACGCTCAATGAACAGAGCGAGCAGCTTTTGACCATCCGCGGCCTGTTCCTCATCAAAACCGCGGAAACCGAGGGGCGTGCGCCCTTGCCGCTCGACGAGGTTGAGCCGGCGGCGGAGATCGTCAAGCGCTTCTCGACCGGAGCGATGTCGTTTGGCTCGATTTCGCGCGAAGCGCACACGACGCTCGCCATTGCGATGAACCGGATCGGCGGCAAGTCGAACACCGGCGAGGGCGGCGAGGAAACCGACCGCTTCAAGCGGATGGCGAACGGCAATTCGATGCGCAGCGCGATCAAGCAGGTCGCCTCCGGCCGTTTCGGTGTGACGACGGAATATCTCGTCAACTCCGACATGATGCAGATCAAGATGGCGCAGGGCGCCAAACCCGGCGAGGGCGGGCAGCTGCCCGGCCACAAGGTCGACGCGGTCATCGCCAAGGTGCGCCACTCGACGCAGGGCGTCGGCCTCATCTCGCCGCCGCCGCACCATGACATCTATTCGATCGAGGACTTGAAGCAGCTGGTTTACGATCTGAAGAATGTGAACCCCGAGGCGAAGGTTTCGGTGAAACTCGTCTCCGAGGTCGGCGTCGGGACGGTCGCGGCGGGCGTTGCCAAGTGCAAGGCCGACCACGTCACGATCTCCGGATTCGAAGGAGGCACCGGCGCGTCGCCCCTGACCTCGATCAAGCACGCCGGCTCGCCATGGGAGATCGGCCTCGCCGAGACGCACCAGACCCTGGTGTTGAACGGACTGAGGTCGCGTATCGCGGTACAAGTCGATGGCGGCTTGCGAACCGGCCGCGACGTCGTAATCGGCGCGTTGCTGGGCGCAGACGAGTTTGGCTTCGCCACGGCCCCGCTGATCGCCGCCGGATGCATCATGATGCGCAAGTGCCATCTGAACACCTGCCCGGTCGGGGTGGCGACGCAGGACCCGGTGCTGCGCAAGCGCTTCGTCGGCAAGCCGGAGCACGTCATCAACTTCTTCTTCTTCGTCGCCGACGAGGTGCGCGAGCTGATGGCGTTGCTCGGCTATCGCAGGTTCGACGAGATGATCGGGCAAAGTCAGATGCTCGACAAAGCCAGGCTCGTCGAGCACGCCAAGGCGCAAGGTCTCGATTTTTCGAAGCTGTTCCACAAGCCCAAGCCCTGGCCCGGCGACACGATTTATCGCAGCATTGACCAGGATCATGGGCTCGACCACGTGCTCGACCGTCGCCTTATCGCCGAGACGAGGGAGGCGGTCGAACGTGGCAAGCATGTGCGTTTGGACCTCCCAATTCGAAATTCGGATCGTTCGACCGGCGCGATGCTGTCGGGCGTGATCGCTAAACGCTACGGTCACGCCGGGCTGCGTGACGAGGCGATCCACATCAAGTTCAAGGGGACGGCCGGCCAGAGCTTCGGCGCCTTCCTGGCCAAAGGCGTGACCCTCGAGCTCGAAGGCGACGCCAACGACTACGTCGGCAAGGGCTTGTCGGGCGGGCGCATCGCCGTGTATCCGCCGCGCGAAGCCGCGCAGCTGAAGCCCGAGGAGTCGATCATCATCGGCAACACCGCGCTGTACGGCGCCATCGCCGGAGAATGCTATTTCCGTGGCGTGGCCGGCGAGCGCTTCGCCGTGCGCAACTCCGGCGCGATCGCGGTGGTCGAGGGCGCCGGCGACCACGGTTGCGAGTACATGACGGGCGGCGTCGTCGTGGTGATCGGCGAGACCGGTCGCAATTTTGCGGCCGGGATGTCCGGCGGCATCGCCTATGTGCTCGACGAGGCCGGGACCTTCGCCCAGCGCTGTAACATGGCGATGGTCGAGCTCGAACCGCTCGCCGCCGAGGAAGAGGTCATGGTGCGCCATCTCCACTCGGGCGGCGACCTCCAGGCGCATGGGCGGGTCGACGTGATGCGTGACATGAGCCGCTTCGACGCCGAGCGGCTTCGCCAGCTCATCGTCAACCACGCCCGCGCGACCGAGTCGGCGCGCGCCCGACGTATTCTGGAGAACTGGGAGGCGTATCTGCCAAAGTTCCGCAAGGTGATGCCAGTCGAGTATCGGCGCGCGCTCGCAGAGCTGGCGGCGCAGAACGGACAGGCGATGCTGGCGGCCGGGGAGTGAGCTGCGGGCGGGGGCGCTAGGACCTTATGGCGAAGTCAAGTACGGGGGGACCGGAAGCGCCGAGCGCGCCTTCACCCCCTGCCCTGGCCCTCGCGGGACAGGGGAAGGAATGAGCATGGGCAAGGTGACGGGCTTTTTGGAAATCGATCGGACAGACCGGCGCTACGCCCCGGCCTCGGACCGGATTCGCCATTATCGGGAGTTCGTTCTCCCCTTGAGCGAGGAGGCGACCCGCAATCAGGCGGCGCGCTGCATGAACTGCGGCATCCCGTATTGCCACAACGGCTGCCCGGTCAACAACCAGATTCCTGACTGGAACGACCTCGTCTACCGCGGCGACTGGCTCGAGGCCGCCCGCAATCTGCTCTCGACCAACAACTTCCCCGAATTCACCGGCCGAGTGTGCCCGGCCCCATGTGAAGCCTCCTGCACGCTCAACATTCAAGATGTTCCGGTGACAATCAAGACGATCGAATGCGCGATCATCGACCGAGCCTTCGCGGAGGGCTGGATCACGCCGGAGCCGCCCGCGATCACGAGCGGCAAGAAAGTCGCCGTCGTCGGCTCCGGTCCTGCCGGCCTCGCCTGCGCCCAGCAGCTCGCCCGCGCCGGCCATGAGGTTCACCTCTATGAAAAAAACGCCAAGGCGGGCGGGCTCCTCCGCTACGGCATACCCGACTTCAAGCTCGAGAAGCGCCATGTCGATCGTCGCGTCGAGCAAATGACCGCCGAGGGCGTGGTCTTTCACTACAATGCCCATGTGGGCGTAACCGAGAGCGCCCGGGGCCTCGTAGAGGGCTATGACGCGATCGCGCTGGCCGGAGGCGCCGAGGCGTCGCGCGATCTGCCGGCGCCGGGCCGCGACCTGGCCGGCATTCATTTCGCCATGGATTTTCTTCCGCAACAGAACCGGCGGGTCTCGGGCGAGCCGCTCAGCACGAACGAGGCGATCCTCGCCGGCGGCAAGCATGTGGTGGTGATCGGCGGCGGCGACACCGGCTCGGACTGCATCGGAACATCGATTCGCCAGGGCGCCCTCAGGGTGACCCAGCTGGAAATCCTGCCGATGCCGCCCAAGGCGGAGGACAAACTCCTGACTTGGCCGAACTGGCCCCTGAAGCTGCGAACGTCGTCAAGCCATGAGGAAGGCGCCGAGCGCGACTTCGCCGTGATGACAACGGCGTTCGAGGGCGAGAACGGCGTCCTGACCGGCCTGAAGTGTGTTCGCGTCGACGAGAAGATGAAGCCGATCGCGGGAACGGATTTCACGCTGAAGGCCGATCTGGTTCTCTTGGCGATGGGCTTCGTGTCGCCGGTCAAGGAGGGAATGCTCAGCGAACTCGGGGTGACGCTCGACGGCCGCGGCAACGTAGCCGCCGACACGAACCGCTACGCCGCGTCGCTCGCCAAGGTCTTTGCCTGCGGCGACATGCGCCGTGGCCAGTCGCTCGTCGTCTGGGCGATCCGCGAGGGCCGTCAGTGCGCCGCGGCGATCGATGAATTCTTAACGGGAGCGACGACCCTGCCGAGGTAGACGGCAGGCGGCACGCCGTCCAACGCAAAAAGACATAGCTTGAGTGGCCTCGCGGCCATCAGGCGGTGATGCGCTCGTCGGCAGGCGACGGCTCGCGCAGAACATAGCCGCGACCCCAGACCGTCTCGATGTAATTGCGTCCGTTGGAGGCCATCGCGAGCTTCTTGCGCAGCTTGCATATGAAGACGTCGATGATCTTTAGCTCCGGCTCGTCCATTCCCCCGTAGAGGTGGTTGAGGAACATTTCCTTGGTGAGCGTCGTCCCCTTGCGCAGCGAGAGCAGCTCGAGCATCTGATATTCCTTGCCGGTCAGATGCACGCGTGCGCTGTCGACTTCGACCGTCTTCTGATCGAGATTGACGACGAGATCCCCGGTGATGATGACCGACTGGGCGTGCCCCTTCGATCGTCGCACGATGGCGTGGATGCGAGCGATCAGTTCGTCCTTGTGGAAGGGTTTGGTCAAGTAGTCGTCGGCGCCATGGCCGAGCCCTTTGACCTTGTCCTCGATGCCGGCCATTCCCGACAGAATGAGGATCGGCGTTTTGATCTTGGTGACGCGCAGCGAGCGAAGCACCTCGTAGCCCGACATGTCCGGCAAGTTCAGGTCGAGCAGGATAATATCGTAATCATAGAGCTTCCCGAGGTCGATACCCTCCTCGCCAAGGTCGGTCGCATATACGTTGAAGTTCTCCGACTTCAACATCAGCTCAATGCTTTGCGCGGTCGCCGCATCGTCCTCGATCAATAGTACCCGCATGTTAGGCTCCCCGCCTGGCCTTCTGCCTCGTGACCGCGGTTGTGTACGTCGCCTTCACACCCAACCCCGCCGCGTGTGGCCGGATCGGACCCGGACTGATTCGAAACAAACAGTGGCGGCCATTGGTTAACAAATCCTGATTCCTTCGCGCAAGTAAACCCCCGTGACCCTGGGTCACGGATCTAAGTTGATGATATTTAGCCATTTTCTTCGCTGTCTATTTTTCATGTAAGAATTTAAGCAACTGACGCAACCGATTCATAGGACTCGACAGATCTCGCGATAACCGACGCCATCGTCGTCCCGCAGATATCCAGCGCGAATTTTGGCGCTGGACGCCACGATCCGCCTTGATTGTTAATGATCCGCGTAAATGAAGTGCTAACGCGCAACGCGCGGTCCCAACCCGATCGCATCAACTCAAGCGTCGGAGCGTCCTTCTCCTGGTCGCTTTCGAAACTCCCTTCCGCGCGGAAACGGTAACAAAGGAGAAACCTTCCTTCTTCATTCTCGGACCGTCTCGTGGTGATCGAAGTTCGAGGGCTGACGACGCCCTCCCGCGTAGGTTGTTGAAAGGAGCATCCTCGAATGAAGTCGCGGGACACGTTGATTCGCCTGAAGCGCTTCCAGCTCGAAGAAAAGCGCCGTCGCGTCCGGCAGATCGAGACGATGCTTGGGGAGTTCACCCGTATGTCGGCCGAACTCGACCGGGAAATCGCCAACGAAGAAAAGCGCGCAGGCATCAGCGATCCGCGCCATTTCGCCTATCCGACCTATGCCCGCGCAGCGTCGGTTCGCCGCGACAACCTCAAGAGTTCGATTTCCGAACTCGCCGTTCAGATTGAAGAGGCGAAAGCCGCGCAGGAAGAAGCCCAGGCGGAGCTGCTCAAGTTCGAAACGCTCGAATCCCGGGACAAAGCCAGCGATCGCCCGATCGAGGCCGTCGCCCGCGCCTGAATATTCGATATATGCGACGCGGTCGCCACCGCGCTCTCCTGAGGAGAACGGCCGTCGACGGGCCGCGCTCATGAATCGCGCCAGGCCTTTCGGCGCGCGCGCCGTCTGACACTTTTGGCGCGTTGCGGCTGAGCGAGCGATGTTCTATGGGATTGCCGCGCTGCGCAATCGGCCGAGCCTTCGCTGGAGCAAAACTGGTCAAGGACGGCCGGAGCCCAGTCGTCGACGGTTCTTTGGGGAAAGTCTCATGCTGATAGGAGTGGCCGCGGAAACGGACCCCGCGGAGACGCGCGTTGCCGCGACCCCCGAGACGGTCAAGAAATTCATCGCCCTTGGCGCGGAGGTCGCGGTCGAGCGCGGCGCGGGGCTCAAAGCCGGCGTGGTCGACGCGGACTATGAGACGGCGGGCGCTCGGATCGTCTCCGCGGCGGAGGCGCTCGGCGCGGATGTCGTGCTCAAGGTGCGCCGGCCGAGCGAAACGAGCTTGGCCTGGTCAGGAACGGCGCGCTGGTCGTCGCGACCATGGATCCGTACGGCCATCAGGACGCGGTCGAAGCGATGGCGAAGGCGGGCGTATCGGCCTTCGCGATGGAGCTGATGCCGCGCATCACCCGCGCGCAGGTGATGGACGTTCTTTCCAGCCAGGCGAATCTCGCCGGTTACCGCGCCGTCGTCGACGCCGCCGGCGAATACGGGCGGGCTCTGCCGATGATGATGACGCCGGCCGGCACCGTTCCGGCGGCGAAGCTGTTCGTGATGGGCGTCGGCGTGGCGGGCCTCCAGGCGATCGCCACAGGGCGGCGCCTCGGCGCCGTCGTCACCGCAACCGACGTCCGCCCGGCGACCAAGGAACAGGTCGAGTCGCTCGGCGCGAAATTCGTCGCCGTCGAGGACGAGGAATTCAAGCAGGCCGAGACCGCAGGCGGCTACGCCAAGGAAATGTCAGACGCCTACAAGGCAAAGCAGGCCGCACTGATCGCTTCGCATATCGCCAAGCAGGATATCGTCATCACGACCGCGCTGATCCCCGGCCGCCCCGCGCCGCGCCTCGTCAGCGCCGACATGGTGAAATCGATGCGTCCTGGCTCGGTCATCGTCGACATCGCGGTCGAGCGCGGCGGCAACTGCGAACTCGCCAAGGCCGGCGAAGTCGTGACCAGCGAAAACGGGGTGAAGATCGTCGGCAATTCCAGCGTGACCCGGCTCGCGGCGACCGCCTCCTCGCTCTACGCGCGCAACCTCTACGCCTTTGTCGAGACCCTGATCGACAAGGCGAACAAGGCGCTCGCGGTCAACTGGGACGACGAACTCGTCAAGGCGACCTGCCTCACCCGCGACGGCGCGATCGTTCATCCCAACTTTCAACCCAAGTAGCCCCGACAGCCGCCTGCCCCTTAAGCCCCGGAGAGCCGGATGGACAATCTCGACGCCGCAATCGCCAAACTGAGAGCCGCCGCCGACGCCGCCCAGCAAGCGGGTCAATCCATTCAAACCTATAGCGACCAGCTCGCCGCAGCGGGGCATGCCGCCTCAGGCGGCGCGATCGATCCTTTCGTGTTCCGGCTTGCGATCTTCGCCCTCGCGGTGTTCGTCGGATATTACGTCGTCTGGTCGGTGACGCCGGCGCTGCATACGCCGCTGATGTCCGAAACCAACGCTATTTCTTCGGTCATCGTCGTCGGCGCGCTGCTCTCGGTCGGGGTCGCTGCGGTCGACAGCGGCTCGATGTTCGCGCGCTTCGTCGGCTTCATCGCGCTCATTCTCGCCTCGGTCAACATATTCGGCGGGTTCCTGGTCACCGAGCGCATGCTCGCGATGTACAAGAAGAAGGGCTGAGCGACCGTGAACGCCAACCTCGCCGCCCTGCTCTATCTCGTCGCCGGCATTCTGTTCATTCTGGCCTTGCGCGGCCTCTCCTCGCCCGCCACGTCACGCCAGGGCAACCGCTTCGGCATGATCGGCATGGCGATCGCCGTCGTGACCACGCTCGCCCTGAAGCCGCCGTCGGGCTTGATCTCGTGGCTATTGATCGTTGTCGCGGTCGCGATCGGCGGCGGAATCGGCGTCTGGCGCGCCCGCACCATCCAGATGACGGCGATGCCGCAGCTGGTGGCGATGTTCCATTCGCTGGTCGGTCTCGCCGCGGTTCTGGTCGCGGCCGGCGCGCTCTACGCGCCCGAAGCCTTCGGCATCGCCGAGGGCGCTGCACATCCATCCGGGGAGCATCATCGAGATGTCGCTCGGCCAGGCGATCGGCGCGATCACCTTCACCGGCTCGATCATCGCCTTCCTCAAGCTCGACGGGCGCATGTCCGGCGCTCCGATCATGCTGCCGCAGCGTCACTGCGATCAACATCGGCCTCGGCGTCGCCCTCGTCGTGCTGATCGCGATCTTCTACGCCACGCAGTCGGCCGTCTTCTTCTGGCTGGTCGCGCTCGTCTCGCTCACGCTCGGCGTGACGCTGATCATCCCGATCGGCGGCGCCGACATGCCGGTCGTCATCTCGATGCTGAACTCCTACTCCGGCTGGGCGGCGGCAGGCATCGGCTTCACCCTCGGCAACCTCGCCCTGATCATCACCGGCGCCCTCGTCGGCTCGTCGGGCGCGATCCTGTCCTACATCATGTGCAAGGGCATGAACCGCTCGTTCGTCTCCGTCATCCTCGGCGGCTTCGGCGGCGAGGTGGCGGCGGCCGCCGGAAAAGAGACGAGGCCGGTCAAGCAGGGGTCGGCCGAGGACGCGGCCTACATGATGAAGAACGCCTCGAAGATCATCATCGTGCCCGGCTACGGCATGGCGGTCGCGCAGGCGCAGCACTCGCTGCGGGAGATGGCCGAATTCCTCAAGAAGGAGGGCGTCGAGGTCAAATACGCGATCCATCCGGTCGCGGGCCGCATGCCGGGCCACATGAACGTGCTGCTCGCCGAGGCGAACGTGCCTTACGACGAGGTGTTCGAGCTCGAGGACATCAACAACGAATTCGCCCAGACCGACGTCGCCTACGTCATCGGCGCGAACGACGTGACCAACCCGGCCGCCAAGACCGACCCGAAGTCGCCGATCTACGGCATGCCGATCCTCGACGTCGAGAAGGCGAAGACGGTCTTGTTCGTCAAGCGCGGCATGGGCTCGGGCTACGCCGGGGTCGAGAACGAGCTCTTCTTCCGCGACAACACGCTGATGCTGTTCGGCGACGCCAAGAAGATGACCGACGCCATCGTCAAGGCGCTGCAGCACTGAGGGATCCGCGATCGCGGCGCGCGCGTTTGGTCAGAAACAGCCTCGCCGCGCTTCTCCTCGCGATGCCTCGCCGGCGGACCCGCGTTTTCACAGAAACCTTCCGCTGGCGACGTGGGCCTACACGACAGGTTCCGCTGGCCGCTGCGCGGACCGATCGTCAAGCAGTTTGAGAGCGGCAAGACTGACGGCATCGACATCGCGGCGCCGGTCGGCGAGCCGGTGCACGCCGCCGCCGACGGCGTCTGCATCTATGCCGGCGACGAACTGAAGACCTACGGCAAGCTCGTCGTGATCCGCCACGCCGACGGCTACGTCACCGCCTACGCCGACAACAGCGAACTCGACGTCAAGGAGGGCGACGCGGTGCGGCGCGGCCAGATCATCGCCAAGTCGGGCGTCAACGGGAACGTCCCGCATCTGCATTTCGAACTGCGCAAGGACGGCAAGCCCATCGATCCCACACGATATCTGGTTCCCCTTTAAAGTCTGACTCGAAAGTTCATGCGGGATTGCAGAGCCTTCGCAACATGAGGCGGATGGAGGCGAAACGAAGGAACATTAGGGCTGTGACGTTGAGGTTCTCCCAGTCCTTGGCCAGTCTTCGGCAGCGGTTGAGCCAGGCGATCGTTCGCTCGACGATCCAGCGCTTGGGCAGCGTGACGAAGCCCTTCGCCTGATCGGATCGTTTGACGATCTCGATTTTGACCCGAGACAGGATTTTGGCGACCGCTTGGGCGAAGATCGGCCCTTGATAGGCGCCGTCGGCGAACAGTTTTTCGAGATAAGGGAACCGGCCAAGCAGCGTCGTCAGCAACAAAACGCCGCCGTCGCGGTCCTGGACGTCGGCGGAATGAACGATGGCCTGCATCAGCAGCCCTTGGGTGTCGACGAGAAAATGACGCTTCTTGCCCTTGATCTTCTTTCCTGCATCGAACCCGTGCGGATCGATCGAGGCCCCCCTTTTTCCGCGCTTCTCACGCTCTGGCTGTCGATGATTGCGGCGGTTGGGCTGGCCTCACGTTCGGCCTGCTCACGACACTTTTCGTAGAGCGTGTCATGGATCCGATCCAGCACGCCATCAATGCCCCAATCGCAGAAGTATCGATAGACGGTGCTGCGGGGCGGAAAATCTTTGGGAAGGTAACGCCATTGGCATCCCGTGCTCAGCACGTACATGAAGGCGTTGAGCGCCTCTCGCATGTTCGTCTCCCGTTTGCGGCCTCCCCTCCTTGCCGGAGGAATGAGCGGTTCGACATGCGCCCACTCCTCATCCGTCAGGTCGCTCGGGTATCGCAAATGATCCCGCTTGTATTTCGCTCGGTTCTCGTTCGTCCACATCGGCGGCCCCCCAATTCGGTCCGCCTGCCTTAAATCACAACCAATTCATGCAACTCAACAACTTTCGGACCAGACACTGAGGCGGGCGTGATGGCCCGCAAGGTCGTCCTCCCACTTCTGACAAGTCTATATGGCCTTCGTCCTAAGCCCTTTCTTCCGGGCAACAACGCTCCTGAGCGCACACAGAATAAGTAATAACAGCTTGCACGCGCTGTTCTCCCATTCTCTTCGATGAACGGATAAATCCAGTTCAGTCTCCAAAGACCGTGCCAGCAGCTTGGCAAGGCGCGGTCCTCTCATCCACTCCCCGCGAGTCCGGATCGCGGGGAGGAAGGCGGGCGAAGCGTTATGCGCGTCTCACTTGACCGCGCAGGCCACGACAGCCTTGGCGTTGGGGTCGCCGTCGCATTCGGCGCCCGTCATCCCGTCCGTCCGCGTCGTCGCGTTATTGCCGGCGCAATAGGCGCTGATCATGATTTCGTTCGCGTCGCAGGCGGCTTTCGTCTGTCCGACCACGACCCGAACGCGGGCTCCCTGCGCGGCCGTCTGTCCGGCGGGGCCGGTCGGTCCGGCCGGTCCGGCCTCGCCCTTGGCGCCCTGAGGCCCGGCCGGCCCCGGCGGTCCGGCGTCCCCCTTCGGCCCCTGCATGCCGACCGCGCCGGCTGCGCCCGGTTCACCCTTCGGCCCTGTGGGTCCCGGCGGTCCGGCCGGGCCAGGCGGTCCCGCTTCAACCTTGGGGCCGGGAGGCCCAGGCGGGCCTGCGGCGCCGACCTCGCCTTTCGGCCCGGGTGGACCGGCGGGCCCCGCGTCGCCCTTCGGTCCCGGAGGTCCAGGCGGACCGGCGGCGCCGACGTCGCCTTTCGCACCGGCCGGTCCGGCCGGCCCCGTTTCGCCTTTCGGCCCGGGTGGACCCGCGGCGCCGACGTCGCCTTTCGGCCCGGCTGGACCGGCCGGCCCCGTTTCGCCTTTCGGTCCCGGAGGACCGGCGGGCCCGGCGGGGCCGGCCTGGCCCTGCGGCCCCGGTTGGCCCGGATCGCCCTTGTCCCCCTTGGCGCACCCCGCCAGGGCAAGGAGCGAGATGACGGCGACGCCCGCCACGATCTGACGCATGTCGTTCCTCCCTTTGCCTTCTTTGTCGTATGGCCGAACGTCCGCGACGTCCGTTCGGGCGCGGCAGGATCGTCCATCGTCGACCGTCCTGGCAAGGGCGATCTTAGGCGACGAATTGTGAAGCGGGTGTGATTGGCTGTGGATGCCCGCGCAATCGGCCGGCCAACGACCGGGGCCGCCCCAGTGCGACGCCATGGCGAACCTCAGTCCGCTCGCCACGTCGAAGCAAAATTACAGCCGATTTGAGGTTCCTTCCGCGTGAGTCCGCGTCAGTGGGAGTGGTAATGACGAGGCTCTCAAGAGATCGGACGATCGAGGTCATGAACACCATATTGCGCCCCGAGGGCGGCCTTCCGACGGAACTTCGAGTTTGGCCCGCGCGCCTTTGACCGCGGGGAGGCCAATGTGCTTCGATTGCTTCGCGTCGGAAGACGAAGTTCGCGGTCGTTGGAGAAGCCAGTGAAGCCATCGGTGGCTCTCGATGCCCATCGCGCGGCCGTGCGCGAAGCCGTCGCGCGACATCGGTCGGCGAACCCGCGCGTGTTCGGCTCAGCGCTTCGCGGCGCAGATGAAGAGGGAAGCGATCTCGACATCCTCATCGACGCGTTGCCGGGGGCGACCCTTTTCGATCTCGGTGGGCTGCACGCGGAATTGGAGGATCTTCTCGGCGTTCCGGTGGACCTGCTCACTCCTGGCGACTTGCCGCCGAAGCTGCGCGAGATCGTCCTCGCAGAGGCTCAGGCGATATGACTGGCAGCAGGCTTGCCGACTAACTCGATCACATGTGGACCGCCGTCGCTTGACTCTCGCCCTGCTTGGGTTCAAAACAAGAACAAATATTGAACACAAGGGCGTGAAACCGAATGTCGCTCGGCGGCAGGGCGGATGTGGCGGTTTTGCGCCGCGCCGTCGCTCAGATTGAGGCTCAAGCGAACCGGGGCGAGCGCGCCGCGCGCCGCCTGCCCTTATCGCGCGCGCTCGATCCGGCCCTCGGCGGGGGTTTGGCCGACAACGCCCTGCACGAGATCGCGCCCGCCGAACCCGCCGACGGGGCGGCGGCGACGGGCTTCGCGCTGGCGCTCGCCGCGCGGTTCCTGAAGCGGCGGTCGTCGGCTGCGCTATTCGTCGGCGAAGGGTTCGCGAGCCATGAGACGGGCGCGCTCTACGGGCCGGGCCTCGCCGCGCACGGGCTCCCCTTGAGCCGCCTCGTCTTCGTCCAGGCGCCCGACGCCGAGGCGGCTTTGTGGGCGATGGAGGAGGCGCTCAAATCCGGCGCGCCGGCCGCGGTGATCGGCGAAGTCTGGAGCCTCAAGGGCTACAGCCTCGCCGCCTCCCGCCGCCTGCTGCTCGCCGCGCGAAAGGGGGGCACGCCGGCGCTCATCGTGCTGGCGAGCGCCTACGGCCAGGCGGACAGGCTGTCGAGCGCCGCCGAGACGCGGTTCGAGATCGCCGCCGCGCCGAGCGCGCGGATTTCTGCGGCGGCCGGCCGGGACCTGCCCGGCCCGTTCGCCTGCGGGGCGCGGCTCGTCAAGGCGCGCCTCGGGTCTCAGGACGCGGTCGATGTCCGCGTCCGCGCTCCACAGGGCGCCCGGAAGGACGCCTGTCTGTCGACGGGCTTTGGCGCACGGCTACACGACGCGGATCGCGTGGTCAGGCTCGAATGGCGAAGCGAGGAGAGGACTTTTGACGACCCGGCGATTTCTCTCTCTCTGGCTGCCCCGTCTGGCGACGGACCGCGCCCGGCGGCTCGCGGCCATTGACCGGGCGGCGCCGCTCGCGGCGGTCGCCAGGGTCAAGAATGCCGAGCGGCTCGTCTGCATCGACGCCAACGCCGCAAAACTCGGCCTGACGGCCGGCCTCTCGCTGGCGGACGCGCGCGCCCGCCATCCTGCCCTCGTCGCGGTCGAGGCGAATCCGACGGAAGAGACGCGGCTTCTCGAGCGTTTATGCGACTGGTGCTCGCGCTTCACCCCGCTTGCCGCGCTCGACGGGCGCGACGGCCTGATGCTCGACATTTCCGGCGTGGCGCATCTGTTCGGCGGCGAACCGGCGCTGATGGAATTCTGCGTCGGCCGCCTCGCCGCGCTCGGCGTCGCCGCGGCGGGCGGCGTCGCCGGCAATCCGCGCGCCGCCTGGGCGCTGGCGCGCTTTTCGAGCCAAAAAATCGCGCCCGAGAATCTGAGCGACAAGGCTTTCGCCAAACTCTTCCACGACCTGCCGCTCGCAGCCCTCGGCCTCGACGAGAAAACCGTCGCCGACATGGCGCAGGCGGGCCTGAAGCGCGTCGGCGACATCGCCTTCAGGCCGCGCGCGCCGATCACGGCGCGGTTCGGCGCCCTGCCGATCGCGCGGCTCGACGCGCTGAAAGGTTTTGAGCGCTCCTCGATCGCGCCGCGCTTCGCCGCGCCCGATTTCTGCGCCGAGCGGCGCTTCGCCTCGCCCGTGCAGACGATCGAGGCGATCGAGGCGACTTTGCGCAAGCTCGCCGACGACCTCGTCGTACTGCTCGAGCGGCAGGCGAAGGGGGCGCGGCGGATCGAGCTCAGCCTCTATCGCGTCGACGGCGACGTGCGCCGCATCGGGGTCGGCGCCTCCCGGCCGCTCAACGAAGCGCGTGCGATCGTCCGCCTGTTCGCCGAGCGGCTGGCGAGTTCTGACGAGGAGGCGATCGACGCGGGCTTCGGCGTCGACCTGATGCGCCTTTCGTGCCTTGCGGCCGAACCGCTCGCGCCCTCTCAGGCCGAGCTCGAGCGGGCGCATGAGGCCGAGCGGGCCCGCGCCCTCGCCGATCTCATCGACCGCCTGAGCGCAAGGCTCGGCCAACGGGCGGTGACGCGGCGCGAGCTCGTCGAAGCCCATCTGCCCGAGCAGGCCGAGCGGGCGGTCCCGGCGGCGCTCGGCGAGGCGCGCGCGGACCCCACCCTTCTCCCGCATAGCCCGTCGGGAGACGGGCGTCTTTCGACGCCCTATGCGGGAGAAGGTGGCCGGCGAAGCCGGCCGGATGAGGGCGAACGAAGCGCGCCGGCGCGGCCACTGAGGCTCTTCACCCGCCCCGAGCCGATCGACGCGCTCGCCGAAGTGCCGGACGGGCCGCCGCTCCGCTTCCGCTGGCGCCGCGTCCTGCACGACGTCGCCGCCATCGAGGGCCCCGAGCGCATCGCCGCCCCCTGGTGGCGCCGCTCCGACGCGCCGACGCGCGACTATTTCCGCGCCGAGGATTCTCAAGGCCGCCGCTTCTGGCTCTACCGCGAGGGCCTCTGGGGAAAAGAGACGGAGCGGGCCAAATGGTTCGTGCACGGGGTGTTCGGATGAGACGCGCGCAGCGCGGTCGGATGAGGGGACGAAACCCTTCTCCCGCTTGCGGGAGAAGGTGGCGGGCGAAGCCCGCCGGATGAGGGCAAGTAAAGGAGACGGTTCATGCGCAACGACATCCCCATCTCCGCCAAGCCCCGCGCTCGCGCCATGCGCCGCGAGCCGACGGAGGCCGAGCGGAAACTCTGGTACGCCCTGCGCGATCGTCGCATTCAGACGCTCAAGTTTCGTCGGCAATCGCCGGTCGGCCCTTACATCGTCGACTTCCTCTGCGCCGCTCACCGGCTCGTCGTGGAAGCCGACGGATCGCAGCACGCCGAAAGCAAGGGCGATGCTGCTCGCGACGCCTGGCTCGCTCGCGAAAGGCTTTACGGTCCTGCGATTCAGCAACCGCGACATTCTGACGGCGCGCGAGAGCGTTCTGGCGACGATTGCGACGTCCTGCGGTCTGCCATGGTGAGGCGCGGGCTTGCCCTCACCCCGGCCCTCTCCCGCATAGCCCGTCGAGAGACGGGCGTCATTCGACGCCCTTTGCGGGAGAGGGGGCGCGTCCCTTCTCCCGCTTGCGGGAGAAGGTGGCCCGAAGGGCCGGATGAGGGCTCGCCATGATCCGCCTCGAGCCGCGCTTCGCCGAGCTGGCGGCGGCGACGAATTTCTCGTTTCTGCGCGGGGCCTCGCATCCCGAGGAGATGGTGGCGCGCGCCGCCGAGCTCGGGCTCGCCGGGATCGGGATCGCCGACCGCAACACGCTCGCCGGCGTGGTGCACGCGCATGTCTTCGCCCGCGAGAACAGGGCGGCGCTCGCGGGCATGCGCGTCGCTCCCGGCGCGCGGCTCGCCTTCGACGACGGAACGCCGGACATCCTCGCCTATCCGAAGGACCGCGCCGCCTACGGCCGGCTCTGCAGGATTCTCACGGGCGGCAATTTGCGCGCGCCGAAGGGCGAGTGCCGGCTCACGCTCGAGGATCTCCTCGCGCATGGCGAGGGGCTGCAGGTCGTGGCGCTTCCCCTCATCCGGCCCTTCGGGCCACCTTCTCCCGCAAGCGGGAGAAGGGACGCGCCCCCTCTCCCGCAAAGGGCGTCGAAAGACGCCCGTCTCTCGACGGGCTATGCGGGAGAGGGCCGGGGTGAGGGCAAGGGTCTCGCGCTTCTTCGCGAAGCCTTCGGCCAGCGCTTGTGGATCGGCGCGAGCCTGACCTATGGCGCGGACATGCGCGGGGCGCTGGCGAGGCGGGCGGCGCTGGCGCAAAGGCTCGGCGCGCCGCTCCTGGCGACCAACGACGCGCTGATGCATGCGCCCGAGCGACGCGCGCTCGCCGACGTCGTCGCCTGCATCCGCGAGAAGACGACGCTCGAGGCCGCCGGCCGCCTGACGCAAGCCAATGCCGAGCGCCATCTGAAAGACCCGCGCGAAATGGCGCGGCTGTTCGCCGAGGCGCCGGCGGCGGTCGAAGAGACGATCCGCTTCCTCGACGGCCTCGCCTTCAGCCTCGATGCGCTGGCGCACAGCTACCCGGAAGAGCTGCGCGAGGGCTTTCCCAATCCCCAGGCCGCGCTCGAAGCCTTCGCCCTCGAAGGCGCCGAGGCGCGCTATCCCGAGGGCATTCCCGAACGGACGCGCGAAGCGCTGAGCCACGAGCTCGCGCTGATCGCCTCGCTCGATTACGCGCCCTATTTCCTCACCGTGCACGACATCGTGCGCTTCGCCCGCTCGCGCGGAATCCTCTGCCAGGGCCGCGGCTCGGCGGCGAATTCGGCGGTCTGCTTCTGTCTCGGAATCACCGAGGTCGATCCGGCGCGCTTCGACCTTCTGTTCGAGCGCTTCGTCTCGCCCGAACGCAACGAGCCGCCCGACATCGACGTCGATTTCGAGCACGAGCGGCGCGAGGAAGTCATCCAGTACATCTATCGGCGCTACGGGCGCGAGCGGGCGGGACTCGCCGCGGCGGTGACCACCTACCGGACGCGCTCGGCGATCCGCGAGACGGCAAAAGTCTTCGGCCTTTCCGACGACGTGATCACGGCGCTGAACGGGACCGCCTGGGGCCACGGCTCGACGCCGGTCGGCGAGGAGGCCGCGCGCGCCGCAGGCCTCGATCCGGCCGATCCGACGCTCGCGCTGGCGCTCAGGATGGCTGAGGAGCTGACCGGTTTTCCGCGCCATCTCACCCAGCACAGCGGCGGCTTCGTCATCACCCGCGACCGGCTCGACGAGGTCGCCCCCGTCATGAACGCCGCGATGGAGGACCGCACCACCATCGAATGGGACAAGGACGATCTCGACGCGCTCGGCCTGCTCAAGATCGACGTGCTGGCGCTCGGCATGCTGACGGCGCTGTCGAAGGGCCTCGGCCTTCTCAACCAGCACTACGGCGAGCGGCTGACCCTCGCCGCCATCCCGCCGGAGGAGGATCAGGTCTACGCCATGATCCAGCGCGCCGACACGATCGGCGTGTTCCAGATCGAGAGCCGGGCGCAGATGTCGATGCTGCCGCGCCTGAAACCGGCGAGTTTCTATGACCTTGTGATCGAGGTGGCGATCGTCCGTCCCGGCCCGATCCAGGGCGACATGGTGCACCCTTACCTGCGCCGCCGGCAGGGGCTCGAGGAGGTCGTCTATCCCTCGCGGGAGCTCGAGGCGGTCTTGAAGAAGACGCTCGGCGTGCCGCTCTTCCAGGAGCAGGCGATGAAGATCGCCATCGTCGCCGCCGGCTTCACCCCCTCGGAGGCCGACCGGCTGCGCCGCGCCATGGCGACCTTCCGCCGCGTCGGCACGATCCAGACGTTTCAGGACAAGATGGTCGAGGGCATGGCGGCCAAGGCCTACGACCGCGGCTTCGCCGAGCGCTGCTTCCACCAGATCGAGGGTTTTGGCGAATACGGCTTTCCCGAGAGCCACGCAGCGAGCTTCGCGCTCCTCGTCTACGCCTCGTGCTGGATGAAGTGCCGCTACCCCGACGTCTTCGCCGCGGCGATGCTCAATTCCCAGCCGCTCGGCTTCTACGCGCCCGCCCAGCTGGTGCGCGATGCGCGCGAGCACGGGGTCGAGGTGCGCGAGGTCGATGTCAACCTGTCCGACTGGGACTGCACTCTGGAGCCCCCCTCTCCCGCGCGCGGGAGAGGGGCAGGGGGTGAGGGTGAGGGTGAGGGTGAGGGCGCTAAACCCTCATCCGGCGCTTCGCGCCACCTTCTCCCGCATAGCCCGTCGAGAGACGGGCGTTCTTCCGAACGCCCTAATGCGGGAGAAGGGATTGCGCCCCCTCTCCCGCTCGCGGGAGAGGGCCGGGGTGAGGGGGAGCGCCACATGCCCTCATCCGTCGCCTTCGGCGACACCTTCTCCCGCGAACGGGAGAAGGGAAGGATCCATCCCCGCCACGCCGCGATGGCCGAGCACATCCGGGCGACCCACGCCGTGCGGCTCGGCTTGAGGCAGATCGTCGGGGTCAGGGAGGACGACATGCGAAAACTCGTCGAGCGGCGCGGCGGGGGCTACGATTCGATGCGCGATCTCTGGCTCAGGAGCGGCCTCAGTCCCGCCGCGCTGGAAAAGCTCGCCGACGCCGACGCCTTCCGCTCGCTCGGCCTCGACCGGCGCCAGGCTTTATGGGCGGCGCGCGGCCTCGACCGGGTCGGCGACCAGGACGCGCTGCCGCTGTTCGCCGCCTCGCCGCCCGAACGCGATGCGGAGCCCGACGCAAAATTGCCGCCAATGCCGCTCGGCGCGCATGTGGTCGAGGACTACCGGCGCCTGTCGCTGTCCTTGAAAGCCCACCCGACCTCGTTCATGCGCGCCCGCCTTTCTGCGCGCGGCATTCTGCGCTCGGAGGCGCTTGCCTCGGCAAAGAGCGGCGAGCGGGTGACGGTCGCCGGCCTCGTGCTGGTGCGCCAGCGCCCCGGCACCGCCAAGGGCGTCATCTTCATGACGCTCGAGGACGAAACGGGCGTCGCCAACGTGATCGTCTGGCCGAAGGCGTTCGAGCGCCTGCGCGCCATCGTGCTCGGCGCCCGCTTCGTCGCCGTCACCGGCAAGCTGCAGAACGAGCAGGGCGTCATCCATGTCGTCGCCGACCGCATGGATGATCTCACGCCGATGCTGGGGCTTCTGTCGGAGGCGGGCGATACGATCGCGACGACCGCCCGCGCCGACGAGGTCAGGCGGCCGCAATTGACGATGGCGCAGAAACGTCAGGGCAACCGCTTCGCCCAGACGCCGCGCCTCGATACGCCCCGGCCGCCGGCCGATCTCGCCTCCGAAGTCATCGAAGCGCGGCGCGCAATGCCGGCGGGGCGGAATTTCCGGTGACGGCCCGAACGGCGTCGAACAACAGCAGCAGGAAACAGAGTTGTCCATGCTACTATGGCGCGGAGAAGCCTAAGCAGGAAAAGGCGATGCAGACTGACTTGGAGACCTTGAGACAGGTCGTCATCGATACGGCCAAGAAATCGCCTGTGGGTGAGAAGGTGGAAGACGTCGTGCTGGAGTTTGACCGCTACGACGAAGGCGGAGAGTTTCTCCGCGTGATGATTCGGCTGAAGAGCGCAGACAAAGCCGACTACCCGGCCCTGGCAAAGCTCATCGAGGCGATCGAAAACGCCGTCGGCGAGCTCGATGAGCGATATCCCAGCGTCCGGTTCCCGGACGCCGCCTAATGCCGACCCACGATGAGGCGCTCCTCGAGGTTGCCGAGCACTTGCTGGAGCGCCCGGAGGGCCAACGCGGCAGATTGTCGCGCGCCCGAATACGGCGCAGCGTGTCGACCTCCTATTATGCGCTCTTTCACTTCTTGCTCGATGAAATTGGACAGAGGATCGTCGGAAGCCACCGCAATCTGCTCGAGCGTCGCCGAATTCTCGCGCGAACGATTTCGCACAAGGGCTTGAAAACTGCGCTCGACAAGGTCCGCGGCAGCGTTGTCGACAGGTCCGTTGAGGACTTCCTGAGGCCAATCGAGGCTGCGCAGGGACGAGTCGTTCCGCCGCCGTTCGCAAAAAGTCTAGCCGATGCTTTCGACGACGCGCAGACAAAGCGGCTCGACGCGGACTACGACATGAACAAGGCGCTCAGCGAACTGGACGCCAAAATTCTCGCGGCGCGCATACAGCGCTGCATCGACGCCTGGCGGACGGCAAGAGGCGACGCAGATCGCGACTTCAAGCATGCTTTATGCATTCTGATGCTGCTCAAAGGGCAGCTACGATCGAGCCCCGATGATCCCTCGCGTCCAGCGGGTGCGAAATGAAGACGCGGTCGATCGAGAAAGCCCCGCGACTTGCTCTCCGGGTCCCGCCAACATAGGCATGCACCCATATAGCCGCTCGCATATTGAGGGTCATGAAGACGACCATTGAAATTTCGGATCCGCTTCTTCGCCAGGCTCGCAAGCTTGCCGAGCGCGAGGGGTCACGCTGCGTGTGCTGGTCGAGCGGGGGCTCCGCCGGGTCGTCGCCGAGACCGGGCCCGGCGCGCCGTTCAAGCTGCGCCGCGCCAGCTTCATGGCAAGGGATTGCAAGCCGACGTTCGCGCCGCTTCGTGGAGCAAGCTGCGCGATCTGGCCTATGACGATCGCGGCGCTTGATCGCCGAAGGCCTCGCCAATGCGCCCTTGCTCTTGTATTCCCCGAGTTCACGAACCGGCGACTTTCGGTAGCTCCAATGGTTATGCGCCAATGAGATTCACGCGAATTACTGTCGACGCAAAGCAGATGAGCGGCGTCCCATGCATCCGTGGATTGCGCATCCCGGTGGCGACGATCATCGGCATGGTGGCCGACGGAATGACCGCGACTGATATTCTCGCTGCCTATCCGGACCTCGAACGCGACGACATCCAAGAAGCGCTGCACTATGCGGCGGACGCTGTCCGCGAGCGCGAGTTGCCCCTGACGGTTCCGTGAGGTTCCTCGTGGACAACGCGTTGTCGCCTGCGATCGCAGAAAGCAAGGGCACGGCGCTGTACATGTTCGCGAATATGGCTTGCAGCGCGCAGCCGACAAAACGATCTTTCTTCGGGCCCGAGAGGAGGATCGAGTGATCGTCTCCGCGGATACGGACTTCGCGACCTTGTTGGCGACTCTGAAAACACATACAGTAACAGTTTAATATCGAAAGGCGCGACGGCGCGACACCTTTTGACACTTATCTCCCTGAAAACATTAAGTCGCTGCCAAACCTGGGCCCCGACAGCCAACGGCGTTCGCCGGCCCTTAATTCGCCAGAGACCGTCGCGCGGGAGCGCGCACATAGGCGAGGCGCGGCTTCCAGTTCGCCGGCACGATATTCCCCCGCAGGCCGCCGCGCGGCGGATCGTCGTCCTTCGGCGGGAACATCACCGCCGCGGCGCAGACGAGGCCGCCGAACGACGTCATGAAACCGACGTAGAGCAGGAAGATCGCCTCGACGCCCATGCCGCTGTCGTGAATCAGCGGCCAGATGCCGAACGGATCGAAGACGAGCAGCGCGGTCGTGCACAGGGCGCCGCCGAGCGCGCCGAGCACCCAGTGGAAGATCATGTACCGGACGAGCGGATCGAGCTTTTTCGGTCGCGTCCGCCCTGCGCCCCCGAGGGGCGCGCCGCCGCCAATCGTCTCGATCTCGGCCATCCGGGGCCTCCATTCTTCGCCTGCGTCCCTTTCCCAATGTATCTCAGCGTCACGTTCGGTCAAATCAGTTCGCCGCGGCAAATCGGCGCGGCGGCCTCAGCGGCCGCGCTTCAGCGCGTCGGCGAGCCGGGTCGTCGCCGAGCCCGGGGCGAGCGGCTTCGGCTGGCTTTCGTGCGGCGCCCAGCCGGAGAGCCACAGAATGTCGAAGGTGGCGCGGAGCCGCCCGTCCGCATCGGAGAACCGCTCCGCGTAAACCGCCGCCGCGCGCAACAGAATGTCGCGCCGAAGCGGCTTCCTGCTTCGATCATGGAGCGCGTTGGCCCCCCCGAAAGCGCGCAGATCGTTCATCAACGCGAAGAGGTCGCCGTAGCGCACCGTCGCCCGGTCGAGGTCGACGACCGGCAGGGCGAAGCCCGCCCGCTGCATGAGCGAACCCAGCGCGCGCACGTCGACGAACGGGGCGACGCGCGGCGACGCGCCGCCGAGAACCTCGCTCTCGGCGATCGTAAAGCTCTGCCTGAGCTCGGTCAGCGTGTCGCCGCCGATGAGCGCCGCGACGAGGAGGCCGTCGGGCTTCAGCGCGTGGCGGATCTGGATCAGCGTCCCGGGCAGATCGTTGACGGTCTGCAGCGCGAGCAGCGACACGGCGAGGTCGAGGCGGCCGTCAGCGACCGCCATGCGCTCGAGATCGCCGACCGCGCCAAGGAATTGGCCGGCGCCGAGGCTCGCAAGAGACTGCGCGAACCGGACGACGCAATCGACCTGAGCGCCCGCCGCGAGCGTCGCGGCGGCGTGGGGCCCCGGCGAGCCGAAATCCGCGGCGAGGCAGAACCGCCGTTTGACCAGGGCCAGGCGCTCGCCGAGCTCCTCGGCCGCCCGGGCGAGCAGAAAGTCGGCGCCGTCGCCGGGTTGCGCCCGCGCCCAGGCGCGGTCGAGCCTGGAATTGACGAGCGCACGGTCGAAGATTTTTGGCGGCGCGGCGGACGGCATGCGCCGGCCCTTATGCGCCCGCTGCGCCTCTCGCGCAAAGTTCTGCTTCGCGCTAACGTCGGGTCCGATGGACGCAGATTTCGCGTCAGATGCGGCGAGCGCGCGGCCGCGCTGGACCGACCGGGCCGCGGCGCTCGCCTCGCGCTTCGCCGGGGCCGCGCTCGATCAGCTCTATCCGCCGACCTGCCTCGCCTGCCGCGCCGCGACCGGAGCGCACGGCGCGCTGTGTCCGCGCTGCTGGAGCGCGATACGGTTCATCGAGCGGCCGTTCTGCGAGCGCCTCGGCACGCCGTTCGAGCAGGACCTCGGCGACGGACTCCTGTCGCCGCAGGCGATAGCCGATCCGCCGGTGTTCGCCCGCGCCCGGGCGGTGGCCCGGTTCGAGGACGGTCCGGCGCGCAAGCTCGCCCATCGGCTCAAATATTCCGACCGGGCGGAGCTTGCCAGGCCGATCGGTCGCTGGATGGCGCGCGCCGGCGCCGACATCCTGGCCGACGCCGATCTGATCGCCCCCGTTCCGCTGCATCCGCTGAGGCTCTGGCGACGGCGGTTCAATCAGGCGGCGATGCTCGCGCGGGAAGTCGCCCGCGAGACCGGCAAGCCCTGCGACGCCGGCGCGCTTCTCAGGGTCAAGGCGACGCCGACCCAGGTGGGCCTCAGTCGGGCGCAGCGGGCGGAGAACGTTCAGGGCGCCTTTCGAGTCGCAAAGGGCGCGCAGGTCCGAGGGCGGAAAGTCGTGCTGATCGACGATGTGCTCACCTCGGGCGCGACCGTCAACGCCGCGGCGAGAATTCTCCTGCGGGCGGGGGCGAACCGCGTCGACGTGCTGGTGTTCGCCCGGGTTGTTACAGGAACGTGACTGACCATATAGTGGTGCATAGGCAGAAACTTCGCGCTGGGGAGTCCGTTTCGTCGTGCAGCCGGTCGTTATTTACACAAAATCGACATGCCCATACTGCCACGCCGCCAAGGCTCTGCTGCAGCACAAGGGCGCGTCGTTCGAGGAGATCAAAATCGACGGCGACCGCGGCGCTCAGATGGCGATGGCGGAGAAGGCCGGCGGCCGCTGGACAGTGCCGCAGATCTTCATTGGCGGCGCCCATGTCGGCGGGTGTGACGATCTCCACGATCTGGACGCGGCGGGTGAACTGGATGGGCTGCTTGAAAGCTGACCGATGATCAAATACGCGCTCGGCTGCGCCGAGGGACATGAGTTCGAGAGCTGGTTCCCCGACAGCGCGGCTTACGAAAAGCTCCGCAAGCGGGGACTGGTCGCGTGCCCCGATTGCGGCTCGACCGAGGTCGGCAAGGCGATCATGGCGCCGGCGGTGGTCGGGGCTGAGCGCGGTGTGGTCGAGAAGCCCATCGAGGCGCTCGTCGACGACAAGCGCCGTCAGGCCCGCGAGATGGTGGCGCGCCTGCGGCGCGAGATCGAGGCCAACACCGTCGACGTGGGCGCGCGATTCCCGGAGATGGCGCGGGCGATCCACCAAGGTGACGAACCCGAGCGCGCGATCCGCGGCCAGGCGAGCCACGCCGAAGCCAGGGCGCTGCTCGAGGAGGGCGTCGGAGTCTTGCCTATGCCGATCCTGGCGGACGAACTCAACTGAAACGGCGCCGGCTGCCCTCGCGCGACACTCTATGACGCTCCCTGCAAATTGCGCGGCGACTCGTTAGGTCGCGCCGATCCGGGACGCCCGCCATGAAGATCCTCATCGATGTCGACGATCTCGAACGCAAGGGCGTGCTGACCTCCGAACTTGCGGCGACGCTGCGCGCGTCGGCCGGTCGCGACGTCGGATCGACGGAGATCAACCTCGTGCTCGGATTCGGAGCGGTCGCCGTCGCGGCTGGTGTGCTGGCGCTGGTCCAGTCGATGCAGCTTGCCGCGGGGCTGGGCCTCACGTTTCTCGCCGGCGGCGCCTTCGTGCGGGTCGCGTCCTCGCGCCGGTGGAGCATACTCGGAAGCGTCTGGATGATCGTGGGCGCGCTCGCGCTCTCGGCCTCGGTTGCGGCGCTCCTCAACCGTCCTTTGTTGGGTTCGCTCGCCGCGGCGGCGATTCTGTTCGCGGTCGCGATCCCTGCCGGAAGCCGTCTTTTGATGGCGCTCGCGCCGCTCGCGCTCGCCGCTGCGATTGGCGGCAGCACGGGCTACTGGCGCGCCTGCTACGAGATCGCGGTGCGCGAGCCGACCCTGACGATCGCGCTCTTCTCCGTTCTCGCCTTCGCCGCGTGGCGCGTCGCGCTTGCCGTCGCGCCGCGCTTCTCGGAGCTCGCCCTGACCTTTGCTCGGGTCTCGGTCATTCTCGTTAATCTCGGCTTCTGGGTCGGCTCGCTCTGGGGCGATACGCCGGGGCAGTTGTGGCTACGCCCCGAATTGTCCGAGTGGTCCGCGCCGCAAATTCCCTCGCTCGCCTTCGCATCGGCCTGGGCGCTCGCCCTTCTCGCCGCCGGGTTCTGGGGCGCTCGCAAGGGCCGTCGCTTCATGGTCAACGCCGCGGCGACTTTCGGCGCGATCAACTTCTACACCCAATGGTTCGAGCGTCTCGGCCTCGAACCATTGACGCTGATCGGCGGCGGGCTTGCCGCGATCGGCGCGGGCTACGCGGTCTGGCGCTACAACGCCCGCGAAACTGCGCGATGATTGGCGGCAACCGCGGCGGCTACTTCTCGTCCAGCCGGAACTCCGACGCCTCGATCACGGTCGTCCCGATCATGGTCCGCGCCGAGACGCGGAATGGGATCAGCATGTGATCGTGCGCGATCGGCGCGAGCCAGACTTCGAGGTCCTTGTTGTCGGCCATGAACTTGGTCGCTGGCCGGTCCCGCCGATGGCCGGAGATCGGAACGTAGCGGATAGAGCAGACCGCCACCGGCCCGTCGTAGCCCTTGGCCTTGACGTTGCGCTCGCCGACGTAGGTCAGGTCGATGTCGAACCGCGTGTAGCCGTCAAAGATCGGGATCTTGCGGTTGCAGGCGGCGGGAGAGACCAGGGGTCCCGAGGCCGGCGCAGGAAAGATCACCGCGCCGACCGGATCGACGATATTCTGCTCGTCGTGCGGGCCGAGCGGCACGCGATCGGGCTTGTCCTCGAACGGCGGGGCGATGTCGACGCCGGTCACCGTATTGCCGGCGATCGCCATGCGGATGGTCCTGGTCATTTGCGAACTCGCGGCGATGGTCGCGAATGTGGCCGGCGAGACGTGGCCACCGACGATCGAGCCCTGGCCGGCCGAGGCGCCTCGGGCGTTGGCGAAAAGCTTCGCCAGGCCCGTCAGCCTGGCGTCGGCGCGAATCGAATAGCTCGTCGGGCTGAGCTCCGCGTTGAGATTGGCCAAGCCGATCGGCAGCCCGATGAGGGAGACGCGATAGCTCACGTGCAGCACGTCGGCTTGGGCGCTGACCGCCGCGCCGAACGCTGCGACGACGGCGGCGGCGAACATTCGGCGCGCCCGTGAAGATCGCTGCGTCATCGATTCAAAGCTCCAAGTCTGATTCTCCGCGGATTGTACCGCGATTGGGCAGAAATTCCGGCGCAAATCCGCCGACTCGGAGGCGCGGCGCGGCCAGCAAAAAAGTGCGCCCGCCCTCGTGTCAAGACCTTGCGGCTTGCACCCGCGCCGCTCTAACATCCATCCATGGTCGAAACGGTCATTTCCATTCGCCCCGCCCGACCGGGCGACGAAAGCGGCATCGCAACGGTGCATGACTCCGCGTGGCGCGAAGCTTATCGCGGCGTGATTCCGGGCCGGGAGCTCGAGCGGATGATCGCGCGGCGCGGACCGACCTGGTGGCGGACAGCGATCCAACGCCGGACGCCCCTCCTTGTGCTCGAGTACGAGGAGGCGGTGGTCGGCTACGTCAGCTACGGTCGCAATCGCGTGCCCGCCCTCGGTTTCAGCGGCGAGATCTTCGAGCTCTATCTCGCGCCGGAATGTCAGGGCTGCGGTTTCGGGCGGCGCATGTTCGAGGCGGCGCGGAAGGATCTCGCGGGCCACGGTTACGGGACGTTCGTCGTCTGGGCGCTCGCCGACAACGACCGGGCGATTGACTTCTACCGCCGGCTCGGCGGCCGCATCGTGCGGCGGGCGCATGAGACTTTCGGCGGTCAAGAACGCCAGCGCGTCGCATTCGGCTTTAGCTGAGCCGCCATTGCTCCTATAACGCGGAATGAGCGCCGCCGACCGGTTGCGCGGCAAAACGCGGAGCGACGACTTTGAACTTGAGCGCTGTCCCAATCGGCAAGAATGCGCCGCATGACGTCAACGTCGTGATCGAGGTGCCGATCGGCGGCGAGCCGATCAAGTACGAGATGGACAAGGAAAGCGGCGCGCTGGTGGTCGATCGCTTTCTCTACACGTCGATGCGCTATCCCGGCAATTACGGCTTCATTCCGCACACGCTGTCGGATGACGGCGATCCGTGCGACGTCATCGTCGCCAACACGCGGGCGATCGTTCCCGGCGCGATCATGAGCTGCAAGATCGTCGGCGTGCTGTTGATGGAAGACGAGCATGGCGGCGATGAGAAGCTGCTCGCGGTCCCATCGGCCAGGCTCACCAAGCGCTACGCAAATATCGAGAATTATTCCGACCTGCCGGAGATCACGATCCAGCAGATCGAGCATTTTTTCGGCCATTACAAGGATCTCGAGCCCGACAAGTGGGTCAAGATCATCCGTTGGGGCGATGCCGAGGAAGCACGCAAGCTCGTCATGGAAGGCGTCGAGCGCGCCAAGGCCGCGAAGGGCTGACCGGCGCAAGCCCGGACGCGCCCGCCCGAGGGAGAAAGCGATGAAGCGTTCGTTTATCGACGCCCGCGTCGAGGCGATGCTGGAGCTCTGCGATCGCTACGGCGTCAGGTTGCCGCCCTTCGCCCTTTGGGACGAAGCCGAGTTCCGGGCGAACGGCGACGCCGCCCGGCTCGTTGCGGCGCGGGGTCTCGGCTGGAACGTGGTCGAATTCAGGCCGGGTGCGTTCGCGACCGACGGCCTCACGCTCTTCACCCTGCGCATGGGCGACTGGACCGGGCTCGAGTTGGGACGCGGCCGCCTCTACGCCGAAAAGGCGATCATGAGCGAGGACGGACAACGCGCGCCGCACCATTATCACGTGGTCAAGACCGAGGACATCGTGAACCGGGGCGGGGCGCGGTTCGTCGTCGAGCTGTTCCGGGTCGACCGCAACGGCGAGCCGCTGAAAGAGCGTTTCCGGGCGTTCAAGGACGTGAGTGTGCTCGACCTCCGGCCCGGGGACCGGGTGCGGCTCGAGCCGGGCGAAAGCCTGACGCTCGAGCCCTATGTCGCGCATGCCTTCTGGGCCGAGGGCGGCGCGGCGATCGCCGGCGAAGTGTCGCTCGCCAACGACGACAGCACGGACAATTATTTCATCCCGCCGCTCAAGTCGCCCCCGCCGATCGAGGAAGACGCGCCGGCGCGGTTCGTGACGACCCGGGACTACGAGCGGCTGTAGGAACGGTCGTCGCCCGTTCCCTCCGCCAGTCGGACCATCGCGTCGAAAAACATGCGGCGAAAACGCTCGGCGTCGACCGAGACCGCGACTTCGCTGTTCGCGAGGCGGGACCAGTTTTCCCGCCAGTCGGCGATCGTCGCGCCGATCGTCAGCCGCCCGGCCGTCTCGACGTCGACAGCGACGCGGCGCGTCCCGACGAGCGTCGGGTCGAGGGCGACGGCGAGCGCCAGCGGGTCGTGCATGACGAGAAGGCGTTCCCCCCTGCGCTTCTCCATCCTGTCGAAATAGTGGCCGGAGGCGTCCTCGATGAAGCGCGTCAGCGCCGCGGCGAGCGGCTTTCCTTGCGAGCGGGCCCGGAGCGCGGCGAGGTCAGACGGGTCGAATGTCGTCTTGTGGGTGACGTCGAGCCCGATCGCCACCACAGGCGTTCCGCCCGGACCGCCAAAGGCGCGAAAGACGATGCGCGCGGCCTCGGGATCGTGCCAGATGTTGAATTCCGCGCATGGCGTGACGTTGCCCGGCTCGCGGTAGGCGCCGCCCATGATGACGAAGCGCTTGAGCAGGCGGGGAAGTTCGGGCTCGTGCATCACAGCCAGCGCGATGTTGGTCAAAGGTCCCGTCGCGACGAGGACGAGCCGTCCCGCATGCGCGCGGGCGGCGCCGACAATGGCGTCGACGGCATGAGTGCTGTGAGCGGGCTCGGGCGGCTCCGGCAGGACCGCATAGCCGAGGCCGGTCTCGCCATGAACGGCTCTTGCGTCGGCCGCGAAGTTTGAAAGCGGCGTCCCGGCTCCCGGCCAGACGGGAATGTCACTCCGTCCTGCGAGCGCCAGAACCGCGCGCGTGTTGCGAGTGGCCGCCTGGAGGTTGACGTTGCCGACGACCGTGGACACGCCCAGGATGTGCGCATGCGGCTCGGCGCAGGCGTAGAGGAGCGCCAACGCGTCGTCGATTCCGGTGTCGACGTCGATGAGGAGAAACTCTGACTGCTGTGACATGGAATACATTCTTAAGCGGATTTGCGTCGCGCCGCTGTGATCCTGGTCAATTTTGGCCGCGTCATTCTGGCGCCACGCGCGAACCGGCGTCAAACGGCGCGATCATTTTCCTCCGGTTCCGAAGCTCTGGGTCAAGCCGACAAAATGCGTTGGCGCGTTGCGAAGTCGCCACGACGACGTCGCAGTTCTCTTTGACCCGGGATTCGACGCTCTCCGCCGTCTAGGCGCCGCGAGCGGGCTGCGGAAAGCCGCGCCGCTCCGCGCCGAGCCAGCGGATCATCAACAGGATGGCCACGGCCGCCAGTCCCGACGCGAGCCCGATCCAGACGCCGACAGGTCCGAGCGAAGCGGCGAAGCCGAGCGCGACGCCGATCGGCGCGCCGATCGCCCAGTAGCCGGCGAGCGCGATGACGAGCGGCCAGCGTGAATCGTGCAGGCCTCGCAGCATGTTGGCGAGCGTCGCTTGGCTCGCATCAAAAATCTGGAAAATCGCCGCGACCCTCAGAAGCGAAATGGCGGTCGCGACGGCTTCGGCGTTCTGGGGCGCATCGATCTCGATGAAGGGCGCGATAAGCAGGCGCGGGACTGCGGCCATCGTCGCCGCCGACAGGAGGGCGAAGATCGCAGTGAGGCCGAAGGCCGACCAGCCGGCGCGAGAAATCGCCGCTTTGTCACGCGCGCCGTAGGCGTAGCCGACCCTGACCGTCGCCGCCTGACCGAGCCCGAGCGGAACCATGAAGGCGAGCGAAGCGATCTGCAGCGCGACCGCATGGGCTTCGAGCGCTGGACGGCCAAGCAGCCCAACGGCGAGGGTCGCGGCCGAAAAGACCCCGACCTCGGCGACAATCGTGCCGCCGATGGGCAGGCCGAGCCGCCAGAGCGCGACGAGCTCGCGCCGCGACGGCAGCCAGGGCAGCGCGAATAGCCGCAGGCGGCGGATGCGCGGGTCGATCAGCGAAGCCGCGACGAGGATGCCGAACATCAGCGCCTGCGACAGCGTCGTCGCCAGCCCGGAGCCGATGATTCCGAGCGCGGGCATGCCGAATTTACCGAATATCAGCGCATAATTCGCGAAGGCGTTGAAGGCCACCGCGAAAAGACTGGCGATGAGGGTCGGCCCGGGACGCTCGAGCGCGAAGAAGACGGAACGTCCGGCGAAGAACAACAGACTGGGCGCAAGGCTCCATTGAAATCCACGCATATAGGCGCCGGCGTCGCGGGCAAGATCGGGCGCCTCGCCGATCATCGTCAGGATCGAGGCGGTCTGCGACAGCACGATCCACGCGAGGGCGGCGATAGCGAGAGCCGAGAGAAAGGCCTGCTGGCTTGCGCGCCGGACACCTTCCGCGCTCTCGCCTGCGCCAATCTTCGAGGCGACAATCGGTGAGAGCGCCGCGACGACGCCGCCGCCGAACAGAAATGCCGGTAGATAAAGATTGAATCCGAGCGCGCCCGCGGCCAGCGCATGCGGCGACAGCCAGCCGAGCATCATGATATCGGTCGCGCCCATCACGTTGTTGGCGACATTGGCGAGAACGATAGGCCAGCTCAGCGCAAAGGTCGCGCCCAGTTCACGTTTGAGAGCGTGGGCAGATGCTTTGACCGTAGGCGCGGCGGCCATGCGCGGAACCTGATACCAAACAGCGGGTGGTAGCGGATGCCTGACGCAACGACAATGCCGGCCCTTCCCTGCAATTTCGCTGGCGGCGGCTTAAATGAGCATGGGGGAGCGGATGATGCCGGCACGAGAAGGAGCGTCGTGAATGATCGATCTTTATACCTGGACAACGCCGAACGGCCGCAAGGCTTCGATCATGCTCGAGGAAATCGGGCTGCCCTATCACGGTCCATCCCGTCAACCTCGGAAGGCAAGAGCAGTTCGATCCGGCCTTCGTCGAGATCTCCCCCAACAGCAAGATACCGGCGATCGTCGACAATGACGTGCCGGAGGGGCGGCTCTCCGTCTTCGAGAGCGGAGCGATCCTCATCTATCTGGCTGAGAAGAGCGGCAAACTTCTGGCCAACAGGGGAGTCGAACGCTACAAGGCGCTGGAATGGCTCAACTGGCAGGTGGGCGGCATCGGACCGATATTCGGCCAGCTTGGCTTCTTCGCCATCCGTTCGACGGAGAAATCGGCGCAGGCGATTCAGCGCTTCACCGAAGAGAGCCAACGCCTGCTCGGCGTGATCGACCGGCGGCTGCAGGAGAGCGCCTATCTTGCCGGCGACAATTATTCCATTGCTGACGTCGCCTGCTATCCCTGGATGTTCTCCGCCAAGACCTTCCTTGGCCCGGTGCTCGGCGAGAGCCTCGAGGCGATGCCCTCGGTCAACCGTTGGCTGACGGCAGTCGGCGAGCGCGAGGCGGTCAAGCGCGGCATGGCGACGCCGAAGGTGTGACGCGGTTTCGACCACGCATCCAATCGCCTCCTGGGAACGTATCGGCCTTAAGGCGCGAGGCGTCGACCGGGGGTTCCTACGAAATGGCGATGGTCATCGGCTATCTCGGCGCGCTGGCCGCCTTTCTTGCCGCCGACATGGTCTGGCTGGGCGTCATGGCCAGCCGGGTCTACCGGCCCGTGCTCGGCGACATGGCCGCGCCGAGCGTCAACCTGTCGGCCGCGGCCACGTTCTACCTCATCTTCCCGATCGGCCTCGCAATATTCGCGATCGCGCCAGCCTTGCGCGGCGGGTCGCTGAGCCTCGCCGCCCTCAATGGAGGGCTCTTCGGCCTTTTCACCTATGCGACGTACGATCTCACCAATCAGGCGACGCTGCGCAACTGGACGACGCAACTGACGCTGATCGACATCGGGTGGGGCGTCACGCTCGGCGCCCTGGCCGCAAGCGCCGGCTTCCTCGCTGCGTCCCGCTTTCCTGCGGCGGGGTGAAGGTCAGTCGCGAAGGGTTGGACGAAAGCGAGCATCTTCGTCTGATAGCTGTTCAATCGTGGCGGCCAGCAGCGGCGCTCGCCGTCTCGCGTCGGCCAGGTCAAAGCCGGACGAAGGGTTGCGCGAGACGGCCCCAGAAACCGCTCCAGCGCAATTCGCCCTGCATGGCGACCAGGCAGAGGCAATCCTCGCCCGCCTCGATTTGCGGCTTGTGCTGCACGGCGTCGTCTCCGAAATCGAAGTCACCCGGCCCGTAGCGACCGCCCGAGTGATGGAAGGCGCCGCGCAAAACGCAGGTCATTTCGAGCGCGGTATGCTCGTGCCCGAGCAAGGTTGTGCCGGCTGCTGCCTTCAAGAGAAACACCCTGGTCGGGCTCGGCTCGGGCAATTGAATGGGCCGCATCCGCACGCGCGGCGCCACGAATCGCCAAGGTCCGAATGCATAGCGGCGCACAAACGTCGGCAGCTCCATCGGCCCGTCGGCCGTCTCGGGAGCTTTCGGCGGAGCGGGCGGCGGCGGCTCATCGAGTCGGGCGAGCGCCTTGGCGAGCGCGCCGGCGCTCAATTCGGCCTGAGGTGAATCTGCGATCATGGCGCCGCCGAGCTGATCCATCGCGCGGGTCCACGTCCGACAGCGCGGGCACGCCCGAAGATGCGTCGCCAGCGCGACCCGCTGGCCGAGGTCGAGTGCGCCGGCCGCGTAGGCCGCCAGCGTCGCTTCCTCAGGGTGATGTTCGATCGTCATGACTCCGCTTCCAACAACCCGCGCAGCCGTTTCATCGCCAGCCGCACGCGCGATTTGACCGTCCCCAGCGGGATCCGCAGCGTTCGCGCGATTTCAGCGTGGGGATGCTCCTCGAAGAACGACATCCTAATCACCGCCAATTGGTCGCTCGGCAGCGCCGCCAGCGCCTCGCGAAGACGAGCCTCCGACTGCGCGGCCGCAACCCGCGCGTCCGCCAGCGGCGCATCGTCGACTTCGTATTCCGCCTCGACTTCGTCGACGCGAATTCCACCGCCGCGGCGTTCCCTGCGGATCGCATCGATCCGCAGATTGCGGGCGATGGTGAAGATCCATGTAGCGGCCCCGGATACGGTCGGGTCGAATAGCGCCGCTTTCCGCCAGACCGAGAGCATCGCCTCCTGAGCGACTTCCTCCGCCTGCGCGTCACTTGCGCCGGCCTTCCGCAGGAACGCCTTCACCCTGGGAGCGAAGTGGTTAAAGATTTCCGCGAACGCATCGCGGTCCCGGCGGCTTGCAATCGCCTGGATCTTCTTTCCCCAATGATCGCCGCCCGCCGTGTCCGGCCTTTCAACCGGCATGCCGGCTCCTCTCCGGCGACACCGCGCCGGATTGAAGGGAATGTCGAATACGGCCGGATGCGCGCCCATCGCGCTTTTGACGCAACCAGCCCCACCTTGGATCACCTACAAGTGATCCGCCGCGTCCGCCGTCGCGTTTCAAGATCAAGGCCGGCCACCACCCGAGCCATTCGTTCAGCGCTGGACCCCCCATGTCGTCACCCACCCGCCTGAAAGTCGCCGTCGTGGGGACCGGCATTTCCGGTCTCTCCGCCGCTTGGCTCCTGCATCCGCACCACGACGTGACGGTCTACGAAAAGGCAGGGCGCGATCGGCGGCCATTCGAATACGGTTTCCGTGACGATCGGAGGCGCCCGGCTTGAGGTCGACACCGGCTTCATCGTCTTCAACCCCAACACTTATCCCAATTTTGTCCAGCTTTTGCGAGTCCTCGGAGTCGAAAGCGGCACTTCGGACATGTCGTTCGCCGTGTCGCTCGACGGGGGGCGGATCGAATATTCCGGGTCGGGGATCGCCGGGCTCTTCAGCCAAACTTCAAACCTCGCGCGGCCGCGCTTCTGGCGCATGCTCACCGATCTCGTCCGTTTCTATCGCCAGGCGACACGCGACGCAAAAGGCCCCGGATCCGCGCAGGCGAGCCTCGGCGATTACCTTGATGCCGGCCGCTACGGCGCCGCATTCCGCGACCATCACATCCTGCCGATGGCGAGCGCGATCTGGTCGGCCGCGCCGCCCGATATCCTCGACTACCCCGCCGAGGCCTTTCTGCGCTTTTACGACAACCATGGGCTCCTGCGACTGACCGGACGCCCAATCTGGCGAACGGTCGTCGGCGGCAGCCGCGAATATGTCGCCCGTCTCGCCGCGCCGCTGGTCGGCCGCATCCGCGCCGGCGCAGGCGCCGTCCGCATCGAGCGCATCGGCGAGCGAGTCGCCGTCGCCTGCACGGACCGGAACCATGAGCTCTTCGACCGCGTCGTCGTGGCGACCCATGCCGACGAGGCGCTCGCCCTGCTCACGAGCCCGAGCCCGCGGGAGCGGTCGCTCCTCGGAGCGTTCCGCTATAGCCGCAATGAAGCTTATCTTCATCTGGATGACGGCCTGATGCCGCGCCGGCGAGCCGCCTGGGCAAGCTGGAACCATGTCTCAGGCAGCGAAACGACAGACCGGGCAAGCGTCACCTACTGGATGAATTCCCTGCAGAAGCTCCCGACCAGCGCGAACATTTTCGTAACTCTCAATCCTCCGCGGCGGCCGAAAGACGTCATGCGGGTCGAAACCTACGATCATCCGATCTTCGATGCGGCCGCGATTTGCGCCCAGAAGAGCTTGTGGAGCCTGCAGGGCGCGGGCGGCGTCTGGTTCTGCGGCGCGTACTTCGGCGCCGGTTTCCACGAGGATGGGCTGCAGTCGGGACTCGCCGTCGCCGAGCAGCTGGGCGGAGTGCGGCGGCCATGGCAGGTCGAGCGCGAGTCGTCGCGCATCGTGATCGGCCCCTCGGCTCGAGAGACGGAAACGCGAAGGGAAGCCGCGTGACGATTCTCTCGAGCCTCTATTTCGGGTCGGTTTTCCATCGCCGGCTCGGCCGCAATCCGCACCGCTTTCGTTACCGGCTGTTCTGGCTTTACCTCGACCTCGACGAACTCCCGGCGCTCGACAAGTCACTTCGCCTTTTCTCGCACAACCGCTTCAATCTCTTCAGCCTGTTCGACCGCGATCACGGCGATGGGAGCGACACAGGTCTGCGCCCGCAGATCGAGGCGCTGCTCGCCGAAAGCGGGATCAACACTGAGAGCGGTCCGATCCGGCTCCTGTGCATGCCCCGCACGCTCGGCTACGACTTCAATCCTCTGAGCGTGTATTTCTGCTTCCATCGCGACGGCGCTCTCGCGGCGCTGGTCTATGAAGTCCACAACACCTTCGGCGGACGGCACAGCTATGTGCTGCCGACGAGCCCTGCCGCCGGCGTCGTTCGTCGGGGCTGCGACAAGACGTTCTTCGTCTCGCCGTTCCTGCCGATGGGCTTGCGCTATGAGTTCCAGGCGGCGCCGCCGGGAGAAACGATCATGGTCGCGATCCGCGCGAGCGGACCTGACGGGCCGGCCTTGCGCGCGGCCCTTGCGGGCGAACGGCGTGACCTTACCGACCGCGCATTGCTGCGCGCGGCGTTCGCCGTTCCGCTCGTCTCGTTGAAGACCATCGTCGCAATCCACTGGCAGGCGCTCCGCCTGATGGCCAAGGGGGTCGCTTATCGCGGACGGGGCGCGCCGCAGCCGCTCCGCCTCGGGTCGTACAACGGCGGCAGAACCAAGCCCGCGAAGCAGCACAGTTCAGCGAGCTAAGCGGCTTGCTGGCGTCAGCCGCGTCCGATGGAGACGAGCGTGACGTCGATCGCTCCCTCGGCGAAGCCGGCCTCGCAATAGGCGAGATAATAGTCCCAAAGACGGCGAAAGCGATCGTCGAAGCCGAGCGCTGCGGCCTCCGGCCAGCGTGAAAGGAAGCGTCGCCGCCACTCGGCGAGCGTCCGTGCGTAGGACAACCCGAAGCTTTGCCGCTCCAGCTCTCGCAATCCCGCCTGTTCGATCTGCGCCTTGAGAGCCGACTTCGACGGCAGGAAGCCGCCGGGAAAGATGTGCTTCTGGATGAAATCGGGATTGCGCCGATAATGCTCGTAGACGGCTTCGTCGATGGTGATCGTCTGCAGCACGACGCGGCCGCCCGGGTTTCAGCGATCGGGCGACGGTCTGGAAGTAGAGCGGCCAACGCGCTTCGCCGACCGCTTCGAGCATCTCAATCGAAACGACCCGATCGAAACGCCCGCTGACGTCGCGGTAGTCCTGCAACCGGAAGTCGACGCGCCCATCGCAACCGCGGGCGGCAGCGCGAGCGCGGGCGACAGCGAGCTGGGCAGGCGACAGTGTCAGGGCGGTCACATGAGCGGACTTCGTCTCGGCGAGGTGGGTCGCCAGCGCTCCCCAACCGCATCCGATTTCGAGCACGCTTTCTCCGCCCCAAAGGTCGAGAAGCTCGACCACTCGGCTTAGCTTCAATGCCTGCGCGGCCTCGAGGTCCGCCGTGCTCTCAAGGTCCAAAGGCCCGAGGAATATTGCATCGTCGGATCGAGCCAAAGCGCATAGAATTCATTGCCGAGGTCATAGTGAGCCATGATGTTGCGCCGGCTGCCGCGCCGCGTGTTTCCTCGCGAGAGGCTCCGGAGCCGATTCGCCCATCGGAAAAGCAAGACGCCGTCCATTGTCGCGCGCAGCGGTTCGACGTTGCGCGCCCCGAGGCGCAGGAGCGCGACCGGGTCGGGGCTTGTCCAGTCGCCGTCGACATAGGCCTCAGCGAAGCCAATATCGCCGCCGAGCGCCAGCCGGCGGAGCGCTCGCCAGCGCTCGATCACCACAATCCCGTGCAAGCCGCCTCGATCTCCGGGGGAACTCAGGGCGCGGCCATTGGGCAAGACGATCGTCAGCCGTCCCCCGCGAATATCCGCGATGAGAGGCTTGAGCAGCTTCAGGCGCCGATCGCCCTGCGCGATCGCTGCTTCCTGCGCGCCGAACCGCGAAACGGGCGCCTCTTCGTTCCCACTCATGATTTTCGCCGCTCCCGGCCGCGTCCTTGGCTTGTCGCGCTCAGGGACGCGGTTGCTCTGGTCTACGGCAATCGGCGCGTGACGGTTCACTCGCGACGGCGGAATGCGCGTGGGAACAGCAATATGACGGCCACGCCAATTGCAGCGGCGCCGAGATCAGTTCGTGTCGAGGGTGTCGACGCGGCGCGCGCCCAGCGAAAGCCGAACGAGGCGTAAATGTTGAGCGGGTCGGGCCATCGTCGACCTCTCGGTCGACGGCGGCTTCGAGTGCTGGCGCGTGGGCCGGGCAGCAGCAATCCCTCTCCCAAAGGGACCGCATGCGAAAAAGGGCGGCCGCGAAGGCCGGATCGGCGCCGAAGGTCGGAATTCAACCGGCGAAGGGTCGCGGTATTGTTCTCGGCGTTCGCCAATCGATCGCAGCGAAACCGCCCGCCGCGCCGTTCACTTTCGGATCTTGCCGCGAAGCGCGGCGCGCGCCCCCTTGGCCGTCGCCGCATCCGCCGAGGTCCACCCCGTCCAGGACGGGTCCGCCGCGCCCTCCGGGACCGACTCGGACCCGACAAGCTCGAGATTGTCTTCGGTCGCTACCCGTTCGTAATTTTCGCCGTCGCTGCGGAGGCGATACTGCAGCAGATTGTCCCGCGCGGGCAGCGTGCGGGTGATGCGGAACACTTCGTCCGTCTTCGGGAAGACGCCGCTCCGGCTTCTCATTCGAACAATCTGTCCGACCGAATACTGGTGAACCGCGCCCTCCAGCGAGGGATTGCGCGTGTGGACGGGGCCTCGAATACTCATACTCTCGTAATCCTTCTCTCGGTATCCTTGCCAAACCAGCTTGGCCATCGGCCGTGTCGAGAGAGTCCCGGCCGAAGTCGCCTGAAGATGAAGGCGTCGATGCGCCACAGGAGGGCCGCGTAGCGGCGCTGGCTCCTTCAGCGTTCCTGACCGGGCGATCTTAATCCAAACTCGCGGAAAATGCAGCGCTTTTGTCGCAGCTTCCGCAGAAACTGTCGATCAAATCCGCCGCGGCTATGCCGCGGGCAGAAATGCTGATTGCCTCAGTTATTGTGTTTGCGACGGCGGTCGCGGTTCAGCCGCCAAGCGGCGGAACAGGGTCACGCGCCAGCAGGGTCGCAGACGCGAGCCCGGCGTGTCGATAGGGATGGGATCACGTCAGCGGCAGCGGCTCAGGTTTCTCAAGGCGGCAAGGTCGATGCTCGTTATCGGAATTCTCGAAAAATTGCCGATTTCCGCCGGGCGGAAAAGTCGGGAGGGAATGTTTTTTTGGTCCTTCCGACCCGTAAGGCCTTGATAAGTTTGGAATCGGCGTAAGAAAAGGAAGCCAAAGGAAGGAAATGGAAATGTCTGGAAGGGCTTTTCCCGGGCCCCCGTCGCCCACAATCGCAGCTCGACTGGGCTCGGTTGCCCATCAGTGACGCTCCGTTGAAGACAGACGGCTTCTGCTTCGCCGAAAGCCGTCCATCGATGAGCCTTACACGAACCGGTGGTCCATGGGAGTTCACCATCTGAATTGCGGGTCGATGTGTCCCGTCCTCATCGGCAGCCACGGCGGCGAAGTCAGGCTGATCTGCTCGCACGATCCGTCCGGCCTCGCGGCGGTTCGAGATTAAGCGCGGCTTTGCCCGCTCAGCCAGCGAATCGCGCGCTGAGGCCCCCGTCGACGCGCCAGTTTGCCCCGGTAACGAAGGCGGCCTCGTCCGACAGCAGGAACACCGCGCAATTCGCGATGTCGGCCGGCCTCGCCATCCGCCCGAGCGGATGGGCCGCGAGGACTTTCTCGCGCAAGTCGGGGGCCTTGCGCGCGAAGAACTCCGCCACCAGCGCGGTCTCGACATAGCCCGGCGAGAGCGCATTGACCCGGACCCCTTCGGGTCCGACTTCGAGCGCGAGCGAGCGCGTCAGGCCGACGAGCCCGGACTTGGCCGCCGCATAGGGAAACATGCCGGGATAGGTCATTTCCGCATGAAGCGAGGCGATGTTGACGATCGCGCCTTTCTTCACGGCTTTCATTCCCGGCAGGACGGCCCGCGCGACGAGCCAGGTCGATTTCAGATCGACCGCGAACACATCCTCCCACTCGTCCTCCGTCATCGTGACGGGATCGGCGTAGACGTTGCGCCCGGCATTGTTGACGAGGCCGGTTACCGGCCCGAACGCCCGCGCCGCCGTCTCCACCGTCTCGGCGATGTCGCGCGCGCTCCGCACGTCGCCTTCGCAAAAGACGGCACGCTCCTCCGCGCCGAGCGCCGCGACGAGATCTCGCCCGGCGCGCTCCTCGATGTCGATGATCGAGACGCGCGCGCCCTCGATCAGCGCCTTCTCGACGATCGCTGCGCCGATGCCGCGAGCCCCGCCGGTCACCAGCACATGCTGGCCTTCGATGCGTCCCGACATGGTCGAGCTACCAGTCCGCGACGGCGCCGTCGTGATGGCGCCAGCGGATCGGCGGCGCCTCGGCGTATGGATGTTTGGCTGCGGCGGCAAAGTCGACGTCGACGCCGATCCCCGGCGCCAGGCCCGGTTCGACATAGCCGCCGACAATCGGCGTGACGCCGGAAACGACCTCGTCGCGCCACGGCACATCGGCGCGCATGACTTCCTGAATGAGAAAGTTCGGCATGGCGAAGCCGAGATGGATATTGACCATCGTCGCGACTGGACCCAGCGGATTGTGCGGCGCCATGCTGACGCCGAACGTGTCGCAGAGCGCGGCGATCCGCTTGACCTCGGTGAGGCCGCCCGCGTGGCACACGTCGGGCTGGGCGACGGCGATCGCCTGCGATTGCAGAAGCGGCAGAAAATCCCGCCGATGGGTGAGCCGCTCGCCGGCGGCGATCGGGATCGGCGTCGCGCGCGCCACCCGCGCAATGCCTTCCGGATCCTCCGGCTGGCAGGGCTCCTCGAGAAAGAACGGGCGATAGGGCTCGAGCACGCGCGCATACTGGATCGCCATGGCGGCGCTGGTGCGCCCGTGCAGGTCGACCATGATGTCCATATCGTCGCCCGCGCCCTTGCGCGCCGCCGCCATGAGCCGCTCGGCGTCCTTGAGCGCCGCCAGTCCGTCGAGCGGCGCGGTCTTGCCAACCGCCAAAATCTTGACCGCGGTGAACCCGTCGGCGCGCGACCGCGCCGCCTTTTCCGCGAAAGAATTTGCCGCCGCCGAATTCGTACACGGCTGTCGAATTGCCGCCGCCGAGATGGTCGTACATGCGCAGCCGATCGCGCGACAGGCCGCCGAGCAATTGCCAGAGCGGAACCCCGAGGGCCTTCGCCTTGAGATCGTGCAGGGCCTGGTCGATGCCCGACAAAGCCGACATCGTCACGATCCCGCCCTTGAAGAACGGATAGCGATACATCGCCTGCCAGAGATGCTCGGTGCGCAGCGGATCCTCGCCGACGACCAGCGGCGCGAGGTCCTCGACCGAGCCGACGACCGCGCGGGTCTGGAATTCGAGTGTCGCCTCGCCGAGCCCATAGAGGCCCGGCGCGTCCGATTCGACCCGGACGAACACCCAGTTGCGCAGCTTCGCGTTGACGACGACGGTCTTGACGGCGGTGATCTTCATGGGCTTCCAGGTCGCTCGCAGAGAAGCGGCGTGCGCGCCCTCATCCGGCGCTTCGCGCCACCTTCTCCCGCAGGCGGGAGAAGGAAACGCCCTCGCCCGCTTGCGGGAGAGGGGTTGGGGTGAGGATCTTAGCGGATTTCCTTGGCCGCGAGGGGCGCGACCGCATCGACATTCTTCGCGTCGACAAACGCGCCCGCCGTATTGATATCCAGACCGGAGAACCCGTATTTCTTGGTCAGGCAGATGTTGAGGATGGGCAGGTAACCCTGCAGGAACGGCTGCTGATCGATGACGAGGTTCTGGTAGCCCGCCTTGATCGCCTGCGCGGTGTTCGGCGACATGTCGAATCCGGCGAAATAGACCTGCCCCGGCTTGAGCGACGCCGCGCGCGCATAGACGCCGACGTTCGACGTCAGGCCGCCGTGGTCCGTGACGACGATCTTGATGCCCGGATTGGCCTTCATCGCGCCGACGAACGTCGCCGTGCCGGCGTTCGGATCGGCGTTGGTCGCCGTGTCGATCTCCTGATAAATGACCTTGGCGCCGGCCTTCTCGAACGCGTCAATCACGCCGACGGTGCGCTGGCCGCGGTCGCCGCCCTGACCTTTCAGTCCCCAGACGAAGACGGTGTCTCCCGACTTCAATCCGGCGCGCTTGATCGCTTCGGAGGCGAGGGAAAAGCCGGCGGAATAGTTCGGCGCGCCGACATAGCCGAAGCCGCTCGACGCGTATTTCTTCTCGCTTTCCGGAAGCGATGTGTTGAGCGTGGTGAAGATCGTCCCCTGGGCGTAGGCCTGATCGACCAGCGGCCCCGTGGCCGCCTCGCCGCCGAAGCCGTAGGTCGCAATGCCGTCCACCTTGGTCGCCACCGCCTGCTGAATCTGGGTCAGCATTTTTTGCGGGTCCCAATCGGAGAAGTAATAGGTCACGCTCGGCCCGAGATCGAGTTCGGCCTGCTTGAAGCCGTTGAAGACGTTGTTGGCGAACACGCCGCCCTGCGGTCCGCCCGGAAAGGCTGCGATCTTGACGCCCTGGCACCATTTGGGCGTCGGGTCGGTCGCGTGCGCCGCGGTGACGGCGGCGCACGCGGCGAGCGCGATCGCGGCGCAGAATCCTGCGCCCCTCATCGTGAAATTCGGCATTCCAATCCTCCCTGTCTTCGTCTTTGCTTATCACCGTCCCTTTGGACGCGCCTTAAAAGCCAAGCGACGAAGACTTAGAGGAAGACGCGCCCGCGTGAAAGGGACTCCGCGACGTGGGACCGACGAATGCGCGCTCGTTTCGCTTTGCGTGGCGTGGGGCGGCTCGCGGCCCGGGTAAAATTTCCTGCGTCACAGGGACTTTGCAGGGACCGACCCCTTCTGCCGGGAAGAACGCGCCGAAAAGCCCTTGGATTCGAGAGCCTTGCGGTGAAATTCCCTGCACGTTCGGGCAGGGAATTGTTTGCCGGCGTGGGGGACTTCCCGCCGGCGGCAAAAACGCGGGCTCTCGCAACCTTTAATATCGTCGAGATCGTCGAGATTTTGCGGAAGAAGCGCGCCTTCAGAGCCTGGCGTCGAAGGCCGCGTCGGCCAGCCCGCAGACGCCGACGTCGAAGGCGAACAGCGCGCCGGCGTGGGGCTCGGCGGCGAGCGCCGAAGGGTCGAGGCCCGTCCGGGCGGTCGTCACGTAAAGCCGGTCGAGACCGGCGCCGCCGAAGGCGCAGCAGGTGACCCGGGACGCCGGCAGAGCCAGCACCCGGTCGACCCGGACGTCGGGCGTGTAGCGGACCACCCGTCCTCCGCCCCATTCGGCGTTCCACAGGCAGCCGTCGGCGTCGACCGTCGATCCATCCGGAAATCCGGGCCCTTCGACCGTCGCGAAGACGCGCTCGGCGGAAGGAACGCCGCTGTCGAGGTCGTAGTCGTAGACACGAATTCGCTTCTCCGGCGTGTCGGCGAAATACATGCGGCGTCCGTCAGGCGAAAAGGCGATGGAGTTGGCGATGCGAACGCCCGACGCCAGCACGCGCGCCCCACGCTCGCCGAAGCTCCAGATCTGTCCAAGCGGGCGCGCGCCGCCGGGGTCCTCGTCCATGGTGCCGAACACGAGCCGCCCCCGCCGGTCGAGCCGGCCATCGTTGACCCGTGTGGTCGGGCGATCCTGTTCGATCGCCGCGAGCAGCCGGCGGGCTCCACTTTCGAGGTCGAACAGCTCGACCCCGCCGGCAAAGCCGGCCAGGATCGAGGGTCCGCCAAGGGGAGCGAAACAGGCGAGGCGATCGGGAAGCGACACGGATCGGGTCTGGCCGTTCGAGGGCTTGTGGGCCCAGAAGCGGCGGCCAAAAATATCGGTCCATTGCACCTCGCCGTGCCCCGGCGACCAGATCACGCCTTCGCCGAGTTCGTTGGCGGCGTCGACGACGATTTCGCTGTCAAACCGCATTGAGGACCTCTGCCGCGGCTCCATGCCCACGCCGCCCCTGACGGCGAGAATAGGGAAAGCGACGGAGGCGGCAAGCTCGAACTCGAAACGCGAGCTCAGTCGGCGCCCGCCTTGCCTCTCAGCGCTTTGATCGCCCCTCGGCGGCCCTTTTCGTCCAGCCGGCGCGTGCGGGAGGCAAGCGTCGGCTTCGTCGGACGGCGCGGCTTCTCCCGCTCCTGCGCCTTTATCAAAAGATCGGCAAGCCGGGCGCGCGCGTCCTCGCGGTTACGCGGCTGGCTCGCAAATTTCTGCGCAAAGATCACGATGACGCCGTCCTGCGTCAGCCGCGAGCCGGCGAGCTTCATCAAGCGGATGGCGACGTCGTTCGGCAGGCTGGGCGAATGGCGCGCGTCAAAGCGCAATTCGACCGCGCTCGCGACCTTGTTGACGTTCTGCCCGCCGGGGCCCGAGGAACGCACGAAGGATTCGACGATCTCGCTCTCGTCAATGAGGAGGTCGCCGACTTGCATGGATCAAACGGCGCGCCAGGCGACCACGGCAAGAACGCGCCCAACGGTTGGCCGAGCCTGCGCAAGGAGTTTCGCAAGCCCTCGCGCCTCGCGCATGACGCGCTCATGGCCAAACGCGCTATTGTTCTTGAACGCGCTCAAGGCGAAAAGCATCAATGTTAGGCTCGACGATCTGATTGACCTCCCGAAAAGAGCATCGCTGACTCTCCGAGGACGCCCTGCGCCACCTTTGGGGCCAGCTTCTCGCCATGATCGAAGCAGCGCACGCCCGACTTGCGGCAGCTCGTATTTTGCGTAGAGCCGCAGCCGTGCGCGAGCTTCTCGGCGGCGGGCTCTCCTTCGGAGCTGCTTCCCTTGAATCACACATGATTCCGACGATTCGATATATTCCCGGACGGGCTTTGAGTTTAGGGGCATTTGAACTGGTCGCTAAGGTAAGGCCCCACGTTGTTATCATTAATCGCTTGCAGGAGGTCCTTCACGGCCTGAAGGTGCTTCTGCCGCAGGGCGGCGAGTTCGAATAGGAGCGAAGGCGAAGGATTAAAGAGATTTGAAAGATAGCCCTGGCCGCTGGGAGAAGTAGTCCAATTGTTTCCGGGAAAGGCGGCGCCCGCTGTGGCGGTTGTTGGCGTCCCGTTGTTGCCAAGCGGGGAATACGTCGTACCCGGAGTCGTAACCACCGCCTCGTAGATGCCGCTAGTGAACCTTTTTGTGGAGACGTTGCCTATCAAAAATAACATGGAGTTGCTCAGACCAAAATCTTTAAGGGCAATCTGGGTGAAGCCAGCGTTTGCTCCGCTCCAGAGCTTCGGATCTATTGTGCCCAGGTAATTGAAGAATTTCTGAGCATCTTCACCGGTCAGATATCCTTGAAATGTTACAATCGCATAGGCGAGAGGAGACGTATGAGGGTTGCTCGGGTCGTAGGAGAGGCCGAACTGAGCGGTTCCTCCCTGGTTCAGCGCATAGCCAAGGGCATTGTCGAGCACGAAGATATCCGCCGCGCTCGCTGCAAGAGGCCCCGAATCCTCGATCCTGAATACATAGGAGGGGTCGGTGACGCCTTGGAATCCTCCGGCTGCGACACCATAACGCGTGTTGCGGGGAGCGATCGTGCTGATTGCCTTATTGTCTGAAAGCGTGACGATCACGTTCTGAACGATGCCGCAGTCATTGAGAAGGCGCTGGCTCCACACTGCCCGGGTTGAATAGGAAGGGCCCTCAATCTTGGCGAGATCCGCCTTCCCCACAATTTGCACGCTTGGAATCGGTTCTGCCGAGATATAGGTTTGGGCGGACACAGGGCGAGCCGCCAGCGTCGCACATATCAGGACGATCCAAGCGAGGACAGGAACCGTGCTTCTATTCTTAGCGCGGCTGCGATGTACGTGGCGACTTATCGGAAGTTTCCTTGCGTGCGCAAGCATTTATTTGCATCAGGGGTTTGCGGATCGAAGCAAGTTGTATTATCCGACATTCACACCCCAACCACATTTTTAACACCTTTCCGCCAATTCCAGCAACCCCGAACCCGTCAGCGCGGGACGGGCTCCGGCGCTGCTCGAAGCGCAATTCGTCCGTGCTCGCGACCTTGTTGACGTTCCGTCCGCCGGGGCCAGAGGCACGGACAAAGGTGTGGACGATCTCGCTTTTCAATGAGGAGATCGCCGACTTTCATCACTCAGGCACTCGATGCCTGTCATTGCGAGCGAAGCGAAGCAATCCAGCCTGGGCGCCGCGACCCTGCGATCTCCGGATTGCTTCGTCGCTTCGCTTCTCGCAACGACGGATCGCCTGCCTCATAGGCGACGGCTTACCGCCACTCCCTAACGTCGACGAACCGGCCGGCGACCGCAGCGGCGGCGGCCATGGCGGGCGATACGAGATGGGTGCGGCCCTTGTAGCCCTGGCGGCCCTCGAAATTGCGGTTCGAGGTCGAGGCGCAGCGCTCGCCCGGTTCAAGCTTGTCCGGATTCATCCCCAGGCACATCGAGCAGCCGGGCTCGCGCCATTCGAAGCCTGCGGCGAGAAAAATCCTGTCGAGCCCTTCCGCCTCGGCCTGCGCCTTGATCAGCCCCGATCCCGGCACGACCATCGCGTTGACGCGCTCGTTCACCTTGCGGCCCTGGGCAATCTTGGCCGCGGCGCGCAGGTCCTCAATGCGCCCGTTGGTGCAGGAGCCGATGAATACGCGGTCGATCGCAATGTCGGTGATCTTCTCCCCGCCCTCGAGGCCCATATAGTCCAGCGCGCGCTGGATCGAGGCGCGCTTCTGCTCGGTCGGGGCGTCGGAGACCCGCGGTACAACCCCGAGAACCGAGGCGACGTCCTGCGGGCTTGTGCCCCAGGTGACGATCGGCGGCAGCTCCGCGGCGTCGAGCCTGACCTCGGCGTCGAAATGCGCCCCTTCGTCGGTGTGCAGGGTCTCCCAATAGGCGCGCGCCCGATCCCATAAGGATCCCTTCGGCGACTTCGGCCGGTCCTTGAGATACTCGTAGGTTTTCTCGTCGGGCGCGATCATGCCGGCGCGCGCGCCGCCTTCGATCGACATGTTGCACACCGTCATGCGGCCTTCCATCGTGAGCGCTTCGATCGCCGAGCCGCAATATTCGATGACATGGCCGGTGCCCCCCGCCGTGCCGATTTCGCCGATGATCGAGAGAATGATGTCCTTGGCGGTGACGCCCTCGGGCAGCGCGCCCTCAACCCTGACCCGCATGTTCTTGGCCTTGGTCTGGATCAGCGTCTGGGTCGCCAGCACATGCTCGACTTCGGACGTGCCGATGCCGTGGGCCAGCGCGCCGAAGGCGCCGTGGGTCGAGGTGTGGCTGTCGCCGCAGACGATGGTCGTGCCGGGTAAGGTGAAGCCCTGCTCCGGCCCGATGATGTGCACGATCCCCTGCCGCCGGTCGAACTCGTGGTAATATTCGATGCCGAACTCGCGCGCGTTTTCCGCCAGCGTCTCGACCTGCTGCCGGCTCTCGGGATCGGCGATGCCCTTGCTGCGGTCGGTCGTCTGGATGTTGTGGTCGACGACGGCCAGCGTCTTTTCCGGCGCCCGCACCCGGCGACCCGTAATGCGCAGACCTTCGAAGGCCTGCGGGCTGGTCACCTCGTGGACGAGGTGGCGGTCGATGTAGATGAGGCTCGAGCCGCCCGACGTCTCGATGACATGGTCGTCCCAAATCTTGTCATACAACGTACGCGGCTTGGCCATAATCGTCTCCAGCGCCCCGATCGGCGCGAATGCAAGGGAGTGGCGGGCTATCTATGCCGAACGGGGCGAAGAAGGAAGGGCGGACAAGGCCCGATTCCGTCATTCGCCCGACGGGTTCGCGCTCAAGCGGCGCCAAACGGGCGTGAAAATAAACCAAGTCACGCGCTTGTGTCGATTTTAGATGCAGTTTTTGAACATTCTTGCGCCAAGCGGTGTTAAGAAGTGGCCTAAACAGCTCCCGCCTGGGGGGAGGCGGGGAGGACAATGAGAAGTGCAAGCGACCGATATCGCCAATCCCGACTATTTCCATAAGGTTGTCGACTGCCAGTGGGCCTGCCCGGCTCACACGCCCGTCCCGGAATATATTCGCCGGATCGCGCAGGGCGACCACAACGGCGCCTATCTGATCAACTGGAAGTCGAACGTCTTTCCGGGCATCTTGGGCCGCACCTGCGACCGGCCGTGCGAGCCCGCCTGCCGGCGGGGGCGACTGGAGGAGCAACCGGTCGCCATCTGCCGGCTGAAGCGGGTCGCCGCCGACCGGAAGCAAAACATCGAAGCTCTTCTGCCGAAGGCGCCGGCGACGCGCAACGGCAAGCGAATCGCGTGTGTCGGAGCGGGGCCGGCGTCGCTGACGGTCGCCCGCGACCTGGCGGCGATCGGCTATGACGTTGTCGTGTTCGATTCTCGATTCGCGCGCCGGCGGCATGATGCGCAGCCAGATTCCAAAATTCCGCCTGCCCGACGAGGTGATCGACGAGGAGGTCGGCTATGCGCTGTCGACCGGCGGCCGGTTCGTCGCCGGGCGACGCATCAACAGCCTCAAGACGCTGCTCGGCGAGGGCTACGACGCGATCTTCGTCGGTTGCGGCGCGCCGCACGGTCGCGACCTCGACATCCCCGGCCGGGGCGAAGCCTCGAACAACGTCCGGGTCGGGATCGAATGGCTGGCCAGCGTGTTCTTCGGGCACACCCACTCGATCGGAAAGCGGGTCGTTGTCTTGGGCGGCGGCAACACGGCGATGGATTGCTGCCGGAGCGCGCGCCGCCTCGGCGGCGTCGATGTCAAGGTCGTGGTGCGCTCAGGTTACGCCGAGATGAAGGCCTCGCCCTGGGAGAAGGAGGACGCCACCCACGAGGGCGTCGAAATCCTCAATTTCCACGTCCCGAAGGCCTTCACGCACGACCAAGGCCGTCTGACCGGCGTCGTATTCGAGAAGGTGAAGGCGGAGAAGGACAAGCGCGGCCGGCGCCAGCTCACCCCAACCGGCGAACCCGACGTTCATATCGCCTGCGATGACGTGTTGATCGCCGTCGGCCAGGAGAACGCCTTTCCCTGGATCGAGACCGACCTCGGAATCGCCTTCGACCGCGGCGGAATGCCAACGGTCGATCCGGTCACCTTTCAGTCGAGCCTGCCCCACGTCTTTTTCGGCGGCGACGCGGCCTTCGGCCCGAAGAACATCATCACGGCGGTCGCGCACGGCCACGACGCGGCGATCTCGATCGACGCCTATTGCCGGGGCGCCGACCCGCGCCTCCGCCCGCCGCCGACGGTCAATCTGGTCAGCCAGAAGATGGGGATCAGCGACTGGTCCTACGACAGCGCGATCACGCTCGACCGCCGGTTCGCCGTGCCGCAGGTCGAACGCGCCGCGGCGCTCAGGAACCTGCGCACCGAGGTCGAACTCGGCTTCACCGACGAGCAGGCGCTTGGCGAAGCAGGCCGCTGCCTCAACTGCGACGTCCAGACCGTCTTCTCGGCGCCTGCCTGCATCGAGTGCGACGCCTGCGTCGACATCTGTCCGATCGACTGCATCTCCTTCGTGCCCAACGCGCCCGAAGAGGAGTTGCGCCAATCGCTCAACGTACCGGCGATCAATCTCGAGCAGGCGATTTTCGTCTCGGAGCCGGTCAAGAGCCTGCGCATCCTGGCGAAGGACGAGGATCTGTGCCTGCATTGCGGACTGTGCGCCGTCCGCTGTCCAACCGGCGCGTGGGACATGCAGAAGTTTATCCTTGAAATGGCGCAAGCGGGGCGGGCATGCCAATCCAGGCCATAAACGATTTCGTCATTCGCTTCGCCAACGTCAACGGCTCCGGCTCGGCGAGCGCCAATCTCCTGTTCGCCCGGTCGATCCTGCGCATGGGCGTGCCGATCGCGCCGCGCAACATCTTCCCGTCCAATATCCAGGGCCTGCCAACCTGGTACGAGGTTCGGGTCAGCGAGCAAGGCTGGCTCGGCGCGCGCGGCGGCGCCGACATGCTGATCGCGATGAACCCGCAGACTTTCGCTCAGGACATCGCCGCCCTCGACTCCGGCGGCTACCTCTTCTACGATTCGACTCGCCCGCTGCCGCCCGCGGTGTCGCGTGACGACATCGTGACGCTCGGCATGCCGCTCACCGAAATCTGCACCGCGCAATACCGCGACCCGCGGCAGCGCCAGCTGTTCCGCAACATCATCTATGTCGGCGCCCTCGCCGCGCTCCTCGACATCGACCTCGCCGTCATGGAGAAGCTCGCCGCCGAGCAGTTCAAGGGCAAGGAGAAGCTGATCGAGGCCAACCAGCGGGCTCTCCGCCTCGGCCACGAGGAGGCGAGATCGCGCTTCGCCTGCCCGCTCGGCATTCGCGTTCGCCGCAGCAGCGCGGTTGGCGACCGCATCCTCGTCGAAGGCAATTACGCCGCCGCGCTCGGCGCGGTCTACGGCGGAGCGACGGTCTGCGCTTGGTATCCGATCACGCCGTCCACCTCGGTCGCCGAGGCGTTCGAGCGCCTCTGCGCGCGCTTCCGCATCGACGCATCGGGGAAGAAGAACTACGCCATCCTCCAGGCCGAGGACGAGATCGCGGCGATCGGCATGGTTGTCGGCGCCGGCTGGAACGGCGCGCGCGCCTTCACCGCCACCTCCGGGCCCGGCATCTCGCTGATGCAGGAGTTTTTCGGCCTCGCCTATTTCGCCGAGGTTCCGGTCGTGGTGTTCGACGTCCAGCGCGGCGGGCCCTCGACCGGCATGCCGACGCGGACCCAGCAGTCGGATCTCCTGTCCTGCGCATTCGCCTCGCACGGCGACACCAAGCACGTACTGCTCATTCCCGACGACCCGAACGAGGCTTTCGAATTCGCCGCGCGCGCGTTCGATCTCGCCGAGCGGCTGCAAACGGTCGTCTTCGTCATGCTCGACCTGGACATCGGCATGAATTCGCATCTCTGCGCGCCGTTCAAATGGGATGACGCCAAGACCTACGACCGCGGCAAGGTGCTCTCGTTCGAGGAACTGGAAAAAGCGCCGAACTTCGGGCGCTACGACGACGTCGACGGCGACGGAATTCCTTATCGGACGCTGCCCGGCGGGCATCCGACGCGCGGCGCCTATTTCACCCGCGGCACCAGCCGCGATCGGTTTGCGCGCTACACCGAGGAAGGCCTGCCCTACATCGACAACATGGAGCGGCTGGAGCACAAATTCGAGACCGCGCGCGGCCTGCTGCCGCGGCCGATCCTCAAGCGGGCGGCGAAGCCGACACGAATCGGCGTTCTGTATTATGGATCGACCGCCGCGCCGATGGACGAAGCCCAGCAGACGCTGGCGGACGAGGGTCTTCATGTCGACACCCTGCGCATCCGCGCGTTTCCGCTCCCGCGCGAAGTCGCCGATTTCATCGACAGCCATGATCGGATCTTCGTGGTCGAGCAGAATCGCGACGCACAGATGCGCACGCTCATTTCGACCGATCTCGGCGTCGCGACGGACCGCTGGACGCCTGTCCTCCACTTCAACGGCATGCCGACCTCCGCCCGCTTCATTCATCGCGAAATCGCCGCGTCCTTGCGCAAGCCGGTCGCCCAACAACTTCTCGAGGCCCTCAAGTGAGCTACCTCGCCAAGCCAAAATTTCACCATCCCGCAATCCCGACCAACGCGCTCGGCTTCACCCGCCGTGACTACGAAGGCTCGATGTCGACGCTCTGCGCCGGCTGCGGCCACGACTCGATCACCGCGGCGATCGTTCACGCCTGTTTCGAGCTCGCCCTGCCGCCTCACCGCATCGCGAAGCTCAGCGGCATCGGCTGCTCGTCCAAGACGCCGACCTACATGCTCGGCCAGAGTCACGGCTTCAACTCGGTGCACGGGCGCATGCCGTCGGTGCTGACCGGCGCCAATCTCGCCAATCGCGAGCTCGTCTATCTCGGCGTTTCCGGCGACGGCGACACCGCCTCGATCGGATTCGGCCAGTTCGCCCATGCGATGCGGCGCGGCGTCAACATGGTCTATATCGTCGAGAACAACGGCGTCTACGGCCTCACCAAAGGGCAGTTCTCGGCGACCGCCGATCGCGGTTCGAAAAGCAAGAAGGGCGTACGCGCAGCCGATGAGCCGATCGACCTCGTCGCCGTCGCGATTGAGCTCGGCGCGACCTTCGTCGCGCGAAGCTTTTCCGGCGACAAGGCCCAGCTCGTGCCGCTCATCAAAGCGGCGTTCGAGCATTGCGGCGCGGCGTTCATCGACGTCATCTCGCCCTGCGTCACGTTCAACAACCACGAAGGCTCGACCAAGAGCTACGACTACGTGCGCGAGCACAATATCGCGATGAATACGCTCGACTACATCACCAGCAAGGAGCCGATCGAGATCGAGTATGCCGAAGGCGCGGGCTATTCGGTGACCATGCACGACGGCACGACCATCAATCTGCGCAAGCTCGACGCAACCCATGATCTCGGCAACCGCGCCGCCGCGCTGACGATGCTGGCGAGCTGCCGCGAGACCGGCGAGATCCCGACCGGCCTGCTCTACCTCGACCGCGAGGTGGAGGAGTTGCACGACACGATGAACACGACGCTGCGCCCACTGAACGAACTCGCCGAGGCCGAGCTCTGTCCCGGCTCGAAGGCGCTCGAGGCGATCAACGCGTCGCTGAGATGATCGGCGCCGCCGGGAACGTCGCGCCGACCTATATCGGCGAAGCGGGCGTTCGCGCCGTCCTCGAATGGGATCCTCTCATCGACGCGATGGAAGCCGCCTTGCGGGCGTTCTCCTCGGGGAAGGTTCTTCAGCCGCTGCGGAGCGTCCTCACCATCGAGGAAGGCGCGCGCTTTCTCGGCGTCATGCCCGCCGTCGCGGAGGAAGCGATGGGCGTCAAGCTCGTCAGCTTCTATCCGGCCAACGCCGGAAAGGGCGTCGCCACCCATCATGCAATGATCGTTCTCATGCGCCCGGACACCGGCGAGCCGATGGCGGCGATGGACGGCACGCTGATCACCGAGATGCGAACGGCGGCGGTCTCCGCAGCGGTCACCAGACGACTGGCGCGCCGGGACAGCCGGGTTCTGGCCCTACTCGGCAGCGGCGTTCAGGCAGGCGCCCATCTCGCCGCGTTGAAGAGAGTTTGCAATTTCGACGAAGCGAGAGTTCTGGAGCAAGACGCCGGCGCACGCGCAGCGTTTTGCCGCCGAGCATGGCGCGATCGCGAAGGAAGACGTTCGCGCGGCCGTCGAAGACGCCGACGTGATCGTCACCGCGACAAACGCGCAGGAGCCCGTCCTGCGCGGGGAATGGGTCAAGCCGGGCGCACATGTCAACGCGGTCGGGGCGGCTCGGCCGAACTGGCGCGAGCTCGACGACCAGCTCATGACTTCGGCCGCTCTCATCGTCGATTCGCGGGAAGCGGCGTTGCAGGAATCAGGCGACGTGATCCTCTCGGGCGCGTCGATCGCCGCCGAAGCCGGCGAACTCTTCTCCGGCGCGAAGACTGCGCCTAAGGGGCGCACGACCGTGTTCAAGTCGCTTGGCCTCGCCGTGGAGGACATTGCGGCGGCCCGGCTCGTTTATGAGCGTCTTGGCGCAAGCCGGGCGACTTGATCGACCGGTTCAGCGCCCGCCGCGACGGCCTGGGTCACGGCGAGCTTCAGCGCATTGCGCCGCTTCCTGAAGAGGGCCCCAATGAGGATCGATCGAGGAATCCTGACCTGGCTTGTCGCAGGAGCTTGCGTGGTCGGGTTTCCGGTCGGAGGCTTGGCGCAGCAGCCGCTGTACGGGCCTGAGTTGCAGGGCTTCGACTATCCCTGGCCGGTGCGCGACTACGCCTTCTCCTCGCAGGGTGAAGCGCTGACCATGCGCTATTTGGACGTGCCGGCGGCGGTCGCCCCGAACGGCAAGACCGCGGTCGTCCTGCACGGCAAGAATTTCTGCTCCGCGACCTGGGAGCGGACCATCCGGGCGCTGAGCGGCAAGGGCTACCGCATCATCGCGCCGGACCAGATCGGCTTCTGCAAATCGACCAAACCCGAACGTTATCAATACAGCTTCCAGGCGCTGGCGGAGAACACGCATGCGCTTCTCGCTTCGCTCGGAATCAAGGACGCAATCGTGATCGGGCATTCGACCGGCGGCATGCTCGCGGCGCGCTACGCGCTGATGTACCCGCAAGCGGTTTCCACGCTTGTGCTCGTCGATCCGATCGGCCTCGAGGACTGGAAGGCGCTCGGCGTTCCTCCGCTGACGGTCGATCAATGGATCGACAGGGAGAAGGGCGTCACCGCCGAGCGCCTCCGCGCCTATGAGCAGTCGACGTATTACGCCGGCCAGTGGCGCCCCGAATATGACCGCTGGGTCACGATGCTCGCCGGACTGGCGCAAGGGCCGGGCCGCGACCTCGTCGCCCGCAACGCGGGGCTGATCGACGACATGATCTATACCCAGCCGGTCGTCTACGAATTTCCGCTGATCCGGGTCCCGACGATCCTGATGATCGGCGACAAGGATACGACGGCGATCGGCAAGGATTTTTCGCCGCCGGACGTGCGCGCGCGGCTCGGGCATTATCCGGAGCTTGCGCAGAAGACGAAAGCCGCCGTTCGGGGCAGCGAGCTGATCGAATTCCCCGAGGCCGGACACGCCCCGCAGATCCAGGAACCCGGAAAATTCAACGCCGCCCTTCTCGGCGCGCTGGAGAACGTCCCGCGCTGACGCCTGCGGCGAGAACCGCTGACGCGACGGCTTGAACGCATGCGGCAACAAAGCGCTTTTCGATCAAGCCGAGACGCGCCATCATTGGGAGCAACGCGGTTCAACGTGATCGATTTCCCATTCCGGCGTTGACCACGCTTCGCTCCGGGCGATAGCCTCGTCAACGCGGGGTCGAAACGACGGGGAGCGGCTCTGGGAGGGCTGGATGAAGCCGCTTCCGGCGACGGCGTTTGCCGCAATCGCGCTCAGGGGAGCGGAAATGGCTGAGGCGCGCCAGGCGGCGAACTATCCAGGCCCGATCGAAGGCGATTGGGTCGCAAAGGACTTCGAGTTTCACACCGGCGAAGTCATGAGCGACCTCAACGAACATTATTGGACTATTGGCGATCCGTCTGGCGAGCCCGTATTGATTTTGCATGGCACGACGCAATCCGGAGCCAGCTTTTTGAATCCAAATTTCGCCGGTCAACTCTTCGGACCTGGTCAGCCGCTCGACGCCAGGAAATATTTCATCGTCCTGCCCGATTCGATCGGCGCGGGAAAATCGGCCAAGCCCTCGGATGGCCTCCGAGCGAAATTCCCCCGATACGACTACGCCGACATGGTGTCGGCTCAGTATAGACTCGTAACCGAAGGCCTGGGGCTCCGCCACCTGCGGCTCGTCATGGGCAATTCAATGGGCGGCATGCACGTATGGCTCTGGGGCGAGCAGCATCCGGATTTCATGGATGCGCTGGCGCCGATGGCCTCTCTCCCGACCGAGCTGTCGGGTCGGAACTGGTTGATGCGGCGCTATCTGATCGAGGCCGTCCGCAACGACCCAGGCTATGATAGCGGGAACTACATTGTTCAACCGCCGTCGCTCCGGTTCGCCGCGATGTTGTTCAACACGGGCACAAACGGGGGCGCTTTGGGATGGCGCAAGCGCGTTCCGACACGTGCCGCAGCAGATGAACTGGCCGATGAAGCTCTTGCAGCTCCGTCTTCCGCCTGGCCGGACGCAAACGACTTCATTTATCAGTGGCGCGCGAGCTCCGATTATGACGCCTCGCGCGAGCTCGAACGCATCCAGGCGCCCCTGCTGGCTATCAATTCGTCAGACGACGAACGCATTCCGCCTGAGCTTGGAAATCATGGAGCGTGAGATCGAGCGGGTAAGGAACGGCAGCTATTACCTCATCCCGGCAAGCCCCGATACTTTCGGGCATGGCACGACCGGCTTCGCAAAATTCTACGCGCGGCAGCATCGAAGATTTTCTTCATAGAGCGGCTCATCGCGGGATGTAACTTGCGAGCCGTCGCAGCCAAAGAGCGAAAGCGTCATTCCCGCGCAGGCGGCTACTGAATTCAACAAACCTCAAGTCGCGAGGACAACCCCTTCCCCAGCTTGCTGGGGAAGGGGCCCGGAAGTGTACGATCCGGTAAGATCGCTAACGGATTGGACCGGATACATCGTTGACAGGTCAACTGCACGGCGAGGAGGGCTCCGCCGATGCCTTGGAGTGAGACCTGCGCGATGGATGAGAGAATGCGATTTGTGATTGCGGCGAGCGAGGACGATGCTGTGATGAGCGCGGTTTGCGCCGAGTTCGGGATCAGCCGGCCGACCGGCTACAAATGGCTTGGGCGCTATGGGGCGGAGGGGCTCGAGGGGCTGAAGGAGCGCAGCCGAGCGCCGCTGTCGCATGGCCGGGCGCGCGACGAGGCCGTGGTGGAGGCGGTTCTGGCGCTGCGCGAGCGCCATCCGACCTGGGGTCCCAAGAAGCTGCGCAAGAAGCTTGGCGAGCGCTTGCCGGACATTGCGCCGCCGGCTGGGAGCACGATCGGCGACTGGCTGCGCAAGGAGGGCTTGACCGAGCGACGGCGTCCCCGGCGGCGTTGCCCGCCCTCTTCTTCGCCGCTTGCGGCCGCCGACGCGCCCAACGCGGTGTGGTGCGCCGACTTCAAGGGCTGGTTTACGACCGGCGACCGTCAGCGCTGCGATCCGCTGACGATCAGCGACGCGATGAGCCGCTATCTCTTGTGCTGCGAGGCGGTCGCGCAACCGGACGGCGCCCATGTCCGCCCGCTGTTCGAGGCGGCGTTCTGCGAGTTCGGGCTGCCTCTGGCGATCCGTTCGGACAATGGCCCGCCGTTCGCCTCGATCGGCGCCGGCGGACTGTCGCGGCTGGCGGTGTGGTGGATCAAGCTCGGCGTCAAGCCGGAGCGGATCAACCCGGGCAAGCCGCAGCAGAACGGCCGCCATGAGCGCATGCATCGCACCCTGAAGGCCGAAACCGCCGATCCGCCGGCGGCGACGCTCGCCGAGCAGCAGCGCCGGTTCGACGGCTTCCGCGCCATCTACAATGACGAGCGTCCGCATGAGGCCTTGGGCTTCGAGACGCCGGCTTCGGTTTATCGGCCCTCCGACCGCGTCTACCCTTGCGCCTTGCGCGAGCCGAGCTATGCCGAGGGCGCCGCGGTGCGCCGGGTGCGTACAAACGGCGTGATCAAATGGGCCGGCGAGCTGATCTTCGTCAGCGAGGCCCTGATCGGCGAGCCTGTGGCGATCGAGGAGACCGAGGCGGGCGAATGGCTCGTGCGCTACGCCGACGTCGAGCTCGGATTCATCGACAAGAGCGGCCGTCTTCGCCGCCGGAAATTGTCGCCGCCCCAGCCTGTGGACCCTGTGGACAACGCTGCGCATTGCCCACAGGGTCCACAGGCGCAGCAGCAGCAACAACCGGCCACGTAAGTGGCCAAAAGTGTCAACCATGTATCCGGTCCAAAGTGTAAACCATCAATCCGGTTGCACAGAGGGCCGGATGGGGTTTGGTCCGCTGCTTCGAAGCCGGCAGGCTTGCACGAACATAAGAGCGAGCCTTCGACGACGCGTTCCTGCCTTCCACACCCCATCCGTCGGGCTTCGCCCGACACCTTCCCCACTTCGTGGAGAAGGGGGCGCGCCGTTGCCGGACCTGGCTAAGCCAGCGACTTGACGATCTCGCGGAAGGCCTGCTCAGGGAACGCCTTCAGCGTCTTGGTTCGCAGGAAGCCTTTCTTGGCGATCTGCAGCGTCAGACGAGCGGCGACGGCGTCGTCGGGCGCGTCGTAGATCATGACAAGATCGTATTCGCCCATGGTCATGTGGATCGAATGGTAATGGCAGTCCATGTCCGCCATCAGTTTCTTGACTGTGTCCAAGCGATCGGCTGCATTCCCAACCGCCCTGATGCCTTCGGGCGTCCAGTTTGCAAGTGCGATATAAGTCGACATGGCGCTAACCTCCTTTTCGTAACGAGACTGCACGCGCGATGGCTGCTGAGCCGCGAAGGCTCGCCGCAAGACGGTTGCTCCCCGCCTATCGATCCGACTGCCCCGGCCTTTTGCTCACGACCGCAACAACTTGAACGCATGCGGCGACCAGTCGCCCTTGCCGACGCCCGGGATGCACCAGAGCATGCAGAGCGGCTCGATCGCGCGCGCCGCCTCGACCGCGCCCATGTCCTCCACGTCCCAACCGAACTGATCGCAGATCACCGCGACCGCCTCCTTGGCGCCGGCGTCGTTGCCGCAGATGAACATGGTCGGCCGTCCGCCGGCGAAATGCGGGTTGACCATCTGCGCGGCGCCGACCGAATTGAACGCCTTGACGAAATGCGCGTTCGGATAGGCTTTCTGCAGCCGTTCCATCAGGGAATCGGTCAAGGTGGTGAAGAACGACAGCACGCCGTTGACCGGCGGTCCGCCGCCGATCGGATTGGTCGCGTCGATCACGGTCTTGCCCTGCAGCGCCTTGGGGCCGACGAGCTTCAGCGCTTCCAAAGCAACCTGGCCCGCGACCGCCAGCACGACGATGTCGCCGAAAGCGGCGGCCTCCGCAAAGGACTTGATCTGAGCGCCCGGATTTTTCGCCGACCATTCCTTGAGCTTCGCCGGCTCGCGCGTGCCGATCGCGACCTCATGGCCGTGCTTCAGAAACCCAGCGCCAAGAGTTTGCGCGACGACGCCCGAACCGATGACGCCAACCTTCATGCTGTCCTCTCCCGACGGCCTGGACCAAAGGAATCCTAGTTGGGATGCTGGGACCCTCCCCGCAAGGACTTTAGCCAGGCCCGGCGGAGGGCCGAGCACAGCATGACCAGAGCCGGAACGATCGGCCACACCTCAGTCACCATGATCGCCTTCGCCGCCAACTCGGCGCTCTGCCGGCTGGCGCTGACCCAGACGGCCGTCGATCCCGCGACTGGCCGAGACGTCAGCCTCATACTCGCGCTCGCCCCCGTCGCCGTCCTCGGCGGCATCGCGCTGGTCACCGCGAGCCGGCGGCGACCTGCTCGCCGAGCGGCTGTGCGCGGAGGGCGCGCCGCTTGTCGCCATCGATCCGGCCGTCGACAATCTTCGCGCCCGGCGCGCCTACGCCAAAGCAGGCTTCGTCGAAAAGGCGCTGGTCGAGACTGAAGCCGGGTCGGCGGCGCTGATGATATATAGCCCGGAACGGTGCGCTCGGGCGCGGTATTGAGGATGACCGGTTCATATTTTACAAAGATATAATTGTATATTCGAGCGAGAGCTGAAGACGCGGGTTGCGGTTCCCCTTCTCGCAATAGTTGCAGAAAAGAACACTCAAGACACTGGATTCATTCGATCGCGAGCAAATTCGGGCAACTATCACCTTGACGTAGAGCCTGCAATGTGCAAATCTGATTCGGCCTTAGAGAAATCTGAGGCTGGCGCGCCCGAAACTGAGATTGAAATCACGCCGGAGATGATCGCGGCGGGCATGGATTATATGTACGACCATGCCTTGAACACTCTCACAAACTCTTGCTGATTCCCCTGATTTTGTGGCTGGTTTATTTCGGTTGATGGAGTTGGCAAGGCTAGGCTCACCAAACCGGGAGGTAAGTCGCGGGAGCTGCCTTGCCAGTTTGCCCGCGTCGGTGATTATCGATCGAATAATGCGTATCAATTCGCGTAGTTCTTTGATGTCAACAATTCCATCAGTTTTGGCCGGCCTTGCCAAGGAGGCGCGGCCAACATCTTCTGTCTCGTCATAAAGCCCCCACTGGTCATGGATTATGCCATGACGTTTGCCAACAGCAGTTAGTGCGCGCTCTGCGATCCGGAGCACCTTGTTTCTGGCATCCTTGAGCTTGGCTTGGTGATCAGGGTTCTTGTCCCACCCAGACGGGTCTAGTTCCGCCCCTACGGCCGCCTGGAAAATCTCAATGCGAGCTTGCGCTGATTTGGGGGTGAGGTAGATTGCATGCCCAACTGAGCGTTTCAGACCGAGAGTGGCTGAAAATAGGCCTGCTAACGCCAACTCCATGTTCGCGTTCTCGATTGAAATCATTCCGATCGCATTTACGTAGTCCGGTTTCTTCTCAAGTGTCGAAGAAAACATTAGGGGTGACACCTCTCGTGCCAGACAAAGTTGATCAGTTCAGCGACGAGGAAACCGTGCGCCGCGCCGAAGCCGCACTCTTGCGCGCCTTGAGCATGCCGCACAAGAAACAATCGGAGATGAAGATCGGCAAACCTAAGCCGAAATCCGCCGGCGAAGCGAGTTCTGAAAAAGCGCGGACGGCCAAAAGCGACGGGCCGCGCGCGAGAACAAGGGGAAGAGTAGGGGCTGCTCAGAATGGCGGTAGCGCTGGTCTTGGTTGTCGCGGCCGGCTCAAGTAGCGAACTACAGCGCCATATCGCGGGCCATGTAAACATTCAACCCTAAAGTGTTCAATATCTTCAAAATCCCCAAGTTTGCTCTGCCAGTTGCCATTTTCCAATTGATAGGCCGCGTGTGTTGGCGACGGATTGAGAAATGGTCCCACCTTTGCGTAAAGTGCGATTTTTTCTATGCCGGGTTCTAATGCGCCATCATCGCATTCCACATATCCAACCGATTTATAGCCGTCAATGAAGCCTTGAATGCTTTCAACGCGGGGCTGATCCGGAAACCATCGCCCGACGCCCCATTGATCTGGCCACCATTTCCTGTCGCTTTTCCCAATGCTCCAAGCGATACAGTTATAACGCACTGTTTTTGGGCTTGGCGGCCCAACCCAGTCTTTATCCATTAGGAGAGGAAAATCCTGCTGGGGCCAGCTACCAGACATAACCGCTATCTGTGGCCCACCGTAGCCATCGATCTGCCATTGCTTTGAAATCTCCTCGGATTTCATCGGTGACGGGATCGGCTCCGGTCAATGTTTGAAGCGCCACGAACCACATGTCGGGTTCATCACCCTCGTCTGCCATCTTGCGAAAAATCAACGGGACAGCGATTTCTGCGCCCATTCCGATGATCCTCATATGAGATTTGCAAAGCACCATCTCGGAAATCGACGAAGCCGCCCCGCGTTCGTTGTGCCATGCCTCTATATATAACTGAAATAGCGCGTCATGCGGGATAGCGCGGCGATGAATTTCAACTGTTGCAAAACAATCATGCATACCTAAGACGGGGACAACGGCGGTATCGACATGCCCAGTTTGGTCGTAGCTCGGCACGGTCTTCATCGCCGCAGCATTGACAACATATAGACGCATAGTCTGCGGAGTTACAGCGCTCAGTCTGTTGGTCATTGGACTTTCTTCCTAAATTTATCTGGCACACTGATGATTGAGATGACTGGAGTTAAGTTGATCATATACATAGGGTTGCCATCGGGTCCGTATTGACCATCGACGCGGATGGCTGACGTAATTGACGCTTTTGCTCGAATAACGGTGCCATCTTGGAGTGTGAAGTCGCTCGAACGTTCCGTTAACTCTTCAACTTGGACTTCGACACCTTCGCCATCGCCGCCAGTCGGAAGCTTTACCTTGACTTTGCGACCATTGCTCATGGTGTGCCCTTTCGCTTTGGTTGTCCCGCTTCCAGCGTTAGCGGCGTCATGCTGGGCTCTTTCCTCCCCGTTGGTCACTTATTTTCATCATAGAGGCACGACCATAATGAGGCGTCAACGAAAATGAGAGAATGAACAGTCAACATAGGGCAATTTAGACGGTTTTGGATTTAGGTCGCGCTGAATCGTTTTCGCTTTCGGTTACTGACCAAAGGCGCGGGCTTCTCAGGGGGTTCCCAAATCGGTTTAGCGGACGGTGGATTGACGAGGCTGATGATAGGTCAATCGCTTGCCTTCCGCGCCCAAAACCGCTTTCTACGGCACGTTCGGTATCCTCGACGCCAAGCTTTGAACGGTTATTGTAACGGAAATCAAACTCCGCAAGGTAGCGGATGAAGATGCGCCTCGCTAATTGAGTGATAGACGCCGTACACGCCACGCTTGAAGATGCTGAAGTAGTTTTCAGAGACCGTTGACCGTGACCGTTACGCCGTCGAGCTTATAGGCATATTCGTTGCGCGAATGATCGACGGCATGGTGAGATGCGAACTCACGGCCCATCTTGACGTAGTACGACGCCTCGTCGGTGTTCGAGCGTGCTTTTGCAACTCACGTTCTTCATGACGAATGGGCCGCAAGGTTTTGGAGCTGATCTCCGCGACGTGCTTTGAACGGACCCGTCCGCCGCGCTCCACAAGCGTCGCAACCATCTTCTTCGGTGCAGGATCGCGGTAAGCGCGGTTCTTTGACTTGCCGCCGACCACAGTTTCATCGGCCTCGACAACTTTGCCAGCACCGCCGAGCGGGCCGCCTGACTTATTCGGCTCAAGGTCGGCCATAGCCTCGCGGACGCGATGGCAAAGGAACCATGCGGTCTTGTAGGAGATGCTGACCGTTCGGTGGATTTGATGTGCGCTCATCCCTTTCTTGGAGGCGTTCATCAGATAGAAAACCAAGAACCCACTTGTTGAGCGGGATATGGCTGTCTTCCATGACCGTACCGACAGTTACCGTGAAAGGCTTGCTGCACTCGTTGCACCAAAGGACGCCAGGGCGCGTCGATTTGCCCGACAACTTGGTGATCTTGCTCGCGTCGGCGTTCCCGCAATGGCGGCAAGACGGGCCATTCGGCCAGTAGAGCTTTTCCAAATACTCTCTGGCCTTATCGGCGTCGGTAAAGATTGGATTTGTAAGATCGAACATGGTCTTGTCCCTCTACATTCGACAAGTACCATATCTTCCGTTCTACGTCAAGGTGATAATTGCCCAGATTCGCGCCGGAGCTTCAGCTTGGTTTATTTCGCCTTCCCCTCCGCGGGCTTCAGCGCTCCGACGATGCCCGACGGCGCGAAATAAACGGCCAGCACGAAGGCGAGGCCGAGCCACAGAAGCCAACGGTCGGGATGGAAGAGCGCCGGCAGGAGCGGCAGTCGCGCGTCGGCGGCGAGGCGCGACAGCGCGCCCATCAGGTCCTGCAGATAGCTCTCGGCGAAGACGAACAGCGCCGCCCCGACGATCGCGCCGTAGAGCGAGCCCATGCCGCCGACCACCACCATGACCAGAACGTCGACCTGAATCGAGAAGGAGAGCGCCGTGTCCGGTCCGACATAGCGCAGCCAGAGGGCGCTCAAACTCCCGGCCAGCGTCGCGCCGAGCGCGGAGATGCAGGTCGCCAGCGTGCGGTGGAAGACGGTGCGGTAGCCGAGCGCCTCGGCGCGGAACGGGTTCTCCCGGATTGCCTGCAAGACCCGGCCGAACGGCGAGTTGACCACCCTGAGAAGCACGAGGAAGGCGACGGCGACGACGGCGAAGACGAGGTAGTAGGTCAAAAGCTTGCCGTTCGCCTGCGCGCCGAAGATTCTGTGATCGAGCCACTTGAAGCCGGGCTGCAGGACGGGGGGAACCTTGAACGAGCGGCCGTCCTCGCCGCCCGTCAGCCACGACAGTTGCGAGGCGAGCACGTTGAAGGCGTAGGCGACCGCGAGCGTCACCATGGCGAAGAAGATCGACTGGACTCTTAGCGAGAAGAGACCGATCGCCAGCGCCAGCGCGAGCGACAGCGCGAAGGCGGCGGCGAGTCCGGCGATCAGCGCGCCCCAGCTCGCGCCGAGCCCGTAGAGGGCGAGGCCGGCGCCGATAGGCCCCGACGCCGAAGAACATCACATGGGCGAACGAGACGATGCCGGCGTAGCCGAGCAGCACGTCATAGGACGCGACGAGCAGAATCATCACACAGGTCTTGGCCGCCGTGTTGAGCGCCTTGACGCCGGGAAAAAGGAACGGCGCCAGCGCCAGCGCGACGACGATCAGGACGATGAGGATTTGCAGCGCCCGGCCGCGCGGCGGATCGCCGGAGAGCAGCGTCATCGCCCGCTCACCGGATAGAGGCCGCGCGGGCGCCAGAGCAGGACGACGACCATCGCCAGAATGTTCGACACGAGGGCGAGCTTCGGCGCGAGGAAGCCGGCGTAATTGGCGATCAACGCGACGAGGATCGAGGCGACGAACGAGCCGCCGACCGAGCCGAGGCCCCCGATGATGATGACGATGAAGCAGAGGACCAGGAATTCGCCGCCGATCGTGGCGTGCGCCTGGCCGCGGTAGAGCCCCATCATCGCTCCGCCGAGGCCGCCCAGCGCCGAGCCCGCCATGAACACGCCGACGAACAGCCGGTCGATGCGGTAGCCGAGCGCCTGGACCATCTCGCGGTTCTCGACACCGGCGCGAATGAGCAGGCCGATCTTGGTCCGGTTCAGGATCAGCATTTCGCCGCCGAACACCGCAAGGCCGACCAGCGTCGCCAGCACGCGGTATTTCTCGACCGCCGCCTCGCCGAACACGAAGGAACCCTCGAAACTCTTCGGCAGGCCGAGCGGGATCTGATCCGGGCCGAACACGGCGTAGAGGAGCTGCTCGGCGATGATCGAGCCGCCGATGGTCGCCAGAATCTGGCGCAGATGCTGACCGTAGACCGGCTTGACGATCAGCCGCTCGAATGCCCACCCAAACGCGCCGCAGACCAGCGCCGCTGCGATGACGGCGAGGGCGAAGACGGCGAGATTGAGCGCGAGCGAATCCGCGTTCGACCAGCTCGCCAGCGGCAGGAACACCAGCGTTGCGACATAGGCGCCGAGCGCGATGAAGGCGCCGTGGCCGAAGTTCAGGACGTCCATCATGCCGAACACCAGGGTGAGCCCCGAGGCCATGGTGAAGATCATCATGCCCATCGCGATCCCCGCCGCCGTCAGCGTCACGAAGGTCGAGGGCGAGCCGACGAGGGGCGCGGCGACCAGAGCGACGATGACCGGCGTCAGGGCCGGCAGGATCTCCACCTTGCGGCGCGGCAGCGCGGCCCCGACGTCGAGAGCGCTCATTGGTGCGAGTCCAGGCTGAGGCCGAGCAGGCGGTTCTGCAAGGGCCGGTCGGCGGCGAGGGCGGCCATGGCGCCGCTATGGGCGATGCGGCCGTTGTCCATCACCCGCACCTCGTCGCCGACTTCGACTGCGACGCGAAAATTCTGTTCGACCAAGAGGATCGTGACCCCGGTCGCCTTGATCTCCTTGAGGCATGCGATCAGCGAGCCGACGATCGCCGGGGCGAGGCCCTTGGTCGGCTCGTCGATCAATAGAAGTTCGCGCGGCTCGACAATGGCGCGGGCGATCGACAGCATCTGCTTCTGCCCGCCCGACAGCGACCCCGCGCGCGACAGCCAGAATTTCTTGAGCGCCGGGAAGAAACCGAAGATCCAGGCCAGGCGCGCGTCGTCGAGCGGCCCCTCGCGCGCGCCCAGCACGAGGTTCTCCTTCACCGACAGATCCGAGAACACCGCCATCGTCTCCGGCGCATATCCGACGCCGAGACGCGCCACGTCGCTCGCCGCAAGGCCCTCGAGCGGCGCTTCCCCGAGGGCGATCCGCCCCTTCGAGGCGCGCCACAGCCCCATGATCGTGCGTAGCGCCGTGGTCTTGCCGGCCCCATTGCGGCCGAGCAGCATCGTCGTCTTGCCGCCCGGGGCGTCGAAGTCGACGCCCTGAAGGATGTGATAGCGGCCGATGTAGGTATGCACGCCCGCGAGCGTGAGGCCCGCGCTCATGCGGCCTTCACCGGCGCGATGCCGAGATAAGCCTCCTGAACGACCGGCGAGGCGATCACCGTCGCCGGGTCGCCGTCGGCGACGAGCTCGCCGTTGGTCAAGACGATGATGCGGTCGGCGAGCGACCGCACGACGTCCATCTTGTGCTCGACCAGCAGGATCGTCTTGGTCTTGTCGGTCTTCAGCCGCGCGATCAGGTCGAGCACCAGCGGGACTTCGTCGACGCTCATGCCCGCCGTCGGCTCGTCGAACATGTAGACCTTCGGCTCGAGCGCCATCATCATCGCGACTTCGAGCTTGCGCTGGTCTCCGTGCGGCAATTCCGAGGCGAGCCCGTCGCGCTTGCCGGAAAGGCCGACGGTGTCGAGCACCGCGTCGGCGTGGCGGATGAGGTTCGTGCTCGCCCGCCAGGGGCGGCGCATGTCGTAGTGCTCGCCGGCATGCGCCTGGACGGCGAGCCGCACGTTTTCGGCGACGCTGAGACGGGGAAAGAGATTGGTGAGCTGGAACGCGCGGCCGACGCCGAGCCGCGTGCGCTGCGGCGCGCTTAAGGCCGTCACGTCCCGCCCCTCGATCATGACCGCGCCGTCGGAAGCGCGAAGCTGCCCCGAAATCAGGTTGAAATAGGTGGTCTTGCCCGCCCCGTTCGGTCCGACGATGGCGGTGAGTTCGCCGGGCCGGAAGGCGCAGGAGACGTGATCGACCGCGACATGGCCGCCGAACCGGACGGTCAGGCCGCGCGTCTCGATCGACGGCGTCATCGCTGGCGCCTTGTCATGCCCGCGAACGCGGGCATCCAGCCGCGGGATGCGGAGTTGCCAGCCGCCCCCTGGACCGGGCCTTGACCCCCGCTTTCGCGGGGGTGACAACCATGTGCGTCATCGCTTGTTGCGGATCGGGATATCCATGTCCTCGATCGTGAGCTCGCGGGTGAGCTCGGGAATGCCCCAGGCGACCTTCGGATCGACCTTGATCTTGAAGGCATACATCGACTGCAGGGCCTGGTGATCCTCCTTGCGGAAGATCATCTTGCCCTTGGGCGTCTCGAACGACATCCCTTCCATCGCCGAGATGAGCTTCTCGGTGTCGGTCGATTTCGCCTTTTCGACCGCGCCGACCACCGCCATCGCGGCGGCGAAGCCTCCGCAGGTGAAGAAATCCGGCGGCGCGTGGAAACGCTTCTCGTGCTCGGCGACAAGCCAGTCGTTTACCGGGTTCTTGGGGATGCCGTAATAGTAGTAGGTTGCGCCTTCGAGGCCGGGGAAGCGCTTGTAGGCGACGAGCGCGGGCAAAATGTTGCCGCCGGTCGAGAGCTCGATGCCGTAGCGGCCGGGGTCGAGATCGCCGAGCTTGTCGAGCGGGGTCGGCCCCGCCCAGATGATCCAGATGATCTTGCGGCCCGGCTTGTCCTTCAGCGCGTCGAACAGGCGCTGGGCGGGGGCGGTGAAATCGGTGGTGTTCATCGGCGCGTATTCCTCGGCGTCGAGGGTCGCGCCGGTCTTGGCGAGCGCCTCCTTGAAGGCCTTCACGCCGTCGCGGCCGAAGGCGTAATCCTGCGCCAGCGTCGCGATGTGCTCGCCGGGCTTGCCGATCGCGACCGCGTTGGAGATCGCATCCTGCGAGGAATTGCGCGCGGTGCGGAAGATGTAGCGGTTCCACTTGGAGCCGGTGATTTCGTCGGCGACCGCGGGCTCCACCACGAGTATCTTCTTGTGCTCCTCCGCGACCGGCAGCATCGCGATCGCCGCAGCCGACGAGGTCGTGCCGACGGCGATGTCCGCCCCATCGTCCTCATAGGCCTCGGCAAGCGCGGTCTTGGCGAGGTCGGGCTTGCTCTGGTCGTCCTTGGTAATGACGACGATCTTGCGCCCGTCGACCTCCATTGTCCCCTTCGTCGCGTATTCGAGCCCCAGCATGAAGCCGGTTTCGGTCTGCTTGGCGTAGGCCTGCAGCGGGCCGGTCAGGCCGCGGATGAGGGCGATCTTCAGATCGTCCGCGTTGGCCAGACCAGCGGAGGCGACGAGCGCCGCGGCGAAGGCAAGCAATCTCAGGCGAATGGTCATGGACGCTCCTCTTTGGCTAGCCGGTCGCTGCGTTGTCGCGCATTTTGCCGCCCGGCGTCTGTTGACGGCAAGCTTAGCCTTCGCGCGTCGCAAGTGACAAGGCGTGCCGTTCTCTCCTGCGCCAAAGATTTCACGTGTCGCGAGGCTGTCACGAGACTTGCGCGGGGCGGACGGCGCGAATATAAGGCCGCTCTGGCCGCGGCGCGGACCATGTCGGAGTGTAGCGCAGTCTGGTAGCGCACCTCGTTCGGGACGAGGGGGTCGGAGGTTCGAATCCTCTCACTCCGACCAATCTTCCCCAGGCCATATCGGATCATCGATGATCCGCCAGCGAGCGTCCGGGGAGGTTGCGGGCAAGACGCTCGATGAATTTCTCCGGCGGCGGCCTGCGGCCATTGGCCTTGCGCTCAAAGACCCGGCGGCCGTCGGGGTCCAGTATTCTCAGTTCCCGTGTCTGAGGCGGCCATGCCGTACATGCTGCGGCGACGATCGCAGCGGACGTGTCTGAAGCCTCGATCCGGACTTCATCGACAAGAGAGCCCTTTTGACCGGGCGAGAGGCGAATGAACTGGATGCGAAACGGTCGAGTCTGAGCCAGGCAAAGCCGCTCTTGATCGTTCGATTTAAGGTCGGCTTGCCGCGCCGCGCCGAGGCTAGCGGGCAACTCAACCCCGTCGATCAGCCCCGCAGCCAATTGCGCGACCTTGACTGCGACGCGGCTCCAATCCCTCGCGATTGCTTCGGAACTCGCCTCCCCTTCTCTTCGACGGGCTTCAGAATACGCGCCCACTCCAAAATCGTGGATTAAAACCGCCGCCTCGGCGTCCGGGCAGCCAATCTTCGTTCGCGCGCGCCGCCGCAACACCATGCTCGCCCCCTTGCGATCGACATTTGTCGCGACCCGGCGCGCCGGATCTTGAGAAAATTCTTGTTCAGACCGTGAAAAAATCTATTCTGAAAAGTCTGGCGCGGGCAATTGGGGATTCTACGTAAATGCAACTTCTCGCCAAACCGAAGTGGCGTCCGGCAAAGTCGCCGTCGCCTGCTTCCGCTTTCCCACGGCTTTTTCTCTCCCCCCGGCCGGGAACCGCATCGCACACGTCACATCGCATTCCCGCGTTAAATCGGCCAACGCAGATGCCGCAACTTCGCCCTAGAGGCGTTGCAGTCTCTCGCGCAATCGTCCTGGCCCGTTAGCGGCGAGGTTCGCTGCGGCCGCCTTCGGTTGCAGAGGGATGCCGAGAAATCGCGAGACCGACAGCAATTGACAAAAGTTAACGCCTGAACTAGATGCTAAGATTGGGTTCATATTAATCGCGCCAAGGCTTGCGCCCCGCGTGCTGTCCGTGATGAAGGTCTTCGGCAGCGAAGAGCAATCAATCCGTAGTTAACTGAGGTCGGATTAGTAGACACGATGGCAAGAAAAGAGAGCTTTTCAGTGGATGCTTCGGACGCTGCTGTTGCGAACAATCATTTCGGGCAAATGCACGGTTCCTCAAGGCCGGATCCTGAAGACGGCGTTCGCCTGATGCGGGCTTTCGTGAATATTACCCAGCCGTCTGTGCGCAAGGCGATTATTGATCTTGTTTCGAAGCTGTCTGAAGCAAGCAACCTAAAAACGTAGCGTTCAGCGATCCAGCTGAAGATCGTGCGACGGCGTTCGCGCGAAACTGCGGTCGTCACGCTCTAGCGCCAGTGGAAGAATTGATTCCAGGCTGTTCTGGGCGGAGCGAGCCTTGGCGTTCGCTTCTATAATTGCGATATCGATGAGATAGAGCAAAAAACCGTTATCGGCATGCTCAGCCATTTTGCGGACTCTGGTCAGTTCGATTTCGATCAGTTCAAACATGGCTCTCTCTCCCCAGTTCGCCCCAGTTCGGCATTCGGCTATGCGCAACCGCACCTGTCCAAAAAAACTAAGCGTCGGAGACCGCAATGCCAATTCGCCAGATCAGTAGAGGTCATAAGGTGAACAAACGGAACAAATCGGTCTGACTCTCCTAGCCAACCACCAACCCACTGATGAGCCAACTCGTTCCTCCGGACGCGTTCATTCCGCCTCACGCGCTGCGATCGAAAGCAGCGTCACGCCGATGGCGGCCGAGAGCACCGACGCAGCGAGGATCGCGATTTTTGCCGCTTCGAAATCGGCTTCGGCCGGAAACGCCTGCCCGGCGATGAACAGGGACATGGTGAAGCCAATTCCGGCCAGCGCGCCGGCGCCAAGGAGCTGCGTCCATGAATATTCCGGCGGCTTCAGTGCGGCCTTCAGCCAGACCGCCAGAGCGGAGGCCGCGACGATGCCGACCGGTTTTCCAAGCGTAAGCCCGATCAGGATCGCCGCCATCAAGCGCTCGTGGCCGCTGAAGACTCCGGCTCCTAAGGCCACTCCGGCGTTGGCCAGCGCAAAGACCGGCAACACAAGGTAGCTCGACCGCGCTCCGGCGTTCCTCAGCAGGCGGTCGGCCGGCAATTCCAGCCTGTCCTGGATCGCCTCGAGCGCGCGCAACGCCGGCAGCGACGGACCGCGTTGCAGCACTTCGCCGCCCCGCTCCGCTTCGGCGGTCAAGATCACGTTGGCTTGCGTCGTCAGGGCCTTCAGGTTCGCCGGCGGCCGCGTGGGGATGAACAGCGCCAGGATCACGCCCGCGAGCGTCGGGTGCAGCCCGCTCGCGAGCACGCATGCCCAGAGGCCGACGCCGACGACGACATAGGGCAGCACGACATAAACATGGGAGCGGTTGAGCAGCGCCAGCGCCCCGACCAGCGGGAGGCTCGCGGCAAGGTAGAGCCCATGCAGTTGACCCGAATAGAAAGCCGCGACTGCGGCGATCGCGACAAGATCGTCGACGATAGCCGCTGCGGTCAAAAAGATGCGCAATTCGACCGGGACCCGCGCTCCCAGCATGACGATCAGGGCGACCGCGAACGCCGTATCGGTCGACATCACCACGCCCCAGCCGTGCGACCATGGCCCTGAGGGAAGGACTGACAGATAGAGCAGAGCCGGCGCGACCATTCCGCCGAGAGCGCCGGCGACAGGCAGAGCCGCCGAACGCCAACCGGTGAGGTGGCCAACGGTGAATTCGCGCTTGATCTCGAGGCCGACCACCAGAAAGAACACGGTCAAGAGCCCATCGTTGACCCAATCCAGCAGCGGCATCCCGAAGCTGAGGCCGTCGAAGCCGATTCCGAGACGCTGCTGCCAGAACGCGGCGAACCCCGGTCCCGCCGCGCTGTTGGCGAGCGCGATGGCGAGGAGCGTTGCGATGAGCAGGAGGACGCCTGCCGAAGGTCCCCAGCTCGCGAAATCGACCGCGGCCGAGCGGACCCGGTGGCCGAGCGTGCCCAGCATCGCGTCGGCGAAGGCGCTGTCGTCCCACGGTCCGTCGTAGCGGCGACCGTTGATGAAGAAGGTCGGCGTGATCAGAGCGCCGCTGGCGCGCGCGCTCGCTTCGTCTGCGTCGACCCGCGCCCGGGCGCGCCGGCGGCGGCGGCGTCGGGAGTGTCGCCCTCTTGCGCCACTCCGAGGTCGGTCGCCACGGCGTTGAGATCGTCCTGCGTCAAAACTTCCGAGCGCGTCATCAGCTTGACGTGCGCGCTCCAGAAGCTCTTGGCGTCTCGGGCCCGCTCGACGAGTTCGGCCGCCGGGCGGGCGAGCGGGTTGTCTGCAAGCGGCTTGTGGCGGAAGACATAGCGAAGCCGATCGCCCAGCTTGTCGCGCACCTGGGCGATCCGCTCGTTGGCCGCCCGGCAATACGGGCAGGCGTAGCTCCCGTACTCGACGAGGGTGATCGCGGCGTCGGGCGGCCCCAGAATATGATCGACGTTGACGTTCACCGGCCGATCGAGCCGGTTGCCCGGCGCAAAGTCAGACATAAGGCGCCCCTCGCTCCCGGTCGGACGACAAAGACATCAACGAGGCCAGTTTCTCAGCCGCGACGACTTCAATCAATCCGACGCGGCGATCCCCATTCTTGAAACTGAAATAGCGCCGGCCGCGTTGGTAAGGCGCGCCCCGTTCGGGCAAAAGGCCCAACCGAACGACACGGCGGGAGAAAGGAGTTCCCAATGCAACCGACCTGGAAGCCTCACGAGAAACATGGGCGGCTTACGGCGCAAAGCGACTTGCCCGACACCTCTATGCCTTCGAGCCAACGCAAAGAGCCGCTGACCGATGCGCGGCATGTCCGCAATGCCGTTGCGCGATTCGATCAGGTCACCGGCGTTTCCGACGCCGATCGCGCTTTGGCCTTCGCCAATATCGAGAAGGCGGCGAAATACTATGACGTCGACCTTTCTGAGACCTCGTGGCGCGATCTCGGCGTTCATCCGCAGCGCCACCGGAAGGAGGCTGCCGCCAAAGGCGTTGCGACCAAGCGGAGGCGCGGAGAACTGAAAGACGCGGCGGTTAAAGGCGCTGCGACGCGCAAGGCGAACGCGAGGAACGAGGCCATTCGACATCTGCCGCAACGTCAGACTCGCGCAAGAGATGATCGAGCACGATCGATTTGGTGCAGGCGCCGCTCAGCCACCCCGACCATAGCCGAGGGTGACGACGGTCAGCCGACGCTGTCCGGCCGGAGCGGGGCGGCGCCATCCGCCGCCAGACGCTGCAGCGCATCGCCGGACAGCCGGTAGACGGTCCAGTCCGACATCGGCTCCGCGCCGAGCGAGCGGTAGAAGCCGATCGCGCCCCGGTTCCAGTCGAGCGCCCACCATTCGAGACGCCCGCAGCCGCGCGCGAGCGCAAGCTCAGCCAGATGGCGGAGCAGCATCTTTCCGTATCCCTTGCCTCGCTTCTCCGGCCGGACATAGAGATCCTCCAGATAAAGTCCCGGCGCGCCGATGAAGGTCGAAAAATTGTGAAAGAACAGCGTGAAAGCGACCCGTTCTTCATCTTCCTCGACAAAGAGGGCCTCGGCATATCTCCGTTCCCCGAACAACGACCGGCGCAAAGTCTCCTCGGTCGCCATGACCTCATGCTCGAGCTTCTCGAACGTCGCCAATTCCCTGATGAAACGCAGGATGTCGGGGATATCGACTTCCTTGGCCTCGACAATTCGTATTTTCATGTTTCCGGTTCCGATGGTGTTCTGCATCGTCCTTGCGTGCGGAAGAGGTCAGCGACGATTTCGCCGTGCCGCTGCACTTCACCAATGGCGCTGCGCGGCTGGAGAAGATCGCCTCGCGGCTTGGGCGAGCCGTCGTTGCTTCGACGGCTTTCGCGCGGCGTCTGCCAGAGGAATTCGTGGCGTTGGGCGACTTCGACCTGGCGGGATTCCGCGAACCGGAAACCGTGTTCGGGCTGCCCGGAGACGAGGCAGGGCGGACGGTGGACAATCGCTCGCCGCTCGGCCGGCGGTCGCGGGCCGGTTTATTAAGGCGCTAACGCGGGCGTTCAGGAGCCTTGGTCATCGCCCATTGTGCCAGTGGTCCTCGCGCCTCGACACAGCCTTGGCAGCTTCTTTCTCGGCCTCGCGTCGGGTCGCATACGAATGTGGGGAGCGTACATGAATCTGGGCGCCCTCACACACCGACCAGCGGTATCGTAGTTCCCGCAACGGGTCCGCTTCGATCCTGAACGTGAACGGATGCTGTTCGACCATCATCGCACTATGCGCCAATGACGTCATCGTCGCCAGAACGAAATTCGGCCGCCACATCCAAACTGGCCCACAACCCGGTCGGCAGACGGCTTTCCCTCGAACGCAAAAGGCGCGAGATTGGAACAAGGGCCGCATTCTCGTGCGGCGCGTGGGGAGCCTATCATGCGGGTTGCGGTGCTTGCGACTCTGGCGGCGATGTTCGGCTTCACCGGGCCCGCGCTCGCCCTCGACAAGGTGAAATTCGGCACCAACTGGCTCGCCGATCCGGAAGCCGGCGGCTTCTACCAGGCGCTCGCCGACGGCACTTATCAGAAATACGGGCTCGACGTGACGATCATTCCGGGCGGTCCACAGCAGAACGGCGGCCTGATGCTGCTGTTCGGCAAGATCGAGTTCTTCATGGGCGGCGACATGATCGGAAATTTTCTCTCCGTCGAGGGCATGCTTCCGCTCGTCGCGGTCGCCGCGGACTTCCAGAAGAGTCCGCAGATCTTCATGTCGCATCCCGGCGTCGGGCTCGACAAATGGCAGGACCTGCCCAAGGCCAAGCCGGTCTATGTCGGCGCCGGCGCGATCCAGACCTTCTACGCCTGGCTCAGGATCGCCTACCGGTTCAAGGACGAGAACATCCGGCCCTACAATTTCAATTCCGCGCCGTTCATCGTCAATACGCATTCCATTCAGCAGGGTTACATTACCGCCGAGCCCTACGAGATTGAAAAACAGGGGCATTTCAAGCCGAACGTGTTCTTGCTGTCCGACTACGGCTATGACACCTATTCGACCCTGATCGTGACCCGCACCCAGATCGTCGAGAAGAACCCCGATCTGGTGCAGCGCTTCGTCGACGCCTCGGCGATCGGCTGGTATCACTATCTCTACGGCGACAATTCCAAGGCCAATGCCCTGATCAAGCGGGACAACCCGGACATCAGCGACGACCAGATCGCCTTTTCGATCGACGAGATGAAACAATACGGCATTGTCGATTCGGGCGATGCGCTCAAACTCGGCATCGGCGCTATGACCGACGCGCACTGGAAGGATTTCTTCGACGAGATGGTGAAGGCCGGCGTCGTCGATGCCCGCGACGATTACAAGAAGGCCTACACCCTGCGATTCGTCGACAAAGGCGTCGGGCTCGATCTCGGGCCGAAGTGACGCCGAGGCGTTGTCGTCTCCGCCAAAGCAGAGACCCAGAGATCGCAAGGAGGCGGTGCTCACGTTTGGAACGGTCCGCGGCGGAAAGCGGACCTTCCTTCGCTCCAGATTTCCGAACTGTGCGAGCCATGACTTCGTTAGCCCTTCGTTTTGACCACGATCGCCAAAACCTCAACGGTCGCGCCGGAAACATCATAGAAGCAATCGTGTCCCGCACCCTGATCGTCATCGGAATCGCCATCGCCGCGGTCGGCGTCTTGTGGCCATGGATCGCAAGGTCGGGGCTCGGACGGCTTCCAGGCGACATCGTTATCCACCGCGGCAATTTCACCTTCTACGCGCCGATCACAACCTGCATTCTGGTGAGCCTCGCTCTGTCTCTCGTGTTTTGGCTCTTGTCGCGATGAGTTCGCGCGGCGCGCGCGTGCGCCCAGCGCGGAAGGAAGGATGCATGAGATCGTCTCGCCAGATCGCCGTCGTCGGCTGCCATGCGGAGGGCGAAATCGGGGACGTCATCGTCGGCGGCGTGTTGCCGCCGCCGGGCGAAACCGTCTTCGCGATGATGCGCGCCTTCCAGCGCGATTACGATCACATCCGCCGCTTTCTCATCTGCGAGCCGCGCGGCAGCGTCGCGCGGCATGTCAACCTCATCGTGCCGGCCAAGCGCCCGGATTGCATCGCCGGCGCCATCATCATGGAGCCCACCGAATATCCGCCGATGTCCGGCTCCAACACGATGTGCGTCGCGACCGTCCTCCTCGAGACCGGAATGGCGCCGATGCGGGAGCCGGAAACGAAGCTGAGACTCGACATGCCCGGCGGCCCGGTCGACGTGACGGCGCGCTGCGAGGGCGGCAGGGTTCGCTCGGTCACGATCCGCAACGTGCCGTGTTTCGCGGAACGCCTCGGCGCGCCTCTCGAAGTCGAGGGCGTCGGAACGATTTCGGTCGATGTCGCCTATGGCGGCATGTTCTACGCGCTTCTCGACGCAACCGCGCTCGGCTTCGCAATCCGGCCCGACGAAGCGCGCGACCTCGCGGCTTTGGGCGAAAACGTGCGGCGCGCCGCCCGCGCCCAGTTGGAGGTTGTCCACCCCGAAAATCCCGACATTCGCGGCGTGTCCATCGTCCAGTTTCATGCGCCCTTCGAAGGTCCGGGAACGGTTGCGCGCAATACCTGCATCGTCGCGCCTGGACGCTCCGACCGCAGCCCGACCGGCACCGGCCTCTCGGCGCGCCTCGCGGTTCTTCACGCGCGCGGGCTCTTGCAGGTGGGGGACAGCTTCTCCCACCTCTCGATCATCGGGTCGCGGTTCGACGGACGAATTGTGCAGGAGAGCGTGTGCGGCGATCGGCCGGCGATCATTCCGGAGATCACCGGCCGCGCCTTCATCACCGGCATGATGACCTACTTCCTCGATCCGGAAGACCCGTTTCCCGACGGCTATGTCATCGCCGACACCTGGGGCGTCTCGACGGTGACCCGGCAAGATTGACTCCGAGCCCCGAGTCGCATTGCGTCTTGGCGAAAACCAAGTCCACGCATCCTTGGCGGCCAATCCATGAACCAACTCCTCGCTTTGTGTCTCGTGGCGATGGTTCTCGGCCCGTCGAGCGCGCGGGCCGCAAAACTCCCCGACCCCAAATCCCTTGCCCATCGGCCGGGGGTCCAGCCGGTGACCATCACGGTCATCGAACCGCATACGAGCACGCCGAAAAATCCGGTCGAAGTCGCCTATCTGGCCTTTCCGGCGCCGGCCGCGCTTGCTGCCGCACTCGGGCCCGACTGGGCGGCTCGGGCGAAGACAATTGAATTCCGGGCGCTCGACGGCTACGTCTCGCGCATCGACGTCGCGCGTCTTACCGGCGGAAAGGCCTATTTCGCCTTCGCCCGGGCGGACCACTCGCCGTTCACCGTCGACAACCTGGCGCAAAACGAGAAGGACGTTCCGCTGGGCCCCTACTACCTTGTCTGGGACAACAGGTCCGACCCGGCATGGCTTGCCGCCGGCGACAGCGACTGGCCCTATCAGATCGACGATGTGTCGATTTTCAACGCTTCCGACGCCGGGCTGCGGCCGCCGGGATTCGACCCCGCCCTGGAGCCTGGCCTTGCCAGCACAAAGGCGCACTGCCTGACCTGCCACGAGGTCAACGGCTACGGCGGCCAGAAGGTTTACAGCAATCTCGCCGTACTCGCGCGCGGGATGGCGGCCCCCGAGTTTGTCCAATGGGCGCTGGACCCGCAGGCGGTCCGGCCGGATACGACCATGCCCGCGCTCGCGACGCAGATGCCCGAGGCGGAGCGGCGCACGATCGCCGAGTCGATCTACGACTATCTTTCGCATGTTCCGGTTGTCTCTGACCCGGGTCGCTGATTACGCTCAACAGCGAGATCGCGTTTCACGCGATTGGTCCGCGGATTCCCTGATTTGCTCCCGAACAGGGATCTTTAATTCCCTGATCCGCCGAAAAAATTCCCTGTTCCTCGGCGTAGGAATTTTCGGGCAAGCACCTGAAAAAATTCATCTTTTTTGGACGATTTTTCACCGATCGGGCCGAAAAACGTCGAAATCCCTGTTTTTATCCCTGTTACCTGGCAATTCGGCCGTCGCTGAGGCCGCGAAGGGATCCAAGACTTCGCCGATCAGGCCGCCTTCGCCTTCCGCCGCGGCTGCGCGGGTCTGACCGGCTTCGGCGGCGCGGCGGCGTTCTCGTCGAACAGTTCGGCGAGCTTTTCCGTCATCGCCCCGCCGAGCTCCTCGGCGTCGACGATCGTCACCGCGCGGCGATAATAGCGGGTCACGTCGTGGCCGATGCCGATGGCGATCAGCTCGACCGGCGAGTGGGTCTCGATCTCCCCGATGACGTAGCGCAGGTGCCGCTCGAGATAATTGCCGGGATTGACCGACAGCGTCGAGTCGTCGACCGGCGCGCCGTCCGAGATCATCATCAGGATCTTGCGCTGCTCCGGACGGCCGAGCAGGCGATTATGCGCCCAGTCGAGCGCCTCGCCGTCGATGTTCTCCTTCAAAAGCCCCTCCCGCATCATCAGGCCGAGGTTCTTGCGCGACCGCCGCCAGGGCGCGTCGGCCGCCTTGTAGATGACGTGCCGGATATCGTTGAGCCGGCCGGGATTGGGCGGCTTGCCGGCCTGCAGCCAGGCCTCGCGCGACTGTCCGCCCTTCCAGGCGCGGGTCGAGAAGCCGAGAATCTCGACCTTGACGCCGCACCGTTCGAGAGTCCGGGCGAGGATGTCGGCGCAGGTCGCCGCGACCGTGATCGGCCGGCCGCGCATCGAGCCGGAATTGTCGAGGAGCAGCGTCACCACCGTATCGCGGAACGCCATGTCCTTTTCCTGCTTGAACGACAGAGGCTGCTGCGGATCGATCACGACGCGCGACAGCCGGGCGCTGTCGAGCATGCCCTCCTCGAGGTCGAACTCCCAGGAGCGGTTCTGCTGGGCCATGAGGCGCCGCTGCAGCCGATTGGCGAGGCGCGCCACGACCGGCGACATGTTCAGGAGCTGCTTGTCGAGATATTCGCGCAAGCGTTGCAGTTCGTCCGGGTCGCACAATTGATCGGCGTCGATCACCTCGTCGAACCGGGTGGTGTAGGCCTTGTAGTCCGGGCCGCGCCGCTCCTGCGGCTGCGGCTGCGGCGGGCGGTTTTCCGCCGCCTCCTCGGCGTCGCCGGCCTCGCCCTCGTCGTCGAGCTCGGCCGACGGCGCGTCGACCGTGTCCATCGCGCCCTCGTCGGCGTCGTCGGTCGTGTCGTCCGCCGCCTCCCGCTGCATCAATTCGTCGGACTGCTGCTCCTCGCCCTCGCCTTCCGCTTCGTCCGGCTCTTCCGGCGGCTTCTTCTCCTCCTCGTTCTCGGAATCCTCCGCATCCGCATCCAATTCGCTGGCCAGCCCGAGCGAGGTCAGGAGCTTCTGCACCAGTCTGGCGTAGGCGCGCTGATCGAGGAGCGCGTCGTTCGAGCCGGTCGAGCTCGCCGCCGGCCTTCTCCTCGATGAAGCCGCGCCAGAGTTCGGTCAGGCGCGCTCGCGCCGGGCGGCGGCTTGAGGCCGGTGAGGCGCTCGCGCGCCAGCATGGCGACGGCGTCCTCGAGCGGCGCCTCCTCGCGCGTTTGCGCCTCGGCGAACGGGCTGCGATGATAGCGGTCGTCGAGCATCGCGGTCAGGTTCGACGCCACGCCCTGCATCCGGCGGGCGCCGATCGCCTCGACCCGCGCCTGCTCGACCGCGTCGAACAGCGCCCGCGCCGCCGGATTCTGGGGCGCGTGACGGCGGTGGACCGCGTCATTATGGCAGGCGAGCCTCAGCGCGAAGGAATCGGCGAGGCCGCGCAGAATGGCCGCCTCGCGCGGATTGGCCTTGCGCGGCGGCTCGGGCAGCCGCGCCTTCGCCCCCTCCGGCCCGGTGATGAGCGACGGCTTGTCGGCGGAAAAGACGACTTCGAGCTCCGGATGGCGCGCCAGCGCGCGGGTGCACGAGGCGAGCGCCCGCTTGAAAGGCTCGTTTTGCGCTTCCGCTTTCGTCGCGGGCTTGCGGTTGCTGGCCGGCTTGACGTCGACGCTCGACATGGAAACCTTCTTCTTGGGGCGTCCCACGGGACGCCGCTGAAGCCTCTATAGGCCGCACGCGCGGACCGCGGCAAGGCGACGGCGGCTCAACCCGACTGACGGATTCGGGTTCCCCGAGCCCCATCCAATGCGACCCTGCCGGCTCGAATCAAGACCGGTTCCGGCCATTGACGCGTCAAAGGCACGGGTTAGATAGGCATGGCCGGCCTCATCCGCGAGGGCGGATCCGCGCGGCCAACGCAACCGCAAAGGAATTCCGATGAACGCCCCCGCATTCCCCGAGGTCGCCATCCCGGCCGAATTCCAGACCTGTCTGGCGGCCCAGCGCGCCGCCTACCTGAAGGCGCCCGAGCCTACCCATGCGGAACGGATCGCCGATCTGAAGTCGCTCGCTCGCCTCATCAAGGACAACCGGGCCGCGATCGTCGCTGCGATCAGCGCGGACTACGGCAGCCGCAGCGAATTCGAAACGCTGACGCTCGAAGTGTTTGGCGTGCTCGGCGGCGTCCATGACGCGTTGAAGCGCCTGAACGGCTGGATGAAGCCGCGCCGACGGAGCGTCGACCATCTCGCGTTTCCCGGCGCCAGCAACCGACTCGATACCCCAGCCGCTCGGGGTGGTCGGCGTCATCGTGCCGTGGAACTTTCCGCTGTTCCTCAGCTTCTCCCCGCTCGTCAGCATTTTCGCCGCCGGCAACCGGGCGATGGTGAAGATGTCCGAGAATTCGCGCCGTCTGGCCGAACTGTTGATCGAAATCTCGCCGAAGTATTTTCCCGAGGAGAAGCTCGCCTTCTTCGACGACGGCGGCGGACGCGGGCCCTCCTTCTCGTCCCTGCCTTTCGACCATCTCCTGTTCACCGGCTCCGGCGCCACCGGACGTGCGGTGATGGCTAACGCCGCGAAGAATCTGACGCCGGTGACGCTTGAGCTCGGCGGCAAATCGCCGGCGATTGTCGCGCCGGACTTCCCGATCAAGACCGCGGCGGAGCGCATCCTGTGGGCGAAGACGGTCAACGCCGGCCAGATTTGCACCGCGATCGACCACGTCTACCTGCCGCGCGGCGCCGAGACCGGGTTCGTCGATCGTTGCCGGCGCCTGTTCAAGAAGCGCTACCCGGACATCAACGGGCCGGACTTCACCTCGATCATCGACCAGCGCTCCTACGATCGGCTGAAGGCCGCGCTCGAGGATGCGCGCGCCAAAGGCGCAACGCTGATCGATCTCGCCGAAGGCCAGGCGCCCGACGCGTCCAAGCGAAAATTCCCTCCGCACCTGGCGCTGAACCCGACCGCCGACATGGAGATCATGCGGCGCGAGATTTTTGGCCCGATCCTGCCGATCCGCCTGTACGACGAGCCGCAAGAAGTGGTCGACGCGATCAACGCGGGCGATCGGCCGCTGGCGATCTACCCCTTCACCAACCATGCCGAGACCCGCGACTTCTATATCGCGCGGGTGATGTCGGGCGGCGTCGGAGTGAACGAAGCGATCGTCCACGTCGGCCAGCACGACCTGCCCTTTGGCGGGGTCGGCGCGAGCGGCATAGGGCACTACCACGGCCGCGAGGGGTTCGAGAGGTTCTCCAAGCTCCGGCCCGTCTTCCAGCAGGGGCGGATTTCGTCGATTCAGATGTTGATGCAGCCGCCCTATGGGCGCCTGTCGAGGCGGATCGTCGAGTTCATGATCGCGGATGAAAAGCTGAGGCTCACGAATAATCCCGTCCGCTCGAACGTTTAGGCGCTGTCCGACACGGGAGGCCCCGCTGATGCAAGTCGAGTTTTTGAGATCTGTCCGTATGGCGGGCGCGTTTGTTGCTCTCGCCGCCTCGCAGGCCCCCGCGCCCGCCTTCGCGGGCGGCGACTGGCGAATCGACCCCGCCAGGACGACGATCGGATTCGCCATCGACGCCGTCGGCTTTCCGCGCACCGAGGGACAATTTCACCGCTTCGAGGGCCGCATTTCCGTGGACTTCGATCATCCGAACCGAAGCAGCGTGGTCTTTCACGTCCAGTCGCAGTCGGTCGACGTCGGCTCAAAATCGTTCAGCGACTATGTGCGCTCGGCGGCGTTCCTCGACTCGGCCGAGCATCCCTCGATCGACTTTGTTTCGAGGTCCGTTGAACGGATCAGCGACCATGCCGTGCGCGTCTCCGGGGACCTGACCCTGATCGGCGTGACGAAGCCGATCGCCGTTGACGTGGCGGTCGAGCGCGGCGAGGCCGGCGGCCGCCAGCGCCTCACGTTCCGCGCTGAGACCAAAATCGACCGGCTCGCGTTCGGCATGAATTCCGGCTTTCCGCTGGTCTCGCGCGAGGTGGATCTGAAGATTTCGAGCGAAGCGGAGGCGATTTGAGCGCCTGCGTCCGGCCGGCGCGGTGGAGCGCGCCCCTGATCGCATTGCATTGGCTCTCCGCCGCGCTGATCCTCGAACTCGTCGCCCACGGCGGGATAATGGTCCATGCGGGGTTCAGCGCCGCGACGGCCTTCGGGCTTTATCAGTCGCATAAGTCGATCGGCTTCGTCGTCCTGGCCCTGACGGCGGCGCGCCTCGTCCTGCGCTTGCGTCTCAAGCCGCCGCAGCCACTCGGTCCGCCGTGGGAAGGGCTGCTCGCCAGAATCGTTCAGGCGGCGCTTTACGCGCTGACAATCGCCGCGATCATCGCCGGCTGGCTCGTCGTCTCGACCTCGCCGCTGCCGATCCCGACAAAATTCTTCGATCTCTTCGTCGTTCCAAACATCGCCCGGCCGGACGCCGCGCTGTTCGCCGCCGCGACCTTCGCCCATGAAGCCGCCGCCTGGGCCATCGTCGCTCTCGTCGCGCTGCATGCCGCGGGCGCGCTGAAGCATCATTTCATAGATGGGGACGACGTGTTGACGCGCATGCTGCCGCGATAGGCCATGGCGGCGCGGACCGATGGCAACGAGCGCTGTCAGCGTAACTTTTGTAGACCTGGGTCTCGTTAGTCCGCGCTGGGGACGTTTTGCACTTGTTTTCGCAAGTCGCTCACGTCTCCCGACGACACCGGCGAACCTTGATTGCCCCAGGCGCTTCGCACGTAGCTCGCGACCGCGGCGATCTGCTGGTCGGACAATTTCCAGCCAAATGAGGGCATGGACGGTGAGGTCGGACTTTTCTTCGTCGACGCCGCGTGCCCGCCGTTCAGAATGAGGCGAATAATCGTTGTCGGCTTTGTCGATTGGACGACGGCGTCGCCTTTAATCGAGGGAAACAGTCCAGCAACGCCCTGCCCGTTTTCCTGATGGCAGGCGGAGCAGGCGTCGTTGTAGATCGCCTGTCCCGCTTCGGGACCGGCCTGCGCGTTTTCCGGCGATGGCCGTTGCGCGGAATTGGGGACCGGGAGAGACTTCAGATACGTCGCGATGGCCGCCAGGTCCTCGTCCGTGAGCTTGGACGTCGAATTTTCCACGACTTCCGCCATCGGTCCGTAAGCAACCGTCCGGGCCGTCTTGCCGGTCTTGAGATAGGTAACGATGTCCTGTCGGCTCCAGTCGCCGAGCCCCGACAATTTGTCTCCGGCGAGGCTGGGAGCAAACCAGTCCTGGATATCCGAGCCCTGAAATCGCTCTTTCGTTTCAACGGCGCCCAATACGTTCTTGGGCGTGTGGCAGGCCCCGCAATGGGCCAATCCTTCGACGATGTAGGCGCCGCGATTCCATTGCGGGGACTGGCTCGCCTCCGGGTGGAAGACGCCGGGTTTGAAATACAGCGCATTCCAGGCGATCATTGCGTCCCGATCGCTCAGCGGCCAGGGCAGCTTGTTCTTGGGAGGGGTCGATTTGACGGCTGGAATCATGCGCAGATAGGCGCGAATGGCGTCGACGTCCTGCCGCGTCGCCTTGGTGTACCACGGATAGGGCATAGCCGGATAGAGATGACTGCCGTCAGCGGCAACTCCTTCATGCATCGCCCGATAGAACTCATCGTCTGACCAGCTCCCGATTCCGGTTTGCGGGTCCGGCGTGATGTTCGGCGAGTAAATCACTCCGAAAGGCGTCTCGATCGGCCGGCCGCCGGCGAGTGTCTTGCCGCCCTCAGCCGTATGACAGGACGCGCAATCGCCAACCGCGAAGAGATATTGGCCGCGCTCCTGCTTTGCGAATTCGCCCTCTTGGCCTATGGCCGCGCCGGCGGCGAGCAACACGACGGCGACGGGGGCCGCCGCCAGGAAGCGCCGCGACCGGCGATGAGGCCTCGCGTTCATGTCTGCACCAGGGGGCCGGGGTTTTTCAGGTAGGTCTTGCGAATGGCGGCAGCGGACCACAAGGCCAGAGCGCTCAGTGTGCCGGTGGGATTGTAACCGCTGTTGTGTGGGAAGGCGCTGGCGCCCATGACGAACAGATTCGGCACCAGCAATTCTAAAAGAGCGTCGGGAGGATTTTTTCGCTGGGGGATTCCCAAATCAGCGGAAACATGATTCACGCTGGGGATGGAGATCTTGGCGTCGCTTTTGTCTGGCCTGAAGGCGGTTTGTAAGGCGTTTCCGGACCCTCGCAAGGGGCGGAGCGGCAATATTGCGATGGCGGATTTCGGTCTGTCGGCCTTCGCGATGTTTTTCATGCAGAGCGCGTCTTTTCTGTCCTTTCAGCGTAGGCTGGAGAAAGGTCAGGGACGGTCGAACTGCCAAACCCTTTTCGGCATCGAGAAGATCCCTTCGGACAATTATATCAGGGACATGCTCGACGGTGCGGATCCTGCTCTTCTTTCGCCCTGCTTCGAGGACACGGAGCGTTTGCTGCTCGAACCGGCGATGCGCGAGGCTTTCGGCCGGCTGGGCGGTCGAGCGCTCGTAGCCCTCGACGGGACCGAGTATTTTTGCAGCCAGAGGATCGCCTGCCCGCATTGCCAGACGCGCAAGCGCAGCAACGGCAAGGTCGAAAGCTATCATTCCATGCTGTGCGCGACGGTTGTCGCGCCGGGACATTCCAAGGTGGTCCCGCTCGCGCCGGAGTTCATCGTCAAACAGGACGGCGCCGAGAAGCAGGACTGCGAGCGCAACGCGGTCAAACGCTGGCTCATGCAGCACGGCGCGCGCCTGAAGCCCCTGCGACCGGTGTATCTGGGCGACGATCTGTTCGCCTGCCAGAGCGTGGTCGAGAGGCTCGCGGACAACGGCGACGATTTCATCTTCACCTGCAAGGAGACCTCGCACAAGGCGCTCTACGACTTCATCGATGGAGCCGAACTCGCGCGTCATGAGGTCCAAGTCCGCAAAGGCAAGACGCGCCAGACGCATCGCTACCGGTTCGTCGAGAAGGTTCCGCTGCGCGACGGCAAGGACGCCGTGCTGGTCAACTGGATCGGCTTCGACAGCCTCAACGCCAAGGGCGCAGTCACATACAAGACGGCCTTCGTTACCTCGCTGCCGGTCGCCAAGAGCAACGTCGCCGAGATCGCCGCTTGCGGCCGCGCAAGGTGGAAGATCGAGAACGAAGGCTTCAACGTCCTGAAAAACAACGGCTACGAGCTTGAACACAATTTCGGGCACGGCGAGACCAATCTGGCCATGACGCTCGCCGCGCTCAACTTGCTCGCCTTCGCCTGGCATACGGTTCTCGACCTTCTCGAACCGCCCTGGCGAAAAGCTAGAGAGGCGGCGGAAAAGCGAACGAGCTTCTTTGCTTATCTTGCAACCCTGACGACCCTGGCGGTCTTCCCCGCCTGGTCCGATCTCCTCGAAGCCCTCGCTCGCGCCGATGACGAACAGATTCGGCACGTCCCAATGCTGCAGGTAACGGTTAAGCACGCTATCCTGCGGGTTTGCGCCCATGAATCGCGCCGCCGGTGTTGTGCGTGCTCTGGTAGGGCACGATGTCGTAGTGCGGACCTCGCGGCGACCGTTTGATCTCGCGAGGTTTCATCGCCTGCCCGATCTGCGCCATTTTGTTCATTTCGAACGCTTGCATCTTCAACTCATTCTGCCTGAAATCGAAGGTCATGCGCATGAGCGGATTGCCGTAGACATCGCGATAGGTCGGGTCGAGATCGAGGTAATTGACGCGGTTTGGCATCACCGCGCCCATCAGCGAGATCGACATTGACGTCAAATAGTTTTTGACGAACGCCTGCTTCCACTTCTTGCCCCATTTGGGCGTCCCTTCCGGCACCGACTCGTTTTCGATCGGACGTCCCGTCGTGACATATCCGCCAATGTAGCCGCCGTGGATGAAGCCAAGACCCGAGTGATCGAAATTGTCGCCGTTCCAGTCATCGACAATCATGCCGAGGGCGCCGGCGCCGACGAACGGATTGAGGAGCTTGTCGTCGAAAAAGACATCGACGCTGGGCGTGATCTGGTAGCAATAATTCTTGCCCAGCGTGCCCTTCCCGGTTTTCGGATCGTATTGCGTGCCGACGCCCGACGTCATCAGTAGTTGGACGTTATGCGTGATGTACGAGCATACGACGATGAGCTCGGCCGGTTGCTCGTACTCCGACCCCTGCGCGTCGACGTAGGTCACGCTTACCGCGCGCTTGCCCGCGTTATCGAGGTTGATCTTCGTCACGTTGCATTCGGTGCGCAAAGTGAAGCTGTCTTTCTTCATCAGCACCGGCAGAATGGTCGTCTGGGCGCTGGCCTTCGAGTAGTTGCCGCAGCCGAACTTCTCGCAGAAACCGCAATAGGTGCAGGGTCCTAGCCGGACGCCCAGCGGATTGGTGTAGGCTTGAGGACATGTTTGCCGACGGACAGGGAAACGGATGCATCCCTTCCGCTTTGGCGGCCTCGGCGAACAGGATTGGGCCGTACGTCTGTTTCATCGGCGGCGTCGGATACGGCGTCGAGCGTGGACCTTCAAACGGATTGCCGCCCGGCTGTGTTTGACCCTTCAGGTTGCCGGCCTGGCCGGCGATGCCGGTCAGTTCCTCGAATTCCGCGTAAAAAGGCTCCAGTTCGTCGTAGGTGACGCCCCAGTCCTGGATCGGCATATCGTCCGGAACCATTTTCTTCCCATAGCGCTGCAAAGTTTCGGTGCGGATCTGAAAGTCGTACGGAAGGAACCTCCAAGTTTGTCCGTTCCAGTGAATCGTCGATCCGCCGACGCCTGCGCCGGGCAGGAACGACCCTAGCCGTCGCATCGGCAACGCAACCTCGTCCGGGTTGTTGCGGAACGTCAGGGTGTCGCGCGCCGGCTGCTCGAAGAGATGTCCCCGGTAACGATAGCGCAATTCGTCCTGAATGAAGGTGGGCGCGAAATCGGTCGGCGTATCGCGCCAGCTGCCGCGCTCGAGCGCGAGAACCTGCAGGCCGGCCTCAGTCAGCTCTTGACCCATGATTGCGCCCGTCCAGCCAAAGCCAACGAGCACAACGTCGGTTGCAGGAAGTCTCCGCGCCATCTCAGCTTTTCTCGTTCCAGGCGGGGCGGCCCGCGGATTCCCACCGGCGGGAGGTCGCAGCGTTGTCCGTGCTTGCCGACCCAGTCCCGATAGTCGTAGCGCGCGCCCGGAAAGCCGATCATCTTCCAACCGGCCATATTCTTGTTGCCGCCGTAGATGGGGTCGGAAAACATGCCTTCCTTGGTGTTCTGGAGCAGCAGCTTGAAGAACGTCTCGGCGTCGACGCCCTCGAGCGCGAGTTTGCCGTTCTCCATGTCGGTCAGGATCTGGTCCTGCGCGTCGCCGGAAAGCTCGGAGAATTTCTTGCCCGACTGCTTAGCGCCGACATGCGCGTCGATCGCCTTGATCGCCAGACGATACATGTCGGCCGGACCAAGACGCGACTGGTAGCCTTGCGTCTTCTCGCCCTTTTTCCACGGCCCTTGCATGTACCAGCTTTGCCCGCGCCCGTAAGCGCCAGCCAGCTGGTGGTCGATGAAGAGCGGAACGTCGCAAGCCTTGGCCCCGGGCCCGAGGTCGTCGGCGGGAATCAGGCGTTCCGTCGCCGCTTCGACGAAGGCCGCCTCATCCGGGGTGAAGAACACATATTTTGCAAAAATGGGTATCCCCTTCACACCCGCTCGACTGCGGGCCGCGGTGGAGTGCCGCCAACGATCGATTTGTACGGCGCAGGGCAGATGGCAACTGCCTGTTGGGCCAGCCGGTGGAAGAGGAGCCCCCTTGCCTGTGAACGTCGCCGATTGAACCGGAAGGTGAATTCGTCGAGGTAGTAGTCAAGATGCGGATGCTGAATGCCGCCCTGGTGAGTTCCGACCAGCCATCGTTTGAGCAGCGAGGCCACGAGGTGGACGCGCGGCATGACTTCGTGAGCCGGATCGGGGCTATCGCTTATGACGCTGACGTGGCGCCGATAACCAGCCGCCGCCAGCCCGTTGTAGCCACGCCAGCCGTCGGTGTGGATCATCGCCCCCGGCACAACGACGTCCCGGACAAACGTTATCAGGGTGTCCGCCGATACATCTTCGATGCGCCGCAGGCGGATACGACCAATTCCGCGCCCGCTCTTTTCGGCCGCCACAGCGATGATCGCCTTGGTTTCGGCTCCCCGCCCACGTTTACCCTCTTCCGCGCCGCCGACATAGGTTTCGTCCACTTCGATCTCGCCACTGAGATTGTCTCGCCCTGGACGCACCATTGCGCGCCGCAGCTTGTGCAGCCAAGTCCAGGCGGTCTCATAGCTACCAAGCCCCAATTCCCTCTGGAGCCCGAGCGCACTGACTCCGTTCTTTTGGCTGGTGATGAACCACATCGCCAGAAACCACAGCCGCAACGGCTTGCGTGTGTCCTGGAACACCGTGCCAGCCGTCAAAGTTGTTTCCCACTCGCAGGCGCGACACCGGAACCGGTCTCGCGACATGGTCCACGGCTCACCAGCCGCGCCGCATTCCGCGCACACAAATCCATTCGGCCACCGCAAGCGCCGGACATAGTCGTGACAGGCGGCATCGGTGCGGAACCATTGGTCCATTTCGTGAAAGGTCCGGGGATAATCGGTTCCGGGAATGGGATGAACGGCGCTTTCCATCGTCGGATGGTAGCGCCGGGTATAGCGGGTGTGAAGGGGATACCCATTTTTGCAAATTGTATTGGCTCGGGAATATCTGCCAGATGCGGCGCCCACGGCTCCCGGCCACTGATCTCGCGCGCCCGCGCCGCGCTGCTGTGACCGCGAAACCTGCAGATGCGCCAGCGATCAGGAATCGCCGCCGGTCGGGACCCTCATCAGCCATCAACAGTATCCCCGGGGCATCGGCGCCCGGCACGGAACGCGTTCGAAGTCGGATTGTTCCAGCCTGCAGTTTTTTTTTGGCGTGACCTGTTTCTCTCCTCACCCGGCGATGGGAACCTGATGGCGACACGAACGTTGGAACGCGCACACTTTCGAGTTCGCGAGATGCGAGATGTGCTTCGGCCACGGACCTGAACCGGGGAGGTCGCTATGATCAAGGCGCTCAACGCTCTTCGTCTTTCCGCGCTGGCGGCCGGTTTGGCCGCGCTGGCCTGGGTCGCGCCGGTCTCACCGGCAGCCGCGGCGTTCCGCCAAGGAGGCATGGGATTCGCGCCGCATGGCATCGCTGGGCCCAGGATGGGCGCTTTTCACGGTTTCGGGTTTCGCGGCGGCAACCGTTTCGCTGTCGGCGGGCGCTCCTTTGCCGCAACGCGCGCCTACGGCTACGGCTACGGCCATCGCTTCGGCTACGGATATTATGGCCGACGGTATCGGTACGGCTATGGCGGCGCGCTTATCGCAGGAGGAATCATCGGCAGCGCCCTCGCTTATCCCGACTACGGCGGTCCCTACTACGGCGGTTATTACACCTATGGCTACCCGTATTACCACAGCTGCTGGTGGTACCGGCACTACGAGCCGTACAATATCCCGCCACGCTGTACGGTCTATTACGGCGCCTCATATGGATATGTCGCGCCTGTCTACGGCTATTCGTACGGCTACCGCTACGCCTATGGGCATCCGTACTATCGTTATCGGCACTACGGCTATCGCTACGCCTACGGCCATCCGTACTATCGATATCGGGTCTATGGCGGCCGCTACGGCTATCGCCACTACGCGTTCCATGGTTATCGCCATTTCGCGTTTCACGGCTACCGCCACGTCGCATTTGCCGGCGGCCGGCATGTCGGATTTCGGATGAGCGGCAGGCACGAATTCGGCCGGCCGCGAATGGCCGGGATCGGACATCCCCACGGGCATTTCCACTGACGCGGCGGCGCTCCAGGCACGGTGCGCCGCCGTAAATCCCGAAGTTATTTAGCCGGCTTCGAATCCCGTTCAGTATCCAGCGCCTGCGGACGCGAAGGGCACTCCAAAGCGATAGGTCAAGCCAAAGCGTATCACGTCCAGCGTCTGATCGATCTTGTGGTTGGAATAGCTATAATCGGAGTAACTCTTTGAACTCCAATTGTATTTTCTAAATTCGGCGAACCCGGAGATGTTGTTCGTGAACTTCCATTCGAGGCCAGCGCCGAGATCCCAGCCGGTCTGCATGCCGGAGTAGCCGAGCGACGCATATGACCATGCCGGCTCGATGGTATGGCGAATATCGGCAAAGCTGAGGCCGCCGATCCCGTAAAGGAGGGCAGGACCGACCGTGACGCCGGCGCGTGCGTCAATTGAGCCAAATTCATTGATGGAAGCCGTCACAGCATAAGGGTCACTGTAGGCGGACCCTTTGATGTTGGCGAAATCATATCCGGCTTGCGCGCCGACAACGAAAGCCCCAATTTGATAGTTGTAGCCGACATTGGCGCCGCCAAAAGGCCCCGTGTCGCCGAACCCCTTGTTCCATTGGCCGATATAAACGATCGTGCCGTCCCATGCGTAGCCCCCTTCAAGCGAGGCGTAGAAGCCGGTCCAGGTCAAAGCCGGCCCGATGACGCGAGCAGGACCGACGGACGCATAGGAGCCGCTCGAGCAGAGCGAGGCGTCGCCGACGCAGAGCGAAGCGAAATCGACCGGCGTCGAGCTCATGCTTGCCCGATTGGCGCCGCCGACCTTCCTCACCAGCGCTGTCTGACCCGTACGGTTGAGTTCGACGCAGTCGCAGCGCGCCCCATGTGCGCCACCCGCAGCGCTTGCGCAATTTCGCGCCTGCTGCTCGAACGTGACGTCGGGCCGGCGCGGGCAAACCAACGCCCGGCCTTCGACCAGCGTCACGCGCGACTGGGCGCTGCGAGCCTCGATGTCGAGCACCGTCCCCCGTACGCCGATCCCGGCGGTCGGCGTCGAAATGACATAGGCTTTCTTGTCAAGCGCGCCGGTGGTGAAGCGGAACACGCCCTTGGCCAGGTTGACCGCCATCTTCTGCTCATCTGCCTCGCCCGCGTAAACGAATTGGTCGAGCGTCACCCGCGAAACCGGCCCTATCGCCAGATTGGTCGAATTGAGGAAGATGATTTTCGCCTTCGAACGCTCGCCGGTACGGACCACCTCGTCGCGAAAGACCGGATCTCCGGCATCAAGGGGGGCGGCGGCGCCGGACAACTCGCGGGACACCGTGTTGTGCGACTCAGCGGTCGCGCCGATGTTCTGCGCGCGTGCGCCGCCGGCGGCGAGCGCGCAGAGCCCAAAGATCACGGACAACAGGCGCGGCGCGTGAGGTATTGCCCCCTCCCCTTTTAGCGGTTTGCAGCTGATTTGTCATAAGTCGCTTGACTGTTCGAGCGCGGCTTTGGAAGTCAACATTCTGACGACCTTTCGCCAGCAATCTGCCAAAGCGTGACAATTCCGCAACGTAATTACATCACGGCGACAGATCTATATTTCACCTTTTCGGGAGATTTGTCTTGAACGGCTCTTGGGAGCGGGTCTTCTGCATAAGCCCGACGCTTCGAACAAATAGCGAACAAATGGTTCCCGTTCGGCCGAGTCCATGCTACGTTCGACTTTGTGTTCCCGACGATCAGGAGGATCAGCCGTTGAGCGTGAATCGCCGCTTGCCAATTGGAAATCAACGACGGCGAACCGCCTTTCGACCGGGACAGGGGGCGAATTTTTTTTGCGTCGAACCTGCTCGGAACTCTTTGAAAAATCTCAATTCGGCGCCGGAGAAGGAAGCGAAGGGAAGCAAGGGGAAGCCAAATTAACCGTGTTTCACAGGCGTCTTCTGGCGTTCCAGACGTGCCTGTTGACGGCCGAACGCGCTTGCTGGAAATCCGGTTGGCGGTCATCCCGAACCGCGAAGCGGCGTGGCGATCCAGGAGAACGGAGGGCGCCGGACGCGCGATCAAGATGGACAGGTTTCGGCGCCCAAGCCTTTGAAAAAGCGCGCGCGCGGACAAATCTGCATCGCGCCCACGCAGGGAAAAAAGCCTAGTCCACGTCCTCGACCTCCACCGTCCGGCCCGACAGGCGCTGGGCGAGCGAAGCCTCCATGAAGGGGTCGAGGTCGCCGTCGAGCACGTCGGCGGGCGTGCCCGAGACATGGCCGGTGCGGAGGTCCTTCACCATCTGATAGGGCTGCAGGACATAGGAGCGGATCTGGTGGCCCCAGCCGATGTCGGTCTTTGAGGCTGCGTCGGCGGTGGCCTTGGCCTCGCGCTCCTCGAGCTCCCGCTCGTAGAGGCGCGCGCGCAGCATGTTCCAGGCGGTGGCGCGGTTCTTGTGCTGCGAGCGCTCCGACTGGCAGGCGACCACGATCCCGGTCGGAAGATGGGTGATGCGGACCGCGGATTCGGTCTTGTTGACGTGCTGCCCCCCGGCCCCGGAGGCGCGGTAGGTGTCGATCCGGCAATCGCTTTCGTTGACGTCGATCTGGATGCGGTCGTCGACCACCGGATAGACCCAGACCGAGGCGAAGCTGGTGTGACGGCGGGCGTTCGAGTCGAACGGCGAAATCCGCACCAGGCGATGGACGCCGGACTTCGGTCTTCAGCCAGCCATGGGCGTTGTGGCCCTTGACGACGATGGTGGCCGACTTGATGCCGGCCTCGTCGCCGGCGGTCTCCTCGATCACCTCGACCTCGAATTTGCGCCGCTCGCCCCAGCGTATGTACATGCGGAGCAGCATCCGGGCCCAGTCGCAGCTTTCCGTGCCGCCGGCGCCGGAGTGGACTTCGAGATAGGTGTCGTTGGCGTCGGCTTCGCCCGACAGGAGCGCCTCCAGCTGGCGCTTCTCGCCCTCGGCCTTGAGCGCCTTCAGCGCCGCAAGGCCCTCAGCCTCGGTCGCTTGCGTCGCCCTCGGCCTCGCCGAGTTCGACCAGTGTCGCCGCGTCGTCGAGCTCTCGCTCGATCTTGGCGAGCGAGCCGAGGCGATCCTCCAAAACCGTCCGCTCGCGCATGAGCTTCTGGGCGGATTCCGGGTCGTTCCAGAGACCGGGCTCCTCGGACTTGGCGTTCAGTTCGGCCAGACGCCGCGTCGCCGCATCGACGTCAAAGATGCCTCCTCAGCAGTCCGACGGACTGCTTGATCGTCTCGACCAGCTGTTCAGCTTCAGCGCGCATGGGACTCAAACCAGAGGTTGGCCGGCGTCTAGCCGTTCCGCGCGGCGAGCGCAAACGGCTTCAACCGCGGGGATCCGACGGAGGGCCGGCGAGATCAGTAGAGGCCGCCGGTCCCCGATCCGACCGACCGGTCGCCGCCGCCCAAGTCGACCGCCGCGGACTCGCCGCCGCCGCCTCCCCGCCGCCGCCGCCTCCGCCGGCATAAGTGTCTGGCGGACCCGTACCGGGCTTGAAGGCCTCGAGGATCGTTCCTGGCCCGGTCGCCCGCATGCCGGTGTGGACGTCGACCGAGATCAGCTTGATGCCCGGCGGGATGCGGAAAGGCGTATCGGGCGTGTCCTTCAGCGCCATCTTCATGAAGTCACGGAAGATCGGCGCGGTATAGAGCGCGGCCTGCGCGCTGCCGCCGAGCGATCGGGGCTTGTCGTAGCCCATGAACACGCCGAACGTGGGATTCGGCGAGAAGCCGACAAACCAGAGATCCTTCGCGTCGTTCGTGGTGCCGGTCTTTCCGGCAAGCGTCTTGCCGACTTCCTTGATCGCGATGCCGGTGCCGCGCTGGATCACGCCCTCCATGATGGAGGTGATCTGGTAAGCGCTGAGCGGGTCGAGCACCTGCTCCCGCTTGTCGATCAGGCGGGGCTCCGGCTGGTTGTCCCATTTCGCCGCGTCGCAACCTTCGCAGATGCGTTCGTCGTGCTTGTAGATCGTGTTGCCCCAGCGGTCCTGAATCCGGTCGATCAGGGTCGCCTTGATCCGCTTGCCGCCGTTGGCGAACATCGAATAGCCGGTCACCATGCGCAGGACGGTCGTTTCGCCGGCCCCGATCGACATCGACAGGAACGGCGGCAGATTGTCGTAAATTCCGAAGCGCTTGGCGTATTCGACGACGAGCGGCATGCCGATGTCGCGAGCCAGGCGCACCGTCATCTGGTTGATCGAATGCTCGACGCCGAACCGCAGGGTATGCGGCCCGCTGGAGGTGCCCTCGAAGTTCGACGGGCTCCACATCTCGCCGTTGCCCTGGTCGATCGTGACCGGCTCGTCGAGGATGATCGAGGAGGGCGTGTAGCCCTTGTCGAGCGCCGCCGCGTAGACGAACGGCTTGAACGACGAGCCAGGCTGGCGTTGCGCCTGGGTCGCGCGGTTGAACTCCAATTCGTCGAACGAGAAGCCGCCGACCATCGCGAGAACCCGGCCGGTGAACGGGTCCATGGCCACGCAGGCGCCGCTCACTTCCGGAATCTGGCGCAACCGATATTCGCTTGCGTGGCCGACGATGGGTTCGACATAAAAGACATCGCCCGGCTTGACCAGGCTCTTTGCCGCCCGGCCCGTCCAGCGGATGCCGTCGGGCGTGACCGTGCCCGTCTGGCGCTCCTGGACGACCGCGCCCGACTTGTCCCGGTCCGGCTGCAAGCCGATGCGGATCGCATTGTTGGTGACGTCGAGCGCCACCGCGAGTCGCCACGGCTTGATGTCGCCGTAAGCTGGAATATCGGCAAGCGGCACGCCCCAGTCCTGGCCAAGATCGATCGACTTCAGCGTCCCATGCCAGCCATGCGCCTCGTCATAGCGCACGAGGCCGTCAACGAGCGCCTTCCGCGCCATCAACTGAATCTTTGGATCGAGCGTCGTTCGGACCGACAGGCCGCCCTCGTAAAGCTTCTGTTCGCCATAGCGCTCCAACAGCTCGCGCCGCACTTCTTCGGCGAAGAAACCGGCCGCAATCGAGTTCGGCGTCAGCACGCGGGGGTTGACGACGAGCGGCTCTGCTTTCGCCTGACGGGCTTGCTCAGCGGTAATGTAACCGTCCTCGGCCATCCGGCCGATCACGTAGTTGCGCCGCTCGACCGCGCGATCATGGTTGCGGAACGGATTTAGCGCGCTCGGCTCCTTCGGCAACGCCGCCAGATAGGCTGCTTCGGCGATCGTCAGCTCGTGAACCGATTTGTCGAAATAGTTCAGCGCGGCCGCGCCCACCCCGTAATTGGAGAGGCCGAGATAGATCTCGTTGAGATATAGCTCGAGGATCTTCTCCTTCGAATAGGCCGATTCGATGCGCAGGCTGAGCAGAATCTCGCGGATCTTGCGGTCGAAGGTGCGGTCGGAGTTCAGCAGGAAGTTCTTCGCCACCTGTTGGGTGATGGTCGAAGCGCCTTGAACGTGACGCGATCCCTGAAGGAAGACAATTCCCGCGCGGATAATCCCTTCCGGGTCGACGCCGTAGTGACTGTAGAAGTTCTTGTCCTCGGCGGAAATGAAAGCCTTCTTGACCAGATCCGGAATTGCCGAGGAGGGGAGATAGAGTCGCCGTTCGCGCGAGTACTCGGCCAATAGGCTGCCGTCGGCGGCGTGAACGCGAGTCATTACGGGGGGTTCGTAGTTCTTGAGCTGGCTGTAGTCGGGCAGGTCCTGCTCGTACTTCCACACCACGGCGCCAAGAATAGCGGCAGCCACGACAAAGACAATCGCGCCAGTCGCAAAAATAAAGCCGATTAGTCGGGCAATCCCGCGCATCTTTCGTTCGAAACCTTCCGTTGCGCCCGTCGGCAAATCCCCCGTCGAAAGGACGGGAACGTCGTTCCTCTATCGCGCTCACGCCTGTCTGGGGCGCGAGGCTTTCCCGGCCGCGGGCATTGAGTCGGACAGTGAGCGTGGACCCCGCCACGCCTCCTTTTGTTTGTGACTGGGGCGAATCTATGATGACGCCCGGAGGGGAGAGCCGCGCGACGCGTGCGATTACCGCGAAATGGTCGGCCCGGGCAAGCGCTAATGGTCGGTGGCGTTGGCCGGCCGCCCATCGAGCGCAACACCGGAATCCGCCGCCCCGGTGCGCGCCGCCGCTGCTGAAGCGCCGAAAAACCCATCGATCGCGCTGACGATCGCTGCGGCCGTTCTTGCCCGCCACTCCGGCGAGTTGAGCGCGGCGACGTCTTGGGCGTTTGAGAGATAGCCAAGTTCGACCAGCACAGAAGGGAACTCAGGGGCCTTGAGAACGACAAAGCCGGCCGCGCGCTCCGGATTGTGGTTGAGTTTGGTGACCGAGCGCAAGCTGGACACCAAGCCGCGAGAAAACATGTGGGAGTAAATGCGGGTCTCGCGTCGTTTCAAGTCAAACAGGATGTCCGTCACCTCCGGATCTTGCTGAGCTCGTCTCTCGTTCCCTGCACCCTGGCCGGCGGCGTTTTCGCGCGCGGCAATTCTGGCGGCCTCTGCGTCGGACGCACGGTCGGCGACGGTGTAGACGGTCGTCCCGCTGACATCCGAGGCTTCGCTGAGTGTGTCGGCGTGAATCGAGACGAAAAGGGAAGCGTTTGCCTGACGAGCGATGGCCACGCGATCGGCGAGGTCGACATATTGGTCGCCGTCGCGCGTCATCACGACGGTGTACCGCTTGGTCGCTTCGAGTTGACGCTTGAGTTCGCCGCAAAACGTAAACACGAGATTCTTTTCCAGGACCCCGCCCACCCCTCGGGCGCCGCCGTCCGACCCGCCATGGCCCGGATCAAGAACAATTACCGGCTGTACAGCACGGACTGAACCCGCGGACGCGGCAGTCGCGTCTTCGGGAGGGCGATCGAGCGCGGCGAAGGCGGCCGCGTCGCAGGGCTTAAGTCCGATTTGCAGTCGAGAGGCCAAAGCCCCCTCAACGATCGGCTTCGATTCCACGCGATCGGGGCAAGCCAACCGCGCGAGATCGATGATGATTCGCGAACTCGTGTTGCGCCAAGAGGCCAAAGCGGTACGCCTTGACGATAGGAGCGGAGTTTCCGCTCGCGACTCGCCCAAGCGAAGGATCGAGTTGAAAATTGACTTCCGGCAGATCGACAACGATACGATCGGGAGAAGCCAGGGCGTAGACGCGAGGGTTTACCGGCCGCGAGAGGTCAAACGAAAGTTCCGCGCCACTTGTATCTTGAGAGAGGTGCGCACCTACGGCGACCGACGGGACCGCCTCGTCAGCCAACGCGGTCAATGCCGACGCGAAGCAGAAAAAAATGAATGCGGAGACAACTGCGGTCAGGCGTTTCATTCGCGCCGATCTCCCTCTGCCCGCAGCCATTTCCCTTATCGCCCGCGGGAAGGCAAGTTCTCTCATGCTTCCGAGCTTCGCCCTCTAAAGCCTCATCCGCGGTACGGCTCCATCTTTGAGACGCAGACAGATTTAGGAACAGTAAAGCCTGTGTTATAAGCTCCTCGCGCGCCGAAATCGACGATTCCACGCGGCTGGACCTTACTTCAAAAAAGGCGCCGGGAAAAAACTTGCCAATGCTCCGATCGGCGCTTATTTAGAGGAGGTTACGAATTCGGACCGATTCCGGAGGGCCGGCTCGCCTCAAGGGGTGAGTGATATTTACGCCGAGACCGTCGGGTGACGGCTTGCAGTCTCTACCGGATGACGCCGTGGCGGGCTTTTGCTCGTCGAGTCAGTCGCCTTTCTTGTGCGTGGGCTTAGCGCCCGAGCAAGGATTTCGCGGACTGAAAGATGGAAGCGATCAGCCGGAAGCGTGCCGGCGGCGCGTCCGGATTCGTGGCACGACGCCTTGAAGCGCCGTTCATCGCGACGAGCCGGTTTTACGTCCTTGGTCCTGCTGACGATGTCCCAATCGCAAGTTCCGCATACCGCGACAGCGGTGATGACGATCTGCGAGGTGACCATCGCGCGTCGAGCATCGGTCGGGGCGCCGGCATCCCAATTGCAATTGAAATCCATCCCCAAAACAGGCGTTGCGCGCGGCTTGGTCGATCGGTCACGGCGACGGACAGGATCGCGCGTCCAGCGCAAGAGAGTTTTCCATGGCAAACAAAATGATCATCGACGCCTCCCACCCGGAGGAAACCCGTGTGGTTGTGCTACGCGGCAACAGGGTCGAAGAATTCGACTTCGAGTCGGCGAATAAAAGGCCGCTGCGTGGCAACATTTATCTGGCGAAGGTTACTCGTGTAGAGCCTTCGCTCCAGGCGGCATTTGTAGACTATGGTGGAAACCGTCATGGCTTCCTCGCTTTTTCCGAGATCCACCCGGACTACTACCAGATTCCCATCGCTGACCGTCAAGCGCTGCTCGAGGAAGAGGCGCTTTCCCACCGCGACGAGGAAGACGAGTCGAATGGAGAGCGGCGCAGCCGCAGACATCGGCGACCGCGTCATTCGGAGATTGCGCGCCAAAGCGACGGAGAGACCCTTTCCGAAGTCGGCAGCTTCAGAAGTCCGCGGATTTGGAAGACCGTCCACCGGAAGTAAACGAGTCCGAAGTCGAATCTTTGACCTCAAGCGAGTTCGATAACCCGTCTGAAGGCGTCTCCTTGCCGAACGCCGCCCTGGTCGCAACGCACGAAAAATCCGAGAACCTCGGATCTGGCGATGAAGTCGAAGGGTTGCAGGGGTACGACCCGGACGATGTCAACGCTTACGTCGGAGACGATGTCAACGTTTACGTCGGACCTGAGGAGGCCGGATCAGATCTCCTTGAGTTCCCGGTCCCGGACGCCAAGCCGATTGAGGCTTTCCCGCAGACCCCCGAGCACGGGCCGTTGCACGAACAGGCCGGGAGCATCGGCGAGCCTCCTCACGACGACGACGAGCACGAAGTGACGACGCTTGACGGAGGATCGGAAGAGCGTTTTGCACCGCACCGCAAGAACCAATTGGAGGACGAGGGCGAACCGGTCGAACAGATTGGCGGCGACGCCATGGAGGAGTTGCCGCGTCGCCCGCAGCGGCTACGCCGGCAGTATAAGATTCAGGAGGTCATCAAGCGCCGTCAGGTGCTCCTGGTGCAGGTCGTGAAGGAGGAGCGTGGCAACAAGGGAGCCGCGCTGACCACCTATCTGTCGCTCGCCGGCCGCTATTCGGTTCTGATGCCCAACACAGCGCGCGGCGGCGGCATTTCGCGCAAGATCACCAACGCTCAGGACCGCAGCCGTCTCAAGAGCATCGCCGAAGAACTCGACGTCCCGGAAGGCATGGGCGTAATCCTGCGCACGGCGGGCGCCTCTCGCACCAAAGCCGAGGTCAAGCGTGATTTCGAGTACCTGCTGCGAATGTGGGAAACGGTTCGGGAGACGACGCTTGCCTCGAGCGCGCCGACCCTCGTGTACGAAGAGGGCTCGCTTATAAAGCGTGCGATACGGGACCTGTACAGCAAGGAGGTCGACGAGATCATCGTTGCGGGAGAGACCGGTTACCGTGAAGCCCGGCAGTTCATGCGCCTCCTGATGCCAAGCCACGTCAACGCAGTTCAACTTTATCGGGACACTCAACCGGTCTTCGCCAAAGCCGGAGTCGAGACGCAGCTCGACGCCATGTTTTCCAATCAGGTGACGCTGAAATCCGGAGGCTACATCGTCATCAACCAGACCGAAGCTCTGGTCGCTATTGACGTCAACTCCGGACGTTCGACGCGCGAGCACAACATCGAGGACACTGCGCTGCGCACCAACATCGAGGCGGCGGACGAAATCGCCCGTCAGTTGCGATTGCGCGACCTTGCCGGCCTCATCGTTGTCGACTTCATCGACATGGAAGAATCGCGCAACAATCGCGCCGTCGAGCGACGCATCAAGGACGCCCTGAAGAATGATCGCGCGCGTATTCAGGTCGGCCGCATTTCGCATTTCGGCCTACTCGAAATGTCTCGCCAGCGTATCCGCACAGGTGTCCTCGAGGGCTCGACCGTCGTCTGCGCTCACTGTCAGGGCGCGGGCGTCGTGCGCTCGACCGCGTCGATCGCGCTCCACGTGCTGCGAGCGCTCGAGGACGCGCTGATCAAGAGTTCGACGCATGATGTCGTCGTTCGCACCCGCCCCGCTGTCGCGCTGTACATCCTTAATCAGAAACGCGCCAACCTGCGGGATCTCGAACACCGGTTCGGCGCCGCAGTTACAATTGAGGCAGACGATACCCTGACGGGCGCCAATTACCATGCCATCGAGCGCGGGGAAATCGCGTCTGGCGTCAAGGGCGCCGTCGAACCGCCTCCGCTTGCGCCCGACGATTTCAGGACAACTGACGAGCCCGTCTTTGAAGAGGGCGCGGAGGATGAGAGCGAACAGCTCGTCGACGAGACGGAGATCGCGGAAGCGGGCGAGCAAATCCCCGAAGGCGCGGAACAAGCGGATGAGGGCGAGGTGGTGCGGCGTCGGCGTCGGCGTCGGCGTCGGCGAGGCGGAGAGCGCTCCTTTGGCGAAAGCATCGCGCCCGACGCGCCGCAGCCGACCGACGACGGTCTCGCGGCGGTGGCCGAGATCGGCGGAGATCTGGAATCCGCGGTCGAGAGCGCCGATTCCATCGACAGACGAAGTTCGCGCAGCGCAGGCATCGGTCGTCGATCGCGACGTTCGCGCGGTCCGCGAAACCAATTCGTGGGTCGAGATGAAGGCGCCCAACAAGGGGAAACCTCGGAGCCGCTAGAGGCCATCGAGCCGGGGTTCGATCGGCAGGGCAGTCCGGCGCCTCAGTCGATATCGACGGTCGAGCCGTCGGACGATATGCAGGAACATCCAACTGCGGCGGAACCGCCGACCACGGAGGAACCAGTCCTCCGGCAAGATTGGGGTCAGGAGCCCGCGTCGGCTGAAGTCGCGCCGACGGCGCCCTCAGCGATCAGTGAGGAGACGCTAGTGCCGTCGAGGCCCGCGACGGAACCGGATCTGGAGCCGAATCCGGAGCCGGAGCCGACGACGGCTTCCCAGGAACCGCCCCGTCCCCGACGGAGCGGCTGGTGGCAACGAGCCCGCGCGAGTATTGTCGGCGACTGAACTCCCATGCAGCCGGCGAAGATTGCGGGGCTCACTTCTTTGTCGAAGGCAAAGGGCCTCGAAAGCCTGCCCTGAGCCAGGCGAAGGGGATGTTCGCTGGCCACGAGCGCCCTTCGAGACGCCCGCGTCGCGGGCTCCTCAGGGCGAGGGCGGTGGGAAGCTTGGGAGTTACGATTCTAGGCTGAGTTTTTTTGGGGATGCTGAATATCATGGATAGGGGGACACTGTCCCCTGTCCATTCACAGCGACCTCACTTTGGTCCTTGTCGCCTTTTCCGCGGTGAGGCGGTTGCGCAGCGGCAGTCCAAACACTTCCGATTGGATTTCGAACACATCGCCCCTCTTCGTTGTCACACCCTCGCTGAACGACAACGTCGCCGTTCCAAAAAAATGGACGTGAACGTCGCCCGGCCGTCGAAACAATCGATATTTGAAATGGTGCTCTTCGAGGTTGGCGATGGAATGCGCCATATTTTGTTCACCAGAGAGAAATGCTCGTTCCCAGATCACTTCCCTGCCCCGGCGGATGCGAGACACGCCTTGAATATCCAGCGGCAGGTCACCGACCAGCAACTCAGGGCCGAGACTTGCTGGCCGCAGCTTTGAATGGGCGAGCCACAAATAGTTCTCTCGCTCGGTGAGGTGATCGGAAAATTCGTTGCCGAGCGCGAAACCGATCCGAACCGGCGCGCCAGATCCGTCGATGACGTAGATTCCAACGATTTCCGGCTCCTCCCCGGCGTCGAGAGAAAAAGCCGGGCTCGCAAGATCCCCCTCGGGCGGCGCAAGGATAGAGCCGTCGCCTTTATAGAACCACTCGGGCTGGGCGCCCGTCTCTCCCTTTTTCGGCTTGCCGCCCTCGAGGCCGAGCCTGAACATTCGCATCGAATCGGTGAGTTTGGCGGGATCGGCCAGGTCCTTATGCATCGCATCGCGCCCCTCCGCCGACCCCAGATGGGTAAGGCCGGTCCCGGTGACGATCACATGAGCCGGATCCTTATGATCGATCGGCGCCAAAATGCGCCGCTCTTTCAGGGCCCGCGGCAGATCGACCGGCCTGCCCAACGCACGATCGGCAATCAGCCTGCGAAGCGAAAGGTTCGAACTCGATGGCCTGGAGCGCCAATTCAAGCGTCGTGCGCGCGCCTTTCACCAACCGGCTTTCGCCCCGCGCCGTGACCGCCAGGGCTCGCTTGCCGTGATCGTCGACGAATTGAGTGAGCCTCAAGCTTGGCTTCCTTCTACGCTCCCCCGCCAACGCGCCGCTCGCACCAGCGCACAGAAAGGCCGCCTCGTCGAGCGACGCGGTCAAAGCCGATGACAGCTAGGCCCGCGTCTATCAGCTGCGCGAACGCCAAAGTCGGAGTCCTCGAACGCGACGGAACGCTACGCGACCGAGCCGGTCAGCTCAAGGCCCGGGATCGGCTCGACGTCGCCCAGAGGCGGGCGACAGCCGGCCTCCTTCTCCTCGAGAACCGCGCCCTGCCGCTCGGTCGGCAGGCTTGAGGCAGTCGGGGCCCTTAAGCGCGGCCGAATTCCCTGGTAACTGGGAAGAAAACGGGGAATCCTTCGCCCTTTGGCCGCTTTTCGGAAAAACCGCGCCAAAAAGCTTCACGATTCCAAGTGATTCCACCAAAATTCCCTACGCGGCCGAACAGGGAATTTTTTTGGCCGAGCAGGGAATTCAAATTCCCTGTTCGGCGGAGAACAGGGATATCTCGCCTCTCACGCGCGCTCTGTCGACGCCTTTCGGGCGGGCGTCTGTGGAAAATCAGAAGATAGCCAAACAATTCATGTCGATCAGGGGATCAGCTTATTTGGACTTTCGCCCAGATAGGATTCCGAATGTTCGTGACACATCAGTAAGTATCCCCCGGCAAAGCCGGGGGCTTTAGGAAGTGAACCGCTCGAAGCGGTAGGAGGGGTCGCTAACGCGGCCCCTTGAGTTTGGCGCCACCCGAGGGTGGCATGATCAACGCCACAGGTTCATCTGCTCGAGCCTCTGATCTTCCTTCTCTTGGTTGCGGATGTAGGCGCGGATCGCCTCCTCGTCGCGCCCGACCGTGTTCACGAAAAAACCGCGGGCCCAAAAGTGTTGCCCGACGAAATTGCGCCTGCGCTCTCCATAAACCCTGGCCACGTGGATCGCACTCTTGCCCTTGATGAAGCCGACCACCTGCGACACCGCATATTTGGGTGGGATCGAAAGCAGCATGTGCACGTGATCGGGCATCAGATGCCCTTCCTCAACCCTTAAGTCCTTCTGAAGCGCGAGCTTGCGGAACACTTCGCCCAAATGCCGTCGCAGCTCTTGATACAGCGTCTTGCGCCGACATTTCGGAATGAAGACAACATGATATTTGCAGTCCCAAGTCGTGTGGCTTAGGCTCTCGTACTCGTCCATCGGTGGAGTTCCTTTCGTGTGAGTGGCTGCTCACGTCGGAACTTCACTGGTGGACTGCCGGAAACGTCAAACTGCTACTGCCACCCCGGCATAGCCGGGGGGTCTCCCGCTTACGCTAGAGAATCCGACCAACAAGAAGCGTCATTGCAAGTTTGGACCGCCCTTGAGTGCGAATTCGGTTGAATGAAAGGAATGCCATTCTGGTGCGCCCGCGTCTGCGTGCTTGTTCGTGTTCTTTGTGGTCACTCTTCGTGTGCTTTGCGGTGAATATCGACCACAAAGGACACGAAGAATCATCCCAAAGGACAGGAAGGAACGCGAAAGCGCTGTTTTTTTTAGGAGCGAAGCGACGAAGCAATCCAGAAGAACGAGCGCGCCCTGCGATCTCCGGATTGTTTCCCCCGGGCTCTTCGACCCGCGGGTCGCTCGCAATGACGCCGCTGTTTCCACTTGATCGGAAGCATGTTTAGGCGACGTGGATGCTCTTGCCGTAACCAGCCCAGGAGGACGTCATGCGGCGAGAACCCGAGCTTGAAGGCTGGCAAACGCTCTCGATCTGCCGATAACAGTTCCAACGAGACTAGACGAAGACTGGAGAAGCGGTTGCCAGAGTCTGATCTAACGCAAGGGAATGGCTTGGAGCCACGACATCGGCCGCTGTCGCCCCGGAATCGATCTTGTTGTGGGACGTCAAGCCATTGACCCCCGCATCAAGCAAGGACGCCCACAGTGTGGAACTTGGTGCATCCCGGAAAAGTGGCACGTTCGGGAGGCCACCGCACTGTCTGCTTTCTCCGGGCTCAAGTCGCCAGTGAACTTGGCAAAAACTCGGCAGAGAGGAAGTCGCCGTAACCATAGAAATTGAGGTAGGCGTTAAACACGATGCGGAACAGTGGACAGAAGCATGGCCTTTTGATCTGAGTTTCGGGTTTGGGCGGACAGCGGGTGTTGGTGAGACGGCAGGACCGGGCTGGATAGCGGGCGCGCAAGGTCCGCCAGGGAAGGCTAGGTGTCCGCCCGGAGCGGGAGTTCGTCCGACCGATTGAAGTTGTGGTTCGACATTGAGCGGTCGTTACGTAGTCCGGGGTAAGCGCTCGACACCGTCCGCAGGTCTAAACCTCTCCTGAAACATCGATAACGATGACCGCCAGTCGATGCTTCATGTTCTTCGGCATCAAGTTACTCAGCATCTGCTCCATCTCCGCGGCCAACTTTGGAGGGGAATGACCATTTGGCGGGTTCGGCATGGATCTCGCCCTCTTGTCTCCGAACCAGAACACACAAAAAACGCCGTAGCCTTTTGCCTCCGGGTCGTGCGCGTAGAAGCGCTCGAGTTGTCCCTCAATCGCGGTCCAGACTTCCGCGTGATAGTCGCGCTTCAGCTCGCATAAGACCTTGCGCCCCGGCATGGCCACTGAAATGTCGGCCCGCTTGTCTCTGGCCATGTGGCCCTCAGGCTCGACGATGATGCCCTTCCGTGAGAGCAAAGGCCGCATCATTGTCACAAGATCGTCGCGGCATGCCTCTTCCGGGCGTGGCTCGATAGGCTTGGAGAATGAATCAAGGTTCCAGAATCGCCTGTAGATGTCGGTATTGTCGCGTTTAATGCGCTCCTTCAGATCACCCAAATGCGCCACCAGCAACGCATGGAGGTCCGCCACGGTAGCCGGCGCGCCGTTCTCCAGCGCACTCACGGTCTGCGCCCAGTCAGGCCGTTCATACTCCGTGTCGTGTCTGCGCTGCCTCTGATTTGCAAGGGCATAAAGCATTTGCGAGCGGTAAGAGGCGAGTTGCGCGTTTGCTTCCAGTCGAACAAGAGCATCTGTCGCTGCTTGGCTTGGCAGCGTGGAGATCGTGTTCGTCAACGTACGAAAATACTCAGTGGCGTCCCACGCGTTCCTGTCACTGCTCCAGCTTTGTTTAGGGGGATGGGTTTCGGAAAAGAGAGTGCCCGTCACCCGCGCAAGGAATTCCATCATCTTTATGGGCAGGATCATCCGCGACTTACCGAACACCGTGAAACCGCTTCGATCGCGCAAATCGAAGACAAGGCCTGAATTTTGGGCGGCCCGCGCTTCAACTGCGGTTTCCCAACGATCGGGCGCGAGGATATAGGCCGCTGCTAACCAAAGATCGAGTGGCCGTTCATCCGGCGGAGAAGCGCTCGTAAGTACCGACTCGGCAAGTTTGACAAAGCCGGCATGAGCTGTCGGCACCTTCATTATTGTGTCAAGAAGTTCGGCGAGCGTCGACGGGCTGGCGTTTGGGAAATCGTGCAATAACTCGATCACAATATCACCACGAAACGCTTCTAACTCATCGCCATGCAATAGTTCATGCAAGCCGTGTATGATTGGCTGGCATTTCGAAAGTTGTAGACGTGCAACTACGAGATAGGCGTCCCTCACCAGCTCCGGGTGCGTCTGCGTAACGGCGGAGACCCACGGATAGGGGCGCCACGTAGTTGCTTTGCCGTCGTAGCGGGAAATTCGGTGGGTGACATCGAAGGCGAGCATCGCTTTCAGGAAATCTTCCGAGAGTTCGCCCACTCCCTCCCCGTTTAAGCATCGTTCGTTCAGACCGGCGACGAGCGCATACCACCAGTCAAAATGTTGGTGGTCAGCCATTAGCTTCATCACGTCATCGAAAGTTGGGACGTCACTTCGCAGGAGCGTCGCACAGAGGCCGGCGAGTGCCGTCTCCACTCTTTCTTCCCCGAACCACTCCGCAAGTCTCTCTCGCGGCATCATTTTCATGTCCAGGTCGGCATATAATGCAAAGTAGATTTGTGCGATGTGCTGCATCCACTCGAGATGCATGCCGCTGACAATTTGCGACGCCTGAGCGTCGAATGCGCGCCGCTGTTGCTCACGGCTGTCTTCCGGTGCTATATGCTGGCCGGAACGACCTTGAAAATAATTCTGCGGCAGCTTTGAAACGACCCAATGCTCACGGGTATGACAAAGACTCGGCGTTAAATCTGGTAATGTATAGAGCCAATCAAAGACTTCGCCCGCGTGGGGTTGTGTAGCCTGATAGCAAAGGCCGTGAGCGAGCTCATAAAGAAACTGCTGCCTATCGTCATCCTTTGGTGAGCGAAGTCGCTCAACGACACGATCCAGCAACACGTCTGAACTGAGTTCGAATAGAATCGCCTCGCGAAAGCGATGCCAAGCGAGCGATCGTTCATCATCAATCGGAACGGAGATCAGAAAGTGGTCGGTGATTGCGGTTAGCCTGTCGGGAGAACTCGCGTAACGCCGCGCGCATTTCTTCCGCGTCACGGCCCCCATAGCCTCCCCCGAGAACAATCCGCTTACAGAGCCAGCCGAATCCACGCCCGAGATCAAGAGGGCCTGACGAACGCCAGGCTCGTGCTAGAGCCGTATCCGAACAGAATGAATCAAGCACTAGTACCAAATCGTTTTAAACATCAATAGTTTAATATCCAGATTTGGCGCATCCGAATCGGATACTGCTCTAAGATACGCTCATAGAAGGAGCACGCTTCCCGCCTATGCAGCTCAAATCGAGCCACCATGGTCCTGTCGAGTGTATTCATTGGATGGATTTGGTCGAGGTCCTTCGGAGGATTGATGCCATCGAGAACGTCGGGCAGGTCAGAGAGCGGTAATTTTTCCGCAAGAATATCCAGTGCCGCAGTCCTGGTGCTATCCTCCAGCTCCAATAAGTCGTGCACCAGCGCAATCACATCGGTTGATCCGAAAGGCTCGCCATATAGTTCGCCAACGATCTCGGAGCGTAGACGAAGGCCATCGAGCGTTTTGCCAAGTGCGCTGTAAGCGCTTCGAATGGAGGCTCTACCAGCCTCACCGAGACGAAGGAGGGCGACTAGCGCGCTAGACCGTTCCGCAAAAGTCGCATCTTGCCGGGTCAGAATTTGTTTGAGGTCCGGAAGCATCTCCGGAATCGGCGTACCCAACGACAATGCGTCCACGACTATCCAGCGGATGCCTAAACTCGAGCTCGGGGTGCTCAAAATTGCGCGGAATTCGGCGATCATATCCGGACAGGCTAAGGCGCCCATTGGCAGTGATCGCCAATTCTCAGAGCGAAACCACGGATTGGAATTCGAGAGACGGTCCAATTCGTGCAGAAGGTGGGCGCAGGAAGACGCGGAGAGCGATGCCGCGTCGCCATAGGTGAGTACGCCAGAGGGGTCCGCGTCAATGAGCTGATCGGCGTATTCTGGGAGGTGAGCGGCAAGCCAAGCATGGAGGCCGCGGAGTTCGTGAGCCGGACGGCCATCGATACCGATCAAGGCCATCACCCGCCCAAAAGGCAGTCCGTTTCGGATCTGCGTGGCCAAGAACTCGGCCGCAACGAACTCCGCTGTGGTGCGATGAGCGTAGTCAACTGTCTCAGGTTCAGTCCAAGCATCGAAGATCCTGCGACTGAGCGCGGCCTGCACCTGCTCGGGCGGGAACAACTTAACGGATCGATACCCCGGAATATCTTGCGTGCCCTCTAGCCCGCATTATGCGTCGCGGGTCGGCGGGAGTAGCCTAAGCGACTGATTTTGCGTAAATCCGGTTGTCGACGCCAATTCGCGCGATTTCAGGTGAGCCACACCCGCCATGAACAATTCTATGCTGCCGCTGCCTGGTCTGTCATCGGTTTCGGGCAAAGCCGTTGTGGCCAAATTCGATGGAGGGTTGCTTTCGTCGGACGGCGGCATTTTGGCGTTGCGCGAAGTCGAACAGCGGCTTCGGGTCGCGGATCGGCTGGCCGCGTGTGTGGTCGATCCTCGGGCGCCCGATCAGATCACCCACAGCTTGGCGGACATCATCCGGTTTCGGCTGTTGATGATCGGCGCCGGCTACGAGGACGGGATCGACGCCAATTCCCTGCGCAGCGACCCGATATTCAAGATGGCGCTCGATCTGACGCCGTCGGATCGGGAGTTGTGCTCGCAATCGACGATCTCGCGATTGGAGAACCTGCCGGACGCTCGCGCGCTGTTGCGAATGGGCCGTGCGATGGTCGACCTCTATTGCGAGTCGTTTGCCAAGGTTCCCAAACGGATCACGCTCGATATCGACGACACGTTCGACGCGGTGCACGGCGGCCAGCAATTGCGGCTGTTCAACGCGCATTACGACGAATACGGCTTTCAGCCGATTGTCGTGTTCGACGGCGAGGGCCGCTTCGTCACGGCCGTGCTTCGTCCCGCCAAACGGCCGAGCGGCGCCGAGATCAAGCCCTTCTTGCGCCGGCTGCTGCGCGCGATCCGCGCTCACTGGCCCCACACCGAGATTCTCCTGCGCGCCGACAGCCATTATTGCGGCCCCGAGGTTCTCGATTGGTGTCGCGCCAACGGCATCGACTACATCCTCGGCGTCGCGCCGACCACGACGTTGCGTCGTCATGTCGAGGCTCTCGAAGCCAGCACGAAGGCGCGGTTCGAGGAGGACGGCAAGCTCCGCCGCTTCAAGGAGTTCTACGATGGCGCACAGAGCTGGAGCCGCGTCGAGCGGATCATCGCGCGCGTCGAAGTCGGCGAGGACGGACCCGACACGCGCTTCGTCGTGACCAATCTGCAAAAGCGCAACGCCCGCGCGCTGTACGAAGACCTCTACTGCCGACGCGGCCAAGCCGAAAACCACATCAAATCCTGGAAGACGCATCTGGCGGCGGACCGCACGTCCTGCACGAAGGCGACGGCCAATCAGTTCCGTCTCTTCCTCCACGCCGGCGCTTATTGGCTGATGTGGGGGCTTCGCGTCTCGATGCCGAAGCGCTCGATGTGGCGCGTCGCCCAGTTCGACACCTTGCGCCTGCGCCTCATCAAGATCGCCGCCCGCGTCGTCGAAATGAAAACGATGATCCGCGTGCACTTGCCGACCTCGTGCCCGGCGCAGGATATTCTGCGCCTCGCTTTGGAACGCATACCGCGTCTCGTCACCTGAGCGACGGGGCGCGAGGCCCCAAAACGCAAACCCATCCCACCAACCTGCAAACCCCCCTCCAACCAAAACTCAGGCTCAAAGCCCGAGCCGAACCAACACGTCCAAACTCGACCAAAATCAACCAAATGCCACGAAAGACCCGGAAGAACGGTCAGCGCGGTGCATAATGCGGGCTAGGTCTGTGAGGCTGATCGCTTCGACGTCGCTGATAAGCCGGGCCGCACAAATTGCGCCAGCAATCGGCCGCAGTTCGGCGACTGAATACGTGCCGGTCCCCCGGCGGCCGCGGTCCGGATTGAATTCCTGAAGCATTAACTTCGTTGAAAGCTCAAAGAGCTCCTTGCGTGTCGAAGGCCATGAGCCGGTCACGACCGCGCGCCAGAGCATGATTAAGTTCTGCGGATTCTCGAGAAAATCGCTGAGGCCGCGTTCCTCTGCTATGGCGAGAAACTCATCCGCGGCGGTGGGACCAATGCCCTGTTCTTGGAGAACTGCGCGCTGCTCCTCACGAGAGAGATTTTGGAGAAGGAGGACCAAAGCTTCGCCGCTTTGCTCGAAGTAGGGGCGAAGCGCTGCCAGATCGCTCTCGCCCAGCCAGTCGGCAGCTCGACACGAAATCCGTACTTTGTTTGGACTAACCGCAAACAGCTTCTCGACCATGGCGTCAACGGTGTCCTGGTCGCCACGCCCGGCGCGTTTCTCGTCCAACGCATCGATAAAGAGTGCCCGCCCCGAGAAAACTTGCTCTGGCGTAGTGAGAAAAGCACGCGCCTTCAGGTACCTTGCCCCTTCGGCAGCAGCTGCCTCCTTGAATAAATGAGTTCTTTCCTGCTCCAGGGTCGCCGAGTAGAACGAGGTTCGGTTCACTCGAAAAATCCGAGAACGGGCGCGCCGTTGCGTCATCTCGTCTATTGGGTGCGACATTGATCTGGCGGACAATTCGGGTCACTGCAATCAAGCTCTACTCTAGATTTTGTCACCTAATACATCATCTTGGTACAATCAGTTGGGTTAGAGAATCCAGCTCTCCCAGACGCCGCAGGGACGGTGCGTCCGCAAAGGTTGATTTGACCCATCCGCCGTTGGGGGATGGCCGCTCCTGGCGGATCCTGCGCTTAGCGCCTACGGCCGCTTGCTGGTGCTCTCCGCCCGTACCACAGGCTAACTGTGAAGGGCAGCAAAGAGGTCGAAACCTGATCGAAACCTGAGATCCAAACTCAAGACACGACACCCTTCCCCTCGGCCTCGCCCGCCAGGATGTCCCGGCGCGAAAAGGAGACGTCCAGCCCTCCCGCGGTCACGGGACATACCTGCCCTGTATTACATCGTCGCGCCGATCTGCCAGGGCGTGAACTCGGCTTCGCCATATCCGAGCTGTTCGGATTTGGTGCGAGCGCCCGACGCGACCGCCAGAACCATGTCGAAGATCTCCTTGCCCTTGTCCTCGATCGAAACCCCGTCGAGCACGTCGCCGCAATTGATATCCATATCGTCGACCATCCTGCGATACATTTCGGTGTTGGTCGCGAGTTTGACGGACGGCGTCGGCTTGCACCCGTAGGCGGAGCCGCGCCCCGTGGTGAACGCCAAAACGTTGGCGCCGCCGGCGACCTGCCCCGTCACCGACACCGGATCGTAGCCCGGCGTGTCCATGAACACGAACCCCTTGGCGTCGACCTGCTCGGCGTATTTGTAGACCGCGTTCAGCGGCGTCGTGCCGCCTTTCGCCGCAGCGCCGAGCGATTTCTCCAAAATGGTCGTCAAACCGCCCGCCTTGTTTCCGGGCGAAGGATTGTTGTTCATCTCGCCTCCGTTGCGGGCGCAGTAGTCCTCCCACCAGCGAATTCGTTCGATCAGCTGACGCCCCACTTCAGGGGTGGCCGCGCGACGGGTCAGAAGGTGCTCGGCGCCATAAATCTCAGGCGTCTCGGAGAGAATGGCGGCGCCGCCGTTGCGCACCAGAATGTCCGCCGCCGCTCCAAGCGCGGGATTGGCGGTTATGCCCGAATAGCCGTCCGATCCTCCACATTGGAGCGCCAGCGTCAGCGCGCTGGCTGGCGCAGGCTCGCGCCGCGCCCGATCGAGCAAGGGCAACATCGATCGGACGCGTTCCAGGCCGGCTTCGATCGTCCTGCGGGTGCCGCCCGTCGCCTGGATGGTGAGGCTCTGAAAAGTCTCGCCTTCGACGAGGCCGTATGCCTCTTTCATCCGGCCGATCTGAAACACCTCGCAGCCAAGCCCGACCATCAGCGTCGCGCCGACGTTGGGATTGGCGGCGTAACCCCACTCCGTCCGCATCAGCGCCTCAAAGCCCTCGCCTTTGGAGGCCATGCCGCAGCCGGTGCCGTGCACCAGAGCAATGACGCCATCGACGTTCGGATAGTCAGCGAGCATCTCCGAGCGTTCCACTTCGCGCGCGATGAGGCGCGCGGTCGTGGCGGAACAATTGACTGAGGTCAGGATCGCAAAATAGTTCCGCGTGCCGATCCTGCCGTTCGATCGACGGAAGCCCTGGAAAGTGGGCTGATCCCCGACCGCCGCGATCGGTTCGGGCCGCGCGTCCTCGCCGAAATGGTAGTCGCGAGCGAACTCCTTGACGGCGCAATTGTGCTCATGCACCCACTCTCCCGGCGCGATCGGCCGCGAGGCGAAGCCGATGATTTGTCCGAATTTCCGGATGGCCGCGTCCAACGGAATGGGAGCCGCGGCCAACTTGTGGCCCTTGGGGATTCGCTCCCGCACAGTGAGTCCAGGCAAAGCGATCGCTCCCGCCGGGAACCCGTCAACCGCAATGACCACATTGTCGGAGGCGTTGAGTCGCAGGGCGCGAGGCGTTGTCATGGCTCCCTCTCTCACTTGAGCGCATTGTCGCTATGGAGAAAACATTTCTGGCTTCTGACGCGCAACCTCTTCCAGGAGATCGCTGGTTACGCTGAGATGTCGCCTCATCGCTTCGCGCGCTCCCTGGGCGTCGCCACGTTCGACCGCCGCAACGATTGCTTCATGTTCGTGAAGGACTTCGCGGATTCGGCCCGGGGGCGACATCAGCAGGCGCCGCGCGCGCTCAAGATGAACTCGCAGGCCGTCGAGGATCTCGCTCGCCCTGGCCATCCCGAGGCGTGTGGTCAAACTTTGATGGAAAGCGACATCGGCAGCGTAAAAAATTGCCCGATCATCCGCATCGACCGCGAATTTCGCTTCCCTCAGATTTGCGGCAAGCGCATCTTTGTCGGAGCGGCTCATCCGCCGGGCCGCCTCGGCCGCGATCTCGCCTTCCAGGGCGGCGCGGATAAACAGGCGCTCCCGAACGTCGTTGATCGAAATCCTGGAAACGAAGGATCCGTGCTGCGGCGCGACATCGACAAGCCGATCATAGGCAAGCCGACTGACCGCTGCCGAGACCGGAAAGCGCGACACTCCGAGCCTCTCGCAGATCATCGATTTATCGATCAGACAGCCAGGCTCGAGAGCGCCGGTCAAAATCGCCTCTTTCAATTCGCCGTAGACGGCGTCCGCCTTTGAATAGGCGCCCTTGACCACAGTTTCGCCCGCCCTCTTAGGAAGCGATCGACAACGCCCTTCCCGGCTAACATGTTAGAGGCTAGAGAGACGGCGGGGCGACGTCAATGCCGGCCGCCTCGCTCGGAGGAAGAATGACCTGCTTGCGCTGCATGAAGAGTTGACGCTTCCAGCCGATGGGTTCGCCGGGACCTTGGCGGGGCGCGTGTGGCGCGCGGACGTCGAAGGACCATCGGTCGTCTCGATCAAAGCCGACGGCGTATTCGACCTCAGCGGGGATTTTCCGACCATTCGCGACCTCTGCGAGCATCCGTCTCCCGTCGAGGCCCTCCGCCGCGCTCACGGTCCGAACCTCGGGACGATATCGGAAATCCTTGCCTGCACCCCGCGGGACAAGCGAAAGGGAGCTCAATCGTACCTATTGGCTCCGATCGACCTTCAGGCGATCAAGGCGGCAGGCGTCACATTCGCCAGGTCGCTCCTGGAGCGTGTCATCGAGGAGCGCGCCCGCGGGAACCCTGAACACGCTCTGGCCACGCGGGATGCAATTGAAGCCGCGCTCGGCGGAGAGCTTCGCGGCTTCAAACCAGGCTCTCCAGCCGCCATGCGGTTGAAAGAAGCGCTAATCGAGGCTGGCGCCTGGTCGCAATACCTTGAAGTTGGCATCGGCCCGGATGCCGAAGTTTTTACGAAAGGCCAGCCGATGAGCGCGGTCGGCTGCGGAGACGACGCGGGCTTCCATAGCGCCTCGCACTGGAACAACCCCGAGCCGGAAGTCGCGCTGGTCGTCGCGTCGAGCGGGCGGATTGTCGGCGCGACGCTCGCTAACGATGTTAACCTGCGCGATTTCGAAGGCCGCTCGGCGCTCTTGCTGGGCAAGGCGAAGGACCAGAACGCGAGCTGCGCGATCGGCCCGTTCCTTCGCTTTTTCGACGCGACCTTCACCCTCGACGACATCCGGACCGCGACAATCTCGTTGAAAGTCGAGGGCGAGGACACGTTTCTTCTCGAAGGCCGCTCGTCGATGGCGGAAATAAGCCGAGACCCGGTCGATCTCGTCGCACAGACGCTCGGGCCGAGCCACGCCTACCCTGACGGGTTCGTCCTCCTGCTCGGAACAATGTTCGCCCCCGTCACCGACCGCGCGGAGCCGGGAATGGGCTTCACGCACGCGCCAGGCGACATCGTTACGATCGGTACGGAAAAGCTCGGTCGGCTCGTCAACCGGATGAGACCTTGCGAGGAATGCGAACGGTGGACGTTCGGGATGGGGGCGCTGATGCGCAATCTTGCGCGGCGGGGGTTGATTTGATGACGCCTGGCGGACAATGTCGACGGCGAAATCGGGATGAACGATGAGCGCCCTGCACAAGAACTTCATCGCCGGCGAGTGGGTCGACGGCGTCGGCGTTTCCAGGAACGTCAATCCGTCGGACACGAACGACATTGTCGGCGAATACGCCCAGGCCGACGCCGGTCAGACCGGAGTTGCAATCGGCGCCGCCCGCGCGGCTTTCCCGGGCTGGTCCCACACGACTCCACAGGAGAGGCACGATCTTCTGATGCGGGTTTCCGCGGAGATTCTCGCCCGGCGGGACGATCTCGGCCGTCTTCTCGCCCGCGAGGAAGGCAAGACGCTGCCCGAGGCGACCGGCGAGGTGGCGCGGGCCGGCCAGATCTTCGATTTCTTCGCCGGCGAGGCGTTGAGAATCCCCGGTGAGAAGTTCGCTTCCGTCCGGCCAAACATCGATATCGAGGTGACCCGAGAGCCCGTCGGAGTGATTGGAATCATCTGTCCGTGGAATTTTCCGATCGCGATCCCGGCCTGGAAGATTGCTCCGGCGCTCGCTTACGGCAACACGGTCGTGTTCAAGCCGGCCGATCTGGCGCCTGGTTCGGCCCACGCGCTCGCCGAGATCATCGTTCGCGCCGGCGTCCCGAAAGGCGTTTTCAACCTCGTGATGGGACGCGGCTCGGTCGTCGGCCAGGCGATCCTCGAGGACAAGCACGTCGACGCCGTCACTTTTACGGGCTCGGTCGCGACCGGTCGGCGGGTCGCTGCCGCTTGTGCCGGGGCGATGCGCAAGTTCCAGCTCGAAATGGGCGGCAAGAACCCCATCGTCGTGCTCGCGGACGCCGACCTGCCGAATGCGATCGAGTGCGCGGTGAACGGCGCCTATTTCTCGACCGGACAGCGCTGCACCGCGTCGTCGCGAGTCATTGTCGAGGAGCCAGTCTATACGCGTTTCGCAGGCCTCCTCGCGGACCGCATGCGGGCGCTCGTGGTCGACGATGCTCTCAAGCCGGGAACCCATATCGGCCCTGTCGTCGACCAAGCCCAACTCGATCAGGACCTCTCCTACCTGGAGATCGGGCGGAATGAGGGCGCAAGGCTTGCCCTCGGCGGCGAGCGGCTCAATCGGGCGACGCCCGGCTTCTACATGGCGCCGGCGCTGTTCGTCGACGCCGACAATTCCATGCGCATCTCGCGCGAGGAGATTTTCGGCCCGGTTGCGACGATGATCCCGGCGCGGGATTATGACCACGCGCTCGCGATCGCCAACGACACCGACTTTGGTCTCTGCGCCGGAATTTGCACGACGAGCCTCAAGCGCGCATCCCATTTCAAGCGCAATTCCGAGGCCGGCATGGTCATGGTCAACCTGCCGACGGCCGGCGTCGATTACCACGCCCCGTTTGGCGGACGCAAAGGCTCGAGCCTCGGCGCGCGCGAGCAGGGACGCTACGCAGCGGAGTTCTATACGACCGTAAAGACGGCTTACACGCTGGCGTAAGACCGACACCGGGGGCGAATGTCGACATGATCCTGATTTCCGGCGAGGCGCTGATCGACCTCATTCCCGACCCGGTGAAAGAGAACGCTTACGACGCGGTGCTCGGCGGTTCGCCCTATAACGTTGCTGTCGGCCTCGCCCGGCTTGGCTCCAAAACCGCGTTCGTGTCGCGCATCTCCGCGGACGGCAATGGCGAAGCGCTGGCGGCCGGCCTTGCCGGCAATGGTGTCGATCTTTCCTTCGTCCTGCGCGACAAGCGCCCCTCGACGCTCGCCTTCGTGATGCGCGGAACGGCCAAGACCGGCTCGCGCTACTCGTTCTATCTCGACGCGACCTCATTCGACGGACCATGGCCCTTTCCGGCGACATGGCCGAAAGACGGACGCCATCTGCACGTCGGCTCCATTTCGGCGGTCGACCCGCGGCATGGCGAGCGCGTTATCGAGGCGTTGAAGGCGGTTCGACAATACGCAACCGTCAGCTACGATCCCAACATCCGGCCTTTGGTGACGCCAGATCGCGCGTCCGTCGTGGCGCTGGTCGAGCGGCAGGCCTCACTCGCGCATCTGGTCAAGGCGAGCGAGGAAGACCTACTCTGGCTCTATCCTGATCGTCCGGTCGAGGAGAAGTCTCGCAGCATGGGCGAGGACGGGTCCCCGCTTTTGCGTCGCCACTCTCGGAGAACGGGGCGCGCTCGCCATCCTCGACGGGAAGCGGGTCGAAGTGCCGGCCCCGCGCATCGAAGTGACCGACACGGTCGGAGCCGGCGACAGCTTCATGTCCGCCCTCCTTTCGGCGATGGATCATGACTCGGCGCTCGGCGCCGACGCGGGAGCGCCGAGCCGCGCCGCTCTCGAGCAGTGGCTTCGATTCGCTGCGACAGCCTCGGCGATCACTTGCACCCGCAAGGGTTCGGATCCGCCGACACGCGCTGAGGTCGACGGTGCGCTCAAGGCCTGAAGCGCCTTCAGCATTGGACTTTAAGCGAACATTGCGATCGTTGCGGGCGCCGGGTGAGCAGTCTAAAAGGTTTGCCGAGCACAAGCAGGATGGAACGCATGGCAACGACTGACGCTGCGGTGGGCAAGCGCCGCCCGCGGCCGCTTTCGCCGCACCTCGGCATCTACCGGGTCACGATGACGATGGCGATGTCGATCGCCCATCGCATCACGGGCGTTGGGCTCTATGTCGGCGTGCTGCTCCTCGCGTGGTTTCTGATCGCGGCTTCGGCCGACGCCGCCGCTTTCGGGGTCTTTTCGGCGTTCATCGAGTCGTTCATTGGACGCCTCGTCCTGTTCGGCTTCACCTGGGCGCTGTTTCACCACCTGCTCGGCGGAATCCGGCATTTCTTGTGGGACGCAGGCTATGGCATGGACGCGCCAATGCGCGATCAGCTGGCCTGGGTGACGCTCATCGGGGGTTTTGCGCTGACGATCGTCGTATGGGCGATCGGCTACGCGGTGCGATAGAGGAGCCTCGTCATGACCGACGACTCTGGCGGCCTGCGAACGCCCCTCGGGCGCGTCCGCTTTCTGGGCGCGGCGCACAGCGGAACGGGCGAAGCGTGGCTCATGCACGTGACCTCGCTCGCGCTGATCCCGCTCACCCTCTATTTCGTATGGTTTGTGCTCGATCTCCTGCACATGGACTACAATGGGGTGAGGGAAGAGCTGGGCCGGCCCGTTCCGGCGATCCTGCTGCTGGCGTTCATCCTATCGGGGATCGTGCACATGGAGTTCGGCATGCGCTCGGTCATCGTCGACTACCTTCACGGGCGCAGCCGCGCCTGGGCGCTCGCCGCCAATACCTGCTTCTGCGCGCTGATGGCGCTCGCCTGCGTCTTCGCCACCCTGCGCGCCGGCTTAACCTAAGACAACCCGAGGCGAAACATACCTATGGGCTCGAACGGCTCCTCCGCCCAAGGCGCGCCGTCGTCAAACGGCAAGGCCTATCCGATCACCGACCACACCTTCGACGTCGTCGTTGTCGGAGCGGGCGGAGCGGGCTTGCGCGCGAGCGTGGGCTGCGCCCAGGCGGGCCTCAAGACGGCGTGCGTCTCCAAGGTGTTTCCCACCCGATCGCACACGGTCGCGGCGCAGGGCGGCATTTCCGCCTCGCTCGGCAACATGGGGCCAGACGACTGGCGCTGGCACATGTACGACACCGTCAAGGGCTCGGACTGGCTCGGCGATCAAGACGCAATCGAATATCTCTGCCGGAACGCGCCGGCCGCGGTCTACGAGCTCGATCACTGGGGCGTGCCGTTCTCGCGCACCGAAGCCGGCAAAATCTATCAGCGACCGTTTGGCGGCATGACGACGGACTTCGGCAAGGGCATTGCGCAGCGCACTTGCGCCGCCGCCGACCGTACCGGCCACGCGATCCTGCATACGCTCTACGGGCAGGCCCTGAGGGCGCGCTGCGAGTTCTTCATCGAATATTTCGCCATCGACCTCATCCGCGACTCCGAAGGCGCAGTGCGCGGCCTCGTCTGCCTCAAGATGGACGACGGCACAATCCACCGCTTCCGGGCGCAGACGACAATCCTGGCGACGGGCGGCTACGGGCGGGCCTACTTCTCGTGCACCTCGGCGCACACCTGCACCGGCGACGGCAACGGCATGGTTTTGCGCGCGGGATTGCCGCTGCAGGACATGGAGTTCGTGCAGTTCCACCCGACCGGCATCTACGGCGCAGGCTGCCTCATCACCGAGGGCGTGCGGGGCGAGGGCGGCTATCTCGTCAATTCGGCCGGCGAGCGCTTCATGGAGCGCTACGCGCCCCACGCCAAGGACCTCGCCTCGCGCGACGTCGTCAGCCGCTCCATGACCATAGAAATCCGCGAGGGCCGCGGCGTCGGCAAGCACAAGGACCATATTTACCTGCACCTAGACCATCTCGATCCGAAGGTGATTTACGAGCATCTGCCCGGCATAGCGGAGAGCTCGCGCATCTTCGCCGGCGTCGATGTGACCAAGGAGCCGATCCCGGTCATTCCGACAGCCCATTACAACATGGGCGGCATTCCGACGAACTATCACGGCGAGGTGCTGACCAAGGTCGGCGGCGATCCGGACGCGATCGTTCCCGGGCTGATGGCGCTCGGCGAGGCGGCCTGCGTGTCGGTGCACGGGGCGAACCGGCTCGGCTCGAACTCGCTGATCGACCTCGTCGTGTTCGGCCGGGCGGCGGGCCTGCGCGCGGCTGAAATGCTCAAAGCCGGCGACCGTCAGCCGGAACTCGCCAAGGACAGCGCCGAGTTCGCCCTTTCCCGCCTCGACCGCTTCCGCTTCGCCAACGGCAAGACGCCGACCGCGATGCTGCGCCTCGCCATGCAGCGGGTCATGCAGGCCGATTGCGCGGTTTTTCGCACCGGCGCGACGCTCGCCGAGGGCAAGGAAAAGATCCACGCCGCCTGGCGCGCGGGCGCCGATGTCGGGGTGACCGACCGGTCGTTGATCTGGAACTCCGACCTCATCGAGACGCTCGAATACGACAATCTGATCGTCCAGGCGGTCGTCACGATGGAGGGGGCGGCCAACCGGCTCGAGAGCCGCGGCGCGCACGCGCGCGAGGACTATCCGAAACGCGACGACGTCAACTGGATGAAGCACACGCTGGCCTGGATCGACCCCGTGAAGCAGACGGTTTCAATCGACTATCGGCCGGTGCACGCCTACACGATGAGCAACGACATTTCTTACATCGAGCCGAAAGCGCGGGTGTATTGAGGCGGCCGTCATGACGCAAATCGTCCTTGAGCATCTCGATGAAGCGACGTTCGCAAGCCTCTTGGAGCTCGCGAAGCTGAATCGCCTTTCCCTGGAAGAACAGGCTGAAAGGATTCTCTCGGAGGCCGTGGACATGCGCGTCCGACGACGACGTCGCGTGGAGAGCGCGGACCGCATCGCGGCGATGACCCCGAAGGGAGTCCCGCAGACCGACAGTGTCGTCCTGCTCCGCGAGGATCGAGACCGGTGACGTTGGTCGTGGACGCGTCTGTCGCCGCCGAGCATTTCGAAGTCCCACTGGTGACCGCCGACGCACGACTCGCTTCGATGGCGCGAGCCGGCTTTTCGGGAGCTCAAGTCATCTTGCTATCCGACCTCAGCCACCCGCATCATTGACACTTGGAAAGCCGCAATGGTTCAACTCGCCCTGCCGGAAAACTCGCGCATCACGACCGGCAAGACCTGGCCGAGGCCAGGCGGCGCCAAGCGGGTCACCGAGTTCCGCATCTATCGCTGGAACCCCGACGAGGCCGCCAATCCGCGCATGGACACCTATTTCGTCGACCGCAACGACTGCGGTCCGATGATCCTCGACGCCCTCATCTGGATCAAATCCAAGATCGACTTCGACCTTGACCTTTCGCCGCTCCTGCCGCGAGGGGGTGTGCGGGTCGTGCGCGATGAACATCGACGGACTCAACACGCTCGCCTGCACAAGCGGGATCGACGACGTCGCGGCGCCGGTCACGATCTACCCGCTGCCCCATCAGGAGGTCATCAAGGATCTGGTGCCGGACCAGACCATCTTTTTCGCCCAGCATGCCTCGATCGAGCCGTGGCTCAAGACGACGACGCCGGCGCCGGAGAAGGAATGGCTGCAGTCGCCTGAGGACCGCGCCAGGCTCGACGGGCTCTACGAGTGCATTCTCTGCGCCTGCTGCACGACCTCCTGCCCGAGCTACTGGTGGAACGGCGACCGATACCTCGGCCCGGCGATTCTCCTTCAGGCCTACCGGTGGCTGGTCGACTCGCGCGACGAGGCGAAGGGTGAACGGCTCGACAATCTCGAGGACCCGTTCCGGCTCTACCGCTGCCACACGATCATGAACTGCGCCAAAACCTGCCCCAAGGGCCTGAATCCGGCCAAGGCGATCTCCCACATCAAGGGGATGATGGTCGAGCGCCGCATGGGGTGAGCGGCCAGCGCGTCGATCGCGGTCAGCCGCGCATCAATAGCGCTTCAATCGCGGGCAACGGAGGCCCGAAACGGGCTTCCATTTCCTTCCTTTTGCTTCCGCGAATTGTGACTTATCAATGGGTTGCGGGCGGATGGGGGCAGAAAAAAATTTCCCTTCCCTTTCCCGCCCCAAAAGCTGATCTGACCGAGCCGCGGAACTGCGCCCCGGCCGAGCCCGATCTCGTCTCAACCGGCCGCCGCTCCATTGAGAATCATCCGGACAGTCGGCCGTCTGCCCTCGTTTCCGCAGGCCGAGCCATCGCCCGAATCGCTTCCGGCCAAAAATTCTGTTCGACCGGCCGTTTGATCCGCAACGTCCGTCTGCATTCTCGGGGCATCGAGAAGGTCTTGCGTCGCCGTTTCACGGCCTTACGGGGACGCGTCCGCGCGGGATTGCGCCTCGGCCGCCTGCCGCGCTGTTTGCTCCTCGCGCAGTTCCTGCTCGATCTCCCTCCGCAACCGGCGCCGGATCTCGCTGAGGACGAGCTCGTCGCCCGCCGTCAACTGCGCGGGCTCGGCCTCGCCTCGCTTCGCCTCAGCGGACTTCTGGTAGTGGTCGAGCCGGTCGAGCACCTTCATCAGCGGCGCAATCGCCCTGACGTCGCCCCGCGCCACCGCCGCGCCGGCCGCTTTAAGCGCGGGGCCGAGCCGGGCGAGCTGCGCGAGCGTGTGCCTCGAGCCGTCGTCGATCTCGCGGTTGTCGAGAAATTCTGCGACGATCTGGCGGACGCGGCGAGGCGTGAGCTTCTCCTCGCGGGCGATGTCGTCACTGGCCCAGCCTTGGCTGAGCCTGGCGAAGATGCGCCTTCGCCGCGCCGTCACGGCGACTTCGGACGGCCGTCGTTTCGGCTGCGGCGCAAATCCCTGGTCCATCATGTCCTCGCTTTCCGCCGCCCTCGGCGGCGCTCGATGGTGAGAACGTAACATGAACATAGGGAAATCCGGAAGAAAATGTCGATTCGGGCGCGGGCGAGGCCGGTATCGGCTTCGCTTATGCTTAAAAGGCAATGGAGCTTTTGGCATGTCAGAAGCGCAAAAGCGGAGGCTGGCTCTCACCGAAGCTACCGCATTCACCCATCTCACGTCGCGCAAGTCTCGCTCAAGGCATCGGCGGGGCCCTCCTCGCCGTGCAATTGACCTGTCAACGATGTATCCGGTCCGATCCGTTAGCGATCTTACCGGATCGTACTAGGGGTAAATTCAGCGGCCATCGGACGTTGCAGCACGATCGGCGACAGGGCGCTTCGCTCCGGCATGAGCGCGTTCGCGCATGCGCCGGGCGCTCCAAGCGGGAAACCGGCTGCAGTTTCACGGCGTTCCCTCGACGTTCCGACCACGGCGTCATTTTCAGGTCCCGTTCAATCGGGGCGGCCGGCAGCAGTTGCCACTTCGCATGCAAACATTACATTCAGATAGCGCCGAGGATCAAGCCTGCGTCCGGCCCGATTGGCGCGCGCGGGTCAATCGACTCGAGGCCTCGGGAGGGATCACGATGGGGCGTCGGGTGATGGTCGGCGACCTCGGGCGCGCGGGACTGGACGCGCGAGCGCCCTTCCGACATGGAGGATAATCGCGTTTCCGACCGCGCTTTGCTTCCGATCAACCGGGCGCGAAAGTGACGCCGAGAGCCAGGGAGGACAACATGACCAATTCGACCACTCCGTCAACATGGGATGCCGGCGCGATCGCGAGTCAGCTTCAGAATATCGCGGGACAAAGCCAGCGACTCATGCAGGACTTCCTGTCTCGCCAACCGCCAGGCGCGCAGATCGGCATGGGCGACGCCGCGACGCTCGGGAGCGCGTTTCTCGAGCTCATGACGAAAATGATGAGCGATCCGGTCGCGGTGGCGAATGCGCAGATCAATTTGTTCAACGAGGGAATGACGGTCTGGCGCCATGCGGCCGAGCGGGTGTTCCTGATGCACGAAAGCCGCGCCGAGCCGGCGCGTGACAAGCGCTTCAAGCATCCCGACTGGACCGAGAACGCGATGTTCAGCTTCATCCGCGAGAGCTACCTCGTCGCCGCGCAGTCGCTTCTGTCCTCGGTCCGCGACGTCAAGGGCCTCGACCCGGCGACGGCGAAAAAGGTGGACTTCTACACGCGTCAGTTCGTCGACGCGATGTCGCCCTCGAACTTCATCGCCACCAATCCCGAAGTGCTGACGACCACCTTGCAGAGCGGCGGTCAGAACCTTCTGCACGGTCTCGACAATCTGCTCGCCGATCTCGACAGGGGCGAGGGACGTCTCTCGATCAGCATGACCGACACGAAGTCGTTCCGGCTCGGCGAGAACATCGCAAGGACGCCGGGCAAGGTGGTCTATCAGAACGAGTTGATGCAGCTCATTCAATATGCGCCGTCGACGCCCGACGTGCGCCGCCGGCCGCTGCTCATCGTGCCGCCCTGGATCAACAAGTTTTATGTGCTCGACCTTCAGCCGAAGAACTCGTTCATCAAATGGTGCGTCGATCAGGGACAGACGGTGTTCGTCATCTCGTGGGTCAACCCCGACGAGCGGCTCGCGCAGAAGAGCTTCGAGGACTACATGCTCGAGGGGCCGCTCGCGGCGCTCGACGCGATCGAGGCTGCGACCGGGGAGCGCGGCGCGAACGCCGTGGGCTATTGCCTCGGCGGGACGCTGCTCGCCTCGACGCTCGCCTATATGGCTGCGCATGGGGACGACCGCATCGCGAGCGCGACCTATTTCGTGACCCTCGTCGATTTCAGCGAGGTCGGCGACATGGCGGTGTTCATCGACGAAGAGCAGATTTCCTCGCTCGAGAAGCGCATGCAGGAGCGCGGCTACCTGGAAGCCCATGACATGGCGACGTCATTCAACATGCTGCGCGCCAACGACCTCATCTGGTCCTTCGTGGTGAACAACTATCTGCTCGGAAAAGAACCGGTTCCGTTCGACCTTCTGTTCTGGAACTCGGACTCGACCCGCATGCCCGCCGCCATGCATTCCTTCTATTTGCGCAACATGTACCAGCGGAACCTCCTGGCGAAGCCGGGCGGAATCACCCTCGCGGGCACGCCGATCGATCTGTCGAAGATCAAGACGCCGACATTCCTGCTTTCGTCGCGCGAGGATCACATCGCGCCGTGGAAATCGACCTACGCCGCGACCCATATCTATTCCGGGCCGGTCACATTCGTCCTTGCGGCGTCGGGGCACATGGCCGGCGTCATCAGCGCGCCCGGCAGCAAGTATGGCCATTGGACCAACGACCAGCTCCCCGCAACGCCGGACGCATGGCTCGACGGCGCGAAATCCCATCAGGGTTCGTGGTGGCCGCTGTGGGACGAATGGGTGACGCCATTCGATCTCGGCCGCGTTCCTCCCCGCTCCCCTGGCGACGGCAAGCTGGCGGTGATCGAGGACGCGCCTGGTGCTTACGTCCGAGTACGAGCGGACGACTGAATGTCTTGAGGTGGTCGAGGACTCTGCAAGGCATGGGTTGGCGCCGGCCGAAACTCCACTCTACGTTCCCGCCAGGCGCCATAACGCCGCGCGCCTGGCGGCCGGCGCTGGAGAAGGAGCTCGGCCGCGAGGCCTTCGCTCGGCCGAAGGGCCGTGCGGGTTCGATTCCCGCCGCCCGCACCAACTTTCGAACGACCTCCGGCGATTATCGACGATGGCCCCGCTCGCCAAACGCGCCGCGGATCCAACATCATCTGCGGCTGATCTTTCGAGACCTTTCGAGACCTTTCGAGCGGTAACGTTGACAAGAATAGACGTTCATGCTCGCTTGTTCGCCGCTGCGACGTTTCGGTCGATCCTGGAAAGGCAGCCCCGCAAGGCGTGGCGGAGCGTTACGCTTCGCATTGATCCCGGCGCAGGCGATCACGCCGTCCGTAAGAAGACCAGGGCCGGAACGGCTGGTAAATTGACACGGGGCGCGGCCGCGGCCATGGGCGCCTCAACTCGGGAGGAACGCTTACATGAGCCACAAGCTTATCACCAACACGCTCGCGCTGAATTTGCGGCGCCGCGATCTCTTGAAGGGCGTGGGGGCGCTGGGGTTTGCCGGCACATTTCCTGCCATCATCACCCGCTCGGCTCGCGCGGCGGGTCAGCCGACGCTGGTGAATTCGATCCGTTCGCTGTCGAACCCCTATCACGCGACCTGGAACAAGGGCGGCGCTGCTTTCGCTAAGTCGGTCGGCGCCGACTACGTCACTTTGGTGACCGAGGGCAACAGCGAAAAGGGCATCGCCGACATCAAGGCGATCCTCGCCAAGACGGGCGGCAATTGCTGCATCAACGTCGATCCGAACGACAGCCCGGACGCGCGGCCGATTGTCGAAGCGTGCAAGGCCGCCGGAGCCTACGTCGTCACCCAATGGAACAAGCCGGCCGACCTTCACCCTTGGGATTTCAATCCGAATTACGTCGCGCACATTTCGTTCAGCGGCGTGCCTTACGGGAAGGCGATGGCCGAGACGCTGTTCAAGGCGATGGGCGGCAAGGGCGGCATCGTTGCGCTCGGCGGAATCGAATCGAACGTGCCCGCCATCGAGCGAAAGAAGGGCCTCGACGAGGCGCTCGCCGCCAATTCCGATGTCAAGCTGCTCGACTATCAGGTCGCCAACTGGGACGCGAACACCGCGCTCGAAAAGACCAATGCGTGGCTGACCAAGTTCGGCGACAAGATCGGCGGCATCTGGGCGGCGAACGACGATATGGCCCTCGCCGCGGTCGAAGCCCTGCGTGCCGCCGGCAGCGCCGGCAAGGTTCCGGTCACCGGCATCGACGGCATCAAGCTTGCCGTGGAATCCATCCTCAAGAAGGAAATGGTCGGCACGGTCGCCTGGGACCCCTATTGGCAGGGCGGCATGGGTCTGTCGATCGCCTACCACGCCAAGACCGGCGCCTTCGACCCGACGACCCAGCCGAAGGACCACCGCGAGTTCTACGGCAAGGGCGTCATCATCACCGCCGACAACGCCCAGGCGTTTTACGACAGCAACATCAAATCCGAGCCCAAGATCGACTGGAACGACATCTGGGGTCGGGTCAACGGTCAAATCCAGTACAACTGACGCATCCTGAAGCATGACGCGATTGAGTTGAACCGGCGACGTCATTGCGAGGAGCGTCGCGACGAAGCAATCCGGGCCCGTGGCCTACGATCTCTCGATTGCTTCGCTCCGCCCGCAATGACGACTCGATTTGGATCCGAAGTCGAGGGCCTGGAGTACCCATTGTCCGGACAAGTCGGCGAGCACTCGAATCGCAAATGTTCGATCGCCGTCTCCGGCGACCCATGCGGCAAAACCTCCCGATGACCTCGCAAGCTTTCGACACTCGCAACAAGCCCGAGGTCCGATCTGCCGGACGCGTGCGGCGGCGGCGCTATGCGGCCTGGGCGCCGGTGGTCGTGCTCGCGCTCTTGTGCGTGATCGTCTCTCTGATCAATCCGAATTTCCTCAGCGCCGGCAATTTCGTCCGCATCGCGCAGGCGGCGATGATTCCGCTGGTCCTCGGCCTCGGCGCAACCTTCATCATCCTGATGGGCTCGATCGACCTTTCCGTAGAAGGCGTATTGTCGCTGAGTGCGGTGATCCTCTCCTTGCTCGTTCTCAACGGCGCGAATTCCAACGATTTCGGGATCCTTGCGGTCCTGCCGGTGATGCTTGTCGGCGCTGCGGTCGGTTTCGCCAACGGCGTTGTTCATGTCGCGCTGAAGGTTCCTTCCTTCATGACGACGCTGGGAACCTGGTTCATCGGCGTCGGCGTCGCCAATGCGCTGCTCGGCGGCATGGCGGTGCGCATCAACGATCCGTTCATCCGCGGCCTGGCGATCGAGCGCTTCCTCGGCTTTCCGTGGGGCGTGTGGGTGGCGCTCGTCTGCCTCGCGATCGCCTTTGCCGTGCAGAACCACACCCGGCTCGGCCGCTACATCTTCGCGCTCGGCGGCGGCGAGGAGCTCGCCGCCCTGTCCGGCATTCCGGTCGCTCGGGTGCGCATTCTGACCTTCACGCTCGCCGGAGTGTTCTACTCCATCGGCGGCATCCTCGCAGCAGCGCAGCTGGGGCTGGGCAATTCGCTGATCGGCAATGGGCGCCTATTTTCGACCATAACGGCGGTCGTCGTCGGCGGGACGGCGCTCTCGGGCGGAGAGGGCAGCGTGCTGCAAACGCTGGTCGGCGTTTTGATCGTCACTGTCCTCAACAACGGCATGGTGTTGGCGGATGTCCCGCCGAGCTACCAGATCGGCGTTCAAGGCTTGATGATCATCGCGGCGGTCGCGCTCTCGATCGACCGCAACGTCATGCGCATCGTCAAATGAGCGCTCCCGCAATCGCCCCGATCCTGGCCCTCGCCGGCATCGAGAAGAGCTTTCCCGGCGTTCGCGCCCTCGACAATGTCTCGATCGACCTCCGTCCGGGTGAAGTGGTCGGCCTGGTCGGCGAAAACGGCGCCGGCAAGTCGACCCTGATGAAGATCCTCAGCGGAGTCTACCAACCCGACGCGGGCGAAATCCGGCTCGCCGGCAAGCCGACGCGTTTCGTCAGCGCCGCCGACGCCAACCGTCAGGGCGTCGGTATGGTGTTTCAGGAGCAATCGCTGCTGCTCAACCTCACCGTGGGCGAGAACATCTATCTGGGAAACGAGGCCCAGTTCACCCGTTTCGGCCTCGTGAACTGGCGCGCGGTCTATGCGTCGGCCGAGCGCCAACTGGCGAAGGTGCAGGTCAATGTCGATCCGCGGACCCGCGCCGCGACGCTCGACTTCGCCACGCGACAGATGGTCGAGCTGGCGAAGGCCCTGACGCTCGAGGAGCAGGCTTCCGGGCCCCTCGTCATCCTGCTCGACGAACCGACGTCGGTCCTTGAGCAGGCCGAGATCGAGATCCTTTTTGCCCGCGTGCGCGCCTTGAAGACGCGAGCCTCATTCATCTTCGTTTCGCATCGCCTCAGCGAAGTGCTCGAACTTTCCGACCGCATCTACGTGATGAAGGACGGAGCTGTGGTCGCCGAACTGCAAGCGGCCGAAGTCGACGTCAAGACGCTCCACCGTTTGATGGTCGGGCGAGGCCTGCAGGCCGAATATTATCGCGAACCTCTGCAAAGGCCTTTTGGCGACGACGTCGTGCTCGAGCTCGAGGGCCTCGGCTGTGGCGACTCTTACCGGGACGTCAGCCTGAAGCTTCATGCCGGCGAAATCCTCGGCATTGCCGGTGTTCTCGGATCCGGCCGGGAGGAACTGACGCGCTCCCTCGCCGGGCTTTTGCCGCATGATCGCGGGCGTCTCGTCGTTAGCGGTCGAGAGGTGCGGCTTTCAACTCCGGCCGACGCCGTCGATGTCGGGCTCGGCTACGTTCCGCGTGAGAGGCGTGTCGAAGGACTCGTGCTGTTCCTCTCAGTCGCCGCCAACATCACTTTGCCCAGCCTCAAGGACATCGCGCGGTACGGGTTGATTGATCTCGGCGAGGAACTGAGGCTGGCGAAATCCTGGGTGCAGCGCCTGAAGGTGCGAACACCCGGCGAGGATGCGCTCTGTCTCAACCTGTCCGGCGGAAACCAGCAGAAGGTCGTTCTGGCGAAATGGCTGAACGCCAAGGCCCGCATCCTCATCCTCGATCATCCGACCCGGGGGCTCGACGTCGGCGCAAAGGAGGAAGTCTACGAACTCGTGCGCGCGGTCACCAATGAAGGAGTCGCTGTCATTCTCACTTCCGATACGCTGGAGGAAACGATCGGCCTCAGCCACACGATCCTGGTGATGCGTGACGGCGAGGTGACCTATCGAACCCCGGCGAGCCCCGGCGCCAAACCCATTCAGGTCGACCTCATCGGCCACATGGTCTGAGCGACCAATGCGCACACCGCTTGGAAGACTCGAATTCGACCGCATCCGCCAATGGATGCCGATCGTGACGCTCGCCCTGCTGGTGGCCCTGGTCGGCGTTTTCCAGCCGGGTTTTCTCGAACCTGCGACGCTCCTGGATTTGGGAAGCGACACAGCCGTCCTGTTCGTGCTGGCGACGGGCGTCACCTTCGTCATCATGATCGGCGGCATCGACCTCTCGATTCAGTCGATGGCGTCGCTGGCCAGCGTCATCGTTGCGCTCACCATTTCACGTTGGGGCTACGCGGCCTTTGCGTTCGCCATTGCAGCCGGAATTCTGGCCGGCTTTCTCTCCGGGGTGGCGCATGTCCGCCTGAAAGTGCCCTCCTTCATCGCCACCCTGGCGATGGGCGGCGTGCTGTTCAGCGCGGCCCTGGTCATCTCGAAGGAACGTTCAATCACCTTGCGGACGAGTGAGCGCGACTACCAGACCTGGATAACGGGAACCCTGGTCGGCGTCCCGAACGTCATCGTGATCGCGCTCGTCGTGCTCGCGATCGCGCATACGATTCAAAGCCGCACGCGCTTCGGCCGGTACAGCGCCGCGATCGGCGCGGGCGAGCCGGCGGCTTATGCTTCGGGCGTGAAGGTCGATCGGCAGAAGATCATCGCCCTTGTCATTTCCGGGACCTGCGCCGCCCTCGCCGGAGTGATCCTCGCCGGACGCCTCGCCAGCGGTTCGCCGACGCTGGCGAGCGAACTCCTGTTGCCGTCGATCGCCGCCGTCGTCGTCGGCGGCACGGCGATCACCGGCGGCGTCGGGAGCATCTGGCGCACGTTGATCGGCGCACTGATCATCTCGGTCGTGCGCATCGGCATGACTTTCCTCGGCGTCAATATCTTTGCCCAGAATATCGTGTTCGGCGCGGTTCTGATCGTCGCGGTCGCCGTCACCATCGACCGATCGAAAATACCCATCGTCAAGTAGACTCCGGAAAAGAGGGATATGACGACGGCGCGCCGCCAGTGAGCGGATGGCGCGCTTCTGATAGGAACGTGTCCTCGACATGAACCGCTTGGAAGCCATGAGCCCCAGTCTCGGGTCGCGCCGCCTGACCACGGCACAAAACCTCGATCGAAGCCGGCCTCGCCGCGCCGGAGAGGCTGGCCGAGCTCGAATCGGTCGCTGAGCGTTATGCGATCGGCCTCACTCCGGCGCTCGCTGGCCTGATCGAAACGGGCGATCCGGCCGATCCGATTGGGCGTCAATTCGTGCCCGACGGCCGCGAACTCGTCCGCGATCCGGCCGAGACGGACGATCCGATCGGCGACGACGCGAGAAGCCCAGTCAAAGGGTCTGGTCCATCGCTATCCGGACCGGGTGCTGATCAAGCTCGTCGCGGTCTGCGCCGTCTATTGCCGCTTCTGCTTCCGCCGCGAGCGGATTGGCCCGGGCTCGGCGTCATTGAGCGACGCCGAATTCGCCGCCGCGCTCGATTACGTCCGCGCGCGGCCGGCGATCTGGGAGGTTATCCTCACCGGCGGCGATCCCATGACCCTGTCGCCGCGCCGGGTCGCACACGCGACGCGGGCGATCGCCGCGATCGAACACGTCGAGAATCTTGCGCTGGCACACCCGCCTGCCGATCGCGGCGCCGGAGCGGGTCACGCCGGCGCTGGCGCGGGCGCTTCGGGCGGACGGCAAGACGGTCGTCGTCGCCGTGCACGCCAACCACCCGCGCGAAATGACCGGCGATGTCCGCGCCGCCTGCCGGCGCCTCGCCGATCAGGGAATCATGCTCATCAGCCAGAGCGTCCTGTTGAAGGGCGTCAACGACGACGCCGGGACGCTCGAGGCGCTGATGCGGAGTTTCGTCGAGGCCCGGATCAAGCCCTATTATCTGCATCACGGCGATCTCGCGCCGGGCACGGCGCATTGGCGCGTCCCGATCGCCAGGGGGCAGGAGCTGATGCGGCGATTAAGGGCGCGCCTGTCCGGGCTCGCCATGCCGGCCTATGTGCTCGACATTCCCGGCGGCCGCGGCAAGGTCCCCATCGGACCGCAGTCGATCCGGCCCGACGGCGCAGGCGGGTACCTCGTCGTCGACCCGCAGGGGATCGAGCACGCCTACGTCGACCGGGTCACCGACCGATGAGCGCCGTCGGCGCGTGCGCGACGGGTCGAGCCCCCTGCCCGGCCGACGGCGCCGCCCACTCTGGCCACGACCGCCAACACGGCGGCGACAAACGCCGCGCCCCAGGCGATCGTCAGCGGCGCGAAATCATGTTCGAGGCGCGAGGCGGCCTCGTAACACTCGGATCTGTTCTCTAAGTCGGCCATGTCGGCTCCCTCCTCGAGAATGCCCATCAGGGCGACCGGCTCGCCACGAGCCCGTCGAATTTCGGCTGCGAGGAGCGTCGCAGCCCGGATCGTCGTCGAACTCATGACTGGACGTGCATGGCCGCCAAGGCAGCCCGGTGGGTGGGCTGGGTCCCGCCGGCGTCCAGCACCGCTGAACCCAGCACGTAGACGGCAAAGACAGCAATCACCGTCGTCACAATCAGCGTCAGCACCAACATGATCGTGCGCTCGGTGAAGGCGTCGGCGGCCTCGACGACGCGCTCCTCATTGCTCGACATGAAAGTCTTCCTCTCCAACTCCGCGCCCCGGGGGTCGTCCCGTCACGTAAGCGCAGGTTAACGTTTGGTCAGGAACGGCGCTGTGACGCGCCTCACAGGTAGAGCGTGATGCTGCTCACACTCCGAATACACGGCAGAATCGGCCAATCCACCGATGCTCGCCGAGACGGACTAAGACTTTCTCACCCTCGGCGGGGTGCTCACGCTTCGAGTGCGAACAGTTCGAGCGGTTCCGACTTCCCGCGCAAGGGCAGCGGCGCGATCGCGCACGGCGTGATCGACGCCGGCAGGCGATCGAGTCGCGCAAGCAGGGCCGCGGAGGCGAGCGTCGGACGATCGAGGTCGCGGCAGGCGTCGAGAATGCGCGCCGGCGTATTCATCGGATCGCCGATCAGCGCGATCTCCTTCTTGAGCGAGCCGAGTTCGCCGACGACGACCTCGCCCGCATGCAGCGCGGCGCGAAAGTCGGGAACGAGCCCGAATTCTCGGCGGTACGCGTCCCTCCCCGCGGCAAGACGGACCCGAGCGGCCGCCCAGGCGCGAATGACGCCAGCATCGTTGCGGCCGGGGCCGAGCCGCCAGGTGGCGATGATCTCGTCGCCGACGTATTTGTGGATCTCGCCGCCCTGTTCGGCGATGGCGGCGGAGAGATCGGCGAAGACCGCGTTGAGAAAGTCGAGAAACCGCGCGCCGCCCAGGCGCTCGGCTGTCGCCGTCGAGGCGCGCAGGTCGATGAACAGGAGCGCGCGCTCCTCGAGGCGGGGACGGTGATAGCGCCCGGCGGCGAAGGCGAACAGGACGCCTCGGCCGAGCAGGTCCTCGACGCCGAGCAGCAAATTCCCGACGATCGTCGCCACGATGGCAAAGACGATGTCGCGCGAATTCGAGGACGCCGATCCGCGCGAAACCATTGAAAAGCGGAACGCAGATGACATTGACGAGGACGATGACGGCGAGAAAGAGCGCGCTTCGCAGGGCGACGGCGGCGAGAAATGGAAGGCGCCGCAGGGACGCTCCGGCGGAACCGCGAAGCCCGACAATTTGGAGCCAGACGATCGCCGCGCCGTTAACGCCGCCGATCACGGCTCCGGCCAGGGCGTCATTGTGCGCGAGATAGCTGTAGACCGCCCCGAGATAAGTATCCCCCGGCAAAGCCGGGGGCTTTAGGAAGTGAACCGCTCGAAGCGGTAGGAGGGGTCGCTAACGCGGCCCCTTGAGTTTGGGGCCACCCGAGGGTGGCATGATCAACGCCAAAGGTTCATCTGCTCGAGCCTCTGATCTTCCTTCTCTTGGTTGCGGATGTAGGCGCGGATCGCCTCCTTCGTCGCGCCCGACCGTGTTCACGAAAAAACCGCGGGCCCAAAAGTGTTGCCCGACGAAATTGCGCCTGCGCTCTCCATAAACCCTGGCCACGTGGATCGCACTCTTGCCCTTGATGAAGCCGACCACCTGCGACACCGCATATTTGGGTGGGATCGAAAGCGAGCATGTGCACGTGATCGGGCATCAGATGCCCTTCCTCAACCTTTGAGTCCTTCTGAAGCGCAAGCTTGCGGAACACTTCGCCCAAATGCCGTCGCAGCTCTTGATACAGCGTCTTGCGCCGACATTTCGGAATGAAGACAACATGATATTTGCAGTCCCAAGTCGTGTGGCTTAGGCTCTCGTACTCGTCCATCGGTGGAGTTCCTTTCGTGTGAGTGGCTGCTCACGTCGGAACTTCACTGGTGGACTGCCGGAAACGTCAAACTGCTACTGCCACCCCGGCATAGCCGGGGGGTCTCCCGCTTACGCTAGCGCGGCGCCGGCGGAGATCCTGACGATCGTTCGAGCTGAAGCGCCAAGCGCCATGGGCGGATCATAGAACAATTCGCCGGCCGCGCTCTCCGGGTAGGAGCGCCCTGAAACGGTTCAACCCGGGCGTCCTGCCGGCCGCCCGGGTTGCAATGAGTCCCGATGGGTTTACCCCGGCCCGCTAGGCGGGCCCCCGACTCATCTACGCATTCAGCGGATCGCTCCGCACCCCGCAGCGTTAACTATGCATGAACCCGGACGACCGTCTGTGATCTGGATCACACGCCGAAATTCGTGAAGTCGAAAACCTCCTCTGGCTTACGACGCGCACAAGCTCCCCGACGGCAAAGCCGTAGCCGATCGCGCCGGCGACGGACGGCCCGCCGGCGGCGAGGTTTCGAACAGACGAGCGTGGCAGAGCGGCGATTGGCGCCCCTTCCCCGCGTCGCCGCGGCCGCAAGAGAAGGAGCGCCCCCCGGCCCAGCCGATCAGAGGCCGCTGCCCTCGTGGGTGATCTTGGCCGTCGCCACGTCGTCCATAAGGGCGAGGAGCGCTTCCGGCGCCGCCATCGGCGTGCAGGCCCGATCGCCGTCAATGAAGAACACAAGGCCCTCCTTCCTGCCGTCGACCTTGGCAAGCGCCGCCTTGTCGCCGAAGGGCAGGCCGGGCGGGGTCAGCGGGTTCATCGCGTAAATGCCGCGCAGGAACTCCCATTGCTCGGGCGTCAGCTCGATCCATTTGCCATGCAGTTTCTCGATCGCCGCCTTCGGCTCCGATACGTCGACACAGCGGGCGGCCCCGGCCGCAAAGACCAAATGGGGCAGGACCGTCAGAGCGCCGGCCGCCGCCAGCGAACGCTTGCTCAACATGAGGACCTCCTTTTGGTCGGACGCCCTCTTGGGTTCCTTTCCTCGCCGGGTCTTGCTTTCCGATCGCCCCCTCGCCGATCAACGCGCCTCACGCCGCGACCGCAACGCGGTCTGCAACGCCATTAAACAAGAACCATGCCAATCTTCAGCGCGCGGGACCGCTCCGACAGGCGACGCGGCGGGCCACGCGCGGGCCGGGACCGGTGCCGCGCGATCAATCAGACCGCCATCTTGCAGGCGCCTGCCTTGGGCCCGGAGAATCGGCGAAGCCGGGCCGCCCACCTATCGGCGTTCGGCGCCGGTTTAGCGGAGGGCCTCTTGTCGCAATGCGGGGCAGCCTTGACGGCGGCCCTTTCTCGGCATTGCTTGGCTCTTTCCAGCGGGAGGGCGGCGAAAAGGAACAGCGGAGCCGCTCTGCAGTTCGAAGAATCAAGGAGAGACGGACCATGGCTGCCACCCCTGCGGACATCGCGCTTGGCGCGCCCGCGCCGGATTTTTCGCTTCCGGCGACCGACGGCAGGACTTACGCGCTGAGCGATGTCGCCGGCGAAAAAGCGACAGTCGTCGTCTTCATCTGCAACCATTGCCCCTATGTCAAAGCCGTGATCGGCCGGCTGGTCGCCGATGCGCGCCTGCTGATCAGCGAAGGCGTGGGCTTCGCCGCCATCTGCTCCAACGACGCGAAAAACTATCCCGAGGATTCCTTCGACAGAATGCGCGCATTCGCACGCGCCCATGATTTTCCGTTTCCCTACCTGCACGACGAGAGCCAGCAGGCAGCGCGCGCCTACGGCGCCGTCTGCACCCCCGACTTCTTCGGCTACGACCGCGATCTCAAGCTCAGATATCGCGGCCGCCTCGACGAGGGCCGCACCACCCCGCCCCCTCCGAACGCGCGCCGCGAGCTGCTCGAAGCCATGCGCGCCATCGCTTCGACCGGCGTTGCGCCGGCGGCGCAGATCCCCTCGATCGGCTGCTCGATCAAGTGGAAGGCCAGGCCGGGGTGACCCCTGCCCCTCTGGCCTGTTCGAGACAAGGCGGGCCCTGCGTTCAAGGAACACCCGTGTTGCTCGGGCTATGGCGCGGGATGAGGGTCCGGCCGAGACGGTCCGCGGACAGCGGCTCCGCCGGCGCCCGCGGCGCTTGTCCCCAACGGACAAGGGAGGCCCGCGTTGGCTCGGAGCGAAGTCGGTGTTAGGGGGAACACAGGGCGCTTGGCGGACCCCGTTGAAACCTGAGGATCTGGGGGATGGCTTCAGAGTTCGAAGATGAGCTCGCAGCGCTCGATGCGCGACTGGAAAAGGCGTTGAAGGCTGCGGAGGGTCTGGTCAACGGCTTGAAGCGGGTGCGCCGGGCCGCCCGGGCCGGCCAGGTTGCCGAGATCGTCAAGGGCCTGGACGGACTCGATGCGCAAATCTCGGACGCCCAATCCGAGGGGCGCCATCTCGCCGGCGCGTGGAATTTTGAAACGTCGAACTACATGGCCGATGGCCGCTTTCTCGCCGACCTACAGGCGTCGGCCGCCGAGCAAAACCTGGCGATGTTCGAACGGGATGGACGCATCTATTGCTTCCCCCTCATTCTGCGTATCGACGCCAACCAATCCGCCGTTCGTGTCGGCCGCAAGATCGAGCGCCGGATTCGACCGAGCGAACTCGTTCGCCTCCTGGCGAAGGCGCAAAAGAGGCCTCAGCAATTCCGCGAAGAGGCTTTCCTCGACCTGATCTGGCGGACCTACCGGCGGCTTGTCGGGCGCGAGTGGAACGGGACCGACCCGGGCCGGGTGGTTGCGCTTGTCGATATCCATGACACGCTGACGCTGCTGCCCGGCTCCGACTACCCGCGCGAAGAATTCGCCCGCGATCTGCTTCTCATGGACCGGCGCCCGGACCTGCGCACGCGCGGAGGGGATCGTTTCGAATTCCCGCGCGGAACCACGACCAAGGGCATCAGGCCGCTCGTCGTCTACGACGGGGAGGGAACCGAAAGGACCTACTACGGCATCCGTTTCGTTCCGGGAGCGTGAGATGGGGGTCGCGACGGAAACTTGGCTTGACCTGATCGATCGGGAATACCTCGGCCAATTCATTGCCGGCGGCGGCAGCGCGGTAAAGTTCGTCGAGGGCGAATCCGAACAACTCGACGAGATCGAGACCGCCCTCAGCTTTCTTGCGGACCGGAATGGGATGGCGTTTTGCCGGATCGATTCTTCCGCAACCCGGCTCCACATGATCCAGGACATTTTTTTCGCAGTTTCCCGGAGTGTTGACTGGCCGGCGCTCGCCCAGGTTTTTTTGGAGGCCCTGACGGTGAGACACGGCTACACGTGGCCCCGACCCGGCAGTGGCGTCACGCTCCAGGATGTGGCCGCGCACAACGGGATCGATGAGCTTCTGTTCCGTCGCGAGTTGAACCGTTGGCTGACCGATGACGTCATGCGCGATCACACGATGAGCCAGGATTTTCGCATCGCGATGACAAGGCTCTGTCTGACGCGGCTGGAGCCGGACGATAGGGACATCGGCGTCGTCGACCCGGTGCTCGACTGGCTGCACGGCGAGTTGCGGCGCGTGAGCTCCCTCCGCCAGATTTCGATTACCGCCAAAATCACGCGGCACAATGGCCGGGCCATGCTGCGCTCGCTCTGCCGATGGCTGCGGCTCTGCGGGCGCAAGGGAATTTGCCTGACGCTCGACATCCGTCAGATCCTTCGCGCCGGGACTACGCCTTCGGAGGGAGTTCGATACACCGCCGCGGCAGTGATCGACGCGTTCGAGGTGCTGCGCCAGCTGATCGACGACACCGAGACGTTTCAGGGCCTCATGGTTATCGTTTTGGCGGATGAAGCGCTCACCGGTCTCGACCCCAAACGGTCGCTCAATGCGTATGACGCGCTGAAGATGCGGGTGTGGGACGACGTCCGAGCGACTGGGCGGGATAACCCGCTCGCCGCGCTCGTGCGGTTGCATTCGGGACGGCGCCCGTCAGAGGCGGCATGATGGACGACCGTGCAACCATCGAGGCGCGCGGCGCGATTGAAGCTCTGCGCGCCGGGGTCCCCAGCCGGGCGGCCATCCGTCTTCTGGGGGAACGGGACGGAGGGTTGTTCAATCCTTTTCTCAACTCGCTCGGGCGCTGCACCCAGGCCCTCGAACACGGGCGGCAAGCCGAAGGAACCATCGTCTGGGGCGGATTTGGGGCCGGGAAATCGCATTTGCTCGGCTACCTGCGGGAGCTCGCCCTCGAGCGCAACTTCGTCGTCAGCGTCGTTCCGATAAGCAAGGAAACCCCGATGTTCGATCCTGCCCGCTTGTTCGCGGCGGCGATCCGCACGGCGGAGGTTCCCGGCGCGAACGACGACGTGATGACCGTGGCGCTTGGGCGGCTGAAGCCCGGCACAGAACCATTCGACCGTCTCGAATCCTGGGCAACCGAGGAGGCGCGCGCGGGGTCGCTGTCGGCGGTGTTCGCCGCCTTGCTTTGGCTGATTCCGCACCTCGCGCCCGAAGATCACGCGCGCATTGCCCGCTTCTTCGGCGGCGACAAACTCAATGCGACGGCGGTGAAGTCCTGGCTGCGCGACAATGGCGCGGCCAAACTGTTCGATATCAAGCCGACGCGCGAAATCGAGATCGCTCGTCAGCGGCTGCGGTTCGTTCCACGTCTTTTGTCTTCGGCGGGGCTGGCCGGCTGGTGCGTTCTTCTCGACGAAGCCGAGCTCATTGGCCGTTATTCGCCCTTGCAGCGCGGCAGGAGCTATGCCGAGCTGGCGCGCTGGCTTGGCCGGGACGAAATGGACGCCTTGCCTGGGATCACCACGGTCGCCGCTTTCACCGACGATTTCGTGGCCGCAATGTTCGATCTTCGCCGCGACGAAGAGCTGATCCCCGAGAGGCTCGAACAGAAAGGGCTGGCGCGCCAAGCCATCGTGGCCAGTCGTTGCATGGAAGAGCTGCGACGCATGCGCGGCGTCCGCCTGGCGGCGCCCGGCGAGGACGCCTTGCGCGCCGCCCAGGGCCGGATCGCCGATCTCTATTCCAGTGCCTACCAGTGGCGTCCTTCCGCCTTCGCGGTTGGCGAGCGGCGGGCGGGAAAGTCGATGCGCCAATACATCAAGTCTTGGATCACCGAGTGGGATATCGAGCGCCTCTACGGCGAACGACCGGCGATCGAGGCCAGTCCGATTCCAACCGACTACAGCGAAAGCGCAGTGCTGGAACAGGCGCCTCTCACTCGAGAGGGCGACGAGGAGTAGGAGGAGGAAGTCGGCAATGACCGGGCCGGGCGAGGCGTCGAATGAGGCGTTCGGCCTGCCTTGGCCGTCGCGGTTCTTCAGCTACCAGAAGGACGGAATTGAAAGGCTCCTGCTTGGCCGGTCGGTGCTGCTCGCCGATGAAATGGGCCTGGGCAAAACAATCCAGGCGATCGCCGCCCTACGCATTTTGGCGGCGCGTCACGAGGTTGAACGCGCGCTGATCGTCTGTCCGGTTGGACTGGTCGCCCAGTGGCGGCGGCAAATCCGCATTTGGGCGCCCGACCTCGCGATCGCGACCGCGGTCGGTTCACGCGACCAAAGGATGGCCGCCTGGCGCGCCGACGCGGCGCTCACCCTTGCGAACTTCGAATCGGTCCACGCCGATCTCGGCGCCCGGTCCGCCGTCCGTCGGCGGTGGGACGTGGTTGTCGTTGACGAGGCGCAACGAATCAAGAACCCGAGATCCGATGTCGCCGTTGCGCTGAAGTCGCTCGAACGGCGGCGCTCGTGGGCGCTGACGGGAACGCCGCTCGAGAACCGGCTCGACGATCTGATCTCGCTGCTCGATTTCACCGCGCCCGGCGAATTCGATCGGAGGGCGATGGGCGTGGGTTTTCGCGGCCTGATGGACAGGGTGCAACTGCGCCGCCGCCGCGCCGAGGTCCTTGACGACCTGCCGCCCAAATTCGCTTCGGTGATCGGTCTCGACCTGACGGCGACACAGCGCGCCGCCTACCGAAAGGCGGAGGAGGAAGGAACGGTTTGGCTACGCTCGCTCGGACGCGAGTTGCGAATTTCGCATGTGCTCGAACTCATTCTCCGCCTGAAGCAGATTTGCAATTTCTGCCCGGAGACGGGACGGTCCACCAAACTCGCCGATCTTCGGCAACGCCTCGACGAGTTCAGAGCGTCCGATGCAAAGGCGCTCATCTTCTCCCAATTCGTCGAAGAACCGTTCGGCGTGCTCCAACTCGCCAAGGAATTGCAAAACTTCCGGCCGCTGGTGATCGCCGGCGGAATGGACCAGCCGAGTAGAGCCGCCGCGTTCGATTCGTTCGAGCGTGACCCGTCGCGCCGGGTGATGATCCTTTCGCTCCGCGCCGGGGGAACGGGATTGAACCTCACTTCGGCCTGCCGCGTCGTCCATTTCGATCGATGGTGGAACCCTGCGGTCGAGACCCAGGCCGAGGATCGAGTCCATCGGATCGGCCAGACGCGACCGGTCCAGGCATTCGCCTATCTTTGCGCCGACACGGTCGAAGAGCGCATCGCCGAAATCCTCGACGAAAAACGCAGGCTGTTCTCCGATCTGATCGATGGCGTTCCCGCCCGCGCGCTGGGCAGGCTCGGTCTCGATAGCCTCCTCCAACTCGCTGCTCCGCGGTTTTAGCGAGCGGGGCGGCCCCGCTCCTTGCGACAGAGGGAAGGCTCTCAGCTCGCGCGCGGCCCGCTCATCTCCTTGAGCGCGGCTTCGACATGTCGCCAGGTCTGCGCCGCCTCCTTGTCGTGTCGCTTTTCGCAGGCGATGGCCCGCTGAACCGCCTCGACGATTGCTCGGTCGCCATGCGCTTCCCTGAGCTGCCGCGCATATTCAATGATTACGGTCTCTTCCATGGCGCCCTCCTCGTTGGCGATACGCTTTGGGACCGCCGGCGCGCGAAGTCTGCCCGCCGGGATCGGCAGCCGCCTGCGAGCTAGACAAGCAGACGATGACGGCATGAGTGCGTCAGGGCAGGACGTTGTCCTCGTCGCCGACGATTAGCGTCACCCGATGCTCGATCGAGGCGGTAAGATATATTTCGAAAAGGTGGGGCGCAGGCCTGACACCTTAGTCAGGCGCGCGCAATCTGCGTCTCGCAGGCGCCGGCGGCCTATTGGGTGCGAAGCCGACGCGCATCCAGCCACAAAGCCCGTAATCCATGGCCATGGATCGCGATCGTCGGACGTCGCGTCTTACGCTGAAACCTAATGTCGATCCTCGACCAGCCCTGACATTTGCGTCACGAGCTGGATAATCGCCTCACGGAGAGAGGCCTGCCGAATACTCAAGAAAGAGCGCATCAGACGATGGCCCTCTTCTGGACTCGCCAGAGAAAACCTCAAATCTCGACAATTGGCCGAAATATCCAAAGAACCAACTGAACGAGAATTCTCTCCAGCCCGTTCCGGCGCTACGGGCGTAGCCACCGCTAACAAGTCCATGTCCGGCTCCCCATCACAGATGCATGCCTGCGTGAAAGTCCCCTACCGCAGTGCAACCAAGATAATTACAGCAATCATAACCGCTGTCAACGCCGCCTGATCGTCACTTCATCGTCACATGACGCAAGGTTGCGTGATGCTGACGGATCGCGCCGAGGCGGAGAACAGAGGCTTACTGCGCCGACAAACAATGGCCGACCCCCGAGTGGAGGTCTTCTCGGCAATCGAAGCCTTGCTTGTTCCGAAAGCGTCAAGCCTGACCGCCGCCAGTTGTCCAGTTGTCAGACTTTCTTTACGATATGGGCATAAGAATCATGTGCTGGGTGATTGGCGTCCGGGTCTGAACAATGCTTGATTTGATTGAAATCGAGTTGACGCGAGCCCGCAGAATGGCTGAGCAGGCCGCTGACGGCCTTTTGCTCTATCTGATCGATATGGCGATTCTCGAGGCGAATCACCAAAAACGATCTCAGAACGACAATCTCGACGGACGCATCGCACAATCGCCGGAGCATAAACCACCGAGAGCGGACGACTGAACGATCCACCGACGCCTCTGTCAGGTCGCAGCCACGGATTGCCGCCCCGAAATTATCTCCCGGCGCTTCGCGTCCGCCGGCGCTCGCCCGTTCTTACGAGCCGAGGGCATCCTTATAGATCTTTCCGTCCTTCATGATGATCAGAAGATTCTTCTCCGGATTCTCGAGCAGCGAAATATCGGAGATTGGATTGCCATCAATCACCAGCAAATCGGCGAGCGCGCCTTCTTCCACAACTCCGAGCCTTCCTGGATAGGGGTTGCGCGGACCGGATAGTGCAAGCAATTCGCCATTTGTCCCGGTCGCCATCTTCAGAATGTCGGCGTTCTCGTACCAACGCGTGAGATGGGTCAGCATTTTGCCCTGGCGCGCAGCCAGTTTGCTCGAAAAGAGCAGGTCCGAGCCGAACGCGGTCTTGATCTTCAGCTCTTTCACCAGCGGGTAGAGCGTCAGGGTCCCTGCGAACACCTGGCGCGCATTGATTCGGCTTTGCCCTGTAAGCGCGCCGGTGTCCTCTTCGCTGAGGAACGGCTGGGTGCTGAGCCAGGCGCCCTTTTCGGCCATCAGCCTGGCTGTCGGCTCGTCCATCAGATGGCCGTGCTCGACGCACTGGACCCCCGCGGCGAGCGCCCGCTGTATGGCCGCCGGCGGGTAAGCGTGCACGGCGACATAAGTGTTCCGATCGGCGGCGGCCTCGACGCCTGCGCGCAACTCCGGCTCGCTGAAGGTCAGCATGTCGAGGGTGGTGCGCGGCGAGGATACGCCTCCGCCTCCGACGAGCTTGATCTGCGAAGCGCCATGAAGAAGCTGCTCGCGGACCCGCAGCCGCACTTCGTCGGCGCTGTCGGCAATATTGGAGCCGCCGGTCCGCTCCATGTAGCTCAGCGGACCGCCAAGACTTCTCGGCAGATCGGACAGAGGGCGCAGGTCGCCATGGCCGCCGGTGGTCGTGATCATGGCGCCCGACGGATAGATTCTTGGACCGGGCGAAAGCCCTTCGTCGATCGCCTGCTTGAGCGGGAAGGAGGGGCCGCCGAGATCCCGAACCGTGGTGAAGCCGCGCATCAATGTGCGCTCCGCCTCGGCGCTGGCGGCAAGAAAAATGTAACCGAGCTCCGCCGTGAACAGGGCGGCGATCGGGAGCGCCGCGAATATCGTATGCCAGTGCGCATCAATCAGGCCAGGCATGACGACACGTCCGCCGCAATCGATCGTTCGCGCGCCTTCCGGCAGGGTCAGATCGCCGGCGGCGATCGTCTTGATTCGATGGCCCTCGACAAGGAGGCGCAGCTCGCCGCGCAAGGTGTCGGACTTTCCATCGAACAACAGAAAATTCGTGAAGGCGACCGGTGGCGCAGACGCGCAGCAGTTCTAAAAGTAGGGAATTTCATTCTGCTCATGGGCCATCGCGGATTTTTAGGAGTTCTGGGGGGATGGCGAAATTGGTGAGGGCTTCGAGCAGGAGGGGCCAGGAGGGAAAGACGACGTAGGCGGTCAGTGTGAGGATGTGGGCGAAAAAGCTGGTTCGCTTTGCCGCGGCTTGGCGGGCGGCTTGCCAGGGCGGGTCCAGCAATTCGAGCACGGTATGCCAGGCGAAAGCGAGCAGATTGAGGGCGGCGAGCGTCATGGCGAGAAATTTTTGGCCGTGGCCGAAATTATGTTCGAGTTCGTAGCCGTGGTTTTTCATGACGTTGAAGCTTTCGTTCTCGATTTTCCATCTCGCGCGGCCACAGGCGACGATTTCTGCGACGTTGTCTTTGGAGACGGGAAGACTGGTCACCCAGGCCATGGAATATTTGAGGTTGCCCTTGGCGTCGACGATCTCGAAGCCGATCCAGTTGACGAGTAGGGCATCCTTGCCGTCGCGGATCGGAACCCGCTCGATCCAGCGATAGCGGAACGTCTCTTTGGTGGCGCGGCGGCGCACTTTCTCCTCGTGGCGCGCAAGCTCAGATCCGTTGATGAAGTCGTAGAGCGCCTTGTGCGAGCTTGCCTTGGCGGTGAAGATGAAATCGTCGCCGGCATCCATGACCATGTTGGCGACGGGGTGACAGGCGAACAGATCGTCGCCGAGAAAGATCGGGCGCAACGGGGCGAGGCGCGCGCCGTGCGTGGAGAACCAGCGTTTGACGGCGTTGCGCTCGCAATCCTGCTTTTCGGCGCCGTCCTGGGTCGCGACGAACTCGGGCATCAGGGGGATGACCTTGGAATGGCCGGGCGCCACGACGGTGGCCGACAGCAGGCTATGATAGCTCTCGGTGTTGCCGTTGGAGCGCTTGCGGGTCAGACAATTCGGGCAGGCGAGCTTTTGCGAGCAGAAATACTCCGTTCCATCCCAGGCGATGAGCGTCCTTCCGCCCAATCGGCCGAAGACCTGCCGCAGGGCGGGCCCGGCCAACAGCGTCTCGATGCGTTCGAAACAGGGCCGCAGAAGCGTGGGGTCGGCCTCGTCCAACGTGTCGCGAATATAATTGTCCGAAGGAATTCTGCCGATCCCGAATAGGGTCTGGCCATTGGAGCGGCCCTGGCCCTTTTCCAGCGCGCGCTGAAAGGCAAGAAACGACGCGCTCTGCATGAAAAACATCGCGAAAGCCGAAAGACCGAAGTCCGCGATCTCGATATTGCCGCCACGCCCCTTTCGCCTGTCGGGAAAAGTCGAGCATACGGCCTTCAGGCCGGACAAAAGGGAGGGCAAAACCTGCATCCCAACCCTGAATCAGACTTTTGCCGATTCGCGAATCCCGAAAAATTCCGCACTTTTAGAATTGCTGGCAGACGCGGGGCCCGATTGCGCACTGGCCCGCCGCACGAAACCCAGCGACGCAAGCGATGCGCCCATTCCGGCGAAAAATCCGCGTCGCGAAAGCTGGGCGTTGATCCGACGCGTCGCGAACTGGATTTCCGGCCGGCAGCAAAGGCAGCCTTGGCGTCCGCGTGGAGCGGGCTCTTCGCCCGACGTGCAAGAGAGCAAGGTGTCGCCTCCTCGCAAAAACAACGCACGGGCAAACGAAGCGCGCGGATAACCATCGCCCCGTTCACGCGCGCCTTTTACGGGCTCGCAGGCGGACCCGAGCCTCCGCCCTCGCCTCGAAGAAGGTAACGTCCGTTGGACGAGCGAAAATGTTCCGCAGCGGGAGAGGATATCGGCGGGAAGCAAGCGCTGCAAGCCGTCGCCGACACTCCCGGACACTCTCGTGACACTCCCCCTGAATTCCGCATCAGGAAAATTCAAGTTCCCCGTTGGCCCTGAGGAATCAGGGAGATAGTCTTGGTTTGCGACTCAAAATCATCACCAACGGGGTGCGCGATGCAGGGACAGGGGCTGCTCGATTTCCAGTATGAGGCCGATTCGTCCAGCCATGGATTGACGTCGTTGGCCGGGCTTCCGTTGTATCTCGACCTGATCAAGGCCTGCGGCCTCGGCGGGGCGATCCAGCGGCATGTTCGGGCGGCCGGCGGCCAGGGCTGGCTCGACATCCAGATGGTTCTGGCGGTGATTTTCCTGAATCTGTCCGGCGGCGACTGCGTGGAAGACATCGAACGGTTGGAGCGCGACAGCGGCTTTTCGGCGATCCTGCGGGCGATCGAGAAGGATTTGCTGTCGCGCGCCGAACGGCGGTCGCTGAAAAGCCGCTGGCGGCGCGAGCGCGAGCGGGCGACGCCCTCGCCGTCGGCGCTGTCGGGCTGGCTGGAACGGTTCGATGATCCAGCTTCGCCCAAGGCGGTCGCGGGGATGGCGTTCATTCCGGCGGTGACGCAGGAACTGCGTGGTCTCTGGCGGGTGAACCAGGCGCTGCTGGACTTTCTGCAGAAGCGTCAGCCCGCGGCGACGGCGACGCTGGACATGGACGCGACGCTGATTGAGACGCACAAGCGCGAGGCGCTGTTTTGCTACAAGAAGTTCAAGGCGTATCGGCCGCTGAACTGCTGGTGGGCGGAGCAGGGCGCGATGCTCTATTCGGAGTTCCGCGACGGCAACGTGCCCGCCGGACACGAGCAGTTGCGCGTCCTGAAAGAGAGCCTGCGCCATCTGCCGAACAGCGTGAGGAGGGTCTCGTTGCGTTCGGACACGGCGGCCTATCAGGAAGAGCTGCTGCTCTATTGCGGCGAGGGAAAAGACCCGCGCTTTGGCGTGATCGAGTTCGCGATCGGCGCCGACGTGACCGAGGCTTTCCGCGCGGCTGTGCGGACGACGCCCGAGAGCGCGTGGAAGCCGCTGATCCGCAAAACGGACGGCCAGCCGCAACAGACCGATCAAGAATGGGCCGAGGTCGTCTACGTGCCCAATTGGGCCGGACACAGTCGCAACCGGGCGGACTACCGCTTTCTCGCGATCCGCGAGCCGCTGCGCCAGCTGGCGCTGGGCGACGAGGCGAAGCTGCCGTTTCCCACCCAGACGTTCGGCCCGAAGGGGGTCTATAAACTGTTCGCCGTCGTGACCAACCGCACGGGCGCCGGCGAGGGCGTGATCTGGTGCGAGCGCTGCGGCAAGAGCGAGGAAGTCCATTCGGCGACGAAATCCGACCTGGCGGGCGGACAGATGCCCTCTGGGCTGTTCGGCGCCAACGCCGCCTGGTGGGCGCTGACGATCCTGGCGTTCAATCTAAACGCCGCGATGAAGCGTCTCGCGCTGGGCGAGAGATGGGCGGCCAAACGCATGAAGGCGCTGCGCTTCCATCTGATCGGCCTGCCCGGACGGGTGGTCAGCCACGCCCGCCAGCTGATCATTCGTCTGGGCGGCGGGGCCGAAGCGCTGGCCACCCTCCTCGACGCCCGCCAAAGGATCCGGGCGCTGGCGCAGGAACCGGCCGGATGAGCCCAAACCGCGCGCTGCCGAGCGTCGACCTGATATCGCGTGGCGTTCCCTGGCGCGGCGACGACGCCCCGCGCCCGCGTCCGGCGAGCCCGACTCGCCCCGGTTGCACGCAGTCATCGCCGGACTCGCCATGCGTCTCGACGAACGTCAGGAGGTGATCGACCCCTCGGGATTGTGACACTCGGACCCGTCAACGACCGCAAAATCGGTCACGCACCGGCGCGCGCGGTGATTTGTTCGGGAATTGTGGGGAACCACGATACTTGACGATCCGCAGACGACGCGTCGCGATCTGATCCACAACGCGGTTGTCGAGCAGGACGACGCAGTCGGAAACGTATTCTTCAAGACCATGACGGGTCAGTTGCCGGTCGCCTCGTTCGCCGGTGATGATCGCGGTCAGGCCCCGGTCCTTGATCCAGCCGAACAGCCGCCGCAATTCCGCACGCAGCAAGGCGTCATTGGTGAAGCTAGAAAAGAGCGCCTCAATCGTGTCCAGCACCACGCGCTTGGCGCCGATCGCATCGACAGCAAAGCCCAGACGGACGAAAAGCCCCTCGAGGTCGTATTCCCCCGTCTCCTCGATTTCGCTTCGCTCGATCCTGACATGGTCGATGGCCAACTTGCCCGAGGCGATCAGGGCTTCGAGATCGTAGCCGAGGGAGCGGACGTTTGCGGCGAGGTCTTCGGCGCGCTCCTCGAAGCTCATGAAAACGCCGGGCTCGCCGAACCGGGCGGCGCCGTTCACCAGAAAAGTCACGCCGAAAAGTGTCTTGCCGGACCCTGCCGAGCCGCAGACGAGGGTCGGCCTCCCGGCCGGCACCCCACACCGTCGGTCAGGGCGTCGAAGCCCGCTATACCCGTCGGCGCCTTGGTGAGGCCCAACAGCGGAAGCGTCTCAGAACCCATAATTCACCGAGTTCGAACGTTTCATGCCGGCTCCCTCGGTTAGACTTTTGCGGGTCCTCTTCTCAGCTCTTTCCACATTTGTTGGCGAGAATATAAAGTCGCCGGCGCTTCGCCCGGGACGCGACGCTACACACGGCTACAGCACCGCCTCGATGTCAAGCCCGAGCGACGCCGGCTTGTCAGTCGGGGCATAGCGCCTGACGACATTGTGCTTCCGATCGAGCAGGAACTTGGTGAAGTTCCATTTGATCGCCCCGGTGCCGAGCAGCCCAGGCGCCTCCTTCTTCAAGGCCTGGTAAAGCGGGTGGGCGTTCGGGCCGTTGACCTCGATCTTGGCGAACATCGGAAAGCTGACATCGTAGGTCAGCGAACAGAATTTGGCGATCTCGGTCTCGTCGCCCGGCTCCTGGTGGCCGAACTGGTCGCAGGGAAAGCCGAGCACCGCGAAGCCGCGCCGGTGAAACCGGCGGTAAAGCTCCTCCAGCCCCGCATATTGCGGGGTGAAGCCGCACTTGCTCGCGACATTGACGATGAGCAGCGCCTTGCCGTCGAAATCGCCGAGCCTCTCGCTCTTGCCGTCGATCGTCTTGAGGGGGATGTCGGAAGAGATGGCCATGGGGAATCCGATCAGGCTTGTTGGATCGCATCATTCTGTAGCGGCCGCGAGCGGCGATCTCAATGAAGGCTCGCGGGATGCGGCGAAGATAGCCCGACGCGAGGCGCAAGGGGAGATGGGCACACTCGCCTATGGCGCTCCGCCCGCGGCGCTGGCCAGACATTTTGCGCCGCGATCTCGCGAATCGAAGCAAGCTTTCTGCGGCGACCGCAGCGGATGTCGCGTTCTTAACATTTCATTAAATGATTCGACCCCTAGATGGTTAACGGAACGCAACGGATCTGGGCAATGAACGCGCATGCTACACCCACTCAGGCGCTGAATTTTCGAGCCCGATCGCTGCTGGCCTTCGTACTCGAGCCGAACGACCCAATCGCCGACTGGTTTGCGGCGCTCGACGCCTGGCTCGTCCGATCGCCGACCTTCTTCGCCTCGAAGCCCGTCATCCTCGAGATGGCCGGGCTCGAGATCAACTTGAAGGAATACCGCAATCTTCTGAGCGGCTTGGCGCTGCGTCACGTCCGGGTCATGGGGGTGGAGAACGCCAACCAGGCTCTGGTGGGGCCGCACCTGCCTCCCGTCGTAACGGGAGGGCGCACGGTGAACGCGCCGGTCACGCTAGACGAAAGCGTCCCGGACGCGTCGGAAGCGACGACGGAGAAGTCTGAGACCACGGATAAGACCGAGAAAACTGAGAAATCTGAGAAGACGGAGTCGCTGATCGTCGACGGGAACGTGCGCTCGGGCCAGTCGATCGTGCACCCTGACGGCGACGTGACGATCGTCGGCCGGGTCGCATCGGGGGCCGAGATCATCGCCGGCGGGTCGATCCATGTCTACGGCGCCCTGCAGGGCCGCGTCATCGCCGGGATTTCGGGCTCATCCACTGCGCGAATCTTTTGCAACGAAGCTCGGGCCGAACTCATTTGCATCGGAGGCGCCTATGTCACGGCCGAAGACATGAACGCAGTCGAGGGCCGGCGGGTCGAGGCCCGGCTGCACGGAGACGAACTCAAGCTTCGAGTCCTGGATTGAAACCTTACGAGGACAAATGAATGAGCAAGGTAATTGTAGTCACATCCGGAAAAGGCGGGGTCGGCAAGACGACCTCGACGGCGTCGATCGGCGCAGCGCTCGCGCAAACCGGACAACGGGTCTGCGTCGTCGATTTCGACGTCGGATTGCGAAACCTCGACCTCGTGTTGGGCGCGGAGAGGCGAGTCGTCTATGATTTCATCAACGTCGCGCAAGGGGACGCCAAGCTGACCCAGGCGCTGATCCGCGACAAGCGGGTCGATACGCTGCACCTGTTGGCGGCCTCGCAGACCCGCGACAAGGACGCCTTGAGCACCGAAGGCGTCGAGCGGGTCATCGGCGAACTTCGCGAGAGTTTTGATTGGGTGCTGTGCGACAGCCCGGCCGGGATCGAACGCGGCGCCCTGCTGGCGATGCGCTTTGCGGACCAGGCGATCGTGGTCACCAATCCGGAAGTCTCCTCCGTTCGCGACTCCGACCGCATCATCGGCCTTCTCAACTCAAAAACCCGGCGGGCCGAGTCCGGCGAGCGAATGGACAAGCAATTGCTGCTGACCCGCTTCGACCCCAACCGCTCCAACCGCGGCGAGATGCTCAGCGTCGCGGACGTGCTCGACATTCTGTCGATCCCGCTGCTCGGCGTCATTCCCGAGAGCGAAGAGGTCCTGCGCGCCTCGAACCTCGGCGCCCCGGTGACGATCAACGGCTCGGCTGGTCCTGCCGGGCGCGCGTACCGCGAAGCCGCCCGCCGCCTCGTCGGCGAAACCCTGCCGGTCGCGATCCCCGACCAAAAGAAGACTTTCCTGAACCGCCTGTTCGGCCGGAGGGCCGCATGAGCCTGTTTGGATTCTTTAAGACCCGCGGCGCCGCGCCGATCGCACGCGACCGGCTCCAGATCCTGCTGGCGCACGAGCGCGTCGCGCTCGGCCCGCGCGACCTCGTTGCGATCCTGCGCGACGAATTGCTGGCGACGATCGCCCGCCACGTCGAAATCGATCCGGAAAAGGTCAAGGTGACGATGGACCGCGCCGGCGCCTATTCGATGCTGGAGATCGACGTGGAGATCCCGTGCGACAAGATCCCCGCGCCGGCTTCACAGAGCGAGGCTCCGCCGCAGGCGTCGGCCGCCTAAGGTTGCGCTGGTCTACGCCTCAACGACTGCGCGACCCGCCACGTGGTCTGGCGGTCGCGGATCCCGTGAGCCAGCCCACCCCCCACCCAAGCGGGGCGGGAGCCCCTCAGAACGGAATGTCGTCGTCGAGCGGCCCTGCCCCGCCGCCGCTGGACAGCGCCGGCTTTCGCTCGCCGCTGGACGGGCGGGCGAAGCTGCGCGAGCCGTTCTCGTCGGGGAAGCTGTCGCGGGCGTCGCCGCCGCCACGCGAATCGAGCAATTGCAGTTCGCCGCGAAAGCGCGTCAGCACAATCTCGGTGGTGTAGCGGTCATTGCCGCTCTGGTCCTGCCATTTGCGCGTCTGCATTTGGCCTTCGACGTAGACCTTCGTGCCCTTCTTGCAGTACTGCTCGGCCACCTTGCCGAGATTCTCGTTGAAGATCACGATGTTGTGCCACTCGGTGCGCTCCTTGCGCTCGCCGGAAGTCTTGTCGCGCCAGGATTCCGAGGTGGCGATGGGGAAGCTCACCACCGGATCGCCGGAGTTCAGCCGGCGCACTTCCGGATCCTTGCCGAGGTTGCCGATCAGGATCACTTTGTTGACGCTGCCCGCCATGGTCTGCTCCTTACCGCCCTTGCGGGCCTTGTAGACGCGGTCGCTGACCGCGTCCGCCGCGCTCAAGCGAGCGCAGCGACAATCCCTCGCGTCCGCCGCCTTGGCCGCGCTCTGAAGAGCGCCGCCACAGGACGCCACCATGCATAACCGAAAGCGGCGCAGGCGAGGCGGCCAATCGCTGTACGACCAAACTTGTCCACACTTCGCCGCGTGACGCTTGGGAACGAGCGCCGTCGCGCCTACATTGGGACCGAACCCGGGGCTGCGCGCGGGGCGCCTTTCCCTTGTTCTTTATTTGTTCTAGCATCGGCGCTTCCAGCGCGCAAGCGCGATTCGCGCTCGGAGCCTGAGAAAATCGCCGTCGAGGACCGCATGGCCAGCGCCAAGCCCTTTTCATCGCCCGCGGGTGAGGCCGCGAAGACCAGCGTCGAGGCCCTGTTCGGCGGGCGGGCGATCGTCGTGCGCGGCGCGCGCGAGCACAATTTGAAGAACGTCGACCTGGCCATCCCGCGCGACAAGCTGGTCGTGTTCACCGGCCTGTCCGGCTCGGGCAAGTCATCGCTCGCCTTCGACACGATCTACGCGGAAGGGCAGCGGCGCTATGTCGAGTCGCTGTCGGCCTACGCCCGGCAGTTCCTCGAGATGATGCAGAAGCCGGACGTCGACCAGATCGACGGCCTCTCGCCGGCGATCGCCATCGAGCAGAAGACGACGTCGAAGAACCCGCGCTCGACCGTGGGCACGGTGACCGAGATCCACGACTACATGCGGCTTTTGTGGGCGCGCGTCGGCATCCCCTATTCGCCGGCGACCGGGCTGCCGATCGAGAGCCAGACGGTGAGCCAAATGGTCGACCGGGTTCTCGCCTTGCCCGAGGGAACGCGCCTCTATCTGACCGCGCCGGTCGTGCGCGGGCGAAAAGGCGAATACCGGAAAGAAATCGCCGACTACATGAAGCGCGGTTTTCAGCGGCTCAAGGTCGACGGGGCGTTCTACGAGATCGCCGACGCGCCGGCGCTCGACAAGAAGCTCAAGCACGACATCGAAGTGGTGGTCGACCGCATCGTGGTGCGACCCGACATGGCGGCGCGGCTCGCCGAAAGCTTTGAGACGGCGCTCGAACTGGCCGACGGGCTGGCGGTGGTTGAATTCGCCGACGCGCCGAACTCTCCTCCCTCCCCGGGCCGCACGCATAGCCCGGCCCCTCACCCCGGCCCTCTCCCCGCACACGGGGAGAGGGAGCGCCCGCGCATCCTCTTCTCGTCAAAATTCGCCTGCCCGGTGTCGGGCTTCACCATCGCCGAGATCGAGCCAAGGCTGTTCTCGTTCAACAACCCGCATGGCGCCTGCCCGGTCTGCGGCGGCCTGGGCTCCGAATTGACGGTCGATCCGTCGCTCGTCGTGCCTGACCCGAAGCTGACCCTCAAGCGCGGAGCGATCGCGCCCTGGGCGAAGTCGAGCTCGCCCTATTACCTGCAGACGCTCGAGGCGCTCGCCAAACATTACAAGTTCCGGCTCGACAAGCCGTGGAGCGACTTGCCGGAGGCGGCGCGCAAGGCGATCCTCTATGGCTCGGGCGAGGAGGAGATCCGCTTCGCCTACGACGACGGCCTGCGCGCCTACGAGGTGCGCAAGCCTTTCGAAGGGCGTGGTCTCCAATCTCGACCGGCGATACCGCGAGACGGAGAGCGAATGGTCGCGCGAAGAGATCCAGCGCTACATGAGCGCGACGCCCTGCGAGGCCTGCCACGGCTTCCGCCTCAAGCCCGAGGCGCTGGCGGTCAAGATCGACGGCCGGCACATCGGCGAGGTGAGCCTGCTGTCGGTCAAGGCGGCGATCGAGTGGGCGCAAAAGCTGCCGGAGAAGCTCGACGCCAAGCGCAACGAGATCGCCCACCGCATCCTCAAGGAGATTTTTGACCGGCTCGTGTTCCTGCGCGACGTCGGGCTCGACTATCTGACGCTGTCGCGCGCCTCCGGCACGCTGTCGGGCGGCGAGAGCCAGCGCATCCGGCTCGCCTCGCAGATCGGCTCGGGGCTCACCGGGGTGCTCTACGTGCTGGACGAGCCGTCGATCGGCCTGCACCAGCGCGACAACGCCCGCCTGCTCGACACCCTGAGGCGCCTCAGGAACCTCGGCAACACGGTGATCGTGGTCGAGCACGACGAGGACGCGATCTGGGCGGCCGACTATGTGGTCGACGTCGGCCCCGGGGCCGGCGTGCACGGCGGCGAGATCGTCGCCAAGGGGACGCCGGCCGAGGTCGCGGAGAACCCCAATTCGCTGACCGGCCACTATCTTTCCGGCGAACGGACGGTGGCGATCCCGGCGAGGCGACGCGCGGCGACGCCGGCCAAGGAGCTCAAGATCGTCGGCGCACGCGGCAACAACCTGAAGTCGATCACGGCAGAAATCCCGCTCGGCCTGTTCACCTGCGTCACCGGCGTCTCGGGCGGGGGAAAATCGACGCTGGTGATCGACACGCTCTACAAGGCCGCGGCGCGGCATCTGAACGGCGCGAGCGACCCGCCGGCCCCGTACGACCGGATCGATGGCCTCGACGAGCTCGACAAGGTGATCGACATCGACCAGTCGCCGATCGGCCGCACGCCGCGCTCCAACCCGGCCACCTACACGGGGGCCTTCACCCCCATCCGCGACTGGTTCGCCGGCCTGCCGGAGGCGAAGGCGCGCGGCTATTTGCCGGGCCGCTTCTCGTTCAACGTCAAGGGCGGGCGGTGCGAGGCCTGCCAGGGCGACGGCGTCATCAAGATCGAGATGCACTTCTTGCCCGACGTCTACGTCACCTGCGACGTGTGCAAGGGCAAGCGCTACGACCGCGAGACGCTCGAAGTGCGCTACAAGGACAAGTCGATCGCCGACGTGCTCGACATGACCGTCGAGGAGGCGGCGGACCTGTTCAAGGCGGTGCCTTCAATTCGCGACAAGATGGAGACCCTTAAGCGCGTCGGCCTCGGCTACGTGAAGGTCGGCCAGCAGGCGACCACGCTCTCGGGCGGCGAAGCGCAAAGGGTCAAGCTCGCCAAAGAACTGTCGCGCCGCTCGACCGGCCGCACCCTTTACATCCTCGACGAGCCGACCACCGGCCTGCACTTCCACGACGTCGCGCAGCTGCTCGACGTGCTGCACGAGCTGGTCGACCAGGGCAATACGATGATCGTCATCGAGCACAATCTGGAGGTGGTGAAGACGGCCGACTGGATCGTCGACATGGGGCCGGAGGGCGGCGACGGCGGCGGCGAGGTGGTCGCGCAAGGGACGCCCGAGCAGATTGCGCGCAACCCGAAGAGCTACACCGGCGCGTATCTCAAGCCGGTGCTGGCGCGGAAGGGGGCCAAGCGCAGCGCGGCGGAGTAGGTCCCTTCTCCCGCAAGCGGGAGAAGGCGGCGCGAAGCGCCGGATGAGGGTTCACCCCCGGATCCACGCGATGGGCATCCAACGCTCAAGCCGCGTCGTGCAGCGCCTTGGCAACGGCTTCCGGCATGCGGGCTATGACCCGCAGGTCGCTCTGCGTCGCGGCGTCGGGCGCCCGACGGCCCTGTTCCCAATCGCGCAACGACCCGGCCGGAATGCCGTATTGCGGCGAAGGCGGCTTGCGACAAGCCGGCGGCCACGCGCGCTCGGCGCGCCAGCATGGCCCCCTATCCCCGATCGAACTCCTCGTCGGTCAGCGGCGCGTCGGCATCCGCTTCACCGCGAGGTCTCATGATATCGTCGCGTTTCGCGGTCATTGGCTTTCCTCACGCTGATGATACGGCGCACGGCGAACCAGCAAGCCCAGATCCGATTTTCGACCGACCCGTAGCAAATGAAGCTGTACTCTGCGTGACCAACCGAACGAGCCGGGATTACGCCGCCGACTCCACCTCCGCGCGGATCTTGGCCCCGTAGAGCTTTTCCGTACGCGCCAAATCATATTGGCTTTGCAAGTTCAGCCAAAACGCGGCGCTGGGGCCAAGGAAGCGGCTGAGGCGGAGCGCGGTGTCGGGAGAGATTCGGCGCTTCCCGTTGAGGATTTCGGTGAGCCGGTTGGCGGGAACGCGAAGCTTCAGCGCGAGCGCGTTCGCCGTCAGCCCACGCGCGGACAACTCCTCCTGCAATAACTCGCCGGGATGCGCGGGATCGAACGCGAAGCCGTCGGGGGGCGCAAGGAAGATTTTGTCTTCTGTCATTGTCTCGGCCTTTAATGACTGTCGAAGAACTGTAGGGATGGGCGCCACCAACTCAAGGCGCCAATACGGAGAACTTCATGCCGTCCTTGCATGTGAACGGAACCGACATGGGTTACGTCGAGCGCGGGACGGGCGCGCCACTGCTCCTCGTCCACGGGACGCTCGGCGACTATCGGTCCTGGGCGCTGCAGATGCGGCCCTTTGGCGCGCGTTACCGGACAATCGCCGTCAGCCTTCGGCATTGCTGGCCGGAGCGCTGGGACGGCGACGGCGACGATTTCACGGTGCAGCAGCACACCAAAGACATCGCCTCCTTCATTGCCGCGCTCGAGGCGGGACCGGTCCACCTGCTCGGCCACTCGCGGGGTGGCTACATCGCCTTCCGCGTCGCGCAAAACTTCCCCGATCTCGTCCGCAAGCTGGTGCTTGTTGAGCCTGGCGGCGTGCTGGACGCCAGCCTCGAGCCGCCGCAACCGCCGAAAGATCCGCCGATTGCGCTCGGCCCAATCTACGCTGCGGCTGCCGAGCGCATCCGTCGCGGCGAGATCGACGAGGGTCTTGCGCCGACGATCGACGTCATTTTCGGCTCGGGCGGCTGGGCGGACCTGCCGGAAGTGGGCAAGCAGCAGATGCGGGACAACGCCGGCACGCTGCTGGCGCAATTCAAGGAGAGCCGCTCGCCCTTCTCGCGCGCGGACGCGGAAGCGATCAGGGCGCCGACTCTGCTCATGGAGGGCGAACGCTCGCCGGAGAACTTCCATCGCATTCTCGATGGCCTGCAGAGCGCGCTGAAAGACGTGCGGCGCGCGGTCATTCCCGACGCCTCGCATGGGTCGAATATCGACAACTCTGAGGCTTTCGACCGCGAGGTCTTGGCGTTCCTCGATGAGCACCAATGGGGAAACGCGAAGGAGAGGCTTCGCGGCTGAGACTTCACTGAGACTTCCGCCGAGGATTGCGCGCTCCGACAATCTATCGCATCCTGATCGGCGAGGGGATTTCAAAGGACGAATGTCAGCGCGCCTTGGCGCCGCCATCCATGGAGCCTGAGATTGAACACGTCCGGAGCACGGGATGGGCTGCCCGCCAGCCCACAGGCCGTGGTTCAACCCTTGACGCGCGCTGCGATCTTTCTGGTCGTGACGATGAACCCGGGCGCCGCCAATCGCGAGGCGGTCCGGTCATTCTGCGGAGACCTCGCAGCGCTCCTGCGCGCGGTGGGTTTCCGCGATCTCGAGGGAAACCTTTCCTGTGTGATGGGTTTTGGGTCGGACGCCTGGGACAGGCTGTTTGGCCCACCGCGCCCGGCCGAGTTGCATCCTTTCCGCGAACTCAAGGCCGGATCTCGCCATGCCGTCGCCACGCCGGGCGATCTCATCTTTCACATCCGCTCGAAACGCATGGATCTCTGCTTCGAGTTGGCGACGCAGATCATGAGGCGCCTTGGGGACGCGGTCTCGCCGGTCGACGAAACGCATGGCTTCAAATATTTCGATGACCGCGATCTCATCGGCTTCGTCGACGGAACGGAGAACCCGACCGGCCAAGCGGCGATCGACGCCGCGCTGGTGGGCGTTGAAGATTCGGCGTTCGAGGGCGGCAGCTATGTGGTGGTGCAAAGATACCTTCACGATCTGGCGGCCTGGCAGGCGCTGCCGACCGAGGCGCAGGAACGCATCATCGGGCGCACCAAGCTTTCCGACATCGAACTCGACGAAGCCGTCAAGCCGACATTCGCCCACAATGCGCTGACCACAATCGTTGAGGACGGCAAGGAGAAGCAGATCCTTCGCGACAACATGCCGTTCGGCAGCGCCGCACAGGGTGAATTCGGCACCTATTTCATCGGCTACGCCCGTTCGCCGCGAACGATCGAGCAGATGCTGGTCAACATGTTCGTCGGCCGGCCCTCCGGCAACTACGATCGACTGCTGGATTTCAGCCGCGCCGTAACCGGCAATCTCTTCTTCGTGCCGTCCGCGACGTTCCTCGAGAACGTCGCGGCCGACGAGCCCGCGACCGCAGCGATTGCTGACCCGGTGATTTCGCCACCGCGACCGGACGCCTCGGCGCGCGACGGTTCGCTCGGCATCGGTTCCCTCAAAGGAGACCCTTCGCATGAATAACCTTTACCGGGAGCTTGCCCCGATCTCCGATGCGGCGTGGTCTCAAATCGAGGAAGAGACGTCGCGCACCCTGAAGCGCTATCTCGCGGGGCGGCGCGTTGTGGACGTGCTGGGACCTGGCGGCGCCGCCCTCTCGGCGGTCGGCACGGGTCACCTGCGCAATGTCGACGCGCCCGGAGACGATATTCTTGCGCGCCAGCGCGAGGTGAAGCCGCTCGTCGAACTGCGCGTCCCGTTTGATCTCGATCGCCAGCAGATCGATGACGTGGAGCGTGGCGCGAACGACGCGGACTGGCAGCCCGCAAAGGACGCCGCGCGGCGGCTGGCCTTTGCGGAAGATCGCGCCATCTTCGACGGCTACCCGGCCGCCGGCATTCAAGGCATCCGGCAGGGGACCAGCAATCCGGTGATGAACCTTCCCGCGAACGTAGCCGACTACCCCAACCCATCGCGCGGGCCTTGAGCCAATTGCGTCTCGTCGGCGTCAACGGTCCCTATTCCGTGCTGCTGAGTGCCGAAGCCTACACGGAGCTTAGCGAAACGAGCGACCATGGATATCCGGTATTGGAGCATATCAAGCGCCTCGTGGACGGCGAGATCATCTGGGCGCCCGCGATTGCCGGCGCGTTTGTGCTCACGACCCGGGGCGGCGACTTCGGCTTGCACATCGGCCAGGACATATCGATCGGGTATTTGAGCCACACCGATGCGGTCATCCGCTTGTACCTTCAGGAGACCTTCACCTTCCTCCTGCTCACAACGGAGGCTGCCGTTGCGCTGGCTCCCGCTGCGAAGGCTGATTGAAAATCGTCCCAGAAACGATAATCGCGTCGACGGCCTGATGTGCGAGGATTGGCGATAGGAGGAGGCGTAGCAAGGTCGCTTCGAGATGCGCCGGCGTAACCTGCGCAGTTCCCGATGGATGGCCGTGTTGAACGCCGCGTCGGCGCGCCAGTTGACCTGACCACACGCGAGAGCCCGGACCATCCGCTTCGGCGCCGGATCAAAGGTTGCTTGAGCGCGTGCTTTTTGACGGAGCGGCCCGTCGGTTTGGCGAACCGCGCAATCGTGTCGGAATCCGCCTTTCCCGTTCGCAGGCGCTTAAGGGAACATTGTGACCATGGCGGCGATTTAAGGCTACGGGATTTCCCGGTCGCGGCTTCGCGCTCGTCTTGGAACCCAGCCGCGCGTCGCATTCGGAGCATCGCCCGCGTCGGGCGCCCTGCAAAGCTGAAGGCGTCGAGAGCGCGAGAAGGGTCAGCAATGACCAATGCGCGCACGGTTTCTCTGCTCGCCGCTGCGACCGTCCTGAGCGGGTGGTTGGCCGGCGCCGCGCTCGAACGCTCGGCGGTCGGGACGCCCGTCTGGCAGGCATTCGGCCCCGAGGCATGGGCCCACTTCAGTCGTAGCGCAGTTTTCGGAACTGGTCTCGCGATGGACGCCGTCGTTGGCGTCGCCGCGACGGTCCTGATGATCGCCGCCGCGGTGAGCGCCGATTTCGACTGCAACAGCCATCGGGAGACTTCGGTCTCGCGCGCAACGCCGCCAAATCCGCCTTGCCAATTGCCAATTCGATCGCCTTCCGCCGTCCCGCCATGTCCTCAAACCCTGCTTCCAGAATCAAACCAGCAAGGCTACAAGCCATGTCGGGAAAAATGAATCCCGCGCATAGGATCGGTTTCAACGAATCGATGAACTAGAGGAGTTGACAATTCTGCTGTCGCGTGCGGCAAACACTTCGCCGGAATCAAGAAACGCCACGCTGAGAACAAATTCATTCGCCAAAAGTAGCAGGTCAGCCGAGCTCCGGGAGGGCCTTGTGATCGCACGCGAGATTATTGCTACCTGCTCCAATCCGCACGTCGCCCGGGCTGCGATCGCCTCGATCGGCGGCGATTTCGCCGACCAGTTTTCGCGTGAGGCGGCTGACCGTAACCTGTCGAGCGGCGTGCTCGCGTCGCGACTGGTTTGCGAGTTCGCGCGAAAAGCTCGAGATCGCGATTGGGAAGGGGTGGACGCAGCGGTTCGCGGCGCGGATACGCCGATCCTCACCGGATTGCGCTACATTCTCCAGCGTGTTCTTGAAGTGGGAGACGACGGGGAAGAGGATTCTCTGTCTCCTTGGCAGTGGCGCGGCCACGCGAAGGCCAGCGGCTGGCCAACCCACAATTCTTTCGCATGTCGGGAACTCGGGCAAGGCTACGCTCTGATTGGGTGCGATTGGGAGCTTGTGAACGGCTCAAGATCAGCGCATCCTTGACCGATGTATCTCGGGCTGGACTGCGGCACATCCGGACTTAAAGCCCTGTTGGTCGACGAGCGGGACGCGCCGGTCGCGAGCGCGTCGCGCGCCTATTCCCCGGACCGCCCAAAGCCCGGCTGGTCGGAGCAGGATCCAGACGTCTGGCGCGCCGCGATGGCTGGCGCGATCGCCGACCTTCGGGCTGCGGACCCAAAGGCGCTCGGCGCCGTGCGCGCGATCGGCTTTTCCGGCCAGATGCACGGCGCCGTCGCGCTCGACCGGTCGGACAAGCCGGTGCGCCCGGCGATCTTGCATAACGACGGCAGGGCGCATGCTGAAGCCGCCGAGCTTGCCCGCGACCATCCAACGCTTTCGGGCGTGGTCGGGGTGAAGCCGATGCCTGGCTTCACCGGGCCGAAGCTCCTGTGGCTGAGCCGCCGCGAGCCCGAACGGCGCAGCCAAATCGATTGTGTGCTTGCGCCGAAGGACTACTTGCGCCTCGCGCTCTGCGGCGAGCGCGGCACCGACATGAGCGACGCCGCTGGAACCTGGATGCTCGACGAGGCCGCCCGGATCTGGTCGAACGAAGCGCTCGCCGCCTGCCGTGCGGAGCCGGCATGGATGCCGGCGCTCTTCGAGGGGTCGTCCGCCGTCGGCAGGCTTCGACCGGCGGCTGCCGCCGAGTTCGGGCTGCCGCACGCCCTGGTGGTCGCCGGCGGCGGCGACGCGGCCGTGGGCGCGGTGGGTCTTGGCGCGATCGCGCCCGGCGAAGCCTTCATCTCTCTTGGCACGGCGACCCAGCTCATCGTCGCCACGGACCGCTATCTCCGGGCGCCGGACCAATTGGTGCACAGTTTCGCGCACGCCCTGCCCGGCCGCTGGTACGCCATGGCCGCCATGCTGAACGGCGCCGGAGCGCTCGCCTTCGCCGGACGCCTGCTCGGCGAGACGCCCGAATCCCTCGAACACAGTGCGGCGGACGGATACCGAGGGCCAGGCGGCCTCCTGTTCCTGCCTTACCTGTCCGGCGAGCGCACTCCGCTCGACGATCCCAACGCCCGCGGCGTGCTGTTCGGCATGGCGGAGACGACGACCCGCGCCGACGTCGCCCGCGCCGTGATGGAGGGCGTCGCGCTGACGCTCGCCGACGCGCGCGACAGCCTGCACGCGGCCGGCGCAGCAATCGAACGTGTCGGCCTCATCGGGGGCGGAGCCAAAAGCGCCCTCTGGACGCGCATGATCGCCGCCGCGACCGGCTTCACTGTGCTCCGCATGCAGGGCGGCGAGACCGGCCCCGCCTTTGGCGCCGCGCGACTTGCGCGCCTGGGGGCGACGGGCGAACCGGCCGAAGCCGTCTGCCGACCGCCGAAGATCGCCGACGAGACGCGGCCGGATCCGCAGCTGGCGGTCGCCTTCGCCAGGCAAAGGCATCGACTCACCGCGCTCTACGCGGCGCTAAAGGCCGAGTTCCGGCGGTAGCGGTTTCAACCTCACAAGGCGCGTAACGCTCTTTCGACCCGGGCGACGAAGGCGCGGCGCGTCGCATCGGTCGATTGGTCGACGTTGTAGAGGGCGTGGTATTCGGACTTCGCCTTGCCGTTGGCGAACCAGGGCAGGAAGCGCGTGATTGTCTTGCGCGGTCCATCGCCATCCAGAACGCCGCCGACCATGGCTGCCCGTACGTGACGACGCCGACGATCCTGCTGAGGTTGTCGAGCGACGGCCTGGCGCGCCTGGGGTTCGACGTCTCGTAGGCGACGCCAGGAATCAGGAGCCGATCAAAGAATCCCTTGAGCATCGCAGGCGGTCCAAAACACCAGGCGGGGTATTGTACGAGCAACGCTTCTGCGGCCTTCACCCGTTCCACGTAGGCTTCGAGACCGAGTTGATTGCGCGGCGACTCGAAATAATGCCGGCGCTCGTCTGCCGTCAGCGCCGGCTGAAACCCCTCCGCATAGAGATCGAGCAGGTCGATGGAATGCCGGCCTCCCTTCAGCGCGTTCAGCGCGGCGGCGCGAATCGCAGCGTGGAAGCTGTCCGGGAGGGGATGACAATAGAGATAGAGAACCCGCACTTGCATGCCTTCCCACGATCCGTCGGCGCCCGCCTGCGAACCGCCGTCGAACGCAATCGTTCCTTCGCCCGACCGCGCGGCGCGACCGAGAGGGCGACGGTTGATCGAGAGCGGGCGCCATCTCGGGACGCGATTCTCGCTTTTTCAATGCGTTCCGGCGCCATTTGCGACCGCGGGCCGCGGCCCAGGAGATCAACGATCGTGCGGAGCAAAGATTCCGATTCTCCTGGCCGGTTCGGCTCTATCCGAGCGACATCGTCGCCCGTCCGGGGGAATTCGCGATCCTACCGCGCCATGTAACGGACTCGGCGGCGGTGCTCCGATTTGGCGATCGGCTGCCATTGGATCAGCGAAACGAATGTACCATGGAATCCCGATCCCCGGAAATGATTGTTTTGCCGTCGTCCCGTAACCAATTGTGAAAGCTTCAATATTTTCACTTATTGGATCTTCCGGGCGACTCGAGGACATCACCCATGCGGGAAGCGTCCGAGCCTCGGCAATTGCCGCAGATCGACGACGGGTGCAAGAAAAGGCGAACAAAACCCTGCGGTCAAAGCAGGGAGCGGAGGAAGAGAAACTCATGCGCGCGTTCAAGGAAGGCGCCACCATGCAAGTGGCCCATGTCGTTCGCGATCTCGATCTGGCGATGAAGCGCCACTGGGAGAATTTCGGCCTCGGGCCGTGGGATATATACACCTTCAATCCCGAGAAAGTGCGCGACTACCTCTACCGCGGCAAGCCCGCGACGCATTCCTGCCTGATCGCGATCACGTGGAGCGGCGACACGCAGCTCGAGCTGATCCAGCCCCTGCGGGGGTACAGCATCTACGACGAACATCTGGAGCGGCGCGGCGAGGGCATGCACCACATCAAGCTCTACTTCGCCGACTGCAAAAAGGCGGTCGAAGATTTCGCCCGTCGCGGCTATCCGGTCATCCAGAGCGGCCGGTTCGACGACGACGAGCACTATTATCTCGATACCGAGAAGGACTTCAGCTACATCATCGAACTGGGGAACGCCGGCCGAATCCGCGAAGCCGAGCGCCGCTATCCGGCGTGAGAGCCGGGCCAGTTTTGGAGGGAGAACGCCGCCGCAACAATGCGGGGCCGCCGCCGGAAAAGATGCCTACGGCCGCAGGCGCCGACGAGAGACAGGCCTCGAGGCCTTCGTGAGACGATCCGATGGCGTTCAAACGCGTTGAAATCGCGACCCCCGAAGATCGAGTCGCCGCGATCAAGGCAATCGCCGAGGAATGGAGCGTCGACGACGTCTGGGTCGGGAGCGCCCTCGAGGACGGGCGGCGCCCGATCACCCTGCTCATCGGAGAGGTCGATCGCCAGAAGCTCATCGACCGTCTGCAGAGCGCGCTCGGCAAGTCGGAAAACTGGCGCATCGCCGTTCAGCAGGTCGACACCGTCGTGCCCTACGCGGCGGAAAAGCAGTCCGAACAGTCGAACGAGGAAGTCGAGGCGGCGAAGCGCGACGACAGCGCGCGGGCGTCGCGCGAGGAACTCTATCATCTGGTCGAGGGCGGCGCGCGGATGGACGCCAACTTCCTCCTGCTGGTCCTCCTTTCGACGGTGGTCGCCTCGGTCGGTCTGGAGACGGACAGCGTCTCGGTCCTGATCGGCGCCATGGTCATCGCGCCTCTGCTTGGACCCAATATCGCCTTCGCGTTCGGCGCCGCGATCGGCGATCGGGGGCTGATGCTGACGGCGGGCAAATCGAACGTCGCGGGAATCGCGCTGAGCGTGATGATCGCGGCAGGCCTCGCGATGTTCACTCCGGTGAACACGGGGAGCCACGAGCTCATGACGCGCACGTCCCTCGATTACGCGGGATTCGCCCTCGCGCTCGCCTCGGGCGCGGCCGCCGCGCTGTCGGTTACGACCGGCCTTTCGAGCACGCTCGTCGGCGTCATGGTCGCGGTCGCATTGCTTCCGCCGGCCGCCACCGTCGGCATCATGGCGGCCGCGCGCCGTCCGGACCTCGCCGCCGGCGCGGCGATGCTCCTTATCGCCAATATCGCATGCGTCAATTTGGCCGCGCAGGTCGTCTTCCTCGTCAAGGGAATCAAACCGCGCACCTGGGTGGAGCGGAAGAGCGCGCGGCGGGCGGTTGCGGTCAACCTGGCGACCTGGATCTCCCTGATCGCCATCCTCATCGGCATCATCGCTCTGCATCATCGAACTTCGTAGCGCCGAGTGAAACGAAGCCGCCTGGCGCCGGCCGCCGCCGCGCCCGGAGGCAGGCCGATGACCAGACGTCCCGCCCAATCAAGCGAAGCCTTCGCCCGTATTTTGCCTCTCGACCGACGCCGCCGGCCCGGCCATCATGCCCGCCGGGCGCAAAGGCCGGGACGATGCGTCTTCGCCGTCGACTTGATGCGATGAGCGAGTTTCGAACGAAAGGAACAATCACGCCAGAAATTCGATTCGAATCTGTCGAACCTATATAAACTGAGGTCTGAGGTCGGGCGGATGAACCCTTGAGCCCTCATCACGTCGTCGTGGTCGGCGCCGGTTTCGGCGGGCTCGAAACCGTGCGCCATCTCGCCGGCGCGCCGGTTCGCATCACCGTGGTTGACCGGCGCAATCATCACCTGTTTCAGCCCCTTCTCTACCAGGTCGCGACCGCCTCGCTGGCGACATCGGAGATCGCCTGGCCGATCCGGCATCTGTTCAGCAAACGGCGGGAGGTCGCGACATTGCTCGCGTCGGTCGAGACCATCGACAAAGAGGCGCGGCAGGTTCGGCTCGACGACGGTTCGACGCTCGCCTACGATACGCTGGTGCTGGCGACGGGCGCCCGCCACGCTTATTTCGGCCATGACGATTGGGAGCCGTTCGCGCCGGGCCTGAAAACGCTCGAGGACGCGACCGCCATCAGAAGCCTCATTCTCCTCGCCTTCGAGCGGGCCGAGCGCGAATGCGCCGCCCACGAGCGCGCTGCGCTGATGACCTTCGTCATCGTCGGCGCCGGTCCGACCGGCGTCGAACTCGCCGGCATGATCGCCGAACTTGCGCGCGCCACCCTGCCTGGGGACTTCCGCGCCATCGACACGAGAAAGACGCGGATCGTCCTGATCGAGGCGGGCCCTCGCGTGCTCCCCGCCCTGGCCGTGGATTTGTCAGCCTATGCGCAGAAGGCGCTCGAAGGGCTGGGCGTCGAGGTGGCGCTCGGACAGGCGGTCACCGAATGCACCGCCGAGGGCGTTGTTTACGGCGGCAAGAGCCTGGCGGCCGCGACCGTCATCTGGGCGGCTGGCGTTCAGTCTTCGCCGGCCGCGAAATGGCTCGAGGCTCCGGCGGACCGGGCCGGGCGCCTGAAGGTCGAGCCGGACCTGACCGTCCCGGGGCGTCCGGAGATTTTTGCCATCGGCGACGCGGCGACCATCGCCCGTCCGGACGGACGGCCGGTTCCAGGGATCGCGCCGGCCGCCAAACAGGAGGGAAAGTACGTCGCCGGGGTCATCAGGGCGAGGCTGAGCGGCCGGCCCGCGCCGGCTCCCTTTCACTACCGTCACGCCGGAGACCTGGCGACGATCGGCAAGCGGCGCGCCGTGATCGACTTCGGCTGGATCAAACTGCACGGCGCCATCGCCTGGTGGCTATGGGGCTTCGCCCACATCTATTTCCTGATCGGCGTCCGCAACCGGCTCAGCGTGGCGCTCAACTGGCTGTGGATTTATGCGCGCGATCAGCGCAGCGCGCGGTTGATCACGCGGGGCGGCGGGGAAGAGCGGCGGCCCCGGCAAACGTGAGGGATCAGTGGAGGAATGGCAATGGCGCGGGTATTCGTCACAGGGTCGTCGGACGGGCTTGGCCTGATGGCGGCGAAACTCCTGATCGAGCAGGGTCACGAGGTCGTGCTGCACGGTCGGAACGACGCGCGCCGCCGCGACGCGTTGACGGCGGCGCCGAAGGCGAAGGGCGCCGTTTCAGGCGATTTCTCGACCATCGCCGGCGCGAAAAGCGTCGCCGAGCAGGTCAACAGGCTCGGCCGCTTCGACGCCGTGATCCACAATGCGGGAATCGGCTACCGCGAGCCGCAACGGATCGAAACGGAGCGGGGCGTGCCGAATGTGTTCGCGGTCAATGTTCTCGCGCCCTATCTCTTGACCGCGCTGATCCAAAGGCCGGGCCGGCTGATCTATCTCAGTTCCGGCATGCACCATAGCGCTGCGCCGCGCGTGGACGATCTCTTGTGGACCAAGCGCTCGTGGAGCGGCTCGTCGGCCTATGCCGAGAGCAAGCTGTACGACGTCGTGCTCGCTTTCGCGGTCGCGCGGCGCTGGCCGGACGTGCTGTCCAACGCGCTCGAGCCCGGCTGGGTGGCGACCAAGATGGGCGGACCTTCGGCGCCCGGCGATCTGAGCAAGGCGCATCTGACCCAGGTCTGGCTGGCGGTCAGCGACGATCCGCTGGCCCGGTCGAGCGGCGAATATTTCTACCACCAGCAGCTTCGCGCGCCGAACCCGGTCGCGCGCGACGCGCAGGTGCAGGATCAGTTCGTCGCCGAATGCGCAAGAATCTCCGGCGTCGCGCTGCCGGCGTGACGGCGGCGATCGGCGGGAGGCGCGATCAGCGCCGCTGGACGACGAGGACCACGCGTTCCCCTCTCCCGTCGGGTCCGAACCGGAGAGGGGAATCCGCCCTATGACCGCAGCGCCTTATTCTGCGGATCATGCGGACTGTCGGCGATGACCACGGCGCGAAGGTTTTGGCCAAGCACGCGGACGTCGACCTCGGTTCCCGGCGCGGCGTACTCCGGCCTGACCATCGCCAGCGCAAGCGACTTGCCGGTGCGCCAGCCAAATCCGCCCGACGTGGTGCGGCCGACCGGCCTGCCGTCTTTCGCCACCGGCTCCGAGCCGCGCGCATCAGCATCTGTCACGCCGAGGACTTCGAGCGTGACGAGCTTGTTCTCAAAACCCTTGCCGCACCAGGTGACGAGAGCGTCGCGGCCGAGAAACGGCCCCTTGTCGAAGTCGACGAAGCGCTCGAGCCCGGATTCGAGCGCCGCGTATTCGATCGACAGTTCGCGCCCGACGAGCTTGTAGGATTTCTCCAGCCTGAGCGAATCCATGGCGCGAATGCCGAACGGCCTGATTCCATATTCGCCGCCCGCCTCCATCAGGGCGTCGAACACATAATTCTGCGTCTCGATCGGATGGTGCAATTCGTAGCCGAGTTCGCCGACGAAATTGACGCGCATCGCGACGAGTCCCGCGGCGCGCACCGAGCAATGCCGGGCGGCGAGCCACGGGAACGCCTTGTCGGAGACGTCGATATCGGTAACCTTCGCCAGCACGTCGCGCGATCGCGGACCCGCCAGCACGAGCACCCCGCGCTGGGTCGTCACCCTGTCGAGGCGGACGCTTCCGTCGCCGGGAAGAAGCTTCTCGAGCGTGTCGAAATCATGCGTCTCGAGAGCTCCGGCCGACACCAGATAGAAGCGCTGCGGGCCGATCCTGGTCAGGGTGAATTCGGCCCTGACGCCGCCGCGCGCCGTGAGCAGATAGGTCAGCGTGACGCGGCCGATCGCTTTCGGGATTCGATTGGTCAGGATGAAATCGAGCCAGCGTTCGGCCCCCGGCCCGGAAACCTCGACCTTGGCGAAGGCCGACATATCCTGCAAACCGACGTTGTCATGCACATTGCGGCATTCCGCGCCGACGAAATCGAAATCGTTGGACCGGCGAAAGCTCCATTTTTCGCGCGGGCGCTCGCCCGCCTTGGTCGCCGGGTGGTTCTGGTTCAGGAGCACATCCGGCTTGGCGAGATCATCCTCGTTGAGGCCGTAGCCAGGAGAGACGAAGAAATTCGGCCGCTCCCAGCCATAGACCGAGCCGAACACCGCGCCGAGAGCCTTCATCCGGTCGTAGCACGGGGTCTGGCGCAACGGCCGCGCGGCGATCCGCTCTTCGTTGGGGTAGTGCACGGTGAAGACTTTGGCGTAGGCCTCCTCGTTCTTTTCGATGAGGTAGCCCGTCTGCGCATAGGGGCCGAAGCGGCGCGGATCGACGCCCAGCATGTCGATGGTCGGCTCGCCCTCGACGATCCATTCGGCGAGCTGCCAGCCCGCTCCGCCGGCCGCGGTGACGCCGAACGAGTGGCCCTCGTTCAGCCAAAAATTCCGAACTCCGGGGGCCGGGCCGACGATCGGCGAGCCGTCCGGCGTATAGGCGATGGCGCCGTTGTAGACTTTCTTGACGCCGACCTCGCCGAAGGCCGGCACGCGCACGATCGCCGTCTCGATATGCGGGGCGAGGCGATCGAGGTCCTCGGGAAAGAGCTCGTATTCGCTGTCCGCCGAAGGCCCCTGCACGTAGCAGGCCGGCGCGCCGGTTTCGTAGGGGCCAAGCAGCAGGCCGCCGGCTTCCTCACGCATGTACCAGGACGAATCGGACTCGCGTAAGACGCCCATTTCCGGCAGGCCTTGCGCCTTGCGTTTCAGGATTGCCGGATGCGCCTCGGTGACGATGTATTGGTGCTGCACCGGGACGACCGGAATATTGATTCCAACCATGCGGCCGGTCTGGCGGGCGAAGTTTCCGGAAGCCGACACCAGGTGCTCGCAGACGATCTCGCCCTTGTCGGTGACGACCTTCCACTCGCCGCTCGGCTGCCGTTCGATTGCCGTCACCGTCGTCTGGCGGTTGATCTCGCCGCCCCGGTCGCGGGCCCCGCGCGCCAGCGCCTGGGTCAGATCGGCCGGCTGGATATAGCCGTCCTCGGGATGCTGGATCGCGCCGAGGATTCCATCGACGTCGCAGAGCGGCCAGATGTCTTTGAGCTCGCGCGGGTTAAGGAACTTCACTTCGATCCCGCCGATCGTGGCGGCGACGCCGGCGTAATAATTGTACTCGTCGAGCCGATCGCGGGTGCGCGCCAGCCGGATGTTGGAGACCTGCCGGAGCCCGACGTCGAGGCCGGTCTCCTTCTCCAGCGTCCGGTAGAGCGCGACGGAGTACTTGTGGATCTGGCCGACCGAGTAGCTCAGGTTGAACAGCGGCAGGAGGCCGGCCGCGTGCCACGTCGAGCCGGAAGTCAGCTCCCTGCGCTCGACGAGCACGCTGTCCGTCCAGCCTTTTCTGACGAGATGGTAGAGCGTCGAGACGCCCACGACGCCCCCGCCGATCACCACCGCCCGCGCATGCGTTCTCATGAGAGTCCCTCAGTCTGCGATCCCCTCTCCCGCAAGCGGGAGAGGGTGGCCCGAAGGGCCGGGTGAGGGTAAGCGCCGTGCATCAAACCCTCATCCGGCCGCGCCTTCGGCGCGTCCACCTTCTCCCGCTACGCGGGCGAAGGGATCAATAGGTCGCATCCGGCATCGACGCCTTGCGCTCGTCGATGAAGGCGCGGATCGCTTCGTCGGTCGCCGGGTCGAGCGGCGGCGCTTCATATTCGGCGAGCATCGTCTTCCACAAGGCGTTGGCGCGCGTCGCCGCGTCCTTCGAGCCTTCCTCCATCCACTGCTCGACCGAATTGTTGTCGGCGACGCTCGAACGGTAGAAGGCGGTCTCGAAATTCGCCTGGGTATGGGCGCAACCGAGGAAATGCCCGCCCGGCTCGATCTGCCGGAAGGCCTCCATCCCCTGGCCGTTCTCGCTGAGGTCGACGCCTTTGGCCAGCACATGCATCGCCCCGAGCTGGTCGAAGTCCATGACGAACTTTTCATAAGAAGCCGCGAGCCCGCCTTCGAGCCAGCCGGCGGCGTGCAGGACGAAATTGGCCCCCGCCAGCACGGTCGGAACCAGCGTCTGGGCGCTTTCGTAAGCCGCCTGCGCGTCCGGGATCTTCGAGGCGCAGAGCGAGCCGCCGGTGCGGAACGGCATGTTCATCCGCCGCGCCAGCTGCGCCGCGCCGTAGATCGCCAGCGCCGCCTCCGGCGTGCCGAAGGTCGGCGCGCCGGACTGCATGGAGAGGGTCGAGACGAACGTGCCGAAGACGACCGGCGCGCCCGGACGGGTGAGCTGGCAGAAGGCGGTCCCGGCCATCACCTCGGCCAGCACCTGCGTCAGCGTGCCGGCGACGGTGACCGGACTCATGGCGCCCGACAGGATGAAGGGCGTGATGATGCAGGCCTGGTTGGCGCGGGCGTAGACCTCCGCCGCGCCGAGCATGGTCGAAATCCCAGACGAGCGGCGAATTGGCGTTGATCAGGCTGGTCAGCACGGTGTGGTCGCGGACGAAGTCCTCGCCGAACAGAAGCTCGCAGATGCGCACGCTGTCCGCGGCGCGCTCCGGCTTGGTCACCGAGCCCATGAACGGCTTGTCGGAATATTTGAGATGGGCGTAGACCATCTCAAAATGCCGCTTGTTGACCGGCAGATCGACCGGCTCGCAGAGGGTCCCGCCCGAATGGTGGATGTAGGGGCTCAGATAGGCGAGTTTGACGAAGTTCTGGAAGTCCTCGATCGTGCCGTAGCGGCGGCCCTTGTCGAGATCGTGGACGAAGGGAGAGCCGTAATTCGGCGCGAACACCATCGCGTCGCCCCCGATGACGACATTGCGCTCCGGATTGCGCGCGTGCTGCACGTAACGCGGCGGCGCCGTCGCGCAAAGGCGTCGCGCGAGGCCCCGCGGAAAGCGTACCCGCTCGCCCTTGACGTCGCAGCCTGCGGCGCGAAAGAGATCGAGCGCGCGCGGAAAGTCACGGAACTCGATGCCGATTTCCTCGAGCAGCACCTCGGCGTTGCCCTCGATGATCGCGAGCCCCTCTTCGCTCAGCATCTCGGTCAGCGGAATTTTGCGCGTGATGTAGGGCGTCGAGGCGGCCGAACGCTGGGCGCGGGCGGATCGGCGCGCCTCGCGCCCGCGGCGCGGCTCCCGGGCGGTGGAAGCGTGTTCGGACATCAGGCGTTCCCTCGGGCGCGGACGGTTGTTCGATCCCGGACATTGCGACAGCGGCGCGCCGATTTGAACCCACAAAATTGCGGCCCCGAACACCTCCTTGTCATGCCCGCGCACGCGGGCGTCCAGGTGTCGCGAACCAACGCCCGCCAGTTCCAGCGACTTGGACCCCCCGCGTTCGCGGGGGTGACAATGCAACTACCGCTGCCGCGTCTCCCAGTCCTTCGCGACGGCATAGGGCGCGTTCGACGCCGGGAGCGGATCGCGTCCGCGGATCAGGTCCGAGGCCTTTTCGGCGATCATGATCGTCGGCGCATTGAGATTGCCGTTGGTGATCGAGGGCATGATCGACGAATCGACGACGCGCAGCGCCTCGGCGCCGATAACCCGCGCCTGAGGATCGACGACGGCGCACGGATCGTCGGGCGCGCCCATCCTGCAAGTGCCGCACGGATGGTAGGCGCTTTCGACATGCTCGCGCACGAAAGCGTCGATCGCCTCGTCGCCGACGCAGTCCGCGCCGGGCAGGATTTCCCGGCCGCGATAGGGATCGAAGGCCTTTTGCGCGAAAATCTCGCGGGTGAGCCTCACGCAGGCCCGCATCTCGACCCAGTCGTCGGGATGGCTCATGTAGTTGAACTGGATTTTTGGCGGCTCGGCCGGGTCGCGCGAAGCGAGCCGCACCGAGCCGCGGCTCTTCGATCGCATCGGCCCGACATGCGCCTGAAAGCCGTGCTCCCTGGCGAGCGCCGAGCCGTCGTAAGCGACCGCCATCGGCAGGAAATGAAACTGGATGTCGGGATAGCTGACGCCGGCGCGCGAACGGATGAAGCCGCCGGCCTCGAAATGATTGGAGGCGCCGAGGCCGCGTCCGCGGGTCAGCCAATTGAGGCCGACCCAGGCGCGCGCGACAAGGCCGGTGTGGCCATAGAGCGTGATCGGCTGCTTCGAGGCGACCTGAAAATAAAACTCGAGATGGTCTTGCAGGTTTTCGCCGACCCCCGGACGGTCGGCGACGACGTCGATTCCGAGCGCCCCCAGCTCCGCCGCCGCGCCGATCCCCGAAAGCTTGAGGAGCTGCGGGGAATTGATCGGACCGCCGCAGAGGATCACCTCCCGCTTCGCCCTCGCCAGATCGTCCCGGCCGCCGCGGCGATAGTGGACCCCGGTCGCCCGGCGGCCGTCGAACGCCACGCGGGCCGCCAGCGCATGGGTCAGGACCGTCACATTCGGCCGCTTCATCGCCGGCCGCAGATAGGCGTTGGCGGTCGACCAGCGCACGCCGTTCTTCACTGTCATGTCGAACCAGCCGAACCCCTCCTGACGCTCGCCGTTGAGATCGGCGCTGACCGCGTAGCCGGCCTGCCGGCCGGCCTCGATGAAGGCCTGGTAGAGCGGGCTCTGCTTGAGGCCGCGCGACGTCGCGAGCGGCCCGTCATGTCCCCGATAGGCGTCGCCGCCGCCTTGAAAACTCTCCGCCCGGCGAAAGTAGGGAAGGACATTGGCGTAAGACCAGCCCTTGGCGCCTTCCGCCTCCCATCGCTCGAAATCGAGCGGATTGCCGCGCACGTAGACCAGTCCGTTGATCGACGACGATCCGCCGAGCACTTTGCCGCGCGGGCAATTGACCCGGCGGCCGCCGAGATGCGGCTCGGGCTCGCTGCGATAGCCCCAATTGTAGGTCCTGGAGTTCATCGGCAGCGCCAGCGCGGCCGGCATCTGGATGATCAGCGCGCGGTCGGAGCCGCCGAATTCGAGCACCAGCACGGTGCTGCGCCCGTCCTCGCTCAGGCGGTCGGCAAGCGCCGAGCCGGCCGAGCCGGCGCCGACGATCACATAGTCGTAAGCCGCCTCGCTCAATCGTCGCTCCAGAGGGTCCCCGCGGTCAAAAGCGAGCTTTGGCGCGAATGGATCGGGCCTGCCCGCTTCCCGCACCTAAGGGCATTGAGGGCGGGCGAAGCAAGTCCGGCGGTCGTGCGCCGCCGCCAAGCCTCGCCTCTCGACCCTTGCCGCGCCATGCCGCGGCGGGCAGAATTCGAGCCGACGCGGGGTCGACCCCAGCCGGGACAAGGAAAGGCTGCGACTTGAAGTTTCTCGTTCGGCTTATTCGACGGCTGCTGGTTCTCGGCCTCGGATTCGTCGCCGTCTGGTTCATCGTTTTCGTCGTCTTCAGGATCACCGACCAACGGCTTCCCTGGATCCTCGCGGTGGCCCTCACCTACGGCGTCGCGGCCTATGTCGTCCTGCCGCGCGTCGTGCGGATGAGCCTCAAGATCATGCAGCGCAAAAGCGTACCGAGTTTCACCCTGACCAGCGACGGCTTTCCGGGCGACCCGGTCAACCTGGCGCTGGTCGGCACGTTCGCACAATTGCGCGAGGCGTTCGCCAGCGCCGGATGGACGGAAGCCGATCGGCTCGGTCTCAAAAGCTCATGGGCGATGGTGGTCGCCTTCGTCCTGAACCGCCCCTACCCGGCCGCTCCGTTCAGCACCCTCTTCCTGTTCGGGCGCGGCCAGGACGTCGGCTTCGAGAAGGCGATCGACGGCAGCCCGCGCAAGCGCCACCATATCAGGTTCTGGGCGCTGAGCGCCGAGCGCGCCGCGGAGCCCCTCAATAACCCCGCCTTCTGGCTCAACGCCGACTGCCCGCCGCTGCAGGAGACCGCGCTCTGGATCGGCGCCGGCACAAGGGACACCGGCTTCTCGCTGACGAAATTCACCTTCCAGGTCACGCATGCGACCGACAATGACGCCAACGCCGAACGCGATTTCATCATCGCGGAGCTGAAACGGTCGAGCGTCATCGGCGAGGTGACCTGGCATCAGGAGGGCGAGCGCCTGAACTTCGGCAGGGTCAACCATTACGTCGCCGACGGCGAAGTCGCCGTGGCGAGGCTGGCGTGAGGCCGGAGACGAAATGTTGGTCATCGGCCACGGGCGGAAACGCCACGGACTGGCTCGCCGGCGAGAGCGCTTCGGTCCGGCGCGAGGACGAAGACCCGCGCTACTCCCACCGCCCGGGGCCGGTCCGCCGCATCGTGATGACGTCGATCCGCCCGTGCGGCGGGCCGCCGATCCAGCCCGACATCACCCAGCTCGTGAGGCCGACAACGATCGCAGCGAAGAACGCCGGCCAGAAGCCGGTCACGACGAAGCCGTGGAGAAAATAGGCGACGAGTTCGATCATCAATCCGTTGATGACGAGCAAAAACAGCCCGAGCGTGATCAGCGTGATCGGGAAGGTGAGGATGACCAGGATCGGCCGGACGATCGCGTTGACGATGCCGAGCAGCAGCGCCGCCGCGATCAGGCTCCCGGGCGTCAGAAAACGCACGCCGGGCACGATCTGCGAGGCGAGCCAGAGCCCGATCGCCACGACCACGGCGCGAATGAGAAACCCTTGCATGAACTGCTCCTGCCCTTTGCGGTTGATTTGGGGATGCGGCGGGCGATCCGCCAGAGCGTGTTGGACCGCTCACCTGGCTCGCCGACCTACCGTGCGAGCGTTCGTCCTTTCGCGCCCTTGCGGCCATTGGTTTGAGGAGCGGATGCTGACCTATCTGTTGGCGCGACATCGGACCTGTTTGGGGATGGCGCGCGCCGCGGGGACGAGCTGCACATTTTCTTGAGGGGCAGAAGCCCCTTACTCGGTCTTCACAATTACGAGAGCGCGCCTCCTGGTTGATTTGGCTCAATTGCTTCCTGCGCGTGATCGACGAGCTTGGGGAATAGAGGGCGAGGCGGGCTGCTCATCAAAGCGACCGCAAGCGCTGAGGCATTTGGATGACAGGATTTTCCCGTCGTGAAGTTCTCGTCGGATCGATTCATGCGACGGTGGGTGCGGAAACGCTAGGCTGGATTTCGCCAGCGTACGCAGGCGACGCCCGCGCACCGGCGTCTTCGAGCGCGGTGACGCACGACATCACCCTCAACGTGAACGGCTTGGATCGCCCGCTGAGGGTCGAGTCGCGCATGATTCTCGCCGAAGCCCTTCGCGGCCCGCTCGGGATGACCGGGACCAAGATCGGCTGCAACCGAGGCGCGTGCTCAGCCTGCACCGTCTGGCTCGATCGAACGCCAGTCGCCTCCTGTATGATGCTTGCGGTCGAGGTGGGCTCGCGCGCCGTCATGACAATCGAAGGCTTGGCCCACGGTGACAAACTTCATCCCGTCCAGGCGGCATTTGTCGCCCATGACGCGATGCAGTGCGGCTTCTGCACGCCGGGCATGGCGATGAGCGCGGCCGCTCTCCTTGAACGAAACGCCAATCCCACCGACGAGGACGTCAAGCGCGCGATCGGCGGCCATATCTGCCGGTGCGGGAGTTATCCCCATGTCGTCGCGGCGACGCTGGACGCCGCCAAAGCGCGAAGAGGTTGAGCCATGGCCGAGAGCGGCGCAACGCGAGCCGAGACCTTTCCGGTCGGGATCGTCGGTGTGGGTCTGCGTGACGAGCAACGCGAGATCCCGGTCGGCGAGCCCCCGGCTCTGCCGCCGAACGCCGATCTTTCCGTCATCGGCAAGCCCTACCCGCGCCTGAACGGCCGAGCCAAGGTCACAGGGGCGACCCGCTATACAGTCGACGTCGCGCCGCCCGGCCTGCTATTCGGGCGCATTCTGCGGTCGCCGCTCGCCCACGCACGGGTGCGCGGCGTCGATGTTGCCGCGGCCGAGCGCGATCCGCGCGTACGCGCCATCGTGCGGGCGGTCCCTTTGGACGATCCGTCGCACGCCGTGGTCCGCTACGTCGGGCAGCCGGTCGTCGCGATCGCCGCGACTTCCATGGCGGCGGCCGAGGAAGCGCTGGGCCTCATCCGCGTCGACTACAATCCTCTGCCATTCGTCGTCGACATGGACCAGGCGCAGAAGTCCGGGTCGCCCAAGGTCTACGACGCCGAATTGGCCCCCGGAAGATCGGTCGGAGAGCTTGCCGCAGAGGCCGGCCTGCCGCTCGAGGGCAACATTCGCGGTCCGATAAAGGCGCAGCGCGGCGACGTAGCGCTGGGCTTCGCCGGAGCGGACGTAGTGGTCGATGGCGAATACCGGACCCAGGTTCAGACCCACTGCTGCATGGAGCCGCACGGCCTCGTCGCAGATTGGCGGCCCGAAGGGCTGACTGTCCACATATCAACCCAGTTCACGACTGGGGTGAGACGAGAGCTCGCGAAGGCATTCGACCTGCCGCTCGAGAAGGTGCGGGTCGTCGTCGACGGCATGGGCGGCGGTTTCGGCTCGAAGTCGACGCTCGGCAATTACGGCCGGCTCGCGGTCGCGCTGTCACGGCAGGCGGGCGCGCCGGTGCGCCTCACGCTGACGCGGCCCGAGGAGCAGATGGATTCTGGCAACCGGCCCGCGACCCGACAGCGCATCCGTGTCGGGGCGCGGCGGGACGGGTCGCTGACCGCCATCTCGGTCGAGAGCCACGGCACCGCCGGCGTCGGGCTCAACGCGGGGATTGGTAATTTCGCCCAAGCGCTCTACGACTGCCCGAACTTCGAATCCGCACAGTACGACGTCTTCACCAACGCCGGGCCGGGCAGCGCGATGCGCGGCCCGGGGAATACGCCCGGCGCCTGGGGCATGGAACTGGCGATCGACGAGCTCGCCGAGCGCCTGGGCCTCGACCCGCTCGCGCTTCGCGACCGCATCGATCCCAGTCCGGTGCGGAGAGAGGAACGGCGGCTCGGCGCGGTGAGAATCGGCTGGTCGCGGCGCCATGCGCCGGGAGCCGATGCCGGTCCGGTCAAGCGCGGCCTGGGGATGGCGCAGTCGTTGTGGGGCGCCAATGTCCAGACCTTCTCGTTCATCGAGGTTCGCATCCTGCGCGATGGGTCCGTCGAGGCCCTGTCGAGCGTTCAGGACATTGGCTCGGGGATTGGCGTCGTCATCGCGCAGGCGATCGCCGAAACGCTCGGCTTGCAGCCCGAGCAGATCACGGTGCGGATCGGCGACACCGCTTATCCGCCCGGCCCGCCCTCCTACGGCAGCCGGACGACTGCCTCGATCACGCCGCCGGCGCGCGTCGCGGCCTTCAAACTCCTGCAGCAATTGTTCAGTGAAGGGGCGCCTGCGCTCCGCACGGCGCCGGAAGCGCTCGTCGCCCGGGGCGGCCGCATCGAAACCCGAGACGATCCGAAGCGCGGTATGAGCTTCGCCGAGGCGGCGGCGCTCATCCGGGGCGACATGCTGTCTGCGACCGAGGCCCGTAGCGAGGACTACGGCGGCTTCCGCCGCACGATGGGCGAGGCCGCCCAGGCGCAACAGGACATCGGCGGCGTGCAGTTTGCGGCGGTGGCGGTCGACGTCGAGACCGGGCTCGTGAAGGTCGAGCGGGTCGTCGCCGTCGAGGACTGCGGGCGTCCGATGAATCCGCTCCTCCTCGAAAGCCAGATCCAGGGCGGCGTTCTGATGGGTCTGTCCTATGCGCTTTACGAAAATCGCATCCTCGATCGCGCCACCGGGCGGATGGTGAACGCCAATCTCGAGGCCTATAAAGTGGCCGGTCCGCGCGAGGTCCCGGTCATCGACGTTACGGTGCTCGAAAACTATCAGGGCCGCAGCGCGACCGACGCGTATGGCATCGCGGAGCCGGCCAACATCGCGACCGCGCCGGCGATCGGCGCAGCCGTCTACAACGCCATCGGCGTGAGGTTGCGTTCGCTGCCGATGACGCCCGCTTCTGTGCTCGAGGCGCTCGGCAAGCTGCCGGTTTAGGAATCGACCAATGCGCAACTTCGCTTTCCGCAGAGCTGAGACGATCGCTGAGGCTGCGGGCGCGGCTGGGCTGGTGGCGGACGCGATGTGCACGTCGGACGGCGGCGCCGGTTCCGACAGCGTGCGGGTCGTCAAGGCCGGCGGGATCGATCTGCTCGACCTCATGAAAGAGGGTCTGCTCGTCCCGACGGAAGTGACAAGTCTTGCTGCCGCGCCCGGCCTCGACTTGATCCAAGAGACGGCCGAGGCAGGCCTGAGGGTCGGACCGATGGTCACGCTCGCGCGTCTGGCGGCTGATCCTGTGACCCTCGAGCGTTACCCGGCGCTGGCGGGCGCGGCTGGGGAGTTGGCGAGCCCGCAGATTTGGGCCGTCGCGACGATCGGCGGCAACCTGCTGCAAAGGCCCCGATGCTGGTATTTCCGCGCCGCCGAGTTCCGCTGCCTGCGCAAGGGCGGCGGCCATTGCTACGCCATTTCCGGCGAGAACCAGTATCACGCGATCTTCGACAACCGCTTCTGCGCCATCGTCCACCCTTCAACCTCCGCTACCGCGCTTGTCGCGCTGGGCGCGGAAGTGGAGCTCATCGACGGTCAAGGTGGAACGCGTCGCGTTGCGCTGGAGGATTTCTTCGTCGGTCCCGATCGCGACGTGCAGCGGGAGAACGATCTGAAGGCGGGCGAACTCCTCACCGCGATCCTGTTGCCGCCGGCGACTGGCTTGCGCATGACGCACATGAAGCTCGCGCAGAAGGAGTTCTTCGACTGGCCGCTGGCCGACGTCGCCGCTGTCCTCGACTTGACCCCGGGCGGCATATGCAGGCGGGCCTCGATCGTGCTCGGCGCAGCCGCGCCGACGCCATGGAGGGCGCGAGCGGCGGAGGCCGTGCTGAACGGAAACACCGTCGAGGCGAATCTCGCGGCGAAGGCCGGACGAGCGGCTGTGGAGGGGGCGAGGCCGCTTTCAGCAAACGCATACAAGGCGCCGATGTTCGAGGCGCTGGTCAAGCGGGCGATCCTGAAGGCCGCGGCGTCCTGACAAAAGGAGGCTCCTTATGCTGACCCGACGTGAAGCCGCGGCGACAATCGCGGCAGGCGCGCTCGCGCTCCAAGTGGCGCGCGACGCGCGAGCCGAGGACGTGGCGCTGCGCTCGCTGCCCCGGCCCAGATCGTCGGGCGGCATGCCGCTGGTCGAGGCCCTCAAACTTCGCCGCTCGACGCGCGCCTTTTCCGATCGCACGCTCGAGCCGCAGGTTCTCTCCGATCTCTTGTGGGCGGCCAACGGCGTCAATCGGCCGAGCGGCGACCGCACCGCGCCCTATTGGCGGCACATCATGGTCATCGACATCTATGCGGCGATGGCCGACGGCGTCTGGCTGTACGACCCGAAGGCGCACGCACTGGCTCTGCATACGAGGAGCGATCTTCGCCCGCTGACCGGAACACAGGACTTCGTTGGCGCCGCGCCGCTCAACCTTGTCTATGTCGCGCACGGCGAGCGGATGGGGGACGTCGGTCCGGAAGAGCGGCGACTGTTTGCTTCAGCCGACGCCAGCTTCATTGGTCAGAACGTTTACCTGTTCTGCGCGTCCGAGGGTCTGGCGACCGTCTTCCGCGGCTCCGTCGATCAGAGGAGGCTCGCCGCGGCGCTCGGCCTGCCGGATGGTCAGTTCGTGACCTTCGCCCAGACGGTCGGCTACGCGCCAAGCTGAGGCTGCAAGCGGCTATGACCCATCTTTGCCGCCTGCTTGGGTACAAACTTGCAAAGAAGGGCAGATAAGCTCGTGTCATAAGACCCGTCCTTGCGAGCGGCTCAGCGACGAAGTCGTCCGGAAAGAACGTCGGGCCCCTTGCGTTCTCCCGGTTGTCTCGCAGGCTGGGAGCCCGTCGCGCTTCGGCGTATGGTCTTCCGAGTTGGGGCGGCCGGCGCGTTGGAGAGCCGCGAAATGCCAGGACCCATCCTCCTCTATGGCGCGACCGGCTTTACCGGCAAGCTCATCGCGCGGGAAGCGCGGGCGAAAGGCGCAAGCCTCTTGCTCGCCGGCCGCAACCCCAACCGGCTGAAGGCCATCGCGAGGTCGCTCGACCTGCCATGGCGGGCCTTCGATCTCACGGATCGCGTCCGGCTCAACGCCGCCCTCAAGGATGTCGCCGTCGTCCTCAACGCCGCCGGCCCCTTTTCCGCCACGGCGCGGCCGATGGCCGACGCGTGCCTCGGGTCGGGCGCGCATTATCTCGACATCACCGGCGAGATCGACGTGTTCGAGGCGCTCGCCGCGCGCGACGGCGAGGCGAAGCGGGCCGGCGTCGTGCTTCTGCCCGGCGTCGGGTTCGACGTCGTTCCGAGCGATTGCCTCGCCGCGCATCTGAAGCTCCGGCTGCCCGACGCCACCCGTCTGACGCTCTATCTTTCCGCCGGGTTCAATGCTTCGCGCGGGACCATGAAGACCGCGATCGAAGGCGTCGCCGATGCTCCGCGCGCACGCCGCAACGGGCGGCTCGTCACGCTGGCCCGGCCTGACACCGGCTCGTGCGATTTCGGCCGGGGCTTGCGGCCGACGATCCAGATTCCCTGGGGCGACGTTTCGACCGCCTTCCATTCGACCGGCATCCCCAACATTGAGGTCCACATCGAGGCCCCGTCGGCGCTTCAGGCGCTCGCTTTCACTCCCGGCTTCATGCGTTCGCTGCTCGCTCTTTCGCCCGCGCAGCTTGTGTTGAAGGCCCTCGCCGACCTTCAGCCGGAAGGCCCGAGCGACGAGGCGCGGCGCAAAGGGCGGGCCGTCCTGGTCGGCGCTGCGAGGAATGCAAAGGGAGAGACCGTCCGCACGCGCTTGAAGACCCCGGAGGGCTATACGCTGACCGCCCGCACCAGTCTCGACGCCGCCCTGCGCGTCGCCGCGGGCGAGGTCAAGCCCGGCTTCCAGACCCCGAGCCTCGCCTTCGGGCCGGATTACATTCTTGGCTTTGAAGGGGTGACGCGGGAGGAGTTGAACGCGTGAAATGGCTGCCCACGCTGTCCGAGTTCCAGGGCCAGAGGCTCGTCAGCCAGCGCCGACCAACATCTTGAGCAATCGGTCGAACCGGTCCCGGGCGATTGACACGACGTCGAGGATCCGTGAATTGAGTTCGTCCTTGGCGGCGGTTTGCGGGTCAAGGTCGGGCGCGCCGGCGCCGCCCATGCGCCGCATGGTTCTGCGCATGCGATGCGCCAGGAAGATCGCCAGGGCGCGGTAGAAGCGGCAGCCGAAGGCGGCGTCTGTCTCCAGCCTGCGCGCAAGCGTCTCTTTGTCGAGGAAAAGGGCGCGTCCGTCGCCGACCGCCGTCACGGTCGCGGAGGGCGGCGCGGCATCCAAAAACGACATTTCGCCGACGATCTCGCCGGCCCCCAGCCGCGCAATCTCGCCCGCCGCGTTCTCGGTGACCACGCATTCGCCCTGCAACAGGAAGATGACCGATTCCAGCGGCCGTCCCTCCTGGATCAGGATTTCCCCGTCCTTTGTCGGACGCTGCACGCCGGCCTGCGCCATCCACGCGACGTCGGCGTCTGTGAGCAGCCCGAATACGAAAATCGACACTTTCCCGCAGACCTCCCGTGTCGGCCGATGTTCCGCCCATTCCTGCGGTTCTGTCAAACCTGAGCCGCTGGCGCGGTAGGCCGGAGAGGGTTAGCGGCTTACAAAGCGCATGGTGACGTCGGTGCTGGCCGCCGATCAGGGGGCAAGCGCGGCGCCGGTTCACGCCTCGCCGACCGCGGACCTGGAGATGCGAGACATCGAAACTGAGGTCACAATCGAGGCGTCCAGACCTTGATCGTCCTGTCGGCTAAGACACGCTATCTGACGAGTTCAGCCGCTGGAGGCGCCCCGTGAAGAGCTGGCCGGTTCAAGACGCGAAGTCACGGTTCATCGAGATGCTGGAAACCTGTCTCAAGGAAGGGCCGCAGGTGATCACCAAGCGCGGCGCCGACGCCGCTGTTCTCGTACCGGTAAAGGCGGGCAGCCAGGCCAGACCTGAAGGCTTTGCTGCTCACCGACATCGCGCGAGGCGAGCTGAGCGTTCCCCAACGCGGCGGAAGCCGCAGGCGCGCGCCGCGCAATCTCGTCAGGCGGTAATGGACCTCCTCGACACCAATGTCGTGTCGGAGCTGCGCCGGGCCCGTCCGCACAGGGCGGTTGTCGCTTGGCTCGAAAGCGTGAAGGACGAGGACTTGCATCTTTCCGCCGTCACGATCGGCGAGATCCAGGCGGGCATCGAGATCACGCGCGACGTGGCTGGACCAGATTGCCGGAACTTACAACATCCTGAGCATGGACGCGCGTTCCGGTCCTGCGCGCGCCTCATGCACCATAGGCCGGATCATCTGATCGGAGACGCCATGATCGCCGCCACCGCCGCCGTTCATGGCCTGACGGTCGTCACCCGCAATACGAGAGATTTCGAGGGTCTCGGCATTCGCACGTTCAATCCCTTTGACGCGAGGACAGACTAGAGCATGATGCGATCGGTTGAACCTTCGTCGTCATTGCGAGGAGCGCAGCGACGAAGCAATCCAGGGGCCGTAGGGCGCCCGACGGTCGCCTGAATTGCTTCGGTTCGCACTGACGGTCTGAGTCGGCTTGAGAGCCTGACCCAAAAGTCGAGCGGTTCATCTGACATTTGGCGCCCGAACCCCGGCGCTACCGGACGTCCGAGACCCTTCACCTTTGCTGCCCTTCCAGACCGGTCCCATGAACGGCCGGAGTGCGCAAATACAGAAAGAAGGGTCCGTCACCGCGGCGGCGGCGCGAGCCCCCTTAAGAACTTCACCACGTGGCCTAGCGACGGCGCCGAATGGAGGAGGGCGGGGAGCGTTGAGAGGGAGACGTCCTCCATTGGTAGTAGAGAGCGTATCATCGCCGCGAGCGCACGTAGATTGTAGAGTGGCTCGTACATCCGGATCTTCGGCTTGTCCAAGCGGGTAAGGCCCCAGACCGCGTCCATCGCCGTTCGCACGGAGGTCTCGACCGTAAACACGGCGTCGCCGTCAACCTCGACGAACTGCCCGATGAACGCCAGATTCGTGCAGCCTTCGGGAATGCCCCTCGGCCGGTCCGTTACTTTCCTTGGCATGAACTGACTCGTGACGTACGGCATCATTGATGTCGCGACCTCGGAATGATCGAGAGCGCGGTCGCGCTGGGCCGGGTCCAGCCCGCAGTGCGAGAGAAGCTCGAAGAGCATCTCTCGCCCGGTGCATTCCTTCATGGGCTTCTTGACGAAATCGCCGACGGCGGCGCTGTCCTGGCCGTATGCCCACAGCACGTTCACGTCCTTCGGCTGCGTCGGGTAGTACTTGCCGTAGAGCACGAATGAGATCTTCCAGCGCGAGTTGACGATCGTGACCGCGCCGCCCGTGCCGGCGACGTTACCGGTCTTCTTCTCCATGTACTCGAAGAACGTGGGATCTCCCTTGATCGTCGGGAAGAAGGATAGCCAGTTCGTCTTGTGGATGTCCGATAAAAAGACTTCGGGACGGCCGAACTTCGGGTCCCTCCAGGCGAGCTTCTCCCAAACTGTGAAGCACCCGCGGTCGGTATTCGATGAGTTCAAGTCGGCCACAGTGTCCGCCGTCCCTTCGCGTGAATTCTGGGTCAGCGAGCCGTTCGTGAAGAAGACCAGATCGTCGACAGTAAGGTCGACCTCTGACGGACCATTCGCGGTGCGCAGGTGAAGCCTCGTCGCCGTATTGTTGTCGGCCGACATCTCGATCTCCTCCACCGTCGTTCCGGCCCGGAACTGCACGCCTAGCGACGTGAGCCAAAGCTGCAACGGCTTGATGATCGAGTTGTATTCGTTGTACTCCGTGTGAAGGATTCCTTGGAGGTGCTTAAGGCCGGGAGAGTGCATCATGAACCGCGCCAGGTATCGCCGCACCTCCATCACCGAGTGGTAATCGGCGAACGCGAGCATCGTGCTCCAGCAATACCAGAAGATGGACCTCGTGAAGTCCGCACTGAACCAGTCACGAACGGTGACGTTCTCCAGCTCTTTCTCGGGCGTCATCAGGAGTTCGAACATTCGCTTCGAGTTGTGCGGCGACATGAGCGGTCCAGACAGATCGAAACGCCGCCCCTGATTGTGCATCAGGCGAAATTTCGAGAATATGGGTTCGCGCACGTTCGCCCGATGGGTCTCGTCAAGGACCGTCAAGCCTGGCGTCTGGATCGAGGGAATCTTCGAACACAGGTACCAGAGGCACTCCATGCGGGGCTCGAGCTCGCGCTCACCGCGAGACGTGAAGCCGCGCACCGCGTCGCCCGCGGCATCCATCGAGCCGCCCATGACGCGGAGCGATTCGTAAACAGTTACGTTCGCGGCCGGCATGTGGGCGTCATTCACCAGGAAAGCCGCCGACGCCAGACCAGCGATGCCGCCGCCGATGATATGGGCTCGCTTTTCCGTGATGCGGTCGGGCGGCGGAGCGTTGATCCGGTCGTAGTTTCTCACGGTCCTTCTCCTCGGGCGTGCGGCTACTGGCTGCGCGAATAGCAATCGTTGCTCAATAACTACGACCAAAATGACGTTGGATTGATGGAGATCAACCCGATTAGGAAATATCACGCGGCCCGGAACTCCGGGCGCGGCAGCTGGCGCGGGGCGTTGTCCAAGTAACGGGGCTTCGTCGACGCGTAGCGCGACATCCCCTCAACTTGAACGCAAAAACGCCGCTGCCCCGCGCCCGATATTCATGCGCGCTGGATCGGCGTGGAGGGCCGCAAGGACGGACATCCTGGCCGCCGGACGGTGACGTACAAAGGGACGCGCGACGAGCGGCCCGGATTTCCCGTCGCGTCAGAACGTCGGAAAGATGCCGTTCTTGCCGAAGGCGTAGACGACGCCGACGGAAAACGCCCAGGGCTGGAAATGCGTGTGCAGATAGCTTCTGGCCGGGAACGGCCCGAGCCCCCGGAATATCCAGGCCCTCTGCATACGACTGGGTATAGAAGAAGGCCTTCTTGACGTCGGCGTTCAAACCCCAGTTCGGCGTCATCATGTAATCGAATCCCGCCTGAAGCACCGGACCGACCGCACTGCCGACATGGACGCCCGTGGTGAAGGCGTTCTTGTTCGAAAAGGAGAAGCTCGGCGCGAGGCCGGCGCCGAGATAGGGACGGAACGCGCCAAAATTGTCGAAGTGATAGAGAGCAGTCACCGGCACGAAGCTAGGCATGATCTGGGAGAGAACCGTGCCCTTCGTCAGGATCGGGTTCTGCGGGTCGTACCCTTTGGTCTTGACATCGACGTAATAAGGGATGCCGAACGAAACATCGAGCGAAACGTTGCGGGTGACGAAAACGCCGCCCTCGAAGCCGATCGTGGGCAAGTCGCCGATCGTCGCGCCAACGCCCAGGGGAAACGTCGCGAAATTGGCATAGCTCATCGCGATCGGGTTCTGCGCCCACAGCTGAGACCTCGAGGTGTTCAAGGCGTAGGTGAAGCCGACTTTCACGAAGAACGGCTGATAGTAGTCGATCGGAGGCGGCGGAGCCGAGGGGGGCCCTTGGCGGTCGGAAGATCGGCCGCAAACGCCGTCGCCGCCGCCGGAAGCGCTCCGAACGCGCTCGCAGCGCGGCACAACGCGCGAGAAAAAGACGAGCCCATAGGCGCCTCCCCGGCGCAGAACCTTTCTCGTCGTCGATTTCGGTCTAAGTTTAACTTGTTCGAGCATCAACGACGCACGGCTGACATCTGTCAACCGAGATCTTGTCACAGCTGGATCGCTGGCCGCAAAACCGCGGCGCCCCCTGTCTGCGGCGCCGTCCGGGGCGGTCGCACATGCTTCCGTTCGATCGAAGGACGTCCTCCCCCGGCTGCGCATGGCCGAATCGGCCGCACAGCTGGAGGGGCTTCAAAAGACGCTCCACTGGACCATCGGAGTGATCGAGCCGTCGCGCATCGAGGACGGGCTGATCTCACCGCCGTAAAATTTGCCTTCGATGCAACAATTACCGCAGGAGGCGCCCAGGGATGGCGGGAATGCGCAAATAGCGGGCGCCGCCGGACGGTTTGGCCAACGCGTCCTATCCGCCTCTTTCCTACCCTTCCCGCTCGCTCCGGTACGGAGGAGGGCGCCGGGACCGGCCGTTTGTGAAAGAAGCTTCGTGAATGCGCCAGTTCGACCCGGAGACTGGGTCTCGCCTGCTGGCGCCTTCATCGCCACCGCGCTTAACCGATACGAGAACAGGCGTGAGCGTTCGACCGTTGAGTGGCGCTGCAATGGAAATTATCCAGGAACATGCCGCCGAATATGGACCTTCTGGATCACACAATCTCCGGCCTGCTTGGACATGGGCGAAAGTGCATGACGAGCCGCCACATGCGTCTTGGCGATACGGCCGTAATCGGCGCTGCGGACGTTGTGGCAAGCGGGACGCTGAGATTGCGGGCGTAGGGCGCGCGGCTCGAATAAAGGGCCGTGAAAGACGAGCAAGGTCGCAGAAGGCAGATTGACCCGCGTCAATGTCATCGGAGATCGACGGAATATTTTCGGTACGGAGGCCATCTATGATCCGCGTTGAGCACGGCGTAGCCCGCGATGCTTTCGGCGTTTGCGTGCATCGGGGAACGCAGGAGATCGGCGGCACCTGTATCGAATTGTCGTGCCGGGGCGAACGCATCCTGCTTGATCTCGGCCTGCCGCTGGATGCTGGCGACACCGACCCGGCGACGCTGTTGCCGCCGATCCCTGGCCTGAGCACCCGCGACCCTAGCCTGCTCGCGTTGGTGCTCTCGCACGGCCATGCCGACCATTGGGGTCTTGCACCCTACGCCGGAACCGACTTGCCCATCGTGACGGGGGCCGCGACGCGGCGCATTCTTCGCGCCGCCGCGGCCTTCGTGCCACGCGCAGCGCCACTCGGCATCGATATTGAGGGCATGCCGGATCTGGAAGACCGCAAGACCATCGAGATCGGTCCCTTCGACATTACGCCGTTCCTGGTCGATCATTCCGCGTTCGATGCCTATGCGCTGCTGATCGAGGCCAACGGTCGACGGCTATTCTATTCGGGCGACCTCCGCGCCCATGGGCGCAAGGCGGCCTTGTTCGAGCGTCTGGTGTCCCATCCGCCCCGCCCGGTAGATGCGATGCTGATGGAGGGATCGAGCCTCGGCCGGCTAAGACCGGATCAGCTTTTCCCGACCGAACGTGCGATCGAGAAGCGACTGGTCGAGCGGCTGAGGACGCCCGGCTTTGTCGGTGTTTGTGCATCCGCGCAAAACATCGACCGGGTCGTAAGCCTCTATCGCGCCTGCAAGCGAACCGGGCGGACGCTGGTGCTGGATCTGTATGCCCTGGAGGTTCTTGCCGCGACTGAAAATCCGCACATACCGCGGGCCGACTGGCCCAATGTCGCGGTTTACGTTCCAGAATACCAGCGGGGACATATCAAGCGCACGGAGCGGTTCGACATCGTCGATCGCTACAAACCGTATCGCATCTATCGCGAGCGCCTTGCCGACCTTGCTCCGCGCGCGGTCATGCTGTTCCGACCCGCGATGCTGCCGGACATCGACTTGGTCCCGGGGGCATGGAACGGCGCGCGCATGATCTGGTCGCAGTGGGACGGCTATCTGCCCAGCCCCGCAAACCAGGCATTCGTCTCGGGGTTAGCGGCGCGCGGCGTGCCGTTGGAGGTGATCCACACTTCGGGTCACGCGAGCATCGCGGACCTGAAGCGGCTTGCCGAGGCGATGGCGCCCGAGGTGTTGGTGCCGGTGCACACGTTCGAAGGCGACCAGTATCCCGAACTCTTTGGAACGAATGTCAGCCGTCGGTTGGACGGCGAGTGGTGGGAGGTTTGAGGTGACAGTATTCAAGAGGGGATTGAGCCCACAATTTATTGGCGCGCTTGGCGTTCTTGCGAAGACCGATTGCTGGTGGAAGGACGTGCTAGCAGACCCAACGTTGCTCATAGGCATCCGCGACGAAGCGCTCGACGTCTATTGGCACGGTCAGGCGCTTTTCTGCGCGACATATAGTGGAAGTGTGCGGGTGAACACACATGTGAAGTATCTGCTCGATCCCGATCGCTCCGACCGCGTTCCGCTGAAGGAGGATGGCTCGATGGCCGTCGCCGAACCGATGATCAAATGCTATAAAGATCAAGAGACCCTCGAAAAGATGAAAAGGGCTGCGGGCCTTTTCGCGGGAGACGAGAAGCGAGGCGTCCACGCAATCGCGCTTGCAAACAAGGACGTCATCGACGTCGAAATTCAACTCGATGCGAGAGCGCTCTTACTCAAAAGAAAAGAGCCTCGGATTGATATTGCAGCGCTCGAAAAGACCGAGAATGGAATTGAGCTGGTGTTCTGGGAGGCGAAGATTTTCGCCAATAAGGAGCTTCGCGCCAAGGGCGATTCCAAGCCTGATGTCGTCAAGCAAATTGAAGAATATAGGAAGGTCTTGGATCACCACAGGCAAAGCGTCATTTCCTCGTACATTCGCGTCGCTGAGAATCTGGTCGCGATCGTCGCCATGAACAATCAGGCCAGATCGGTCGGGGCAGCGATCCAAGCCGTCGCGGGTGGAATCACTCCGACGTTAGGTGCGCCGCCGCGGGTGGGACTGGTGGTCTTCGGCTTCGACGCAGATGAGAAGGCGGATGAAAGCATCGGAGCAAAGCATTTCGAAAAACTCAAAGCGGAGGTTGGCCCCAAACTCGTGCGGACGCGCGGCGACGCCAAAGGGTGGAAGCTGTGAAAGGTGAAGTGGGAAATGATGGCCGAACAGCAAATCCGAGTTCGCATGCACGACGTCCAACGCTGGAAGACGGCTTCGGGCGGACTCTGCGCCTAGAGGCGACGCCCGCTTACCTGCCCACTTGCGCCGTTCGCGGCCGCGACCCGCAACAGCCGCAATACGTCGACTCCTGCCGGCCGGAATGCGCAGGGCGCCGGTAGATTGACATCGATTGTAGGGTCGGTGTCCGCCCATCTGGCGCCTACCGACGCCGTGAATCATGCCATGCCGGCAGACGCTGGAGGGCTTTTGGGTCAGGCTCTGAAAACATCCTGCTCCAGGCGGCGATGACTCGGTCAAACAGCTCATCGTCGGTCGCGGCTCAAGCATTTTGGACGAACGCGCGCTTACGCGAAGTCTCCGACGACTTCCGCTTCAGCCTGCCGACCATGGCCGCTTGCGCTCGACCCGCCGAAGCCGCGGCCGGAAGGAACTGCCGCGCCCTTTCTCCGCTCGCGGTCCGCCTGCGGGAGAAGGTGACACGGCGCTCGGACTTGATCCGGTGGCCGGAGGATGGCCGGCGCACCCTCACCGCGCCAGGCACCCGAGCCTGTCCGACAGGCGTGCGGCGCGCGCCATGACGCCGTCGGCGAGACGGCGCTGCAAGGCCCGAGGCTTGGCCGGGTTGCGCTTGATCGGATTGGGCAGCGCGGTCGCGAGCAGCGCGGCCTCGCGCGCGTCGAGCCGACTCGCCGGTTTGTGGAAATAGCGCTGGGCGGCGGCTTCGACGCCAAAAAGCCCGTCGCCCCATTCGGCGACGTTGAGATAGTTTTGCATGACCCGCCGCTTCGACCAAACCTTGCCGAGGACGAGCGCCATGCCGATCTCGATGCCCTTGCGCACAACGGAACGGCCCGGCCACAGGAACAGGTTTTTTGCCGTCTGCATGGTGATCGTCGAGGCGCCGCGCTTCGGTTCGCCGCCGCGGGCCCCGCGCAAAACCTCGTGCAACGCGCCCCAGTCGACGCCGTCGTTTTGGCAGAAGGTCGCGTCCTCCGAGGCGATCACCGCTGCGACGGCGGCCGGGGCGACCGCGTCGAGGCGCACAAAAGTCCGCTCGTAGCGCTTGCCCTCGAGGGTGCGCGCCAGCATCAGCGTCGAAACGGGGTCGACGAAGGCGTAGAGGGCGACGAGTCCGGCGAACAGGGCGGCGAGCGCGAACCCGGCCCAGAGGACGCCGCGCGCCAGGGCGCCAAGGGAAGAGGGCCGCCGTGCCACGGGCAAGCCTTCGCGCAAGTCGCCGCAACGGGCAAGGCGGCGGGTCGGCACAGCGCATTTAAAAACATAAAACATATGTATAATTGCACGCGAACCATGAGGCGAAAGCCCGATTTTTCAGGCCGACCCTAAACCGGGTCGTAACCCATTGATGGACAAGAGCCCCGACCCTAAATCGGCGCTGAACCGGGCCAAACGCCGCGGCTGCCGCGGCCCCCGGCTGGCGGGTTCGCCGGCGCCGACCCTTTCCTGCCGCGCCGGTTCCGGCCTAAAATTCCGGCGGAGGTCCGCCATGCCATTGCCTTCGTCCCCGCGTCCCATAGCCCTCGTCGCCGCCGAGGCGCCGCCGCGCGCCAAGCCGTCGAACTATCCGGAGCCGTTCGCCTCGCGCGTCTCCGGACGGCTCAAGCGGCCGCTCGGCGACCTGTTCGGGCTGACCAATTTCGGGGTGAACTTGACGCGCCTCGCGCCCGGCGCGATGTCGGCGCTGCGCCACGCCCATACCAGGCAGGACGAGTTCGTCTATATCCTCGAAGGCGCGCCAACCCTCTTGACCGACGCCGGACGCACGCCGCTCGAGCCCGGCATGTGCGCCGGCTTCCGGGCCGGGACGGGCGACGCCCATCATCTCGTCAACGAAACGGGAGCGGACGTGGTCTATCTCGAGATCGGCGACCGGACGCCGGGCGACGGGGCGACCTACCCGGACGACGATCTCGTCGCCGCTGCCGTCGACGGAAAGTGGGGCTTCACCCGCAAGGACGGGACCCCCTACGGCTGAGCGTAGGAGACCTATCGCGCCTGGCTCGCGATATAGGCGGCGAGGTCCCGCACCTCGTTTCGCGACAGCTCCATGTCCGGCATCTTCGGGTGCGAGCTCATGAGGAAGCGCGCGGTCTTGCCGACATCGAAGCCTGGCCTTTTGGCGATCGTGGCGAAGGCGGGCACGTTGTCGGCCCCGTGCGTCTGGTCGGGCGCGACGATGTGGCACGAGGCGCACCATCGCTTGGCCAACTGCTCCCCGTGGGCCGCGTCGGCGGCCCCGGCCGCCGCGGCGGGGAGCGCGGCCCACAGCATGAGCGCCAGGGCGGCAAGTCCGACGCCCACCGGGGCGCGTTGCAAAGAAAGGCTCGTCATGAGGTCGGGCTCCTGTCGCGGCGCGGGCGCCGGCTTCAGCTTGAATCGGTCGGCCGCAGGATAAGCCGCCGCCGGCTCGCGACTAGGCGACGAAGAGTCGCGCCCCCCGAAACGCAAAAGGGCGGCCCCGGGGCCGCCCTTCTTTCGTCCAAAGCGAAGGCGTCAGTAGGAATAGTACATGTCGAACTCGACCGGGTGCGGCGTCATCTCGAAGCGGTAGACGTCGGCCATCTTGAGCTCGATGTAGCTGTCGATGAAGTCGTCGTTGAATACGTCGCCCGCCTTGAGGAAGGCGCGGTCCTTGTCGAGGCTGCTGAGCGCCTCGCGCAGGGAACCGCAGACCGTCGGGATCTTCTTCAGCTCCTTCGGCGGCAGGTCGTACAGGTCCTTGTCCATCGCCGGGCCCGGGTCGACCTTGTTCTTGATGCCGTCGAGGCCGGCCATCAGCATCGCCGCAAAGGCGAGGTAGGGGTTGGCGGCCGGGTCGGGGAAGCGAACCTCGACACGCTTGGCCTTCGGATTGGCGGTCCACGGAATGCGGCACGACGCCGACCGGTTGCGCGCCGAATAGGCGAGCAGCACCGGCGCCTCGAAGCCCGGAACAAGCCGCTTATAGCTGTTGGTCGTCGGGTTGGTGAAGCCGTTCAGCGCCTTGGCGTGCTTGATGACGCCGCCGATGTACCACAGGCACTCCTGGCTGAGGTCGGCGTAGAGATTGCCGGCCATGACCGGCTTGCCGGCCTTCCAGATCGACTGGTGGACGTGCATGCCCGAGCCGTTGTCGCCGTAGATCGGCTTCGGCATGAAGGTCGCGGTCTTGCCGTAGCTCTGGGCGACCATGTGGATGCAGTACTTATAGATCTGCATATTGTCGGCCATCGTCGTCAGCGGGCCGAACTTGAGGCCGAGCTCGTGCTGCGCGGACGCGACTTCGTGGTGGTGCTTCTCGACCACCGCGCCCATCTGCGCCATCGCCGCGAGCATCTCGCCGCGCATGTCCTGCGCCGAATCCTGCGGGGGGACCGGGAAGTAGCCGCCCTTGGTGCGCACGCGGTGGCCGAGGTTGCCTCCCTCGTAAGGCGTGTCGGAGTTGGTCGGAAATTCCGCCGAATCGATCTGGAAGCCGGTGTTGTAGGGATCGGAGGCGAAGCGCATGTCATCGAACACGAAGAACTCGGCTTCCGGGCCAAAGAATGCCGTGTCCCCGACACCGGTCGACTTGAGATAGGCCTCAGCCTTCTTGGCCACGCCGCGCGGGTCGCGATTGTAGGGCTGTCCGCTCGCGGGATCGAGAATGTCGCAGTTCATGACCATTGTCGAAGCAGCGAAGAAGGGATCCATGCAGGCGGAGGCCGGGTCGGGCATCAGCGTCATGTCGAATTCGTTGATCGCCCTCCAGCCGGCGATCGAGGAGCCGTCGAACATCAGGCCGTCGGCGAACGCCTCTTCATCGACGAGCGTCTGGTCGAACGTGACGTGCTGCCATTTGCCGCGCGGGTCAGTGAAACGGAGATCGACATATTTGACGTCGTTGTCCTTGATCGCCTTCAGAACATCCTTCGCGGTCTTCATGGTTTGCCTTTCCTCAAGATTAAACTGGTTGTTCCCGCCCGCCGCTGCCACGGTGGGTAGCCCTTTGATCGTTCGCAATGGTCATCAAATCGCGTCCGCGCCGGTCTCGCCGGTACGGATTCGGATGGCTTCCTCGATTTGCGATACAAATATCTTGCCATCGCCGATCCGCCCGGTCTGGGCGGCGTTGCGGATCGCCTCGATCGCGGATGGCAGGTTTTCGTCGGCGACAACGAGCTCGATCTTCACCTTCGGCAGGAAGTCGACCACGTATTCGGCGCCGCGGTAGAGCTCGGTATGCCCTTTTTGGCGGCCAAAGCCCTTGGCCTCAATAACGGTAATGCCTTGGATGCCGGCCTCTTGCAGAGCTTCCTTCACTTCGTCGAGCTTGAACGGCTTAATGATCGCTTCGATCTTTTTCATTCGGCCAAACTCCGGTCCTCCACCGTCGGTCCTTTCGAGGCCGCGGCCAGCGGAGCGGCTCTTAGCATCCGCTCGCGGACTGCGCCATGGGGCCTCGCGGCGGTCTCGCAACCGGCTTCCGCATCATAATCTGCACTGATTTTGTGCAAAACGACGCGAAATGCGTCCTCTAAACGGTCGGACCCCATTCGCCAGAGGCGAAAACCCGCCATGACAGGAGACCGGCCTTCGCCACCACGAGGCGTCCGGATTTGGCCGTGGCGACAAGATGGGCGAAAACCGTCGGCCGACGCCAAGCCATCGGCTTTTCGGGGGGGCAAACCGCACGGTATTCGTCGCTATCGGCGTCCTCCATGAGGATCACGCCCGCCAGATCCGGCCTGAGCACTCGGGAGAGATCGCGTCGGGTCAGCCATTCGCACTCGAAGGCGCGGCAGACCTGCGGACGGTCGGGGTATATGGCGCAGCCGCCCGCGACACGGCAATTTGCGCACAATGGACCGGCAGCTTTCTTCAGCTCCACAATCTCCAATGCCGAGCAGCACATCGTGCAGGGTCCGCAGGCTTTGCCTGGAGCGGCAACCATCAATCAACTCCGGTTCCTGGCCCCGAAAACCCAAATCGACCTAGCCGACGGGTTTATCCTATCGTCCTTCGATCGTTAGCAAGAGGGAATCGCAAGGATCGTGACATTCCCTTGACAGCGCGAGCGAACCTGTGTCTTTCCGCGGCCAAGCGGGGGTCTTGATGAAGACGGCATTGGTGTTTCCAGGTCAGGGGTCACAAACCGTCGGTATGGGCAAGAAGCTGGCCGACGACTTTCCGATCGCACGCGAGATTTTCGACCGCGTTGACGCAGCGCTTTCGCAAAATCTCTCGAAACTGATGTTCGAGGGCCCGAACTCGGAGCTGACGTTGACCGCGAACGCCCAGCCGGCCCTTATGGCTTCAAGTATAGCCTCGCTCAAGGTTTTGGAAAAGGAAGCCGGCCTGAATGTTCGCGAAGACGCGGCTTTTGTCGCCGGCCATTCGCTCGGCGAATACTCCGCCCTCTGCGCGGCGGGCTCGCTGACGCTCGAGGACGCCGCCAAATTGCTCCGTCTGCGCGGCGAGGCGATGCAGACGGCGGTTCCCGTCGGCGAGGGCGCGATGGCGGCTATCCTCGGCCTTGAATTCGGCGTCGTCACGAAGATTGCCACTCAGGCGGCAAGTGATCTTTATCTGACGGGGGCGATTTGCCAGGCCGCGAACGACAATGGCGGCGGGCAGGCGGTGATCTCAGGGACAAAGGAAGCCGTCGAACGGGCGATGGAACTCGCCAAACTGGCCGGCGCCAAGCGGGCTCTCCCGCTGCCCGTATCTGCGCCATTCCACTGTGCGCTGATGCGCCCCGCGGCGCTCGCGATGGAGGCGGCGCTACGACATGCCGAAATCCGCCGGCCCAAGCCGCCTCTCGTCGCCAACGTTACGGCATCCGCTGTCGATGACCCAGAGGCCGTCCGATCCGGGCTGGTCGCGCAAGTGACCGGCACGGTGCGCTGGCGCGAGAGCGTCGCTTATATGCGGGCGCAGGGCGTTACGCGCTTCGTCGAGGTGGGAACTGGCAAGGTGCTGGCCGGTCTGATCAAGCGAATTGCGGAGGGCGTGACTATCCTCAGCGTCGGGACGCCTGCCGACGTGGCGGCGTTCAAAGTCGCGGTAAGCCATTGAAAAGAGGCTGAGAGGGCCGAACTGTGTTCGATCTGACAGGCAGGACCGCCCTGATCACCGGAGCCTCAGGAGGGCTTGGAGGGGCCATAGCCCGCGCGCTTCACGCTCGGGGCGCAACGCTTGCTCTCTCCGGGACCCGCCGTGACGCCCTTGAGACTCTGGCCCTCGACCTGAAAAGCCGAGCCCATGTCGCGCCATGCGACCTGTCCGACGCAAAATCGGTCGAAGCGCTCGTTCCAGCGGCCGAGGCCGCGCTGGGATCTGTGGACATCCTCGTGAACAACGCGGGTGTAACGCGCGACGGCCTGTTCATGCGGATGAAAGACGCAGATTGGGACGCCGTCCTGGCGATTGACCTGACTGCGGCCTTCCGCCTGTCGCGTGCGGCGGCAAAAGGCATGCTGAAGCGTCGCTACGGCCGGATCATCAATATTAGTTCGATCGTGGGCGTTAAGGGCAACCCGGGTCAGAGCAATTATGCGGCGGCCAAGGCCGGACTCATTGGAATGTCCAAGTCGCTCGCGGCGGAGGTCGCCTCGCGAGGGATAACCGTCAATTGCATAGCGCCCGGCTTCATCGCCAGCCCGATGACGGATGCGCTGAACGAAAGACAGCGCCAGTCGATCCTCGATTCGGTGCCAATGGGACGGCTCGGCGCAGGCTCCGACATCGGCTTCGCGGCTGTCTATCTGGCGAGTTCCGAAGCGTCGTACATTACCGGTCAAACGCTCCACGTCAACGGTGGTATGTCAATGATTTGAAGGGATGAATGATCGATGCGCAACTCGCTCGAAGCTCAAGGCAGGCCCTCTCGCCTTGGGAAAGAAGATATGCTATCCGCGTCGGACAGGGCCGGGAGGAATTTCGAGCGTCGGCGTGACCGGAATCCGCACGAAACTCAACTCGCCTCGCAAGGAGCGAACCGCTAGACGGTTGATGCCTCGAGCAGGGGTCGATCGGGGCACGGAGAATTTCAGCAACGCGGGCGAAGGCCCGACGCACAAAGGAAATAAAGAGATGAGCGATGTTGCAGAGCGGGTCAAGAAGATCGTCGTGGAGCACCTTGGCGTGGAGGCGGACAAAGTCGTCGACAGCGCCAATTTCATAGATGATCTGGGTGCCGATTCGCTCGACACGGTTGAACTTGTTATGGCCTTCGAGGAGGAATTCGGGGTCGAGATCCCCGATGATCAGGCGGAGACGATCGTCACCGTGGGGGACGCAGTCAAATTCCTGGAGAAGGCGTCCGCGGGTAAGTGATCGGCGGCGCGGCCGAGCCGACTTGGCGCATCTCGCGGTCAGGGCGTATCGTCTTCGAGCAGGCAAGGGCCGGGGGTTCGTCCGGCCTTTGTCGCGTTAGGGCGAATGCGCCATAGGAACGGAACGCTCGGTGAATATCAGGCCAGTTTGCAAGTCGGGACGGATCGAATGAAGCGGGTCGTGATCACCGGCCTCGGCATGGTGACTCCGATGGCTTGTGGAGTCGAGGCGACCTGGCGTCGCCTTCTGGCAGGGAACTCCGCGGTCTCGCGGGTCGAGAACTTCGATGTGTCCGACCTGCCCTGCCAGATTGCGGCGCAAGTCCCGCGCGGCGACGCGCCTGGTGCCTTCAATCCCGACGACTGGATGGATCCGAAGGAACAGCGACGCGTCGACGACTTCATCGCCTACGGCGTAAGCGCGGCGACACAAGCCTTACGGGACGCCGGGTGGGCTCCGGAGACCTATGGGGAACAGATTGAGACGGGCGTACTGATCGGATCAGGAATCGGGGGCCTGGGGGGAATCTATGACGCCTCGATTACCCTGCATGAGAAGGGGCCGCGGCGAATTTCACCCTTTTTCATCCCGGGAAGACTGATCAATCTGGTAAGCGGTCAGGTGTCCATCGCCCACAATCTGAAGGGGCCAAACCATTCAGTCGTCACCGCATGTTCGACCGGCGCGCATGCGATCGGGGACGCCGGGCGGATCATTGGGCTTGGCGATGCAAATGTGATGGTGGCAGGCGGAGCGGAGTCCGCGGTGAACCGGCTTGCGCTTGCGGGCTTTTCGGCATGCCGGGCGCTGTCGACCGGCTTCAACGATAGGCCGATGCGCGCCTCGCGCCCCTATGACCGCGATCGCGACGGCTTTGTCATGGGCGAAGGCGCGGGTTGCGTCGTGCTGGAGGAACTGGACCACGCTCGGGCTCGAGGCGCGCGGATCTACGCCGAACTCGTTGGCTATGGCATGTCGGGGGACGCCTACCATATCACGTCGCCTGCGCCAGACGGCGACGGAGCCTTCCGCTCGATGAGCGCCGCCCTGAAGCGGGCGGGAATGTCTGGCGACGAAATCGACTACATCAACGCCCATGGCACCTCCACGCCGGTCGGGGACGAAATCGAATTGCGGGCGGTCGAGCGGCTGCTCGGCAATTCCGCCGGAAAGACGACGATGTCGTCGACCAAGTCGTCGATCGGCCATCTTCTCGGAGCGGCGGGAGCCGTCGAGGCGATATTTTCAATTCTGGCGATCCGAGATCAAGTCGCCCCGCCGACCCTTAATCTCGACAATCCCTCCGTCGAAACGGCGATCGACTTGGCGCCCCATGTCGCGCGCACGCGGCCGATTCACGCGGCGCTCTCCAACTCGTTTGGTTTTGGCGGAACGAATGCCTCGCTCATATTCCGCGCCGCACCATGATCGAGGGAAGCTTGGCAATTCGTCGTTTCGTCAAAATGCGAGGTCATGTAGTGTTCGCTCGAGCCGCGATGAGCGCGCATTAGATCCGAAGGGCGCTCGAGCGGACGACGTGACGGCATCAGTCAGGAGGCCGGCGGCGGCATGAGCGGACAATCGAGCAGCGGTGGGAACCAACCTCGGCCGCGAGCAAGCGTCTTTGGACACGGTCGCAAGCCGCCTTCCAATTCAGGCGCGGCCCCCTCGCCGCTCCCGAAGGAGCCGAAGCCGCCTCGTCGTTCGACGCTTTCGACCGTGAGCGGATTTCTGACTTTCATCCTGGTCGGAGCCCTCCTGGCGATCGGTGCGGTCGCCTGGCTGATGATGAACTCGAGAAGACCCGGCCCCCTGACCGCCGACAAGATCGTCAATATCGTGCGAGAAGACGATGCAGGCAGCATCGCAGAACAACTCGAGCGCGCCGGCGTCATCGATAGCGCAACGTGGTTCAGCCTGCTGACTTTGCTCGACGGCAATCGAGGCGTGTTGAAGCGTGGCGAATATGAGTTCAAGGCCGGGGTGAGCATGAACGAGATTGAGAGCCTGCTCGTCTCCCGTCACGTGGTGCGGCACAAGCTCATGATCCCCGAGGGTCTGACGAGCGAGCAGATCGTTGAGCGACTTCGCGACGATGACGTTCTGGCCGGCGACATCAAAGAGGTCCCGCGCGAGGGCTCGCTGATGCCGGACACCTACTTCTTCGAACGGGGCGACACCCGCCAGTCGCTGCTGACGCGGATGGCTAAGGCGCAGACCAAGATCGTCGATGAAATCTGGAAGAATCGCGCCTCCGACCTTCCCATCAAGTCTCCGGGCGAAATGGTCACCCTCGCCTCAATCGTCGAGAAGGAAACCGGCAAGGCCGATGAACGGCCGCATGTCGCCGGCGTCTTCCTCAATCGATTGCAGAAACACATGCGCCTCGAGTCCGATCCGACGATCGTTTACGGTCTCGTCTTCGGCAAGGGCACGCTCGGGCACTCCATCACGAAGGCGGAAGTCAATCAGGCCACGCCTTACAACACCTACATCATCGACGGGCTTCCCCCCGGGCCCATTTCCAACCCCGGCAAGGCCGCGCTCGAGGCGGTCGCCAACCCGCTCCGCAGCAAAGATCTGTATTTCGTGGCTGACGGAACCGGAGGTCACGTCTTTGCCAACTCGTTCGAGCAGCACCTGAAGAATGTCGCGCGCTGGCGGCAAATCGAGAAGGACGCCAAAGACCGGCTCGCTCCAGACGTGACTCCGCCTGCCGCTTCCGCCATTCACGGAGCCCTCGAATCCGCCGACCCGGCGTCGTTTGGCGCTTTGACCGCGCCGACAGCTTCCCAGGCCAGTTCCCTCGTGGTTCTCTCCCGCCTCGCCAAGATCGGCGCGAGCCGGAACGCGTTGAACTCGGCCATCGCGTCGCTTTCGTCGGCATCCGAAGGCGCCAAGTCGATCGAGGAACTCGGCGCCGTGGTTGCAGGAGTGAACGACGCTCCGACCGAGGGCGACGTTTTCGCTGACCCAGATCCGACCGGCGCCGACGGCGGTCCCATTGCTTTCGTCCCGCTCTCCCCAGCCATGCTCGCCGACCAGAAAGCGCGCGAGGCGAAATACGGAACGCCGGGACTCGCGGCCTCCGGCGCCGTGAACACAGTCGCCTCTACTCCGACGCAGCCGCCGACTGCATCCGGCCAGCCGCGGATCTATGACGCGTCCGAAGGAACGAAGCTCGACCCCCTGCTCAACAAGACCTACGACCTCAGCTATGCCAAGGTCGTCCCAGCGCTCCGCCAGTGAGCCTGCCGGGCGGCTAGCTAGCGCGAAAGTTCGTTCGCCAGATTGTCAAGGAACGTGAGGCAGGCGGCGAGCTGAGCCTCCTCCACGAACTCGTCCGGTTTGTGCGCCTGATCGATCGAGCCTGGCCCGCAGACGATCGTCGGCAGGCCGGCCGCCTGGAAATGTCCGGATTCCGTGGCGAACGAAACCGCGATCGCTCGGTTTGAATGCGTGAGCCTCAAGGCGAGCGTTTCGGCTGCCGAACCGGGCTCTGCGGCGAGCGGCGGCACGTCGACCTCGACCTCGGTTGCGATGGTCGGGCCCCTGACGAACCGCGTAAGCCGCGGCCGCGCCACGGCGTCGATGAAGGCCTCGATCTTCGCCAGAGCAGACGCGGTAGGCTGCCCCGGCAGGCCACGGAACTCCCAGTGGAAGGCGCATTCGCGGGCCAGGATATTTCTCGCCGTTCCGCCTCGGATCAGTCCGACGTGGAGGGTCGAATAAGGCGGCGTGAAGCGCGGATTGAGCGGGCCGCTCTCGTATTCGCGCGCAACCCGACCGATCTCGCTGACGATGTCGGCCGCAACAGCAACCGCGTTGGCGCCGAGAGCGGGAAGGGCGGAATGCGCCTCGTGCCCGGTCACCAGCGTGCGAAACGTCGCCACGCTCTTGTGCGTGTCGGCGACCTCCATCATCGTCGGTTCGCCAACGACGACTGCGCCGGGCCGCGGCTCGTCCCGCCCGAACCAGCCGATGAGATCCTTCGAGCCCAGGCAGGTCGTCTCCTCGTCGTAGCTCAGCGCGATGTGGACCGGGCGTTTCAGCCGCGCTGCCTGGAATGCGGGGACCATCGCCAGCACGCAAGCGTCGAAGCCCTTCATGTCGCATGCGCCGCGGCCGTAAAGCCGCCCGGCCGCCTCGCGCATATCAAAGGGACCGCTCGACCAGCTCTGACCCTCGACCGGCACGACGTCGGTATGACCGGACAGGACGACGCCGCCGTCGAGCCGCGGTCCGATCGTCGCAAGGATCGCCGCCTTGTCGCCCGAACGGTTCATCGCCCGGCGCGCCGCGACGCCATGCGCGGCAAGATAGTCTTCGACGAAGCCGATGACCGGAAGGTTCGACCGGTCGCTGACAGTGTCGAAGGCGATGAACCGCGCCAGGATCGCCTTTGCCTGCGCGAGACGGTCTGCGCACATCGCCCGGCCTCCTGCCCAATTCCGGCGGCGCGGCGAGAAAGACGGTGCACCGGACGCCACTCAACGCTACAATGACGTCCCCATGTACAAGGCCGTCACACATCAGGTCAAAGTCACGGTCGAGCCGACCTTCGAACCGGACCGCTCCAATCCGGACGCCAGCCGCTATTTCTGGCGTTACGACGTCGAGATCGCCAATCTCGGCGACAAGCCCGTCACGCTGATCGAGCGCCACTGGCGCATCACCGACGCGGACGGACGGCAGCAGGAGGTGCGCGGCCCAGGGGTGGTGGGGGAACAGCCGACTATCCGCCCAGGGGAAGCCTTTCGGTACGCCTCCGGCTGTCCGCTGGCGACGCCAAGCGGCGTAATGGTCGGGGAATACCGCATGGTGAGCGACGACGGCGAAAGTTTTGACGTCGCTATCCCCGGCCTTCTCTGTCGACTCGCCGCACGGTAGCCGGGTGCTGCACTAGGGCGGCGGTTTAGCAGATCCCCCCTGCATTTTTGACTGCTTGCGGCCCAAACCACAGAACGCGCCCGGAACGCGTTTTTGTGGCCGTCCGCAACGGAAATGTTCTTCCATTTCCCTTCGCTTGCTTCCAACGGCCTTCAGACAGTCTCGGACGAGGAAGGTCGGCCGCCCACGATCCGGAGGCCGGATCAGGACTGGCTACTGCCGCTCCGCCGGCCGAAGATCAGCTTCAGCCAGGGCGGCGAATGGAAGGCGGCCATCAACAAGTACATCGACGCCATTCCGCTCAGTGGCGACGCGTGAGCCGAGCACAGCAAGTCCGGCTGGCCGCCGCCGGGAACACCCGTGAGCAGCGCCATGATGGCGAAGGTCGGAGCGGCCGCGAAGCCGAGCCACCGGCTGCACAGTTGGGCGCGGCGCCGCTTTCACAACCGACCGAGCCGGAA
>CAWIHF010000013.1:0-19806 GCA_963835885.1 uncultured Alphaproteobacteria bacterium
GCGTTACGGCTGCAACGCGGATTAATGTGCGGCGGCCGCAAGGGCTGTCCGGCGGGACAGCGATAAACAGCTTTTGGCCGGTCCTCGAGGGACCTTGAGTGGAGGAAATGGGATGAAACTAACAAAATCATTGGTGCTGGGGGCGGCGCTTCTCGCCTCCGCGAGCCTGACGGCGATCGCGGCGATGGCGAAAGACATCACCGTCGGCGTCTCGTGGTCGAACTTCCAGGAGGAGCGCTGGAAGACCGACGAGGCGGCGATCAAGCAGGTGCTCGACAAGGCCGGGGCGAAGTACATTTCGGCCGACGCGCAGGCCAATCCGACGAAGCAGCTCGCCGACGTCGAGGACCTGATCGCCAAGGGAGCCGACGTGCTCCTCGTCCTGGCGATGGACAACGAGGCGATCTGCCGGCGGTCAAGAAGGCGACCGACGAGGGCATTCCGGTCATCGCCTATGACCGTCTGATCGAGAGCCCGAACGTGCTCTACATCACCTTCGACAACGTCGGCGTCGGCCGGATGATGGCGAAGGTGATCGAAAAGGCGAAGCCTGCGGGCAACTACGCCTTCATCAAGGGCGACAAGGGCGACGCCAACGCGAACTTCCTGTTCTCGGGCATCATGGAAGTGCTGAAGCCGGCGATCGACTCGGGCAAGATCAAGAACGTCGGCGAGACCTACACAGACGGGTGGAAGCCCGACAATGCGCAAAAGGAAATGGAGCAGATCCTCACCAAGAACAACAACAAGGTCGACGCGGTCGTGGCCGAGAACGACGGCATGGCGGGCGGCGTCGTCGCGGCGCTGCGCGCGCAGGGTCTGGCCGGCGTCGTGCCGGTCTCCGGCCAGGACGGCGACCACGCGGCGATCAACCGGATCGCGCTCGGAACCCAGACCGTCTCGATCTGGAAGGACTCGCGCGACCTCGGCCACACCGCCGCCGCGGCGGCGATCGAACTGGCCCAGGGCAAGAAGCGCACCCAGATCCCCGACGTGAAGCCCTTTTCCGGCGGACCAAAGCACATGAAGATCGACGGCATCCTCCTGACACCGCTCGCCGTGACCAAGGACAACCTCAACGTGATCGTCGACAAGGGCTGGATCACGAAAGTGGAGGTCTGCGCCGGGGTGGATCCGGCAAAGACGCCCTACTGCAAGTGACTTGACCGAATTTGGTCGAGTGAGACAATGAGCGCCGCGCCGTCACGACGGCGGCGCGGCGTCTCTCTTCACAAAACGCACTCCAGCGCCAGCACGGCGGCGCCGAACGAAAACGAAAACGAAGCAAGGGAGAGACCATGTCAACTGCAGCGCCGAGCGCGCTCGGCGGATCGCCGGAAGAGCCGCTCATTCGCAGGCTCCTTCGCGCCACTGAGATCGACACCCGCATGATCGGCATGATCGCCGCGCTGGCGCTGATCTGGATCACCTTCAACCTTTATACCTGGGTTCAGTCGGGCGAGGGCGTGTTCCTGACGCCGCGCAACTTGTGGAACTTGACGGTGCAGACCTCGTCGATCGCCGTCATGGCGACCGGCATGGTTCTCGTCATCGTGATGCGCCACATCGACCTGTCGGTCGGCTCGATCATCGCCTTTGTCGGCAACGTCGTCGGCGTGGCGCAAGTCTATTTCCTGCCCCACTACCTCGGGCTCGACAGTCCGCTGATCTGGATTATCGCCGTTATTCTCGCCGTCGTCCTCGGCGCGGCGGTCGGCGCGTTTCAGGGCTCGCTCATCGCCTACTTCGGCATTCCCGCCTTCATCGTCACGCTCGGCGGGCAATTGTTCTGGCGCGGCGCGGCCTGGTGGGTCACGACGGGCCAAACCATTGCCCCGCTCGACGACCGCTTCTCGCTGATCGGCGGGGGCTCGCACGGCTCAATCGGCGCCTTTTGGAGCTGGACGCTTGCCGTAATCGCCTGCGTCGCCATCCTCTTTGGCCTCTATTCCCGCCGCCAGAGGCGCGCGCGCTACAACTTCCCTCAGCGGCCGATTTGGGCGGAAGTCTTGATCGCGGTCGTCGGCTGCTTCGTCGCGCTCGGCGCGACGGCCGTCGTCAACGCCTATCCCTGGCCCGAGCGGGTGGCTGCGGCTTACGCGAAGGCCCACGACATTCCGATCCCCGAAGGCGGCTACATCATCGCGACCGGCTACGCCATTCCGGTCCTGATCGCGATCGCCGCCGGCGTCGTGATGACCTTCGTCGCCAAGCGCACCCGCTTCGGCCGCTATGTCTACGCGGCCGGCGGCAATCCCGAGGCGGCCGAACTCGCCGGCGTCAACACCAAGATGATCACCGTGGCCGTGTTCGCGGTGATGGGGCTGCTCGCAGGCGTCGCCGCCTGCATCGACTCGGCGCGGCTCGATTCGGCGACCAACGCGCTCGGCACGCTCGATGAGCTTTACGTGATCGCGGCCGCGGTCATCGGCGGAACGTCGCTCGCCGGCGGCGTCGGCACCATCTACGGCGCGCTGATCGGCGCCTTCGTCATCCAGTCCCTGCAGTCGGGCATGGTGCTGCTCGGCTTTGACTCGGCGGCCCAGCAGATGGTCGTCGGCGCGGTGCTCGTCGCGGCCGTCGGCATCGACACCTTCTATCGCCGCAGAACCGCCAAGGGTTGAGCCATGAACGCTGCCGTTCAAACACCGCTCGTCGAAATGAAGGACATCTCGCTCGCCTTCGGCGGCGTGAAGGCTGTCGATCACGCCTATCTCGACGTCTATCCCGGCGAGGTCATGGGCCTGCTCGGCCACAACGGCGCCGGCAAGTCCTGCCTGATCAAGATCTTGTCCGGCGCCTACAAGCGCGACGGCGGGCAGATCTTCATCAACGGGAAGGAAGCGCAGATCAACAATCCGCGCGACGCCAAGAATTACGGTATCGAGACAGTCTATCAGGCGCTGGCGCTCGCTGACAACGTCGACGCGGCGTCGAACCTCTATCTTGGTCGAGAATTGCTGACCGCTTGGGGTACGCTCGACGATTCTGCGATGGAGTCGGAGGCACGCAAGGTGATGGGGCGGCTGAATCCCAATTTCCGCCGCTTCAAGGAGCCGGTGATCTCGCTCTCCGGCGGCCAGCGACAGTCGGTCGCCATCGCCCGCGCGATCCACTTCAACGCCAAGATCCTGATCATGGACGAGCCGACCGCGGCGCTCGGGCCGGCCGAGACCGCGCAGGTCGGCGAACTCGTCAAGCAGCTCAAGGCCGAGGGCCTCGGCATCTTCCTCATCAGCCACGACATCCACGACGTTTTCGACCTCGCCGACCGTGTGACGGTGATGAAGAACGGCCAGATCGTCGGCAGCGGCCGGGTCGAGGACATGACCAAGGACGAAGTGCTCGGCATGATTATCCTCGGCAAATGCCCGCCCGGCGCGATCCCGGGACCGGGGGCGATGGCGAGCTAGCGGGTCGCCATTGCGCGTGCGTCGAGAATCGCGCGTGCGAAGTCTTCCGGCCGCTCCTGCGGAAGGTTGTGGCCGGTGCCGCTGAACACCCGATGCTCACGCGGCCCGACGAACTTCGCCGCGTGATGCGCGGTCCCGGGGTTCACGCCGTCGGCGTCGCCATCGATGGTGATCGTTGAAACCTTGATCGGCGGCTGCTTCGCGAGGGCTGCCTCGATTGGCGCATAGGCCGGGTCTCCGGCGACGAGTTCGTAGCGATGCCGGTAGGAATGGACGACGACCTCGACGAAGTCGGGGTTGTCGAAGGCGGCGGCCGTGCGTTCGAACGTCGCCTCGTCGAAGGCCCAGGTCGGCGACCACATCCGCCACAAAAGATGGGCGATCCCGCGCCGATCCTTGGCAAGACCCCGCCGACCGCGCTCGCAATGAAAGTAATACTGGTACCAGAAGGCGGCCTCTTCGAACGGCGCCGCCGGCTCCATCGCGCGAGCGATGTCCTGGATGTTGTACGAATTGCCGGAGACGAGCGCGACGACCCGCCCGGGCCAAAGCGCCGAGACGACGCAGGCCGCCCGCCCGCCCCAGTCATAGCCGGCTAGGACCGCGCGCTCGATGCGGAGCGCATCCATCAGCGCGAGGCAGTCGGCGCCGAGCGCCGCCTGTTCGCCCGAGCGGGGCGTCTCAGGCGCGATGAACCGGGTCGGCCCGTAGCCGCGCAGATAGGGAACGATCAGCCGGGCCCCGGCGCTCGGCGAGGATTGACGCGGTCCCGGCATAGGCGTGAACGTCGTAGGGAAAGCCGTGACCTAGAATACACGGCCAGCCGTCCGCGCACCCGCACTCATCATAGGCGATTTCGAGCACGCCGGCGTTGATGGCATTGACGGTCATGAGGAGGCCTCCCGAATACGCAGCCGCGGCCCCGCGCGGTTGACCGCCTTTTGAAAGCGCCGACTTCGACGGGGGTCAACCACCTTGAGGTTTCCCGCCGGAATTCCCTGCGAACAGCGAAATAAACAGCGAATTCATCGTTTTCTCGCCCCGTCGGCGGAAAAAGCGTCTCAAAAAAATCAAGGATACATGTGGTTTGCATGATAATTCCCTACGCAAGTCAACAGGGGATTTTTCGACCAAACAGCGAATTCCGATTCCCTGTTCCGGCAAGAACAGCTGTTGATAAATATAACAGTCGGATCGCGCTCCCCCGCTACATCCCCCCGGGGTCGAATGTCGAAGCAACCCTTGCGGTGAAAAGGTCCGATCACCAAAGGACACGAAGGGGCGCGAATTGAGGTCATGCGCCTGATCTGCGTCTCGGCCCGGAAATGGCGCCCGGATAGACGCCGAGGATGCGCATTCCGCGGGAAAAGAAACCGAGCTCCGCGAGCCCCGCTTCGGGCGGCGGATGGTCGTGATTGCCGTCGGCGTCGGCGAGAAACTGGATGGCGGTTGAAGCGGCGTTCCCTTTCTCGTCAACCGCAAAATGTGTCATGAACGTCATGAACGGGTGCGATCCAAAGTGATGCAATCAGGCGGTGCGGCGGAGTGATTTCGGGTAGTTGTCATTGGCGACAGCGGAGTTGGGTTGGGCGAGGGCTTTCCAGTAGGCGTCCCAATCGCCGTTTATTCGGTTTATCCGCAAGGCAAGCATGTGTTCGGCATGTTCGACGCGCCACCAGGCGCCCGGCCGCTTGAGGCGTTGTTGGGCGACGTAGCGATGAGCGCTTTCGATCTCGCCCGAGCCGATGGGCAGTCCTTCGGCCAAGGCCTGGCGATAGTTCAATTGGCCGGCGCGGGCGCCGAGGTAGCGATGGCAGGTTCGCACGGGCGCGCGCTCGTCGTCGACCTCGGGAGGCTCGCAATGTCCGGCGAGCGCCCGCAGGACGGCGTCGAGACGCCCGCTCTTGAGCGCGTCCTTTTGCGTCTCCATCCAGAGGCTGGGCGCGACCGGATCGGGCGCGAGCGCTGCAGAGGCGGCGGCCAGATATTCGCAAACATGATAGAAATCAATCAAGTAGCGACCCTGGTCGCCGAACTGCTGCTCGATTTGGCCGACGATCCATGGCGCGCCGTCGCCGACCGCGTGAACCCGTGAGCCCGCCCCGAAGCCGGCGCGAACCGCGCAGGAAAGCATCTGACGCCCGGCCTCTTCGACCCCGCCCTCAATCGAGCCCGCATAGACCGGCGTTCGGCTCCCCTGCGCGTGCGCCAGCGACAGCTTCGCCTCCCGCCAGGACAACGTCTTGCCCTTGCGCTTGTCTTTCCCCTCGCGACAAGGTTCGACGATCGGAACCATGCCGCCGTCCGTCTCGACGATGATCGGCTTGCTGAGGCCCGGCGCCTCCGGAACTTCACAATCCTGGCGGCCGGCTTCGTAGATCGCCTCGGCGTGGGCGAACGTGATCCGCTGGATCGTGCTCTCGCCGATCGCAAAGCCGTAGTGCTCCTGCAACTTGGCGCGCGCTTGCGCGAAGGGTTGATCGGCGGCGAAGTCGACGATGGCGCGCTGCAGCGGTCGCGAACATCCGAGCGGGCTCACCTTCGCCCCGAGCACGAAAGGGCGCACCCGTTGCGTCCCGAACCGATATTGCGGCTCCCGGACTTCTATTTCGCCGAATTTCGTGTGCCAGCGGACTTTTTTTCACCTTGGCGATGCATCTGAGGTCGTTGGCGAATCTCACGCTCCGTCGCCTCGACCCGGCTCTCGGCCCAACTGCGCAGCGCCTCCCGTCCCATCAGACGCATCTCATCCACCATGCGCTCTTCCGCAGCGTCGGCTTCCTTCAATTCGCCCCCGCCGCCTTCAACCGCCAGCACGGTCGAGCCCACCCGCTCCCGGAGACCGGGATGCGATCGCAAAGCCGCAACCAGAGCCTCGTCGCTCAACTCCAACCCCGCCATCCGCAACCTCCCGCCAAATCAATGCAAACCCAACCTACTCTGCATCGATTTAAATCGCACCCGTCATGAACCTGGCTCTTGACGCGGCCGCCCCGCTTCTCTACTGTGGGGGAAGCTACGGAAAGGCTTACGACCGATGGCGATGCTTATCGTATCTTTGGCGCTGGAGAGCGGGCAGGCATAGCTCCTGCAAGCCGTTCGACAGCGCGTGCCCAAGGCCCCCTGGAGGGCCTTTTTTCTTGCCTTCAATTCCATCACGACGGACCAAAGCGGAGAGAAGCGATTATGGCGCAAGCACATGACCGGCGCCGAAATGGTGGTCGAGGCGCTGAAAGATCAGGGCGTCGAGTGCGTGTTCGGCTATCCCGGCGGGGCCGTGCTGCCGATCTATGACGCAATCTTCAACCAGGACGACGTCCGGCACATTCTGGTCCGTCACGAGCAGGGCGCGGCGCACGCCGCCGAGGGCTACGCCCGCTCGTCCGGCAAGGTCGGCGTCCTCCTCGTCACTTCGGGGCCCGGCGCCACCAACGCCATCACCGGCCTCACCGACGCGCTGATGGATTCGATCCCGCTGGTCTGCATCACCGGCCAGGTGCCCACCCATCTCATCGGCTCGGACGCGTTCCAGGAATGCGACACGACCGGCATCACCCGCAGCTGCACCAAGCACAATTATCTCGTGCGCCGTATCGAGGACCTGCCGCGCATTCTGCACGAGGCCTTCTACATCGCCTCACAGGGGCGGCCGGGTCCGGTCGTGGTGGACATCCCAAAGGATATTCAGTTCGCCAGCGGCTCTTACGTCTTCCAGCGCAACATCCAACACAAGACCTATCATCCGCAAGTCAAGGGCGACCTCGAACGGGTGCGGCACGCGGTCGAGATGATGGCGGCGGCGAAGAAGCCGATCTTCTATACCGGCGGCGGCGTGATCAACTCCGGCCCACACGCCTCGACCCTGCTGCGCGAGCTGGTGCACGCCAGCGGTTTCCCGATCACTTCGACGCTGATGGGCCTCGGCGCCTATCCGGCCACCGACAAGCAGTGGCTCGGCATGCTCGGTATGCATGGCTCGTTCGAGGCCAACAACGCCATGCACGACTGCGACCTGATGATCTGCGTCGGCGCCCGCTTCGACGACCGCATCACCGGCCGGCTCGACGCCTTCTCGCCGAAGTCGAAGAAGATCCACATCGACATCGATCCGTCGTCGATCAACAAGAACGTGAAGGTCGATCTCGGCATCATCGGCGACGTCGCCCACGTGCTCGAGGACATGGTGCGCCTCTGGCGCACCGGCTCCCACCGGGCGGACCCGGCCGCGCTCTCCAAATGGTGGGGCGTGATCGACGGCTGGCGGTCGCGCAACTCGTTCGGCTTCCGCAACTCGGACAAGATCATCAAGCCGCAGTATGCGGTGCAGCGCCTGTATGAGTTGACGAAGGGCCGCGACGTCTATGTCACCACCGAGGTCGGCCAGCACCAGATGTGGGCGGCGCAGCATTTCCGCTTCGAGGAGCCCAACCGCTGGATGACCTCAGGCGGCCTCGGCACGATGGGCTACGGCCTGCCGGCGGCGATCGGCGCGCAGATCGCCCACCCGAAGTCGCTGGTGATCGACGTCGCCGGCGAAGCCTCGATTTTAATGAACATGCAGGAAATGTCGACGGCGGCCCAGTACCGTCTGCCGGTCAAGATCTTCATCCTCAACAACCAGTACATGGGGATGGTGCGGCAGTGGCAGGAGCTCCTGCATGGCGGCCGCTATTCGGAGAGCTACACGGATTCGCTGCCCGACTTCGTCAAGCTCGCCGAGGCCTATGGCGCGCACGGCATCCGTTGCGCCGATCCGACCCGCCTCGACGCGGCGATCGAGGAGATGATCGAGACGCCGAAGGCGGTGATCTTCGACTGCCTGGTCGACCAGAAAGAGAACTGCTTCCCGATGATTCCGTCGGGCAAGGCGCACAACGAGATGATCATGGCCGAACTCGAGGACGACGCCGGGATCGAGATCGGCAACGTCATCGACGAGAAGGGCAAGATGCTGGTGTGACGGCCGCAGCGATGTTCGGCCGAATTGACCCCGTGATTGCGAGGAGCGCAGCGACGAAGCAATCCACGAGATCGACGGGCGAATCCTTTCGCCCCTGGATTGCTTCGCTGCGCTCGCAATGACGGGCCAGGGAGGGGCGATGTTCAGTCTCGAAGAGACGCGCAAGGCGCATGAGGTCGTTCTCACTTCCTTGCGCCCGACACCGGCCATCTCTTGGCCGTTGCTGGCGGCGCGCCTCGGCGCCGAGGTCGTCGTCAAGCACGAGAATCATCAGCCGACCGGGGCGTTCAAGGTGCGCGGCGGCCTCACCTATGTCGACGCGCTCATGCGCCGTGAGCCGCAGGCGAAGGGCCTCGTCTCGGCGACGCGAGGCAATCACGGCCAAAGCCTCGCCTTCGCCGGGCGCCGCTTCGGCCTCTCGGTCACGATCGTCGTGCCGCACGGCAATTCACGGGAGAAGAACGCCGCGATGCGGGCCATGGGCGCGGCGCTGATCGAGCATGGCGCAGACTTCCAGGCTGCGCGCGAGGAGGCGATGCGGCTCGCGAACGAGCGGAACCTGCATGCAGTCCCGTCCTTCCACCGCGACCTCGCGCGCGGCGTGTCGACCTACGCCCTCGAACTCCTGAGCGAGCACGCCGACCTCGACGTGCTCTACGTTCCCATCGGGCAGGGCTCCGGGATCTGCGGTTGCATCTCGGCGCGCGACGCCTTGCGCCTCAAGACCGAGATCGTCGGCGTGCAATCCGAAGAGGCGCCCGCTTATGCGCTGTCGTTGGCTGCGGGCCACGCTGTGCGCACCAACAGCGCCGACACCTTCGCCGACGGCATGGCGACGCGGGTTCCCGACGAGGAGGCGCTCGATGTCATCGCCAGAGGGGCTTCGCGCATCGTTCTCGTTCGCGACGACGAGATCGCCGAGGCGATCCGCGCCTATTGGACCGACACGCACAATCTCGCCGAGGGGGCCGGGGCGGCGGCCCTGGCGGCGGCGATGAAGGAGCGCGCGCGTCTCGCTGGGCGCAAGGTCGGGCTCGTGCTCTCGGGCGGCAACATCGACTTCGATCTTTTCCAACGCTGGGTCGCGACGGCGCCGGCCGCCGAGGCGGCTTGACATCAATTTCGAGCGAGCCGCGCGGCGGCCGTTCGATCGACGAGGACGATAATGAACATGATCAAGACTCCAACCGCGCCGCTGTCGCCCTATTCATCGGCGACGGTCAAATCCAATATCGAGCGGCACACCCTGTCGGTGCTGGTCGACAACGAGCCCGGCGTTCTCGCCCGCGTCGTCGGCCTTTTTTCCGGCCGTGGCTACAACATCGAGAGCCTGACCGTGGCTGAGGTGGCGCATGAGACGCATTTGTCGCGCATCACCATCGTCACCTCGGGTACGCCGGAGATCATCGAACAGATCCGCCATCAGCTCGAGCGCCTGGTGCCGGTCCATTCCGTGAAAGACCTGACGCTCACCGTGCGGGCGATCGAACGCGAGCTTGCGATGATCAAGGTGCGCGGCAAGGGCGAAAACCGGGTCGAGGCGATGAATCTGGCCGAAGCTTTCCGCGCCAAAGTGATCGACGCCACGGTCGGCAGCTTCGTCTTCGAATTGACCGGTGCGCCGCAGAAGATCGACGATTTCGTCTCCCTGATGCGTCCGCTTGGCCTGGTCGAGGTGTCGCGCACCGGGGTCGCGGCGATTTCGCGGGGGCCGGACCCGATTTAGACCAACTTACCGATCCCTCCCGCCGGCTCCAACCGACGAGAATGGAATCAGCGCGGCGACCGAGAGCGGTCTGACGCCATCCGCGCACGCGCTCCCAGTCCGCGCACTCGCCCCACCACATGCGCGGCAGCGCCCGGCAGAAGATGCATGGGACTGCGCAGATTTGCCTGGTGCCGGTTGCGCGGACGGCGGGCGTCGGCTTCGATTTCCTCCGCCGACGCCTGCTGCATATCGGCGGCAATCGATTCCGGCCCGCTGTTTTCCGGGGCCGTCAGCGTCAGCGCCGGCGGGAGATCCGGCGCCGCCGCGACCCGCGGGGTCAAAGGCGGCCCAAGATCGAAGAGCCTGTGCAATGTCGCCTGGATGGAGCAGTGATCGAAGGGATACGGCGCTTCGCCGCCCGGCGCCGCCGCCGGCCGAACGATGCTGCCTGGCCTTATGAATGGCGAGATGATGAGGGCCGGAACCCGGACGCCGTAGCGGTCGAACCTGAATCCGTCCGGGTATGGGCCGCGCGGCGACACGGCCGCCGGCGGCGGCACATGATCGAAGCAGCCGCCGTGTTCGTCATAGGTGACGACAAGCAGGGTCCGCTCCCAGGTCGGCGCGGCGCGGACCGCATTGTAGACGTTGGCGATCAGTTGCTCGCCATAGCGAACATGATGGGGCGGGTGCTGGTCGTTGGGGACCGCTACAGCCGACCGGCTTGGATAATAGCGCGGTTCGATGAAGCTGTAGTTCGGCAGTCTGCCGCTCATCGCGTGGCGCTCGAATTCGTCGTCGTAAAGGCAGAACCGGGTCAGAATTTTCGGCCACAGATCAATCAGCGTCGCCGCTTGCGGCAGGTCGTGGAAGTAGACCCTCCAGCTGTAGCCGCGGGAATCGAGGCGTCGGAAGATGGTTGAGAGGAATCGCGGCCACCGATAGGGAAAGTGCGAGCGCTCGTTGTTGACATAGCCGCCCGCTGTTCCGGCGTGGGCGAAATAGCGGTTCGGCCAGGTTTCGCAAGGCGCCGAGGCATGCCACCGGTCAGAAACGCCGAAAGCTCTGGCTAACTGGCTGATGACCGGCGCATGCGCCGGGAGGAACTGGTGCATGATGGCCTTGGGATCCGGAGGACCGGACGGCGGCGTCTGCCGCAGAGAGCTTTGCTGCTCCGGTGGCTGCCGCATATAGTTGTCGACGAATCCCATCATGGTCGGGCTCCCATGCGTGTCGCCCGCCCATCCGAATATCTGCATGTTTATATCGTTGAAATACTCGCCGGGATCGCGATCAGGAAGGCGTGGCCCGGGGAATTCTGCGCTGCTCCAGGCCCTGATGTGTTCGACTGCGCCGTCCGGCTTGTGCCACGGATTGGTTTCCGTCAGGTCGAGCCCGTCGAACTGCTCGCTTTTCGGATAAAGCTGCCCGAGCAGATTATCGAACGAGCGGTTCTCCAGCATGAGGACGACGACATGTTCGATTCTCTGCATTTGCTCACGGTCGGCTTTCGAGCATCGATGCGGAACGGGCCTGGACGGGCTCCCCTGCCGCAAACGTCACTTCGCCGAGGATGTTCCGCGCCGGTTCGGAGCAGCTCCCGGGCCCTGTGCGTTGCGTACACATGATGAGCGCCATCTTTTCCTGGCTCGTGACCACGGTTTCGACATTGGGCTATGGCGGCGTGGTCGGCCTCATGGCGCTCGAGTCGGCGTGCATTCCCTTGCCTTCTGAGATTATTATGCCGTTCGCCGGCTATCTGGCGTCGACCGGTCGCTTCAGCCTGATCGCCGCCGCGTTTGCCGGCGCCATCGGCTGCAATCTCGGCTCCACCGCGGCTTATCTGGCGGGCGCCTATGGCGGCCGGGCCGCGGTTTTGCGCTGGGGCCCGTATGTGCTGTTGAACCTGCGCGAGCTCGACCGGGTCGACAGGTTCTTTGCCCGATACGGAGGCGCGTCGGTGTTCATCGCACGGCTGCTGCCGATCGTGCGCACGTTCATTTCGCTTCCAGCCGGCATAACGCACATGAAGTTCATTCGATTTCAAGTCTACACTTTTGTCGGCTCGTGGCCCTGGTGTTTTGCCCTCGCCTACCTCGGCTATCGGCTCGGCAGAGCGTGGAACACGAACCCGACCGTGCAAAGCTTCTTCCGCAGCTTTGACTGGCTCGTCGTCGGATTGCTGGGTGCAGGCTTCGCCTATTACATCTACGTCCGCTGGCGGGCGGCGAAGGCGTGAATACGTCTGCGCTGCAGCGTCTCTTCACCGCTCGGAAATGGCAATTCCGCGGCGTCAGCCACGGTCATCGCGGGCAACGACAGGCGCCTCTACCGCCGCTACCGGCTTCTCGCCGTCAGCGCCGAGCAAGGCTGTTCTTTCGCCGCGCGGGCCAAACCAGAAATCTGGCCGATTGCCGGGCCGCTGCTGAGCGATTCTGTGCGAGCTGTTCGCATTCGGGCGGGCGATTTGCTCGCGGCGGTCCCGGCGGCGAGCCAGCCAGCCGCCGAGCGCGCCGCAGTTCGCCCCGGCGGCGGTCAACCCGGCCGACCTCTATCGGCAGACCGGCCGCGACAGCGAGGGCGAGGCCGCGTTGCGCACGGCTTTGGCCGTCTCGCCGAAGGACGCCGGGCTCCACTATGCGCTCGGCCTTGCGCTGGTCCGCCTCAAGCGATCCGACGATGCGCTCGCCGAATTGCGCCAGGCGGCGGAACTCGCTCCCGAAAGCGCGCAGAACGTCTATGTCTACGCGATCGCCCTCAATTCGACCGGACGGGGCAGCGAAGCGCTGAAGACGCTCGCCGACGCGCTCGCCCGGCATCCGGACAACCGCGAAATCCTGACAGCGCTGGTGCAGATAAATCAGCAGGCCGGCGATCTCCGCTCGGCTCTGACCTATGCGGAGCGGCTCGCCGCGCTGACGCCGGACGATCAGGATCTGCGGCGGTTTGTCGAGGCGCTCCGGCGCGCCGTCAAACCGTAGCGCCTACCCGCCGCCGAGCACGCCCCGCATCGCTCCGTCGGTTTCCTGCGCATAGCGGCGCGCTGCAAAGGCCTCGCCGAGGATCCCGACCACATGGCCGGTCTCGCGCGACGTCACAGCAAGCGTGTCCGTGTGCGCGGCGCCGAACAGATCGAGAGCCGAGCGGACGTCGTCGTCGGGATGAAGGGTGATCGCGGGCAGCCGTGCGATGAGACCGACCGGCCCGCCGTCGTCGGCCTCCTCGATAGCGTGGGCGTGCGCCTCGGGAACGAAGATGAGTCCGTGATAGCGGCCGTCCTCCCCGACCGCAACCACGACATTGGCGCTGCCGAGCGGGTGGGAGTCGCAGAATGTGCGGATGCTTTCCTCGGCCGGAAAGACCGGCGGCGCGGGGATCATCATCTTCGCCACCGTCAGTTCGCGCAGCCAGCCGACGTCCTGCCCGCCACGGATCGTCTCGCCCCTGAGGTGCAGGCGCCAGGTGGTGAACGAGTAGCCGAAGGTCGCCCGCACCGCGAGAGTGGTGGCGATCGAGGCGGCGAGCGCGCCCCCGGCGATGCCGAGATTGCCGCTGCTCTCGAGGACGAGAAAGGTCATAGTCAGCGGTCCGCCGACGATCGCCGTGCTCAACGCCCCCATGCCGACCAGCACGCAGGCGATCGTGTTGAGCCCGAGCGAGGGAAAAAGAAAGCCGACCACGACCGCATAAAGCTTGCCCAGAAGGGAGCCGACGAAAAGCGAAGCGAAGAACAATCCGCCCCGAAAGCCGCAGGCAAGCGACGCCATGCTGGCGAACAGCTTCAGCACTATGAGGACGGCGAGCTCCGTCGCCGTCAGGGGCGAATAGAAATCGAGGCCGAGGGCGCCGTGGCCCGCCCCCAGGATCTGGGGGGTGTAGAGAGCCATGGCGCCGAGGATCGCGCCGCCCGCGACCGGCCGCAGCAGGCGCCACGGGACGGCGGCGCGAAAGGCGCGCTCGATCGTTGCGGCCGCCCGCATGGCGCCGACGCCGACCGCGGCCGCGACGAGACCGAGGCCGATGAGCGCCCCGTAGTGAAGAAAATTGAGAGCCGGCACAACGGGCACGGTGATGACGTAAGGCGCGCCGATGATCGCCTTGGTGACCAGGACCGCCGTGAGCGCGGCGGCGAAGACCGGCACGGCGTTGGCCAGCGAATAGGCGCCGATAATGAGCTCGAACGCATAGAACGACCCGGTCAGCGGCGCGTCGAAAGCCGCAGCGATCGCCCCGCCTGCCCCGCAGCCGACCAGCATGCGCAGGTCCTGTCGGCGCAAGGTGGAGGTCGAGCCCCAGCCAAGAGGCCACTCCCGCGCCGATCTGTGCATAGCCCGCCTCCAGCCCGACCGAGGCGCCGCAGCCGTTCGACATCACCGTCTGGGTGGCGACGAGAGCGCTGTCGGACAGCGACATGCGTCCGCCGCGCAGCGCATTGGCTTCGACGGGATCGACCGCCGGCGGCAGCTTCTTGCGCCCTCGCCAGGCGTCGATCGCCCCGAGCGCGAGTCCGGAGAGCATCGGCGCGGCGAAAGCCGCGATCGGTGGAACCCGCGCCGCGGCGCTCAGTCGCACGTCAAAGGGGATTCCGTAAATGACCTCATGAGCGAAATTGACGATCGAGGTCATCAAGGTGACGCAGAGGCCGGCGAGGAAGCCGACGCCGATCGCGACCACGACCAGCCCCAGCTCGCTCGCGCGCAAGCGGAGGCGAAGCCTCGCGAGCGCGGCGAGCGCTGGACGCGGCAATCTCATCGTCGCGGCCGGATTTCGAGAACGCCTGAAGGCATCGGGCCGCTTTATGCGCGGCCGGCGGGCCGAAGCCAAGGGCGAGGCGTCAACGCTCCGCCAGCGCCATGTCGTCGCGGTGTATCATTTCGGCGCGCCCGGGGGTGCCGAGGATGTGGGCGATGTCGCGCGACTTGCGGCCGCGTATGCGCTCGGCGTGAAGGGCGTCATAGGCGACGAGCCCGCGTCCGATCTCCGCTCCGCGCTCGTCGCGGATGGCGACGCAGTCGCCGCGGGAGAAGACGCCTTCGATCCGGGTGACCCCCGCGGGCAGGAGGCTCTTGCCGCCGGCGAGCGCCGCCGCCGCGCCGGCGTCGACGAACACGGCCCCCTTCAGCTCGAGCGAACCGCCGATCCAGATCTTGCGCGCCGCGACCGGGTTCGACGGGGTGAGGAACCAGGTGCAGGGTGCGCCCTCGGCGATGCGGGCGATCGGATGGGCGACCCGTCCGTCGGCGATGACCATGTGCGTGCCGGCCGCCGTCGCGATGCGGGCGGCCTCGATCTTGGTGCGCATGCCGCCGCGCGACAGTTCCGACCCCGCCCCGCCCGCCATCGCCTCGATTTCCGGCGTCACCTTATCGACCACCGGCAGGAGCCTGGCATGCGCGTCGCAGGAGGGCGGAGAATCGTAGAGGCCGGCGACGTCGGAGAGCAGGATGAGCAGGTCGGCGGTCGCCATGGTCGCGACGCGCGCGGCGAGTCGGTCATTGTCGCCGTAGCGAATCTCACTCGTCGCGACGGTGTCGTTTTCGTTGATGACGGGAATGGCGCGCATTGCAATAAGTCGGCCGAGCGTCGCACGCGCATTGAGGTAGCGGCGCCGCTCCTCCGTATCCTGGAGGGTCACCAGAACTTGGCCGGCGACGATCCCATGATCGTGCAGCGCCTGCGACCAGGCGCTCGCCAACGCGATCTGCCCGATCGCGGCCGACGCCTGGCTGTCCTCGAGCTTGAGCGCACCCTTCGCTAGACCCGCGACCGTCCGCCCGAGCGCGATCGCCCCCGACGACACCACGAGCACGTTCGCGCCCCGTCGGTGCAGCGCAGCGATGTCTTCAACCAACGCCTTGAGCCAAAGCTGCTTGACCGCACCGCGCGCGGAATCGACCACCAGCGACGAGCCGACCTTGACGACGATGCGATTGAATTGATCGAGTGAGGGAACGTGGGCCACGACCGCCGACTTGCGAGGCGAGTTGGCCTCGCGTCCGCGAAAAATCGCGGAATCGCAAAGCGTTGTTTCCGTCTAGAACAGGCATGCGATGATGGCAAGACGCCCGGCAGCCTTGGTCCGGCCGAGCGTCCGTGTGGCCTCCAGTTCACGTGAACGGATCCGATTTTGAACCGCAAGCCCCTCGATCGCTGGTTGCTGGAACGCTTGACCCCAGCGATGGCGGCCCTCTACAAACGCCGATTCCAGCGCTTCGGCAGTCGAACGGCGCACAAGCGCAGCGCCTCGACAAGACTGCGTGTCGAGACCTTCAAAGGACGCAGCCATGCGCAATTTCGACGACCTGTCCGAGCGCGAGATGCTGGCCCTGGCGATCAGCAACGAGGAGGAGGACAGCCGCATCTACGCCGACTTCGCCGACGGCCTCATCAAGGACTTTCCAGCGAGCGCGAAAGTGTTCACGGAGATGGCGGCCGAGGAGAACGAGCACCGCCGGCGGCTGATCGACCTTTTCGTCTCGAAGTTCGGCGAGCATATTCCGCTCATCCGCCGCCAGGACATCCAGGGCTACATCCCGCAAAAGCCGATCTGGCAGATCCGCCCGCTTAACCTCGAGTCCGTTCGGGCGCGCGCCCACGATATGGAGCGCGCAGCCGGGCGCTTTTACCGTCAGGCGATCACGCGCGCTTCCGACGCTTCCATTCGCAAACTGCTCGGTGACCTCGCCGAGGTCGAAGAAAGACACGACCACAAGGTGGCGTTGTTGGAGAACGAGGTGCTGACTCCCAGCGCCCGCCACTCGGAAGAGGAGCTCGAGCGCCGACGCTTCATCCTTCAGATCATCCAGCCCGGTCTCGTCGGCCTGATGGATGGCTCGGTGTCGACGCTCGCGCCGGTGTTCGCGGCGGCCTTCGCGACCCACAACTCATGGAACGCCTTTGTGGTCGGGCTCGCCGCGTCGGTCGGCGCCGGAATCTCAATGGGCTTCGCCGAGGCGCTGTCCGACGACGGCAAGCTTTCCGGCCGCGGCGCTCCGTTCCTTCGCGGACTTGTCTGCGGCCTCATGACATTCGGCGGCGGCATCGGGCACACGCTGCCTTACCTGATCCCGAGTTTCTATACAGCGACGGCCATCGCCGTTTGTGTTGTCGTCGTCGAATTGCTGACTATCTCCTGGATCCAGTGGCGTTACATGGACGTGCCGCCGCTGTCGGCGGCGGCGAAGGTGATGGTCGGCGGCGCGCTGGTTCTCGCGGCAGGCATTCTGATCGGGGTCAGCTGAAAACGCCGCATTTGCGCCTTCGCCATATTAGCCACCCTCCGCGCATCGAATGCAATTCGGCCCAGCGGGCGCGACGCAAGCTCCGAGGACGGAGCCGGGGTGTAGTCAGGCGGCCGCTCGAGCTCTGCCCCCTCGGCCGCGACGGTCGCCATGGCCAGCGCCAGAGCGCTTAATCGCATGGCGCGCTTCGCCTTCCTCAGATCCATCCGGCGCGTGGCTCATCCCTCGAGAAGCAGGCGAAGCTGTGAGGCCCGGCGACGATCGGCGGCGCTCTCACATGGAATGCGAGCCGGTGAACGGCACAAAGGGAATGATCGCGCCGCCATAGATGTCGGATCGCGTGACCGAGACGCGGCCGTCAGGCGACCGGCTCCTCGTCGCCTTGATGACATGCTGCGCGCCCGGTGGGCCGACCGGAATCACCATGATTCCGTCTGGGGTCAGCTGCTGCAGGAGCGGCGGCGGGATGTGATCGATGCCGCAGGTGACGATGATCTTGTCGAAGGGGGCAAACTCTTCCCAGCCGTAATATCCGTCGGCATTACGCGTGTGAATCGCGCGGTACTCACTATAGCCGCGCGCAATCAGCCGATCGTAAAGTTCGCGGGTGCGCTTCGCCAGCGGCGGAATGATTTCGATCGACCAGATGTGCGGGGTGAGATTGGCGAGATAGGCCGATTGATAGCCTGAGCCAGTGCCGATTTCGAGCGCCTTGTCGCTGCGCTTGATTTGAAGCGTATTCGTCATCCGCGCCACGGTATGCGGACCGGTGATGGTGACGCCGAAACCGATGTTGAGGTGATGCCACTCGTACGCGCGATCCAGGTTCTCTGGCGTGACGAACTCTTCGCGCGGGGTCATGAGATAGGCGCGGATGTCGGCTTCGTCCCAAATGTCGTGATGCGCGATCATCTGCTGGAGGCGGTCCCAGCGCTGCCCAAGGAAGCGCGGGTCCTCGCCCCGATTGCGAACCATCCATTCGACGAAGGCGCCGCGGGTCTGCCGTGGCGGCGAGACGTCCCAGTCATAGGGCGTCGGGACGTTGGCGAGGGCGGGGGTCGCGATGGCGGCTGCCGCGCCGAACAGGAACTGACGCCGATCTATGGGGAACCTCATCGACGGCAGAGGAGCCGAAACAGCTTCGATGGTCAAGCGGGCCAGTCGGGGCCGGGTCAAGTTCAGCGGAATACTGGAGAAAGTCCCTTCGGTCGGAGGCCAGTAACGATTTATCAGGCTGCTTATGTCATCAATCAGGAGCTGCTCGGAGCGCCGAAAATGGAAGCGTTCAAAGGCCTGCTTCGCGACATGTCCGGCGCGGAATATGCGGTCGCCGCGGCTGTCATCGTCGCTATCGTCATGATCGCGGCCGCCGCGGATTTGCGCTCGACTTCCAATTCCTCAGGATCGCCATGTTGCGGTGTCGACCACTTCGAATTGTATCGCGGACCGCGCGCCTGACGATTGGGCTTCTGCTTCTTGCGCTGTGATCCCGGGCCGCGACGCGCGACAACCGCGGAAGTCAGCCGCCAAAACGCTGCCGCCAGCTCGGTAGCGCGCCAGGGAACGGAAGAGGGCTCGCCTCGTAAATGGCGCGGGCGATCGCCCGGGCGATGCATTCGGCGGCCAGCATGCCGATTTCAGCCAGGTCCCGAACATCGGGCGCCTGCGTCGACTGCCCGGTCGCCGCGGCGAAAACGATGTCGCCGTCAACGGGAGAGAGGGCCGGACGAAAGGCGAGCGCGAAACCCGCCTGCGCCATGACCGCAAGCCGCTTGGCCTGGGACTTCGCCAGCCTCGCGTCGGTCGCGACCACGGCCAGCGTCGTGTTTGCCGGGTCGTCGCCCCGCAAGCGCATGTTTCGAGCGTCCTCCGGGTCTTTCGCTCCAAAGCCGTGACCGCCGAATTCGCCGTCGCGTTCGAAAGACGCCGCGAGGAAATGCCGGGTCGCGCCGCGAGTGACCCGGCCGGCCGGATTGGCGGCGACCAGCGCGCCGACGCAAAATCCCCGCGCCGTCGAGGCGCTCGCCGAGCCGAGGCCTCCCTTCAGCCCGAACGAATTCGCCCCGTAGCCGGCGCCCGCGGTTCCGAGGTCGAAAACGGCGCCGGCCGCCTCGGCCGCGCTATAGCCCAACTCCCAATAGGGCGGCCGGACGCCCCAAGCCTTGTCACCCCCATTGACCAGATCGAACAAGCTCGCCCCCGGAACAATCGGAACCCGCACGCCGCGAGAGAGAAAGCCGCGTCCAATCCCCGCGAGGTAAGCCATGACGCCGCCGGGGGCGTCGAGGCCGAAGGCCGAGCCGCCCGAGAGGACGAAGGCGTCCACCTTTTCGACCGTCATCTCCGGCTCGAGCAACGCGGTGTCGCGCACCGCGGGTGCGCCGCCGTGGATCGCGATCGAGGCAACGGCCGGGTCGTCGAAGACAACGGCGGTGACGCCGGAAGCGATATGCTCGTCCTGCGCCGACCCGACCCGCACGCCGG
>CAWIHF010000014.1:0-121369 GCA_963835885.1 uncultured Alphaproteobacteria bacterium
CATCCGTTACGGCAAAACCCCTGAGCCCGAGACGCCTTATCAGCGCGCCGGCCAGGTCTGGGACGAGCGGATCGGTTCCGCTCGCGTGCAGGCGAGGAACTGGCGACTGGCGTTCTTCGCAGCCCTCGCGCTGAGCGGAGGCCTCGCCGGCGGTCTCGTCTGGCAGTCGGCGCGCAGCACGATCACCCCCTGGGTCGTGCAGGTCGACAAGCTCGGCCAGGCCCAGGCGGTCGCGCCGGCGACCACCGATTACCGGCCGACTGACCCTGAGATCGCCTGGCATCTCGCGCCTTCATCACCGAGGTCCGCAGCATACCGGCCGATCCTGTCGTGCTGCGCCAGGATTGGCTCGACGCCTATAACTACGTCACCGACAAGGGCGCGCTCGCCCTCAACGACTACGCTCGCAACAACGATCCTTTCTCCAAGGTCGGCAAGACGCAGATTTCGGTCGAGGTCGCGAGCGTCATCCGCGCCTCCGATGACAGCTTCCGCGTCGAGTGGGTGGAGCGTCGCTACATCGACGGCGCCCTGGCTTCGACCGAGCGCTGGAGCGCGATCCTCACCATCGTCGTGCAAACGCCGACTGACGCCGATCGGCTGAAAAAGAACCCCCTCGGCGTCTACGTCCACACCCTCAACTGGTCAAAGGAGCTCGGCTGATGCGCACCCTGCCGTTCGCAACAATTCTGCTCGCCTCGGCAGCGCTCGGCGCCTGCGCGACAACCTACAAGCCGCCCATCATCAGCTATGACGAAACGCCGAGGAAAGCGGTGCTGACGCCCGATCCGCCCAAGCCGGTGCGGATCGTCGAGCTGCCCGAAACTTCTTCCGCTGTCGGGTCAGTTGAAGCCCATCCCGGGCGCGAAGACGGAGCCGCCGGAGCCGGCCGATCCACACGCGCGCGTCGATCAGGCCAACGGCGCGGCCCGCGTGGAGCCGACGCGAGCCGGCTATCTCAACGCCATCCAGGTCTATCCCTGGTCCGACGGCGCGCTCTATCAAGTCTATGCAGCGCCGGGCGAGATCACCGACGTCACGCTTGAACCCGGCGAGCAGCTTGTCGGCTCCGGCCCGGTCGCCGCCGGCGACACCGTGCGCTGGATCATCGGCGATACCGAAAGCGGCGTCGGCGCAGAAAAACGGACTCACATTCTGGTCAAGCCGACGCGGCCGGATCTCGTCACCAACCTGGTCATCAATACCGACCGGCGAACCTATCACCTCGAACTGCGCTCCGACGAGAAGACCTACATGGCCTCAGTCTCCTGGGCCTATCCGCAGGACCAGCTGATCGCGCTGCGCCAGCAGAATGCGGCGGCCGAGGCTGCAGCGCCTGTCGCTACCGGCGTCGACATCAATGCGCTGAATTTCCGCTACCGCATCGAGGGCGACAGCCCGGCATGGCGGCCGCTGCGGGCCTTCGACGACGGCCGGCAGGTGTTCATCGAGTTCCCCGCCGGCATCGCCCAGGGCGAGATGCCGCCGCTCTGGGTGATCGGCGCAGAAGGCGACGGCCAGCTCGTGAACTACCGCGTTCAGGGCAACCATATGATCGTCGATCGGCTGTTCGCCGCGGCCGAACTCAAGCTCGGCGGCAAACACCAACAGACGGTGCGCGTCGTCCGCACCGACGGGAGGCCGCAGTCGTGACTGCGACGCTCCCCAGGAGGAAGGGCGCGGCCTCCCCGGCCGCCGGAGGAGATGCGGCTTCGTGTTCGCCGGGCGCCCGTCACGCGCCTGTCGCGCAAGGTCCTGCTCGGCCTTGGCGCAATTGCTGCGCTTGGCATCGGCGGCGCCCTTTTCCTGGCGCTGAAGCCGCAACATCGGACTACCGGCTCCGAGCTCTACGACACCAACAACCGCAATACTCCTGACGGGCTCGCCACTTTGCCGAAGGACTATGCCGGCCTACCCAAATCGACGCCGCTGCTTGGACCGCCGCTGCCTGGCGATCTCGGCCGGCCGATCCTGAACGCGGGCGCGCCCGCGCCCGGCATGGCGATGCCGACCGCGGGGTCCAGCCCGGAAGAACAGCGCATCGCGCAGGAGCAGGAAGCAGCGCGAGTAAGCCATCTCTTTGCGACGACCAATGTCGGTCAAATCGGCGCCACTGCTTCACCACTTCCAGCAGCCGCTCCGCCTGGGACGCCGGCAACAAACGGGGGATCGAGCGACCTCACGTCCCAGGATCACAAGCTCGCCTTCCTGAACGGGCATGTCGATCGGCGAACAGTGAGCCCCGATCGCATCGAGCCGCCGGCGAGCCCCTACGTGCTGCAAGCTGGCGCGGTCATCCCGGCCTCGCTCATCACCGGGCTTCGCTCCGACCTGCCTGGCCCGGTGACCGCCCAGGTGACAGAAGACGTCTATGACGGCCCGACCGGAAAAACCCTGTTGATCCCGCAGGGCGCGCGTCTCATCGGCCAGTACGACGCGCAAGTATCCTTCGGCCAATCCCGCGCGCTCCTGATCTGGAACCGCCTTATCATGCCGAACGGAAAGTCGATCGTTCTGGAGCGGCAGCCGGGCGCCAACTCCGAGGGCTATGCCGGGCTCGAGGACGAAGTGGACAATCACTGGGGCATGCTGTTCGAGGCCGCCATCCTCTCGACGCTGCTCAGCGTCGGGTCGGAGGCGGGAACGAGCAACAACGAAAACTCGCTCGTGCAGGCGATCCGCCAGGGCGCTTCCCAGAGCTTCAACCAGACCGGCGAACAGGTCGTCGGGCGATCGCTGAATGTTCAGCCGACGATCACCATCAGGCCTGGCTTCCCTGTTCGCGTCATGGTCACCCACGATCTCGTGCTGGAACCCTACGCTTGAGTGACGAGGTCTTGACATGGCGAAGCTGAAGCTCGGCGCGATCGAAGACGACAAGCCGGTCAAGGGTGACAATCGACCTGCCCGCGGCGCTGCATCGCGATCTTGTCGCCTACGCCCAGGCGCTTTCGCGCGAAACCGCTGAAAACGCCGTCGATCCCGCCAAGCTCATCGCACCCATGCTGAAAAAATTCATAGCGACAGATCGCGCGTTCGCCAAATTCCGACGCGGGAGTCAGACGTCGGCGGTCGGCAAGGGATAGCGCTCGCCGAGAACCTTCAGGAAACTGGCCAGGGCTGGATTCTGATTGTCCTCGCGCCAGTGCGCGGAATAGCCGATGCGGGCCGGCTCGGCGCCATCCCGCACCTCGCGATAAACCAGCCCCGCGATGATGGCGCCGGCGCTCGCTTCCGTCAGCAGCGTAATTCCAAATCCCGCGCCGACAAGGCTCATCAGACTCCCGCGACTGACGTCGTGGCGCACGATCTTGGGGCGATCACCAGGCGACGCCGTCTTCGCAATCAAGAGATCATGAAGCTCTGGTCCCGGGTCGCGCCGGCTCAGCAGGACCGTCTCATCCTTGAGATCGATCCAGTAGACAGCCTGTCGATCGGCAAGCGGATGGCCTTCGGGAATGGCGACCAGTATCCGTTCGCTCCACAGCGCCAGGACCGTGCTCTCCGGTAGAGGAGCAGCGCCAGGGACGATCGCGATGTCAACGCCGCCATTGCGAAGCGCCGTGGCGAGCCGCTTTCGTGAACTCTCGGTGAGCCCGATTTCCAACTGGGGAAATCGCTGCGCAACGTCTGTTAGCGTCGCACGAAGATTCCCGGCCGACAACGAGGTGTAAAAGCCGATCGCCAAGCGCCCGGCTTCTCCTCGGCCTGTGCTATGCGCCGTCGCCGCCAGGGCATCCACCTGCTCCAAAATAGAGCGGGCGTTTCGCAGAAACTCTTGGCCGGCCTGTGTCGGGCGAACGCCGCCGCTGAATCGCTCGAACACGATCAGGCCGGTCAATTCCTCGAGCTGCCGAACGCAGCGGCTGAGCGTCGACTGCCGAAGCAGCAGCGCCTCGGCGGCGCGCCGAAAGCTTCCATGCTCCGCTGCAGAGACCGCATATCGGAGATGCTGAAGCACGATCGGCGATGATCGGCCAGGAGTGGAGAAATCGTCGTTTCTTCGTTCGTCCAGCATGTTGCCCCAACTCGATGCCGCGCCATGCACAAATGCGGACGGCGACCGAACAAATCAGGCAACCGTTTGAGCAAGGTTGGCGGACTTTGTGACGACTTTAAGTCCGAAGCAGACGTCGCACGATCTGGCGCCTTCTGCCTCGCGGGCGAGGATGCTGCGACCGTAGGGCCGAAGCGCCGGGCTACCCCGCGGCGCTTCGAGGAGCCGAGTGAGTCGTGTGCTACGACGCACTAGGCCGCGATGACTGCGGCGTTTCGCCGTCGCAACGCATTCTTGCCATGCTTGCCGCTTGCAGCATCATCCAAGAGTTCCGCAATCCTGTCCGACACACGGTCGGAAGCTACAACAAGGGCGCTGTCCAAATGCACATAGCCTTGGGTCACGCCGCGGGCCGAGTGGCCGAGCAGACCGGCGATCGTCAACTCGGAAAAGCCGAGGTCGCCGGCTACGCTGGCAAAGGTGTGACGGCGAACATGTGGCGTCACGTCATTAAGCGTCGCCTTCGCGCAGACCCGGTTGAGCACCCGAACCACTCCGACGAAATGCCTGTGGCCCCAATTGGCCGGGAAGACATACAGCGAACCTTCCCAACCTGCCGTAGCGTTGATGCAGGAGATCGCGGTCCGGTGGTCGTGCACCGCGATCTCGTCGCCTACGCGGAGGCGTTGGCACGCGAAACGGGCCAAGCCATCAGCGAGCCGGCCAAGCTGATCGCGCCCATGCTGGTGCGCTTCATCGCCGGTGATCACGCCTTCGCCAAATTGCGCAGTGTCACGAAATCCACTTCGGCGCGTCCGGTGCCGGCCGACCGGACGCCAACGACCGAGCAAGACTGAGAAAACGATCACAAATAATCTGTTAATACCGAAACTCGATTTCGCGACCGCTCCTTCTACACGGTCCCCAGCACCTTCATGGCCGCAGTCTTGGGATCTCCGTAAAAGATCGGATCGACGTGCTCTATTATATCGGAGCTCACATCCAAGAAACTTCGCTTGTTTTCGATGGGGATGAGCGCATGCTTTGCGCCATTGTCCTTCGCGACCTGTAGTGGCTCTGTGAGGGATCGCAGTGGTTTGATATTTCCCTGCACACTCATGTCCCCGAGCACGAGCAACGCTGGACTGACGGGCACTTTCCGAATTGCCGAGTAGGCGGCAACAAAAAATGCGACCCCGATCTCAGCCTCTACACGATTGCCCAAAAGGTCCATCACCTCGACATGCACGTCCGAAATCTCAAGGTCGCGTGCAACGCCGAGCTCTGCCTTCTTCGCCTGGATATAGCTGAAGTGAGCTGGACCCCGGATTTAGGACCACTGGCTAAGGTGTGAAATGACCTGCTCTGTCGCAACCGATGGAGCGAGAAATGACGAAGTCACGCAAGAAGTTTGATGCGGCGTTCAAGGCGAAGATTGCGCTCGAGGCGCTGCGCGAGGATGCGACGGTTCCGGAACTGGCGAAGCGGCACGGGGTGCATCCGAACCAGATTTATGCCTGGAAGAAGCAGGTTCTCGACAATGCCGCGAGCCTGTTCGCCCGCGGGGCGAGCGGTTCGGGCGATGGCGAGGAGGAGCGCGAGCGCGAGGCGGCCAAGCTTTACGCCAAGATCGGCCAACTGACGGTCGAACGGGATTTCTTGGCCAGGAGGCCAAGTCGATGAGCGCGCCCGATCGAAGAGCGATGGTCGAACGGCCTCGCAAGGACCTGTCGGTGCGCCGCCAATGCGCGCTTGTGGGCGTGGCGCGCTCGGGGGTCTACCGCCCCAGGCCCGTCGCCGGAGCGGACGATCTGGCGGTGATGCGCCGCATCGACGAACTGCATCTCGAACTTCCGTTCTACGGCTCGCGGCGAATGACCTTCGAACTCAACAAGGAAGGCCGTGGGGTCAACCGCAAGCGGGTGCAGCGGCTGATGCGGGTGATGGGGATCGAGGCGCTGGTTCCGCGCCCCGGCACGAGCAAAGCCGCGCCCGGGCACAAGATATACCCCTACCTGCTGCGCGGCCTGAAGATTGTCGAGCCGAACCACGTGTGGGCGGCCGACGTGACCTACATCCCGATGGCGTGCGGCTTCCTCTATCTGGTGGCGATCATCGACTGGGCCAGCCGGGCGGTTCTGGCATGGCGGCTGTCGAACACCAACGATGCCAGCTTCTGCGCGGCGGCGCTGGAGGAGGCGCTGCTTCGGTTTGGAAAGCCGCGGATTTTCAATACCGATCAGGGCTCCACGTTCACCGCCGAGGCTTTCGCCGGCAAGCTCGCGGCGGCCGGCGTCGCGATTTCGATGGACGGACGCGGCCGCTTCATGGACAACATCTTCATCGAACGGCTGTGGCGCTCGATCAAGTATGAAGAGGTGCATCTGAAAGCCTACGCCGACGGCCGCGAGGCGCGGGCCGGCATCGGCTCCTGGATGACCTTTTACAATTTTCGACGCCCACACCAGGCGATGAACAACCAGATGCCGATGGCGGTGTGGCGCGCCGGCATGGACAAAATCGAGGCGGCGGCGAGGGCTGTGGATATGCCGCTTCGCTTGGACAACGCAAACGCGTTGCCCACATACCCACAGCAGAGGCAGAAGCAGCAAGAAGCGGCTTGACTTTTTGAAGGACAAGGGCAGGCGAGATTACACCTTAAATCCAGCGACCCGTGGTCCAACCAATGGGGTCCAGTTCAAAGGCTCTCTGCACTGATTCCTTCATCGCACCAGAAACGCCCCCCGCCATCTTCAGCTTGCCGGTTCCGCTCGAAACGGAAACTTCCAGGCGATAGAGGCCAACCGTCCCCTCAGATGTAACGCCCGCCGTGTATGCGGTTCCGGGCGGCAGGGGATCCGTGGAGATTAGGTCACGCCCTCCTTGTTCCGGTACGCCAACGAACCTCTCCTCGCCGGTCTCCTGCAGCGTGTAGCTGAACGATGTCTGGTAATACTCGAAGGAGCCCATTTTCTTGAGCTGCTCCTTCACGCGCCGCCGACCTTCCAGCGCCAACTCAAGGATTTCCGCGAGCTCCTCCTGAGTCACCTCGCCGTGCGGGAACAGGATCTTCATCAAACCAGACACGGTCTTGCGGACCGCTTTGCGATCACGGGCGTTAAGATGCGCCCCCATCGAGAAGTACCGGTCGATGATCTCCGTGAAATTGTGTTTGCGCATCTCGCGCAGCGCTTCGGCGAGATAGTCAACGACAAACCCGTAGTGGTCCGTGAACAGCTCATTCCGCATCTGCGGAATCTCCCAGCCCGGGAGATAGAAGTGCAGGCGGTCGATGAACGCCATGTCGTCGCGAATTATGTCGGGCATCGGCGCAAAGAGGTGGCCGGTCTGAACCATGACATCGATGGGCTGATTGGTGTTGCCAAACATCGCGATGCTGGCATCTCCCGCGACAGCTTCCTGCCCCCGCTGGAATGTGCCGGACTCGCAATAGGTCTTCATCGTCGTGATGACTTCCTTAGGCATCTTCTGGAGATCCGCGACCTCGTCGAAGCCAACGACATCCCAGATCTGGACCATGCCCTTCTGGCGTCCCGACATGTGGCCGAATAGGTTGGCGACCGTGGTTCCCCCCGTAAGAAGCGCGGTGTAGGGCGACACTTCTTGGATGACATAGCTCTTGCCGGTGCCTCGCGGACCAAGCTCGACGAGGTTGTAGTTTCGCTCCGCCAGGGGGATGAGCCGGACCAAGAAAAGCAGTTTCAGCCGTCTAGACATCTCGCCGGGCTCATATCCCATGCTGCGGACGATGAGATCGATCCATTCGTCCGTCGTAAACTGCTTGCGGACATTGCGGTATTCATCGAGGTCGAAGGTCGCGATCTGAATTGGGACGAGCTTGTCGATCCAGAATGGATTTTTGCCCTTCAACTCTTCGTCGGTTTCAAAGCGCATGTCGACTTGCGCCCAGACACCACCCATGAGGAGGCGCTCGTAATCACGCACATACTGGCTAGGTATGTGCAGAAATTTATTGTTGAAATTGACGCCTTCCGCCCAGTAATCGGAATCCACCAATCGAACTTTCACCTTGTCGATGAAAGAATATTTCCCGCTCTCCTTGACTTTGCTCTGCGCCTTCGCAGACTCATCCGGTCTAATATAGTTGTTTGCCAACGTATCGTTGACGACCTGCAACCCCATCTGAATGGCGACTTCGTCGGACGAAGCGCAGTATTTTCCGAGCAAAAACTCAAGGACGAAAACGGGCACGTTCGCCCCGACCTTGACCTTCCGGACAAGATCCTTTCGAACGACCTTGCCGGCGAACAGCTGGTTCGCCTTGTTGTCGAGCGCGTCGCGGGTCGGCGGTATACCATTGCTCATGCTAATGGGTGAAAGCGTCGATTGTAGCGGAAGACAAATTCGTTGAGATAGGCGTCGATATGTTTGCGGCGCAGGCCATGATACGTCCCCAACGCCCAACGCTTCATCAACGCGAAGGCCCGATGGCTCCACGGCAGGACGATATGCGCCGCCATCTTGCCGACCACGCGCGCATCGTGGCGATAATCGCCTGACATTCCCGGATAGGAGGCGTGGCCGTCGGTGAGCAACGTCGCCCCTAGCTTCACGTTGGCGCGCACGAAGGCCTCGATCGACTTGGCGGAATTGTCGGTGATCACCGCGAGGCGCAGCCGACCGGAGCGCGTATCGAGGTATTTCTCGCCTTTTCGTCTCGGCTTGGCCTTGCCTACTCCCCGATCGATCACCTCGACCGCGCCGGCGATGAGGATCTTCCCGGCGGCTCCGGGCTCGAAAAAGGTGTCGCCGACGCGAAAGGGAATTTCAGTCTGATCCACTTCAACGACGCCTTCGAGAAGGTCGCGGTCGGGATCGATCATCGAGCGCCGCAGCTTCTGCGACAGAAGCCGAGCGTCTTGTAGGTGACGCCGAGTTGGTCTTCCAATTGTCGTGCCGACATGCCGTTGGAATGCGTCGCCATCACATGCGCCGCGCAGAACCACGTCGTCAGCGGCAATTTCGACCGATGCATCGCCGTGCCGGCGGTGAGAGAGGTCTGGCGACCGCAATCGAGGCATTCGAAAGCCGCGGGCGGCTCTTCAAAGCCACGGCCGCCCCTTGCCGCACCCAGGACAAACAAACCCGTCCTATTCCGAGACGAACCGGGATGTCGGTGGGCGAGCGGTACAGCTCCGCGTCTGTCGTCGGATCTTGAATGACGATCCGGAGCGAGGGCACGCTCTCGTCGCTCAACAAGAACGCCACCGTGACGGGTTTTCCGGCTTGGAGCTTCACGCAGCCGGTCGCGCGATCGAAATCTCCATCGATGGCCATCCCGACGCCGCCCACTTGCTTGCCTGCAGAGATCAGCAACGGCCGGACGACCAACTCGTTTGAAAAGAGCGAGAGGTTCTTGCCATCGAGTTGGATCGTCACGCTGAAGATGCGGTTCGTCACGGCATCAGGCAGGCCCGTGGCAGTCACCGGTCCCGCAGTCGAGCGCTCTCGTTCCCGCGCCTTCATGCGGACTGTCACCACAGGTATGACCAACTCCTGCAACGATGGTCCGCCGTGGTGGAACGCGAGGTCGCCGCCGGCTTTGAAGACGCCGCTGCCTAGCGGGAACACAAAGTCAAGATCGGAGTCGTACCCGAGCGCCGAGGCCGTCACGCGGACGCAACCAGCCGGGGTCGCGCCGCCTCGTCCGATCCAACAGCGCCGATGAAGTTCGACTTCGTCGCCTCCCGGCGCGTCAATTCGCATCGACTCGTCGCGATCCGACGGGAAGAAGAGATGCCCGTGGTCGGCGGTCAGACACGCAATGCTCGACGCCGGCCGCGGCGAGCTTGCGGATCGCCCGGGCCAGATTATCGATGACGGTATCCATCACCTGGCGAGCCTGGAACGTGAATCCGCGCTCGCCGGCATGGTCGATCTCCTGCGAGCGCACGATGACGACCTGCGCGCCCTCGATCTTCTTGGCGAGTTTCGACGGCTGCAGGCTCAGCAGCTCATCCAAAGCGATGTCGGCCAGCTTGGGCACGCGTGAAGCGGCAAATTTCTTCCGAGCGGCGAGGTCGGGAAGAAATGCGTCGTCGATTTCGCACGCCGAGCGTGCCGGCCTGCTCGACAACACTGAAGCTTGACGATGCCCCCGGCTGCAATGCCGCCATGCCAATCGGGGTGATGCTGGGAAGCGCGCAGACGGCGGGGCGCACGCTGACTTCGACAGATCTTTGGTAGCCGTTCCGCCAGCTCCACGCCCATTTCGAACCGCATGGCGTCAACGAAGAAATACGCGACGGGCTTTGGCTGCTCCGAGACGACCTCGCTGTAGATGTGCGTCTGGTGCAAGGACGCCGAGACCGTCCACTTGGCCGCGACGAGGGCCCTCGTGAAGCCGTCGGCCATCGCGCGGCAGGCGTCTTCATAGACGCCTCGAACGACACCGAGCGGGCGCTCTTCGGGTTCGTCGTCGAGGTTGGCGACCCATGCCTCAAGACGCCGTTGAGCCTGATCCAACCGGAACCAACCGTCTTTGGACGCGTAGGCGTCGATCCAGGCGTTGGCGTCGCCGGCCGCCTTGCTGACCGCAGCCCGAACGGCCACGCCCAGGCTTCCCAGCTCGGCCATGCGGCGGCAGGCCTCCCACTGGGCCTTCCGTCCGACATCACGATCAAGCCAGAAGCTGTGCTCCCGGCCGCTGATGATATCGAGGGCTTGGTCGAACTTCTTCTCTGCGACGAGGTCGCCGCAATGCGCCAGCAGCGTGCGTTCCTCAAAGCGGAATGTGTCGATCGATCCGAGAGCGCCGGGCGGGAGGGCGACGTCGCGCAGCCCCAGTTCGGCCTCCACGCGATCGGCCATCGCCGGATAAGCCTCCGAGCAAACTTGGTGCGAAGCAGCCGGGCGAGCTCCCTGACCGCCGCTTCCTCATCCTTCGTCTTCGGCGCCGGTACGGCATCAAGCGCCGGCGGAGGCGGCGCAGTTGAGATCGCTTCGGAATTCTCCGGCCAGAACATAACGAAGCGTGATGGATCGAAGCTTCGCCAAAGGGGCGTCGTCCGGAAGCTCGCAGGCCGAGCTTCGAACGCACAAGCTTCACCAGCTCGCGGATGGCCTCCTTCGCCTCGATCTCGGCATCGCGCTCGTCGCTTGCGAGCCAGGACGCGATGATCCCGTCATTCCCCGATGCGCCGTGGAAGATGGATTTCAGAACCGATGGCGGCTCGGTCGACGATGTGTCCGACGATGCGCGTGCGAGGTCCTCATATGCGACGCGTTCCGGCGCCAGCATCTCGTCGATGACGCCGTCAGTGTAGCGCTGACGGAGGACATTGCGCGCCAGCCGCTTCAACTGCGGCTCATAGCATTCCCCGGCCTTTTCGAGCTCCATCAGCACCGAGCCGTGGCGATCGCGTTCGCAGCCCGGCAGGTAGACGATCACGCACTCCGACGGCGCATCCCCGCAGACGAAGGGCTCCACGACCGCGCGCAGCTCGAACATCGAGCCGTCGTATTCCGCCAGGCGCGCTGCCAGGCCGCCGACGGTGACGGGCACGGCCTCATCGCTCGTCCGCGCGCCACCCCGCAATTCCGCGACAAAAGGCGCGAATTCGCGGCGCGGATCGTACCAAACGACGACCTTCCTGGCCTTCAGCTTCTCGGCGAGCTGCTTCGAAATATACTCATGCAAGGGGTGCATCAGCTGAGACCTCCGCTTTCCACCTTGGAGAGCTCTTGAAAGCGGGCGGCAAACCAGCGAAGGCGCGCAACACCGTCGGAGACGGCGTCGCCGGATGACGACACGATGTAGTTCGCGACCTTGGGCAAAAGCAGAACGAGCAGAAGATCGGAGGAATTGCGGTCCAACGTGAACCGCGCGTCTCCCTTGGCCGCCAGTTTCGCCGCGAATTCATCCAGCGCGCTCTGCGCCGCCACCGTCATAGGCTCGGGAACAGCGATCAGCTTCCGGATGCTTTCCGGCGAAACGAGGCGAACAGGTTGTAGTGCTTCGTAAAGCGGGCCGGCGTTTCGCCCGAAATCGATATCCGGAAACCATCCTCGAACTCGCGCGACAAAGTCGTAGACGTCCGTGAAAACGCCGCCGTGCTCGCGTTGGCGTCGCTCGGTCTCAGCGAACAGATTTCCGATCGTTATGTCGCCCTGCCGAACAGCGAAGCCAAGCGAGACGAGGAGGCTGCGCTCCTGTTCAGAAAGCGAACCTGTCAGGGGCTTGTAGCCAAGATCGTGTTCGATCTCGTTCCAGACATGGGCCATCATGCTGCAGACTTGGATCTCGCAAGGGACGTCCGAGACGTTGGCGTAGGTGCCGATCACGTCGGCCTCCGGCAAAAACGCTTCGATATGCGTTGCCCGATAGAAATTGTTGTTGTCGGCGGCGTTCTTGTCCTTTCGCTCGCTGGTCGGCGTACGCGCCCTTCAGATCCACGAACCGCTTGCAGACCAACTGGACGACCTGGTCCTCATGCCGCTGCTCGTACGTGGCAATTCGCACAGCGGCGAGATCGCGCACCTCGTCGAATACGGACTGCACGTCGGGCAGAGTCCTTCTTTCCAGAAGCGGCGAAGCGACGGAGCTTGCCCTCAAGGCTCTTGGGGCTTTTCGCGCGAAAGGTGACTTGCGCGCGGATCGCGTTTCCTTCGACGATCTCAAACCTGCAGATTTCTGCGACGCGCGCCGAGAGCTTCAGGTATCTGTCGTATTCGCGGTGATAGCGAAGAACGGCGTTCTTGATGGTGTCTTCGGAGATCGTCACGATGATGATCTCCGTGTTCTTGCCTTCGAACCGTTCGGCGCTGATGCTTCCGTCAGTCCTTCAAGGCGGCCTTGACCGCGACTGAAGTCCGTTCACGAACAAGCTCGTCGATCGGGCGCGTCGGGGTTGGTCGTCGGCTTCCATTTCCCATCATCTCCTTCCGCCCAAAAGACATCTTCAAGTCCGTGGGCGATGGCGAGGCTGCGGTCTGTCGCGCATTTGGGAACGACGCGCTCGGGCCACAGATGCATGGCGACATGCGCCCAGTCGTACTTTCCGGCAGCGAGTTCGTCCCACTTGCTCTTGAGCTCCCTCTGCCAGGGCTTGTGCTGGGGCACGAGCCGCCAGAGCGGCGCCATTGTGAGCACCACGCCGTCGTCGAGCGTCGGGTTCCAAAGCGGCGCAACACGCTTCACCTCGTCGAGAAGGGTCTGCAATTCACGCAACGAAAGCCTCTTGGGCTTCGATCGCTTTCCGCTGTGAGGCGTTCGGGTTTGATCCAGCGTCGGCCCGCAGCCCATCGAGTTGGCGCTGCTCGTGCGCGAGCTTCGGCGCTACATAATCCGCCTGGACCCGAAACCAGCGTGTCCTTGTTTAAGTCGTGAAGATAGAGCCAAACCGAATAACTTGCTGCAGGGGTAGCAATTTGCCAGTATATCGGTGCCTTCCGACGGCTTTTAGTGTACATTTTGAGATGAGGCGGGAAGAATTCGCGCGCTAGACTGCGCCGCAGGGACGCCGGCTCGGGCCACGTCTGGCCCACACGCTCATAGACAGCAATAATTCGCGCAACTATATCGTCCCCATGGCCCGAATCATCTACAAGTATACCGCTGCACGGCATGAACGGAGCCGTTCCGCTCGGAAGCATCCCCGGGCTACGGTCCGGCAATGCGTCAAATGGTTCAGGCTCAGGAGGAATTGCGCGTTCTCCAGTCGCAAGTCGAATATCGAAACGCCCAAATGCGACTCCGACGGACCAGGAAAGAAAGCAGAACTGCGCATTCTCAGCGGCTGGGACTTCTGAATTGTCGTCTTCGTTTTCGTCGTGAGACTTCAATAATTTCTGCCGATGCAAAGACGGCTGCGCCTTCGATCTCCGACTTGTCGCTTTCAGTCAGCTCAAACAATTCAAACGCAATCGCGTCGATCGTTGATTGCAGCCCGGCAAGCACCGCCCCGTTTGCAGTGCTAGTTCCAGCATTGAGAGGTGCTGGCAGGGTGAAGGCTAGAGATGTTTCTACTGCGGTATCGGCGGTTCGCGTAACGCTCCAAGCGCTCCTCGCAAGAACCGCCAAGTCTTTGGCTTGCTCGTCAGATGGCTCGGCCCATGGCAGCTTCTGTAGAACTCCAACAATGAACTCGGGATATCCAAACCGCCCAAGCAGTGCCTTGAAGATATAGTCGAATGGCTTGCTATTGAAAATCGAGAGCGCCGGCAGGAGGATAGCTTCGGGCAGAAATACCGAATATCCCCGCACTGAAAATATGCAGCCGGACGGCAATGGCTGGGGAGCAAAGCGGCTGGCTCTAAGAGGCCACGTCATTCCTGGCCTGAAGTAGAGCTCTGTACTTTTGATAATGCGGGACCAGCCAGAATTATTGTAGAGAGGATCGCCCACGCCTTTAATTCCCTGCCTCCCTCATCCCAGTGGATAACAAGATGAAGCGATGCATAGAATGCGGACAGCTCTCCACCCTTTGCGAAGGGAAACCATTTTTTTCCTCGTTTCTTTGGATCAATCTCCCACTGCGCCCGCAAAAAACGAAAATCATCGCTCGTTTGCAACCCTACCCGAACTGCTCTTCCATCACCCTCAACAGTGGGAAAGCGATTGAAAGCCGCGCGTACGCCCGCCCCGACCCAATATGCAAACGGCGTCCCAGGTAACTCTTTGAATTGATCAAGTTCTGGCGTGAACCTATCGGCGGAGTCGCCAGATATCGCCCGCTTAAGGGCGGCCGCTTTGTCCTCGGCCGCGACAGCTCGGATGAATAGTGTCATGCCACTGCCTCCAGACAATAGGCAGCAGTCTCAACCATCGCGCCATCGAGCACACCAATCCCTAGGTCGGCTACGACGACGGGAGGCGCCTTGGGGTAACAAGACTTCCTCTCGCCACTTTTGAAAGCTAGAAAGAAAAAATCCCGTTCTCGAGGTGATGGCGCCGAGCCGACCTCGCGGTTGAAGAAGTTCGATCCCGCGCTCGACAAAAGCTGCGTAAACATCGTTCTTGGTGCGCGGATAGCTTCTTCTCAAATTCTCTCTTCGCGGCGACACTGCACGCGCCGAAGGGCGGGTTCATCAGCACAACGTCGAACCGAGTTCGCGACAACGTCGATCAGTGCAATGCCCTGAGCTGCATCGCCCGCGAAAAGCCTTCGACGCACACTGGCGCGGCCGGTGCCGTGTCCGCAAATGCGCGGAGCGCATCGACGATGCGGGTCTCCGCCTCGTGGAAAAAGCGGTCATCGTCGATGCCCGAGAGATCCAGAGCACCCTGTTTGCGTAACGGCTCCATGCCAGGGAGGAAGGCGGTGACGTCTGGCGCAGCTTCACGAATTGCTCGCGAGCGCGGTGAAGCTCTGCAGCGATGCCGTCTTCGACGCGCAGAAGCGCGCCCAGCTCGCCAGCCAAGTCGACTTTCGCCCACCATCTTCTTGAACAGATCGCGCAAAAGCGGTGGATCGAGGCGGCCGGCGAATTCGTCAACAAGCGCAGCATCACCCGGCATCGGCTCCGCAACCACGATATGCGTGCGCTGGATGCGCGGCCGGTCGGATGCGGCACGCCAAAGTCTTTCCACGCCCGCTGCGCCCGCAGCCACAGCGCCAACGCCGCGATCTGTGCGCAGCGCGGGTCGATGTCCACGCCATAGAGGTTGTGTTCGACGATCAGCCTCGGTGCCGCTCGGCGCAGGTCGGCGAGATCGGGGAAATCCTCCCGTAGGGACCGCCCCGTCACCTCGCTCGCTTGGGGCGCGGCTCCTCCGCCGCCCATGCCTCCTCGTAGATCGCAGCAGGAGATCGAAGCTGTAAAGAGGAAGTGGCCCGATCCACAGGCGGGATCCAGAATGCGAAGATCTCGTGGATCTTTCTCGGACGCGGGCGTGCATCGGCTCGTCGACGAGCGACGAGGTACTCGCAGAGCTCGGCGAGGCACTTCGTCGCCATGCATCTCCAGCCACAGACGGCCGAGCGTGTTGTCGACAAGGAACTGCACGACGTATCGCGGCGTAAAGAACTGGTTGCGAACCGCCAGCTCTCGACTGTTGCCGGCGGCCTGGCTTTCCCCGCCCCATCTTCTCTGCGTCTTCGTCAGAGTTGAAGAACTGGTAGACCCACCCGATTGTCTCGTCCTCGCCCCAGACCACTGTCAGTTCAGACGCATTCAGGACCGTAAGCAGCCCCTCGAAAGTTTGCCGCTTTGGCCAGAGGACGGACGCGGCATCCCGCCGGTCGAACAGGACCTTGACCTCGGTCGAAAACTCGTCGAACAGGCTCTCAACGTAGAGCCGATAGCCTGCGGCATCGGGGAGCAACGCGAGCCCCGGCGCCATCCCGCAGAATTCCCGGTAGCCCGCGGATTGCTCGCCCTTCGTGATGCATTCCTGCACGAGCTCCCGCGCTTCCAGCATCTTGAGCGCGACGAAGCGATTCAGCGTCGTGAAGGCCGCATCGCGCACATAGTCTGTGACTGCCTCCTCGGCAGTCATCCCGGCGGCGCGCTTGTGCTCGATCGCCGCGACGATTTTTCCCGCTGAAACTGCTGGCGAGCGGACAGATGGACGCCGCCGCTTGGGCGATGACACCGCTTCGCAGCACGTCGAACGTGCCTTCAAGCTGCGACGAGAAATCGTCATCCAGCAGCTTTCGCGCCTGTTGGGTCGCCCGCTCGATCGCGTTGCGCGTCGCCTTATCCATGGTGCGCGCCGATCACTGGACAATCACCTTCTTGCCGGTGCCGATCAGACGCGAACACTCCTCCCGAATGCCCGCGAGAGCGGCATCGAGCTGCTCTTCGGTCTCAATCCCTCCGGAAAAGTAGCCGCCCAGCTTCACGGTCGCGACACGGTCGCCGTCGACGATGCGGTGCAACTCGGCGATCGCATCCTCAAGACGGGTATCGCAGGCATCCAGCTCCGACCGGAGCTGTGGAATCGGCACGCGCTCCTGATCCCGTGTCGTTCCGCGCCCCAGCGGCGCTGCTAACTTCTTCTGCTGATCCTCGTCGATGCTTTCCCAGCCGGGGGTCTGAGCCAGCCGTTCGAGGGCTTGGGCGTAGGCCTCAATCCGCGCTTCCAAAGCTTCGTCGAACCGACGCGCATACTCAGCCTCTATCGCCGACGCGTGCTGCTCAATCGCCGGCAGCTCGCGATAGAAGGTCTCGCGCGCCAACAGGTCCTCGAGCTCGGCCGCCTTGGCTCGAAGATCCTCGCCTACGTCCTGCTCACTCCGCAGGAAGGGCCAAGCCGTCCGAAGCGCTTCGCGCGCCCGATCGAGGTCCCGCAACCGGGGTTCGGACAATGCTTGATCGAGTTCGGTGGCGCGTTTGATGGCGTCCTTGATGGACCGATGCGACGCATTGAAGGTGGCGATCGCATTGTCCTCCGAACCACGCAGCACCGCTTTCATCTGCCCGATTGCGCCGTCGAGCACCGCGGCCCCTGGAAGCCGATAGGCAATGAGCTGCGCCGTGAGCGGAGGCAACCGGGTCCTCATGCCGGGCAATCTCCCTGCGAAGCTCGACGACGATCGCGCCGGCGTTCAGCTCCTTGACTTCGCTTCCGAACGTATCCCGGAAGGCCTCCGACGCCTTCACGAGCTCCTCGAACTCGATGCCCTTCTTCGGTCGGAACGAGGCTTGGCGGAAGAAATTGTTGTTCGAAAACGTGTCGCGGGCTTCGATTCCTGTCGCGGAGTCGATCGTCTGGCCTTTGCTGGTCGCTTGGATTTTTCCGGCGCGCAGCAACGAAAGGACGAGCAACCGAACGACTTCGAAATCCCAGCCGAAGGGTTCCTTTGCCAGCTCGTCGGCGAGATATCGCCCGCTTGCGGTGTCGCCGTAATTGGCGCGCTCTTCGATACGCGTCAGCACTTCAGCCAGGGCACCGCTTTCAACGCGAAAGACGGTCTTCCCTTTCTCGTCACGCAAAAGCCCGAGGCTACCAAACACCGGCGGAAGGCCTTGCAAGTTCTCCGCTGTGAACAGAGCGTCGACGCCCTTCTTGACGTCCGCTGGCCGCGCTGCCGCTTCCTTGAAACGATCAAAAACCTCTGGAAGCACGTCGCTCAGAATGTCTGCCGCACTCTTGCCCACATCGACCGCACGATCGTCCGGGCTTCGGTCATTGCCTCGGAAGCTGACGCTGCCTGCCAAGCATGCTGCCTTCACGAGCCGGCGCAGCTCATCCTGATGACGCCTTTGTCGAATTTTCTCTTCGCCGATCAGGGCCGTCTCGTCGGCCGTCTTGGCTTCGCGTTCCTTCCTCGCCAGCATCTCTTTGGATCGGAAGAGTTCGACGGTTTCGCGGTCTATGGAGTCATTGAGCGATACCGCCCAGAAAACACTCTTCCGCTCCTGTTGACTGCGAGCGCGCAATTCTGATGCGAGCGCCATGAAGGACGCGCCATCTTCAGCAAGATGGACGTGAAACATCATATCACCGTCGACAATCTCGCGCCCATGGATGGCGAGGCCCGCCTTGAATGTCTTTGTGTCGAAGAGAGTGTGGTTGGGCTGTGGTTGCCAGAAGGACGCCAGAACCTCGGAATAGATCCGATGCGCGTCGCCAGGCTTGGGGCTGATGCCGTTGCGAATACGCTCCCAGTCGTCTTCTGCCGGCGTGGGAATTCGGTATCCGTCATCGCCCAGCCTAACTTTATTGGCTGCCTCGAGCTGCCGCAGCGCTTCTTTCACGGCGGCAAGCTGGGAGTCCCCCGCAACACCCGGATGGAGCGCGGCCGCAATGTTCTCCGCTGTACGGTGAACACTCTTCACGTATTGCAGCAGACAGATCACCTTGGCGACCGGCTGCGCCAGCGGATGTTCAAGCTCCTTTGAAATGGCCGAGATCTTCGCCCGAACCTCGGACCCGATGTTGCCTTCGACCAAATCATAGACCTGGTCGAGCCGAGCGACGGAGCCAATCGGCTGGTCGGCGAGGTTTACGGCTGGGTTGATTAGCAGTTGCTGCGCAAGTTTGATGATGGTGCGGTTTGCACCGCCCACGTGCTTGCTGGCGCCGCCCTGTGTGCGAAGCCCAGATACCACCTGAATGATCAGATCGATCTGATAGGGAAGCAGCGGGTAGAGATCGATGAAGCTGTCGCGGGTAAGATCGGGCAGCTTGATGTCGGCCGTCAGCCGCGTGTACTCGGTGAACCGCCCTCGGTGCTGGTCAAAGAGCTCCCCCAAAACCTTTTGCGCGGGGGCGTTCTTCGACAGAACCCGCCGGCTGGTGACCTCTGAGATATCCGACGGCTCCAAATGGACCTGCAAAGGGAAGCGATCCATCAGGCGGGCAAGCTCGATCTTCTTGTCATCAAGCCCGCTGACGAGCTCGCCAAGCTTCTCCTGCGAAGTGACGACGATCCAGTGCTTGCCGCGGCCTTTGACACCGAGACTCTGAACTACGGCCTGCAGGTCGAGCATTTTTTGCACGTCGCGAGCGACAAACTGGCCGACCTCGTCGACGACGAACATGAGCGCCTGACCCGGGCGCCTGCGCTTCATCAATTCGTTCGCGCGGTCCGCCAGCTTCCCAGGTGAGATATCGGCCTTGTTCTTGACGGCCTTCACCCACGAATCGGCCATGGGGTATGTTTGGGGATCGAGGCTATGCAGAACCCGGCTCGCCTCGCTGAGCGCAAAGGCGACCTTGCCCTTCTCGAATGACCACTCCTTGTTGAAGAGACGGCCGTACTCGGCTTCAAAACCTTCAAGTTGCCCCTTCTCCTCAAGCGCAATTTCCAATTCGGAGAGGTCGAGATCTTTTGCGTAGCCGAGGCTCTGAAGAAAAAGCCCGTACATAATCTCTGTCAGAGACTGGTTGCCGCTCCGAATCCCTCGGTCTGTCGAAACATCGAAAATTACGGCGTGGGTGGGAATCTGCTCGTTTATCGCCTTCAGAAGTACCCGAAGCTTGTTGTCACCCGCTCTTTGGGCGAACCGATCGCCGGCAGGGATACCCGCCACAGGGCGGTTTTCGATAGATAGACCGAGCATCTTCGCGAAGCTGGATTTACCCGAGCCGAAAAAGCCCGAAACCCAGATCGCTATGCCCTCATGCGGTTTGTTTGGGGTCTCGCGATATGCATCAAAAATATTGGTGTAGTGAGACCGGATCGGATCTGTTACAACATACTCATTAATTTCATCGCGCAGGATATCATCGGTCGTCTGATCGACCTTGATGACTTCCTCAATCCGGCGATGAATGTCGTTCGCAAATAGACTTTTGATCGGTTCGTTGGCCATCACTGAAATCCCGTCAAAGGATTTTGGGGCGGTAGTTATGCTCCGCTGCGAGCACGCCCATGAACCTGAGCCCGGCGGCGCCGTCGAGATCGCCTGGGTAGAACAAGACCGTTGGCACCGTGACCCGTCCCTTGAGCTGCTCCAATAAAGAGAACGTGCGGTAGACGGGGAATAAAGCGCCTGTCCGCATAATAAATACGATGTCGCGGAGCGGGTCGGGGTCGTCGGGCATTTTCGCAGCGACGAGATCAACCAGTGGCGCGTACTCCGAAAGAACCGAATGTACGGTCTCAACAATCGTATCCGTGCCCTGCTCACGCTCCGCGGCAAACCAATCTTCGAGTGGCCGCTGAGAGCGCATAGCCTCATCCAGGCACTGAGCTAACGATATGCGACTTACTCGCTTCCCCTTTTGAGTAAGCCGTGTCTCAAGCAGGCTGATTTGTTTGCGTAGCTCGAACTCCTCTTCGGGTTCGTAGCGGAACAGCGCGTAAGGCATGTCGTGATAAGCGCTTATGCGCTCACGCGGATCAGCCAGATCAAGTATGGGTTCGAGACTAGTCTTGATTCGAGCTCACGAGATCACTCATGCCACCATCCTTTCCGCATATTCGCAGGCATTGGCACAGGGCAGCGTGAGCTGCACGATGCTGCCGGCGACCTGGTAGTCGACCTTGCGGAACTGATGAAGTCGGAGCAGCTCCCGCTCGACATCCGACGGCGACATAAGGAACATCCGCCAGTCTTCAGACGCGAGCGACCTTTCGCGGGCTGCTCAGTTCCTCCCGAATTGCATAGAGAATGTAGACAAAACTACTCTCAGGCAGGTGGTAGCTCGCAAATTCCTTAACAACACTCCCGCGGAGTAGGCTAAAATCAACCGCCATTTTCAGTAGGGCGGCGGCCACGCGCTTCAAAGTCGTATCACTCCAACCATGTTCCGTAGTCCCACCTCGGCGACCGACACTGCGAAGATGCTCGTAAAGGTCTTCAGTTCGAACTCTGTAGGCACCCGAGACGAACGCAGGGAAAAGCCAATTTACAAGAAAATCGCGCAGCAAGAATTCATCGCGCGTCATATGCCAGAGGAGGATTGGCTTCCATTCTTCGATGGGGCAGCCATTCTTTGCGAGCAGAACTAACGCGCGATCACGGTCAACTGGATCGAACCGTCGATTCAGCACCTTTGCAATGTCCCGAAGCCAGGTCGTGGTGCTAGCGCCGATATAGTTCTCGCTCCTCAGCCGATCGAGGTTGTCCTTTTTGGAAGAGCCAAAATCCCACGCGGCAAAGACAGCGTACGTTTCAGCGATCATCGCCCCCTTGATGAGGGTGAACGACGACGCGACGTGGGATCGATCGCGGCCTCTTCATACGTTGGCCAATCGGGCATAGGGAACCGCGAGGGCGCCTGGCTCACCACGCGCAAAACCGAGCGCAAGGGAAGCGATATCCTGATTTGTGGCGGTGAACGGTGCGGGTAGGGGCACTGCCCGTCCTTCAGCGGAGCGACGCAATCGTGAAAAAAGCTCGGAATCTTCGTCTGTGATCAGATTGAAAGGTGGAGCACCGTCTTCAGCTCGGCCTCTTTCAAAGCTTCCAGCTCCAGGAAGAACGGCTTCCACTGGTCCGCCTGATCGAGCCAGCGCTCCCAATGTGTCTCGAATTCCTCTTCGACCGATTCAGGAAGCTGCCAGAGGGTGACGCTCTTGGGTGGATCGAACACCTCACGACAGCGGAAACCGGCGACTGAGAATACCGAGCGAGCCTGGGCGAAATAGTGTGTGCGTGGAAATCCCCGTCGGACGGCGGCGGTTCCCAGTCGGCTGAGCTGCCCGCGCGTATTCCACCACTTGGAGAGATCCATCTCGCCAACGCGGGCGACGACCGAACGTAACTTGAACAGGCGATCAAAGTCGATCCTGGCGGGGGTCATAGGGCGAGGTCCCCGATGCGACAGGCAACGCAGAGGGAATTGAATGAGTTCAAGCGGTTAGGGGCGGCCATTTCAGCGCTCTCCCTCGTCTCGGGCGTTTGCCTTCTGCTGCTCGATCCACCGATCAATGTCGATGCGCTGAAACCGCCACTGCCCGCCCACCTTAAATGCGGGCAGCTGGCTCTTTTGCGCCATCGAATAGACGGTCTTCTCGGCGACCTTGAGCAATTGGGCCACCTCCGGCAGCGTCAGAATCTCGTCCGGCATCAACCGGCCCCTCTTCAGAACGGATGGCAGAACCTGCCAGCTTTTGCCAAAAGATGCTAGGTTTGCGACCCGTCAGCGGGGCAACGCGCCTGGCAAGCCCAGCCGAAATCGCGTCGCCGTGTCCGACACTGCGATTTGCAGCGCTTACAGGGCGCTTACATTGTCTCAGGTCGACGAAAGTGTAAGCAGAAAACGGGCCCGAAGGACCGCTCTATACCTTTGTTATGCTGAAGAAAATTTGGAGCGGGCGAAGGGATTCGAACCCTCGACCCCAACCTTGGCAAGGTTGTGCTCTACCCCTGAGCTACACCCGCGTCCGATAAGCGGTTTCACCGCGCTGGGCGCTTATGACCCAAGGCGGATCGGATTGCAACATCTTGTTTTCGAGGCGACCGACACGAATATTTCACGAGGGATCCCGCTCAGACACGCGGGCTTGATTTGTCAAGCGGTTCCTCCCGTGTCATGCGGGACTCGATCGAGTTGGCAATGAACGAAGCCGTCAAACCTGAGGTTGCCGAGCGCGCCACTCCGGCCATCCCGGAAGCGCCCGCGCCCGAAACCACTCCGCGTCCCGCGGCGAGACCCCGAAGCCGCAGGGTTCTCGGGCGCCTGGTGTTGCTTGTCGTGCTGGCCGTCGCGGCGTTTTTCGCCTGGGAGAAGTTCGAAAACACGGCCCCCTCGAACAACGAGGCCACCAAGTCCGGCCGCTCCGGAGCGCCGCCACAGACCGTGCGCGTCGCTCCCGTTGCGATCGGCGACATGCCGATCACCATCGGCGCGCTGGGCACTGTCACTCCGTTCGAAACCGTCACGATCCGCACTCAGATCGCCGGCAAGCTTATGGAGATGGGCTTCGCCGAGGGCCAGATGGTCAAGAAGGGAGACTTTCTCGCCCAGATCGATCCAAGGCCCTATCAGGCTGCGCTCGCCCAGGCGCAGGGGCAACTCGCAAAGGATCAGGCGCTGCTCGCCCAGGCGCAAAGCGATCTTGCCCGCTACGAAGCGCTGAGCAAACAGGACTCCATCTCCAAGCAGCAGGTTGCCGATCAGCAGGCGTTGGTGGCCCAGGACAAGGCCGCGATCGCGACCGACCAGGCGCAGGTGCAGACCGCTCAGCTCAATCTGGATTACACTCACATCGTCTCGCCGATTACCGGACGCGTTGGACTGAGACTGGTCGATCCGGGCAATTACCTGCAGCCCTCCGACGCCACCGGCATCGTGGTCGTTACTCAGCTCGATCCGATCAGCGTCGTGTTCTCGACGCCGGAGGACAATCTGCCCCGCATCGCGGCACGGCTCAATTCGGGGGGCGAACTCAAGGTGACCGCGTACGACCGCGCCAACGTCAACGAGCTCGCGACAGGGACGCTGACGACTTACGACAGCCAGATCGACAACACGACCGGCACGATCAGGATGCGGGCGACGTTCGACAATCCGAACGGCGTCCTATTTCCGCAACAATTTGTGAACGTCCGTTTGCTTGTCGATACGCTGACCGGCGTTGTCCTCGCGCCCGATGCCGCTATCCAGGTCGGACCGTCCGGCAATTTCGTTTACCTGGTCAATGACGATGGGACGGTCTCCAAGCGCGACATCGTCACCGGCCCGTCCGACGCCAAACTGACGACGATCACGAAAGGGCTCGCGCCGGGTGACAAGGTCGTCATCGATGGCGTGGACCGGCTGCGCGACGGCGCGAAAGTGAGGGTGGCCGGCAACGCCGCCGCAGATGCGGCCGGAAAGCTGGGGCAGGATCAGGCGCGGCACAGCGGAGGAGGGGGTGGCGACGGCCAAGGCCATCGCCGTCACGGACACGGCGGCGGTCCGGCGGCGCCCGAAGGGTCGCGCACCCATAGCGCTCCGGCGCAATGAGCGCTGTACGGCCCGAGCCACGCTGGTGAACCCGTCGCGCATCTTTATCGATCGGCCGGTCGCGACCAGCCTCATGATGATCGCGATCCTGCTCGTCGGCCTCGTTGCCTACAGGTTTCTGCCGCTGTCGGCGCTGCCGGAGGTCGATTACCCGACGATACAGGTCCAGACCTTTTACCCGGGCGCGAGCCCCGAGGTGATGACTTCCGCCGTGACCGCGCCGCTCGAGCGCCAGTTCGGCCAGATGACAAGCCTGAACCAGATGATGTCGGCGAGTTCCGCCGGTTCCTCCGTCATCACGTTGCGCTTCGGCCTCGACATCAGCCTCGATGTCGCTGAACAGGAAGTGCAGGCGGCGATCAACGCAGCCGGCAACCTGTTGCCTGCTGATCTGCCGGCGCCGCCGATCTATTCCAAGGTCAATCCGGCCGATGCGCCGATCCTGACGCTCGGCGTCGCCTCGGACACGATGAAATTGACAGACGTCGAGGACCTGATCGAGAGCCGGCTGGCGCCGAAACTGTCCGAGCTTCCGGGCGTGGGACTCGTGACGATCTCGGGCGGCCACCGGCCGGCCGTGCGCATACACGCCAATCCGCTGGCCTTGGCTGCGTACGGAGTCAATCTCGACGACCTGCGAACGACGATCAGCAATCTCAACGTCAACACGCCCAAGGGTAATTTCGACGGTCCGGCCCAATCCTCGACGATCAACGCCAACGACCAGATCCACGACCCGAAGGACTATCTGAAGTCGGTCGTCGCCTATCGTAGTGGCGCGCCGATCCTGCTCTCTGACGTCGCCACCGTCGAGATGGGGCCCGAAAACAGCCAACTCTCGGCGTGGATGAACACGACGCCGGCGCTCATCGTCAATATTCAGCGCCAGCCGGGCGCCAATGTCATTCAGGTCGTCGACAGCATCAAGGCGGTGCTGCCGGCGCTGAGCGCCAGTCTTCCGGCGGGAGTGACGGTCAAGCCGTTAACCGACCGCACGACGACGATTCGGTCTTCGGTTCGCGACGTTCAGTTTGAACTGGCGCTCGCCGTTGGCCTCGTCGTGATGGTGATCTTTCTATTCCTGCGCAACATTCCGGCGACAATCATTCCGAGCCTGTCGGTGCCGCTGTCGCTCGTCGGTGCGCTGGCGATCATGTATGAATTTGGCTTCAGTCTCGACAATCTGTCATTGATGGCGCTGACCGTCGCGACCGGATTCGTCGTCGACGACGCCATCGTGGTCATCGAGAACATCGCCCGATACCTCGAGGCAGGCGACAGCCCGTACGACGCCGCTATCAAGGGCTCGGCGCAGATCGGCTTCACCATCATTTCGCTGACCGTGTCACTGATCGCTGTGCTGATCCCGCTCCTCTTCATGGGCGACGTCGTTGGCCGGCTTTTTCACGAATTCGCGATCACTCTTGCCTCGACCATCATCATATCAGCCTTCGTCTCGCTGACGCTGGCGCCGATGCTTTGCGCCAAGCTGCTGCGGCGGTCTGGCGGCAACGAAGCAAGCGGCGGACGCTTCTTTCGGGCCCTCACGCGCTTCTACGCCTCGACGCTGAGTGTTGTGCTCGATCATCAAGGGATCACGCTTCTCGTTGCGCTCGGAACGTTTATTCTGACCGGCTATCTGTATGCGACCATCCCGAAGGGCTTCTTCCCGATCCAGGACACTGGGGTCATCCAGGGCGTAACGCAGGCGGCGCAGGACATTTCGTTTGATCAGATGGCCGCGCATCAGCAGGCGTTGGCTAAGGCGATTCTCGCTGACCCCGACGTCGAGAGCCTGTCTTCCTTCATCGGCGTCGACGGCACGAATGTGACGCTGAACTCGGGACGCCTGCTCATCAATCTGAAGCGTCATTCCGAGCGAAAGTCGACAGCGAGCGAAATCATCCGGCGTCTGCAGCAGGAGACGGCGGGCGTGCCGGGCATTTCTCTGTTCATGCAGCCGGTGCAGGACCTATCAATCGATACCGCAGCCAGCGCGACCCAGTATCAGTTCACGCTGGAGAACCAGGATCTGTCCACGCTGCAGGAATGGACACCGAAAGTTCTGCAACAACTCTCCGCAATTCCTTCAATCGTCGATGTCGCGAGCGATCTCCAGGCGAGCGGACGCTCGGTCACGGTCGATCTAGACCGCGCCCAGGCCGCGCGCTTCGGCATTACGCCGGCGATCGTCGACAACGCGCTTTATGACTCCTACGGCCAGCGGATCATTTCGACCATTTTCACCCAGACCAACCAGTACCGAGTTATTCTCGACATCGATCCGAGAAGGGCGCGATCGCTGGATTCGCTAAACTCGCTCTACCTGCCTTCGGCGTCGTCGACCTCCGGTCAGAACTCCCTTGAGCTCGGTCGCGAACTTCGTCGTCAAAACGTCTCCGTTGCAGATCTCACACTTGAAGCAGTTCCCGGTCACGACCATCTCTTTCAACCTTGCTCCCGGCGCCTCTCTGGGCGAAGCGGTCGGGGCGATCAACGCCGCGCTGGCCGGCATCGACCTTCCCCCGAGCTTTGCGGTCAGCTACCAAGGCGCCGCCCAAGCCTTCCAGTCCGCCTTGTCGAACGAAGTGCTTCTGCTCGCGGCGGCGATTGCCGCAATGTACATCGTTCTCGGCGTCCTCTACGAGAGCTTCGTCCATCCGATCACGATCCTGACGACACTGCCGTCGGCCGGCATCGGCGCACTCCTGACGCTGAACGCGGCTGGCGCCGGCCTCGATATCATCGGGGTCATCGGCATCGTGCTTCTGATCGGCATCGTCAAGAAAAACGCGATCATGATGATCGATTTCGCCCTCGACGCCCAACGCCACCAGGGCCTGCCGCCGCGCGAGGCGATCTACCAGGCTTGTCTCTTGCGTCTGCGGCCTATCCTAATGACGACAGTCGCGGCGATCTTCGGCGCCCTTCCATTGATGTTGGGTTCCGGCGTCGGCTCGGAGCTGCGCAATCCGCTCGGCCTCGCCATCGTCGGCGGACTGGCGTTCAGCCAGGTGCTGACGCTGTATACGACGCCGGTCATCTATCTCTTCTTCGAGAGGCTCGGCGAGCGCTTCGGCCTCGGCGCGGCAAATACGACTTTGGCGGCGGAATCGCCGTGAACAACCGCTTTTCCGAGATTTTCATCCGAAGGCCGGTAGCGACGACGCTGCTGACGATCGGAATCATCTTCGCCGGCCTCCTCGGCTATTCGCAACTGCCGGTTTCGCCGCTGCCACAGGTCGATTTTCCGATCATCTCGGTCCGCGCGAACATGCCGGGCGCAAGCCCCGACACCATGGCGACCTCAGTCGCTGCCCCTCTCGAACGTCGCCTCGGCCAGATCGCCGACGTCAACGAAATGACGTCGCAAAGCATGCAGGGCTCGACTTTCATCACCCTGCAATTCGGCCTCGACCGCAACATCGATGGCGCGGCCCGCGACGTACAGGCGGCGATTGTCGGCGCGCGCGCCGACCTGCCGACCAGCCTGCGCCAGAATCCAGCCTACCATAAGGTCAATCCGGCTGATGCGCCGATCATGATCATCGCGATCACCTCATCGACGCACACGGCGGGCCAGCTCTACGATCTCGCCTCAAACATTCTGCAGCAGCGGCTGTCGCAAATTTCGGGCATCGGCGAGGTCGACGTGTGGGGCTCCTCGCTCCCAGCCGTCCGGGTCGAGATCAATCCCGGCGCAATCTTCCACTATGGCATCGGCCTTGAGGACATCCGCGCGGCGCTCGCGTCCGCCAACGCGAACAGTCCCAAGGGCGCCATCGAGGACGAAACCGCTCGTTACCAAGTCTACGCCAACGATCAGGCGACGCGAGCCGCGCAGTACCGGGATTTGGTCATCGCGTATCGCAACGGCGCCGCGGTCAAGCTGTCCGACGTCGCGGAAGTCGTCAATTCCGTCGAGGATCTGCGCAACGCCGCAATCGTCGACGGCAAGCCCGGCGTTTTGGTCGTGCTCTCCCGGCAGCCCGGCGCAAACATTATCACCGCCGTCGACAACGTGCGGGCGGAATTGCCTCGCCTAGTGGCGTCTCTCCCGGGTGATGTCAATCTGACGATCGCGCTCGACCGGTCCAAGACCATTCGGCAATCGTTAGCCGACACCGAGAAGACGCTGATCGTTGCCGTCATGCTGGTGATTCTGGTCGTGTTCGCATTCCTCCGAAGCATACGCGCCGCGGCGGTCCCGAGCGTCGCAGTGCCGGCCTCGATCGTTGGCTCGTTCGGCGCGATGTATTTGCTTGGCTTCAGCCTGGACAATCTGTCGCTGATGGCGCTCACCATTTCCACCGGGTTCGTCGTCGACGACGCGATTGTCGTCCTCGAAAACATCTCGCGCTATCTCGAACAGGGCATGCCGCGCCTCCAGGCGGCCATCAAGGGCGCCAACGAGGTCGGCTTTACCGTGCTCTCGATCAGCCTGTCGCTGATCGCAGTGTTCGCGCCTCTGATTTTTTTCGGCGGGATCGTCGGGCGCCTGTTCAACGAATTCGCGGTGACGCTGTCGGTGGCGGTGATGATCTCGCTCGTCGTATCGTTGACGACGACGCCGATGATGTGCGCGCTCATCCTGCCGCGCGAGCCGATCGCCCGGCACGGACGTCTCTATCGTGCGACGGAGCATGTCTTCGACGCGATGCTCGGTTTCTACCGAAGAACGCTGCGCGCGGCGTTGCGTAATCCGGGCGCTGTCATGCTCACGCTCTTGGCGACGATCGGACTCAACTACTACATGTTCCGCTACCAGATGACTTATGGGCTCTTTCCGGTTCAGGATACGGGACTCATCCTGGGTGGAATCCAAGCAGATCAAAGCATCTCGTTCCAGTCGATGAAGTCAAAATTCGAGCAGTTGCTGGCGATTGTGCGGGCTGATCCCGCGGTCGCGAGCGTTGTCGGCTTTACCGGCGGAAGGCAGACGAACGTCGGCTTCGCTTTCGTTTCGCTTAAGCCTTTTGCCCAGCGAAAGGTCACCGCCGATGAAGTCGTGAATCGGCTTCGGGGCAAAGCGCAAGTTCCCGGCGCTCGCTTGTTCATGTTCACTGGATCCGATTTGAGAACTGGCGGCCGGCAGAGTAATGCGGCCTATCAGTACACCCTGCTCTCCGATGACACGGCGCAACTCTATAAGTGGGCGCCGAAGCTTACGGAGGCGCTGATGAACAGTGACGTCATCAAGGACGTCAATTCCGACCAGCAGCAGGGCGGCCTGGAGACGGACATCACCATCGATCGCGACACCGCAATGCGCCTGGGGCTGACGCTCAACGCGATCGACAACACGCTCTACGACGCTTTCGGGCAGCGACAGGTGTCGGTCATCTACAACGCGCAGAACCAGTATCACGTTGTGATGGAGGTTGCGCCGCGGTACTGGCAGGATCCACGCACGCTTGATCAACTCTATGTCTCGACCTCTGGCGGGAGTCCGACCGGCACGCAGCTGACCGGAATCGCGGCGGGACTTTTTGCTTCGACGACTGGAGCGGTCGCCACCGCGGCGACGATCGCGGCGGACTCGGCGCGCAATCTCGCCACCAACTCGCTCGCCGCGAGCGGGCATACGAGCGCATCGACCGGGGCAGCTGTTTCGACCTCGAAAGAGACTATGGTTCCGCTGTCCGCTTTCGCCCATTTCTCTCCCGGGCATACCCCTATCAGCGTAAACCATCAGGGGGTATTCGCGGCCTCGACGATCTCATTCAATCTTGCGCCCGGACGGGCGCTGAGCGAAGCCAAGACCGAAATCGACAGTGCGATCCAACGCATAGACATGCCCTCGACCGTGCGCGGAGCCTTCGCCGGCACCGCGGCGACCTATCAGCAATCGCAGTCCAACATGCCGATGCTGTTCGGGGCGGCCTTGCTGACGATCTACATCGTGCTCGGCATTCTCTACGAGAGCCTCATCCATCCGATCACAATTCTGTCGACGTTGTTTTCGGCCAGCGTCGGCGCAGCGCTCGCGTTGTGGCTATTCGGGACGCAGTTCACCGTCATCGCGGCGATCGGCGTGCTGTTGCTCATCGGTATTGTGAAAAAGAATGCGATCATGATGGTCGACTTTGCCCTGGCCGCCGAGCGGCAGGGACTCGACACGCGCGCGGCGATCGAACAGGCGTGTCTCTTGCGCTTCCGCCCCATCATGATGACGACCTGCGCTGCGATCTTCGGCGCGCTGCCGCTCGCTTTCGGCTCAGGCGAAGGTTCCGAGTTGCGTCACCCTCTCGGGATCACCATTGTCGGTGGCCTCGTCGTCAGTCAGATTCTCACGCTCTATACAACGCCAGTGGTTTTCATTTACTTGGACTCGTTTGGTAAATTTCTGGGGCGGCTGTGGAATCGGTATTATCTGCGCGTCCATCCGGAGCCGCTTGCGAGAACGCGGTAGCGTTTTGTGTGAGGAGTCCGTTCGCGGCGCTGGCGACAGTGGCCGCTCTCTCCGGCTGCGCGCCGGTTGGTCCCGATTTCGTGCGACCGGCGGCGATCGTCTCTCCGCAATTTAAGGAGATCGCGGGCTGGAAGATCGCAACGCCGCGCGCCAGCGAGCCCAAGGGCGACTGGCGGAGCGTGTTTCACGATCCGGAACTCGATCGCCTCGAGTATGCGGTGGCCATTTCCAACCAGACCGTCAAGGCCGACGAGGCCAATTACCGCGAGGCGGTTGCGCTCATCAATGAGGCGCGGGCCGGTCTGTTTCCGACGGTCAACGCGAATTCTTCACTGGTCCGCAGTTCGCCGCAATCAACCACCCTGACGGCGGAAGCGTCCGGCGTGTGGATGCTCGACGTCTGGGGTCAGGTCAGGCGCGAGGTCGAAGTCCAGCAGGCCGGAGCGGAAGTGACGGCCGCCAATCTCGCCAACGCGACGTTGGCGGCCCAGTCGGCGCTGGCGGCCGCCTACGTCCTCGTGCGCTACGCGGACTCGTTGGAAGACCTGCTGACCAGAACCATACAAGACTACAAGCATTCCCTTACGATCACCCAGAACCAATACAACGCCGGTACGGCCGCCAAGTCCGATGTCATCACCGCGCAGGCGCAAGTGCTGAACCAACAGGCGGCGCTCATCGCAGCTGGAGTGTCGCGCGCCCAAAGCGAGCATGCGATCGCGGTGCTAATGGGCAGACCGCCAGCCGGGCTGTCAATCGCGCACGGCGCCCTGGCGACCCGCATCCCATCGATTCCGGTGCGCCTGCCGTCGTCCCTGCTTGAGCGTAGGCCCGACGTCGCGGCGGCCGAGGAGGCGATGCGACAGGCGAACGCACAAATCGGCGTCGCTTTCGCCGGCTATTTTCCCGCGATCTCGCTGTCTGGCCTATTGGGTTACTCCGGCAACCCGTTCGCCGCGGGTCTTGCGCCCTCCAATCCGGTCTGGTCGTTTGGCGCAACGCTCGCCCAGCCGGTGTTCAACGGCGGCTTGACTGGGGCGCAAGTTGAGGCGGCCCGCGAGACCTACCAGTCGGAAGTCGCGACCTACCGCCAGACGGTGCTGACGGCGATCCAGCAGGTGGAGGATAACCTCTCTGGCATCCGCATCCTGTCCAAAGAAGCGAAAACGTGGGCGGACAATGTGCGCATATCGCGGCAGGCCACGCAGATTGCGCTCAACGAATACCAGGCCGGAACCCAAGCCTACACCACCGTCGTCACGGCCGAGGCGCAGCAGCTTTTGGTGGAAGAGTCGCTGTTGTCGACCCAGGCGCAGATTCAAACCGACGCCGTCAATCTGGTCGTCGCGCTCGGCGGCGGCTGGAGTCTGTCGAAGTTGCCGGACGCGTTGGCGGACGCGGCGGCGCCGACCCCGGCCCCGCCGCTCGGGTCACAGTGACAGGGCGTAGCGGCCGGCGATCGCTTCCGCCGAACGTGCATCTGCCAGGGAAATCGGGCCATTGTTGGCCGCGCGCGCTCTCTTGACCGCCTTGACGAGGGCCTCGGGACCGTCGAAGTCGCCGAGTTCGTCGGCGCCGCCGACAAGACGATTGTGAATCGACGCGCGCGCGTCGTCGTCGGCGAAGGCGACCGCCTGCATCAGGGCCAAGACGGGCCGCGGCAAGCTCGAGCAGCGCGCCAGCCGGTAGGCGTTGAGGAACCGCTTGGCGCCTCGCGGCGAATGCGCCGCCAGCGGCGCAAGCGCCGTCAGCAGCGAGATTTCCGCCGCGGTCAGCGGCTCGACGAGCGCGGTCCCGAGTTCCGTGATGGAAGCACCGGACATGGCTCGTCCATCTGCCGAAAGCAACCGCTCAACAAGCCGCTCGCCGTCCACATCGACGCGCCGAGGCAGGTTGACGACGACCTGCAGCCATTTGTCGAATCTCTGGCGCGCTTCTCGAGGACCGCCGAGGGGGTCGACAAGCCGCGCCGGATCGAGCGTGATGACGCCGATTGAGCCCGCGCCGATAACGCTTTGCGCTATCTCGATCCAGGCGATCGCCGCGCCTGCAGGCAAGGCGTCGAGATTGTCGACGACGAAAACGAGCCTGTCAGGCACGCCAGCCGATGCGCCCTCGGTGACGCGCTCGGCAAGGGCAGACAGAAACGCACGCGCCCCCGCCGCGGGAGCGTCTCGGTCGTCGAGGAAATCCGGACTGGGCGCGCGTGACGCCGCCTTTCCTCCGGAGCGCCGGGCCGCCATTTCCGCGCGTTGCGCGGCGGCTTCGGCTTCGACGGACAGGGCGGCGACCCGCTGATTGAGGCGCGCCACGCGACTCTCCAAATCGCGGCGCCGTTCCTGCACGTCCAGATCGAGGAGTTGCGCTCCGCGGAGCAGCAGGCCCGAAAAGCTGATCGCTCGCCAGAGATTTAGAGCAATCGCCAAAGCGCCGAGCAGGTACAGGACCTTCGCGGCATTCTCGAACCACACGGCGTGCGCCGCGACCCACTCCGCGAACGGCGCGACCTGCGCCGTGCCCCGGATCGTCGCCAGCGCAGCGTCTCCGCGCAAGAGGCTAACGGCGATTCCGAGGACAAAAGCGACAATCGCCCAGAACAGAAGCCGTCTTTGGCCGGGGTAGCCCCAGATCGATCGCAGCGCGACGCCTGCGCGTCCGCCAGCTCCCATGCCGCCCATGTCGCGCACGAGGTCACGATAGCTGGCGGCGGAATCGGATCCGGCAAGATCGAAGCGCCGGAGGCGGGCGTCAATCGCTCCGCGCCGCGCGCGGGCGAAGACGTCGACGCGCGAACCCGGCGTATCGAACAGCAGCGCGTCGGCGAGGCGTGCGGCGCGGGCCTCGACCTCGTCGCGTTGCGCGCGCTCGGCCTCGAGTTTGCGGACGACCTCGTCATGACGGTCGGAAGCGGCTTTTGCCGCTCTCAGCGGATCGCCGCCGGCATGGGTGGAGTCGTCGAGCAACGCAGAATAGTCGACCCCGCCCGGCTCGCTGTCGAGCGCCGCGTAGGCAGCCCTCGCAAGCGCGACCGCCGCTTCGGCGCCGTCGAACGCATCGACCCTCGCAACAACGACCCGCGCCAGGGCGCCCGCCGAGCCGGCATACGCCTCAATCGTCTCGGCGAGCCGGTTCAGCGCGAATGTCTTGCCTGCGCCCGGGGCGCCGGCGATCGCCGCCAAAAACGGCGTCTGGACCTGCTCGGTCACGCAGAGCTGCGCCAGCGGCTGGACGATCGCGGCCGCATCGAGCATGTCGGCGCCTTGGGCGGAATCGGACAGGAAGACGGGCGCAGCCGAGTTCCGCGCGGGCGTAGGCCGGGCGGAGGCCGCGCCGGCGTGCGCGGGCTTGGGAGAAGGCGCCAACGTCGGCTGCTCCGCCGCGTCTCTGCCGAGCAGGCGAACTTTCGCTTTCTCGCTGATCTCCGACAAACGAACCTCCACAGCGCCGCTGTATCGCCAGAACAATCGAAGCCGGCGCGTTCTTTCTCGCGCTGCGCTCTTAGTAACGGGCGCCAAGACGCGCGCGTGTCAAGCCTCGCCGACCGCGCGATTGCTCGGCGGCCTTCTCGGGCGTCGTTAAAGCACGAGCTCGGCTCAAGCCGTTCTGATGGAGAAAACCGTCGAATCCGTGGTAAGGCGCGTCGCGCCCGTCCGCCATGGAGCCCGCTTTTGTCCGCTTTCGTCCCGCCGACGTCCGACGCCGTTCCGATCTGGTTCGTCACCGCCGCTGACTGGGAGAACGTCAGGTCGTCGATCGGCGAAGCGGCCGCCGTGTTCGCCGAACGTTGCGGCTTTTCGCCGAGACCGGGGCGATTGCAGCTTCTGCCGGGGCAAGGCGGATCGCTCGCCGGCGCGCTGTTTGGCGTCGACGGCCCCGACGCGCCCACCCGCGATGCGTTTGCCGCGGGCAAGCTGGCGACCACTCTGCCGGAGGGTGTCTATCGTTTCGCCAATCCGCCGGTCGACGCCGACCTGGCGGCGCTCGGATTTCTGCTGGCCCGCTATCGCTATGCCCGCTTCAAGTCCGACTCCACGCCTGGGCCCAGCCTCGTCGCTCCCGCAGGCGTCGATGCGGGGCGTATCGAACGCATCGCCGCGGCGGTCGCCTTTGGCCGCGACCTCATCAACGCGCCGGCCAACGTGCTCGGCCCGCAAGCATTCGAGCAGGCGGCGGTCAGGCTCGCCGAGGGTTTCGATGCGAGCGTCAGAATCGTCCGCGGCGACGACCTGATCGCCGGGAATTTCCCTCTCGTTCACGCCGTCGGGCGGGCCGCCGCCGAGCCGCCGAGAATCGTCGATTTTCTCTGGGGGCGAGAGGGCGCGCCGAGGGTGACGCTGGTCGGCAAGGGCGTAACCTTCGACAGCGGCGGCCTCGACATCAAGCCGGCTTCCGGCATGGAGCTGATGAAGAAGGACATGGGCGGCGGGGCGACCGCGCTGACGCTGGCGCGGCTCGTCATGGAGGCGAGCCTCGACCTGCGCCTCAGGGTCATCGTCCCGATCGTCGAAAACGCCATCTCGGCCTCGGCGATGCGGCCGGGCGACGTGATCGTCAGCCGCAAGGGTCTGGCGGTGGAGATCGGCAACACCGACGCCGAAGGCAGGCTGATCCTCGCCGATGCGCTGGCGCTCGCCGACGAGGACGCCCCGGACCTGCTGTTCGATTTCGCCACGCTGACCGGGGCGGCCCGGGTTGCGCTCGGCCCCGACCTGCCGCCCTTCTACACCGACGACGACCGGCTTGCGGCGGCGATCGCCGAGCGCGCCGCCCGGGCGGCCGATCCGCTCTGGCGCATGCCGCTCTGGCGGCCTTACGACGCGATGATCGAAGGGACCGTCGGCGACGTCAGCAATTCGGGGACCGGCGCGGGCATGGCGGGTTCGATCACCGCGGCGCTCTTCCTCCGCCGCTTCGTCGAGAAGGCGAGATCCTGGGCGCATTTCGACGTCTACGCCTGGAACCCCAAGCCGCGCGCGCACGGGCCGGCGGGCGGCGAGATCCAGGCGGCGCGGGCGCTGTTCGACCTTCTCTGCGAGCGCTACCCGAAGCGGTGAGTCGGCGAGGTCCGGAAAGGGGAAGGAGCGTTTTAGCGCCAATTTAGGGGCGGGGGCGAGCTTTTTCAGAGGCTTGCGACCCGCTTTAGGGTCGACTCGATTTTGCCCCGTCGGGGGACGCTCTCAAGGGCTATGTACGGCCGACGCAAGAAGGCCGCGCTTATGCCGGTGCGAGCTTTGCCGCGGTTTCCTTGATGATCGCGCGAATCCAGGCGAGCAAGGACAGGCTTTGCGTGCGCGGATGCCAGAGGATGTGGGGGCTGACTTCGATCGGCGGCAAAGGCGCGGGCACGACCTTCAGGCCCGGGACGGCGGCCAGGTCGTTGAAAATTCGGCTGGGCAGCGTGGCGATCAGATCGGTTTTGGCGACCACGGAGGGCAGGCCCGCGGCGCTCGGCAGAACCACCGCAATTCGCCGATGCAGGCCGCGCGCCGCCAGGATCGCATCGACCAGACTGGCGCCGGCCCCGTTCGCGTCGATCCGAACATGCCCCGCATCGACCGCGTGTTCGGCTTCGGCGAACGAGTCGAGCGTCATGGGCAGTCGCAGCGGATTGTTTGCGCCGACGAGCGTGACGAGGCGGTCGCGCCACAACGGCTCGGCGCAGAGATCCGCCGCCCCGGCGAGAATGGGCGCTATGGCGAGATCGATTTCTCCGGTTGTGAGCTGGTCGTTGAGCCGGTGGCGCTCGATCGTCGAAAAATGCAGCCTGAGACGCGGCGCGTCCCGGCGCAGCCGCGCGACGAGGGCAGGCAAAAGGTTCGACTGGTGGAGGTCGATGATCGCGATCCGAGCGACGCCCGTCGCCTGACTGGGCTCGAAAGCGCCGGGCAGCTTTAGGGCGCCGGATATATCGGTGAGGGCTCCGCGAATGGGCCCGGCCACCTCCAGGGCCCGGGGCGTCGGCTCCATGCGTCCGTCGCGCAACTCGAACAGGCGGTCGTCGAGAAGAATGCGCAGCCGGTTTAACGCCTTGCTCATCGCCGGCTGGCTCAGTCCGTTGTGCCGGGCTGCGCGGGTGACGTTGCGCTCCGCCATCAACGCGTCGAACGCCAGGAGGAGGTTCAGGTTGACGCTTCGAATATTCCTTTCGGTCATCCCCGGCATATTCTTTTTTCATTTCCTCAAGGCCGGCCGAACTGCCATGATCCGCTGCAGTGCAGCATTCGCGGACGTGTGGGTGACCGGAAGACGATGCTCCTGGCAAACGAGCTCGACGCAAAATTCGTGCTAGGCGCCTGCCGGTGACCGAGATCGCGCCGCTCCTCGAAGTCAAAGGCGTCATCAAGCGTTTTGGACCGCTGCTTGCGAACGAGGTCGCGGAATTCTTGGTCTATCCGGGAGAGGTTGTCGCCTTGCTCGGCGAGAACGGCGCCGGGAAGAGCACGCTCTGCAAGATTCTGTATGGCTATTACCGTCCTGACGCTGGCGAGTTCAGAGTCTCCGGCCGTGCGGTAACCATCAATTCGCCGCGGTCGGCCCGCCGCCTCGGGATCGGTATGGTGTTCCAGAACTTCAGCCTGATCCCGGCGCTCACGGTTTGGGAGAACGTCGCGCTGTTTCTCGACGATCTGCCCTTTGTCGTCGGCCCCGGCGACCTGCGCCGCCGCATGAAAGGCCTTGCGGAGCGTCTTCGGCTCAATGTGGATTTTGGACTGCTCGTCGGCCGTCTTGCGGTCGGCGATCGTCAGAAAGTCGAGATCCTCAAGCAATTGCTCGCCGGCGCACGCGTGTTGATCCTGGACGAGCCCACCAAGGCGCTCGCGCCGCAGGAGACAGCAGGCCTGTTTCACACCATGGCCCAGCTGCGTGCGGAAGGTTATGGCGTGATCTTCATTACGCACAAATTGCATGAGGTCTTGGCCTGCGCGGACCGAATTGTCGTGATGCGGCACGGCCGCATCGTCGGGGAAGCGCCAAGGGAACGGGCAAACGAAGCGAGTTCTGCTCAGCCTCATGTTCGGCGAGACGCCCCTGACGATGGCTCATTTGCCTCCCCCCGAGGCGAGGCCTGGCGCGCCGGCGGTTGAACTCGAGGACGTCGCCACCACGTCCGAGCCCGGCGGTTCGGCTCTCCGCGACCTGTCGCTCCGCCTGAGCGCGGGCGAGATTCTGGGCGTCGCCGGCGTTTCCGGCAACGGCCAGCGAGAGCTTGCCGAACTCATTCTCGGTCTGCGTCGACCCGCCCGCGGCGTCCTGCGGCTTTGGGGCCACGGCGCGAAGGGCTGGTCGGTCGCGCGCATCCGGGAAAGCGGCGTCGCCAGCATCCCGGACGATCCCTTGGGCCAAGCGTTGATCCCGGGTCTGGCGGTGCGCGAGAATTCTGGTTTTGGGCGGCGGGCGGCGGTATCGCCGGGGGCTGAGCTACGATTGGTCTGGCCTCACTGCCGACATGCAGAAAAGCGCCGCCCGACTTCATTTCCCGCCCTTGCCCCTGGACGTTCGCGCATTCGTGCTTTCGGGGGGCAACCAGCAGCGGGCGGTCCTGTCGCGCGAACTGGCGCACGGCCCCAAGCTCATCGTCGCGCTTTATCCGACGCGCGGCCTCGACGCCCGCAGCACAGAGGCGGTGCGAGCGGCGCTAGCCGACGCCCGCTCTGCAGGAGCGGCCGTGCTATTGATTTCCGAGGATCTGGACGAACTCTTCGCCGTCAGCGACCGCCTCGTCGTCTTGCGCGACGGACGCGTCGCCGCTGAATTTGCGCCGGCGTCGTTCCAGGCCGAGCTTGTCGGACCCAGCATGGTGGGAACCGACGATGCCGCGTGACTTTGCTCTCGCGCTCGACGGTCCAATCGGTTTGGCGGTCCGCCGCCGCGCGCGGCGCGCCGTTTTCATCGCAGCGATTGCCCTCGCCGCATTCGCTCTGGTCCTCGTCATCGACGGCAAGGATCCGGTTCGCGCCTATCGCGACACGCTCGTCTATGTCTTCGGCAACGCCTACGGTTTTTCCGAGCTCATCGTCAGGATGACCCCGCTGTTGATGACGTCGCTCGCGGTGGCGCTCCCGAGCCGCGTCGGCCTCATCAATGTCGGCGGCGAGGGGCAATTGTATTTTGGCGCGTGGCTGGCGACGGCGGGCGCGTTGAATTTCCCGGGTCTCCCTTCCTGGCAGTTGTTGCCTTTGATGACGGCGCTCGGATTTGCCGGCGGGGCGCTTTGGGCGCTGGTCCCGGCGCTGATGCGCGCCGCAAAGCTCGTCAACGAAACCATTTCGACTCTGCTGCTCAATTATGTCGCGCCGCTGATCGTCAGCTACTTCATCTTCGGCCCGTGGCGAAGCACCGACAGCGGCGCATATCCGCAGTCGCCGGCCTTCGTTGCGGCGGCGCGGCTGCCGAGCTTCGCCGGCACGCGCATCCATCCCGGCTTGATTTTTGGCCTCGTGTGCCTGGCGCTCTACGGCGTGGCGATGAATCGCACGCGTTGGGGACTCGAGATGCGCGCGATCGGGGGCAACCCAGAGGCGAGCCTGCGACTTGGCATCCCCGTCTCGCGCTACATGATCGTAGCGATGACATTGGCTGGCGGCGTGGCGGGCCTGGCGGGCATGGCGGAAGTCTCCGCGATCCAGGGACGACTGGTCGCCTCGTTGTCGCCGGGCTACGGCTTCATCGGCTTTCTCGTCGCCTGGCTTGCGGGCGGGGATGCGTTCGGCATCGTCCTGATGGCGTTCCTGTTCGCGGTCGTCAGCTCCGTCGGCGACATTTTGCAGATCACCCAATCGACACCCTACGCGGTCGTCAATCTCTTGATGGCGCTGGTCCTGTTCATCGTCCTCGGTGAGCGCAATCCGATCAGGGGGGCGCGATGACCACATCGTTCGCCGCGGCCGTCCTGTCGAGTTCCGTCGTCTCTGGAACGTCGCTTTTCTACGCCGCCTCGGGCGAACTCATCGGCGAACGCGCAGGCGTCGTCAATCTTGGGCTCGAGGGGCTGATGCTGATCGGCGCGGCGGAGGGTATCGCCGCCGCCTCCCTCTCGGGAAGCCCGTATGTCGGCATCCTCGCTGCGGGGTTTGTCAGTCTGTGCGCCAACCTCATTTTTGCCTATCTGGTGATTGAACGACGCGCCAACCAGCTCGCCACGGGCCTAAGCTTGATGTTCTTTGGGCTCGGCGCAAGCGCTTTGATCGGACGCCCGTTTGTCGGCGCGCTCATCGCGGGTTTGCCCCGCATCGCGGTCGCCGGTCTTGGCTCCTACGACGCCCTCGTCTGGCTCGTCGTTCCGACTGCGCTTCTCGCTTGGGGGCTCTTGTTCCGCACCCGCTGGGGCTTGGCGCTGCGGGCCGTCGGCGAGGATCCGGCCGCGGCCTTCGCCGCCGGGCGACGGCCGGAGCGGCTGCAATATCAGGCGCTGGCGCTCGCCGGGTTCCTCGGGGGCGTTGGCGGAGCGCATCTCTCGGTGGCGGTCACGCAAACCTGGGACGAAGGCATGACCTCGGGCCGCGGCTTCATCGCGATCGCCCTGGTGATTTTTTCCCAATGGAATCCGCTTTGGGTGATCGTCGGCGCGCTGGTGTTTGGCGGCGCAGAGGCGTTGCAGCTTCAATTGCAGGCGCGCGGCGCCGACGTCTCGCCGTTCCTGATGACGATGGTTCCCTACCTCCTGACGCTGCTAATTCTGGTGTTTTGGGGTTGGAGCCGACGAGCGGTCGCGCCTGCCGCGCTCGGCCGCAATTTCTTCGGGGTGGAATAGGCCACCCGATTGGCCAGAGGAGACCATCATGACGAGGCTCAGGTTTCTCATCGCGGCGCTGTTGCTGATCCTGTTCGCCGTCCCCGCCGTCGCCGATTCCAAGCTGACGGTCGGCGCGATCTATGTCGGATCGATCAACGACTACGGCTACAACCGCTCCATGCACGATGGCCTCATGGCGATGAAGAAGGCCATCCCGGGAATCACTCTGCTTGAAGCCGAAAACGTGCCGGAGACGGCGGAAGCCGAGCGCGTCATGGAGGGTATGATTCAGCAGGGCGCCAAGCTCATCTTCGCCACCAGCTTCGGCCATCAGCAGGCCGCTTTCGACCTCGCGAAGAAACATCCGGACGTCGACTTCGAGCACGCGGGGGGCTGGATGCAGGCTCCCAATTTCGGCAACTTCTTCGCCGCGACGCAGGCCGCCTGGTATCCCATGGGCGTCGCCGCCGGCCTGATGACCAAGACCAACACGCTGGGGTTCGTCGTCGGCGTGCCGATCGGCTACGCGATCGGCAACGTCAACGCCTTTGCGCTTGGGGCTCGCTCGGTCAACCCGAAGGCGCAGGTTCGTGTTGTGGTGACCGGCAGTTGGTCCGACAAGGCCAAAGAGGCCGAGGCGGCGAACGCGCTGATCGACCAGGGCGCGGACGTCGTCACCATGCATGTCGATTCGCCCGCGACCGTGATCCAGGCGGCGGAGAGCCGCGGCGTCTATTCGATCGGCTTCCAATCGGTCGAAGCGCGCGCGCTCGCGCCCAAGGGCTGGATCACCGGCCTCGGCTTCACCTGGGGTCCGTTCATGACCGCGACCGCAAAGAGCGTCATCGCAGGCGACTTCAAGCCCGCCATGATACGCGAAGGCCTCGGTCAGATGATCGCCATCGCGCCGTTTGGCAGCGCGGTTCCGGAGGCGACGCGGGCCGCGGTCACCGCGGTCGCCGACAAGGTCGAAAAGGGTTTCAATCCCTTCACGGGGCCGATCACCGACAATACCGGCGTCGTACGCATCAAGGCCGGCGAAGCCTGGGGCGGCGACAAGATGGGTAATTTCGACTGGTACGTCGAAGGCGTCATCGGAAAGGCGAAATAGCCATGGCTGAAGTCTTCGACCCCGCTGAATACGCCCCCGTCGCCGCCGCGGCGATCGGACTGTCATTGACGCCTGAAGACCTCGGCGCCGTCATCGGCGCCTTTGCGGTGCTGGCGCGGGTCTCCGCGCCATTGATGGCGTTCGCGCTGCCTGAGGACATCGTCGCCGCTGCGGTGTTCAAGCCGGACGACGGAAGCGACTCGATGAGCGCCCATGTAAGCCTCGGCGCCCTTTCCGCCTCGGTGCGCAAGGGCGAATGCAGCGCGGTCGAGACGGTGGAAGCGGCGCTCGCCAGAATCTCGGCGAGGGACGGCGCGATCAACGCCTTCACCGCAGTGACGCGCGCGCGTGCGTTGGCCGACGCTGCGGCGCTCGACGCGGCGCGGGCGAGGGGCGACGATCTCGGGCCGCTTGCCGGCGTTCCGTTCGCCGTCAAGAATCTCTACGACGTCGCGGGGCTTCCGACCATCGCCGGCTCGCGCATCGACCAAAAGCGTGCGCCGGCGGTTCGCGACGCGGCGCTCGTTCGACGGCTCGCCGCTGCCGGCGCCGTCCTCGTCGGCGCTCTTAATATGGACGAATACGCCTATGGCTTCTCGACCGAAAACACCCACTATGGGGCGACGCGCAATCCTCATGATCCGGCGCGAATAGCGGGTGGCTCCTCGGGCGGCGCCGCGGCGGCGGTCGCCGCTTCGCTCGCGCCATTGACCCTCGGCTCCGACACCAATGGATCGATCCGCGTTCCCGCGGCGCTATGCGGCGTATTCGGATTGAGGCCCACCTTTGGCCGGTTGAGCCGATCGGGCATGCGGCTCTTCTCCGCCAGCCTCGATGTCGGCGGACCATTCGCGCGCTCGGCCGAGGACCTTGCGACGGCTTACGATGCGCTGCAGGGGCCCGATCCCGACGACCCCGTCTGTTGCGCGCGCGGCCTCGAGGCGACTTTACCCGAACTGCCCAAGGGTCTGGACGGTCTGCGGATTGCGGTCGCAGGCGGCTATTATCAGAGCCAGGGCGCGCCGGAGGCGATCGCGGCGGTCGAACGCGTCGCATCGGCGCTCGGAATTTCGAGACGCGTCGAGCTGCCCGCCGCGGGCCTCGCGCGAGCAGCCGCGATGATCGTCACTTCGGTCGAGGGCGCGGAGCTGCATCTACCCGATCTCATCGCGAGGGCAGGGGAATTCGACCCGAAGACGCGCGCCCGATTTCTCGCAGGAGCGTTGACGCCAGGCGTCTGGTATTCGCACGCGCAGCGCTTCCGTCGCTGGTATTGCCGGGAACTGGCGGCGCTCTTTCGAACCGTCGACGTCATCGTGACGCCTGCTGCGCCCTATCCTGCGTTTCCGATCGGCCAGACGTTCGTCGAGCTCGACGGGCAAAAGCTGCCGGCCGCGGGGCATCTCGGCGTCTATACACAGCCTGTTTCGTTCGCCGGCCTGCCTGTTGCAGCCGCGCCGATCGCAGGCGTCGACGGGTTGCCGGTCGGCGCACAGATCGTCGCCGCGCCCTGGCGGGAGGATCTCGTGCTGCGCGTGGCTGCCGCCGGCGAAGCGCTCGGGGTATTCGCCTCGCCCGCTGTCAATACAGGGGACGCCTCCTGATGCTCGAAATCAACATTCCAGAAGTCGTCGCCGAAGTCACCGAAACGTTCATGGCGTACGAACGCGCGCTGATCGCCAACGATGTCGCCGTGCTCGACAGGCTCTTCTGGAAGAGCCCGCTCACGCTTCGCTATGGGGTCGCGGAAAACCTCTATGGTCATGATGCGATCGCGGCGTTTCGGCTCGGACGCCCAGCCATCGACATGACGCGGCGATTGATGAACACCGTGATCACGACCTATGGGCGGGATTTTGCGACCGCCAACACGGAATTTCAGCGGGCCGGCGCGGCGGTGACCGGCCGCCAGAGCCATGTCTGGCTGCGCACCGATCAAGGCTGGCGGATCGCTGCGGCCCATGTCAGTCTCATGCAGCCGCAAGGCCAGCCGCCAGCGGCGACGCCGGCGTCCGCGCCAAGGTGACGGGAACGAGCCTGGGTCGGATCGGTCGGCAGCTTTGGGCGCGGTGAGAAACAAACGTCGATTTTCGCCGCTCGCGAAACCGCTTACCGCGGCGCGAGCTCGGCGATCAGGTCGTTGGCGGTCTTTGCCATCGTGATTGAAATCGAAGGCGTTGATCGCCGACCATGACGCCGATGCTGCGCATTGGCGCAGTCCTGGACACGAAGGGCGTCGGATGGGTGATCGTGGGGGCGGAGGGCGAGCGCGCCGACGACCTTCTCAGCCCTCCATCAGCGTTGCGACATGCGCTGTGACCGAACGGGCAAGGCTTTGCAGATCATAGCCGCCTTCCAACACCGACACGAGGCGGCCATTGCAGCGCTTCTGCGCCAACTCCATCAGTTTGCGCGTAATCCAAACGAAATCGTCCTCGACAAGATTGAGATTGGCGAGCGGGTCGCGGCGGTGAGCGTCGAAGCCGGCCGAAATAATCAGGAGGTCCGGCGCGAAGTCCGCCAGTCTCGGCAAAATGGCGTCCCCCATCGCCTCGCGAAAGACTTCACCGGTATCGCCTGCACGCAATGGCGCGTTGACGATCTGGTCGTGCTCGCCTCGTTCGCCGAACTCGCCGGTCCCAGGAAAAAGCGGCATCTCGTGGGTCGAAGCGTACATGACGTCCCGGTCGTCCCAGAAGATATGCTGCGTGCCGTTGCCGTGATGCACGTCGAAATCGATGATTGCAACGCGTTCTGCGCCGTAAGTCGCTTGCGCATGACGCGCCGCGATGGCGGCATTGTTGAAGAAGCAGAAGCCCATCGGATTGCGGGTTTCCGCATGATGGCCGGGCGGACGGGTGGCCACGAAGGCGTTGGTCGCCTTGCCGGTCATGACCTCGTCGACGGCGAAAAGCGCTCCCCCCGCCGAGCGTAGCGCAGCCTGGAACGTGGCCGGCGACATCGACGTATCCTGATCGATGACGGTATAGCCTTGCGTCGGCGTGGCGGAGCAAAGCGCCTCCACGTATTCGAGCGGGTGCACGCGGGCGATCGCCATTTCATCGGCGCGCGGCGCGACATCGCGCGACAGCATCTGGAAGGTCTCGTATTCGAAAGCGCGTTCGATGGCGCGCAGGCGATCGGGCCGGTCGGGATGGCCCTCCCCCATTTCGTGTGCGAGGCAAGCCGGGTGCGTGACGAGCAGCGTCATGAAGCGATCCTGTCCAGCATTGGCCGCGTAATGACGGTCGGCCACTGGCGGTGCGCCTCGCCGTTCAGCAGAAGCGCCTCGACAGGCAATCCTGTGCTTGGACCCTGCCCTGGCCCGTTTGCGTAAGCTACCGTTTGTTGGCGGACACCCAACGCATAATGACTTGCTTGGGCAAGGTCTCGCCGTTAGGCCCTTCAATTCGATATAATTCAGCGCGCTGGTCGATGAACAGGTTTCTTGCCTGTCGAAGAGCGTCTTCTTGGCTTGGAATGCTTCGAGAAGTCCTGTCCCGATCAAGATCATCTCGGTAGAGAACTTTCCATTCAGACATCTTGCAACTCCTCCCGAACGTCGGTTTAGGCGGCCTGCGGTCGCGCTGGGAAGCTTCGCTGGATTGGCTGCAGAAAAGGCGGGGCGCGAGCGCCGCGTTCTGTTGGTGTCCAGGCCTCGACGGTCGCGCGCATCGCTGCGCCTTTGCCGCGACTCTCTTCAATCGCCGCAAAGAATTTGCGGATGCGCGGCGCGATTTCCTCGCGGAAGCGGGAGCCGTTGAACACGCCGTAGTGGCCGACTGCAGTCTGAAGGTAATGCGCCTTCCTCGCGTCGGGGATATTGACGCACAGCTCCTGCGCCGCATATGTCTGGCCAACTCCCGAGATGTCGTCCTTCTCGCCTTCGACCGTCATCAGGCCGCAATTGCGGATCGCCGTCGGATCGACGCGTTGCCCTCGGTGCATCATCTCGCCCTTTGGCAGCGCGTGGCGGATGAAAACGGTCTCGACCGTCTGCATGTAATAGGCGGCGTCGAGGTCCATCACCGCCAAATATTCGTCGTAGAAGTCGCGGTGTTTTTCCGCCAAATCGCCATCGCCTCCGACCAGATGGTTGAACATGTCGAAATGGGCGTTGACGTGGCGATCGAGATTCATCGCCATGAACCCGGAGAGCTGGAGGAAGCCGGGGTAGACCTCCCGGCCGAAGCCCGGATAGGGGAACGGCACGCGGTGCAGGCAATTGCGGCGGAACCAGTCGATGCCGCGCTTCTCGGCGAGCTTGTTGACCTCGGTGGGGCTGCGCCGGGTATCGATCGGCCCGCCCATCAACGTCATGCTGGCGGGGGCGTTGGGATCGTCGTTCGCCTCCATCAGCGCCACCGCCGCGAGCAAGGGCACGGACGGCTGGCAGACGCCGAGCGTATGGACTCCGGGCCCGAGGTGATCGAGCATCGCGCGCAGATAATCGATGTAATCGTCGAGGTCGAACCTCCCGGCCCCAAGCGGAACCATCCGAGCGTCCACCCAGTCGGTGATGTAGACGTCGCAATGGGGCAGAAACGCCTCGACCGTGCCGCGCAGCAAGGTGGCGTAATGGCCGGACAGGGGCGCGACGATCAATAGCTTCGGCTGCTCGTCTCCGCCCGGAAACTCAGGCCGCACGAAGCGCAGGAGATTGCCAAACGGCCGGCTCCAGACGACGTCCTCGAGGATCGGATGAACGACGCCGTCAACTTCGATCTCGTCCAGTCCGAAAGTTGGCTTGCCGTAGCGACGGGTCAGGCGCTCGAACAGTTCCGCGCCGGCTGAAATGTTCCGGCCCAGCGCAGTGGTGGACAGCGGATTCCAGGGATTGCGGAAAATGAAATGGGCAGCGTCCGACACCGCGCGCGACGGCGCCAGCGCCGCATGAGCCAATTCGTAAACCTCGTAGGAATAATTTTGAAACATCGCGGGCTTCCGATACTCGGCGCGAGGCGCCAATCGAGACTGGGGAGGCAAGTCGAGACGAGGGAGGCAAGTCGGCTAGCCGAATTCTTGCGTTGCGCGTATGGCGATTTCGTTCCTGACGCCGATCACGCCGGGTACGCGGCGCACAGTCGCCTCCGCGGAGGACTTCTGGTAGGTCCGTTCGACCACCCCGTGCAGTGTAACCAAGCCGTGGTCCACTTCCGCCGTCACCCTGTGACGAGGAATCGCGAGATCCCAATGAAGCGCGTTTGCGACCTCGGCGCGGATATCCGCCAGGACGCGCCCCCTTTGATTGGAGGTCAAACTGCGGCGGATATCTTGCATGGGCGGGCTCCGCTCTCCGGTGGACTGCGCTGCGCCAAAAGGGACGCAACGACGCTAGCATCGGCAACGGCTTTACGCTTCTGGAGTTTTGTGCAGAATTGTTCGTTCTCCGACCCAGTGTGCCCCACGCTGGAACTTCGTGACGGCGACGCCTATCAGGGTCGCTGGGCTCGCCGAGTCACGACTGGCGGGGATCCAATCCCTGGCGGTCCCGGGCAGGAGCGAAACAGCCGGAAGGGCGAAGGTTGTCGCACCCAAGAACAGTTCTCGTCGTTGACGATTATCCCTTGGTGCGCTCGGTTCTTCGGCGCGCTCTCAAATCGCAGGGATTTTCCGTTCTGGAGGCGGCCTCCAAAGAGGAGGCGCTCAAAGTGTTCGGCGAGGCGCAAATCGATCTCGTGACTCTCGATCTGAAGCTGGGTCACGCTGACGGGCTGGAATTGGCGAGGGAGATGAGGACGATTCACAATGTGCCCCTGGTCATGATTACGGGCAAGGACAGTCAAATTGACAGGATCGCCGGACTTGAACACGGAGCTGACGACTACATTGTCAAACCGTTCAACCTGCGCGAAACGATGCTGCGAATCCAATGCGTTCTAAGGCGTTATGACGCGCCCCTAGCCCGGGCAGGGGGCGCCGAGCGGACCTCGGCCCCACGCATCCATACCTTTGATCATTGCGTCCTCGACCTCGTCAGACGCGAAGTGCGGTCGAGCGACGGCGATTTGATCGATCTGACGGAGACCGAGTTTCGGCTGTTGGCTCTCTTCGTCGAGAACCCTGCGCGGGTGTTCTCCCGCGACGAGATCGCGCGACACATTCTAGGGCACGACTGGTCGCCGCTCGATCGCACGATCGACGGACACGTCGCTCGGCTCCGACGCAAGCTCGAGGGGGCGGGGGACGAGCCGCGGATGATCAAGAGCGTGCGAGGCGTCGGCTACGTCTTCGCCTTCGACGTCTCCTCGCGATGAGCGCGGGCGCGCGACAGCCCCTCCGAGAGAGCCGCCGCGAGCGCCTGTCGGGTGTAAGGCTTGATCAATGTGAAAAGGTCTCGAGAGCGTCTCAGTTCGGCGGCGCCGACTCCTCCCGGAAAAGCCGTCGCGAGCACGACCGGCACAGAACTCCGGTGAACGGACATCCACCTTGCCAGATTGACGCCGTCCATGACGCCTGGCATGACGATATCGCTCAGAACAATGTCGACGCCGCCCGCCGTCAGCCGCGCACAGGCTTCGTCCGCAGACCTTGCTTCCTCCGCGACATAGCCGAGAGCCTCCACGCGCTTCAACGTCACTTCGCGGACTCGGTCGTCGTCCTCGACGACCAATACGACTTCGCCGTCCCCGCGCGGCGCGTCGTCTGCAGGCGTCGTGAGCGACAATTCGGCTTGCGCCGCGGTCGCACGCGGCAGGAACAGAGTGACGGTCGTGCCCGCGCCTGGCCGGCTTTCCATCGACACGAACCCGCCTGCCTGTTTGACGAAGTTGTCAATGGCGCTCAATCCGAGGCCGGCGCCGTCCCCTTCCGGTTTGGTGGTGAAAAAGGGATCGAGGGCGCGCCGAAGAACATCTTCCTGCATTCCCTCTCCACTGTCGGCCACGGCAAGGCAGACAAAGTCGCCCGCTCGTAAGCCCGATCGAGAACGAGCGAGCGTCTCCTCGATCCTCTGATTGCGCGTTTGAATCCGGATTTCGCCTCCGCCTGGCATCGCGTCCCGCGAATTCAAAACCAGGTTGAGCACCGCGCTATCCAGTTCCGCCGTGTCGGCGGCGGTGAGCCACAGGTCCGCGGCGAGATCGAGCTGAATGGAGATCTGCTGACCCACTCCCCGCTGGATGAGCCCAAACGATTCGCTTATTCGGTCGTTCAGGTTGATGGGGCGCACGCTCGTCCTTCTCTTTCTCCCGAGGGACAGCAGGCGGCGATTGAGGAACGCGCCCGTCTCGGCTGCCTCCAGGGCCGGTCGGGCCAAGCCGCGAATGCTGTCGTCGGTGGTCGATTGGAGGATCAGTTCGAGGTTTCCCGCCAGCACCGTCAGAAGATTGTTGAAATCATGCGCAATTCCGGCAGCCAGACGACCCACGGATTCGAGACGACGGGTCTGCGCGAGTTCCTCCTCTATCCGTTTGCGCTCGCTGATGTCGCGCAATGCGCCTGCAAAGAAGCGCCGCCCCGCGTCGTCGCGCCACTCGCCGATCGACAGGTCCACATCGATCATGACGCCGTCTTTTCGACGGGCGACGACCTCGCGGCCAATTCCGATGACCTTGGCGACGCCGGTCGTTCGATAGGCCTCGAGATAGCCATCGTGCCGGGAAGCGTGCTCGTCCGGCATGATGATGGACACATTCCTGCCGAGAAGTTCGTCCGGTTCGTACCCGAGAATTGACTTCGTCGCGGGGTTGGCCGACTGAATGATCCCGTGCTCGTCGATGCAGATGATGGAGGGGGGCGACGAATCGATGATCGCACGGTATTGCGCTTCGCTGGCTCGAAGGGCTTCCTCCGCGGTTTTGCGCTGGGTGATATCTTCGGTGAAGATGATGATGCCTCCGATGTCGCCCGTTGGCGTTCGCCACGGTCGGAGCTCCCATCGAAGCCATTGCACGTCCCCGCTCATTCGGACAAAACGGACTTCTTCGGACCGTTCGACTTCGCCGTCGAGCGCCCGACGATGAACTTCTCGCCAGGAATTGGGGATCTCGGGAAACACATCATAGTGCGAGCGCCCGATGACGTCCCCCGTCAGAGAATAGTCCGACATCCATCGCTTGCTGACGTTCAAATAGCGCATGTCGCGATCGAACATCGCCACCGCCGCCGGAGCGTGATCGATCATCAAGCGCAACTGCGCCTCGGCGGCTTGTAACTCCTGCTGCGCGCGCCTCGAGCTTGAGATGTCGGTCACGAGCGCGATGATTTGAGCAGGCCTTTCCGCCGCATCGGGTATCGTGGAAACAAAATTGCGGACCCAGACCGTCGCTCCGCTCTTCGCCTGGTAGCGAATTTGGATCTCGAATTGCGTTTCTCGCCCCTCCAACAGCGCCTTGATCCGACGGTCGATCTCGCCGCGATCTTCCGGATGGATCAACGACAGGAACTGCATCTTGCGCAGTTCGTCCTGAGAATAGCCGGTAAGCGCGGAATAGGCGGCGTTGCACTCCTCAAAGCGGCCGTCCAGCTTGGCAAGCGCAATTCCAGTTGCAACATTTTCGTAAATCTTCTGGAACTTGCGTTCATCGAGCTCATTCATCACGCCGCCCCTTTTGGTGAGGATAGGGCAGAATAGCTGGCCCATCGCGCCCAGCGTAAATTTTCGTATGCATCTCGGAAGAGCTGTCGCTGGCAGGGGCGCAATTGTCGTTCACGCGACTGCCCATCCACCCTGCCTGCGGCGAACGCGTCCTCCAAGTCCTACCGCGGCGCGAGCTCGGCGATCAAATCGTTGGCGGTCTTCGCCATCGCGATTCCCGCGTTGAAATCGAAGGCGTTGATCGCCACCATGACGCCGATGTCGCGCATCGGCGCGAAGGCGACGTAGGAGAAGATGCCCTGCAGGCCGCCGGCCTTCTGCAGGACGAGCGGGCGGTCGCCTTCCGGCCGCATGATCACCCAGCCGAGGCCCATCGCGTCCATGTGGCCCAACTCGTCCATGCCGAACACCGAGTTGAGGCCGTCGCGCCAGAGATAGGCGGCGTGGTCGATGAGCCGCTCGGCGGCGCCGGCGCCGGAAAGTCGGTCGAGGTGCCATTGCATCCAGCGCAGGAGATCGCGTGGCGTCGAATAGAGTCCGCCGGAGCCGACGATGACGGATCCGGTTGGGACATAGGGAAGTGCGGCGCCGTCGAAATTATGGCCGCGCATGAGGCGCGCCGCCTTATCGTCGGCGGGCGCGAAGGTGGTGTCCCTGAGCCCGAGCGGCTCGAGGACGCGCTCGGCGACCAGGTCGGGATATGGCTTTTTTGCTGCCGCCGACAGCGCCGCGGCGAGCAAGTCGAAGCCGAAGTTGGAATAGGATATCGCCGTCCCCGGCGTAAACAGCAGCGGATTGGCTTTGAGCCAGCCGACGAACGCCTCGCGGCTGATGTTCTTGAAGGGATTGTCCGGCGGACCCGGCTCATGAGGAACCTCGCGCGGCAACCCGGCGGAATGGGTGGCGAGATCGACGAGCCGGATCGGCCGCCCGCCCTCCGACAGCGGCGCGATGAAGTCGGGAACGTATTTGGTCAGAGGATCGGCGAGCGTCACCGCGCCGTCGGCGGCGAGGCTCGCCAGCACCTGGCCGGTGAAGGCCTTGGTGATCGAACCGATGCGGAAGACCGTGCCGTCGTCCGGCTCGGCGTTCGTTCCCTCATCGCGGCGACCAAAACCCTGGATCGAGGTTTGCCCGTTGCGGATGACGCCGATGATAAGCGCGGGGACTTTCGTGGCGAGGAACAGGATCTGCCCGGTAAAGCCGACCGCCTCGTCGAGCTCGCTCTGAGCCGCGCGGGCCGCGAGCGGCCACGGCAAAGCCGCGCCGGCAAGGAGGGCCAGGAGGTCACGTCGCCGCATCGGGTCTCCGTTCCTGCGGAAAGACTAGCATGGCGCAGCCGGTTCGCAATCAGAGAGGCCTGCGGCAGAACTGCGGCGGCGATCGGACGCCATCGAACTGTCGCGAACGCCGGCGCGAGCCCGCAAGCCTCGCGCTCCGCACCCTCGACACTGTCAGCGGCAGCTCGCTTGAGCCCCGATTTCCCGGGATATGCCCTAGGTCCCCTTCCTCCGCCGCTGCCGATACTGGTCTGCGACGACGGCCGCCACGATGACGCCGCCCTTGATGATTTCCTGGTAGTGCGCGTCGACGTTGAGGAAGGTGAAGCCGGACGTCAGGATGCCGAGGATGACCGCACCGATGACCGTGCCGGTCATGCGGCCGACGCCGCCGGAGAGCGAGGTGCCGCCGATAACGGCGGCGGCGATCGCGTCCAGTTCGAAGCCGACGCCAACGCCGGCCTGGCCGCTGATCGCGCGCGCCGTATGCACGATGCCCGATAGCCCCGACAACAGGCCGGCCAGCATATAGACGAGCACGATGTGGCGCTCGACATTGATGCCGGAGACGCGCGCGGCAAGCGGGTTGGCGCCGATGGCGTAGGTGAACTTGCCGTAGCGCGTGTAGCGCAGCGCGATGTGGAAGATGAAAGCAACCCCGAGGAAGATGATGACCGGCCACCATCCGGCTCCAATGGCCGCGAAGGAATCGGAAAGATCGCCGATCGGCTGACCGTTCGTGTACCAGTCGGCGACGCCGCGCGCCGACACCATCATGCCGAGCGTGGCGATGAACGGCGGGATTTTGGTGAACGCGATCAGCCACCCGTTGATAAATCCGACGGCGAGGCCGCAGACGAGACCCGCCGCGACCGGGAAGACCGGGTTGAGGCCGGTCAGGCCCGGATAGATCGCGTGGGTGAAGCCGGCGCTCTGCGCCAGGCTCGCCGCGACCATCGCCGTCATGCCGACGACCGAGCCGGATGAGAGGTCGATGCCGCCCGAGATGATCACTTGCGTCACGCCGACGGCGATGATGCCGATCTCCGCTTCCTGCAGGATCATGATTTTCAGGCGCAGCGGGTTGGCGATGAAGCTTTGCCCGACGAAGATCCAGCCCAGGACCTCGAACAGCAGCATCATGCCGATCATGACGCCGAGAATGCTGAGCTCGGGCGGAAGGCGGCGACGTCCGGCGCTAGGGGCTTCCGTGGTCGGAGCGGCGGTCGAGATGTCGGATGCCACGATTCGTGTCCTCGCGAGTGTCGGGCTCCCGCCGCTACTGCGACGCAAGCTCCATGATTTTGACCTGTGTCGCGTCCTTCCGGTCGACGATGCCAGTCATGCGCCCCTCGTGCATGACCAGGATCCGGTCGCTCATCCCCAGGACCTCGGGCATTTCCGACGAGATCATCATGACCGCGACGCCCTGTCCGGCGAGCTCGACGATGAGCTTGTGAATCTCGGCCTTGGCGCCGACGTCGATGCCCCGGGTCGGCTCGTCGAGAATGAGGATCCTTGGCTTGGTCATCAGCCAGCGGGCGATCAAGACCTTCTGCTGATTGCCGCCGGAGAGATTGAGCACCGGCTCCTCGAGATCGGGCGTGCGCACTCTCAGACGCTGCTTCTGCTGCTGACAAAGCGCCTCGATCGCGCGCTCCTTGACGAAGCCCGCGCGCGCGTAGCCCTGGCGCAAAAGCGCGATCTGCATGTTGGCCATGATGTCGAGCAGGAGGAAGCAGCCGCTCTCCTTACGGTCCTCGGTGAGAAAGGCCATGCCGGCGTCCATCGCCACGCCGGGAGTTCTTGATCGCGATCTCTTGGCCGTCGATGGCGATCGTGCCCGAGGTCGCCGGTGTGACGCCGAACAGCGTCTCTGCGACATTGCTGCGTCCGGAGCCGACGAGTTCGGCAAAGCCGAGGATCTCTCCCTTGCGCAGGTCGAAGGTGACGTCGCGAAAGCGGCCCTCGAGCGTGAGGTCTTTCACCGACAGCGCCACCTCGCCGATCGGCACGGTCTCTTTCGGGAACATCTGGGTGATTTCGCGTCCGACCATCAGCCGGATGATGTCGTCGCGCGTCACCTCTGAGGCCGCGTGCTCGCCGACGAAACGGCCGTCACGGAACACCGACACTTCGTCGGCGATCTCGAACAGCTCGTTCATCTTGTGGGTGATGTAGACGATGCCCTTGTCCTGGGCTTTCAGCGTGCGGATGATCTTGAACAAGTGTTCGACCTCGCGGTCGGTCAGCGCCGAGGTCGGCTCGTCCATGATCAGAATGTCGGAATCGTAGCTGACCGCCTTGGCGATCTCGACCATCTGCCGATTGGCGACCGAGAGGTCGCGCACTTCGGTTTCCGGATCGATCGGGATGTCGAGCCGTTCGAACAGCGCCTTGGTCCGCTTGCGCATTTCGTCGTGACGCACGAAGCCGAACCCGTTCAGGGGCTCGCGGCGGATCCAGATGTTCTCGGCGACCGTCATATAATTCATCAGGTTCAGCTCCTGATGGATCATGGCGATGCCGTAGCGCAGCGCGTCGAGCGGCGACGACAGCTTGATTTCCTGGCCCTTCAATTTGAACGAGCCGGAATCGGGCGTATAGATGCCCGCGATGATCTTCATCAATGTCGACTTGCCGGCGCCGTTCTCGCCCATCAGGGCGTGGACATGGCCGCGCTTCAACCGGAACGACACGTCATCGAGCGCCAGCACGCCAGGGAACGCTTTGCGAACGTTCGAGACTTCGAGCAGGTACTCGGCGCCCGGCACGGCGCCGCTCTGTCGAAGGATCTCGGCGGTCGAAGGACTGATGGTCGCCATGGCGCTTCGTCCCGATTGCATTGTGCGCCGCCGGTGTGGCCCGGGCTTGCGCCGATCCTGTCACAAATCGCCGGCGCGCGCCGAAGGCGAGCCTGACAACGCTCGTCTCCGGCGACGCGAGCCGCTCAGTTCTTCTTCATGAACTGGTCCATGTTGGCCGGGGTCACGAGCTGGAAGGGGATATAAACTTTCTTGTCGACCGGCTTGCCGGCGGCCAGCGCGAGCGCCGCGTCGACCGCGCCCTTGCCCTGGCCGGCGGCGTCCTGGAACACGGTGACCTTGAGGTTGCCGGCCTTCATCGAGGCGAGTGCGTCCTGCGTCGCGTCGACGCCGCCGACGATCGCTTTCTTGGTGTCGATTCCGGCTGCTTTCATTGCTTGGATGGCGCCGACCGCCATCTCGTCGTTGTTGGAGACGACGGCATCGAACTTGAGGCCCTTCGACAGCCAGTTGGTCATGAGATTCTGGGCCTGGGTGCGGTCCCAGTTGGCGGTCTGCTCGGCGATGATCTTCATGCCCGTGCAGTCGGGCGTGGCGATGACTTCGTGGATGTCCTTGGTGCGCTGCACCGCCGCTTGATTCGAGAGCTGACCCTCCATGACCAGAATGTCGCCCTTGCCGCCGAGAAGCTTGCAGATCTGCTTGGTCTCGAGCGTGCCGGACTCGACCTCGTTCGAGGCGACGAAGGCAGCTTTCGGCCCGAGCTTCTCGACGTCGCTCGGCTCGCGGTTGACATAGACGAGCGGCACGCCGGCGTCGGCGGCGAGCTTGGTGATGCGCGCGGTCGCGGAAGTGTCGACGGGGTTGACGATGATTGCGTTGACGCCGTTGGCGATGAAGTTCTGCACCTGGCTCAGCTGCTTGGAAACGTCGTCCTTGGCGTCCTCGATCTGCAGCGAAACGCCGCGGCAGCGTCTTGGCGTAGTCGGCCATGCCGTTGCGCAGAACGGTCAGGAAGTTGTCGTCGAACTTGTCCATCGACACGCCGATCTTGGTGGTGGCGAAGGCCGGGCTCGACAGCACGGTGGCGGCGGCGAGCGCAATCAAAATGCGTTTCATGGCAGTCTCCTCCCTCGGCGCCGAAAGGCGCTGTTCGGTTTCGCATGAGCCCGGTTGACGGTTTGGCCGGTCAGATCGCGAGCGACGCCCTTTGTGTAACAAACGTTCCAAATGGAATCAAGATCGGAATAATCGTTCCAAAAAAATGATTATATAACAGAAAATAACTGTATAATATGGGCGTGGAGGTAGGCGTAAAGGGGGAACCCAGACAAACCGACTGACAAAGAGCCGTAATCAGATGTTGGTCGTAAGATAAAGCTCAAAGGGGACGAGAACCGGGCTTTGCACGGCCTCCTGCGGCGCGACGAGGGCCGCGGACATGACCGCCAGCGCACGGTCGGCGAGGAGCGCGGTCGGGGTCGAGATGACGGCGGTCAGCACGCCATCGATCAGTCTGGCGCGCGTCGTCGCGGTCAGCTCGTTGCAGACGATCGCGAGTTCGCCGGGCGCGGTCTCGTCGCGCGCAGCGGCGATAACGCCCTCCATGCCGCCGCCGCAGATGTAGAGGCCGGCGAGGTCCCGGTGGGTGGCGATCATGTTCTGCGTGGCCACATAGGCGATACGGGGATCCTCGAGATTGACCAGCGGCTCGAGGGGCGTGAATTGGGGCGCGTTCTCGCGCAAGTATGCACGAAAGGAAATCTCAGCGACCTCCTGGCAGAGAAAGCGGTGGCTGCCGACGATGATGCCGACCTTGCCGGGGCGCTTCGCCGCTTTCGCGATGATCCAGGCGGCGGTTCGGCCTTCCTTGCGGTTGTCGCGCCCGACGTACGGCGCGGCAGCCTCGGCGCCGAGCTCAGTGAGGATGGCGAAGGTCGGCACGCCGCGCGCTCTCAGACTGGCGATCGCATCGCTGACGCGCGGGTGATCGACCGAGACGACCGCGACCGCGTGCGCGGCCTCTCCGAGCCTCAGTAGCCGCTCGGCGATGACCGAAGCCGACAGGTCCGGCGCAAAGTCAATGATCGGCTTGCCCCGGACTTTCGTAAGGGCTCGGGTCGCCGCCGCGAGGTCAGCGCCGAACTGGGTATAAAAGGCGTCCGGCCGCTGGAGCAGGAAGGCGAAGGTTCGCTCCGGAGCGTTCGGCCGCAGCCGGCTGTTGAGGAGGGGCGCGGCATGAAAGCCGATCGCCTCGGCGGCGGCGAGCACGCGCTCGGCGGTCGCCTCCCGCACGCGATGCCGGGCGTTGAGCACGCGATCGACGGTCGCGACGCTTACCTGCGCCGCGTGGGCGAGATCGGCGATGGTGGGGCGGCGGCTCAGCGGGCGACCTCGAAGCGTGATAGAATCACATCATTGGAATCGCTCTACGATGACGGATTTTGATAGATAATGACAGGAGGGAGATTGAGTTACCCGGTCGTTGCGACTAGCCATTCGTCTGGCCCACGGCCGGAACGCTGGCCGCTGTCGAGGAGGAAGAGCATGTCCGCAGTGGTCACTCGCGACTACAGTCTGGTTGGTCCCGAGGCCGAGAGGTCGGTCGCCGCCGGGCTTGCTTCCGCCAAATGGTACACGCCCCCGATCGCGCGCGCCGAACTCAAGGAGCTGATGCGCCGCGAGGACGGTCCGGCGATCCGCGATACGTTGATTTGGTTCGCCGCCCTGATCGCATCGGGCGCGCTCGGCTATTCTTTCTGGGGAACCTGGGCGGCGATCCCCTTCTTCGTTGTATACGGCGTGCTTTACGGCTCAGCCTCCGACAGCCGCTGGCACGAGTGCGGCCACCGCACGGCGTTCAAGACGAAATGGATGAACGACGCGGTCTACCAGATCGCCTGCTTCATGATCATGCGCGAACCGGAGATCTGGCGATGGAGCCATACGCGCCACCACACCGACACGGTCATTGTCGGACGCGATCCTGAGATCATCACGCCGCGTCCGCCGGACGTCGTCTCGCTTCTACTCAACATCTTCGCTCTCAAGAATGCGGCGATCTTTGTCCGGAAGCTGTTGACCCACGCCTCCGGCCGCCTGGAGGACGAGGAAGCGACCTTCGTTCCCGAGAGCGAGCGGCCGAAGGTTTATCGGACGGCGCGAATCTATCTCGCCGTCTACGCCCTCGTCGTCGTCGCCTGCGTCTCTTTCCGCTCGATCCTGCCGGCGATGTATATCGGGCTGCCGTCGCTCTACGGCAGCTGGCTTCAGCTCTTTTTCGGCTGCACCCAGCATCTCGGACTCGCCGAGGACGTGCTCGACCACCGCCTCAACTCCCGCACCATCTACATGAATCCGATCTTCCGTTTCCTCTACTGGAACATGAACTATCACGTGGAGCATCACCTCTTCCCGCTGATTCCCTATCACGCGCTGCCGAAGCTGCACGAGGCGATCAAGGCGGACTGTCCGACGCCCTATCCGAGCACCATCGCCGCTTATCGCGAGATCATTCCGGCGCTTGCGCGGCAACTGAAGGATCCGACATATTACGTGCGGCGCGAATTGCCGCCGTCGGCGCGGTCGGCGCCGAAGAGTCCCGCCAAGGCGGCGAAAGCCTGAGGAGCGCCCTGATGACCGACACCTGGATCGACGCCGGAGCGGCCGACAGCATCTTGCGAGAAGATGTCGGGCGCTTCGACCACGACGGCCGTTCTTACGCCATCTACCGGACGGAGGACGACCGCTATTTCGCCACCGACGGCCTCTGCACACACGAACAGGTCGAACTCGCCGACGGCTTCGTTTCGGGTACGATCATCGAGTGCCCGATGCACAACGGCCGCTTCGACTTCACCACCGGCGAAGCCAAGGGCGCGCCGGCCTGCGTCAATCTCCTCACCTATCCGGTGAAGCTCGAGGGTGGACGGATTCTCCTGAAAGTCGATTGAGACCCACGGTTTCGAGACTTCCCTCTGGCGTGGATTGTCGCCCGTTGCTATGGGCGACAACGGACGTGACGGACGAGGGAGGAGCGCGCGATGAGGATCTCCGGGGCGGCTGCGATCGTGACGGGGGGAGGGTCGGGGCTCGGCCGGGCGACTGCGGAGGCGCTTGCCGCAAAGGGGGCGCGCATTGCGGTTTTCGACCTCAATGCGGCCGCAGCGGCAGAAGCCGCGAAGGCGATCGGCGGCCTCGCGGTGGTCTGCGACGTCGCCGACGACGCTTCGGCCACGGCTGCGGTCGCAAAGGCGGAAGAAGCGCACGGAGCGGCTCGCGTGCTCGTGAACTGCGCCGGCATCGGCACGGCGGTTCGCGTCGTCAGCCGGGACGGGGCGCCGGCGCCACTCGCCGATTTCGAGAAGGTGATCCGGGTTAATCTTGTCGGCACCTTCAATATGATCCGGCTCGTCGCGGCTTCGATGGGCAAGCTCGAGCCAGTCGACGGCGACCGCGGAGTCATCATCTCAACCGCATCGGTCGCTGCTTACGAAGGGCAGATCGGCCAGGCTGCCTATTCGGCCTCGAAGGGTGGGGTGGTGGCGATGACGCTGCCGATCGCGCGCGAACTCGCCCGCATCGCTGTTCGCGTCAACGCGATTGCGCCTGGAATTTTCATGACGCCGATGCTCGCCGGCTTGCGTCAGGATGTGCAAGATTCGCTTGGCGCGTCGGTGCCGTTTCCCGCGCGCCTCGGCGCGCCTGCCGAATACGCCGCGCTTGCAGTTCACATCGTGGAGAACGGCTACATCAACGGCGAGACGATCCGCATCGACGGCGCGCTTCGCATGGCGCCGAGATAGGGCAGGGGAGATAGCGATGCCAGGAGAGAGCAGGGCGCCTGGCGGGAAAAACGGCGCTTATCACCGGCGCTGCGTCCGGCATCGGCCGCGCCACCGCGGCCTTGTTCCACGCCGAGGGCGCAAGGGTTGCCGCGACCGATCGCAACGAGCAGGGCCTTGCCGCCTTGGGGGCCGACGCCGATCTCGTCGCTGCCGCAGGACGTGACCGACGAACTCCGCTGGCGGCAGGTCGTCGACGCGGTCGTGGAAGCATTCGGCCGCCTCGACATTCTGGTCAACAGCGCCGGCATTGCGGTACGAAGGGCAACATAGAGACGGCAGACGCTGGCCGACTGGCGCAAAACACAGGCGGTAAATGTCGAGGGCACCTTTCTCGGCTGCCGTGAGGCGGTGCGCGCGATGAAGGCGACGGGCGGCGGCTCGATCGTCAATCTTTCCTCCGTCGCCGGCATCATTGGCGACGCGCAGACGATCGCCTATTGCGCCAGCAAGGGCGCGGTCAGGCTGCTAACCAAGTCCGCGGCGCTTCACTGCGGACGCACCGGCTACAACATCCGGCTGAATTCGGTGCACCCTTCTTTCGCCGACACGGCGATGGTGCGGGAACTGATCGCCAGCACGAAGAACCCCGAACGCGTGCGCGAGGGGCTCGACGCGCGCCGCGCCGATCGGGCGTCTCGGCCGGGCGGAGGAAGTCGCCAACACGATCCTCTTTCTGGCGAGCGACGAATTGTCGTTCACCACGGGGGCCGAGTTCATGGTCGACGGCGGGTTGACGGCGCAGTGAGGGGCGTTCCGCAGCTGCGAGAAGGGCAATTGCGAAGCGGAAAGGCGCTGACCGGAGTCCCATCCGGCCGCATCGGCAGATTCGATCCTCTCCGCGGTCGCTCAGTCGTCACAGGAACATCGCCCGATCCCGCGCCACTGCCTTCGCCAAATGCTCGGCGACGGCGCGGATGCGCCCGAGGCCGCGCGTGTCCTCGTGAGTCACGAGCCAATAGGCGCGCGTCGCTCGGCGTTCGGGCAGGACGCGCACGAGGTCCTTGAAGCGGCGGACGATGAAGTCGTGAATGACCCCTAAGCCCACGCCCGCGCGCAACGCCTCGAGCTGGGTGACTGCGCTCGCGCATTCGAAGCTCGTCGGCGCGCCGTCGTAGAGTTCGCGCACGTAATCGAGCGCGCTCGAGAAGGCGTGCTCCTCGACATAGCCGATCAGCCGATGTGCGCATTGAGCGCCCGGACGTCGGCTGGCGCGCCATTGCGTTTCACGTAGGCGGCGCTCGCGTAAATTCCGAGCGTATAGTCGGTGAGTTTTCGCGCGACGAAGCGTCCCGCCTCCGGCTTGTCGAGGCCGACGACGACGTCGACCTCGCGCCGTGCCAGCGGCGTCAATTGGGGCAGCGGCATCAGCTGCAACCGAACGTGAGGGTGGCGCTCGGCGAAGTCGAGCAAAGCGCCGGTCAGGTAGTAGGTCGAAAATCCGTCCGGCGCGCCGATCCGCACGTCGCCGGTCAATTCGAGGTCGACACCGGAGATTTCGCCCTGCGCATGCAGGAAGGCGCTCTCCATTTCTTCCGCGGCGCCGAAAAAACGCTCACCGGCGCTGGTGAGCTTCGCGCCCGTCGTACGCCGGTCGAAGAGTTTTGCGCCGAGCGCTGCTTCGAGCGCCGCGATCCGGCGGCTGACCGTCGCGTGATCGAGTTTCAGTCGCTTGGCGGCGGCGACGAACTGGCCGGCTCGGGCGACCGCGAGGAAGACTCTGACGTTGTCCCAGTCCATCGGCGATGGCTTAGCACATTTTCGCACAGCCGCTGCGCGCTCTCTCTGATTGCTGTGCGCAAAGTCCAAGCGCATAAAGCAGCCCGACAAACCTTCGAGAAGGGAGCGGAACATGATTGAGTACGGGCATTTCATTGGCGGCAAGCACGTCGCCGGAAAGTCGGGACGCACGGGCGAAGTCTTTCAGCCGATGGACGGCACGGTGCGTGGTTCAGTGGCGCTCGCCTCCAAGGCGGAAGTTCGCGCTGCGGTTGAAAACGCCAAGGCGGCGCAGCCGGCCTGGGCTGCGATCAATCCCCAGCGCCGCGCCCGCGTGCTGATGAAGTTTCTGGACGTCATCGCCAAGAACAACGACGAACTCGCCGAGATTCTCGCGCGCGAGCATGGCAAGACGATCGCCGACGCCAGGGGCGACGTCCAGCGAGGAGTCGAAGTGGTCGAATTCGCGCTTGGCGTGCCGCATCTGATGAAGGGCGAATATACCGACGGCGCCGGTCCCGGCATCGACATCTATTCGCTGCGCCAGCCGCTCGGCGTTGTCGCCGGCATCACGCCGTTCAACTTCCCGGCGATGATCCCCTTGTGGAAGCTCGCGCCGGCCATCGCCTGCGGCAACGCCTTTATCCTGAAGCCGTCCGAGCGCGATCCAGGCGTGCCGATGAAGCTCGGCGAGCTTTTCGTCGAGGCCGGCGGACCACCCGGAATTCTCAATGTCGTCAACGGCGACAAGGAAGCGGTCGACGCGATTCTCGACGATCCAGACATCCAGGCGATCGGCTTCGTCGGCTCGACCCCGATCGCCCACTACATTTATTCGCGCGGCACGGCGAGCGGCAAGCGGGTGCAATGCTTCGGCGGCGCCAAAAATCATATGGTCGTCATGCCCGACGCCGATATGGACCAGACGGTCGACGCGCTGATCGGGGCTGGCTACGGCTCGGCTGGCGAGCGGTGCATGGCGATCTCGGTCGCGGTGCCGGTCGGCCAGAAGACGGCCGATGAGCTCATGCGGCGCATGATTCCGCGCGTCGATTCGCTGAAGATCGGCCCGTCGACCGACGCCTCCGCCGACTATGGTCCCGCTCGTCACCAAGGCCGCGCTCGACAAGGTGCGCGGCTACGTCGACCTTGGTCTCAGCGAGGGCGCGAAGCTCGCCGTCGATGGGCGCGGCTTTAAGATGCAGGGCTACGAGAACGGCTTCTATATGGGAGGCTGTCTCTTCGACCATGTCACGAAGGACATGCGCATCTACAAGGAAGAGATTTTCGGCCCGGTGCTTTCGGTCGTGCGCGCGCACGATTATTCGGAGGCGCTTGGCCTCTGCAACGACCATGAGTACGGCAACGGCGTCGCGATCTTCACCCGCGACGGCGACGCCGCTCGCGATTTCGCCAGCAAGGTCAAGGTCGGCATGGTCGGCGTCAATGTGCCGATCCCGGTGCCGGTCGCCTACTATACCTTTGGCGGCTGGAAGCGGTCCGGCTTCGGCGACCTCAACCAGCACGGGCCGGACTTCGATCCGCTTCTACACGCGCACCAAGACGGTGACCGCTCGCTGGCCGTCGGGCATCAAGGATGGGGCGCAGTTCAGCATCCCCACGATGGCGTGAGCCGAGGGTCCAGGCGTTGGCTGGACGCTGGCTGCATGTGGGCGGTTAGAACCGAAACAACGGCGTGCCGGGGACGCCGAACTGATCGACGAGTCGCTCCCGCCCGCGGTAGCCCGCGAACGTCCCCTCGACAGGTGAAGGCTGGTTGAAAGTGCTGGTCACGTAGTTGTTGCCGTAGCCGACGTTCGCTTCCGGGCCAAGGGTAAGCCAGGAGGGAGTTCCTTTGTGCACCGTGATCTGACGGCCTTGCTCTTTCGGCTTCTCGACCCGGTGGCGGTGGCCCGCCCTGGCGTGGATCGTCGACTGTTTCGCGATCTGGGCTTCGGCCTGCGCGGCGGGCGCGGATAATGCGAACGCAAAAAGGGCTGCGCCCATGAATTGAATCGGATGCATCATGATCTCGCCCTTTGCCCGCTCGAGTCGGCGGTCCCGAGCCCTCCATGACCCTAAGCGGGTGAACAGGAGTACCGCAATGCGGCGCCGCGGGCAGAAAATCAAGAATGCGGCGATCTCAGCCCGTGCGGCTTGGCCCAGGTCAAGCTGTCAACCGTCGTCGCGTCGAAGAGCCGATTGCAGTGGGAGCCGCGCTGGGGCAATGTCCAGCGAAGGCATATGCACCAAAAAAAGCAAAGCCAAGGTCTGCGATGTTCTCTCTCACATCCGATCACATTGTCGTGCGGGACATGGCGAAGGCTTTTGCCGACGACCGCATCGCGCCGAACGCACTCAAGTGGGATGAGGCCGAGCACTTTCCCGTCGACGTTCTGCGCGAAGCAGCGGCGCTCGGCATGGCGACGATCTACGTGCGCCAGAACCATGGCGGGAGCGGCATGACGCGTCTCGACGCTACGCTCATCTTCGAAGCGCTGGCGACCGGCTGTCCCTGTGTCGCCTCGTTCCTGTCGATCCACAACATGGTGGCCTGGGTTGTCGACCGCTTCGGCTCGCCCGAGTTGCAAAGGCGCTACCTGCCGCGGCTCGCGAGCATGGAGCTCATTGCGAGCTATTGCCTGACGGAGCCCGGCGCAGGCTCCGACGCTGCGGCGCTGACGACGCGCGCACGGCGCGACGGCGACGGCTATGTGTTGGACGGCGTCAAGCAGTTCATCTCGGGGGCTGGCGCGAGCGACGTCTATCTCGTCATGGCGCGCACTGGGGATGGGGGCGCAAGCGGCGTCTCGGCTTTCATGGTCGATAAGGAATCGCCGGGTCTCAGCTTCGGCGCCAACGAGAAGAAGATGGGCTGGCGCGCGCAGCCGACGCGCCAGGTGATCATGGAGAACATGCGCGTGCCGGCCGCAAATCTCGTTGGAGCGGAGGGCGACGGCTTCAAGATCGCCATGGCCGGGCTCGATGGCGGACGGCTCAACATCGGCGCATGCTCGATCGGCGGCGGACAGGCGGCGCTCGATAAGGCGATCGCCTATATGCGCGAGCGCAAGGCGTTCGGACGGCGCATTGCCGACTTCCAGGCGCTGCAGTTCCGTGTCGCCGACATCGCGACCTCGCTCGAGACGGCGCGTGCGATGCTCTGGCGCGCGGCGAGCGCACTCGATGAGAGCGCGCCGGAGGCGACGCAACTCTGCGGCATGGCGAAGCGTGTCGCCACCGACGCCGGCTTCAACGCGGCCAACGACGCGCTGCAACTATTTGGCGGGTACGGCTATCTCGCCGATTACGGAGTCGAGAAGCTGGTGCGAGACCTGCGCGTGCATCAGATTCTCGAGGGAACCAACGAGATCATGCGCGTGATCGTGGCGCGCAGTTTGATCGAGAACTGAGCTCTGCGCGTGCAAAACCACATTGGGGAAGCCGATGTCGAAAGTCGCATTTCTGGGTCTGGGGAACATGGGCGGACCGATGGCCGTCAATCTCGTTAAGGCCGGCCATGCGGTTAACGGCTTCGACCTCGTCGAGGCGGCAAAGCAGGCGGCGTCGACCTCCGGCGTCTCGATCGCAGCTAGCGCGCGCGACGCCGTTGCGGGAGTGGATGCGATCGTGACCATGTTGCCGGCAGGACGGCACGTGCTTGCGAGCTGGGCCGATTTTCTGCCCGCGGCTCCGAAGGGAGCGCTGGTGATCGATAGTTCGACGATCGACGTCGACAGCGCCAAGCGCGCCCACGAGGCGGGCTCTGCCGCAGGAGTGCTGACGCTCGACGCGCCGGTGTCGGGTGGCGTCGGCGGCGCGACCGCCGGGACGCTCACTTTCATGTGCGGCGGCTCGCCCGAGGCGTTCGACAAGGCCAAGCCGGTCCTCGAGGCGATGGGCAAGCGCATCGTCCATTGCGGGGGCGCGGGTGCGGGGCAGGCGGCGAAAATCTGCAACAACATGATCCTCGGCGCGACGATGATTGCGACCTGCGAAGCCTTCGTGCTCGCCGAAAAGCTTGGCCTGTCCGCACAGGCCCTGTTCGACGTCGCCTCGAACTCTTCGGGCCAGTCCTGGTCGCTGACGAGCTATTGCCCTGTCCCCGGCCCAGTCCCCGCGTCGCCGGCCAATCGCGACTACAAGCCCGGCTTTGCCGCGAGCCTGATGCTGAAGGATCTGCGGCTTGCGCAGGAGGCCGCGGCCAGCGCCGGCGCCGCGACCCCGCTCGGAGCCGAAACCGCGCAGCTCTACGCCCTGTTCGTCGCGGCGGGCCATGGCGGCGACGACTTTTCCGGGGTGATCAATTTTCTGAGAGGAGCAGGCGCGTCCGGCTAGAAATCGAGGCTGGGCGGGCGTTGACAGTGACTGTCGGTGACGGGCCGGCGTTTCTGAGCCTCGCCAGCGGACAGTCAATTTTAAAGTCGATGTCCGCCGGAGCAACAGCGCTTTGATTGTAGGCAGAAGTGTCGCTCGGGTCGGCGGCGCCGCCTATTCCGCAGTGGCGCACTGCCGGCGGCTGGAGGCTCTCCGGGCCGGCGCACTCGGCAGATGCCTTGTGAATGCATGTCGATGGCGGACTTCAGTCGGCGCGCCTCTTTCGCCGCGTTATTTTTGATGCGGCGCCAGAGGTCGGCGGCGCTTTTTCGCAAATTTTGCCGCCGTTGTTCAGCGAAGCAGAACGCCCAAACCTGGACAATTTTCCGAGACTATAAGAAGAAAAATGAATGTCTATTCATATTCATTGGTGAAACCGGTAGTCTTCGTCAAAGAATTCGCGCCGGGGCGCCGCATGGCCGTCTTTCGATCAAAATGCGGCCGAATTGCGGAGCGATGTTCATTCTAGGGCCTTAAGGGGCGTTTCAACGCGCGGGCGCGTTTTCGTCCGGTCTCAGTTCTGGATCGGTTTTCGGAGGATGAGATGAGCAATAGGGTTTCCAAGGCGGTCGTCGCCGGACTGGCGGCGCTGTCGCTGACCGTGTCGGTATTCGCTACGATCGAGCCGGTCTCGGCCGCGCAATGGCACGGCGGGGGCGGCGGCTGGCATGGCGGGGGCATGGGCGGGTGGCACCGTGGTCCCGGCGTATGGCGCGGCGGGCCCGGTGGCTGGCGCGGCGGCTATGCCGGCTGGCATGGCGGCGGCTATTGGCATCCCGGCTACTGGCGCGGCGGCGTCTGGTACGGCGGTTGGTGGGGCCCGGCGGTTGCGGCGGGCGCTCTGCTCGGAGCGGCCGCTGCCTATCCGTATTAGCTACGGCTACGGCTACGGCTACGGCAACGACGGCTGCTGGCAGAATCGCCCGGTCTATTCGGGCGGCGGCGTTTATCTCGGCTATCAGATGGTCAATGTTTGCCAGTAAGCGGGCGTTCTGCTGAATGCGGGAAGGGCCTCGCGAACGGCGCGGCCTTTTTTCTATCGTCGCGCGGGCCAGTAGACGCCGCCGGTCATCGGTTTCGGAACGCCGGTCGTTGTCGGAAACGACAGCGGCGCGCTCTGGCGCGAGCGTAGCGCGAGATAGGCGAAGCATTGCGCTTCGATAGCGTCCCCATCGAATCCGATCGCCTCGACCGGCTCGATCCTGACGCGCAGGCGCTCGGCAAGCCGTTGCATGAGGAACGGATTGCGCCGTCCGCCGCCGGCTACGAGCCAGCGCGAGGGCGCCTGCGGGAACAGCCGCAGCGCTGCGGCCGTCGCCTCGACAGTGAAAGCTCCGAGCGTTGCCGCACCGTCGGCGTCGCTCAGGCGTTCGACTGCAGCTGTGAGCGCGGCGAAATGATTGCGGTCCAGCGACTTCGGCGGCGGGCGGTCGAAATAGGGGTCGCGCATCATCTCATCGAGCGAGGATGTGTCGATCTGCCCGCTCCGGGCAAGTGCGCCGTCCTCGTCGAAAGCGACGCCCCGCCGGCGAATGAGAAAATCGTCGAGCATAGCGTTGGCCGGACCAGTGTCGAAGGCGATGATCTCGCCACTGCGTCCCAACCAGGTGACGTTGCCGACCCCGCCCCAGTTGAGCACGGCCAGCGGCCTCTCGAGGGCCGCGGTTATTGCTCCGTGATAGACGGGCGCGAAAGGGGCGCCTTCGCCGCCCGCTGCGATGTCGGCAGAGCGGAAATCGCAGACGACGTCAATCTTCAGCGCCGCGGCCGCCCGCGGGCCGTCGCAGAGCTGGCGCGTCAAACGATCACGCGGCCGGTGTAGGATGGTCTGGCCGTGCAGGCCGGCGAGCGCGACGTTCTCGCGCGCTATCGCGAATTTCTTGAGGAAGGTTTCGACCGCCGCGACATGCGCGTCGGTCACCTGGCGCTCGAGCTCAAGCTGGGGCTTTTCCGCTTCGCTCGGGTCAGCGACTACGGCGCGCAATGAGCGGGCGAGCGGCTCGGCATAGGGGAAGGTCGCGCCTGGGCCGACCTCGACCCGCGTCTCTCCATCGCTATGAAGGAGCGCCACGTCGATGCCGTCCATCGATGTGCCGCTCATGACGCCAATGGCGGTCTGCATGCGCCCCCGGCTCATCGGTTCCCAGTCTGATGTGCGCCGGGGGCCCACAGCACGTCCGCCTTGCCGAAGCCGTTTGCCGCGCGTGCGGCGACGAATAAATAGTCCGACAGGCGGTTGATATAGGCGAGCGCGGCCTCGCCAACGTTCTCACCTTCGATCAAAGCCAGCGCTACGACGCTACGCTCGGCCCGCCGGCAGACGGCGCGCGCCAGATGAAGCGACGCTGATGCCGACGTTCCGCCCGGCAGAACGAACGATCGCAGCGGCTCGAGCTTGGAGTTCAGCGCGTCGATGGCGGTCTCGATCGCCTCGACCTGCGAGGTCGCGATGCGGAGGGCGCCGCCTGGCGCCTCGCCGGCGATCATGGGGAGGCACAAGTCCGCGCCGAGGTCGAACAGGTCGTTCTGGATGCGCGCCAGCATCAGCTCGATCGCTGCGAGTGCAGGATCGGCGGAACCGCTTGTATGAAGACGGGCGACGCCGATCGCGCAATTCGCCTCGTCCACGTCGCCCATGGCGGCGACGCGTGCATCGGACTTCGTCCGTCGCGAACCGTCGCCGAGGCCGGTCTCACCGCCGTCGCCGGTGCGCGTGTAGATAACGTTCAATCGAACCATGGTCTACAGCCGAACGAAAACGCTGAATTATAAGTCAGCAGCAGACTTGCCGCCAAATCGTCGCTCGTATCCAAGGCGCCCCGCTTCCGGGGATTCGAATCAATCACGCTTCATCAGGCGTTCGAGATAATCCCGCTCGTCGATTGGCCTATTGGGATCAGCGAGGCGGCGGCGTAGCTCCTCCATGACGCGACGCGCTCGCTCGGTCACGCCGCCGAGTTCCCTGAGAGATCCTTCGTCGCGGCCGAGGTTGCCCTCTCGCCCACGCCCTAGGGGATCGTCCCCAGGCCTTTCGCCCGGACGCATGCGGCGCGCTGTATATCCGCCTTTGCCGTCGCGTCCCTGACTCTGCCCCTGACCCATCTGCTTCTGCATACCCTGCGCGCCCTCGCGCAACGCTTCGAGGGCGCGGCCCTGCGCGTCAACCGCCGCGCCTTTCCCGCTTTGCCCGTTGGCGCTCGGAGGGCTCTTATCGCCGCCCTGGCCCTTTTCGCCCTCAAGATTGCCCTCGGCCTCCTTCATGTCCTTTTCAGCATCATCAAACCCCTTCTCGCTCTTCATGCCGAAGCTTTTGAGCATCCTCTGCAATTCGGCTAGCCGGTCGCGCAGTTCGCGCTGGCGCTGTTCGAGTTGTGGTCCATCGGGATTGGATTCGCCGACATCCAGCTTGGAGTCAGGCTCGCCCTGGTCGAGATCTGTTGGGTTCCCATTGTCGTCCGTCTGCGGCTGTTCGTCCTGCCCCGGCTGCCTTGCGCGCCTTTCCGCGCGCTTCCGCTCGCGATCGCGCTGGTCGCTGCGAAACGTGTCGTCGCGCAGCGCTTGCTGATCGCGCAGGAGCTTGCCCAGTTCGTCCAGCTGCTTTCGCATCGCCTGTTTCAGCCGGGCTCTCGTCGTTCCCCTCGGCGCTGCGCATATTCTCGAACATTTCCTGCATCTGATCGAGCATCGCCTCGGCCTCTTCGCGCGTGCCGTTCCGCGCGGCCTGTTCCATCCGATCCATCAACTTGTCGAGATCCTGCGTCTGCTGGTTCGACTCATCCGCGCTCTGCTCGCCGTTGCGCTCGGCTTTTCGCGCCATCTCGCCGGCAAAGCGCCTGGCCGCCTCGCGCAGGTCCTGCATCAGCTTTTTGATCTCGTCGTCGCTGGCGCCGCGCTTGAGAGCCTCGCGCAAGGCTTTTTCGGCGGCGCGGAGATCGCGCTCTGCCTGGGAGGCGTCGCCGTCCTCGATCTGCTGCGCCATCGCCCAGAGGAGCGCCGCGACGTCCAGGAGGTCGGCGTCGGTGTGTGCGGCGGCGAGTGAAGACCGGGCCTGCCTCAATCCTAGATAGACGTTGGACGGGGTGTCGAACAGCTCCGGCGCGACCCCGAGGCCGGTCAGCGCCGCCTCGACGCGCTTGGGCGCGTGGTCCGGGTCGAGAATGAGGTTGCGACGCTGTTCGACGAGTGCGCGTGCAAGCGGATTATGAAAGTCCCGCTGCGGCAGCGTCACTTCGACTGGTGCGCTCGTCCCCGTCTTGCCGGAGACGCTGAGCGCGCTCAAGGTCATCAGCGACGCGCGCGCCCGCCCATGGATGCTCGGAAAGGTCGGCGGTTGTGCGAGCGTCGCCGACGCCGTTTTCGCTCGCGGGCAATTGCAGGGCGGCTTGCGGTGGCGCCGCTAGGCTTCGGGGCGTAGGTTTCGAGGCGTCGTGCGGCAGCGCGAATTCGGCGCGCGCGCCGGAAATGCCGTAGCGGTCGTCGAGCCGATAGGCGAGTGTGAGGGAGCCGCTGATATTGGCGCGTGGCTCCTCGGTCAGTTTGATCGTCGGAGTTCCGGCCGGCGTGACCGCGAAAACGAGCTCGGCGACCTTCCTTCCCTCGCGCAGGATCGTCGCCTTGCCATCGCCGCGGATTGTCCAGCGGTGTTCGCGCGGCTGGTTCTCCGTCGACGTGGTCTTCCCCTCGACCGGTGCGATCCGGCCCTCGACGCGCGTCTCGACTACGGCGGGATCGCCTCGCACGACGAGCGCGGAATCCTCGAACAGCTTCAGCGTCTGCGCCTCCGCCGACTTGAAGTCGATGACCATCGGCGGGCGCCCCGCATAGGGCGGCGGATCGATCCAGGCATCAATTCGGCTTTGCGTGGTCGCAGCGGCCGCACCGCCGCCGTCCCAGTCGAAGGCGGCGGCGAACCGGCCATAGAGCTCGGGCCCAGCGGCGGTAGCGGCAGCGAAGGCCAGGAGCGCAGCGGCGAAGCGGAGCGCGTAAGGGTCGCGTTCGGCCATCCCCGGGGCGGGCTTCGCAATCCGGATCGCGTCGACAGAGCGCTCGAGCCGCGCCCGATGTTCGGCCCATAACGCCTGGGCCACCGGATCGCGGTCATTGGCGAGCGTGTCCGCGAACGAGGTCGCCGGGCGGTGGGCTTCTCCCGAATCGCGGTCGAGCCTGGCCTGGATGTCGCGCGCCGCCGGCCAGCGCAGCCGCAAGAGCGGGGCTAGCGCGGCGATAATGGCGAACGCGAACAGGGCGACGCCGGCAATCCGCAGGGTGCGCGGCGCGAAAAGCCACACGCCGAGCCAGGAGACGGCAAGGAACAGAATAGCGACCGCCAGCCCCCAGACGAGCGGCGGCCAGGCGCGTTCGACGAAGAGCACGCGCCCCGCAGCCTTCGACAGCTCCGCCAGCCCGCCGCCCTCGCGTTCCCGCGGGCTGTCTGTATGTCTCGATTCGTCCTTCGTCACGCTCCGCTCGGTTACTGGCCGACCTTTGCAACCCTCACGTCAACCAAGGCGGAAGTGTGTCGAGGGCAATCAATTCCTCGAACGTCCGCCTCGGCCTGATGACCGCATAGTCCGCCCCCTTGACGAGGATTTCCGGAACAAGAAGGCGGGAATTGTAGGTGCCCGCCTGCACCGCGCCATAGGCGCCGGCGCTCATAATAGCAACGAGGTCGTCACCGGCGACCTCGGCGATGTCGCGGTCAAGGGCCAGATAGTCGCCGCTTTCGCAGACCGGCCCGACCACGTCAGCGCGGATCATGCGCGCGGCGTGCGGCGCGGGCGCCTGCACCGGCAGTATATCGTGATGGGCGTCGTAAAGAGTTGGCCGGACGAGATCGTTCATCGCCGCGTCGACAATGACGAAGCTTTTGCCTTCGCTTCTTTTCACAAAAATCACCGAGGCGATCAATACGCCCGCATTGCCGACGATGAGCCGCCCGGGCTCGAGGTAGATCTTACAGTCGAGGGCTCTTGTGTGGCGCGCGACAATCTCGGCATAGGCGCTAGGGAATGGCGGCGGATTATTGTCGGAACGATAGGGGATGCCGAGCCCGCCGCCGAGATCGACGTGCTCGATCCGGTGCCCATCGGCGCGCAATGTCCGCACGAAATCGGCCAGCAGCGCAAAGGCGTTGTCGAAAGGCTCGAGGTCGGTGATCTGCGAGCCGATGTGTATGTCGACGCCGCGAATGCAAAGGCCAGGCAACACGCGGGCGCGCTCGTAGACCTCCCGGGCGCGGGAGATTGGCACGCCGAATTTGTTCTCTGTTTTTCCAGTCGAAATTTTTGCGTGGGTCCGCGCGTCGATGTCCGGATTAACGCGAATTGCGATCGGGGCGGTCGCGCCGCGTGCGGCGGCGACGGCTGAGAGCGCCTCCAATTCGGGCTCCGATTCGACGTTGAAACAGAGGATATTCTCGTCGAGGCCGAGGTTCATCTCGGCCCGGGTCTTGCCGACGCCGGAAAATATGATCCTTTCCCCCGGCACTCCCGCTGCGCGCGCCCGCCTCAACTCCCCCTCGCTGACGACGTCCATACCGCCGCCGAGCCGGGCGATGATGGTGAGGACTGCCTGATTGGAATTGGCCTTCATCGCATAACAGAGGAGCGCATCCTGGCCGGCGAAGGCTGCGCGGAACACCTCGAAATGCCGCTCGATGGTGGCGCTCGAATAGCAATAGAACGGCGTGCCGACAGTTCGCGCAATGTCCGGCAGAGGCACGTCCTCAGCGTGGAGCACGCCGTCGCGATAGGCGAAATGATGCATCGCGGATTTATTTCAGCAGCGGATCGAGAATGAAAGGCTGATTGGGCGGCGTGATCGGAGGAATCTTCGGTTTCAACTGAGGACTGATCGTCTCCATGCTTCCCGGCGCGGCGGAGGCGGCAGGCCTGGCGGGGGCATTGGCGCCGGCAGGAGGTTCCAGCGGACCGATACGGCCGCAGCCAGCCGCGCCGAGCGAAGCCAGCGCCGCAAGCGCCAGCGCGCGGCAACGGCCGATAGGAGAAGGCGGAACTCTGGCGGACACGAGCGACTCCGGATGGGCGCGGCACTATATAGAAACCGCCCGCATACGCCGAATCGGTTGGCGCAAAGTTCAAGATCGAAAGACGGAAATTCGCGTGCCGGCTTTGTTCACGTGTCCGTCAAGGGAGATGTCTGTGTCACTTCCGCCGATCTTGGGCGCGCCCAGCGCCCGGGCGAATCCAATTCGGCGTAAGGGCCGGCGCAGCCGCGCCGAAGGTCGCCTTTGGCAGCGGGCCCGCACGGACCCTTCCGGAAGCGATGCCTTCAATTCAATTCCCGCAGGTAATGAAATAAGGTCGAGTCGTGGTATCGTGGGTCGGGCTGTCCGATCGGCCAAATTTCACCGCGAGCCTACGACCGTGGGCTTCGCACCAGGCGTCAGCCACGACTTGGCCGCATTCGCCTCCTTCGCCGAGACAGTCTTCCACGCCATAACCCGACGCTGCGGCAATGACGTAGGTGCTCGTATCGTCCGCGGACGCCTTGCTGGCGCCGGCGACCGTCAGAGCAAGGAGCAAGACGGGGACAAAACGCGTGGTGGACATGACGATAATCTTTCTTGTGCGAAGGCGGTCGGTCCGAAATTTCGAGGGAAGAAATAAACGGACCGTTAAAAAGTCCTAACCATCGCTCGCTCTGCTTCGGCTATCGGCCTCCAGGACTTGAATATGGATCGAGCAGTCAGATCGGAGGTTTAGTCGCCAGCTCGTAGAGACCTTTCGTGACACTGCCGGTCGTCGGCAGGATGGGAATTAGACACGCCTGCAACGAATGATAAATATCGACTTTTCCGAAGAACGGATCCGAATTCGGCTTAAGAGCGGTGTCGACTTGCGCCCTCCAGCCCCCGTTGTTTCGGTCGATGAAGCATGTGGCGATGAAACTCCAAATACGGCGATACCACTCCTCGAAGATCGGACTGCCTTCGATGGCGTTTAGAAAAGCCGCCGCGCCGACGCCCTCACAACACGGCCACCAATATCGATCGCGAATGTGCGGGCGACCTTCCCAGTCGAGCGTGTAGTAGAAGCCGCCCGTGTTCTTATCCCATCCGTCGGAGACAGCTTTGGCGAAGAGCGACTTCGCCGCGGCGCGGAGCCAGTCCAATTTGCGTCCTCCGAGCTCCCACAATTGGAGCAGCAGCCGTGTCCACTCCAGTGAGTGGCCCGGCGTCGTCCCGTATGGACGAAACATCGGGCTCTCCGAATAATCCCTGTCGACGCGCCAATCCTGGGTGAAATGCTCCGGTAGACGCCAAGCGTTTTCTGCCGTGCGGCGGCAAATAATGAGCTCGGCGATCCGTTCAGCCATGTGAAGGTAGGTCGAATCTGCAGTCGCTTCGAAGGCCGCCATGAGAGATTCTGTTAGATGCATGTTGGAGTTCTGGCCGCGATAAGAATTGTCGGAGCGCCAGTCGCGCGTGAACTCTTCCGCGGAGGCGCCGAAGTTTTCCTCCCAGAAGCGATCACGGATCGCGGTCGAAACGTCGTCCAGAAGGCGTTGCGCGTCGGGATGGCCGGCAACCTTCGCGCTCGATGCGGCGAGAAGTACAAAAGCATGCCCGTAGGCCTGCTTCGTGCTGTCCGTCGGCTCGTTGTAACCGACTGCCCAGTAGTAGCCGCCAAACTCTCGATCGCGATGACCATTCCACAGGAAATGCATTCCGTGATCGACGATGAGGTCGGCGCCTGGACGACCCATCAGATGCGCAATCGCGAACGCGTGGACAATCCGTGACGTCGCATAGAGATATCGAGCGGGAATGCCGCCAGAGCCGAAGCCGGGCGCCGCGGGCCGCCCCTCGTCGTCGAGATCGTGAAAACCGCCAAGCGGGTTGATGATCTGCCGCTCGAAAAACGCGAACAAATCGTTTGCGCGCTGAAGCAGCCATGTCCGATGACTATGCAGGTCGGTCCATTTTCTGTTGGGGGGCGTTACGGCGAATGGCTTTATCAACGGCGACTCCAGCGGTATTTGACGTCGCGCACAAATGCATCATTCTGCCTTCGCGTGACAAGATGGCGTGCTCGTCTCCTTCGTTCTTGGTCGGGTCAACCGACTTGGGCATAGAGTACCGATTTGGAACAGACCAATGAATGTTCTTATTCTTGGCTCCGGCGCTCGGGAGCATGCTCTCGCGTACGCTTGCGCTAAGTCCGCCTACCTCGGAAAATTATTCGTGGCGCCAGGCAACCCCGGCTGTGCGAGGGTCGCCGCATGCTGTTTGGCTAGATCTGACGGATCACGCGCAAATCATCGAATTCTGCCGAAAGGAGTTGATAGACTTGGTCGTTGTCGGTCCAGAAGCCCCCTTGGTCGCAGGGATAGCCGATGATCTCGCCAACGAGGGCATAGCCTGTTTTGGGCCGTCGCGAGCCGCCGCCAGGCTTGAAGGATCGAAGGGTTATGCAAAGGATTTTTGCCGCGAGTTCGGCATCCCAACCGCCGAATATCGACGCTTCGTGGACCGAAACGAAGCAAAAGCCTTCATACGGGAGTGGGGCGCTCCAATCGTGGTCAAGGTGGATGGACTTGCCGCAGGCAAGGGCGTCGTCGTTGCCGAGACGGTCGGGGAGGCGGAAAAAGCTGTCGACTCTCTGTTGACCGCATTCGGATCGTCGAAGGCGGAGTTGGTGGTCGAGCAGTTTCTGAAGGGCGAGGAAGTGTCGTTCTTCGCCCTTTGCGACGGCAAAGACGCCGTCCCTTTCGCAAGCGCGCAGGATCATAAGCGGCTCGGCGACGGAGACACCGGGCCGAATACCGGCGGGATGGGCGCTTACTCTCCGCCCCCCATCATGACCTCGCGACTCGGCGAACGCGTGATGCGCGAAATCATCCGGCCGACGGTTCAAGGCATGACTCAACGCGGCGCGCCGTTTCGTGGGGTGCTGTTCGCCGGCCTGATGATCGACGATACGGGCCCGAAACTGATCGAATACAACGTTCGGTTCGGAGACCCTGAGGCCGAGGTCATTCTCGCCCGTCTGACGGACGACATATTGCCGTTGCTTGAATCATGCGCGAAGGGACACCTTTCCGGCAAATCGCCATCATTTGCTGCCGACGCGACTTTGGCGGTCGTCATGGCGGCGAGGGGATATCCTGGGGAACCACTTCGCGGCGCGAGGATCGGTGGGCTGGACGACGCAGAACGCGTGCCAGGCGTGACGGTCTTTCATGCTGGAACTCGGCAAGTAGGCGATGAAATTGTTTCGGACGGCGGACGCGTCTTGGCTATAACGGCACGCGGGCGCACTGTCGGGGAAGCGAAAGAGCGCGCCTACGCTGCTGTCGACCACATCGACTGGCCCGAAGGCTATTGCAGGCGCGACATCGGGTGGCGGGCGTCGAACTTGGAAACTAAGCCTTGAACGCAGCCTCCGATCATACGGTGATAACTGGTCGACCAAGCGTTGCGATCGCGCTTGGCGGCGGGGGAGCACGAGGAATTGCCCATGTGCTTGCGCTCGAGGCGCTCGACGAATTGGGCATTCGGCCAGCCGCTATTGCCGGGACGTCGATGGGCGCCGTTATTGGCGCGGCTTATGCCGCCGGCCTTGAAGCGAAGATCATTCGAAGTCACATTCTGAGTGTTCTGCGGAACAGGTCGGACGTCATTGGGAAATTAATGCGGGCTCGAGTCGGCCGGTTCGCTGATCTTGTGCTTCGTGGGCGGGGGAACCCGGTGATGCTCGACCCGGAGATTTTTTTAGAATTGTTTTGGCCTGTTGATATGCCAGAAAGGTTTGAATCTCTTGAGGTAGATACCTTGGTGGTGGCGACGAATTACGTGGATCGCAATGAGATAGTCTATCGGTCCGGCCCCTTGAAGGCGGCAGTCGCCGGCTCGATGGCGATTCCCGGTCTGTTTCGCCCGGTCGAACACGGTCGCAGTGTCCTTATCGATGGCGGGGCGGTGAATCCGCTTCCCTACGACCTTCTATTCGACAGCGCGGACATTGTCATCGCGGTCGACGTTACGTTTGGCGGACGCTCGCGGATACGCCGACTGCCTTCGCCGCTCGAGTCGATGTTTGGCGCGGCGCAAATCATGCAAGGCGCGATTACCGAACAGAAGATCAGGAGACGGCCTCCGGACGTTCTCATTCGTCCTAAGGTCGAGCAGTTTGGCCTGTTGGATTTTTTTCGCGCGGGGCAGATTCTGCGCGGAGCCGAAGAAAGCAAGAACGAGCTCAAGATGGCCCTTCACGCTCAGATGACAAACTTTCGAGCGGCTTGAACACCGCGCCTGACGCCACGGATGTCCGGCGCATCAATTCCCGACCTGCCATTGCAATGCCCCCGGCGCGCTGCCCTTCAAGGACGCGAATCGCGCCTTCGCCGCACGCAACAGTCATCTCGTCGTCCAAGATTGTCCCTGGGACCCCGCCTGCCTGAACCGTTTGCGCGCGGAAAAGCTTAATTCGCTCGACACGTTGTCCGAGTTGGAGATTGGAAAATGCGCCGGGGAATGGCGAGAGGCCGTGGATGTGATTGCGCACCTTAGCGGCGCTTTGTCTCCAATCGATTTCGGCTTCGCCTTTTTCGATTTTGCGTGCGTAGGACACTCCAGCAGTCGACTGTTCAGTGAATTCGAGTTTTCCATTCTCCAGGGCGAACAATCCGCGGACAGCAAGCTTGGCCGCGAGGCCCGCCAGGCGTTCTGTGAGGTCCCCTGCGGTATCTTCCGGCCGTATTGGAACCACTTTGCGCATGGCGACTGGGCCCGTGTCCAACCCCTCCTCCATGCGCATGAGTTCAACGCCTGTTTCGATATCGCCTGCGATAATGGCCCGCTGTATTGGCGCGGCGCCGCGCCATCTCGGCAGCAACGACGCGTGCAGGTTCAGGCAGCCAAATCTGGGCGTCTGCAGAATAGCAGGTGGCAAAAGGAGCCCGTATGCGACGACTAATCCGACATCTGCATTCTGACTGCGAAAGACCGCCTGCGTTGTTTGGTCCCTTAGAGTCGGTGGGGTGAAGACCGGGATGCCTAGGGACTCTGCGGCGTCGTGAACGGGCGTCTTCTTGATCTCGAGGCCTCGACGCCCGCCCGGCTTTGGCGCTCGCGTATATGCGGCGACGACGGTATGACCGTTGCGGACGACTTCTTGCAGCGTCGGAACCGCGAATTCCGGCGCGCCCATGAAGATAAGGCGCATGCAGCGGCGATAGCACCGGCAAATCGCATCGTCAAAATCGCTCGAGCGCGCGATATGGCCGCATAGACGCGCCGCGATGACCGATCGCATCGTGCGCCTCGCTCAAGAGTGTCGGCGCCGGTCGCATCAAGGTCGCGCACGATTTGACGTGACGCCCTGGCGCGCGCGTCGAAAAACGGATCGACGAGCAGCCCCTCGACCGCCGCGTCATTGTGGCTGATCTTTCGATGTATAGCATGGCCTTGTCGGCGATCTTGGCCGCTCCGACGAAGCGCTTGCGCCGCGACCTGTCGTTCCGCTGGCGGGAATCCCTTTTAGGAAATACGAAGTTGGAAACAGCTAGAGCGTATCCGAACCGAATGTCAAGCACGTACCAAATGTTACATCAAAGTTTCCAGATTTGGCGCATCCGTCGGATACAGCTCTAAATTGCGGCGACTTTTTCGTAAATCAGAGATGCGAGTCCGACGGAATGCCTGAAGAATCACTTTCTGTGCGGGTGTACTACGAAGACACCGATTTTTCAGCACGGGTCTATCACGCCTCGTACCTGAAATTCCTCGAACGGGGGCGAACGGAGTGGCTTCGCCGGCGAGGGTTCGAACATCGGAAGATTCAGAAAGGCTCAGACGTTGTATTTGCGGTGCGCAGCTTGCAGATCGACTATTTTGCGCCGGCGTTGATGGACGATCTGCTCAAAGTCGAAACGGAGATTTCAAGCTTCCGCAGAGCGTCAATCCAGTTTCATCAGCGGATTCTTCGCGATGACCAGAAGCTGGTGGCCGCGTCGGTGCTCGTGGCGGCGATCCGCGACGGCCGGCCAACGCAAATCCCGGATCTTTTGCGTCGCATGTTGTCGCAGTCTGACGGCGACTAATTGGTCGTCAGGAATGCCGAGGATCGAAAGCCCGGTCAAAGCGCGCCGCCAACAAATCCATCCGCTCTCCAAGTCGAAGTTCCAAATCATGGATATCGGCTCAACTCGGTAGCGCGCTTATCGTTTCTCGTAGGCGATAGTGATCGTCGTGTAGGAGCGCCAACCGCTCGGCCAAACGAAACAACGCAAACTCGTTTGCAGACTGCGCCATATCGAGGTCATTCCGATGCTGTCGAACGGTGACCTCAAGGGTATGAAGGCGCGTCATCAACCGCCAGACGAATGCTGCTCCGCTGGCGCCGATTGAGACCAACCCGGCGATAGCCCATTCAACAAGTCCCCATGGGGCATCTTCTGGAGTCGTCAATGCGACCTCCCATCAGGAATAGCGTCGCCGCCCGAGCGACTGGCGAATTGCTCGTCGGCGCTCTCGTAAACTCATCGCATTGATTGAATTGGTCCCGGCCAAAGCGACCCGGTTGTCTGGGGGAGCTTCTCTTCATTGTCGTTCCTGCGCAAGTTTGGGCCGGGCGCCACGCTTCGCTTATGCGCGAGGCGGCTCCATCCTTACAATGAAACGCTGTCGGCGAGCAGAGTGGGGAAGTCGAATCCATTCGCCGCTTTGGCGATGGCGCGATTGATCGCGTCTTGGGAAAACATGCAGTAGATTTCGCCCTGTCCGCGCGTCGTCGCGTAGGCCTTGACTGCCGCCCACGTCACGGTGCCGAACATGCCCCAGGTGTCGATGATGACGCCGAGGGAATTGTATCCGATGGCGACGAACGCATGTCCGTTGTCGGGGTTCGGAGGACCGGCGACGTCCCATACGAAGCCGTTGTGAGCAGGGAACGGCCTGACCCAAGGGTCGGGCAGCTCGACGCCGAAATAAAGGCTCTCGCCAAGCCAGATCGCCTGCTTGACCTGTGTCTCGTTTGCCCCATCCGCCGTAACCCACGCCTCGATTTTTCCGCTTCCGTCGGCGAAGAAACCCTTGTTCTTCCAATGGTTCAGGACGGTGATTTCGTCGCCGCCCTGGTCGGTTTTCGGATCGCCGGGAACATAGCCGGTCGTCTCCGAGTAGAACTTGATGACGTCGGCTGTCGTCGGCAAACGATCCTTGTTCTTCGCGGCGCCGCGCCAGATGACTTCAGCATGGGCAGCGCCCGCTGCGGTGCAGTCCCCCAAGGTGTCGTTGCCGTAGACGTTCTCGAGTTCGGCCCAGGCTTCGGCTTCGTGCGCCCAATGCAGCGAAGTCGGCGGAGGCGGTGGAAGCGCGATCGCATAATCGGCAAAGGCGAGCCGGCGCGCATGGGGGTTTGGGCGCTTTCGCCCGAATCTGAAGGTCATCGTGGGGTGCTCCCGACTTGGACGATGAGCGTAGCGACGGCGCCATCGCGTCTGATCTCGCAGCCGCTGCCGGTCGCGAGGACGGCTTTAATGATTTCGTTGAATTTCTCTTGGGTCACGGCGTCACCAGCTTCGCTAACTGGCAGATGTTCGGCACGAGGTTCGTTGGAAGAATCCTCGAGATAACGGGAACATTCACGATGTTCGAGGCGCGCCCGCAGACCGCGAGACAAGAATCGGTCTGCAGGTCGGCAAGCGCGGCTTCCTTGCGCACCAGCACGACGTAGGCAGTGAAGAGCCCGGCGCCCGACGGCAATGAAGAAAGCGAGGCGAGGTCGTCATGGAGCTTCGTGAAGCAAGCGACTTCATTGGTCAGGACCGGAGGAAGGTTCGCCACCTTGATCGCCGCAGCGAGGTCGCTGACGATCACCCCTGAGAAGGGATCGCTTCCAGATGTCGAACTGCCGCCGCCCCCGGAGGGGTCAACTCCACCGCCCCCGCTGGGCGCGTTGCAGCCTGGGTCAGGACGGGGCAAACCGCAATTCAGACCGCGAGGGGGATGCAGGGCCGGCTCCTGCGGCGGCTGTCACCGGATAATGCGGCTCTGCCTGCGCGGGGCCGATCAGCAAGGCAGCGGTAAGAGACGCGAGAATGAGTTTCATGGCGCGTTGAATCCTCAGTTTGTGAAAGCGCTCGATGGATGTCATTTGCCCAGCGGGCCGGGCGTCGACGACGAGGCGGCGTGAAGGGCGCCGTTGATGCCGGTCCAGAGCACGGTGATGAAGCCGGCCGTCTGGATGATGTCCTTGACGGCGTCGTTCGGGATGTAGCTCGGGAAGGCCGACGGGGCGAGCGTCGCCAGCACGCCGACGACAGCCATCGCGATATTGAAGATCATTGCTGGGGAAGGGTTCACGAGAGGGCTCCTAATGCTTTGAAAATCGCCGCCTTGGTCAGGGGGCCGGCTATCCCGTCGACTTTGAGGAGGCCGTTGTGGGCCTGGAACGACTTGACGGCGCTCGCCAGGTCGACCGAATAGCGGTAGCCGAGCGCGTCGAGCGCCGCCCGCAATCCCTCGTCGGTCGAAAGATCGAAGCCGATGCATGGACGGAGCGGCGCGGGAGGCGCCGGGCTCGGCGAGCCGCTGGCTTCCGGCATGGCGGAGGCCAGAGCGAACATCCGGTCGTAGTCGAGGTTGCCTGGATCCCAGTGACTGTCGGGCGAGGGGCAATCGCCGTGGCCGTACCAGCCGGCGACGTGGCCGAACTTGCCGGAGCTCCGGTGCGCATTCATGCCCGCCCGGCCGAAGTTGTCGTTCGGCCAGGGATGCGACAGCGGAATGCCATACTCCGCCTTGCAGACCGCCATCAGCGCAGCCAGGGCCTCGGAAGTCTCGTCGTCAGGGCGCCACAGCGTTTCCTTCGAGTAGCCGATCATTTCGACCTGGACGATCGCCAACCAATTGTGCGTGACGAGCGCAGCGCCGATCGTGCCGATCTGGACAAGCTGGGCAATCCGCACACGGCCTAGCGACTGGTCGATCCCGATCAGGAAATGAGGCGCGTAATGCTGCTTGAAGACGGCGAGGCTTCCGGCCCAGCCGCCTTCGGTTGTATGCAGCACACCGGTCCGCGGCGCATCGAGATCGACCGGCTGATTGAAGTGCGGAATGCCTCCGATATGCTCAACCGCAAATCGGCCTGCTTTGTCGAGCCAAGGTTTGACGGCCATGAGTCACCAAAGAGTGTCTGAGGAAAGTGGCGAGGCAGACGCCGCCGCCTTGCGCGCAGCGCTCTTGCCGTCGACAAAGACGGTCAATGGCTGAGCGGCAGAAGGGTTCGGGCGTGAGCGTCGAATCGAGGCATTCACCCGCGAATGCGGATTGTCGCGGCGACGAGAAAGCCGCCGAGGAATCCGACTGCAACGGCACTGAGGATGACGAGAACGAGGCCGCAGGCGCACATGAGCTACATCCGCCTTGCGATCTCGAGGGACTGCCTGACTCGGGACACGGCGGCGGCGCGCGCACTGTCCGTCAAGACAACGTCCGTCACAGCACGTCGCCCTCGCCCGTGCTCCCCGCTTTCACGTCGGCGAGGATCTTCATGAGCTTCGATGCGTGCCCGATCGGCGTTGGATCGCAGGCCAGCACGCCGCGCGTCCAGAGGATTATGCCCTCCTCGCCCTTGTCGCGGGTGAGGATCAGCGCGCCATCGCCCGGCGGCAGGCCGTCCGGCGTCGTCGGCAGGGCGACATACATTCCCTGCAGAAAATGAAACTGCGCCGGCGTGAGGGCCGTGATCGTCGTGTCCTTGCCCGCAGCTTTTTGAGCCTTTGCGAGCGACATGCAATGCGGGGCATCGGCGGCTGCGGCGAAAGAGGGCACAGCGCAGACCGTCAACATCGCCAGCAAATTTCTTCTGGCAACGAGATTCCATGTTCTCTCTGACATCGATGTTCCCTCCTGAACCGGATTTGGCCGCCGACATGGACAATGAGATCGTGCTGCGCATGACAGGCTCCGGGGAGCCGGTCGGTTGAGACGAGCATGAGTTGCGTCTTGCCGTTGAGCGGCGCCGCATCCACAACAAGCGCTTACCGACCGAGGTTTGGATCGGCGAAATTACGTCAGAAGAAATCGTCGTGGATCCAGACGCGCGCGCTGGTCACTCCTTCGGCGGCAGGACATTCGTGGCATTCGGATCGAGGACGTACCTGCTATCGTCGTTGCCGACGCCGAGCGTGTCCTGGCCGCCGGATTTGCCCTTGCCGTCCGTCCCGCGCTTGGTCAGCATCGCCGGCCGCCCGCGGCCAATTTGTTCAGCCGCCTCGCGCAGCGTTTTTTTCATCTGCTCCGTCAGAGCCGTCTCATAGGCGCGCGGCGCCTCCCCGTTGCGGAGCCAAAGGTCGACCCGCTTCTCATCATTGCGCGGAACGAATGCCACGAGTTCGGCATGGTCGGGCAACTCGGTGAAGCGGACCGGGATGGGAAAGCCCATCATGCCCGACACGGCGAAGGGGGCGTAGCAGCCGAGCGCGACCGCCAGGGATGGGATCGCAACTTTGGCCCAGAATGGCGCTGAGGCGGTGCGGAACAGCCACGCTGCAATCAACGCCATGAGCGCTAGCAATACGCCAAAGCTGAGGGCGAAAGAGGCGAAGTCGGTCATGGTTCCTCCGGCCGCGGTCGAATTCTCGGCGCGTTGGTTTTGACGGGAAGGTGGACGGCCATCCTGCCGCCGTTCGTCGTTGGTGCGGGCCTCCGATGGAGCGAGATCGTATCGTCCCGCTCCGGCGGCTCTATGAGGATCTGGTCCACGCGCCTTGACGGGCCGACGCAGGAAACCGGTCAGAAGACTTCGAGAGCGGTCATGGCTCGCCGAGCCTCTTCTGATAAGCGTTTGTGATTGGCGCGAGCGGAGGATCGACGAGCGTGATCGAACCGTCCCGGCCCATGTCGAAGCTCGCCCAGTTGATTGTCTGCCCGACGGAGTCGAGCACAATGTCCTTTGCGAAAAGCACGCGAACCTGCGGATTGAGCGCGAGGATCTCGACGTGAGCCTTCAGGCCTAAGTCGCGCCGGCTCGCCTCGCTGAAATGATTAGTCCGGTACTCGTAGAGATTGGCCGCGAAGTCGTAGCGGCCGGGCTCGATGCAGCGGATCGCGATCGTCTCCTTGTCGCTCTCGACCTTGATTTGCGACCCGTCCGCGAGCGCTATAATGCTGTCGAGAAATCCCCGGTTATCACGGTCTAGAGTTGCGCAGCCGACATCGCGCGAGCCGTAGAATACCGGCTTCTTCGACGGCGGCATCATATGGATGTCCACATCCGCGTCGGTGTCGACGGACCATTCGACGGTCGCGAGAACTTCCGCCTTCATTTCGACCGCCTTGGACTGCGGCGTCTTGGGATTGACCGCGACGATGACAAGGGCGAGGACGGCAAGCGCAAGGTCGCAGAGGCCGATCCAGACAGGCGAGCGGTCGCGTACGGTCATCGCATGGTCCCTCCGAGGGCCATTGTTCGGGCGGTGACGGCCTGCGTTGCCCGCGAAGGCTGGTCACCGCGCTTATCGGGTTACCTATTCGCCGCGAGAGCGGCGAATGCCCCGCTCCAGGTTGAAGGTCATGATCGCGATGATGAGCGCCGCCAGCACGCCGCTAGCCGTGCAGTAGAGCGATGTGGCGAGGGCGGCGAAGGACGTCGCGCCGCCGGCCAGCGCTTTCGCTTGGAGGGAGAGGCCGAACGCCGTGCCAAACAGGCCAAGCATTGGCAGAAGGCGCTCACTCAGATGGCCAAAGTCGGAGGACGGGGCGCTGAAAGAGGGCGAGGGACGATCACGCCGTCCTGCCTGATCTGCGCTCAGCGGTCCGTTATCGACCAACCAACTCAGCCGTCCAAGATAAGTCGCCGTTCCGACGAACAGCGCTCCAATCGCGCTCGTCATCATGCTCTGGTCGTTCGACCAGATCGCCGCGAACACCCCATTGATGTGGGCGAACCACGCCGCTGCTGCGACCGCGAGGCAGAGGAGGAAGTGGGATAGGAAGGTGAGCCGCATCAGAACCCCCAATATGCGTGCTGGTTGGCGTTGATAAGCGGGGACAGCGACGCCGTAGCGTTCGGGCCGTTGGCCGCGCTTGTCAGAAAGAACTCCGCCGCATTGAGATAGGACTGCAAGGCGGCGACGAAAGGCGCGAGGACGCGGGAGGCCCAGCCGAATGTACTCTGCGGCGGCGATCGCGGGCGCTTCAGACGTCGAGCCAGGCGACCGGACCGAGCGCTCGGTTGAAGGCGAAATCGGCGCGGGGCGACACGTGGGCGACCTCAAGCAGGACGCGGCAGCGGACGAAAATCGCGTCCGCCACGGCGCTCCTACACGCCATTACCGATAGCGCGCGCGCGGGAAGGCCGCGCCGCCCGCTCCGCCCGCTCCCGCTGTGCCAACGGTGTTGGCCGAGCCGCCGCCAACCGCCGCCCGCGCCGGGGCCGCCGTTCGCGCCGCTGCCGGCCGTTCCCGATGATGCGCCGCCACCCCCGGCGCCGGAACAGCCGATGGCGAGGCCGTGCCGATCGTGGTCGGGTTGCTTGGCGCGCTTGCGTTATCAATGGCTCTTCCACGCCCCTTGCAAACACCGCTTTCGCAATAGGCGAACATCTTGTTCGATCCCGAGCCGGCGAGCGTGTTGTTGAACGTCGCGGCAGTCGCGTCCGTGACCATGTAAGGACCGGCCGTTTGTTTGGCGGTCGCGCAGGCGCCAAGATCCGCAAGGCTCAATTGTCTTCATGTGGTCGGATAGCCAGCGGGGGCTGATTGGGGGGATAGGCATTAGTTAGTTAACCTAGCTTAGTGCATTTTCCAAACACCGGACTGGCAGAGCACAAACGCCTTTAGCGCGCCGCTTCCTGCGACGGTAGCGCCGTATGTGGAGGCCGTGGCATCGGTGACCTCATACGGCCCCGTGCCCTCCATCGACGAGGTGCAGGTGCCCAGGTTGGCGACAGTCCACGTCGGGCCGCCCTTGTCGTATATGTTGCCGTAGAGACTGACGTTGGTGGCGGTCGGGATGTTCGACGCGTTCCGCCGGCCGAGGCGGCGTGATCACGTTTACCGCCGAACACGAAAATCCCTGAGGAGTATGTCGATGTATCGATCGCGTCGTAGATCGAGTTGAAGCTATTGCCCGTGATCGCCGCCGCGTGGGCGTTGACAGCGAAGATGCCTAGCGGAGTTGCTGCCTGTGTGGACAGCCTCGCCACGTTTCCGCTGTAACGTCAGGTTGGTGAGGTGTCGTTCTGATAGAGCAGATACTCCTGCCCAATACGGGGTGGTGTTGGCATAGGCAATCTTGTTGGTGCCAATAACTAGCTTCTTCATGTTGGAGGAGTTGAAGGTGAACGCACCCCCTGAGCCGACCCAGTCGTTGACGTTCAAGAGCAGCGAGCCGTTCGTGCCCGTGCAAGCCCCCTCGTAGTCCACCATCGGGACGTTCGTGACCGTGTTGCCGATCTGGAGGATGCTGCCTGTGATCGCCAAATCGACGATCACTGAGCCACTGTCGGCATTGATGAACTGGTTGACGTTGCCGACGTCGAGCGCGATCATCTCGCTCTCGGTGTACTGAGCACCGACCAGCTGAATAGCAGTATCTACGCCGTAGATTTCTACGTGGTCGAGTTTTACGGAGACGTGGCGCGAATCGCAAGCGTTACCGGTCGTCCCCACGCCTGACCCATAGAAGAACACGCCGTTATTATTCACCCATGCCTGAATGTTACGCCGCCCCGCCGTAGCCGCTGGTCGAGATGGCGGTGGCGACGTTGGCGTTCTCCTGAACCTGCTCAAGCGAGAACTCGGATGAGAGGGATACAACGTCGATGAAATGATCGAGAGGGTACGCCTTGACGTTCTCCCAATGGATCGTCGAGAGACCATAGCCGCTTCCGCCGTTGGCGGATTGGTTCTGCTTGAAGAAATCGTAGGGGTTCAGCGCAGTCACATGATCCATGTTCCAGCCGGTCAGGATGTTTGACCCGTTGTCGCTGAAGGTCGGGCCATATGCGACCGGCGTGGCCGTTACGCCGTAGTTGCCAGGGTAGACGATGTTGAAGTCTGACGTGCGAACGGAGCGCGAGACCGTGAACGCGGGCTGCGTAGTAGAGTTGGTCGTGATCGCGAACAGCGTGCCGGACGTGAGCGCGGTCGTGAGGTTGTTCGTTGGGCCGGGGATGCCGCAACCTTGAAGCCGGACCCGATTGAGGGCTACTGTAGAAGCATCCAACCCCAACACCCCGCACGGAAGCACGATGTAGGAGTTCGGGTTGTTGGCGACGAGGGTGTTGAGCGTGGCCGAGACATCCGTCGCGACGCTCCACATATCGCTCGATAGACCTGACGTGTTCTTGTTTGTGTCGGCGAGGACGTATCGATGACTCGCATCGCACGCCGTAACCGTCGAGTGAAGCGGCGACGACCCGTCCGGCGCGCCGCCGCCGGCGACGACGACAACCTTGCCGAAGTCCGTTGAGACGCAAGGGCGCGACGCCGACGTGAGAAGGGTCGAGTTGTAAGGAATCGAGCCGTCCGTCCCAACATAACCATCGTTGGCTACGTTGGCGATGACGAGAGGCCCGCCCGGAGCGTTGAAAGCGCCGGCGAAGGTCGGGGCCGTAGGGGTTAGCGGGGTCGCCCCTGACGGGAGCCCTTGCGCCTGCGCGCTCGACAGCGCGAGGAAGAGTGCGGCGCAACCAGCAAGCTCAATCTTCATTTGAAATACTCCACATCGAGCGTCCCGGTCGACGAGATCGCAGTGAAATTGGCAATGACGGCCGGGCCGCTCAACGCGACGCAGGAACCAGGCGCGAGCGGCATCCCCACGCTCGAGGTCGGCGTCGTCGTTCCGTCGGTCGTGTATTTGGCGGACGCGGTCGCGGCGCAGACCGTCGCGTAGCGGGCGCCAACCGAGATCGTCAGCCCGGTCGCGGTCGTGATCGCGAGATTGTGCTGACCAGGTGTCAACGGCGTGTAGCCGTAGGGCAGCGGGACGAAACCGGGCACTCGTGTCCCTGCCCAATCGTGGTAGTCTTGAGCCCGGCAGGGATAGGCCAGGGCGAGCGCCAGCATCGCCGTGGCGGCGGCGCCAACAAAGCGTTTCATGGGGGAGTCCTTCGTGGTTGGGCTGAACTTTACGACCAGTTGCCGACGTTCGTCATTGTGGCTCCGCCGATCGGCGTTGCTTTGAAGTAGCTGTTCGCCCCGACGACAGCGGCGGCAGCGACGGTGAGCGAGACTTGCGGAATGATCGTGCCGGCGGCCGTGACGCGGATAATCCCTTTGATGAAGGCGTTGCCGCTACCGCTAGTGCCTGCAGTGGCTACCGCAGTGTTGGCGGTCGTGTTGAACGTCGTTTGGGTCGCCCCCGAAACGGCTGGACTCCCCATCTTTCCCAGGGATTGCCATGCCTGCGTAAAGGTCGCTGTGCCGCCGAGGGCGAAGCCGAAGGCGCCCGAAGTCGCCGACATCGACGAGAGCGAGAACATGGACTCGAACTCGTACGTCCCGGCCGCCAGCGTGAGAGCGCCATTCGCGGTGGCGTTGAGCATCTGTTGCGCCGAGGTTGTCGAGGTCAGGGTGTACGGCGACGACAGGACTTGGATTTGTTCGGCGGTCAGGACGCAGCGCTCGTTGGCGGCGACCGTCGCGTAGAAAGCGGCCCCGTCATATTCGATCGCGCCGGCTGCGGGCGTTGTCAGGTTTGATCCCGACGTCAGTTTGAGCGGCGGGACCGTCGCCGTCCCGGCCGGCAGAGTGATCGCGACGCCCTGCGCCACGACTTCCGACAGCTTGGCAGCCGCAAAGCCGCCCGCAGTCGCCCCGTCCTGGACGACGAGGCGATTGTTCGTCGTATCGACGAAGACCTCGCCTTGCGCGCCGGTCGAGGCGGCGACATTTGCGGCCGTGCCGCGTCTAAGCTGCAATTGTTCGCTCAAGGGACGGTCCCCAGGTTGTAGGAGTCGACCACAGCGTCGAGTACCGAGCCGAAATCGTCGGAAAGGATGATGGCGGACGTGATCGAACCGAGATCCTCATTGGCTCCCGTCTTGATCGCCGTCATGATCGGGTGCGCGACAGGCGCCACGGCGCCGAGGTCGACCGAGCCAACGACCGGGTCGCCGACAACCTGGCCGAAGTCGTCGGCGAGCGTCGGCGCCGCCGTAACCTGGTCGAGGTCGAGCGCGAAGCCTGAGGCGAGTTGCGCGGCGATCGGGTGCGCGTTCGTCGCTTGCGGCGTGAAGGAATAGACAGTGCACGTCGACAAGTCCTCAAGGCCGCCGCCGAAGACGTTGAACGACTGGAATTTTAAATAAAGGGTCTGGCCGATGAAATTGGCCGGCAGATCATAGCGCACGACCGCTCCATCGAGCCGCGCGAAGGGCGCGCCGGTGGAATGCGGCGCCGGCGACGAGCCGCCCAGGCCACGCGCAAGGCCGGTCAAGCCGTAGGCATTGCCGCTGACCAGCGTCGCCGTCTCATAAGCGAGGAATTCATTGTCGACGAGCGATAGCGTCGCGCCAGCCTCGGCCGCCGCCTGGCTTGTCCCTGAAAGCGTCCCGCCGCTCTCCGACAGGTCGACGGAGAGCGTGTCGACCGTGTCCCATCCGACCGTCAGCGGCAGCGCCGCGGTCAGCAAGCCTTGCCGCATTGGCCCGGTGATGACCGCGACCTGCGAATAGGTCGCGTCGTCGACCGAGACGTAGACGTTCGCGCCGCCCCATTGCGTCCCGCCGCCGCCTTCGCTCCCGGACGCCCCGACCCAGAGTTGCGCGACGCCGCCGGTCAGGGCGAGCGGCGGCTGGACGATCAGCGGCGCATTCACCGGGAGCGCCGGGACGCCTGAATTCGGCTGGTAGCCTCCAGACGACGCGCCGGGGTAGTAAGCCGGGGTCGAGACGCCAAAAACGAGCTCTTCGGCCGTGATCTCGAGCAAGCCCTTGTCGTCTTCCTCGATCTCGATAATCCGGACGGGATAGTTGGACAGGCCGAGGTTTGCGTCGGTGATGGTCACAATGTCCATCGGGTCGAGCAAGCAATATTCCCACGACAGCTTGAACTTGAACTTCGTCCGGACGTAGAGCTCGCGCTGCAAAATGGTCTGAGCGACCAGCGGGCCGATGATGAACTCGTCGCAGATTTCATGACCCTGGATCGTCGAGCCGACGCGCGGCCCGAAAATCTCGATCTGGCTTTGATCGCGCGCCTCGACGGGAACGGCGCTGTATTCGTTGGAGCGCGACAGCACCTCGACGCGCTGAATGGTCGGCAGCGAGAACACGTCGACGCGCTCGACGAGAACCGGATCCTTGTTGCCTTTCTCGTCGATAAAGTCGCTATCGGTCAGGGCATAAGCCGGCGTCAGGTTCGGTGTGTACGACGCAGCCGCGGCGCCGGTCCAGGTGATGACGATGGGCTTACCGTAATCGAAGGCGGCGAAAATATAGGTTCCCGGCGTGACCATGCCGTATGTGCCGGAAACCGAGGGATAGTTCGCCCCGATGAAGGCGAAGGGGATGTTCGAAAAGGCGAAGACGACCCCGCCGTCCGAGACGAAGGTCGCCGGCGTCGCGACCGTGACGAAGGACGGCGGATGGAAATAGGGCGCCGACTGCGGAACGGTCGCGGGAACCGAGAGCTGGGTTTGATAGCTCGTCTGAGAGCCCGACGAGATCGCGGTGTCGCCGTAGGGAATGAACTTGAGGAGGCCGCCGCTCCAAACCGCCGCACAGGAAAGGAGCTGCAGCCATCGCGTCAGGATGCTCGAGCCCTGCTCCTGGCTGACCAGGGCCGGCGAGAAGGCAAGGCCCATCGATTTGCAAAAGGTCTGCAGGGAAGCGTCGCCGCCGGAGCCGAACAGCGTCGTCGCGTCGATGCTCGCCGGGTCGAACCCCGCGCCATATTGAGCATTCGTCAGGAAGTCATAGATGACCTGAGCCGGATCGGCGTCGACGCCGTTGATCCCGGTCCCGGCGAGGATGCCCTGAATCTCGAAATTGTGGTTTCCGATCGAGGCCGTATCGCCGAGGTTGTAGCCGGCCGCCCAGCCGTAGGCGGTCCCCTGGTAGGCGAGCGCGTTGTGCGGATAGAGCGCGGCGAGATAGGGCCAGACCGCTTGCGGCGTCGTCCCGTTCTCGATCCCCATGCCGAGCTCGAGCGGGACATAGATCGCGAGGTCTTTCCAGATGAGGTCGACAGCGGCGATCGGCCCCTCGCAAAGCCCGAGGATAATGTCGGCCGTATAGGTGTAGCTGTCGGCCGCTGACCCGCCGCCGCCGAACACGCTGCCCTTGCCGCCGATGCCCTTGCCGCTGCTGCCTGGCACGGCCCGGAAATTGGCGTACCAAAGCAGATTCGGCGCGATCTTGTTGCGGCCCCAGACAATCGGAATCGGGAGGATCGACGTCGAGGTCTGAATTTGAAGCGACGTGTAGTCCGGCTTCGAATTGTCGTTGCGGCGCAGGAAGCCCATCTTCAGGCCCAATAGCTCGCGAATTTCGCCGTCTTCATCCGGTCGGACAGTTCCGCCGAGCGGGCAATGACGTCTTCGATCACGAAGCGGGCGCTCGCGAACGCATGAACGATCGTCAGCGGATCAGTTTTGCTCACGATTCCTCCATGTGCGTAGCAGCGGCCGACGCGGAAAAGAACGATGTCGCCGGCGCCCGGACGCTCGACCTGGCGCGAACGGGCGAGCAGGAAGCCCAGGTAACGCTCCTCGTCGCGATGCAGCATCCAGTCGCGCGTGTAGGGCCGCGGATCGAACGCTTCGACCAAGCCGAGATCACAATAGACGCGCACGAGCAGCATGGCGCAGTCGACGCCGCCCTTCGGGCCCTTGACGTCGGCCGCGTGTTGGTAGGGCGTCCCGATCCATGTGCGCGCGGCGGCGACGACCCCGGACCGCGCGGCCTGCTCGGTTGAGGAGCGCATTTCAATACGCCAGTTCGGGCGGCGGCACGTAGGGAAAGCCGCGGAAGTTGGCGAGATTGTTGAACCGCCCCTGGCATGTCCCCTGCGTATGATCGCACCCCGCATAGACGGTGAAGGCGTCGCCCGGCGTCGGCGCGAACGGCAGCGGATATATGAGATTGAACCCGCTTCCGACGCCGACGCTTTTCACCGTGGCGCGGACATTGGCGTTCGCGCCCGACGTGAAGACCAGCGAGCCTTGCGCGTGGATCGCCGCAGCAACGCCCGACAGGATCGTGTTCGACGTCGACCCCGCGCTGGCCGTGCCGGAAGCTGCGTACGTCCCGCGAATGACCCCGCAGCCGGAATCGTAGAGCGTATGAACGCAGGTCGGAGAGAACAGGTTGCGCGGCATGTCATAGTCAAGGATCACGAGATCGCTCGCAACCGTGATCGTCGCTTGCGTCCGTCCCACCTGGTCGACGGTCGAAATGCGGCCTTTGAACATGGTCACGCCGCCGATGACCGTTCCGGCTGGCGCGGTCAGGAAGACGCGATCCCGCTGGACAGCGGCGCCGTCGAAGGCTCCATCGCGGAGCGCGATGAGGAACGGCGCGCCGTTGATGAGATCGGTTGGCCTCGCCGCAATCGTCACCTGCTGCTTGTCGACCTCGAGCCCGACGGTCCCCTTGTATTTGAGGCCGGCGACCAGCGGCCCGGAAGCGAGGAAGGTATAGCCGTTGTAGGCGACCGGATAATCGACGTTGGTCCAGGTGTAGACCGTTCCGACGGTCGACGTGAAGGTGAAGCACTCGGCGAAGGCGATCGGCGCGTCGGGCGAGGTCATCGCCGCGGCGAGCAGCGCGATAACCGGCGAAGTCGTCGCCTTCATGACGTCCGCACCGAGCGGAATTTGAGCGACTCCAACCTCCAGAGATTTGACATGAATTCCTCGAAATCGAGATCGTCGGCGTCGAAGCGGCACTGAAACGAATAGGCGAAGCTCGCTGTGATCGCGACGCCCGCGCCCGGCGCGCCGGTGAAGACAAGGCTATTCGGCGTGGTGAGCGTCCATCCGGAGGCCTGGGTGACGCCGTTCAGGTAGACGTTCGAAACGCTCGTCACCCATCCGACCGGTTCGAAAAAGGTTCCGAGATAGCGGGCGAAGGTGAAGGCGGTTGTGGAGCCGTCGCCGGTGGCGATCGCGCCGCTAGTCACGGCGCTGTCGGTCGGGTCCGTATAGAGGAAGGTTCCATATTGTCCCTGGCAAGACAGAAACAGCCCCAGGAGGCTTTGCAGCGAATCCGCGCCGAGCCCAGCGAAGTCGGCGCCGCTCGACGTCAGACCGTCAAAGGTCAGTTCGAATTCCCAAATCGGGTTCTGATAGAGCGAGTCGCGGACCTCTCGCCCGGAGACGTGCGAGGCGACGATGGTCGAGAAGATGGGTTTCTTGTGGACGCTCCACGCCTGGCCGGCGAGCGTCGGGAAGGATGGCGGGGTGGTCATTTCGTGTCGTCTTCCGACCGACTCCGGAAATAGGCGCGAATCTGGTCGCGCATCCGAATCTGTCGCGGGCTTACGGTCTCCAGCTGCAGAAGGCCCTGCGCATCATATTTGATGTCCGTGTCGGGGTCGTACTGTCCGTCGGTCAGGATCCGCCATCGCGATCCATAGCCGCGCTGCATCTTCGGACCGTGGAAGTCATGCAGGATCGTCCCGTGCACGAAACCAACGTCGCGCTTGATCCAATGCTCGGCCCGATCCTGCCAAGCGTAGAGCTTTTTTGCGTGTGCGTGGCTGGAAATCAGCTCGCCCTTACGACTGACGAGGGTATCGAGCATCCCGATAAGGGCGTGGGCCATGTAGTGATCGCCAGCTCCCAGGATCGAATAGTCGATGAGTCCGCCGACCTTGTTGAGCGCATCGACGTTGGCCGCCCAGGCGCCGCCAGGGTGGCCCCGCAGGACAGAGGCGATCTTCCCTGAAGCCACTTCCGAGACCCCGCCATAGCCGCCGACATCGGCAGGGACTGCCCGCATTTTCTTGTTCGCCTCGATCACCTGCTCAACGTCTGGCGCGCCGAGCCGCACATAATTCGCCATGAAGCTCAGAACTCGGCGTGCCGTGGACCCCCGGAATCGTGGCGGCGCCATTGATGTCGAGATCAATCAGGCTCTCGAACATCTGCACGAACTCATAGTGCTGCAGTTCGTGCCAGGTTTCCTCGAACCACGTCAGCGGATGAACACAGGGGCGAATGTCTGCGTCGACCCATGCGACCTCTCGCGCGCCCATCTCGACGGCGCGCTTGACGCCGAGATTGATCATATTCTCCTTGTGCCACAGTTCCTCGACCGTGCGCACGCGCACGGTCATCGGGTCTCCGGCTTCCGTCACCATGAACGGACGCTCGCCAAACGCCTGCTCTACCGTAACGAGATTGACGCCAGCCGCGGCGCACATCTCCTTGAACGGCCAATAGAGTTCGTATCGACGCTTGAACCGGACCGGGTTCGAGATGACGGCGATAACGAAGAACCGGCTGAGGTCAGCCGCGGGCTTGTAAGGATGCGCTGGCGGCATGGGTGGCCCTGTCAAAGAAAGAGGGGAGGGCTGCAGGCTCACGGCCGCGTCGTCGACAGGCGAAGCGTCTTGAGCGTGAACAGCATCGCCATGAACTCCTCGAAGTCCTGCACGTCCTCGGCGAAGCGGCAGAGCCAGAGGAGGCCGAAGTCGGCGGTGACGGCGACGCCAGCCCCGGGAGCCGTCGCGAACGTGATGGCGGGGGCATATCCGCTCGAGACCGTCCAGCCGCCGGCAGAAGCCCCGTTGAGGTAGACCGCCGAGACGCCCGACGTTCCCTGCACGGCTTCGCTGGTGGCTCCTAGCCGAGCGGATCAGCGGGAAGACGGTCGTTGACCCGTCGCCGGTCCCGAGCGCCTGTCCCAGCGCCGCCGAGAGCCCAGGAGGGGCGACCCAAAACGGCGTCGCCGCTCCGCTCACACTGGCGAAGAACCCGGCGATGGTCTGCAACTCGGCATAGGCCGCGGCGGACCGCAAAACCTCATAGGTCAGCTCGATGTCGTAAGTGGCGCTCGCGCGCATCGCGCCGCGGCTCGATCGGCCCGACACATGGTCTGCAATCAGGGTCGAGAACTTCGGCTTCACATGCGCCGACCAGCCCAGAACCGAAAGCGCCGGGAAGGTCTGATAGACGCCAGGCGAAGGCGGCGGCGTCGGCGATGGCGGCGGGAGCGCAGGCCGGATTCCGTTCGCCCAATCGCCCTGCGGCCAGTTGAGCGCGTCGCCCCATGCCGAATTGTCGATCGGGAAGGCCGGAAACGGGCGCGCATCCCAGTTCCAGACGCAACAGAACGCCCATTGCAGCATCGGCACGCCGGCGCCGGATGTGGCGTTGTTGCCGTCGACGTTCCAATATTCGTAAATCGCCTGGAGCGCGAGATCCTGAAGTCGTATCGTCGCGCCGCGGCAGATAGCCGAGGCCGCCGGCGTTGTCCCAGATCGACCAAAAAGGCGTTCGCGCTCTCGGTCGACTTCGCGTCGAAGAACACGTTCGGCTGATTGGTCGCCTTGTCGACGGACGAAAAGCCGTATTCGAGGAACAGCAGCGATTTCGACTGCGCCTGCCACTCGGTTTGCGGCCCGTGCGGCGACCATCCCGAGCCGTCGCCGTCGTCATAGACGGCTTGATGCGGGTTGTTCCACCACCAACGCAACTGCTTGTTGGCGAGAATCTGTTGGTTCGGATAGTATGGGTTCCGCGCCTGGGCCAGCCGGTCGCCCTCCGGTCGCGAGACCTGAAGGCCCGAACCGTTCGGATCGAAACCGCGGCCGTCGTTGTTTCCGTCGTTGTAGTACCAATTGAAGTATTGCCCACCCTCGATGTTCGCCTTGAGGTAGGGGAGGGAATAGATTGTCGGCGGCCCGGAGAGGCCGAGGCCGCTCATTGTCGCCGATGATGGCGGCCATGCGCCGGACGGAGCCGGCGCGCTCCAGTTGATGACGTCGAGGCCGCCTCCGCCGGTCGTCCAGTCGGACAGCGGCAGATAATTGTCGAACGCGACGAGGTCGATGTTCGGATGCGCCCAGAGTGAGTCGAGATGCGGCCACTGGCCGTTCTCGCCAAAATGCTGCCAGCCCATCCAGCTCGACCAATCGGCCGAATAGGCGACGAGGTTATTCAGCGCCGCGAGGTCTTTCGTATAGCCCGCGCCGTCGAAGACGCTGCGGACATCGTCGGAAAGCGTTTGCAGCCCGGCGACGAAGGGATAGTCCCAGATCGCTTTGCCCGACACGTCCGTCGTTCCCGCCTTCGTCCAGCCTGGCCCGCGGATGATTTCGAGTCCGCGCAGCTCCGAGCCGATGACGAACAGGCTCACGCCGCCTGCGACCACGCAAAGGTTGGCGTAGTGCAGGATCATCCGCCGATAGGTCCAATCGTACGGCGAGCCTGCATAGGCGACCGTCAGATTGATGCTGTCCGGCGTGAAGTCGGAGACGGCCGCCGGGCCGAGGAAGGCGTCGACGACGCTCGTCGCCGTGCTCGTGAGGTCCGGCGCATAGGTGATCCGCCCGCGCCATGGAAAGCCCGATCCGGTCCCGAGCAGGAACGGATAGAAGACGACCTTGAAGCCGCGCGACTTGAGGTCGCGGATGCAGCGCACGATCGACGGATCGCTCGGCGTGCCGCCATAAACGAAATTCGTCGTTCCCGGCAGAGCGGGAAGCGGGATGATCCCAGGATAGTCCTGTTCGGTCAGGCCCGAGACGCGCCAGTGATCCGCGACCGGCGCGCCGCCGGCGATCTGCTCGAACCCGCCGAGCAGAAAGTTGGTCGACGGGTAGATATGGCAGGCGCTCGCATCCTCCGAGTTGAAGAACCAGGCGCAAACCAGCGAAACCGTCGCGCATTCCGGATGCTCGGCCTGCAGCTGGTCGATCGCGTAGGAATAGTCCGTCTTCGATCCGCCCGGCGCGAAGAACGTGTTCAGCGCTGTGTAAGGGTTCAGCCCCGACGCGCCACGCTGCGCGCCGCTGAACGGGATCGTGTCGTAGACGAACTCTCCGCTCGCCGGCAGAAGGTGGACGCCGGTGATCGTGGTCACGATTGAAGACGCTTGAGCCCGAGCGCCGCGCCGTGGCGGACCGCCCGGTCGATCTCTTTCAGCATGACGCTGCTGTTCGCCCGCATCCATTGCGAGACGGAGCCTGCGTCGAGCGCCGCGACATGCACGTTGGTCGTCGGATGGATATGCACCGCGCCGTTCGGGCCGCCGGACGGTCCGCCGTCGCCGAGCAGCGATCGAAACGCTCCGGCTTCGGCCGCCGGCATGATGAGCTCGTTATGATGGACGAGGCTCAGCATGTCCTTCGGAACCTGCCACATGCCGATATCGGCCGAGGCGACCGAGCCCGCCATTCCGGCGACAGTCGCCTGCGCGGCCGCGGCCGGTCCCGCAGCGAGCGGCCCCATCAATGGCGAGAGAAAGCCGAACACGCCGGCAAAAGTTTCTGCAGCCGACGAAAGGATCGAGCGGACGATTGCCGCGCCCTGGGCCCCGAGCGAGGCCGCGGCGCTGCTTTCCTCCGCCCCTGCGCGCGCCGCCGCGCCGGCGGTCGTCGCCGACGTCTTCGCGGCCTCCGCGACGACATGATGCGCGACGCCTGCTTCGGTCCATTCGATGAACTTGATCAGGAGGTCCTGCAGAACCGCCTTGAACGCGGTCCGCCAGGTCTCCGTGCCGCCGAGGAGGCCGCGCAGCTGCGAATTGAACGCCTGCTCGATCGAACTGGCGAACGACTGAAACTCGCGCTCCTGCTCTTGCAACGCAAAGCGCGTCAGAGCCGTCGATTGGTCGTCGCGACGCCGCGTCGCCTCGATGATCATGTCGTCGAGACGCTGCCTGGCCGCAATGGATTGCTCTCCGAGAGCTTCGCGCTTCCGCACAGCCGCAAGCTCGAGCGCATATTCCTCGTCGAGCGCGTTAAGCGACAGTCTGAGTTTCTCGCTCTGGGTGATTTCGTAGGCCCTTGCCTCCTCGGCGTAGAGCGCGAGCTTCTGTTTCAATCCATCGGCGAGGAGCCGCATTTCCTCGGCGTTCGCGAGCTGCGCTCCCTTGATCGCGTCGGAATATTCCGCGTCGTCTCCGGCGCGCAGCGCTGCGGTCGCGCGCGCGCGGTCGGCGGAGAAGGACTGTTCCAAAACCTGGGTCGCGGCCAAAGCGTCGCGATAAGGCTGCAGGCGCTCGGCGCTGAAGGCCTGCGACGATGCGGCGGCGAGCGAAGCGAGCTGCGCGTCGATGTCTGCGAATGGCTCGGAGAAGCTCTGCAACGCCGCCTTCGCTTCGCCGACTCCGGCGACGAAATCGCCGATCGAGGCGCTGAAGCTGACGGAGACATTGGCGTCGGTCATCGGCGTTCCCCGTCAGGGCGCGCCGCTCGGCAGCGCCGCTCTCAATTCCTCGATCGTCGGCTGGCGCGCCGGCGCGGGTTCGCCGGGCGGACGATATTTGAGCGCCGCCGCCAAGAGCCAATGGGCCGGCGGATTCCGCCGCCATTCGGCGTGCAGCGCAAGGAAGCGCGGCACGGTGAGCTGATCGAGCGCCTGATCCCAGCTCCAGCCGAGGTTGGCGACGACGCCTGCGATCAGGGCGTCGAAATCGATTTTCCCAGTTCGGGCGACGCCTCCGGCGTCGCGCTTGGTCCCGGTCGCAACCCCGCCGCCTTGGCGACGGCGGGAAAGGCCTGAATCAGATCGCCGACCGAGAACGGCAAGTCGAGGAAATCCGCCAAAGAAAGCGCCGGATCGATATGGGCGATCGCCCGCCAGGTCGCCTCCGCCAGCCGGTCGAGCTCGGCCTCGCCGAGCCGCGCGACGCTGTCGCTCGACATCGCCGGTCCGCCCGCTGCGAGATAGATGTCGAACAAGCGCCGGCTGGATCGCCTTGATCGCCCGGAAGGGCAGGTGGGGCAGCGCCCAGCTCCTGCCGCCGAGCGCGATGGCGAAGGTGTCCTCGCTCACGCGGCGTCTCCGAAGTTGAACTGGCAGACCTGGCCGGCGGCGTTGGCGAAGCACTGGAAGTCGAGCTCGGGGACGAGGAAATCCTCGACCTTGGTGCCGAACGACAGTTTTTCGGCGACGCAATTGTAGAGCAGCACCGAGAACTGCTTGCCGGTGCTCGGGTCGGAGGCGAACAGGTTCGCCGAAAAGGTAACCGATGGGCCGATCAGCTGCGAATTGACGGCGATGCTCTCGCCGCCCGCCGCGTTCGTGTAGGAGTAGGAGATCAGCACTGCCGCGCCCGCGTCGGCGGACGAGAACGTATAGACCCCGCCCGAGACGGAATATTGTCCGAGTGTCGGGCTCGAGGCGACCGCCTTCAAGGGCAGCGCCGAGCTCGCGTAAACGACGCCCTGGTCGGCGGCGAAGGTCGCGTGGTTGATCGTCGAATAGGTATAGGGCGACGAGGAGGGGACGGTCGTCGCCTCGCCGAACTGGGTCTGCGTTGCGCCGGCGCTCGGCGCCAGCCCGAAGAACAGCGAGCCCAGAGCCTGGCCGGAGATCCGCGCCATCTTCGCCTTGCCGGTCATCTTCTTGGTGCCGGAGCCGATCGCGACGGGAAAGTTGTACTGGCCGTAGAGCGCCTTGGTGGTGGTGGCGATGTTGAGCGTCACTTCCTGCGCAAGGCCGAAATTGATCGGCGAACCGCCTGCCGGCGTGCCGATCAGCACGCCCGAGCCGAATACGAACATTGGGGGACTCCGTTGGGGAATGGTTTCAATCTCTGCGCCGCAGCGCAACCTTCACGGCGCGACCAGCCGGACGCTCACCACCGCGAGCCCGTCGCCGTCGAGGTCGCCCGTGTCGCGCAACCGGCACGCCGACGATCTTGCAATCGTGCACGGCGCCGCCAAGAGTCTGGCGGCCGAGGGCGGCGTCGGCGTTCGCCGGCGCGAGCGCGGCGTCGATGGCGTCGAGCGCGGCGTTGATCGCGATCGATCCGGGCGTCGTCGGATCCTGGGCGGCGAAATAGAGGAACAGCTTGACTTCAAACGTTCGCTTCGGCGCTGCGGGAGAGGACCATTGATAGACCTCCGGACCCGAATCTCGAGCTGGAAGAATGCCGGGCGCAGCGACGCAGGGACTTCGCCCCAAAGCTTCATCCGCCGCGACGCGAGGCCCCACGGGTAGGCCGCGGACACCGCCGCGAACAGCGCAGAAAAGGCGGTTTCGCGGCTCATGCGCGAGTCCAGGCTTCCGCCGCGGCCTCGGCGAACGCCGAGACGATCTCGCCGCTCATCTCGTCGAGCGAAGAGCGCAGATAGGACCGCTCCGGGATCAGCGAGCCGGGGTGCTCGACCTTGCGGGCGAAGCGCTCCGCGCCGCCGGCGATGAAGGCGAGCGCCTGCGCCTTGGTCGGCAGAATTTCGTGCGCCGCGGTCTTGCCGCCGTATTCCTGGATCGCCGCATATTTGACGTCGCCGATCGAGCCGACCGAGGCGAGGACGCCGTCGCCGTTTGCGGAAACCTCGGCTGCGATCGAATCGCGCAGCGCGCCCGAGCGCGCCTTGAGCACCGCGCCGGCAAAGCTTGTCGTTCCTGATCCGGTCGGCGAGCGCGGCTGAGAGCTCGGCGGCCTTCGCCGCGAGCGCCGCGCCCAGCGCCGCCGGCAAGGCGTCGAGCCGCGCGCTCGTTTCGTCAAGCCCGTCGAGGCCGATCGCGAACATCAGAACGCCACCCGCTTGTAGGGCTGCAGCATCGCCAGAACCGGCGCCGAGATCGCGCTCGTGTCGTAGGCGATGGTCTCCTGGCCGCCGACGGATTTCGACCGGAGGCCGATATGCTCGGCGGCGCGAAAACGTTCGGCCGCCATCTCGAGCGCCGCCTGCGCGATGTCCTGCGGGACATAGCCGTAGGAGAGCGCCAGCGCCTGTCCGGCGTCGGCGGCGGAGAAGGAATAGAGGCCGGCGCTGACCGCATATTGACCCGCCCCCGGCGCGGCGGCGACCGGCGCGAGCGCCGACCCGGTCGCGGAATAGACGACGCCGAGGTCCGACCCCCAGGGCCCATAGGGCGCGAAAGCCGTGAACTGGAACGGCCCGGAAGAAGGGACCGTCTGCGCCTCGCCCTGCACCGCGTAGCCGGCGCGATAGGAGACGACGAGGCCCTGGCGGCCGGGCCGGTAGCATTCGCCGAAAAGATCGATCGCCTGCGGCCGGCCGGGAGGGGCGGCGTCGCCCGGCTGAAGGGCGTAGCCGACCGACGCGTTCGGATCGCCGCTGAGGTCAGGCGGGACGATGAGGCCGCGCCACAGCACCGAATTGACCTGAAGCACCGGCCATTGCCGGAGGGTGACCCGCCGCGTCTCGAGATCGAGCGTTTCAACGTAGGACTGCGGCAAGCAGACCGGGACGGCTCAGCGCAGAATAGATCATCCGGCTCGCCGCGGTGACGAGCGCCGCCAGCGTCGCGTCGTTCGGCCCGGCGGCCGCCGGCAGGCCGAGCCAGGCCTTCAGCGCGGCGAGGTTGGTCAGATCGTAAGGCGACATGGGGCGCTCGAGTGGTGACAGCATCGGGAGCGACCCCCTTCTCCCCTTGCGGGAGAAGGTGGACGCGCGAAGCGCGGCCGGATGAGGGGTCCCGCTGGGCGCGGGAGTGAACTGCGCCTCGCGGCGCAACCCCTCATCCTCAATCCCTCTCCGGCGAGGGGAGAGGGAAGAGAACTCAGCCGTTGCCGATGTTGGTGAGAATGCCGATGCCGAACGGCGCATAGACCGCGAGCGTCTCTTCCGTATAGACGCCGAACTCGCGCCGGCGGGTGCGCAGCGGCCAGTCGACGCGGTAATAGTCGCGGCGCGTCAGCACCTCGGCGACATTCGGCGTCTGGTTCGACTGATACCAGACGGGCAGGCGCTCGCAGAGCGCGAGGATCGTGCCCGGCGGCAGATCGGGGTGCACCTTGATGGGGATGTCGAAGCCGCCGTCGACGCTGAACGGATTATAGTACCAGCGCACGACGCCCGAGGCCGTGACGCCGTAGGGCCCGCCGTGTTCGCCGTCGGCCGCGACGTTGTAGCGGACGAGCGGCCCGGAGGCTGCGGTCAGGCACTTGTTGGTGATGTTGCGCTGCTCCTGCGCGTTGACGTAGAGCGCCGTCGGCGAGAGCCGGTAGTTGTTCCACATCGCAATGAGCATGTTGTCGATCTCGATCACCGAGCCGCGTCCCGACGAGGTGAGGAACGTGCCGGTTCCAGCCGTTCCCGAGGCGAGGGTCTGGACATAGGCGCTGTTGGCCGGATTGAAGCCGACGGTCAGCAGGCCGTCGAAGGCGAGCGTCGCGTTGCGCGAGTTATCGGCGGCGATCGCGGTCGCGGCCTGCTGGCCGGTCGTCAAAGGCGCGTTGAATGCAGCGCTGTTGATGGTGGTGATGGTCTGCAGCGTCTCGGAGCCCGCGGCGCCGACATACCAGGCGTAGGCGACCGCGCCATTGACGATCGTGGCGGTCGCGTTGAGCGTCTGGCCGAGCGTCACCGCCTGGGTGGCGTTGGCGCTGCGCATCGACGAGCCGCCGTTCAGCGCATAGCTGCTGCCGTCGTTGCCGGTGATCGACTTGGAGGTGGCGGCGCCGGCGGATAGGCTCGAGTTCCTGTAGCCTTCGAACGTGAGAGCGACGACGATCACCGAATAGGTGGCCGCCGGGAGCGTCGCCCCCGTGCCGGAGGCGGACAGCGCCGGCGCCGCCGGCGTGCCGAGCGCAAGCGAAGCGTTGCCGCCGAGGAGAGCCGTCTCTTCCTTCCGCATCGTCTTCTGCAGAAGCCGCAGGGTCGCGGTGGCGTTGAGGTCTTCGAAGCCCTGTGCGGCGGCTTCGGCCTCGAAGGTCACGGTGTCTTCTTCGCCGAGCGTCAGATAGGGCGCGACCTGGGCCTGGGCGGAATAGGACATGCTCGCGGTGCGCTGGCCTTCCGGCACCCAGCCCATCGCGTCGTAACCGGACCCGAGGATCGAGGTTATCGTTCGCCAGCGCGCCGCGTCGCCTGGATTGAGGCGGGCGACGCGCGGCAGGGAATTGCGCAACGGGGTGACGATCGGAAAGAGGTTCTTCGCCGGCGCCTGCAGATCATAGGCGGAAAGGCCGGTGGCGAGGGTCACATTCTTGGCGAGCGCGTTGTCGGACAGCGCCTCCTTGGTGAGGCGCAATGTTTCTTCGGTCGTCTGCAGCAAGCTCATTGAGGGTTTCCTTGGATGGTTTGAATGCGTCGGGAAATCGCGCGGCGGCCGGGGCGTTCTGCGGTTGAACCGATCGCCGCCTTGAGCAAGGCGATGGCCCGCGTGACGCTTCCGGCCGCCGCGCCGCCGAACGCCGCGGCGTCCGGCGATTCGCTGGAGTCGGTTGGCTGCAGCCTTAGAAACGCAGCGGGTTGGCGAGGCTGAGCTTGGTCAGCGCGAGCGCGCGCGCTTCCGCCGGCAACGCCGCGAGGCGCCTGATCGCTTCCTCGGCGCTGAAGGCCTCCATTTCACCGTCGGCGCTCTTGGCGACCGCGCGCAGCGCCGCCTTGGCGGGCAGCGGCTGGGCCTCGAGCGCCGCGACGCGCTTCGCCAGATCGGCGAGCGCCGGCGAGACGTCGTCGATCGCCTTGCGCAGGCGGAGGTTCTCTTCCTCCGCGCGTTCAAGCTTGATGACCGCGTCGGCGAGCGCGTTCGCAGCCTTGAAAAAGGCTTCCGACGTTTGCTCCTGGGCGGGATCCCCGGATCGCGCCTCATCGATTTCCGCGCGAGGCGCGAACGCCCGCTTTTCGACCACGCCGTCCTTCACCACCTCGAAGGTCGCGTCGGGCAGGCAGGGCAGGTCGACCAGCGAAATCTCGCGCGGCTCGGCGGTGTAGCGGACAAGGCTCGAATCGGGATCGGGCCAGCGCTTCACATAGCGCCCGCCCTGGCTGAAGCCGGTGTAGACGCCCTCGGTGACCTTGCGCCATTCGTCGTCGTCGACGATTTTTGCGGCGACGACGATGCGCTTCATCTCGTCGTCGAAAGCGATGTCGGTGAGCTTGCCGGCGGCGACGCGGCCGTGCATGGCGCGAACCGCGCCGTGCGACTTGCCGCCGCTCGCTTCGAGCGCCTCGGCCGACCATTTCTCGAAATAGGGTTTGCTCGAGGCGTAGTCGAAGATCTCGCCCGACCGGTCGGGCGTCTCGGCGGTGGCGACGCCGGTGACCAGCCGTCGGTCGAGGTCGACTTTGGCGAGCTGCAAGAAGAGGTCGAGAGAGGACATGGCGGCTCCATCTTCAGGGGCGCGCCAAAAGCGCCCGGACGGCGCGGGCGCAGGGATAAAGATTCGGAAGGGCAGGCGGAGGAAGGCGGCGGCCCTTGAGCCGCCCGCACCATCTCCATTGTGTCAGACAATGCCATGACCCGAGAGGCTCTTGCAAAACTATTTTGAATGTCAATGAAATTTAGTCGGGGCATATAGGAACGACATGACAGTCTTCAACTACTATAAGAGAATATATATCGCTGTACATTGAGGGTGGTTTCGGTAGTGTCTTGGCGTTGTCGTTCCAATTCGTAGCAACAGGCATGTCCGACGATCCCCTGGAGGCCATGAAGGCCCGCTGGAACCATATCCAGGGCACTCTGTTTCCTTGGCTGCGCGAGGAAGTCGACCCGATGACCGAAGCGCTTGGGCGTCTCGTCACGACCCTCGACGTGATCGGCCTCGAAGCCTTCGTTCCCGAGCCGCCGCGCCGCCCCGGCCGCCCGCCCGAGGATCGGCGCGCCCTTGCCAGGGCCTTCGTCGCCAAGGCGATGCTGGGCATTCCCACCACTTCCGCTTTGATCGAACAACTCGCCGTCGACAAGTCGCTGCGGCGTATCCTCGGTTGGGAGCGACGCTCGCAAGTGCCCTCAGAAGCCACGTTCTCTCGCGCCTTCGCGGAGTTCGCGCAGGGCGATCTGCCCGACAAAATGCACGCGGCGCTGATCGAGCGCTCGCTCGGCGGGCGCATCGTCGGCGTGATCGCCCGCGACGCCACCGAGATCGAGGCGCGCGAGAAGCCGGCGGCGAAAGAGGCCAACGACAAGAAGGACGATCCGCCGTCCGATGGCGCTCAGCCGCCGCGCAAGCGCGGACGCCCGCACAAAGGCGAGCAACGGCCAAAGCCCCAGCCGACCCGGCTGGAGCGGCAAACCTCACAGAACGTCAACCAAATGCTCGCCGAACTGCCCACCGCCTGCGATGTCGGCTCCAAGAAAAACAGCAAGGGCTACAAGGAAACCTGGATCGGCTACAAGCTGCATATCGATGTCGCTTGCGGCCAGATCCCCGTCTCCTGCGTGCTGACTTCGGCCTCCGTTCACGACAGTCAGGTCGCCATTCCCTTGATGACCATGACCGGCGCGCGGGTTTCCTATCTCTACGATCTCATGGACGCCGCCTACGACGCCGCCGCCATTCATGACCATAGCCGCACGCTCGGCCACGCGCCGATCATCGACCGCAACTTTCGCGCCCAGCATGACGTCAAAGCCGAATGGAAACGGGAGGTCGACAGGATGAAGTTCATCCACATGCCCGACGCAAATGACGTCATCTATGATTTCCGCACCATGGTCGAACGCGTCAATGCTCGATTGAAGGACGAATTCGGCGCCAGGTTCCTACGCGTGCGCGGCGCAACCAAGGTCAAATGCCATCTCATGTTCGGCATCGTCGCGCTCGCCGCCGATCAAATCCTCCGCGTCGCCAGCTTCAGGCCAGCACCAGCCTGAGCCGCGCGCCCCCGCAAACCAAAACCACGGCAAATTCCTCGCCCTCAGGGAATTCTGCAAGAGGCTCCCGAGTAAGAGGTCAAGCAAATGTTCTCTTTTTGTTCAAAAGGCCGGAAATCCGCGGGATTGGCGGTTGGGCAGTCGAGGAATCAACCCCTTCGTCGCAGACGATGAATGTCGTTCGATCAGAGCGGATCGAAAGAGTCTCTTCGGCCGGGCAGTCGAACGTTAGCGACTTCCTACGCCCTCGCCGCTTTTCGAACCGCAGGGCAAGGTCGCTCAGAAATTCGCGAGCTGCAAGGATGTCCCGACGCGACGCGCGATGGATACGATGGGTAAACCATCACTGATTTCAGCCGTAAATTAGTGATGTTTCTTTTACTTCGCTAGCCCGAATATTGAGCTTAACAAGCCGGTGCAAAATCCTCCGAGAACCTTGAGAGTATCCATCGCATAGGTAACAACTCTTGAGTTCTTTGACCAGAGTATGGCGTAAACAGAGGCGCATGATACGAGAAGCAAGATAAATAACACGGCGTACATTACTACTGATTTATCCTGATTGGTTGGAAAAGTATCATCATCGGCGTAGGCAACTCCATAGTCAAGCATTGATATCTGAAGTAAATGAATTGAAGTTCGAGCGTTTTCCGCGTTCCGTGATAACGTGTCGAGTTCATTATTTATATTATGAAGCAAAACAGTAGCTCTCGCAGGTTCTTCGTGACATTGCTCTGTCGGGATGACTTCGCCTTTTTCATTTTCCTTTGGAACTAAAACGCAGCTTCGAGTTGCCAAGAATGCCGAAGGCGGTATGATCGCTTTGAGGTTGGCGACCTCTCTTTTCAACACCGAGATACGCTCTGCGTCTGGAGTGTTCGCGGCCAGTTCCTGTAGCGCCTCCTGTCGCGCAGCCGCGACCTGAATAGATCTGTTAACGTAGAAAAAGGATGCAATGAGCATACCCGTGGCAAACACGAGGAGGGGCCATACATAGACCAACCTCTCGCGCTCTACTTAAGCGATCTGCGAATGATTCTGGTGTCGAGCCATGGTCGGTCATCAGTGAATCCTCATTATTGAGAAGTATAGCCTAACTAGTATCAAGTCATCAAAAATGAATTCGTTTCAGCCAATTACAGGTGTGCTGCTCGTCCAATACGTCCTCGATATAGACCAAGTCAATGCTCGCTACGAACCCGTGAGTTGTGCAAATCGCCTCAGGATGCCAATTTGGGCGTCCGGCGGCAATTTCAGGGCGATGGGTTGGCAAGGGTTCGAGTCAGCTGAGGTCAACCATGTCGCCCCTCCCCGCCCAGCCCCAACTCGGCCCGCGCCTCCTCGCGCGTCTTGATGCCGGCGGAGACGAGGAGGTTCAGCGTCTCGGCTTGCTGCAGCGGGTCGATCGCGTCGTCGCCAACCCAGACGAATTCGAGGCCGGGTTCGCCCAGGCACACCTGGATGACCCGGTCGAGCGCGCTCTTGACCCAGGTCTTCAGCGGCACGAGCCTTTCCTGCGTCGCCTGAAGCCGCATGGTCTCGCTGGTCGCCCGGTTGAGCTGCGACACGAAGGGCGTCGCGTCGGATGCGGGCATGGTCTCCGATGCGGCGCCGTTGAGATGGGCACGGAGACGGCGAGGCTCGCGCCATGACTTACTCGTCCAGGATAAGCTTTCCGTCGCGCAGATCAATATGATGTGATCCGTTACGAAACAAATTTCCGGGTGATAAGGCAACCTCAATATCCTTCGATAAGAAGGTCGTCGCGTACTTTGAAATTTCAATCTCTCTCTGGTTCGTCCAATAAAGGTAAAATTGCGGACCGAACTCTGTTCTCTCGCCAGAGTTGCTAACGAAATAAGTGCTCTTTGACCATAAGAGTAACGGAACGTCTCCGTGCCGCTGCCTCACGCCCTCAGCCGCCGGATCGCGACAAGCCTTGAGGATCGCATCTTCTGCTTGCTTTGTTATGGTGATCGAACTCACGGTGAGTCTCCGGCTCAGAGCGGCGCGGGGGTCGTGCTGGGGCAGGCTCTCGGCTCGCCTTGGTATTCAATTGTGTATGTGCCCAAGGGAGTGCGGTAGGTGCAGTGGGTAACTCCGGTTGTATGTACTTTCCAAGGCCTGCCGCCGCGTTGTCTCCTCCCAGCCCAAGCTCCGCCCGCGCCTCCTCGCGGGTCTTGATCCCGGCCGAGACAAGGATGTTCAGCGTCTGCGCCTGCTGCAGCGGGTCGATCGCGTCGTCGCCGACCCAGACGAATTCGAGATCCGGTTCGTCCATGCAGACCTGGATGACATGGTCGAGCGCGCTCTTGATCCAGGTCTTCAGCGGCGCCAGTCCTTCCTGGGTCGCCTGCAGGCGCAGTGTTTCGCTCGTCGCCCGGTTGACCTGGGAGACGAAGGGCGTGGCGGGGACCGAGAAGGCGTAGCAGATGACCCGCGCGAGCCACTCGTCGTACTGGTCTTTCAAGGGCGGCTGGCGGGGCTCGACCAGCTTGAAATCGCCCGGCATGAACTTGAGCATCCGCCGCCTGTGCAGATTGCCGCTCATCCGCGCGTCGAAACCATCCTGGAACGTCTTGATCTGGTCGTTCGTCCATTCCTTCGGCACCGTGCCGAAGGCGTCGGGCACGGAGCCGGCGCCGTAATATTCGAGCGTCGCCGCCTCGCGCCTCAGCGCGATGTTGATCGTGAGCGCGATCTGCTCGACCGGGCTCATGCCGTAGAGCTTGTGCGTCCGCGCGTTGCGCGGCAGGTAGAGGATCTCGTCGGCGGAGAAATCCGCCGCCGGCACGCCGTGCAGCACCTGCTGATAGGCCGGGTCGGGCGGCGCCGGCGCGCGCCCGTCCTCGCCGATCAAGGGCTTGATGGTGGCGCCGTCGACGACGTCGAGCGAATGGAGTTTTCCGGCGCGGTCATAGCGGGGATAGATCGTCGCCGCGTCGATGACCAGCAGGTCCTCGAGCAGCATGCGCAGCCAGTCGCCGAAGGAACGGCGCCGATCGGGCCGGGCGAGGAACGCCAGCGCCGCGTCGATGCGGGCGGAGGCGTCCGGGATGTCGGCGCGAGCCCGCGCGCGCACGGTGAAATTCTGCGCCGCGATCTGGTCCTTGCGCGTCTCGATGACGGCCCGGAGCAGCGGCAGCGCGTCGGCCAGCGCCCGCAATTCGGCGAAACTTATGCCGCCTTCCGAGCGCGGGACATAGTTGAGGTTGGCGCCGAACGGATAATCGAACTGCCGCCCCTTCACGTCCGGCGGCGCCTGGGGCTTGAGCGGCTGCTGCGGGCCGAACCAGGAATCCGGACTTACGCCGGTGATGGCGTAGCGCGCGGCTTCAGCGAGGCGGGCGAATAGCCCCTGGGGCAGGGGGCGGTGGACAGCGTCCGAGGACATGCGGATTCCTTGCTGCTCCCCTCGCCCGCTTTGCGGGAGAGGGGCTGGGGGTGAGGGCAGGTCGCCCAGCGGTCGCAGGCGCGGCGCCACCCTCATCCGGCGCTTCGCGCCACCTTCTCCCGCAAGCGGGAGAAGGGATTCGCCCCCTCGCCCGCATAACCCGTCGAGAGACGGGCGTCTTTCGACGCCCTATGCGGGAGAGGGTCGGGGTGAGGGCAAGCCGCAGGCTTCGCCTTCCGTTAGGGATTGGCGTCTAGGGTCGGCCGCGAGCCTTCCGAGGAGCTTTGTCTATGCGCCGTGCGACCGCTCTCGCCATCGCGCTTTGCCTGCCGGCGGCTGCGCAAGCAGCGCCGCGCTGGACCTTTTGCATCGCGGCGGCCAAGGGCGGGAGGGACGTCTGGATCAGCGAGGTGTTCGCCGCCGAGGGCAGCCGCGAGCGGCTCGAGGGGGCGTTCAAAAGCGTGATCGAGCGCCTCGGCCACTCCGGCGCCGACACGCAATGTCCGCAACCGCGCGACGACCGGACGGAGGCGGTCAACGCCCAGTTCGACGCCGAAACGTTCAACCGCAAAATGGGCGCCAGCCTGCACGCCGTGCCGGCGAACGATTTCCCCGCCGAACGGCGAGAGGCGTCGCACGAGCCGCCGCCCTCGCACCAGAAGCGCGGCAATCCGAAGCTGCAGGACGTCCAACCGATCGGGTCGAACGGCAAGCCGCATCGGGCGGCGCAATAGGCCGGCTACTCGGAGACGCGAACAATCGCCGGCTCGGGGTTTCCGGCCCATTCGAACCGGTAGACCGCGCCCGGGGCGACCGACTGCACCGCATGCGGCCACAGCGCAACGATGCAGGTGCCGCCTTCGTGCCGCACCGAGGGGTAGACGATTCCGTTGAGCCCCTTTGCCCTCGCTGCGTCGGCGATGGCGTTGCCGGCCGGATAGCCGATCGCCGGATCGGGATCGAGGCAGCGATCGCCCGGCCTCCCTCTGAGGTCGACGAATTCGCCGGCCATGCTGGCGAACATTTCGGCGTATTCGACGACGCCCCTCAATTCGCCGGATTTCGCCAAAAAGTCGGCCATGTGAAAGGCGACCTCGCGCATGCAGGTCATGACCTCGAGGGCGGCGTACCAGGCGCCGCGCCTCGCGTTGAACCGGTTGGGCTCGAGCGGCTTCGCATAGGCGAAGGACGCGTTGATGAACGCCGCATACGGAATGCCGTAGATGAGCTCCTGCCTGTCGAGGCCTTCCGTTCCGCGATCCTCAGCGATCAGGCGGGCGCTGGTGGCGCCCTCGATTTCCGCCAGGGCGTCGATCTCGTCCGCCGAGACGAGCGCCTCGAGCACCGGCGGCCGAAGACGCGCCGACGACACCAGCCGCACGGTGCGCCGGAAGGCTTCCCGGACGATCGGCAGCCCTTCGAGCATTCACAAAGGTTTTCAGAGACCGCCGCGCACGGCGTCGACATAACGGCGCACGTCGAGCATTTTCGGGATGCCGCCGTCGATCATCGCTTCGACCGGCGTTCTACGGTCGAACAGCGGGCCGATGTTTTGCCTGCGGACCCATTCGTCGGCCGTGCTGTCGCGGAACAAAAGATGGAGGCCCTTGAAGATACCGATGAGCGCCGAAACGCGGGTCAACTGGTCCTGGCTTAAGGTCGGACGGGCGCCCCGCTTGATCCGGTCAAAACTGCTCGCCGAAACGCCGATCAGCGCGGCCGCTTCGCCGTTGGACAATCCCCATGCTTTCGCGAGCGCCAAAAACGCCTTGACGGCGACGGGCGACAGGCGCTCCCGATCATTCTCCCTGGCGAAGGTTTGCAGTCCGCCGGGCGCAAGCGGCCCTGTAAGCGCGAGATTGGCCGGGGTCATAGCGAATCGCACCTCCTGACGAGGATATGCGCGTCATTTGGTGAAATGTCCAGCGCGTTCGGTCCGTTTCTGTCCGCTTTCGCGTTCTGTAAATTTGCGCGGCTGCGGCGTTCAAGAGCGCGGTCGAGCGCTTCCCGTATGGGCCGAACGCTAATTGCCAACTCTCTCATGGGGTAAGACGCTCGTCGTCAAACCGCCGGCTCGACGCTGGAGCCACAAATTGGAACCGCACCCGGTGCCGGAAAGCGAGTTTCCCGCGATGCGCTGAATTCGCGTGACTTTATGATACAATAGAACAGAATAATGCTTACTCCTCGCGTGCGAAAGATGCTCGTCGGCTCAAAATAGCAGAAACCCAAAGAATTGCGCCACCCTGCAGGCGGGTATGCCTATTAGCTGGACTTTTGTGCGAAAAAGCGATAGGCGCTGTATACTACAACTCCGACCGCTGCCGTGACACCGATGTTCGCCGAATTCACTGCACCAGCGATCGATAAGGCCGAATGATAGTCTGATAACAAGCTAGACAAATAGTGCATAGTTGCGACGGAACGCTCCAACGACAAGTAGATCGGATATTTCGAGGTTGTATTTCGAATTTGTACGGGCCATCTGCATTGTTATACTCCATTACAAGTCAGTTTAACCTTGGTGCTCCCCAAAACAGAAAGCTGCTCAGTGTGCGAAGGAGAATCTGTGATAGTTAGCCTTTAATGCGACAAGAAACGCCGCAGCCACGTACACCCATCCCACTAAAGGCACGCATCTGAGTCTTAATCTGAAACGCTATTCGCGCTCCAGCTTTCTCTGCATAAGTTTTTAGAAAGCCATGCGCAAGAAGTAACTTGAATATATATTCCGCTAATTGCAAGATTTTTTGCCAATCTGAATTCCTGAGCAGCGGCAAAATTGATTGTAGGTGTTCTCTTATGTCTTGATCCTTTAGCGCTTCTTGAACAAGCTCCTTCCCGTCAAAAATACCCATTGTTTGGAGAGCAATGTCAATAATTACTTCCAGATCAGTATCTTCAGTTTTATTCTGGACGGGTTCCACGATAGGAATCCCTATTGGCAGAATATCTCGGATGTCCGGGACCAAATCGACGCCCGACGTTTCAAGAAACTGTATAACGTTTATTTGAGCTTCAAAGGAATTTTTTGAGAAATAGTTCTCCGGGGAGTCCTGGATACTTCGTGTCAATCGATTTCCTTAGATCGGAAATTGCCTGCTCCGGATCCTGGAATACGCCGCTCGTAGCAGCGTCGCCGATGGTTTTTTTGCGGCTGTGGTAGTGCATTTCGACGAATTTCAAGACGTCTTTCTCCACAGACATCTCGACTGCAAATTGCTCCAATTCGACGGCGCTCACCATATCTCCGCCCAAATATTTGGTCGAAGTTTGACCTAGAGCAATATCAATCCTTGTGATTAGCGCGCCCGATACGAGAAGTATCGACGTGCGTCTGTCAATATGGCGCATCGAACACCTCCAGATTGAAATTCTGGTGCCGAGTACCAGTTCAATCCGAGGTTAGCCTTCCCTCTCGCTTGCTGCAATCCCTGAACGCGTCGGAGAATTGGATGATGAATGACGATGAATGACATTGGGCGGAATGTCGAGGGTAGGAGCCAACCTACTAGCCCTGTATTCGCCCCGCCCAAAAATCGATCATCCCCGTCGTGCTCGGCCGTTCCAGCGCCAGCAGGTCGGCGATCGCCCAGACGAGCGCGTCGGCGCGGTCGGGCGAGCCGGCGCCACGGTCGTAGTCGGGAGTGAGCGCGCAAAGCTGGTCCTCGAGCTTCGCGAGAACCCCGACATGGAACACCAGCCCGCGCTCATAGGCCGCCGCGACCGGCTCGGCGCGCAAATATTTGCCGCGCGTCGCGGTGACCGCGCGGACCGGCAGGTGCGGCTCGGCCTGGCGCAGAACCTCGGAGACCATGTCGCCGCCGTTGTTGACCTCGGCGACCACCCGGTTGGCGTTAAAACCGCGGTAGGCGGCGCCGACGCGGGCCGCCCAGGCGGCCGGGGAATCGCCCTGGCTGGTCAGGTCGGCCAGCACGTAGAGCCGCCCGTCAACAACCTTGCCGGCGACGATGAGCCCGCATTCATCGGCCTTCGAGCCCGATCGCGCCGGCGGATCGACCGCGACCACGACCTCGGCGAATTCTTTCGGCGCGGCCTCGGGGGCGACGCGCTGACGTTCGATCAGCGCGCGGGTCCAAAGCGCCCCCGGCGTCTCCTCGACGATCTCGGCCAAAAGCTCCTGCCGTCCGATGACCCGCCCCTCGTAGCGCCGCGTGATCCGCTCGAGGAAGGCGCGCGCCAGATGGCCGCGGTTGGCGAAGGTCGAGCCGCGGGTGACGATCGTGTCCTTGTCGGCGGCCAGGCCCTTGATGATCCTGGTCGGCCGCGGCGTGGTGGTAATCACCATCTGCGGCTTGTCGCCGAGACGCAGGCCGAACATCGCCTGGTCGAACGCGTCGGGGCGCCGCCAGGCGGCGAGTTCGTCGCACCAGAGCTTCATGTGCTGCTTGCCGCGCAGGCGGTCCGGCTCCTCGGCGGAAAAGAGGAAGCTCATCGCGCCGTTCGGCCATTCGAGCCTTGCGGCGGAGGCGAGATAGCGCGGGCGTTCCTCCTTGCGGCAGATATTGAGGATGCCGGAATCGCCGAGCACCATCACGTCGCGCACGTCGTCCGCCGTCGGGCCGATCAGGTTGACGTTCGGAAAGGACTGCGACCACAGCCGCACGGCTTCTGCGCCGGCGCGCGTCTTGCCGGCGCCGCGTCCGGCGAGGATGAGCCAGACGATCCAGTCGCCCGGCGGCGGCGCCTGGTCCGGGCGCGACCAGAGCGTCCAGTCGTAGAAGAGCGCGGCGCATTCCCGCGGCGTCATCGCGCCAAGCAGGCGGGTGCGCTCGTCGAGCGAGAGGCCGAGAAGATCGCCGATCCGACGGATGGGCTGACCGGGCCTGAAGGGGGGGCGCGGCGAGCGAGGATTTGGCTCGGCTGCGGTCTCGGGCGTCGCGTCCGTCATGGGTCGGAAGGATTTTCCGGCTGGTCGTCGCGCAGGCGCGCCGCCACCGCGTTGAGCTTGGCGAGCAGCCGGGTGCGCTCCTCTTCGCCGTAGGGCTCGATGGCGGGGCTGGCGCGGCTAAAGCCGTGGTAGCGGTCAAGCCGGTCGATGATTCGGAGGGCGCGGTCGACCGCCGCGAGCTCGCCGCTGTCGATCCGGTCCATGACGTGCAGGCAGAGGTTTCCCAGCCGGGCGATCTGGATCTTGGCGAAGTCCGCCAGCGGCGCGACCCAGCGCTGGCCGATTTCTTCGTGCAGGATCGTCTGGGCCTCCTTGGCCGGCAGCCGCTCCTGGACGGCGATGGCGTCGAGGTCCGCGCCCTCGATCAGCGCAGCGATCATCCGCTTGGCGCGGGCGTCGGGAGTGTCGTTCGGGGAGACAATGGGCATGGGGGCGCCTTTCGGGGCAGGGGAGGAGAGCGCATAGGGGAGCGGCGCCGCTCATCGGGTGAGCGGGCGCATGATGTTCGGCGCTCGGAGGGAAGGGCGAGGGCGCTTCAGGCGCGCCTCTCGACATTGGCCGATAATGCCGTGAACGGCGTAAACCTGCAAGCTTTTGTTTTGCGAAAAGAAAATCAATGACAGAAAAGTTTATTATATCATAGACTTATAGCCTGACTTTGAAATTGCGCTTTCGTCCTTTCAGCAGATGTGCCGTGGACAGGGTCCTCTTTTTGCGATGGCGAAAAAATTCACCACAAAGGGCACGAAGTTTTCACAAAGAACACGTGCTCTTAGTGAGATCTTCGTGACCTTTGTGGTGAATTCTGTCGCGTCTCAGTCCCTGAGCAGGTCGTTGATCCCGGTCTTGGCGCGCGTCTGCGCGTCGACCGTCTTGACGATCACCGCGCAATAGAGCGACGGGCCGGGCGAGCCGTCCGGCATCTTTTTACCCGGCAGCGAGCCGGACACCACCACCGAATAGGGCGGCACGTAGCCGATATGGATCTTGCCGGTGGCGCGGTCGACGATCTTGGTCGAGGCCGAGATGAACACCCCCATCGAGAGCACAGAGCCCTCGCCGACGATGACCCCCTCGACCACTTCCGAGCGCGCGCCGATGAAGCAGTCGTCCTCGATGATGGTCGGATTGGCCTGCAGCGGCTCGAGCACCCCGCCGATGCCGACGCCGCCTGACAAATGGACGTTCCTGCCGATCTGGGCGCAGGAGCCGACGGTGACCCAGGTGTCGACCATGGTCTTCGAGTCGACATAGGCGCCGAGATTGACGAAGCTCGGCATCAGCACGACGTCGCGGGCGACATAGGCCGAGCGGCGCACCACGCAGCCCGGCACGGCGCGAAAGCCCGCCTCCCGGAAGCGGTTCTCGCCCCAGCCTGCGAATTTCGACGGGACCTTGTCCCACCACGTCGCCCCGTCCGGGCCGCCATCAAAAATGCGGTTGTCGTTGAGGCGGAACGACACCAGCACCGCCTTCTTCAGCCACTGGTTGACCTTCCACGAGTTCGGCCCCGTCGCGCCGGGGATTTTTTCGGCGACCCGCGCCTTGCCGGAATCGAGGAGATCGAGCGCCCGCTCGACCGCGTCGCGCACGTCGCCGGTCGTCTGCGGGTTGATCCGGCCGCGGTCCTCGAAAGCGTGTTCGATCAGCGTCTGGAGGCTTGCGTCGGTCATGCCGGTTCCTGGATTTTTGCGGGCGAGGGTTTCCCCCGCGCCGGGGCGGCTTGTCAATGGCGAGCGAGCGATGCTCGATCGATCGCGACCAACGCCCTGCCGCCGCCGTCAAACGGCCTCGGACCACGGCCAAGAGGGCGCCTTGGGCCTGCGAACTTCTGCTACCGTCCAGAGAGGCCGGCCGCCGATCAAGACGCGCAAAGGGAGGCGCGCAGGGCGAATGCGCGCCTCCCAAGCTAAAAATTGATGGTTTTTAAACGTCGCTTTTGTTGCGCCATCCGGATTGGCCTTCAAGATGGTAATTCTACCCTATCGGCGGCCAGCCTCGCGTAAGCGCGCCGCTATGGCGCCGGGGTCGACCCCGGTCTGAGTAGTTTCCGATTCTATCCCCAGCGATCGCCGGTCAGGTAGGGCTTGTTGATCGCCCGACGAAGAGAGGATCGCGCCAACCCGCCGCTTCTCTTCAATCATTGTCGTTGCGATGTCCGAAGGGAGGAATCCTTCCTCCCTAAATTGGGAGTGAAATATCATGGAATTGCCTGCTTCACTGCAAGGAGAATCGCTGAAGCGGCTCCTACAAGGCGCCGCCGTCGGCGCCGTCGTCACGCTCGCCATCGGCTTCGGCTGGGGCGGCTGGATGCTTGGAAGCTCGGCCAAGACGTTGGCGGACAACACCGCCAACAGCGCCGTGGTGGCGGCGATCGCGCCGATCTGCGTCGACCAGTTCCAACGCAGCGCCGACGCCGCCAACAACCTGACGGCGCTGAAAAAGACCAACTCATGGCAACAGGCGGCATATGTCGAAAAAGGCGGCTGGGCGATGATGCCAGGGAGCAAGGAGGTCGAGTTCGGCGTGCCGCAAGCCTGCGCCGCATTGCTCAGCAACGTGAAGTAAGTTTGCTAGAATCCCACCTCAACGACGCCAAGGGGCAGAAACAAACTGCCCACTGAGGCGTCGGGGATGTTTGGTGGCAAACCCGCTTCCGATTGACGCATTGAGCGACGCTAGTGCCGGCATTTCCACCAGTCGCCGTCCTCCTGGAAAACACAGCCCCTGCGCTTCAGCCTGGCGCTGACCTGGTCGCGCCTCTCGCACGCCTGCATCGTCTTGGGGTCGTCGCTATGGCCGCCCCGACATTCTGCATTCGCGGCTTGCCACGCGGTGATCAGCGGCGACTGCGCCTGGGCCAGGGTGGCGAGCGGAAGGACGAAGCACATCCCGGCCAATATGCGTGCGATGGTTGCGGCCATCCACCGCCGCCGCCCTGCGCGAGGACGCTCGTCAATCAAAAAATTGCTGGTCGTCCGCATGCCGCAAAACTATCGGCTGCGAGGTCGCGGTTCAAGCGCTTCATTCGCTTCGGATCCTCTCGGGTCCACGTCCCGAAGAGCGACCATCTTCGGGAAACCCGATCTCGGACGGGACAAGCGGGGTCGTCAAGAGCAGGATGCGACTCGGTTCACTCGCCGCCGTCATCGCGAGGAGCGACGCGACACGACGATCCAGGGGCCGCAGGGCCCCCGACCTTGAGATCAACCCGCTCGACCTAGCTGAAGTCGAGACGTGTGCCGGTGTAGGCTCGGATGACTTTCGGCCCGAGTTCGCCTTTCGCCAGTTCGAAAAACGGTTCGCCGGTACAATGCAGCGGCACGAGATAATCGGGGCCAATCTCCTTTAGGGCAGATAGGGTTTCAGCCAGATACTCCGGCGGGTAGGGCGCAAGGTGAAAGCCGCCGATGACCGCGTGCACTTTCTTGACGCCGGAGACCTTCTGCGCCTGACGCACGGCATTGACGACGCCGCGGTGACTGCAAGACGTGAGAACGATCAGCCCCCGGTCCTTGAGATTGAAGGCGGTTGCGATCTCGTGGTTGAACTGGTCGAGGAACGATCCGAGTTTCTGCTCGGCGTCGCTAAAGCTGGCCGCGGAGCAACCCGATCCGTGATCCATGCCGAGCTTCATCACGCTCGGCGATTTCAAATTCTCGAAGCTTTGCTCGGCGATGCGGCCCGAGGTAAAGCCATGGCCGCCGACAAGCGAAGGCTCCGGCGTCGACATCACCATCAGATCGGCGGCCTTGAGAGCCTCCCGGTCGATCACGCCGAAATTGCCCTTGACCGGCGGAGCCACCCAATCGCGCGCGCAGAAGGCGTCTTCGCCGCCGACGTAGAATGGCAGCTTCGGCTTCAGTTTGCCGGCATTGTTCCTGAGGAAGCCGGCGAGGCCGCCAAAATGGTCATAATGCCCATGGCTCAGCACAAGCGCGTCGAGGCTGGCCGGCTGAACCCCGATGAGCGCCAGATTGTTGTTTAGAATTCTCGCCTCTGGGATCCGTAAACCCCTCGCCTTTAGGCGACCGGGATGCGACACTGCGGGTATGCAAGATGCGAAGCCCGGCAGTCACACGGTCTGAGACTGCAAGTATCACATCGTGTGGATCACGAAGTACCGGTTTCCTGTATTGGGCGGAGATATTTGGGCAACGGGCGCGGGAGTTGCTGCGGGAGATTGCGCGGGCGCATGAGATGGTCATCTACGCCGGAGCGATCAATCGGGACCACGTGGATATGCTGATAGGGATACCGCCGCACGTGTCGGTGTCTCGGGCGGTGCAGTATCTCAAAGGGAAGAGCTAGCACAAGTTGCTGTCGGAATATCCGTCGCTTCGCAAACGGTATTGGGGTCAGCATCTCTGGGGTCGAGGCTATTGGGTGGCCACGAGCGGCAATGTGACGGACGAGGTGTGGAACAAGTATATCGAAGATCAAAAGCCCGAGATCCCTGACGACAACTTCAAAGTTGTGTAGGGAGGGCGAGTCGGCCCTTTGGGCCGACCAAATCCGGCTTTAAGCCGTAACTCGAAGCCACCGCCTTTAGGCGGTGGTCGTTCACCGCTTCGGGCGTAAAGCCGAAATCCATCAGCATCTGTCTCGTTTAGTCGCCGCGATGGCTTTCGACATGCATCGAAAGCCCAAACTCGCTGACCAGTGTTCTGCCGGGCGGATGATCAGGGCCGATGCCCCAGCCAAAGTTTTCGATCACAACGCCTTCTTCCTTGCGGCGGCTGGCGGCGACCGCGAATTGATAGTCCTCCGTGACGATGCGGACGGCGACCCGGTCAAGGGTCGGGACGGGTCCTGCGAGAGCGTCTGCCTTAACGGGCGACGCCGATCCGAGAAGTTCTGTGAGCAAGAGGCTGAATGCCGCCAATGCTCCTCCGCAGGTCACATCGCGCCGCGTCGGTTCGACGCATCGAAAGCGGGAACGCGGTGGACTTCCTCCGGCTGGACTCCTCCGACGGGTAGGCTCGCATCGAAGCCTCCTCCCTTTAATTATTCGCCAATTACGCTTCGGATTTATGCAGCAAAAAAACATTTTAAGATCAAGGCCGTTTAGCGAATAATTTAAGCTGAAATGCTGAAATTCGCAATGGGCCTAGCGACCCTAGCCATCGTTAATGCCGGCTGACTAGAGGGTAATTCTACCCTAATCCACGTTGCTGAGTTGCGCAGATCGAACGCGAAAGGGCAGATTGGCCCCGACCATTGGTGATGGGCCGGTATGAGGTCATCGACGAGAACGACGGCTCGCCGGACCATACCGCCTCCCGGTGCATCTCCATCTCGGGCGATGGTCTTCCGCGCAGGGTACAGGCGCGTCATAAAGAGTTTTCAGGTCGGAGCACGTCAACAAACCACTGGACTCGACCGACATCCCCGCTGCTCCGCAGGAGACTGGTCCAGAAAACCAGCGTGTTGGGCCGCTTCTTGATTGGCGACACCAGCCTCGCGCAAGCTCAGCCCGCCCATAGCACCGCGATCTTGTCTCTTTCGCGCAGTCTGGCGTCTGCGGTCACCAGCGTCAGCGATCGGTTCAGACATTGCGCGACGAGCATGCGGTCGAAAGGATCGCGATGATCCCAATCCAGCGCGCCAGCAGTCTCGGCGTCCGTGGCGTCGATGTCGAGTTCGAGCAGACCCGAGTCCGCCGCCGCGGCGCGAAGGGCGCCGTTGAATGCGAGTTTCCCGGCGCGCCGCTTTAGCGCGATCTCTCAGAAGGACGCGGAGCTTAGATAGATGATTTGGTCGGGGTCTTCGATCAGCGCGCGCACGCGTTTGGGAAAGCCGGGGCGAGCCCGTCTGGAACCAAAGGAACACATGCGTGTCGATGAGGACGCTCAATCCGAGCCCTCGAAATCCTTGATGATGCTCTCGTCCGTGAGATCGAAATCATCGGCGATGAACGTGATCTCCAGCAGCTTCGACGGTTGGCGTTTGCGCGCGGGCTTGGGAATCGCCGTCAGGCGCGCCTTCGCGACGCCGTTCTTCGCGATAATGACCTCTTCTCCGCGCTCGGCGGCGTCGACAAGCGCCGAGAGATGCGTTTTCGCTTCGTAAAGACTGACCGTTCGCGCCATGCCCCAATGGGTAATTGGGCGCGATCCGTTGGTCAAGTTTGATCAAACGGAAGCGCCCGCAGACCAGTTACAGTGTGCGAGCGCCTACCTAGCCCTCGGCAGCGATGAAAAACGCTGCCGTTTGGTTACGTCCACAATTATGTTGATCGCAGATCGAGCGCCGCGCGTCTTGTTATTTCCAGCCAATCGGATGCTAAGACGGGCCAAGCTTTGCCGCAGTCCGACAAACAACAAGCGACTGACGGTGGGGCCGCTAAATAACTGGCCGGGGCTGGGCACGGAGAAGCGCAAATTGGCGGCAACCTCATCCCAAAATCGTTGCTATTTTGCCACAGCAACCGGAATAGTGGCTTAGTCATGGCCGAATCGTCATTGACTTCGTCGTCAGGCCGTAGCTTAGTTTGTCTCACCAGCGGGCGCGATGGCAGAGGCTAGGCAGACAAGCGCTCAATGGTTCCTCGCAATCGCGGGGAGGCTAAAGCTATCACCACATACACATTTCTTTGTCTTGACGCTCACGGGCGAGGAGAGCATTGGTTTCCTCGTCCTTTTTTGTTTGGCGCCGAACCCCATCGCCCTCTGTAGCGCCGCAATAGTCTTTCAGCCGCCAGGGCCGGACGCTATGGCGAGGAATGCCGATGATGCGCGTGACCATGCTCTTGGACATGAACGACAAGCGGCATAACAACGACCGTTACATGGTGTCTAAGATAATCGGAGTGGACATAACCTGTGTGCCCCGCCCATCCCACGTAGCACCAAGTATGGCCGCAACTATGGATGTCTATCCGCGCCCCGGCCGGAATGACGGCCTTGATTTGGTAGTGCCTAGCGGACCCGCACGCAAATTTAGGCTTGCCGTTGTGTGGGTCACAGCCGCGTCCGCGGGCGCTGAAGAAAGCCACAATCCGAGTGCCGCGCCTGTGAAGACGCCAAAGCGGAGCAGTGCCATTTCTGCTCCCTTGGCTAGGAAAGCCTAGTTCCGGTGATCATAAAACGCCTTCAGTATGAACGGCGGGTGAACGAACATGGCTCTTTATGACGCTTGGGAGTGGCGCGAAGCCTCTGCTGGAAGGTTGCGCATGCGGTGCGCCGATGGCTATCGCGAGGGCGCGAGATCCATGCGGCGCTGCGTCTATCGCAAGCAGTTTGATCTTGAGACGTTGGTGTGCACGCGCCGCCCAAACTTCCGCTCTCACGGCTTAAGTCGCGCCTCATGTGTCCGTCATTGTGGAAGTCGCCGCGGAACGGTCGTGTTCGAACCGCCGACCAATCGAGAAGTTCGCAGCCGATGACAGGGAGCTTCGGATGGGTACGATGACCCTATTACGTCGCACTCGGGTTCAAGTCGTCTGAGGATGGCGGACGGTCTCCAACACCTGCAAGATAGCTTGATCCTCCGGCGTTGGGCGGTTCTTCAGCAGCGACATGATGTCTAAAGAGAAGGAGAAGGTTGAGAAGGCGGAGATCAGACGATTGGTCGAGAAGGTGAGAAATAGCTCGGAAGGAGAGCGGTAATGGCAGTATCAAGTAATCAAAAGATTGGAGAACTTGCTCGGATCGCGTATCTGGCGTTATTGCATGCTGAGAGCGAGTTAGGAGAGGAGACAAACACGCTAGATGGAGACAAATTAGGGGAGAAGTTACGAGACATCCGTTTGTCAATATTGCGTATGTTTAGTGACACAGAAAACAAAGTGAATCTAGACAAAGCGATTTACCTCATCGGAAATGATGGATCATTGGTTGCTTACTATCACGGAGATGATACAGAGGATCCTGATGAACGGATAGCGAAGATAAGGCAGTCTTCGACAAGCTCAGACCTGGACCTGAGCGGGCCTCGCGACCATTACTATAGGCGATGAGCCCGACAACGCGACAGTCGGGGGCTCGACATGGCGATGTGGTTCTGAAAGTCGCTCCCGCGAAGCCCGCAAACGGCCAAGAGCGCCGACCGACCACCAACAGCCTCGATCAAACGAACGAGCCGTCAAGGGCCTTGCTAGACTTTCTGAAATCGTCTCGGACAGGGGAGGGCGGCCATCGTTGGGAACTGCGCTGAACTTCGCCGCCGCGCTTGCAGGACTCATTGCTGCGTGGCGCTGGTACCAAACGACGACGATCCGACCGCCGACCGAATTGCCCTATGGTGGTCCAACAACCATCGACACTGGGCCGCTCGTTGCGTTCATTAA
>CAWIHF010000015.1:0-438840 GCA_963835885.1 uncultured Alphaproteobacteria bacterium
GACTGTTAATCGAATGGTCGCAGGTTCGAGTCCTGCTCGGGGAGCCAGAAAAAAACAGCAATTTGCCTCAGCCAAGGCTGGGTTCCGTGCCGGACAAACAGGCCAGGCGTTGTCTAGTCGTGATACTGGACGACGCGATGGGTGCTCAGGTCAACAATGGCTGGACGGCCATTGACGACGACCCGGCCATAGCCAGGCCGATCGGGAATCGGAGTCGGAATGACGTTATCCGGCAGCACCTGGCCTTGGGTAACTCGGCCGGGGACCGAGACCGCCGGGCCACGCTCCGCAGTCCCATAGTCTGGCCCAGTGGGAATCGTCGGAAGCCGCGCCGCGGGAGTCGACCGCGGGGCTGTGAAGACTCCGTTGAGCTCGCCCGGAGCTGACTCCGGCGGACCATAGACGCCCTGAAGCGCTCCACGGTCGTTCTGGGCGTATCCTGCAGATCCTGCCTCGAGTAGCACGACAAGCAAAAGGACAAGCTGGCGCATCAAATCCTCCTTCGCAGGATCCTCTGCTTCAATACTGAACTTGGCAGGCAATCGCGATTGCCACGACGATCAGCGATGGCGGCCATCGACAAATCAAGAGACGCAGAAAAAGGCCGCCCGAAGGCGGCCATATCTCTCCCCGTCGCCGTCCCTCGCGACGCCAAACGCGCCCGACGCCCAGCCCCCATACGCTATTGCAACCCGCTTGGTTGTCAATAGGATTTTCTCGAGAAATGAGAGATTGCGTCCTTGTCGCCGCGTCGCACGCCTCGCCGCCCTGACGGTGTGCCCGGCGCAGGCGGCTTCTTCTTCATCGCGAACCGGAGCGCTGCAAGCGGTCGATCCGCCGCCTCGTGCCGGTCGCAGCCATAAGTTCGACAGCTTTGTCGCTTATATTTGTATGGCCGTGCGGCGCGAATGTCGGCGCGACAGCTTAGCGGCGTCGACTTGGTTGGTATCGGGGCCGGCGCAAGATGATGCTTGGCCTGATCGAAATTGAACTGATAAGAGTGCGCAGAATGGCGGAGCGCGCCGACGACAACGTCCTCCTGCTGTATCTGATCGACATGGCTATACTCGAGGCGAGCCGCGCAGCTCGTTCAAGCGACAAAATTCGGGCGAAGGCGAGCAACGGCGGCTCAGGCAGCGCCGGCCTCGGAGTTGGCCGCTGAAGGGCATTCGTCGTTGTAAAGGACGGTTTTGGCGACTGAATATAGCCCCTGAAAGCGGCGTGCCGAACATGTCGATAGCGAGCATCAGACGACGGCCTTGTTCAGGAACCGGTCATTAAACGCCGCCGCGCCCAACAGTCCCCCTTGGATTCCGGCCCAAGCGAGTTCGTCGATCTCGAGACTTCACTATCGAGTGATCTCCGTGAACAAGTCGCGGCCGCGTCACCCCGGGCCGCTAGACCGTAGCCAAACCGCCTCCTCTCATTGCGCCGCGGCTTGCCAAACTGATAGGAGGCGGCGACTGGCGCTGCGTGACCGGTTTTCTCGATGGAGAGGGGGAGAGTGATGCCCGAGGAGGCCGAGGCGGCCATAGAGGCGAAGGAGAAAGACCGCACTGTTGCCCTTCTCATCGCAATTCTCGCACTGTTGCTGGCGCTTTCCGAAGCGGGCGCCAAGTAGGCGCAACACGTCTCCACGGAAAGGAATATTGAGGCGTCCGACCTCTTCAATTTCTACCAGGCCAAGAGAATTCGGTCGCTTATTATCGAAACCGCCTCGGCAACGCTCGAGGCTCAGAAGACCGCCCTCGTTGACGCCAAGGCGCAAGAGGCTTTCGATAGGCAGATTGGCGACTTCAAGACGATCGTCGCCCGCTTCGAGAAGGACCCCATGAAGCCCGACGACAGTCTCGACGCAATTCGTGAGCGAGCGAACGCGGCGGTCGAACTTCGAGAACTCGCCAACCGCAGGCTTGAACATTATCAACTCGGGAGCGGACTCGCGCAGATTGCGATCGTTCTGGCCTCGGCCGCAATCATCACCGGGGTCACTGCGCTCGTTTGGCTCAGCGCCGGACTCGGAACGGTCGGCGCGATCTTGTTCGCCTTCGGTTTTTTCGCTCCAACCGCACTCACCTTCATCGGTTAGAGTAGCCGCCTCTTGTTCACCGATCTGCGTCGTGAGCTCATCGATGTTGCGGGCGTTAGCTGAGCTTCGCGCCGAGCAACAGGCTGCCGACGATTAGGGCGACCGGAACGGCGCTGCCGATCACCCGCGCATTGCGGTGATGTTGACGCGCGCGGCCCCGGCCATCTAGATCGCAGCCGCAATCGGATCGATAGCTATGACCGCTGACGAACTCGTCGCCTTGTTCGACCTTGCGCCGGCGGGCCTCAATCGATTCGGCGGCCATTCGCCGCGCAACGGCTGGCGGCGGGTGTTTGGCGGACAGGTGCTGGCGCAGGCGCTAGTCGCTGCTGAGCGGACCGTTACCGGCCGCGACCCTCATTCGCTGCATGCCTATTTCCTGCTCGGCGGCGATCCTCATGAGCCGATCCTGTTCGAGATGGAGCGGCTTAGAGACGGCCGCAGTTTTACCACCCGCCGGGTCATCGCCCGTCAGCGGGGGGAAGCGATCTTTGTGATGACGGCGTCGTTCCACGAGCAGGAGCCCGGCTTCGACCATTCTGCTCCGCCCCCCGAGGTTCCGGCGCCGGAAGCTTGCTCCGACCCGCGCATGGCGCTCGATCTTCTCGAGGGTCCGGCGCGCTTTCGCATGAAGGGCATGCTGGACACGACCTGGCCGATCGACTTCCGCCCGACCGACCTGACCCGGTACACGGCTGGGTCCGTGCGCGAGCCTCGCAACACCTTGTGGACGCGAATCGGAGAGCCAATGCCGCCCGATCCGGCAACTCACCGCGCCGCACTTCTTTATCTGTCGGACATGACGCTGTTGGAGACGGCGCTCCGCGCGCATGGCCTGACGATTTACGACCCTCGCATCCAGATTGCGAGCCTCGACCACGCGCTGTGGTTTCACCGGGCCGCCCGTGCGGACGAGTGGCTCCTCTATGTCCAGGACAGCCCGAACGCCGTCGGCGCAACCGGGCTGGTCCGCGGGCTCATCTACACCCGCGACGGCCAGCTGGTCGCCAGCGTCCAGGAAGGCCTCATGCGCCGGCGCCGCGCCGGCTGAGAGTTCGGGATTGTTTCTTGGGCGCCTATTTCTTAGCCAGCCAGTGCGGGTGTGAACCGCGGACCTGAGCCCGCAGGTCCGCCGCGAGCGGAAACCCTCAAATTATCAGGGCCTTCAGGGATCTGTCCGGCATGGCACGGCCCTTGTAAGGCGGGGAAGCGGCGGAGCGCCTCGGCGTTCCGACTTCACCGCAGAGAGCGGCGCGGGACGCAGTCGCGCCGGGTCAGATTGGGGCGAGGCCAATGAAAATTGTCATGGCGATCATAAAGCCGTTCAAGCTCGAGGAGGTGCGCGACGCGCTGACCGCCATCGGCGTGCACGGGCTGACGGTAACGGAAGTCAAAGGATACGGCCGGCAGAAGGGACATACGGAAATCTATCGCGGCGCCGAATACGCAGTGAGTTTCCTGCCGAAACTCAAGATCGAAGTCGCGGTCAGCTCCGACCTCACCGACAAGGTGGTCGACGCCATCATGGCGGCCGCCCGGACGGGCCAGATCGGCGACGGCAAAATCTTCGTCTACAGCCTCGACTCAGCGGTGCGCATCCGCACGGGCGAGAAGGATAACGACGCGCTCTGAAACGCGGCCTTCCCATTCCAGATCGGAGTTCCCCAACAATGAAACAAACGAGATTCTTTTCCGGCCTGGCGGCGTTGGCGATAGCCGCCTTCGTCGGCTTCGCCGCGCCGGTCGCGACGTACGCCCAGACCGCGGCCCCCGCGACGCCGGCTCCTGCCGCTGCGGCTCCTGCCGCCGCCGCTCCGGCTGCGCCGGCGGCGGCCAAGCCCGCCCCACCGTCGACGCCGGCCTGCGCCGCGGGCTCCGCAGCCGTTCCGGCGACCGACAAGTACGCCGCCGTCGCCGCGGTTCCAGCCGTGCTGACAAACTGCACCCCAAATAGCGGCGACACCGCCTGGATGCTGACATCGGTGGCGCTCGTGCTGATGATGACAATCCCGGGCCTCGGGCTCTTCTACGGCGGCATGGTCCGCAAGAAGAACGTCGGGGACACGGTGATGACCAGCTTCGCCGTCACCTGCCTGGTGACTGTGGTGTACGCCCTCGTCACCTATTCGTTGTCGTTCACGGCCGGCACGCCGTTCGTTGGCGGGCTCAGCCGCGCGTTCCTGCAGGGCATTCTCAGCGACATCAACAACGGCGGCATCGGCAATCCGAATTCGCTCGCGCCGACCATCCCCGAGACCGTCTACATGTGCTTCCAGATGACCTTCGCGATCATCACGCCCGCCCTGATTGCTGGCGCTTTCGCGGAGCGCATGAAGTTCTCCGCGATGCTGTGGTTCATGGGACTGTGGGCGATCTTCGTCTACGCCCCGGTCGCCCACTGGCTGTGGGGACCCGACGGCATCTTCAACTCATCCAACCCAGATGCATGGGTCAAGGTTCTCGACTTCGCCGGCGGTACGGTCGTCCACATCGACGCAGGCGTCGCCGGTCTCGTCGCCGCGATCATGGTCGGCAAGCGCCGCGACACGGGCCCCGGCCACAACATGGTGCTGACCTTCATCGGCGCCGCCCTCCTGTGGGTCGGGTGGTTCGGCTTCAACGCGGGCTCCGCGGTGAGCGCGGGCGTGCAGGCCGGCATGGCGATGACCGTCACTCAGATCGCGACCGCCGTCGCGGCCCTGACCTGGATGTTCGTCGAGTGGATCCACCACGGCAAGCCGACGGTCATCGGCATCGCCTCCGGCGCGGTCGCGGGCCTCGTCGCCATTACCCCGGCATCTGGCTTCGTCGGCCCGATCGGCGCGATGGTGATCGGCGTCGCCTGCGGCGTCGGCTGCTATTGGGGCGCGACGGGCCTCAAGCACATGTTCGGTTATGACGATGCGCTCGACTGCTTCGGCGTCCACGGCGTCGGCGGAATGATCGGCGCGTTCCTGACGGGTGTGTTCGCCATCCAGGAGTACGGCGGCACCGCCGGCCTGATCGAGGGCAACCCTGGCCAGGTGATCAACCAGTGCATCGGCATCGTCACGGTCATAGCGTACGACGCGGTTGTCACCATCATCATCCTCTCCATCATCAAGGCGGTCATCGGCCTGCGCGTCTCCGACGAAGTCGAGCGTGACGGCCTCGACTACGCCCTGCACGGCGAGGTCGTTCAATAGGTTCATCCCCGGCGGCGCGGCCATCGGGTGTCTGTTTCCTCCCGCGAACTTGGACGCCCTTCGGGGCGTCCATTTTTTATGGTTGGTACGGGCCTCTGGCGCCGCTACGTCCCATTAAGGTTAGGCGGGCATTAACTCGGCCTGCATAAAGTTTATATGACGCGGTTGCGAGGACGCGCCGCGGCAGCGGGCGGGACTGTCATGCGTACGACGACGTTCTCGGTATTCGACTATCTGCCGGCGACGGTGCGCGAGTTCCCGAAGCGCCGCGCGGCGGAGTTCGCGGGCCTCGCCGCACTCTCCGGCGTCGCGGGGCTCGGACTTGCACTGCTCACCTGGTCGGTCGCCGACCCGAGTCTGAACCACGCGACGAACGCGCCGGTGCACAACCTGCTCGGCGCGCCGGGCGCGATCGCGGCAGATTTCGCCATGCAGTTGCTCGGCCTCGCCTGCATCGCGCTGCTCGCGCCTCCGGCTTTCTGGGGCTGGAAGCTGCTGACCGAGCGGCGGCTCGAGAATCTTCGTCTGAAGGTGGGTCTCTATCTCGCCGGCGTGGCGGCGGCGGCGGCGCTCGCCTCGCTCCTTCCTGCGCCGGGCAGTTGGCCGCTGCCGAGCGGGCTCGGCGGCGTGGTCGGCGACGCCCTGCTCGCCCTGCCGCGCCGAATGCTTTCTGGGTCGAGCTGGGGAATGGCGGCGACCGGCGCGGTATGCGCGACATTCGCAATCCTCACCCTGACCGCCGCCTCGGGTGTCGGCTTCTCCCGCCGGCCGCATGAGGACGGCAGGTCCCGGGCCCGCGCCGAAGCCCGGTTCGACGATACGGAAGGGGACGACGAGCCCGGCTTCGCCATCGTGTCGATCGGCGCCGTCTTTCACGCGATGCTGACGATCAAGGCGATGCTGCGGCGCGTATTCCTGCGTCGCCCGAAATCCGTCGCCAAGGCGGCTCCGGCTGCGCGACAGGAGCCGGCGTTGGCGGGAACCCGCGCCCCCTGGCTCGATTTGCGCGCCGATGACGACGGACTGACCGAGCCCGGGGCCTACGCTCCGCGCGCAAAGGCCGATCCGTCGCCGGCGACCCGCGTCGCCGCGGCGCCGGGCCCGCTCAAAGCCGGCGCTCGAGCCGCCGCCGACGCGCAACTGAAATTCGCCTTCTCGAGGCGCGGCGAATGGGTGATGCCGCCGCTCACGACGCTCGCCGAACCGAAGAAGACGTTGAGCAAGATCTCGACCGACGCGCTCGAGCAGAACGCGCGCCTGCTCGAAGGCGTTCTCGACGATTTCGGCGTCAAGGGCGAAATCATGAACGTCCGGCCGGGCCCGGTCGTCACCCTCTACGAGCTCGAGCCCGCCCCCGGAATCAAGTCTTCGCGCGTGATCGGCCTTGCCGACGATATCGCCCGCTCGATGTCGGCGGTATCGGCCCGCGTCGCGGTGGTGCAGGGCCGCAACGCGATCGGCATCGAGTTGCCGAACCAGCGCCGCGAGCTTGTCTACCTGCGCGAGCTTTTAGCCAGCGAGGACTTCGAGAAGTCGAAGCATCGCCTCGCGATCGCGCTCGGCAAGACGATCGGCGGCGAGCCGGTCATCGTCGATCTCGCCCGTATGCCGCATCTGCTGGTCGCCGGCACCACCGGCTCGGGCAAGTCGGTGGCGATCAACACGATGATTCTCTCGCTCGTCTACCGCGTGAAGCCCGAGCGGTGCCGGCTCATCATGGTCGATCCGAAAATGCTTGAGCTCTCGGCCTATGACGGCATTCCGCATCTGCTGACGCCGGTGGTCACCGACCCGAAGAAGGCGGTCGTCGCGCTCAAATGGGCGGTGCGCGAGATGGAGGACCGCTACCGCAAGATGTCGAAGGTCGGCGTGCGCAACATCGACGGGTTCAACGCCCGCGTAGCCGAAGCGCGCGGCAAGGGCGAGACCCTGACCCGCACCGTCCAGACCGGATTCGACCGCGAGACGGGCGAAGCGATCTACGAGCATGAGGAACTCGCGCTCGAGGAGCTGCCCTACATCGTCATCCTGGTCGACGAGATGGCGGACCTGATGATGGTCGCCGGCAAGGACATCGAGGGCGCGATCCAGCGCCTCGCCCAGATGGCGCGCGCCGCCGGCATCCACCTGATCATGGCGACCCAGCGTCCCTCGGTCGACGTCATCACCGGCACGATCAAGGCAAACTTCCCGACCCGCGTCTCCTTTCAGGTGACGAGCAAGATCGACAGCCGCACCATCCTCGGCGAGCAGGGAGCCGAGCAGCTGCTCGGCCAGGGCGACATGCTCTACATGGCGGGCGGCGGCCGGATCTCCCGGGTGCACGGGCCCTTTGTCTCCGACGATGAAGTCGAGAAGGTCGTGGCGCATCTGAAGAAACAGGGCCAGCCCGAATACCTGCACGCCATCACCGAGGAGGACGAGGAGGCCGACGACGATGGTCCCCTGCCCTCGCCCGGCTCGATGGACGCCGAGGAATCGGCGGACTATTACGACCGCGCGGTCAACATCGTGCTGCGCGACCGAAAGGTCTCCACGAGCTACATCCAGCGCCGCCTCTCAGTCGGCTACAACAAGGCCGCTTCGCTGGTCGAGCGGATGGAGAAGGAGGGCGTCGTCAGCCCGCCGAACCACGCCGGCAAACGCGAAATTTTGATCGGCAATGGCGTCGACCGCGGGGCGTTCGAGGATCTCGCCGAGGACTGAGATCGACGCCCCTCGTCGCCGTTTAGCGTTATCTTAGAGCAGGTTCCGATCGACTGGAATCGTTGATCGCCATGACGGGGCTGGACGCCGACGACCCGCCATTTCCTTCAGAAAGTTTCCAAAACGTTTCAAAAAATTTCCGCCGGGCTTCCAAATCTTTGCAAAAAATTTCACTGGGAACCTTTACTTATCAAAGCTTTACGACCGAATTTGGCGAATTTGGCCGGCTGAACGGCTGAAATTTCTCCGTGATGCCGCACGGCTCGGTCCAGGGCCGCTCATCAACATATCGGCATCGGCCTTCCTTCATTACTCAAGGCGACAAGGGAGCCATCTCCGCGCAAGGTCGGGGCGGGTTTGAGGGGAGCGGACAAGCACGTTCTCCGTTTGCGCTACGGAACATATCATGAACTTGAACTTGGAGCTCTTGTCAAGAGATTGTTCTCTCTCTTCGTCGCCTGCGGCTATGATACAAGTTGATTGGAGTTTGCTGTAGCGGCGGCCCCGTCCCCGTGCATACGGGCTGGAATGGTGAGCCGGGCATGACACAGGACAGTGTGCGGAAGTCTGTCCTCCGGATGGTACGGTTTCGAGTTCCCGTCACACCGTTCATCCCGGCTCGGCTAAAGACGTTAACACACCTGCATCAAAATGCAACCATGTTGGTTGTTTCGATTCGCCCTGCTATGGCGCGGTAGGCTCCTTGAGCGCAACCGCTGATGGGCGAATCAGTCCGATTGCAATTCGCGTTCGCCGGGGCGGCGCATGACCCAAACCTCGCCGCTCATATCAATCAGATGAAATCCGCGTCGGACCAGCTCGCTGAACGTCACGGCATCGTTTGAGCGCACGGTCGCCCAGCTATGCGGCTCCGCATCCCGGATCCGATCAAGATTTCCAAAATCGAAATGCTGCATTGGCGTCTCCATCGGACTGTTGGTCCGCTGCTTCTATACGCTTAACATATTTTGCTGCGCTGCACCATCCCAATGCTGCTATGCACAAAACGCAGTCCGAAATCGAGCGCGGCGGTCACCGACCGGATCCAGTCGTCCGCAGCGCGGCGGGTTGCGGTCCAGCGTTCGTCGTGGCGGCCGATTTTGCCTCAAGCTGTTGCCCGCTGACCAACAAGCCTCGGAGGGGCGCAAAATACACGCAGACGAGGCCATGAAACGCGTTGACCGCAGTCCGCTCTCGTATCGGAAGGCCTAAACGCGTAGGGTTGCATTGCTCTGGCCGGGGTGGGCTCAAGACCAAGCGCCATTCGGCTCGGAAAGGGGGCGATGGCGTGATCAGATGGCTGGTCAATATTGCGAAAACGCGCCGGACCGGCGTCTGGTCCTGGGTCTTGGCCGGCGGGTTCCTTGCCATCTCGGTGATTGTCCGCCTCGCCTTGGCGCATTGGCTCGATCCGGTTCCGTTCCTGACTTTCTACCCGGCGGTCGTGGCGAGCACGCTCATTTGCGGCTGGCGGCAAGGGGCGTCGTGTTTCGGCATTGTCCGCCATCGCGGCATGGTATTTCTTCGTGGAGCCGAAATTCTCGTTCGCGATCAGCAATTTCAGCGCCATCTTATGGATGGCGGGCTTCCTGCTCGTCGACGGGGTTTCTGACGGCCCTGGTCGAAGGGCTTGTTCAAGCCGTCCTGCAACTCGACCGTACCGCGCGAATCAACGTGGACCTGTTTCACGAACTCCAGCACCGGGTCGCCAACAACCTCCAGATCGTCGCGGCGACGTTGCAAAAGGCGCAGCGCGGCCTGCAGGACCCTGCCGCCTTGGCGGCCATCGACCTTGCACTCGGGCGAATTCATTCCATGGCCGGACTGCATCGCCGGCTTTACGACGCCGCCGCCTACTCGGAAGGCGTCGAGCCTATCGTCCGCGACATTCTGATGGAGACGTTTCGCGGCCTGCCGGTCGATATCAGGCTCGATATCCATTCCGGCGCCCTGCCGGTCGGCGAGATGACCGTGATCGCCCTGCTGGTGAACGAGGCGGCGATCAACGCGGCCAAACATGTGTTTCGCCCCAGGAACGGCACGTTGTTCGAGGTGTCTCTGGCGGAGGTCGAACGCGGGCGCATGCAGTTGACGATCCGTGACGATGGCCCGGGGATGCCCGCCGAGACGCCGACAGGACCCCAAACGCCGAGGTTCGGACTTACTGTCATGCGCGCACTGGCGGGACAGCTTCGCGGGTCGTTCGAAATGCTCCAAGGCCCGGGCACGGCGATCAGAGTCACATTTTTGCGCGGGGGCGCTCCCTGACCTGTCGCGCCGCCGGCGGCGTTTGCGCTCCAATAGGCCAACCTGGCTCGAGCCGGTAAAGGTTGCTTAGCGGATTTGCTTTAAAAACGGCAGGCGCCGGAAAAGGGCCACGCGGCGGAAGAAATCGATGGACAGTATCGTTCCGTTCGTATGGTCCCTTATTCCCAGCTGGCTCGCCGATCGGCTGGAGGAGCTTTTCCATGCGCCGTTTTGGCTGGTGATGGCGGGGGCGACGGTCGCCGCGCTTTCCGCCGTCGCATATTCTGCCTTGCCGGCCGCCGCCCGAGACAAAGTCAAGCTCTTCGCCGTTCTCGGGGCGCTGGCGATCGCCGCGCTCGAGCTCGTCCCGCGCCTGGAGCGGAGCTTTCCCCTGGGTTGAAGCCTCGCCCTGCGCGGGAGTGATCCCAACCCTGCCCGGCGCGACGCGCTGAAGGAGGCGGATAGGCGCGCGGCGCGCGAAAGGAAAAATGCTCGAACTTGCGCCGGCGCTTGCTCTATGTCGCGACCCTCAACTGAAAACAGCGCGCCGAAGCGCTCGCCGGCTCTCGCCGATCCGGCGTCACGGCAGGAGTTGCACGCAAAATGAACATCATCGAGACAATCGAGGCCGAACACGCGGCCCGGCTGCCCGGCGCGAAGATGCCGGAGTTCCAGCCCGGCGACACCGTGGTGGTCAACGTCAAGGTCTCCGAAGGCGACCGCACCCGCATCCAGGCCTATGAAGGCGTCTGCATCGCGCGCAGCGGCGGCGGCCTGAACGAGAGCTTTACCGTCCGCAAGATTTCCTACGGCGAAGGGGTGGAGCGGGTGTTCCCGGTCTACTCGCCGGTGATCGAACTCGGTGAAGGTTTTGCGCCGCGGCAAGGTGCGCCGCGCCAAGCTCTATTACCTGCGCGATCGCCGGGGAAAGTCGGCGCGGATCGCCGAGCGCACGGAAACCGCGGCCAGCAGGGCCGAGGCGGCCGCAGCCAAGGCCGCCGCCGCTGCCGCTAAAGATGCCGCCAAAGAGTGAATGTCCGCGGCGGCGGCTGCGGTTGAAATCAGGGGAAGGTCATGTCGGAAGCCGTCATCGCCCAACGGGCCCCGTACGGGAAGGAGCTCGAACAGGGCAAGACCTATTACTGGTGCGCTTGCGGACGGTCCGCCAACCAGCCGTTCTGCGACGGCTCGCATAAGGCGGTCGGCATGGCGCCCGCGGCCTTCACCGCCGAAAAGACGGGGACGGCCTGGCTGTGCGGCTGCAAGCAGTCGAAGAATGCGCCCTATTGCGACGGATCGCACAAGGGCCTCGTAAGCGGGGCCTGACTTCGTCGAAACCCATGGTCCGTGAAACCGGAAGCGGCTTCGCATCACCCATAAATCAGCGCACCTTCGTCGAGGTCGGCGGAAGCGAACACATCCTTGTCGGCCTCGTAGTCGTGCGCGTGTCGCCATTCCGGCTTGTCGCCACGCTTCGGCAGCAAATGCATGCCGCGCATCACATAACCGGGATTGAAGTCCTCGGGATCCACCCACGGAAGCACCGGCATGTCCTCGTCTTCCGGGCGCAGGCTCGGGACCACCTTGCTTGAGCCTTTTTCCTTCATGTGATTGAGGAGCCTGCACACGAAATCGCCGACGAGGTCGACCCGTAGCGTCCAACTCGAGCGGAAATAGCCGAACACCCAGGCCATGTTGGGAACGCCGACAAACATCATCCCGCGGTAGGTGACCGTATCGGAGGGCTTGAGCGGTCGCCCGTCGATGAAGACGTCGATATCGCCCAGCATACTGAGGTGAAAGCCCGTAGCCGTGACCACGATATCGGCTTCGAGGACCTTGCCGGACTTGGTCAGGATTCCGGCCGGGGTGAACCTTTCAATCTCGTCAGTGACGACGGACGCCCGGTTCGAGCGGATCTCACGAAACAGATCGCCGTCGGGGATGAAGCGCGACGCGCTGCCTCCACGGCAGATACTTCGGAGTGAAGTGGGTCTCCACGTCGTAGTCCTCGCCGAGGTAGGCGCGCACTGCCGAAAGCAGCTCCCGCTTGACCGCCTCCGGTTCGCTGAAGCAACGACGGGTGAACTCCGCCTGATCGAAGAGGATCTTGCGGCGCGTGATCTCGTGGATCCAGTCCTCCCTGATGTCGAGTTCGCGCAACGTGTCGGCCAGCGCATTCGCATTGCGGCCGGTAATGAAATAGGTCGGCGAGCGCTGCAGCATCGTGACGTGGTTGCAGCGCCCGGCAATGGCCGGAATGAGCGTCGCGGCCGTCGCGCCGGAGCCGATGACGACGACGTTTTTGCCGGCGGTGTCCAAATCTTCCGGCCAAGACTGCGGGTGAACGATCTGCCCCTCGAACGCCTCCATTCCATCCCATTCGGGCGTGTAGCCCTGTGCGTGCCGGTAGTAGCCCTGGCACATCCAGAGAAAATTGGCGGTGAAGCGAACGGCGCCGCCGGTGTCTGTTTGGGTCGCCTCCAGCCTCCAGAGATTGTCGGCGCTCGACCAACGGGCCGCCGAAATCGTGTGGCGGTAACGAATGTGAGCCTTAAGGCCGTTTTCATCGATGACTTCGCCGAGATAGGCGAGAATCTCCTCGGCGGTCGCAATCGGTTTGCCGACCCACGGCTTGAAGCGATAGCCGAACGTGTAGAGATCGCTGTCCGACCTGATGCCGGGATAGCGATGGGTGATCCAGGTGCCGCCGAAGCTGTTCTGGGCTTCGAGGATCACGAAGCTCATCCCCGGGCACTGAGTTTTCAGGTGATAGGCGCTGCCGATTCCAGAGATTCCGGCTCCGACAATCACCACATCGAAATGCTCCGGCTGGTCGCTACGGGGATTTCCGGGCGCAAAAGTCTGGTTCATCGTTTCCGCGCTTATCCGCACTGGCGGCCGGCTTCGTTCGAGCCGGCATTCCCGAAATGCCGCGTGGTATAGATCACCTCGGGCGGTTTCCGGCAACACATCAATCCGTCGATTGGCCCCGAAGTCGCCGGCTCGTGTGTCCGCTTGCCCTCGCGCTCGGCGCGCGTGCTAAACCGGGGCATGCCTGCCCCGCCCGCCGACGCGCCGCCGCCCCGCGTCATCGTCGACGTGCTCGTCCCCGTCGCGGTCGACACGGCTTATTCCTATCGTGCGCCTTCCGGCGCGGCGCTCGGGCCCGGAGCCTTCGTCGGCGTCCCGCTCGGCGCGCGCCATGCGACCGGCGTCGTCTGGGCCCTGCGCGAGGGGAGCGGCGACAATCTGAAGTCGGTCGCCGCGATCCGCGACTGGCCGCCGCTGCGGCAACCCGTTGCGCGACTTCATCGACTGGGTGGCGCGCTGGACGCTCAGCCCCCGCGGCATGGTGCTGCGCATGGCGATCCGGGCGCACGAAGTCATTGAACCGCCGGCGCAAAAATTCGGCCTGGTCGCGACCGGCAAGCCGCCGGCCCGCATGACGGAGGCGCGCTCGCGGGTTCTCGATACGCTGCGGGCGCCGAGGCGCCGGTCGCGAAAGCGGCGCTCGCCGAGCGCGCTCAGTGCTCGCCCGGCGTCGTCGACGGCCTCGTCGAGGACGGCGCGCTCGCCGCGGTCGCGTTGCCGCCGGAAAAGATCGCCGCTGGCCTCGAGCCGGACTTTTGCCCGACCGCCCTCAACGACGACCAGAAGTCCGCGGCCGACGATCTCAGAGAGCGCGTCGCCGCCCGAGCTTTCTCGGCGACGCTGCTCGAAGGGGTGACCGGATCGGGCAAGACGGAGGTCTATTTCGAAGCGGTCGCGGAAGCCTTGCGGCAGGGCCGGCAGGCGCTGGTGCTCCTGCCCGAGATCGCCTTGACCGCGCAGTTCCTCGACCGCTTCGCGGCGCGCTTCGGCGCGCGTCCGGCCGAGTGGCACTCGGGCCTGAGCGAGCGCCAGCGCGAGCGGATCTGGGGCGCGGTGGCGAGCGGCGAGGCGCGGGTCGTCGCCGGGGCGCGCTCGGCCCTCTTCCTGCCCTTCGCCGACCTCGGCCTCATCGTCGTCGACGAGGAGCACGAGGGCGCCTACAAGCAGGAGGACGGCGTCGTCTACAATGCGCGCGACATGGCGGTGGTCAGGGCGCGGCTCGAAAAGGCGCCGGTCGTGCTCGCTTCCGCCACGCCCGCGCTCGAGACGCGGGTCAACGCCGAGACCGGGCGCTACCGCTGGCTCCGCCTGCCGGCGCGCTTCGGCGCCGCGACGATGCCCGACCTCGCGACGGTCGATCTGAAGCGCGATGGTCCGCCGCGCGGCCGCTGGCTGTCGCCGAAGGCGATCGCCGGCGTCGTGGCGGCGCGCGACAGGGGCGAGCAGGCGCTCCTCTTCCTCAACCGGCGCGGCTATGCCCCGCTCACCCTCTGCCGCTCCTGCGGCCACCGGTTCCAATGCCCGAATTGCTCCGCCTGGCTGGTCGAGCACCGCTTCCGCGCGGCGCTGGTCTGCCACCATTGCGGACATTTCGAAGCCCGACCAAATCTCTGCCCGGAATGCCACGACGTCGACAGCCTGACCGCCTGCGGCCCCGGGGTGGAGCGTCTGGCGGAGGAGGCGGCGCTGATCTTCCCGGACATCCGCACCCTCGTGCTGTCGTCCGACTTCCCCGGCGGAATCGACACCCTGCGCCGCCAGCTCGACGCGGCGGCGAAAGGCGAGTTCGACCTCATCATCGGCACCCAGCTCGTCGCCAAGGGCCACAATTTCCCGCTGCTCACCTTCGTCTGCGTGGTCGACGCCGACGTCGGCCTCGCCAACGCCGATCCGCGCGCCGCCGAGCGCACTTTTCAGCTCCTGCGTCAGGCGACGGGCCGGGCCGGACGCGGCGACAAGGCGGGCCATGCGCTCTTGCAGACGTGGCAGCCCGAGCATCCGGTGATCGCCGCGCTCGTCTCGGGCGACGCCGAGCGGTTTTACCGGGAGGAGACCGAGCAGCGGCGGATCGGCGGCCTGCCGCCGTTCGGCCGGCTCGCCGCGATCATCGTCTCGGCCGAGGACAAGGGCGCGGCGGAGGCGCACGCCCGGGCGCTGGCGCGCACCGCGCACGCCATGCCTTTGGGCAAGGGCTGGAAGATCGCGCCGCTCGGCGGATTTCCCGAGCGCGACGAGATCGTGCTGCTCGGCCCGGCCGAAGCGCCGATCGCCGTCCTGCGCAAGCGCCACCGTTTTCGCCTCGCCGCCAAGGCGCCCCGTTCCGCCGACCTACAGGGCTTCTTGCGCGCCCTGCTCGCCGCCGCGCCGCCGCCCCGCGGAGGGGTGAGGGTGGCGGTCGACGTCGACCCGCAGAGTTTCTTGTGAGGGCCGTCCAGCCGCTGTATGTTCCTGTCTGCTAGACTTCTCTGACCCGAGGGAGCCGGGGTCTCGAGGCTGAATTCCCGCCAACAGGGAAAAATGCAGCGAATTTGTCGTATTTCGGCCGATTTTCGGAGAAACCGACCCTAAAAGCTCAACGATTATAGGCGGTTCCAAGAGAATTCCCTACGCGGGCGAACAGGGAATGAATTCGGCCCATCAGGGAATGAAAGGTCCCTGTTCGGCCGAAAGCAGGGATATTCTCGCGCCTGATATGACGGGTCGCCGTCCGGCGCGATCCCGGTTAGATTGCCGCCCGTGACACGCCTGCCGCTCGCCCAGATCCGTCGCCGCTTCCTCGTTGACGCCCGTCCGCTCGACGCCGAGACGGAAGCCGCCCTGAGGGCCGATCCGCGCCCTGGCGCAAGGGCGATTCTGGACGCCGTCGCGCGGCGGCGCGCCGGAAACCGCTCGGAGGGGCAGCGGTTGCGCAAGCTCTTGCAATTCGAGAGCGCGCTTTGGGCCGACGGCGTGCTGCACGTCGCCGGCGTCGATGAAGCCGGCATGAGCCCGCTCGCCGGGCCGGTGTCGGCCGCCGCCGTCATTTTCGCGCCGGGGTCGCGGATTCCCGGAGTTGACGATTCGAAGAAGCTCGATGCGGGGACCCGGGACAAGCTCGCAGTCGAGATCAAGCAGCGCGCCGTGGCGTGGTCGGTCGCCTTCGCTGAAGTCGAGGAGATCGACCGCATCAACATCTACTGGGCCGGCCTCCTGGCCATGCGCCGAGCCGTCGAAGGCCTCTGCCCTGCCCCGCAGCACATCCTCATCGACGCGCGCCGTCTCAGGGACCTGCAGACGCCTCAGCAGGCCATCGTCAAGGGCGACTGCAGGAGCCTGACCATCGCCGCCGCCTCGATCCTGGCCAAGACGGCCCGCGACGCCCTCATGCGCAGGCTCGATGCGGAATATCCGGGCTACGGCTTTTCGAAACACAAGGGCTATCCGGTCCGCGAGCATGTGGCCGCTCTTGCGCGGCTCGGCGCCTCACCTGTTCATCGCCGCTCTTTCGCGCCCGTCCGCTCGGTCCTGGGTCTGCCGCCGCTTCCGCTATGGCCGGATGCGAAGGCCGTTTCGGAGAGTTCCATAGGATAACGGCGCGCCCCTCTCTCGCTTGCGGAGAGGGGTCGCGCCGAAACGGCGAATCAGCGGCTTGGCGGTCTTGCCGCCTCGACGGGCCGCGACCGACACCCGGTCGCGATAATCATTCGCGAAATGGTTGCGGACATAATTCACTAGGTCCGCGGCCTGCTCGTCGCTCTATTGCCGCCGAGCGGGGCATAGCGCCCAGCCCGTCCAGGACCACGCGCAGCGTGAATTCGGCCGACGCTGGTGGCGGGCGGCGCGGACCTTGACGTAGATTGCCGCGCCGCTGTTCTTCAACCCAGATTTACAGGCCGCTTTCGAGGCCGAGTTGCTCCCAGAAGCCGCACTGGTGCTCCGCCCCAAAGTGGAACTCGGGGTGCGGATATGGCGTCGAGAGCGCCTGGACGTCGTCGGAAGCGCCGACATAGCGCGGCCAAAAGTCCCCATAGTTTCCGCCCCATTCCGCCAGAACCGGCTTCGGTCCCGTTCCGGAAAGGTTAGGGTCGAGCGTCGTCACGAAATTGGTCCAATACCGGACCATTTCCCGCGAGAGCTGCTGTTCGACCGGGCTCAGCGGGAACGGATCGGTCGGCACCTGATAATCGACGTTGGGAAAAAACGCGTTGGGGTTGAAGATGAACTGGAGCTCGCTCGCGTGCGCCGCCCCGTAGGGGAAGACGGTCGGCAGGTTGAAGAGCTCCGGCGCGTTCGTGTCCTTGAACTCGTACGCCCATACTGGAACGTCTTGACTCAAGAGTTGGTCGGCGGTGCGCGCGGTGCAGGCGAACAGCGAGTCGGTGACGATCGCGGCCACCGCCTCTCCCGGCGCCGCCGCCGCGCCGTCCGTCAAATAATTTGCGATCGGGTAATGGCTCTCAATCGTCGCCAACGGAGGATTAGTGTATGCGGCAAACATGCCCGCGACCGTGCTCGCATAGTTGTTGCTGGTCACGACCCCGTTGAACAGCGGAACGAAAAGACGGCCCTCGTCGAGGTTGGTCCCCTGAATCACCGGGACCTTGTTGAAGGTGTCGTCGGTGAAGGCCTGCTGCGGCGTTTCCGGCAATGTCGGGACGTTCGGTCCCACCACGACGACCCAGCCGACCGGCAATTCAGCGGCGAGAACCGCAGAAACCGGCGCAGCCTGTAGGCAGGCGAGGGTTGTGCATTGCAAATTGTTGACAAAGGGGACGCCGCTGACTGCTTCCAGCACGGCCTGCGGGTACTGGAAGACGATGCACCCGCTTTCGATGATCGCCCCGCGGAACAGTCCCGCCGCCGTCGGCGAGGCGAGGTGGGAACAGCTGTCGATCGCGCCGGCGGACTCGCCGGCGATCGTCACCTTGTGCGGGTCGCCGCCGAAGGCGGCGATGTTGCGGTTGACCCAGCGCATCGCAAACTGCTGGTCCATCAGCCCGTAATTTCCCGAGCTGTTGTTGGGCGTGGCGCCTTCCAGCAGCGGGTGAGCGAGCCAGCCGAGCGCGCCCAGGCGATAGTTGATCGTGACGACGATGATGTGGCCTTGGGTGACGAGGGGCGTCGGATCGTAGGAGCTGCCCTCGCCGTATTCGTTGGAGCCGCCATGGATCCAGAAGAGGACCGGCAGCGGCCCGCCGCCGTCCCCGTACCGATCGGCTGGGGCATAGACGTTGAGAAAAAGGCAGTCCTCGCTGTCGGCGCTGCCGGGAACCGGGACCGTGTTTGGCGGTATCGGAAGCGGGATCGAGTTGCCGAACTGGGAAATGTTTTGCGGACAGGGAGCGCCAAATTGCGTGGCGGCGTAGGGATCGTGTTGCGCGCCATAGGACCCCGGAGCCTTCGGCGGCGTCCAGCGATTAACCCCGGCGGGCGACGCCGCGTAACGGATGCCCAACCATTGATCGACGGATCCGACGGTTTTCCCCTGCACCCAGCCATTCGTGGTTTCGACAAGCGTCGATGCGGCGGCGCTCGTGACTCCGAGCGCTGCCGCAAGGGTCATCGCGGCGGCCATCATCGCGCCAAGGCGCGCCATCACCCGGGCAGACTTCGCTCGGAAGCCTGATGCTTCGCCTAGCGCCATGTTTCCCTCCCGAAGATCGCATGTAAATTATTGATTGATACAGCCGCAGATCCTATCGCTTGTGGCCGCGAAAACAACCCCCTCCTCCCTCCCGGCCGTAAACGACATGCTTTTATCCGGGATTGGCTTCGGCGAGAACCCGACAAACGCTCGCCTGGTGCATGCGGAGCCCCAGGCTTGTGCAGATCATGCCCGGCGGCGGAACAGCAGCCGTTTCGGGTCGCAATGACGACGTCCCAAGTGGAACAGGTCGGTGCAGCGAACAATGCCGAGGCGCTCTCAAGGGCTCGGACTTGGCGGTCTCGCCGCGCGTACGGCCGCGGCCGACACTTTGTCGCGATAATCGTTCCCGAAATGGCTGCGGATATAATTCACCATATCCGCTGCCTGCTCGTCGCTCATCATGCCGCCGAGCGGGGGCATGCCCCTTTGGCCGCGGATCACGACCCGCAGCACGGTTTCGGCCGAAGCCAGTTCGCTGTCCCGGGCGAGGGCCGGATAGGCCCCCGCCCCGACGGCGCCCCTCGCGTCGGACTGGTGGCAGGCGGCGCAGACGTTGGCGTAGATCGCCGCGCCCCCCTGCTCGGCGAATTTTTGGCCGGGGCTCAGGATCGGATTTTTGGCCGCGAAGTCCTGAGCGGCAGCCGAGGCGATGAGGACGGCGGCGGCGATCGGCGCAAGAGCACATGGCATTCGAATCGACATGCATATCCTTCCGAGCCGAGTTCGGGAAGGCGGCCCCGAAGGACGGGCTGGGGTGTGGCGAGCACGGATTGACGGTCCTTTGCCTATTGCCTGACGCCCAACCCCGTTCATCCCATTCTCCGATGATGGCCCAGATCCCTCATCCCGGCCTTTGTCCTGAGGGGAGAAGGGCGCGCCTGAGGAGCGCGTGACGGCGGCGCGCGCTGTGGCTTCCGGTGCGGGCGACAGCAGCATCCGGCGGCGGTTGCGGGGTATCGAATCAGCGAGCTACAGCGCAGACAGCGGAATCCGGAGAGCGCGCGCTGCGGCGAGCATCCGCCCATCGTAACTTGCGAGCTCAATTTTCAGGCCGCGTTCGCGGATAAACAACAGAGAAGACAGGTGCATAGAATCGAGCGTGCGCAACGGAAGAGGAAACGGCTCCAGCGCTCGCGCGAGGACCTGCGGCGCAAGCTCGATCAATGCCACACGGCCGATGAGTGGCTCTGGTCTCCTCGCCATGCGATCGGCTTAATCCGCGGGCATGAATCCGATTCCATAGCTCATATTCGAGCAGCCGGCTCGCAATCAAGGGCTCGCGCCACCAGCAATTCTAAATGTCGGCCGTGGCGAGGGTCCTATTCGTTTTTTTGGGTTGTGAGGAGGTGGGGTGGGATTATGAAGGTGGCGAGGGCTTCGAGGAGATCGGACCAGGCGGGGAAGACCGCCAGGGTCGTCAGGGTTGCAAGATAAGCAAAGAAGCTCGTTCGCTTTTCCGCCGCCTCTCTCGCTTTTCGCCAGGGCGGTTCGAGAAGGTCGAGAACCGTATGCCAGGCGAAGGCGAGCAAGTTGAGCGCGGCGAGCGTCATGGCCAGATTGGTCTCGCCGTGCCCGAAATTGTGTTCAAGCTCGTAGCCGTTGTTTTTCAGGACGTTGAAGCCTTCGTTCTCGATCTTCCACCTTGCGCGGCCGCAAGCGGCGATCTCGGCGACGTTGCTCTTGGCGACCGGCAGCGAGGTAACGAAGGCCGTCTTGTATAGCTGGATTCTGCGTCCTTTCGAAAATCGTTTGACCGAATCAGCGGTATCGATTCCAGTTGCCTTGTGAAGACGAAGGGCAATTTCCTCAGTGTAGCGGATCGGGCCGACCTTGTGGCGATCGTCAGGGACGGGCTGGAGGAGAATCGCGTTTCCCGCCGGGCGAACGCCCTGATCCTCCTTGATCGCGGCATGAAGTTCGAGGAAGTGGCGAAGGTTCTTCTCATCGACGAACTCGACCATCCGCATCTGGCTCAAGGAATTCCAGGAAAGCGGCGTCGAAGGGCTTGTCATGTTCGACCTCAAGGGCGGCTCCAGCGCTTTGTCGCCCCTCCAGATCGAGGAATTGCGCGCATGGGCGACGGAGGCGCTGCCGACGTCGACCACCGGGATCGGGCAGTTTATCCTGGAGCGGTTCGGGTTCGACTATGGCCGCTCCGGACTGATCAAGCTGATGAACCGCATCGGATTCGACTGGAAGAAGCCGGAATCCGTGCCCGGCAAGATCGACGTGGAAACCCAGCAGAAGTTCATCGACGCGCACGAAGATTTGCGCAATTCGCTCGGCCCTGACGAGGCGGTCGTCTACGTCGACGCCGTCCATCCGACCCATCAGGCCAAGCCCGCGGGACGCTGGCTGCCGCGCGGACAGCGCTGCGCGCTTCCCGCGGCGTCGGGACGCGACCGACTGAACCTGCACGGCGCGATCGATCTGGAGACCGGGCTGACCCGCATCATGGACGTCGAAACCGTCGACGCGCAAAGCTCCATCGCCCTGTTTGAATCCTTGGAGCGCGCCTATTCGACGATGGGCCGCATCCACGTATTTCTCGACAATGCCCGCTACCACCACGCCAAAGTCGTCCAGGATTGGATGCAACAGCCAGGGCGACGCATCGTCCTACACTTCGTGCCGTCCTACTGCCCGCACCTAAACCCGATCGAACGGTTGTGGAAGGTGATGCACGAGAACGTCACCCACAACAAATGCTACGCCAAATTCCGCGATTTCGCCGAAGCCGTGCTCGGATTCCTGCGCAAAACCGTGCCGGAGCGGTTCGACGAATTCTCGTCGACCATCACCGACAATTTCCGCGTCATCAACCCGAAGGATTTTCGGATCCTCGCGTGATGCCGCTATATGTGACTGCGCCCTTGGCGTTGAGGCTGTCGAGGCCGATCCAGTTGACCAGCACGGCGTCCTTGCCGTCGCGCAGCGGAACCTTCTCGACGAACCGGTAGCGATGCGTCTGGCGCGTCTTGCCTTTGCGGACTTGGACCTCATGACGCGCGAGTTCGGCTCCATCGATGAAGTCGTAGAGCGCCTTGTGCGAGGTCTCCTTGCAGGTGAAGATGAAATCGTCGCCATTGTCCGCGAGCGTCTCGACCACGCTCTGGCAGGCGAACAGATCGTCGCCCAGATACACCGGTCGCAGGGGCTTCAGGCGCGCGCCGTGCTGCATGAGCCAGCGTTTGACCGCGTTGCGCTCGCAGTCCTGCTTCTCGGCGCCGTCCTGTTTGACGATGAACTCCGGCGCGAGCGGGACCACCTTGGAATGTCCCGGCGCGACAACCGTCGCGCACAGCATGGAATGATAGCTTTCGACCTTGCCGTTGCTGCGCTTGCGCGTCTGGCAATGCGGGCAGGCGATCCTCTGGCTGCAAAAATACTCGGTCCCGTCGAGGGCCACGAGCGCTCGACCGCCCAGCCGGCCGAAAGCCTCGCGCATCGCCGGTTCGAGCAGCAGACGCTCCGTGTCCTCGAAGCAGGGCGAAAGAAGAGCAGGATCCGCACCGTCGAGCATGTCCCTGATATAATTGTCCGAAGGGATCTTCTCGATGCCGAAAAGGGTTTGGCAGTTCGACCGTCCCTGACCTTTCTCCAGCCGACGCTGAAAGGACAGAAAAGACGCGCTCTGCATGAAAAACATCGCGAAGGCCGACAGACCGAAATCCGCCATCGCAATATTGCCGCTCCGCCCCTTGCGAGGGTCCGGAAACGCCTTACAAACCGCCTTCAGGCCAGACAAAAGCGACGCCAAGATCTCCATCCCCAGCGTGAAATCATGTTTCCGCTGATTTGGGAATCCCCCAGCGAAAAAATCCTCCCGACGCTCTTTTAGAATTGCTGTCGCGCCACTTTCGCGCCACAACGCTGCGATCTTCAGCGAGGAGCTGGGCGAGCGCGACCGAGGTGTCGAGATAGATCATCGATCGTCTCGATCGCGCTCCAATTCCTCCATGAGAGCGCTGAAGGGCATAATCGGCTTGCGCGGCGGCGCGGCCGCGTCGACCAGCGGCGGCGGCGTCACCCATCCGCAGCGCACGGCCTCGGCCAGCATCGCGTCCCCCAGGGTCTCGCCGCGCCCGGCGCGGGGCGGCGCGAGCTCGGCGACAACGCGGTCGTGATCCGTGACCAGAACGGTTTCGCCGTTGGCGGCCAGCCGCACGTATTCGCTCAACCTGTTCTTCAGGGTCTTCAAGCCGACGGCGCGCATGCCACAGAAGTAGCTTCCGGAAGCTACTTTGTCAAACCGCGTCATCGGACTGTAGTGAGCCACGATCGCCGCAGCATATCGCCCGGCGACCGACGCGGCCCGCAGCGCCCGGCGATCATCCGGCTTGACCGATGGAACGCTTTCTTAAGTTCCGTTAACCTTGGCCGGCGAGAGCGATTCGCGACAAAAGGAAAGTCGCGTCGGTACGGAGCCTGCATGCCGTCACTCAACGTCAAGCCGCCGGTTGTCCAGCCGGATCTGTTTCAGGATCCCGACAAATGGGCCGACGCGATCGCCCGCCTGTTCGCCGATCCGGCGCGCACCGGCGGTTTTCTCGCCGAAGCGGAAAAGGCGGAAAAAGCCTGCCCCGGGGATCCGCTCATTCTCTTCATGGCGGCGACCGCCGCCCTGCTCGATCGAAAGCCCGACAGGGCGCAGCTCTATCTCAAGCGCTACGCCAAGCGCTACGTGGCGAGCAGGCCCTATTTTCTCCTGTCGGCCCTCGCGCTCGCGGCGGAAAAGAAGCTGATCGCCGCGCGGGCGCTGCTCGAGCGTCACGGTCTCACCGATTGGCGCGATGCGTTGGGCGTCTTCCCCGGCGGCTGGGAGCGGCGCGTCTGGCTTGCCGCGCAGCTCGACGCCGTCATGGGGCGCGAGAGCGCGATCCGCGCGGGCCGAGCCGAAAAGAGCGCGGCTCGCCCCCAGGCGCGCCTGAAGAATCCTCCGCCGACCCGATCCGCCACGCCGCCGCCAGCACAGGCGCGGCCCGCCGCCCAGCCGGCGATGCCGGCCCTCGAGCGCGGAGAGGTCGGAATTCCAATCGTCTTCGACTCGGACCTGAGACCGCTTCTTTCCGCCGCGACGGGTAAGGCTGAGAGCGACGGCGGCTGGTTTCTCTTGCGGGAGCGGCTCGCCCATCTCGGCCTGGTCGAGGGCTTCGACGAGCTCATTTGCCTCGCTCACCTCAAGGGGGTCGAGACCTTCTGGTATCAAACCGAGACGGTGCGCAAGGTCTTGAAGCAGTTCCGCGGCCGCGTGCTGCTCGCCGACGAGGTCGGCCTCGGCAAGACGGTCGAGGCGGGAATGGTCCTCAAGGAATATGTGCTGCGCGGCATGGTCGAGCGGGTGCTGGTGCTGACTCCCGCCTCGCTGGTCGGACAATGGCGGGAGGAATTGGAGACGAAATTCGATATTCCGTGCGCGACCACGCAAGACCCGCTGCTGCGCGAGGATCCCGGGCGGTTCTGGGCCCAGCCGCGCATTGTCGCTTCGCTCGCGCTTGCTCGGCGTAAGGATCACGCCGAAAGGCTCATCGCGCAGTCGTTCGATCTGGTGATCGTCGACGAGGCCCATCATCTGCGCGACCGTTCGAGCCAGAGCTACAGCCTGGTCGACCGCCTGACCAAGCGCTTCCTGCTGCTTTTGTCCGCGACCCCGGTGCAGAACAACCTCATCGAGCTCTATAACCTCTTGACCCTGCTGAAACCCGGCATCTTCAAGACGCAGAAGGAATTCCGCGCCGCCTACATGACTGCGGGCAAGCCGCGCCAGCCGGCGAACCCGGAGCGGCTGCGCGATCTGATGCGCGACGCCATGATCCGCAACACAAGGGCGGTGGTGGCGCTGAAGCTGCCGCGCCGACACGCCTCCACCCGCTATGTCGACCCCGCGCCTCTCGAGCAGGCGGCCTATCACGAGCTCGCGGCCATGATCCGGGCGTTCGTCTCGGACGGGCGGCAGAGCGAGCGGCTCGCGGGCCGCCATCTGCTGACCGCCGCCGGCTCCTCGCCGGCGGCCGCCTCCGCAGCCGTTCAGCGCTTCGCCGACCGCCACGATCGCGATCCGGCTTGGCGGACGTTGGCGGAGCGATGGCAGGCGGTCGCCTCGGGGGCCAAGGAATTGGCGCTCCTCGAACTCATCGCTCGCAATCCCGACGAGAAGAAGCTCGTCTTCGTCCATCATCGCGAGACCATGGCGAGCCTTGCCCGGCTGCTCGCCGGACAGGGGGCCGGATTCGCCCGCTTCGACGGCAGCATGAGCGGTCCCGACAAGGACGCGGCGATCGCCGATTTCCGCGAGCGGGTTCCGGTGCTGCTGTGCTCCGAATCCGGCGGCGAGGGCCGCAACATCCAATTCTGCAACACGCTGATCAACTTCGATATCCCCTGGAATCCGATGGCGATCGAACAGCGCGTCGGCCGCATCGACCGCATCGGTCAGAGCCGCGAGGTGTTCGTCTTCAATCTGGTCACCCGCGGGACGGTCGAGGAGCAGATGCTGCGGCTGCTCGACGAAAAGATCAACATGTTCGAGTTGGTTGTCGGCGAAGCCGGCGCGATCCTCGGCGAATTGGACGAGGAGCGGAACTTCGCCGATTTGGTGCTGGACGCGTGGCTGGAGACGAGTGCGGCTGCTCGGGCCGAGGCGTTCGACGCGCTCGGCCGGCGGCTCGGCGAGGCGCAAAGCCAATACAGCGACGCCAAGGCGCTCGACGACGCCTTGTTCGGCGAAGAATTCGAGACGGCGTAGCCCGAGGAGATCCCCGACGATGACCGCATTGCGCGACTTCGTTGCCGACCTGATGGAGCGCGAGGGCGCCGCCGTCGAGCCTCTCGAGCCCGACGGCCTGGCCGTGATGGCGCCGCCCGAGGTTCGCGCGACGTTGGGCTGGCCGGAGCTTGCCCGGCTCGGATTCGGCGCCGACTTGCCTGCAGGGGCTGAGCGGATCGGCGTCGAGGGCGGCTGGCTGGAGCGCTTCGGCGAGCTCATCGCCGACCGCGGCCGCCACGCGGAGCGTCAAATCGAGTGTGACCCGCCGCCGACCTTGAGCGATCCCGAGCGCCTCCTGGACCGCGTTCTCGACCTGCCCAACGCGGTCTGGCGTTTCCGTGGCCAGCGTTCGACGTGGACGCGCTGTCTGTTGGTCGCTTTCCGAATGACGGCGGTCTCGGACGAGAAGCGGGAAAACAATCTGTGGATCGGGTTCAATGTCGGCACCGGCGCCGCCTTGGGCGAGGCGTTCAATCGGCTGCGGGCGTCTTCCGAAAGCCATGGGTGGCAGGCGCCCATCCCGGCGGTGAGAGAGGCGGCGGGACCGGGCTGGGACGCCGCGACGCTCGAGGCCCGCGTTCGAGCGACGCTCGAGGCGGCCGCGCATGCCGAGCTCGCTCCGTTTCTTCGCTCGATGCAGCGACGCCTGGCGCGCGACCACGCCCGCCTGCACGGCTACCATGACGACCTCCGCCGGGAATCCTCGACGCGCCTGGCGGCGCTTGAAGGCATGGAGGGGCCCAAAGCCGAGGCGGACCGCCGGCGCGAACAGCAGCGGATTGCGGCGATCGAGCGCGAGTACCTGAATAAGCTCGGCGACCTCCAGCACAAATACGCCCTGCGCGTCAGTCTCGATTGGATTCAAACCCTGGAGCTGTTCGTCCCGGTGCAGCGGCTCGAGGTTCTGATCCGCCGTCGCAAGGGCGAGCGCGTCATCCAGATCGACTGGCACCCGCTCGTCCGCCTGGCCGAGCCGCCCTTATGCGAATGGGGGCGGGGCTTGAACTCGACGCGGCTGGTCTGCGACGAACGCCTGCATCTCACGGAGCCCGCCGGCCAGGATCCATGTCCGGGCTGCGCCAAACCGTTCTGCCGCGCCTGCTGCCCGACGGAATGTCCGCGATGCGGCAGGGCGGTGAAGTAACGCTGTATCCGCCGCTGACGCAGACTGGTCCCCGACCGAGAGGAGGGGCTCGTGACGTCGCGCCGCCCTTCGACCGTTGCGCCGGCCGCTTCGCCGATCCCGATCTTATCGGGACGGCGCGGCCGCCTGAGGCGCTGTCGGCCGTGCGGGCCGCCGAGACGATCGGGCGCCTGCCGGGCGCATCCTTCTCCGCGAAGCGAGGAAGGTGTCGCCGGAGGCGACGGATGGGGTGAGGAAAGCAAGTCTCCTCAGGCGTAGATTTGCGGCGCCGTTCGCGCAACCCAACCTGATCGAAGCAGCGGGCCACACCCCATCCGGCGCTTCGCGCATCCTTCCCCGCTTCGCGGAGAAGGGAGATTCGCTGCCCTGCTCACTGGGCCATGACCTTCTGATGCAACCGGCCGATCGCGTCGAGCGCGGAAAGGATCGCCCCTTCCTGCCAGGCCGGAATGTAGGAAGCATGTTCGCCGGCCAGCACGATCCTTCCGTCGATCCGGCAGAGATCGTCGTAATGCGTCCGGCGGGCTTCGTCCGACCAGTCGCCGGCGCAGCCGAGCGTGAACGGCGCCCGATGCCACGCCACGGCGAATCCGTTCTCGAACTCTCTCCGGTATTGCGGGTGGATCTTAGCGCCGAATTCGACCGCGCGTTCGATGCGCTCGGCAGGCGACATGGCGGTGAACTCGTAGGCGTTCGGCCCACCGAACAGGTAGGCGCCGAGCAGCACGCCCTTTCCTCCCGCGTTGAGCCCGGCGCTCGGATAGGAAATCTGGCGAATCGGCAGGTTGGTGTAGGAGATCCCGCCAAAAATGTGCTCGTCCTCCTCCCAGAAGCGACGCGAGAACTGAAGGCCGATCTTGACCGCGGCGGCATAGGGGACCGCGTCGATCGCGGCCTTCATCAGCGCCGACACGTCGATCGGAAGCTCGCTCAGGATGGAGAGCGGCAGCGTGCACACGCACCAGTCGGCCTTGACCTCCCGAAGCGCGCCGCCGGCGGATAAATCCTCGAAATGGACGCGGACGCCGGTTTCGTCCTGGCCGATCTCCGTCACCTTGGCGCCGTAGCGGATCACGCCCGGCAATTGCCGGGCGAAGGCTTCGCCGATCCTGCCCATGCCGCCGACCGGCTGAAACATGGTGGTCTGAAAGTCATAGAGCAGAAAGTTCGCAAGACTCCGCCACAGGCGCGACGTGAGAATGTCGTCGATCCCGATCGGCTCGCCGAAAACCGGCGCATGCGCTCAAGCCACCGCCCGGGTCTTTGGCGTAACCGCGATAGGCAGCCGAGTCCGCGCCGGCCTTGTAGCGATACTCCGAGTCGAGGGCGCCGAGATCGCGCAACGCCTCGAGCAAAATTTCCTGGTCTTCCTGCGAAACCGCGTCGTCGAGCGCGCCTTTCTTGAGGGATTTGGCGAGAAGCTCGGACACGCCGCCGTTGAAATCGGCCTTGACCTCGCGGATGCGCTGCGGCTTTCCGCCGAATGCGTCGGCCGAGTGCAGATAGGCGTTGTGATTGAGCTGGATGAAAGGCTCGAGCGCGACGCCGAATCTGCGGCAATAGTCGAGGATGGCGTGGTGGTGGTAGGGGATCCGCCACGGTCCCGGATTGAGGTAGAGGCCCGGGTCGAACGCGCAACGCTGCGTCGCGCCGCCGAGCTCGGTGTAGACGTCGCCGCCGCGGATCGACCAGTTCCGGCCGCCGGGACGGTTGTTGTATTCGAGGACCTGCGTCCTGTAGCCGGCGCGGCCGAGTTCGATGGCCGCGGTCATCCCCGCAAGGCCCGCCCCGAGAATAACGACGGAAGCGCCCTTCGGATCGCCTTCGAGTTGGATCGGACCTCGGTAGGGCGACTTCGGCCGCGAAGCCGAGGCTCCGCATCGCTTCGAGCATCGCAGCTCCCCCGGCGCTTGCGCCGATGCGCTCGAAGAGGGCGCGTCGGGTCAGCGCCGCCGGGTCGCTCATTCCGCCGCTCCCTCTTCAAAGCCTCGCCTGTCCTCCATGCGGCGTCCGGAAGGACGCCCGTCATTCGACGGGCTATGGAGCGCGGCTAAGACTGCGCCGCGAGCCGTTCAGGCTTGCCCGAAAGCGGCGGGCGGGGCAAGCTCGCGGAAGGAGCGGGCATCCCGTCGCCGTCATTGCGAGGACACCGAGCGCTGCAAGGTGGACGAAGCAATGGAGCGACAGGCGAGGCGGCGTTTGGATGGCTTCCTCCTCGCTTCGCTCAGGCTCGCCATGACGGCGGAGGTCCAAGATGCCGGTTCGTCGACTGCCGCAGCTCCTGTTGGCGCTCTGCCTTGCGGCCTCCGGCGCGATGGCCGAAACCCTGCCGCTTCCGGCCGGCCTCACCGATTTCGCCTCGCCGGATGGGGAGAAGTTTCTGCTCGAGAGCAAGGCGCGCGAAGCCTATTTTCCGCTTTCGATCCACTTTGTCACGCAGAAGACCCAGGCCTATTGCGGCGTCGCCAGCATGGTCATGGTTCTCAACGCGCTGAACGTTCCGGCGCCGTCGACGCCGGCCTATCAGCCCTACCGCACCTTCACCCAGGACAACGTGCTCGACGAGCGTACGGATGCGGTGCTGCCGCGCGACCTCCTGCCGCATCGCGGCATGACGCTCGATCAGCTGGGGGCGATGCTGGCGGTCAACCCCGTGTCGGTCGAAGTCCACCATGCCGCCGACGGAGGTCTCGACGCCTTTCGCGCCGCCGCCAGCGCGGCGCTCGAAAGTGGGGACCATTTCGTCATCGTCAACTACCTGCGCACGGCGCTCGGGCAGGAGAAATACGGCCATATCTCGCCTCTGGCGGCTTATGACGCCAAGGCCGACCGGTTCCTGATCCTCGATGTCGCGCGCTACAAATATCCGCCGGTCTGGGTCAAGTCGTCCGACCTGTTCGACGCGATGAATACGCCCGACCCATCCAATGGCGGCAAGACGCGCGGGTTTGTCATCGTGGCGAAGGCAGAGACGGCGCCGGCGAAGTGACCTAAGCCCGCACAGCCGCCTTGCCGAGGGGGTGGGAGACGCGACCAATGGTCGCCTGCGAAACGGCTGGACTCCGGTGCTAATGTGGAGGGAGGCGCGCCAAACCTCATGATGGAGCCGACATGACCGATCATCCCGTCGCCACGCTCGACGAATGGCTTGCGGCTCGACGGCGCCTGCTCGAAGAGGAGAAGGAACTCACCCGGCTCCGCGACGAAGTCAGCCGCAAGCGGCGCGCCCTGCCCTGGGTCAGGATCGCCAAGGATTACCGGTTCAACGGGCCGGAGGGGCAAAACCTCGCGCTCGGCGACCTGTTCGGCGGCCGCCGCCAGCTGATCGTCTACCACTTCATGTTCGCCCCCGACTGGAAAGGCCCATGCAAGAGCTGCTCCTTTTGGGCCGACGGCTACAATGGGGTGACGACGCATCTCGCGGCCCGCGACACGCGCCTCGTCGCCGTTTCGCGCGCGCCGCGCAAAAAACTCGAGACCGCCGCGAAGCGGATGGGCTGGACCTTTCCCTGGTATTCATCGGGCGACGGCGACTTCAACTACGACTTCGACGTCTCGTTTCATCCCGAATTCATGATGGGCGAGGGCTCGGTCCGCTACAACTTCGGCGCGATCGAGCCAAAGACGACCGATCTCCCCGGGATCAGCGCCTTCGTGAAAGAGGCCGACGGCGCGGTCTATCGCACCTACTCGGCCTATGCGCGCGGACTCGACGCGCTGAATCCCGCCTATCAACTGCTCGACATCACCGCGCTCGGCCGTCAGGAGGACGACCTGCCCTCCCCGATGGCGTGGGTGAAGCTGCACGACGAATACGCGCATTAGACCTGGGGCGGAATGCCGCAGGCTGCAAGGCAAGATTGCCGCAATCCGCCCTTAGCGTCGGGGCGTATCCATTGCAATCGTTCGCGGCGAAGGGACAATCGCAATGAGCCTTGACCCAGTCTTTCTGTCGCGGCTCCAGTTCGCCTGGGTCGTGGCGTGGCATTTCCTTCTGCCGGCCTTCACCGTCGGGCTCGCCTCGTTCATCGCCGTCCTCGAGGGCCTGCATCTCGCGACCGGGCGGGAGATTTATTTCCGCATCTCGACCTTCTGGATCAAGATTTTCGCCGTGTCGTTCGGCATGGGTGTGGTGTCGGGCATCGTCATGCCCTTCCAGTTCGGCACCAACTGGAGCCGCTTCTCCGACGACGTCGCCAACATCGTTTCGCCGCTGCTCGCCTATGAGGGGCTGACGGCGTTCTTTCTCGAGGCCGCCTTCCTCGGCGTGCTCCTGTTCGGCCGCAAGCTCGTGCCGCGCTGGGCCCATTTCTTCGCCGCGCTGATGGTGGCGCTCGGCACCCTCGCCTCGACCTTCTGGATTCTGGCGGTCAACAGCTGGATGCAGACGCCGACGGGCTACACGATGGTCGACGGCCGCTTCATGCCGAAGGACTGGCTGGCGATCATCTTCAGCCCGTCCTTCCCCTATCGCTTCGCCCATACGGTCGACGCGGTCTACATCACCACCGGCTTCGTCGTGGTTGGCGTCGCCGCCTCGTGGCTTCGCCGCGAGCGCTTCGTCCAAGAGGCCCGGGTCATGCTGTCGATGACGCTGTGGGTGCTGTCCGTCCTGGTCCCCTTGCAGATCTTTCTCGGCGACGCGCACGGCCTCAATACGCTCGAGTATCAGCCGGCGAAGCTCGCCGCGATCGAGGCGATCTGGAACACCGAAAGCCGCGTGCCGCTCAACCTGTTCGTCATCCCGGACGAGAAGGCCGAGACCAACCATGACGTCCTTGCAATTCCCGACCTCGGCAGCCTCATCCTGACGCATGACCCGAACGGCACGGTCAAGGGCCTGAAGGACTTCCCGGCCGACCAGCGGCCGCCGGTTGCGGTTCCCTTCTTCGCCTTCCGCATCATGGTCGGGATCGGGCTCGTCATGCTGGCGATCGTCGTGATCAGCTGGTGGCTGCGCTTCAGAGATGCGCTGTTCGACACCGGATGGTTCCTGCAGATCTGCACGCTCGCCTCGCCGCTCGGCTTCCTGGCCGTGATCGCGGGCTGGGCGACGACGGAGGTCGGCCGCCAGCCCTGGACGGTGTACGGGCTCCTGCGCACCGCCGATTCCGTGTCGCCGTCGCTGACCGGCGCGGACGTGGTGGTTTCTCTGGCCGCCTACAGCGTCGTCTACATTGTCATGTTCGCCGCCGGCGTCGCGCTGATGGTCCGCGTCGCCCGCCGCGGCCCGGCCGAGCCTGAGACCGAGCCGGACGTCATCGAGAGCGGACGGCCGCAAGGGCCGGTCGAGGCGCTGCCGCGCGCGGGAGGCCGAGCATGAGCGCGCCGGCCTTCGACTTCATCCCGATCTGGACGCTGGTGCTCGGCGTCGGGGTGTTTCTCTATGTGCTGCTCGACGGCTTCGACCTCGGCGTCGGCATTCTCTACGGCTTCGCGCCCAACCGCGGCGCGCGCAACCTGGTGATGAACTCGATCGCTCCGATCTGGGACGGCAACGAGACCTGGCTGGTGCTCGGCGGCATCGCGCTGCTCGCCGCTTTTCCGCTCGCCTTCGCAATCATTCTGCCGGCGGTCTATTTTCCGATCCTCGTCATGCTGCTCGCGCTCGTCTTCCGCGGGGTGGCGTTCGAGTTCCGCTACCGCGACGCCGAGCACCGCACCGTTTGGGACCACGGTTTCTGCTACGGCTCAGCGCTCGGCGCCTTCGCCCAAGGCGTGGTGCTTGGCGCCTTCATCCAGGGATTCCAGACCGAAGGGCGGCATTTTGCCGGGAGTTCGCTCGACTGCTTCACTCCGTTCTCGCTGCTTACCGGTCTCGCGCTCGTGTTCGGCTACGCCCTGCTCGGCGCAGGCTGGCTGGTGATCAAGCTGGATGGCCCGCTGCAGGACTGGGCGCGCCGACTCGGGCGCTTCGCCTTCGCCGGCGTCATCATCGCGATCGTCGCGGTCAGTCTGTGGACGCCGGTGATGGCGCCGAGCATCGCGGCCCGCTGGTTCTCCTGGCCGAATCTCGCCCTGCTGTCGCCCGTTCCGATCGTAACCGCGCTCATCGCGTTGCTCGAGTGGCGCGCGCTCAACAACCGCTCCGAAGCCGCGCCCTTCGTCTTCGCTGTCGCCCTCTTCGTGATGTCCTATGTCGGAATCGCGATCAGCCTCTTTCCGATGATCGTGCCCTACAGGTACACGATTTGGGACGCGGCTTCTTCACAAGCGACCCAAGCTTTCCTGCTGGTCGGCACGCTATTCCTGTTGCCGATCATCCTCATGTACACCGGCTGGTCCTATTGGGTGTTCCGCGGCAAGGTGCGGGCCGACATCGGCTATCATTGACAAGCGAGCGCCGGCGGCGCTGACCCCGCCCGGATCGCGGGTTCGGGTCTCGCCGCCGGCGCAACGCGAGGCCTTCCGCTGTTTTACGGAACGACCTCGACCACTCTGCGGGTCTGCGGATCGACCAGCACCGGCGTGCGGTCGACGACCGTATATTCGTAGCGGGACACCCCGTACTGCGGTGGCACCGGATAAAGCGTCACGCCCTCGGCCGGCAGGACGTCGCCGACGACGACATGCGGATGATCCGCCCAAGTGTAAGACGGGATATCCTGCTCGACGACGTAGTGGTGGAAGCGGGGGGCCTCAGCGCCCGTTAAACCGCCCACGATTCCAGCCGCGGCGCCGAGCGGCGCTCCGACGATGGCGCCAACCGCCCCGCCGACCGCGCCCGCGGCGGCTGCGCCCGCCTGAGCGCCGGCCCTGACCGGGTTCTCGTCAGCGTAGGCCGCCGCCGGCAACCCCGCAAGAACAAGCGCGAGTATCAAAGCTTTCGACATCGTAGTCTCCCGATATTCAGCCGGCGCAAGGGCCGACCGCGGGGAATCAACGACTGAAGCTGAGTCGGGTTCCCGTCCCAACGCAGCGCTCCTCACGTGTCTCGGCTCAGCGCGGGAAAAGAGGAAGGGGAAAGGAAAACGAAAGAAAAAGAAAAAAATTTGTAACAACACCTGGAACAAAATCTGCAGCCGGCCGGTTGCCGCCATTGATGCGCCTCATAGGACCGCCGCAGCGGCTTTGTGCGCGGGCCTGACGAGGGCGACCCATGGGAGGTTTGAATGAAGCGTGACGCGCGACAAGCGGTCCTTCGGATTTTCCTCGGCAAATCGCTTACTCTTACAGCAGCGCTCGGAACTGCATCGGTGCTGGCCTTGTCGGCGGCCGCATTCGCGGCGACCAACGAAGCGAACCAAACAACGGGCAATACCGGCGCCCGGCCCGCCAGCAGCGCCGGACCCTCGGCGCAGGATTTGATCAATTCGCAAAACGACGCCTCGAACTGGATTCTGCCGGCCGGCGACTACAGCGGCGACCGGCAGGTCAACGAAAAGGAGATCGGCCCGTCGAACGTCGACCAGATGCAGGTCGCCTGGACCTTCAATATCCCCGACAACGGTCCAATCGAAGCTTCGCCGATCGTATGGGACGGCACGATCTACACGACGTCCAACAAGGACGACGTTTACGCCATCGATGCGAAGTCCGGGAAGCTCAAGTGGCAGTACAACCCCAAGCCGGAGCAGATCGTCGGCTTTCCGCGCAATCGCGGCGTCGCGATCTATGACGGCGAGCTCTTCATTGCGATGATCAACGGGCATCTCGCGGCGCTCGACGCGAAGACCGGCAAGGAGCTTTGGAACAAGCAGACGGTCGCAGACCCGAAAGACAGCTACTACACGATGCAGCCGGTCCCCTATAAGGGCAAGATCCTGCTCGGCGTGTCCGACGGCGACTGGGGCGGCATCGGCAATATCAGCGCCTTCGATCCAAAGACCGGCAATCGGATCTGGCAATTCAACACGATCCCTGGACCGGGGGAGAAGGGCCACGATTCGTGGGAAGGCGATTCCTGGAAGCGCGGCGGCGGCGCGGTGTGGAACGGCGTTGCGATCGATCCGAAGTCCGACACGCTCTACCTCGACGCCGGCAATCCGCAGCCGGACTTCCTCGGCGCCGAGAGGAAAGGCGATAATCTCTACACCAATTCGATGATCGCGGTGGAAATCTCCGGCGACAAGCCGCAGATGAAATGGTACCATCAGTTCATCCCGCACGACACGCATGACTGGGATCCGGCCATGCCGCCCGTGCTGTTCAAGGGCAAGATCGACGGCAAGGAGACCAATCTGGTCGCGGCCGGCGACAAGGCCGGCAACTTCTGGATCCTGAACGCTGAAAACGGCGACCTCGTCAGCCACACGCCGGTGAGCTATCAGCTCAACCAGGACACCCACCCGGCGGAAAACGGCTCCAATTACGCCTGTCCCAACACCAATGGCGGCGTCGAATTCAACGGCGGCGCCTATGACCCGGCGACCAACAATTTCTTCGTGGCCAGTTCGAACCAGTGCGGCAAGTGGAGCGCCGAGAACAAGGCCGTCTATGTCGCCGGCCAGTTCTATCTCGGCGGGTCTTTCCCGAGCCTCGTCGGACCGAACAGCGGCTGGTTCAACGCGATCGACGTGGCGACCGGCGCGCCTGCCTGGCGCCATCATCTCGACCTGCCGGCGAACGGCGGCGCGCTGGTGATGGACTATCAGTCGAGCCGGATGCCGGAGGCGCAGGAGTCGCTCGTGTTCAGCGGGACGTTGGACGGCAAGTTCAACGCCTATAGCGCCCAATCGGGAAAGATCCTCTGGCAATACGACACCGGCGCCAGCATCATCGCGCCGCCGGCGACTTTCACGATGGGCAACAAGCGTTACGTGCTGGTCAATTCCGGCGACCCGGGCTTCCTCAAGGTGCCGGAGCTCAAGTCTGCGATCGGTCCGGCCCATCTCACTGCGTTCGTGTCCGGCGAGCAAAAAGCCGCTTCGAACCAGTGACGGAACGATGAACGCAAAGCTCGTCAGAAGGCTGCTGCATCCCCTGTCGGCTGCAGCAGCCATCGCAGGCATGCTCGCTCTCGGAGTTGCGGGCGCGGCAGCCGGGGGTGCGGAAGATCCCCACAGCCAGGCGCTCGGCGCGCTCGACGATCTCGACGCGGCAGTCGGAGAACTTGATTCGGCCTTGAGTCTGACCGAACACGCACCCGACCCGTACAAGTCTGCAGCCCACCGCGCGCTCAACGCGCTGGTCGGGGCGAAAGGGTCCGAATACAGCCAGGCGGCTGGCGCTTCCGGCGACGAGGAGGGCGCCCTCGGTCATCTCCAATGGCTCAGTAGCCACGCCGGCTCGGCTCCCTGGAAATCGCCGGTGCAGGGTGCGGAGGTGAATGCTTCCGCAGCCAAGTCGCGGCTGCACGAGGCGATCGACGCCGACGACTTGCAGCAGTTCCAGGTGTCCGCCTCGTCGGCGTTGGAGGCTCTGCTGGTCGCGCTCGGTCACGACTTCGACATCGGACCGCTGGCCGGCTTGCGCGGAGCTCTCGCGACGACCTCGCTCGGCGTCCCCCACGATGCAATTATGGTCTCAGGCTGCGCCAGGCCGAAGGTCACGCCCGGCGAGTCGCCGGCCTACGGGGTGGCAAATGGCTACCTGACTTTCGTCGCGATCAGCGACCGTGACCGGAACACCCGATTGCCCGAGTCGATCGGAGCACAGGACATCTCCGTCGAGAATGGAACCGTCGTCCTCCACACCGCCGCAATGGGCAAGATCGGGACGATCTGCGCCAATGTCGCTGGATCTTCGGGATCGGGCGGCGCCGCCGTCAACAGCCCGGCCGCGGGTTCCTCGACCGGGGCCGGCAAGCCCGCGGCGCCCCAGCCCGACAGCGGTCAGCAAAAAGCGGCGGATCCGCCAAAACTCTACACCGAGGCGCAAGCCGAGCAGGGGCAGCAAGTCTTTATTCAGAATTGCGCCTCGTGCCACGGCGAACAGCTCCAAGGGAAATCCGCGCCGGCGATTGCCGGCACGGCGTTCCTGAAGAAGGCGGACCTTCTCGGATGGTCGGTGGCCGACATGCGCCATCTCGTCGTCACCCAGATGCCGCGCGACAACCCCGGCTCGCTCTCGCCCGATCAATACGCCGCGGTGATCGCCTATCTGCTCGACAAGGACTGTTATCCCGCGGGCCAGGACAAATTTCCGACCCAGGTGACCGAACCTATCAAGAACGCAAAGCTTCACCCGGTGAAAGCGGCGGACAAGAAGTCGGATAGCGGGACCTGCCCGGTGCAGCAGGCTAGCAAGTGAGGGGCGTGCGATGACTTATAGCCCGCGCCTCGCCGGGTTAGCGATCGTTTCGGCGATTGTGCTCGGCGCCCCGGTCGCCGTCGCGAAGCCGTTGCCGGCGACAATCGTTCTCCACGACGGAGGCTTCGACTTGCGCGACATCGGCTTTCGGTCAAAGCAGGTGAATCTCACGGTGGTGAACCGCGGCGAACGGCCCCATGCGCTGGCGATCGCATCCGGCTCGTCGCCGGGAGGAACGCCGATCGAGCAGACGGAGAAGCTGTCGCCGGGACAATCCGTACGCCTGAGCCTGGCTCTGCCGCCGGGCCAGTACCGGATTTACAGCCCCCTCGACCACGACCGGCAGCATGGCCTCTCCGCGCCGATGACCATGATGTCGCCGGGCGTGAAGGGCGGCGCAGAGATGAACCGGGTCTTCTACAATTATTGATCTTGCCTGAGCCGGCCGTCGCAGCATCACCTTCCAAGCCATTGTCCCAATTGCTCGCGTCGAGCAAGCGACTTATCGTGCGTGATTGCGCCCCGCCGCTGAGCATCCCACAATGGGCGCAATGGCCACGGAGCGCCTTTGACCGAGTCCCCGCCTGTCTTCGACGTCGCCATCGCCGGCGGGGCTGCGTCTGGCCTCGCGTTGGCGGCAGCGGTCAAGGGCGCGCTCGGGACCGGCGCCGCGGTCGCCGTCGTCGACCCCACGCCGCCTCCTGCTGCCGACTCGCGTCGCCCGGCCTTACGCACGGTGGCGATCGCCGAAGGGCCCCGGCGGCTTCTCGAAAGCATCGGCGCCTGGGAGGCGATTGCTCCGAAGGCCCAAACCGTCCATTCGATGGAGATCATGGACGGGGACGTGCGCGATGCGGTGCGGCTGCCCCACCTCCATTTCGACGCCAAAGGCGCTGGGCCGCTCGCCCATATGGCGTTCAATGACGACGTCGTCGCGGCGCTTTCATCGCTTTGCGCCGGGCTCGGAGTTCGAGCGCGTCGCGGGCACGGTCGCCCGCTGGAGCCCTGGCAAGCGCGTCGCGGAGCTTTCGCTTGCCGACGGCCGGCGCTTGCGCGCCCGCCTCGCCGTCGCGGCCGACGGCGCGCGCTCGAAGCTGCGCACGCTCGCCGCGGTTCCGGCTTATGGCTGGGACTACGACCAGTCCGGCATCGTCGCGACGATCGCGCATGAGCGCGACCACGAAGGCGTAGCCCAGCAGCACTTCCTGCCAGCCGGTCCGTTCGCCATTCTGCCGATGCCCGGACTGCAATCGAGCATCGTCTGGAACGAGCCTCGCGCCGAGGCCCGCGCGCTGGTCGCGCTCGAGCCGGAAGACTTCTTGCGCCAGCTCGAACTACGCTTCACGCCGAAGCTCGGCGAGCTCCGCCTCGCGTCGCGGGTCGAAGCCTTTCCGTTCCGCTTCCAGATTGCGCGCCGCTTCGTCGGCGAGCGGCTCGCGCTCATCGGCGACGCCGCGCATGTGGTGCATCCGATCGCCGGACAGGGGCTCAATCTCGGCCTGCGCGACGTCGCGGCGCTCGCCGAGTCGATCGTCGCCGAGATGCGGCTCGGCCTCGATCCCGGCGCGCCCGGGCCGCTCGCGACTTATGAGCGCGCCCGACGCTTCGACGTCGCGGCGAGCGGCATGGGAATGGACGTCATGAACCGTCTCTTCTCCAACGGCTTCGGCCCGCTGCGCCTCCTGCGCGATCTCGGCCTCAGGCTCGTCGACCGCGCGCCGGCGCTGAAAGATCTGATGATCGTCGAGGCCGGCGGCGCCGGGCGCGGCGCGCCGAAGCTTTTGCGCGGCGTCGCGCTATGAGCGAGAGTTTGAGGCAACGCACGCTGGCGGCGCAGGCCTTGGGCCGGATCGATGAGCAAACGCGCGCCCTCGTCCCGCCGGTCCAACTCTCATCGACCTTCATCCGCGATCCCGACAATCTCTATCGCAGCGGCAACAGCTATGGTCGGCCGGACAACGACACGGTGCGCGAGGCCGAATTGGTCATCGGCGCTCTCGAGGGCGCAAGCGAAACGCTGGCGTTCGGATCGGGCATGTCGGCGGCGGTCGCTCTGTTTTTGGGCCTCGGACCGGGCGCGCGGATCGTTGCGCCTCGTGCCATGTACTATGGATTGCGCACCTGGCTGGCGAACGATGCCCCAGCGCTCGGTCTTCGCGTGGATTTCGCCGACGCCGAAGATTTGCCGGCGCTGGAGAAAGCGGTGACGCCGGGAGAAACAAGGCTGGTCTGGCTCGAGACGCCTTGCAATCCGCTGTGGGGCGTCAGCGACATCGCGGGCGCCGCGCGCATTGCGCACGCGGCCGGGGCGATGCTTGCGGTCGATTCGACATGCGCGACGCCGGTTTTTACCTGTCCGCTCGCGCTCGGCGCCGACGTGGTCATGCACTCGGCGAGCAAATACCTCAATGGCCATTCCGACGTGATCGCCGGCGCGCTCTGCTTTGCTCGCGGCGAGGCATTGTTCGAGCGGGCGCGCGCCATCCGCAAGACGCACGGGCTCATCCTCCATCCGTTCGAGGCCTTCCTCCTGACACGCGGCTTGCGGACGCTCGATCTGCGCGTGCGGGCCGCGGCCGCAAACGCGATGGAACTCGCCGTCCGCCTTTCCAATCACGCCGCCCTGTCGCAGGTGCTCTATCCCGGTCTACCGCATCATCCCGGCCACGAAGTCGCGCGGCGGCAGATGCAGGGCGGCTTCGGCGGCATGCTGTCGATCCGCGTCCGTGGCGGAGAACAGGCCGCGATCGCAGCGGCGGCGCGCGTCGCCTTGTGGAAGCGCGCCACTTCGCTCGGCGGCGTCGAGTCGCTCATCGAGCACCGCGCCTCGATCGAAGGCCCCGACTCGCCCTGCCCGCCCGACCTCCTGCGCCTTTCCGCCGGCATCGAGGACGTCGATGATTTATGGCGCGATATCGACCGGGCGCTCACTGGATAGGCTCAGCTCAGAGATTGGCGACTGACGCCGCCAGGACCGAAGGCCGCTGCGAATCAAGAATAACCGTCGAAGTGTGATGCGCATCACAGCGTATTCCTACCCAACCGGCTAGGAGCCCTTATCGGGCGATTGAGAATAGCAGTCGCCAATTAAAATGAAAAGGCGCGCAGCCGTGACATTTACATCAGTTCTCCTATCGTCTGTCGTCCTGGCGTCCCTGGTGCAACCGACCTTCGCGGCGACAAATTCGCATGCCGAGTATCTGGCCTCGGTTTCCACTTACAAGCCGATGGCCGGCTTCGTTCATGTCGTCGGTCCAACCCGTTTTGTCGGCTACTTCTTGTAGGCGCCCAACGCTTGCCGCGTCACGGTGCTCACCGCCGCGGCGGACGATGAGGCCCTCTCGACGCCGCCTCAACGCTTCGATATCGTTATCCCCGCGGCTGGCCGTAGCGAGCTTGCCGCCGGCGACGGTTCAGCGCTGGCAATCGCATGCACTGTTGACGCGGACTTCATCAAGGTCGCTCCGCAACATCCGAAGAATGTAGCTGAGACCCACTGAGGGCGGCGGCCGCAACCGACCGCCTCGCGAAACAGGCGCGGCGGCCCGAAAAAGAGCGGGCGCACGGCAAAGCGTGCGCTGTCGCCTGAGGTTGCGCGGCGTCAGCGGCAATAAAGTCGGCGAGAAGAGTCGAACCGCGCCTTCCGCCGCGATCGGAGTGAAATCGCGACTTTGCCAACGCAAAGCAGGCGCGTGAAGCGGCGGGACGACGAGCCCAGGCCGACCGGAAGCACCCCGCCCGGGTCACACTAAGGTCGCAAACAGCAGTCACCTGACGAGCTCAATTGGCGCTCAGCCGCGAGGCTAAGCTTGTGCGGGACAAACGGCCACAGCGTGTTTGTTCACCGACGGCAAAAGCGGGATGGCGGGGCGATCAGCGAAACAGTCGGCAGCGAAACAGCGGTATCCCGGTCGCTTCCGGCTGAGGTTCGCCTCAAGCTGAAGAGGACTGCATGCGTTTCCTGTCGCGCGCCGCCGCCGCGCTGCTGATCGCCGGCTGGGCTTCGGCCGCGCCGGCAATCGCCCAGACCTGCATCTGCCCGGCCGCCGGCGACGTCGCCGCGTTTTCGGGACCGGTCATCCAGTCCGACGAGGTGCCGCCGCCGCTGCCCGAATACGAGCAGCCGCCGATGCCGGCTCTCGGATACATCTGGACGCCCGGCTACTGGGCCTGGAACAACGACGATTACTATTGGGTGCCGGGCGTTTGGGTCGAACCGCCGCAGGAGGGCCTCCTGTGGACCCCGGGATACTGGGCGTTCGTGGGTGGCGTCTATTTCTTCCATCGCGGATATTGGGCCGCCCATGTCGGCTTCTATGGCGGCGTTAACTACGGCTATGGCTACAATGGCGTCGGCTACGAAGGCGGCCGGTGGGACAAAGGACGATTCTCCTACAACGCGACTGTCAACAATTTCGGCGGGATCCGCGTTGTCAATGTCTACAGTCAGCCGGTTGTCGTACCAACCGGAGTCGGCCGGGCGAGCTACAATGGAGGTCCGGGCGGGAATCCCTTGAAGCCGACGCCGGAACAGGAACAGGTGACGGCGGAGCAGCACGTCCGGCCGACCCCGGCTCAGCTCAGTCAGGCCCGCGCCGCCAGCGTGGACCCCGAGCAGTTCCGTTCCGCCAACCTCGGCAAGCCCGCGGTGGCGGCGACGCCCCGTCCCGGCGATCTCAAGGGTCCCGGCATCGTCCCGGCGAAGGCCGCCGCTTCGGCGCAGACCACATCCGCTCCAGCCCAGAGCGCCGCGCCAAAAGCCGAGGAGAAGCTGGCGCCGGGCGCGAAGGCCCCCGGTCAGGCCCAGAAGAGCGCGCCGAACGCAGAGCAGAAGCCGCTTCCCGGCGCCGCGCAGCCAGCGAAGGGCGAGAAGCCGCGCGGGGCCGAGCCGCTCAAGGCGCCGAAGGCGATGGAGACGCTCCCGAAGGCGCAGAATCCGGCGGGCGCCGGGAAGCTCGCGCGGCCGGAAACCGCGCCGAACACGTCGCGGAGACTCCCCGCCGCCGCGGAGCGAAAGCCGCCGCATGCGAACGGAAGGGGCGCCCAGGTGCGGCCGACCCGGCCTGCCGCACTGCCGGAGGTGACCGGCGGCGAATCAGGGCCTTGGCGCCCCTCGGGTGAAAGGTTTCCCGTTTCTTTGCCGCGGCCGGCCGAATCCAGCTAAAGGCACAAGCGCCATGTCGCGCATGTACCGCAACATTTTCTCCGTCGGCGGCTGGACGATCGCCTCGCGGCTGACGGGATTCCTGCGCGACATGGGGCTCGCGGCGCTGCTCGGCGGCGGCGCGCTGAACGACGCCTATGTGGCGGCGATCAAGCTGCCGAACCAGTTTCGGCAGATCTTCGGCGAGGGCTCGTTCAACTCGGCCTACCTGCCGACCTACACCAGCGTACTGGAGCGCAAGGGACGTGAGGCGGCCGGCCATTTCGCCAGCCAGGTGTTCACGCTCCTTCTCCTGTCGCAGATCGCGCTCCTCGCCCTGGTCTACCTCGACATGCCGCTTCTGGTCGAACTCACTTCGCCCGGTTTCGTCAGCCAGCCGGACAAGTTCGCCCACGCGGTCGAGATGTCGCGGATCATGTTCCCCTACATCGCCTTCATCGCCGTGTTCGCCCTGCATCAGGGGACGCTCAACGCCAACAATTCCTGGAGCGTGCCGGCGGCCGCGCCCGCCGCAGCCAATGTCTGCATGATCGCCTTCCTCGCCTTCGCCGCCTGGTTTCCAAAAATCTCGCCGGGCGTGGCCAGCATGGCGAGTTTTGGCTTCCTCGCCTCAGGCGCGACGCAGCTCGCGATCGCGATGGTCGACGCGCGCCGGCGCGGTTTGCTCGAGCGGCTGATATGGCCGCGCTGGACGCCGGAGGTCAGGCAGTTTTTCTGGATGCTGGGACCGGCGATCGGCATTTCGGCGAGCTACCAGATCGGCGCCCTGGCCGACCAGATCGTCGGCTCCCTGCTGCCGACCGGCGGCCTGTCGGCGATCAGCTATGCCGACCGCCTCTATCAGCTGCCGGGCGGCGTCATCGTCATCGCCACCGGTTCGGTGCTGCTCAAGGAAATGTCGATGCTGGTCGCCCGCGGCGACACCGACGCGGCGCTGCATGCACAGAACCGGGCCGCGTCGCTCACGATCGCGCTCGGCGCGCCTTTTGTCGTCGTCTTTCTTCTCATCCCCGACCTCATTATTGGCGCCGCCTTCGAACACGGCGCCTTCAAGGCGAGCGCGACGCACCACGCGGCTGCCGTGCTCGCGGCCTATTCGGTCGGCATGCCGGCCCTTTTCGTCGACCGGATCGTCTCGGCGAGCTTCCTGTCGCGCGGCGACACCGCAACGCCGATGAAGGTCACGCTGGTCGGCGTCGCGCTCAACGTCCTGCTCAAGGTCGCGCTCTACAGGCCGCTTGGCGCGCCGGGCCTGGCGCTCGCCACCGCGGCCGGCCTGTGGGTCAAGGTTGTGGGCGTGTACGCTCTTGCGCACCGCCGCGGCTGGACGGTCGCCGGACGCGCGTTTCATCGCCACCGCGGCGGCGGCCCTGTTCGCCTGCGGCGCGCTGGCGCTGGCGCTGACCCTCGCCGACGAACCGCTCGTCTCGGCCCTGTCGCATCTGCCGCGCTTCGCCCGCGAAACGCGCCTCCTGGTGCTCGCGGTGATTGGCGTTGGGGTCTATTTTCCGGCGCTGGCGGCGGGGCTGTGGCTGGCGGGAGCGCAGCCGTCGGACCTTTTCGGCCGGACGCGGCGCGCGCTGAAGCGCCCGCGGTAGCAGCAGGCATCGCACGCCTGCCGCTCTCAGTCGAAGGTTCGATCGGGTGGGATCAGGACCGACTCGGTTTGGAGGGCCGGACACCGAACGAGGAAATCACCGCTTCGCTCGTTCGCACAAGATTTGCGCTCGGCCCTCCGGTCCCGACGCTGCGGCGGCTGACCCGCGCGCCCTCGATCAGAAGAACGAGCGCGTCGGCGAGCAGATCCGGTTGCGATGCGCCCGCGGCCTGGCAGAGGTTGGCCAGGCGATCGCGCTGACGCACCTTAAATTCCTCGATCAACCTCCTCCCAGGGTGACCCTCCTCTGTCAATTCGACCGCGGCGTTCGCAAGATCGCAGCCACGCTCGTCCTCGGCGATGAATTTCGCCGCCTTCTCGACAAAACCGTAAAGCTGGCCGACCGGCTCGCCAGGGTTGGCAGCTTCGATCTCCGCCCAAATCTCGTCGGACTTCTTTCCCTTGTCGTTCAGATACTCGAGAATCAGTTCGTCCTTCGAGCCGAAGTGGCGATAGAGCGTCATCTTATTGGTGCCCGCCGCTTCAGCTATGGCTTCGACCCCAACTCCGCGGATGCCATGGCGGTGGAACAAGTCTTGCGCGCACGCAACCAGTCGCTCCCGGGGACGCGGCGCGCAGATCTCCGCTGCAATGGCCTCCCCGTCCGGGTTTGATTTTTCTTTCGCCATCGCTCTTGACTAGAATGTTACCGTTCGGTATCTAGATTTTGTTACTGATCGGTAACACACCACCGCGCCGAAAGTCAACGCGCCCGCCAATCGACGGCGCGGGAGATTGTTTGGTCGCCTAAAACCAAAAGGAAGCAGGTTATGTCGTACCGCCCAAGTGTTGATGAACTCTTGGCGGACTCGCTGATCCAGGCGGTCATGCGCGCCGACCATGTCGAGCCCCAGGCGCTGAGGGCGCTCCTCAAAGGCGCTGCCGGCCGCCTCGCCGCGGGTCCCGGGCGCGCTCCCCAGCCTTCGCGCGTGCAATTCGTCGGATCGGCCAGCGACCGGCGGACGACGTTGCGCGGTACAAATACGCCGCCCGCCCGCCACGCGCGAGTCCCACGCGGGACGTCCGGCCCGGTACTATGCTGCTGCTAGCGCGTCGCTGCTGATGTCTCCCGCTTGGTCGGCTTCTCCATCCAGCGGCCGACCTTCTGCAATCAATCGGCGCTGACCGTTCCTCTCGACTGACCGTTGCAGCTCGCCCGTTTGAGAGTTCGCGTGTCACGCCGCGTGACCCGGCCGGTCGAGCCATCAAAAGGTCCTTTTGTCACAAAACAGGGAGCATGTCCTATGATCGACCTCCACTATTGGCCGACTCCGAACGGCAAGAAAGTGACGATCCTCCTGGAAGAGCTGGGGATGCCGTACACCATCGTGCCCTGCAACATCGGCAAAGGGGATCAGTTCAAGGCTGAGTATCTCAAGATCGGTCCGAACAATCGCATGCCGGCGCTCGTCGACCATGCGCCGGCCGACGGCGGGCCGCCGATCAGCGTCTTCGAATCCGGCGCGATCATGATGTATCTCGCGGAGAAGGCCGGGCGGTTCTATCCGCAAGAGATGCGTCGCCGCTACGAGGTCAATCAATGGGTGATGTGGCAGATGGCCAATCAGGGCCCCAAGCTCGGCGAGGGCGGTCATTTCCGGCGCTTGGGGGACAAGCAAGGCGACCAGTCCTACGCGGTTCGCCGCTTCACGGACGAGACCAACCGGCTCTATGGCGTCCTCAACAACCGGCTCTATGACCGGCGCTATATCGCCGGCGACGAATACACCATCGCCGACATGATCAGCTATCCATGGACCGTGAACTGGCAGGCGCAGGGCCAGAACATCGACGAGTTCAGATATTTCAAGCGCTGGTTCGAGGAACTGAATCAGCGCCCTGCGGTGCAGCGTGGCCTCGCCGTCACCGCCGGCCCGACAGAAGACGTCGACAGCTTGTCTGCGGAAGAGCGCGAGAGACGCACGAAGCTGCTCTATAACCAGCGCGCGCGACCGGCGCCGACGGAGGGCGGCCTGCTTGCGGTTTAGGGGAGAAGGCGGCCGACCCGGACGCGCGCAATGACGCCGCTTTCCATTCTCGAACTCGTTCGCGTGACCGAAGAGACGGACGCGCGGGGCGCGCTCGACAACGCCCGCGATCTGGCGGTCCATGCCGAGCGATGGGGCTATCGCCGCGTTTGGGTGGCGGAGCACCACAATATGCCGGGAATTGCCAGCGCCGCGACGTCGATCGTGCTCGCCCATCTCGCCGCGGGGACGAGAACGATCCGCGTCGGAGCCGGCGGCATCATGCTGCCCAACCACGCGCCCTATGTCATCGCCGAGCAGTTCGGGACGCTGGCGCGTCTCTTTCCGGGTCGCATCGATCTCGGATTGGGCCGCGCTCCCGGCACGGATCAGGCCACGCTGCGGGCCTTGCGTCGCGCGCCGGAGGCGGCGGAAACCTTCCCGCAGGACGTTCTCGAACTGCAGGCGTTCCTGGCGCCCGCCGTTGCCGGGCAGCGCATCCAGGCGGTGCCGGCGGCTGGCGCAAAAGTGCCGCTCTGGATTCTCGGATCGAGCCATTTCGGCGCGATGCTCGCGGCGGAACTGGGATTGCCGTACGCTTTCGCCTCGCACTTTGCTCCTGATCTGCTCATCCCGGCCTTACAAATCTACCGCCGCGGCTTCAAGCCATCCGAGCAACTCGAGCGTCCTTATGCGATGGTCGGGGTCAACATCATCGCGGCCGAGAGCGACAGGGAAGCGCGGCGTCTCGCGACGACCCAGCAGATGTCTTTCGCCAACATCTTCCGCGGCGCGAGAGGCCTGAGCCAGCCGCCGATCGAAGACATCGAAAGCTATTGGTCGCCGGTCGAGAAGGCCCAGGCGATGCGCATGCTCGCCCGTTCGATTGTCGGCGCCCCGGACACGGTCCGATCGGGCATTGACGCGCTCGTCGCGGAGACCGGCGCCGACGAGCTTATCATCGTGTCCGACGTGTACGATCACGCCGCGCGCCTAAGATCGTTCGAGCTCATCGCGCAGGTCGCCGACGCCGGTCACGGCCTTTGCGACCCCAGCACCTGAGCGGGCCAAGAAGCCGAGGCGCCGGCGCCAAGCCTGGCGCCAATAGCGCATCGACGCCAACTCGCAACAAGGCCTGCCCATTGCCGTTTTGAGCCTTTTCAAGACGTTAGAGCGAAAGAGCCCCGACTTTTAAGCTTCCGGCGACTCCCGGCGGTGTCGGCGCAAAAGCCGCAGGCCGGACGAATTGCGCGCCGGCCTGCGAGGTGGCGAAGACGCGCACGAGGGCAAGAGCGTAACGGGAATGGTCATCGGGCGCTTTCTAAGGAGAACAAATATAGCACGAAAACCCGATTTTCGCCAGTAATTTTCACGCCGCCCGAGAGTGCAACAGGCACGGCGCCGCTCGGGCGGCATCGCGCCGGCGAATGCGGACATCGGCCGAACGTCGTCGCGGAACGCCACTCCGGTCCGCACAGCAGGCAATTTGGATTCGAAGAACAAGGGGCTTTTTCGAAGAACAGGGATTTTGCGCAAGAGCAGGGGAATATTCCGCTGTTGAAGCGTCCTCCTAGGCTCCTTGGGGTGACGCCGCGGGTGCAAGCGAGACCCAGCCTGCGAGGTACGGCCGAAAGCGTTAACCCGCCTTGAAGCCTTTGCCGCTAAGTAGAATCCCTACTTGCGTTTGAAGCCCAATACTGGGATATTCACATCCACAAGCGGTCCTTGAATTCAGGAGGTCCAAAATGACTCCGATTCGCCCGTCCGTTTCTCCGCTTCATTCCTTCGCGTCGCGCCCCAGCGATCCGATGCGCCCTTCCTCGGCGCCTTTCACGAAGCGCGCCGCCCAGTGGCTGGTTTCGCTCAGGAAACGCGTGGCGTCGCACGTCGGAAAGGCTTGATCCGCCTCCGTTCGAATGCGCCCGAGCGGCGCGCGGCGTTCCTCTCGGAGCCGGCGCCTCGTTCCTCGGACGCGCGAGCGCCGTCAATACCGGTAGTGGTCAGCCTTGAACGGCCCGTTCTCGGCGACGCCGAGGTACTTCGACTGCTCCGGCGTCAATTTGGTCAGCTTCACGCCGATCTTGGCCAGATGAAGCGAAGCGACCTTCTCGTCGAGGTGCTTCGGCAGGGTGTAGACCTGCTTCTCGTAACGGCCGGGCTTGGTGAAAAGCTCGATCTGGGCGAGTGTCTGGTTGGTGAACGAAGCCGACATCACGAATGACGGATGCCCGGTCGCGTTGCCCAGATTGACGAGGCGGCCTTCCGACAAAAGCAGGATCTTCTTGCCGTCGGGGAACTCGATCTCGTCGACCTGCGGCTTGACGTTGTTCCACTTGTAATTGCGCAGGGCGGCGACCTGGATCTCCGAATCGAAGTGGCCGATGTTGCAGACGATCGCCCGGTCATGCATCTTGCGCATGTGGTCCAGGGTGATCACGTCGACATTGCCGGTCGCGGTGACAAAAATGTCGGCCCGCGGCGCGGCGTCGTCCATTGTCGTGACCTCGTAGCCCTCCATCGCCGCCTGAAGCGCGCAGATCGGGTCGATTTCCGAGACCATGACGCGGCAACCGGCGTTGCGTAAGCTTGCCGCCGACCCCTTGCCGACGTCGCCGAAGCCCGCGACCATCGCCACCTTGCCGGCCATCATCACGTCGGTGCCGCGGCGGATGCCGTCAACCAGCGACTCTCGGCAACCGTAGAGGTTGTCGAATTTCGACTTGGTGACGCTGTCGTTGACGTTGATCGCCGGCCAAAGAAGCTTGCCTTCCTTCGCCATCACATAGAGCCGGTGCACGCCGGTGGTCGTTTCTTCCGTGACGCCGCGGATCGCGGCGGCGTTGCGGCCGTACCAGCCGGGATGGCTCTTCAGCCGCGCCTTGATCGCGGCGTAGAGCACTTCCTCCTCCTCGTTCGCGGCCGTATCGAGGAACTTCACATCCCCTTGCTCGGCGCGAAGCCCGAGATGGATGAGCAGCGTCGCGTCGCCGCCATCGTCGAGAATCATGTTCGGGCAGCCGCCGTCCGCCCACTCGAAGATGCGGTGGGTGTACTCCCAGTAGTCCTTGAGGCTCTCGCCCTTGACGGCAAACACCGGCGTTCCTTCTGCGGCGATCGCCGCAGCCGCGTGGTCCTGGGTCGAATAGATATTGCAGGACGCCCAACGCACGTCGGCGCCAAGCGCCTTCAGGGTCTCGATCAGCACCGCGGTCTGGATCGTCATATGCAAAGAGCCGGCGATACGCGCGCCCTTGAGGGGCTGAACCGCGGCATATTCTGCCCGTGTCGCCATGAGGCCGGGCATTTCGGTCTCGGCGATGGCGATTTCCTTGCGCCCGAAGGCGGCAAGGCCGAGATCAGCGACGGCGTAATCGACAGCTTTGGTCATGGACGGCAAGTTCCCGGGTTATTTCGAGCGCTCCCTTAGCAGCCACTCCGGCATCACGCAATAAACATATAAGCAAGTCTTTATATGAAAATTTCCGGACGGGCGTATTGCAGGAGTCGAGAGAACGCGCTGAGGCGTCGCCGGGCCCCCGGCCCAGGGTCGCGGCGAGCAGCCTGGAACTCCGCACTTTTCGTAATATCGATAGAAACTAGGCTTGTGTTATAGGCCTCGACAAGCAAAAAACGAGCCGCGAATTCCCGCCGGGCGGCGGCGGGGGCTGGGTGACGGAGATCGATGGCGCTTTCGGCCAAATTAACGATGCGGCAGGGTCAGACCATGGTCCTGACGCCGCAACTGCTTCAGGCGATCAAGCTGTTGCAGATGCCGAACGTCGAATTGAGCGCGTTCATCGAGACGGAGCTCGCGAGCAATCCCCTGTTGGAGCGGGCCGAGGAGCACGAGGCCGGCGATGCTTCCGAGCCCCTTGCGCCGGAGCGAGACGGCGCTCCGGCCGAAGAAGCGGCCACTGAACCCGGCGACTGGGCGTCGGAGGCCCTCGAAGTCGACGCAGCCGGTCTTGCCGCCAATCTCGGCACCGAAGTCGAGAATGCTTTTGAGCCCGATCTTGCTGCTCCTGTCTCAACGGTCCAGCCGCCTGACGGCCTGACGGCGAACGCCTGGACGGGAATCGGCGGCGGTGGCTTGGACATGGGCGACGCCCCGGAGCTCGAAGCCTATGTCGCCGAGACCCTGTCGCTGCGAGATCATCTCGAACGGCAGGCCGGCCTTCTCCTGGTCGATCCGGTCGAACGGATGATCGGCACGGCGCTGATCGACGGCGTTGACGAGGCGGGCTACTTCGTCGGCTCAACCGAGCTGATTGCGGAACGGCTCGGGGCGACAGCCGAGACGGTCGAGATGGTGCTGATCCGCATGCAGGCGCTGGAGCCGACCGGCGTGTTCTCCCGCAGCCTGGCCGAATGTCTAGGCCTGCAACTGCGCGAACGCGATCGCTTCGATCCGGCCATGCAGGTCCTGATCGAGAACCTGCCGGCGCTGGCGCGGCGCGACTTTCCCCTGCTGCGCCGGCTCTGCGGCGTCGACGACGAGGATCTCTTCGACATGATCGCCGAAATCAAGCGCCTCGAACCGAAACCGGGACGGGCGTTCGGCGATCCTCCGGGCTCCCCGGCGATCCCCGACGTCTATGTGACCGCCGGGCCCGACCGGAGCTGGCGCGTCGAGCTCAACGCCCAGGCGTTGCCACGCGTGCTGGTCAACGAAACCTACGCGGCCACCATCCGGCGAGGAGCCAAGCGGGAGGAAGACAAGCAATACGTCTCCAGCCAACTTCAGTCGGCGAACTGGCTGACCAAGAGTCTCGAACAGCGCGCGCGCACCATTCTCAATGTCGCGAGCGAAATCGTGCGGCGCCAGGACTCCTTCCTGGTCGAAGGCGTCTCCAGGCTGAAGCCGCTCAACCTGAAGATGGTCGGCGAGGCGATTGGCGTGCACGAATCGACCGTCTCGCGCGCCACGGCGCACAAGTTTATCCAGACCCCGCGGGGTTTGTTCGAGATGAAGTATTTCTTCACGGCCGCCATCGCGTCGGTGGATTCGGGCGAAGCCCACTCGGCGGAGGCCGTTCGCCAACGCATTCGCCAGATGATCAACGAGGAACACCCATTGGATGTCCTCTCCGACGACGGCATCGTCGAGCGCCTGCGCAAGGCCGACATCGTCGTCGCTCGCCGCACCGTCGCCAAATACCGCGACAGTCTCAAAATCCCCTCGTCGGTGGAAAGACGGAAGCTGAAGATGCCCCCTCTCCGTTCTTCCAGCGCGCGCGGGGCCTCCGAGGCGGCAGAACTTTGAAATCAAATTCTCCTATTGGAACAAAGCTTTGCTACAACGATTGACATGCGAGCGACAGGCTCCTAACGCTATCGACGAACCGGCCGCTCGTGAATCGTGCTTGGCGAAGCAGGACGGATCAGGCGAAAGCGCGAGCCGGTCGGCGCGCATGCACGAGCGGCGGTCCGTGAGCCTCCTGCTCGCCTTAGAGACAGGCCAATCATCGATGACTTTGAGAGTAACCGGCAAGAACCTCGATATCGGGGAATCTTTGCGTCTGCATGTCCTGGAAAAAGTCGAGGGCGGTCGTCGCCCGCTACTTCAACGGAACCGTCGGCGGCCACGTCGTCATCACACGCGACGGTTCGGGATTCCGCTCCGACTGCACGCTGCGGTTGAGTTCGGGCGTCACCCTTCACGCGGAAGGCCGCGCGCACGAGCCCTATCCGTGTTTCGAACAGGCCGCGGACAAGATCGAAGCGCGCTTGCGCCGCTATAAGCAGCGCCTCAAGGGACACGCCGGGGCCGGCAATGGCCAAGGCAAGGTGGCGAATTACACGGTGGAGGCTCCGCCCCATGAGGACGAAGAACCTGAAGAAGGCTTCAATCCGGTTGTCGTGGCGGAGGGGACCGAAGCGCTGAAATCCCTTTCCGTCGCGTCGGCGGTGGCAGAGCTCGATCTGACCGGCGCCCCGGTCGTGATTTTCGAGCACGCCGGCAGCGGACGGGTCAATGTCGTCTACCGCCGCCGCGACGGGGCGATCGGGTGGCTCGATCCGCACTGAGGACATGCGCGAACGACCTTCGAACATTCGGAACGGAAATGTCGTTATCCCAGCTCATCAAGCCGGACGCCGTTCTCCCAGCCCTGCGAGTCAACGGCAAGAAGCAGGCCCTGCAGGAAATGAGCGAGCGCGCCGCGCTCGTTTCCGGCCTGCCGGCCCGCGAGATTTTTGACGCGCTGCTGCAGCGTGAGCGGCTCGGCTCGACCGGAGTGGGCGACGGGGTCGCCATCCCGCACGGAAAACTCGCAAAATGCGAGGATATTTTCGGCGTCTTCGCCCGGCTCGAGCGCGCGATCGATTTCGACGCGCCGGACGGACTTCCCGTCGATCTCATCTTCATGCTGGTCGCGCCCGAGTCGGCGGGCGCGGATCACCTCAAGGCGCTGGCGATGAGCGCGCGCCTGTTGCGCAATGCGTCGATTGCTGCGCAGCTGCGCGCCACGCGCGATCCGACGGCGCTTTACGCGCTTCTGACCATGGCCCCGGCGTCGAACGCGGCCTGACCGAACGGAGACTCAAGGCTTGAAAGCGCGCGTCACGGTCACGCTGAAATCCGGAGTGCTCGATCCGCAGGGGAAGGCGATCGAGGGCGCGCTGCGATCGTTGTCCATCGACGGAGTGAAGTCCGTGCGGCAGGGCAAAGTCTTCGACATCGAGTTGGACGGCGCGGATCGCGAAGCCGCGCGCAAGACCCTCAGCGAGGCGTGCGAGCGCCTGCTCGCCAACATGATCGTCGAAAACTACGCGATCGAGATCGCCTGAGACGATGAAGGCGGCGGTCATCCTCTTTCCCGGATCCAACCGCGAGCAGGACGCCGCGCGCGCGCTGCGACAAGCGACCGGTCATTCCCCCGCTGTCCTGTGGCATGGCGACCGGGATCTGCCCGCCGGAACGGATCTCGTCGTGCTTCCGGGCGGCTTTTCCTATGGCGACTACCTGCGGTGCGGCGCCATTGCCGCCCGGTCGCCGATCATGCAGGCGGTCGGCCGGCATGCCGCGAGGGGCGGGTTGGTGCTTGGAATCTGCAACGGCTTCCAGATCCTGTGCGAGGCTGGGCTCCTGCCGGGCGTCTTGATGCGCAACGCGGCCCGGCGCTTCGTCTGCAGGATGCAGCACCTTCGGGTCGAGAACGTCGGAACCGCCTTCACCCGCAACTATGCGCCGGGACAGGTGGTCAAATTCGCCATCGCTCACGGCGAAGGCAATTTCGAAGCGGACGACGAGACGGTCAAGGCGATCGAAGACGCCGGGCGGGTGGCGTTCCGCTATTGCGATGCGGGAGGCCGAGGTTGACGAAACGTCAAACCCGAATGGCTCGGAGAACGGCATCGCCGGCGTGTTCAGCGAGCGGTTCAACGTCCTCGGCTTGATGCCGCATCCGGAGAACCTGATCGACCCGCTGATCGGCGGCGTCGACGGGCGCCCGATGTTCGAGGCTCTGGTGGCGGCCTGACGGCTAAGTTTTCAACAAGCCTTCGTCAGAATTTCGCAAAAACTTCGCGGACGAAGCGATACTGTCATACTTCGGGAATGAAAACTCCGCATTATCCGTTCCGGTGAGGATAATGTGAAAAGCGTGGCTGATTCGCTCGACAGGCTCTTTGAGGCCGTTCAGGAGGCGCGCGAGCGCAGTCCTTCCGCTTCGCGCACGTCCAAGCTTTTCCGCGACGGCGTGCAAAAGATGGCCAAGAAGCTTGCCGAGGAGGCGGTCGAAGTCGGCCTCGACGCGGTCCTGATGAATCGCGAATCGGTCATCCTCGAAAGCGCCGACATGCTTTACCATCTCGCCGTCATCTGGGCCGAATGCGGCGTGACGCCCAACGATGTCATGGCGGAAATCGACCGGCGCGATCGCCTCTACGGAATTGCGGAAAAGCTTCCCAAACACTCGAGCGCGGCGCAAATCCGTCGGATGACCCCGCTTTCCTCGCGCCGCAAGGCCGCCTCCTGACCAAAGTCCGACGAAGCGGGCGAGGACGCGCTCAAATCACGACGGGGAACTGACCGCCGTCCATCGACAGGGTCACGCCGGTCACGTAGCCGGCCCGAGGCGAAGCGAGAAAGACCACGACCGCGGCGATCTCGCTTGGCAGCGCCATTCGGCCCATCGGGATCCGGTCGACGCTCCGGCGGCGCGCGTCGTCGAGGCTGATGCTGGCGAGCCGCGCCTCCGCCGCCAGCCCTTCCGCCACCCGGGTGGTTTCGGTCAGGCCCGGGCTCACCCCAAGGACCCTGACGCCCTTGGGCGCGTAGGCGGCGCCGAGGCCGGCGGTCGCGAGCATGAGGGCGGCGTTGGCCGAGCCGCCCGCCAAATGGGTCGGCGAAGCGACCTTTCCCCCGGCGCCGATGATGCTGACGACGACGCCCTCGCCACGCTCGGCCATACGCTTCACCACGGGGTCGATGACGTTGATGGTGGAGAAGAACTTCGCATCGAAAGCGCCCCGCCAAACCGCCGGCGTCAATTCGGGCGCCGGCGTCCGCCGCGCCGCGCCCGCCGAGTTGACGAGCACGTCGATTGGTCCGAGATGGGTTTCGACCCTGCCGATCATGTCCGCGGCTGCGGCCGCGTCGGCGCAGTCGGCCGCCAGTCCGAGCGCGCCCGGCAGAGAGGCGCAGGCGTGATCGACGTTGGCTTTCGTCCGCGAACAGATCGCGACACGCGCGCCTTCGGCCAGAAAGGCCTCGGCGCAGGCGAGCCCGATCCCCTTTGAGCCGCCGGTGACGAGAACGACTTTGCCCTTCAGGCCCAGCTCCATGGCTGCGCTCGGGCGGACTAAGCGAGGTGTTTTTTGAAAAACGCCGTCGCCCGGCCCCACGCGAGCTCCGCCGCGTGGCGGTCATGCACCTCCATGCGCTGCTCGTTGACGAAGGCGTGACCGGCGTCATAGCGGAAGAACTCGAAGTCCTTTCCGGCCGCCCTCAGGGCGTGCTCGAAGGCGTCGACCGCCTTCGGCGTGACGTAGTCGTCCCGATTGGCGAAATGTCCTTGCAAAGGGACTCTGACGTCCGCGGGCTTGACGGCCTGTTCGGGCGGCAGGCCATAAAAGGTCACGGCCGCCGTCAGCTCCGGGATGCGCGCCGCGCCGATGACCGCGACCGCCCCGCCCATGCAGAAGCCGGTCAGGCCAGCCTTCGCCCCATTGCGTTTCAAATACTGGACTGCGGCGCGAACCGTCTGCTCCGTCGCGTCGATGAAATTGAGCGACGACATCTCCCGCCCGGCGGCTTCCGAGTCGTGATAGGGCACGACCACGCCATTGTAGAGATCGGGCGCGAGGGCGTCGAAGCCCGACAGCGCGAAACGGTCGCACATCGTCTTGATCTGCTCCTGCAGCCCCCACCATTCCTGGATGACAACGAGTCCCGGGGCGTCGCCCCGTGCGGCGTTCGAAAGATAACCTTTGGCCTCGCGTCCATCAGGACGATTAAAGCTGATTTGCGCGCCCATTTGTTCCTCTCTCGGGTACCGGCGCAAAACCTTGCGCCTGATTTGGGTTCTGCGGTTGCCGCCCCTAGGGCTCAGCCGAGCTTCGAGCCGTTGGTCATCAGCAGGATCGAATAGAGCGATGTCGTGCCGCAGATGAACAGCCGGTTGCGCTTTGCTCCGCCGAAGGTCACGTTGGCGACGATTTCTGGAATGAGGATCTTGCCGATCAGGGTTCCGTCCGCATCGTAGCAATGGACGCCCTCGTTGGTGCTGGTCCAGATCCGTCCCTGCCGATCGACGCGGAAGCCGTCGAACAGGCCGGCCTCGCATTTGACGAACACCTCTCCCCCGGTCACGCTCTTTCCGTCCTTCGACACCGCGAAGCGGCGAATGTCTCGCGGTCCGTTCTCCTTGTGGGTCGCCCCCGTGTCGGCGACGTAGAGGATGCTTTCGTCCGGCGAAAACGCGAGGCCGTTCGGCCGCACCATGTCGTTGATGACGCGCTCGACGGCTCCGCCGGCGTCGACCCGATAGACATGGCAGCCGTCGATTTCCGGCTCCGCGCGGTCGCCCTCGTTGTCGCTGTCGATCCCGTAAGCCGGATCGGTGAACCAGACGGAATCATCCGATTTCACCACGGCGTCGTTGGGCGAGTTCAGCCGCTTGCCCTGCCAACGATCGGCGACGACCGAAATCGAGCCGTCGACTTCAGTCCGCGTCACGCGGCGCGTCAGGTGCTCGCAGGTGACGAGCCGGCCCTGATTGTCGACGGTGTTGCCGTTCGAGTTGTTGGAGGGCTCGCGAAACACCGAGACCTCGCCCGAAGGCTCGACGTAGCGCAGCATGCGGTTGTTCGGGATGTCGGACCAGACGAGGTATCGCCCGGCGGCGAACCATGCCGGACCCTCGCTCCAGCGCGCGCCGGTCCACAGGCGCTCGACCCGCGCGTAGCCGGCGACGAGCGGCTTGAAACGCGGATCGAGGGCGATGATCTCCGTCCCTTGGACCTGACCGTGGAACATGGCTTGCCTCCCGTAGCCTCCCGATGATTGAACCGAGCCTCGCGCAGTTCCGCGGCCGCCGCAAGACCGTCGCCGGCCGTCAAGCGTGCGGCGGCGCCGAATTCGTGACTGCCGCAAAGCTTGCAGCGCGGGCTTTCCTCCTCCACATTCATCGCATGACCAACTCGCCGCACTCTTCGCGACTGGTCGCCGTTCTCGGCCCGACCAACACCGGCAAGACGCATCTCGCGGTCGAGCGTATGTTGGCCCATTCCTCGGGCATGATCGGCCTGCCGCTGAGGCTCCTGGCTCGGGAAATCTACGATCGGGTCGTCAAGGCGAGAGGAGCGGCCCGAGTCGCGCTGATCACCGGCGAGGAAAAAATCGTCCCCGCCCATCCGCAATATTTCGTCTGCACCGTCGAGGCGATGCCGCTCGACCGCCGGGTCGAATTTTTGGCGATCGACGAGATCCAGCTCTGCGCCGACCCGGAGCGCGGCCATGTCTTCACCCATCGCCTGATGCACGCGCGCGGCGCGTCGGAGACGATGCTCATGGGCGCAGCGACCATCGCGCCGCTCGTGCGACGCCTCTGCCCCTTTGCCGAGATCCGGTTCCGTGAGCGCCTCTCGACGCTGACTTACGCCGGCCCGAAGAAGCTGACGCGACTGCCGCGGCGCAGCGCCGTTGTCGCCTTTTCGACCGAGGCGGTCTATGCGATCGCTGAACTCATTCGCCGGCATCGCGGCGGCGCGGCGGTGGTGATGGGATCGCTGAGCCCCCGCACGCGCAACGCGCAGGTCGAGCTCTTCCAGTCCGGCGAAGTCGATTTCCTGGTCGCGACCGACGCGATCGGGATGGGCCTCAACATGGACGTCGACCACGTCGCCTTTGCCGGCCTTCGCAAGTTCGACGGCCGACGCATGCGCGGTCTCCATTCGCAGGAGATCGGCCAGATCGCCGGCCGAGCCGGACGTTTCCGCAGGGACGGCGCCTTCGGCGTCACTGGCGATGCTCCCGATCTCGACCCCGACGTGGTTGCGTCGGTCGAAAGCCATTCCTTCCCGTCGGTCCTGGCGGCGGAATGGCGGAACGCCCGGCTCGATTTTACCTCCCTGGACGGACTGATGCGGTCTCTCGCGGCTCCGCCGCCCGCACCGGAGCTGAGGCTCTCGGAGGAGGCCCAGGACGAAACGACGCTGCGCCAGCTGTCGGGCGACGAAACGGTGATCCGCCGTGCGCGCGACCGCGCCAACCTCAAGCGGCTGTGGGAGGCGTGCCAGACGCCCGACTTCCGCAAAACGACGCAAGACGAGCACACGCGTCTCATCGGCGGGCTGTTCGGGCATCTGACCCAGGGAAACCGGCGCGTGCCGGACGAGTGGATGCAGGGCCAGTTCTCCACGCTCGACCGCACGGACGGGGACATCGACGCCCTGTCGATGCGGCTCGCGCGCGTGCGCACGCTCGCCTATATCGCCAACCGCGCCGACTGGCTGGTCGATCCGCCGGCGTGGCAGGGCCGCGCCCGCGATCTCGAAGACCGGCTTTCCGACACCCTCCACCAATCGCTCATGCAGCGCTTCGTCGACCGGCGCACGAGCACGCTGTTGCGGTCGCTGCACCAGCACGCCGGCCCCGTGCTCGGCGGGATCGGCGCCGACGGCGCGGTGATCGTCGAAGGACACGTCGTCGGCAGACTTTCGGGCGTCCACTTCGAGCCTGAACGCGGTGCGTCGGCCCTGGAGGATCGGGCGTTGCGTCGCGCCATCGAGCAGGCTGTCGCGCCCGAAGTCGTACGCAGGCTGGGAGAGCTGGCGAGCGCAGGCAATGACGCCTTCGCGCTCGGCCCTCACGGAACGGTGACGTGGCGCGACATCACGGCCGGCGAGATCGCCGGGGGCGCCCGTTCAAGCCGCGCGTGCGGCTCATCGGCGAATTCGGCCATGAAGCCGCGCGCGAGCGCGCTGCGCGGCGGCTCGAAGCCTTCGTCGCGGGTGAGGCGAGCCGTCGGCTCGTCGCACTGAAGCGGCTCACCGAGGCGATCGCCGACGGAACGCTCAGAGGCCTGGCGCGCGGCGTCGCCTATCAGCTCGTCGAACAGTTCGGCGTTCTCGATCGCAGGCGGGCGGACGAACACGTCCGCGCGCTCAGCCGCCATGAACGGCGCGTGCTGAAGACGCTCGGCGTGCGTTTCGGGGCGTTCTCGCTCTATCTGCCGGAATTGCTCACCGAGGAGGCCCGGACGATCGGCGCCGTGTTCGCCGAGATCGCCGCGCCGCGCTGGCGCCCCGCTGCCGACGCATTGACGAACCTTCCGCATCCGCCTCCGCCGTCCGAGGCGCTGGGCCTGCGCGGCCTGCGCGCCGTCGCCGGTCTCGCCGTCCCGGCGCTGACGCTCGAGCGGCTCGACGCGCTCTCCCGCAATGGGGCCCAACCCGAGGGGGCGGTCGCGCTGACTCCCGAGCTCATGCAGGCGCTCGGCTGGAGTCTCGCCCAGGCGGAACCGATCCTGCGCGCGCTCGGTTTCGTGCGCATCCGCAAGGCCGGTCCGCAGGAAGCGAGTCTCTGGCGGCGGCGGTCGATCGCGGCGCCGACCCCGGCGCATGCGCAGGCCGGCAAGACGCCGGCCGCGCCCGAGCTGCGCGCGCAAGTCCCGACCGCCGCCGACCGCCGCGCCCGTCGCAGGCGCGCGCGCCGTCGCGCCGCGGCCGCGGCAGGGACCGCCGGTTGAGCGAGACCGCCGACACCTGCCGCGTCGACGTCTGGCTATGGCGGGCGCGGTTCTTCAAGACCCGGAGTCTTGCCGCGCGCATCGTCGAAGAGGGGGGAGTGAGAGTGTCGCGCGGCGGCGCTCGGATCCCGCTCGACAAGCCCAGCCGCTCGGTGCATTGCGGCGACGTCCTCACCTTCGCTCAAGGTCCGCGCTGGATCGCGGTGAAGGTCGAGGCGCTCGGGGTGAGGCGCGGCCCGGCGTCGGAGGCGCGGACGCTCTATATCGAGGTCGAAAAATCCGCGCCCGCGTAGAACTCCGAGTTGTCGCCGGCGCCATACGGCGATACGATGAAGTAAAAACATCAGCGTCGCCGATACCTTCAGTCGATACGGGAATTCGAGATGGCAAGCCCACGATCGTTCTCGTGCATGGGTTCTGGGGCGACGCCGCCCACTGGAGCAAGGTCATCGTTCAGCTATCGAAGATCGGATACGAATCGATCTACGCGGTCGAGAACCCGCTCACTTCGCTGTTCGATGACGCCGAACGGACCCGCAAAATGGTCAACAGCAGAAGGGGCCCGTCCTGCTGGTCGGGCACTCGTATGGCGGCGCTGTCATCACGCAAGCGGGAAATCAGCCGAACGTCGTCGGACTGGTTTACATTGCGGCGTTCGCGCCGGAGGTGGGCGAAAGCCTCGGCGAGATCGGACAAGCCTTTCCTCCTCCGGCCGGCGCCGCAAACATAGCGCCTGACAGCGACGGATATGTCTGGATCAATCCGAAGAAGTTTCACGAAAGCTTCTGCCAGGACCTGACGGCCGACGAGGCTCTGGTGATGGCTGTAACCCAGAAGGCGCCTGTCGGAACCGTGTTCGGCGAGAAGGTCAGCGTCGCGGCCTGGAAGAGCAAGCCGTCCTGGTTTCAGGTTTCCAGCGACGATCGCATGATCGATCCCGAAAACGAAAAAAGGATGTCGGCGCGGATCGGGGCAAAGAAGGTCATCACGCTGCCTGCAAGTCACGCCTCGCTCGCATCCAGGCCCAGCGAGGTGTCCGCGCTGATCGACGAGGCCGCAAAGGCGACCTCAGGCTAACGCGTCTCGTCGATGAAGCCATCTGCGGGTCCGGCGCCGACGATGGCTTGACGGACGCGCCTTGTAGGCCGACCAAACTTGCGTTCAGCTCGAGTAAGGAGCCGGGCGTTCGCGCAACTCGATCGGCTCGCGCCGCCCGCTTTCGATGGCTTTGACCCCGAGCGTCGAGACCACGGTGGCGACATAGCCGTCCCACGAACTCGGACCGGCCGCCCCGCCCTTCGCCGCCGCAGCGATCCATGCCCGGAATTCTGCGTCGAATGCGGCGCCGAACCGTTCGCGCCAGTCGACCGGTACGCGGCCGCTGAAAACGCCATTGGTCTTCACCAAAATGTCGTTGCGCTCCGCCAGGGTCACGACGCCGGTCTCGCCGATCACCTCGCCTCGAATGTCGTAACCGTAGGCGATATTGACCGAAGTCTCGATCGCGACCAGCGCGCCCGAACGCATGTCAATCAGAGTGAACAAGGGATCAGAAAGCTCGCCGGCGCGGCTGTTCTTGCATGGGGCTCTGACCGAAATCGTCGCGGGTTCGTCGTCGAGCAGAAAGCGGCAGTCGATATCATGCACCGCCGTATCGGTCAGCGCCATATCCTTGCTGTAGTGACTTGGCACGGATGGATTACGGTGGCCGCTTTGGAAGATGAGCGGCGCGCCGATCGCGCCCGAAACGATGGTCTGCTTCATCGCGCGGTACTGCGCGTCGAAGCGGCGCATGAAACCGACCTGCACCAGCCGACGCCCGAACGCGACTTCCGCATCGATGATCGCCGAGCAGTCCCTTTCCGTGCTGGCGAGCGGCTTTTCGCAGAAGATAGGTTTGCCCGCTTTGATTGCGGCGAGCACATAGGCCGCATGCGTCGGCCCCCACGACGTCACGACGACCGCAGAAACCTCCTTGGCCTCGATCAGCTCTTCGCCGGTCGGATAGACTGTTGCGCCCGGAAGGCGCGCGGCGGCGCCCTTGGCCTGCGCCGCATTCACGTCGCTGACCGCAACCACATCGGCGCCGGCCAGCATGGTCGTCAGCCGGCGAACGTGGTCCTGGCCGATCATCCCAATGCCGATGACGCCGACATTCAAGCTCATGCGCTTGTCCCTTCTTCATCCCCACGAAGGCGAGAGATTCAGGCGTCGCCCTGCCGTGCGCGGCGCCGAAGGGAGGACATACCTCGGAAGGTCGGCCACGGTCCACGCCTCCGGGGTCATCATTGCGAAACGCGTTATCGCCGCCCCGTCTGGCGATTCGACGCCGGGGGCTTCGCGCTTTCAAATCTGTGGTCGCCTCGCCCCTCGCGACGCCTTGAACTTCGCGGGGCCTTTGCTTCGGGCGGATCTCAGCCGCTGTTCCTCAGCCCCGCCGACACCCCGTTGATCGTCAGCTGGATCCCCTGCAAGACCTTCTCGCTGGTCGCGCGCGTACGGTGGAGCTTCAGTAGCTCGACCTGCACGTGATTCAGCGGGTCGAGATAGGGGAAGCGGTTGCGGATCGAGCGGTCGAGCAGCGGGTTGCTCGCGAGGAGCCGCGACTGCTCCATGATCGCGTTCAGCGCCTCGACCGAGTCGCGCCATTCGAGCGAGATGCGGGCGAAGATCTTTTCTCGCAGGGACACGTCGTCGACGAGGCGCGCGTAGCGCGAGGCGATCGCCAGGCTCGACTTCGACAGCACCATGTCCATGTTGGAGAGGAGCGTGCGGAAGAACGGCCAGCGCATATACATCTGCCGGAGCTTGTCGAGCCCGTCCTGCGGATGCGCCGCCACGAAGGCCTTGACCGCCGAGCCGAAGCCGAACCAGCCGGGCAGCATGAGCCGGCACTGCGCCCAGGAGAACACCCAGGGGATGGCGCGCAGATCGCCGATCGCCGTCGTCTTCTTGCGCGATGCCGGGCGCGAGCCGATGTTGAGGCTGGCGATCTCGGTGATGACGGTCGAGGCCCAGAAATAGCGCTCGAACCCCTCGGTCTCGTAGACGAGGCCGCGATAGGCGGCGTAGGCGCTTTTCGACAATTCCTCCATCGCTTCCAGAAACGTGTGGTCGGGAGCGGGGCTCTCGTCCTGCAACAGCGTCGCCTCGAGCGTCGCCGAGACCAAGGTCTCGAGATTGCGCCGGCCGACGTCGGGGTTGGAATATTTGCTCGAGATGATTTCGCCCTGCTCGGTGATGCGGATCTGCCCCTGCACCGCCCCGCCGGGCTGGGCGAGGATCGCGTCGTAGCTCGGGCCGCCGCCGCGCCCGACCGATCCGCCGCGGCCATGGAAGAGCCTTATCCGTACGCCGTGCCGGCGGAACACCTCGACAAGGCCGATCTCCGCCTTGTACAGCTCCCAGCCCGAGGTGACGAAGCCGCCGTCCTTGTTCGAGTCGGAATAGCCGAGCATCACCTCCTGCTCGCCCCCGAGCGAATCGACGAGTTTCCGGTATTCGGGGATGGCGAGCAGCGCGTCCATCACGCCGACGCAGGCGCGCAGGTCGCTGATCGTCTCGAACAGCGGCACGACATAGAGCGCGGCCGAGCCGTCCGCCCCGACCAGGCCGACCTCCTTGAGAAGGAGCGCGAGCTCGAGCATGTCGGAGACGCTGTCGGTCTTGGAGATGATCGAGGTGCGGATCGCGCCGGGGCCGTAGGTCTTGCGGATGGCGGCGGCGGCGCGGAAGACTTCGAGTTCGCCGGCCGTCTCCTCGCTATAGACGATGAAGGGCGAGACGAGCGGCCGGGGCGAACAGAGCTCGCGCCGCAAGAGCTCGATCCGCTCGGCCTCGCTCATCGCGCGATAGTCGAGGCCGGGCGAGGCCGCCGCCAGAATTTCCGCCACCGTGCGCTCGTGCACGTCGGAATTCTGCCTGAGGTCGATCGGGGCGAGATGGAAGCCGAACAGGTCGACGGCGCGCATCAGGGCGCGCAACCGGCCGCGCGCGATGATCGCCCCGCCGTTCGCCCTCAGCGACGCGTCGATCACGTCGAGATCGGCGGCGAATTCGTCGACGCTTCGATAGGCCGGCGCGTCGGCGATCGGCTGCCGCAGCGCCACCACATGGTCGAGCTCGCGCGCCGTCTTGGCGAGGCGCGAATACATGCCGGTGATCGCTCGTCGGTAGGGCTCGTCGCTCCGGGTCAGCGATGGATCGGCGGCACGGTCGGCGAGCGCGTTCAAGTCCGCACTGACTCGAACAATCGAGGACGCGAGCGACAGCACGCCGCCAAGCTCGTGCAACTGGTCGAGATAATAGGCGAGCGCGCGGGCGCTCTGCTGCCGCACCGCTTCGTTGAGGACATTGGCGGTGACGAACGGGTTGCCGTCGCGGTCGCCGCCGATCCACGAGCCGATCCTCAGGAACGAGGGGATCGGCTTGCCGCGGCGCCTTGCGTCGAGAGCGTCGAGAGCGTCCTCGATCGCGCCGTAAAGTCGGGGCAGCTGCTTGAAGAAGGTGTAATCGTAATAGGAGAGGCCGTTGGCGACCTCGTCGATCACCTTGAGCCGCGTCTGGCGCAGCATGTTGGTGCGCCAGAGAATGACGACTGCGCGCCTCAGCTGCTCTTCGTTCAGCGCCAGCTCGGCCGCGTCGCCCTGGGCGCGGTCGCGCTCGTCCAGAAGTTCGGCGATCTCGAGTTCGCGGGTGAGGGTGCTCTTGCGCCGGACTTCGGTCGGATGGGCGGTGAGCACCGGGCTCACCAGCGCGCTGTCGAAGAAGGCGCTGAGCCGCTCGGGCTCGACGCCCATCTCGCGCGTGCGGTGGAAGGCGAAGGCGAGCGAGCCGGGGCGGGGCGCCGAGCCGGCGATCGCATGCGCCCGGTTGCGGCGGATGTGGTGCTGGTCCTCGGCGATATTGGCAAGATGCGAGAAATAGCTGAACGCCCTCACGATCGCGAGCGTCTGGTCGGCGTTGAGGCTGTCGAGGATCGCCTCGAGCTCGCGCCGCGCGCCCGCCTCGTTATGGCGGTGGAAGCGGATCGAGGCCTGGCGGATCTGCTCGACGAGGGAATAGATCTCCTCGCCTTCCTGCTCGCGCACCGTGTCGCCGAGGATGCGGCCGAGCAGACGGATGTCGTCGCGCAGCGTACGGTCCTTGTCGGCGTCGTCGTCTTCGAGAGGGAGCTGCTGGGCGAAGGCCATGAAACGCATCCGTCGGCGAAGGCCGCGTGCGATGTTGCACTGCGGCAGGGGCCGGCGCAAGCGAAGCAAGGGACGGGCCATTGCATGCGAGCAAGCCAGCGGCTTGCCCTGATCCGGCTCTTCGGGCCACCTTCTCCCTGGGAGAGAAGGGTTTAGCGGCGTTACGCGCCTTCCGGAGACGGTCGGGGAGAGGGCGGGCGCGGCTTCAGGGCCTCGGCGAGCCGCGCTTCGAGGGCCGCCGGCTCCTTCAGCTCGCATTCATAGACGACCACCGCCCGCCAGCCGATCGCCGGATAGGCCGCGAGGGTCTTTTCGTCGCGCGCCCGGTTGCGGTCGATCTTGGCCCGCCAATAGTCGGCGTTGGCTTTCGGCATGCGCGCGCCGCGTGGGCAGTCGTGCCCATGCCAGAAGCAGCCGTGCACGAAGATTGCGAGTCTGTGACGGCCGTAGGCGATGTCCGGCTTGCCCGGCAGGTCGGCGCGCTGGAGACGGTAGCCGGGCGCAAGCTTCCGCAGCATCGCCCGCACCGCTCGCTCCGGCCCGGTGTCGCGCGACTTCACCGCCCGCATGACGGCGGAGCGGTCGTAGGTCATGCCTTCGTCCTCGGACTCCTCAGCAGGATCCCTCCAATACAGCGATTCCGAGTCGGTCGATACTCGCCTGAACCCCGTCCAATATTACGACCTCGAATTCCCGTCCGAGAGAATTCGCCATTCCCGCAAAGGGCGCGGCGCCAAGCAGAACAGCGTTCGCGCCATCAGAATTGATAGCCGCCCCGGCTTCCGTCGCGATCGTGCTTCGCAGACTGTCCCGATCCTGAATCAATTCCGCAATGCCGAACGAGCGACTTGCTATCCGCGCTCCGCCTTTGGCGCGGATCGCCCCCAGGATGCGGTCCAGCGCTCCGATGCGCCCGAAACGCCCGCCTTCAAGCCGGGCATGGGCTCGATTGGCGCTTTTCCGGAACGGCAAATAGCGCGAAACGTCCGATGGTATTCGCAAGGGATCGGAAGGCGCCCCTCCGGCGGAAGCTAATGGCCGAAGATCTCACGGTTCGCGCACGCGTTTGCACTGCACTACGTAGTTTACCGGATATGGGCGACGGACCAATTGCTCTACAGGTCTTTTCGAGCGGTGGCGCAGACGTCTTAGTGCGCGGCCGTAAACTATGAAGAGTGGCCGTTCTTCCGACGAGTTTAACTATCGAAAAGCGCCGCGTCTACTCTAAGCGTCTGAATAAAAAGGAACCCAAGGTGGAATTGTATGACTTCGAAGTCCTGCGCGGCGAGGAGGTAATCGCGGCGGAGCGATCCGTGCCGCTCTACAGTCCGAAGGCGGCATGGCCAAAGATCATCAAGATTGCGAAGAGTCTCAGCCTTCCCGGCTGCCGAATCCGCGTGAAAGAGCGGGGGGAGACGATCATCCTCGTTGGCGCCGCGGTTGCGTTGCGCTATTCGAATTTCGACTTTTCCGCGGCGGCGTGACGTCCCGGTCCTCAAACTTATACCGGTCCTCGCTGGTCGCGACTCACGGACAGCCTTCCCGATCAAACTCGCGGGATCATGTCCATCGGGCCTACAGGTTCTGGTCTAGCGAGTTTTGGTATAACGTGCGTTGGCCTGGAGGTTTGTCCTCGACGACGCGCGGGGCAGCGATGACGAAGTCGCGCAATCTTTCTTTCGCTGTGCAGATGGCGCACTGGACCAGTCTCTACTGGTTGTCGGGACCAGTGGACTAGTGGACTGGGCGGGAGCGATCTCGCTCGGACTCACCAAAAAGTCTTCTGGCGGCCAGCGATAGCGGCCTGATTCACCGTCTCCGCAAGGATATGGAGCATGCGGACGAAAGGAGCACCGTGAGGCGCACAGGGCAGTCAAACAATGATTTTCTTTACCCTGTCGTCTCGAATATGGGGTGAATAACCGGTGTTGATCTCAAGTATTCGTAGAGTGCCTTCAACGTCGGAACGACCGCGGGTTGTAACAAGTAATTTTGCCCCACCACCTCCAATTTCAAACTTCGGCGCTCAAATATATCTTTCCCATACTCAGGACTCACCAAACAATCAGTATATGATGAGACCATTTGCCAAATTTCTTCAAACGAGGCTGCTCTGTCGTCAACCTTTAATTCACGCACATCCGTCTCTAGGTGCTTTTTCAGCGTTTGTTGTTTTTCAATTACTTCACTGTCTCCTCCATCTTTCAGTATATCAAACTTAACACGCATGATAATTTCGTTGCGCGAAGTGTCCCGATAATGAAAATAGTTGAGCGTTCTTAATATTTCGGTGTCAATCATACTTGCGCTTTGGTTCCGTTGTATGAGATCTGGCGCGGTTTGAGGAGTTCTCGGACAACCCAAGGATCACTCGACAAAAATGATCGAAAGGGTCCACGCTGGCGTCCACCAGATTACTAAACGGCACGATCTTCAAGCTCTGACGCCCGAACACCGTCGCAAAGCGATCCCACACCTTGCTGTAGTTGATCACGCCGGTTTGTCCTGGATTGTTTAGCAGACGCATATATAACTCCGGGAAAATAGTAAAATGGCCCATCCGGATAAGCTCTCGCCAGTCCGATGTAATGCGGTCCGACCATCTGCGAGCATAATAGACAAATTCGAGGGGATTAGCCCCGACAGCGTCCCGAAGCCGCTCCAACTCTGCATGTTGAAGACCATCAAAGGCTTCGGATGATAAAACAATCTTCTCGTATCCTGAACGATTTAATATTTTCGAATTCTGTTTCCAGCCCAGGTTTTTCCTGCCGAACAATATCGAACACAGAATTATGGTACATATTATCCGGTCGCGTCCACCAATTATCAGGATAAAGAACGCCATTCGCTTCCAAAATGGTGCGGCCGTGAAAAAGTCGACTCTGAATGTATTTTGATCCAGTCTTAGGCGGGCCAATGTGAATGATATACTTTGGCATAGTTTCTTTCGGAAGTTTGAGGAGTGTCGGCCGCTGAGCCTTGTCTTGCGAAGGAGCGGCTCTACTACCAAAAGCGCTGGACAACAGCCCCACAATTCACGAAGCGAGAGATCCGATAACGCTTTTTGCGAGTTCGTGTCAATCTGGAAGCAAACGTGTCGGACCGTCGAAGCTCAGGTCAACGCGCCCTCGTGACGGTTGTCGCTAACGCCGGAAGCTTTTGGGTCAGGCTCTCAGGGCTCGTCGGAGGAATGAAAGATCAGCCGCGTCCGGATGAAGCGGGCCGCGGACAATCCGAAAATTCAGCTCTGCCGCAGTCCGCCAACGCCTCAAATCGCGTGGGTGACCGGACACCTCCGGATCACAGTCCGGGGGCGTCCATGACGATCGTCCGGCTGCCCGGGAATTTACGCAAGCCGCCATCATATCAGCCTGTTCTTCGTTTAACATAGTTGTTTATTACTAGAAGTGTATGAGTTTACAAGGATTAACGCGATTCGCAGTTTCTGTCTTTATGCTGTCTGATATCTACTTTTTGGATAATTTGGGATGCAGACAGGGAAGCGCCCCAATGCTCTGGGGTGTGGTCCCATAGGTCCGGCGGCGATCCCGAGGATGTTGGGACCGGCCGACAGATTGAGGCGCTTTCGCGCGGCGGAGTCGACCAGGTGGTCAGGTCAAGCCAATTGAGCGCTAGGCTGCCGGGCTGGCCGTCGGAACGAGTGGTTGTCCGTAGGCTGCAGGCCGTGAGCACGCCCGAGCTCGCCGCAGAGCTCTACCGGAGGCTCTGCAGGGGCCCCGACGGGGAGCCGGGCGCTTACAACGGGACCATCCTCGCCCTCTGTCTCGAGTTCCTCTTCGAAGAGCCGACGGCGCAGGGCGACGCCGATACGCGACATCGATAACCAGCCGCGAGGCGTGGCGGGGCTCGTGCAGGCCCGGCTCTGCTTCATGCGTGCCGTCCGCCAGTGCAGCGTCTCCCCTATTCGTCCCCGCTGTCGCCCTCGACCTCTGTCGCGAGGCCGAGGAGGTCCCGGTGGTACTTTTGCAGCCGCTCGAAGTGCGCCTGGATGGCGCCGGCGATCTCCCTTGAATTCTTGACCGCCAGGAAATGGCCGACGATCTGGCTGTAATGTTCGGCCTGGCGAGGCAGGCGGAGCGCCGGATCCTTCTTCTCGATGATCTCCGCGTCGGTCATCACTTGAACCCTCTGGGAGGGCTCTGGAACCTCCACCCGATGGGCGGGCCGCTTCGGCACTTTGCCATTCATCAGCGCCGACTTTGCATGGAAGTCGTGGAAGAGCGCATCCTCGATCGCAGAGATGTCGGCCTTATTCTTGACCGGATAGGCCCAAACCCAGGCGATCTCCCAGACGTCGACCTGTCGGTTCGCGATGATGTCGCTTCTCGCCGAAGTCAGATGTCGATTCACGCGCGAACGAATCCCGTCCACCGATTGCCCAACGTAGACGGGCGTCTGGTCGAGATCGCACAGCACGTAGCAGCCGATTTCGTTGGTCAGGCTTCGAACGGCTTTGCGTCGAAAGGCCAGGTCGATCGCCATGTCCTACTCAGCCGCGACCCGTTCGCCGGTCCTGTTCGCATCGAGCACCGGTTCGAGAAGTCGCGCCGCGAGGTGCCGAACCACCGGCACGCAGACGCCGTCTCCGCAGACATGGTATGCGTCGTTGTAGCGCTCAGGAAGTCGATAAGCGTCGCTCAGCCCCATAAGGCGCGCGGCTTCCCGCGGAGACAGGAGTCGCGAGCGAACGCTCTTGCCTTCGACCACGAGAATCGTCTGGCGCGAGGAGCCGCCGGCCGGGGTGCGAAGGCAGCCGGCGATTTCGTCGAAGCGAACTTCGGCGCGCTGGCGCTTCGTCCCATGTTCGTCGGGACGCGTGCGCCGGTAGATTGTGCCGACGATTCGTCCGCCGAGGCCCATAGCGCGCGCCACTTTCTGGCGATGCCGCGGCGTCATGAGACCGAGCAGGTATTGCGTGTGGGCCGCCGTGTGCCATTTCACTCCTGCGGGAATGTCTTCGACGACGTCCGAAAACGTGAAGGTTCGCGACGCCGGCGGTCCGATATCCCACCACACCCAGTTCCTTTTCGCCTTCGGGGACATGCCGGCATAAGCGTGAGCGAGCGCGGCCGGATGCCATCCTGGCTGGGGGCCAGCGGCGACAAGCGAGCTTGGGATTGCCTCGTCCTCCCGGGCCGCGATGAAAAAGACCCGCGGCCGCGATTGGGGGACAAAATGAGACGCGTTGATAACCGCGGCGCCGAATTTATATTCCGAGTTTGCGAGCGCAGACGCGATTGCGGCAAAGTCCTTTCCGCCATGCGACGTCAAACATCCATAGACATTTTCCAGAACGATCGTCCGCGGAGCGCGGTTCGTGAGCGCAAGGCCGCGCATAAGCTTCCAGAACGGCCAAAACGTGCCCGAGCGGGTTGGCGCATTATCGCGTTCGCGACCGAGCCCGCGATAGCTCCCGGCGAGCGAAAGGTCCTGGCACGGAAAGGAGGCCCAGGCGAGATCGACAACTTGATCCGGTAAGTCAGGCAATCCAAGGCTCGCCACATCGCCATGCTTGATGTCGCCGACGCCCCAGTTGGCCTCGTATGTCGAAACCTTCTTCGAATCGAAGTCGTTGGCGAACAGGCAGCGCCACGAGTCGCCGAGCCCGGCGCGCGCCATGCCGCCGCCAGCAAAGAATTCAACGAACGTGTATCGGCTCATGCCCGCGACCAACTCTTCCGATCCGAATTAACCATGGGACGCCAGCGCCTTCATGCTCCTGCGCCTTTTCTCCTGTGGACAGCGCCGTTCGCGGGGGCGAAGCCGGCGCCTCGACCCGGGAGCCTGGCCGAGGCGTTCTCTTTTTGTTCAAAGCGGGCTCCGCTGTCAATGGTCCGATCAGGCGATTTCGGCGACTTTCCCTGTTCCGGCTTAAATCGCGACAATGATTCCGCTGTTCCTGGCGAAAATTTCGCTGTTCCGCCGCCTAGGGAATTTTCTAATTTTCGCCCAAGCAGCTGAAATGCCTCGCGTTTCCAAATCGAGCCATCAGGCATCGAGTCGCAAAGCAAAAGATTCCCTGTAAATTTCCCTGATACCCGGGAAGGCCGCCGCGCCAGGCCGGCTGGTGGCCGGGCGCCGGCCGCTTGCCATCCCCATCGCGATTTGCGTTTATTCTCCCCATGAGCGACATCGCCTTTCCCTTTCCGGTCCTGGTCTGCGACACCGGCGGCACCAATGTGCGCTTCGCCGTCCAGGCCGAGCCGGGCGCGCCGCTGGGCGGAATCGTCCATCTGATCACCGACGACTACCCGGGCCTGCCCGATGCGATCGAGGCTGCGGCGCCGAAGCTCGGGGCGGAGCCACGCTCGATGATCGTCTGCGGCGCGGGCCCGGTGGTCGGGCGGACGCTCAAGCTCACCAACGCGCCCTGGGTGATGGACGGGCCGGAGACGGCGCGTCGCGCCGGTTTCGCCCAGGGGCTCCTGCTCAACGACTTCGAGGCGCAGGCTTTGTCCCTGCCGGCGATCCCCGAGGATTGGACCCGGCGAATCGGCCCGCTTCCCTTCGACGGCAAGGGACCGCAGGTGATTCTGGGGCCCGGCACCGGCCTCGGGATTGCGGCGCTGGTGGAGGCGGACGGCCGCTTCACGCCCGTCTCCTCGGAAGCCTGCCACATCGACTTCGGGCCGGTCTGGCCGGAAGAATTCGCGCTCTGGCCCCATCTCGAACGGGCGCATGGACGGGTGACGAGCGAGAGCGTGCTGAACGGGGCGGGGCTCGCCAAAGTCCACCGGGCGCGGATGATGGTTCTCGGCCGTCCCGACCCGCATCTCGAACCGAAGGAGGTCACCGCTGCGGCGCTTGCCGACCCGAAGGGCGAGGCGGCGGAGAGCCTCAGACACTACTGGCGAATCGTGGCGCGCTTCGCCGGCGACATGGCGGTGACCTTCGTCGCGACGGGCGGGGTGACGCTGTCCGGCGGCGTGCTGCCGCGCGTGGTCGATTTTCTCGATGATGCGGCGTTCCGCGCGGCGTTCGAAGCCAAGGCGCCGGTCGACGCGCTGGCGCGAAGCATCGCGACCCGGCTCATCCTCCGCTCGGACGCGGTGCTGGCCGGCATGGCCGCGATCGCCGCCCGGCCGGGCCGCTACGCCATCGACTACGCCTCGCGGAAGTGGGTATAGAGTCGGCCCCGGCCGCGCTTTCGCCTTTATCTTGGTCTTTCTGCGCGCTAAATCGGAGCGGAATCGCTTTGGATTCGGGCTTTCGACGGAGTTTATTGAGAGTGACGCATAGAGCTGTTGTCTCGGCGCTGGCGCTGGCGCTGGCGGCGGCCTTGAGCGCCCCGGCATGGGCGGATTGCGGCCAGGACATGCAGAAGCTCGCCCAGGCGCGCAACGCCGAACTCGAGAAGGTCAACGCCTTCGCCAAGGCGGCGCACGGCAAGCCGCTCGATCCGGCCGCCTTCTGCATCAAGTCGAGCGGCCTGCTCAAGGCCGAGTCCGCGATCATCGCCTATATGGAGAAGAACAAGGACTGGTGCTCCTTCCCCGACGACGCAATCAACAACCTCAAGGCGAGCCACGCCAAGAACGCCGGTTTCAACGCCAAGGCCTGCCAGGTCGCGGAGAAGATCAAGAAGATGAAGGAGCAGGCGGCCGAGAGCGGAGGCGGCGGCCCCCAGGCTCAGCCGCTGCCCCGCGGGCCGCTTTGACCTCTGCGCCGCAGCGCTCGCTCCTGCCGGACGCCCGGCCGGCGAGCCTGGTGCTGCGGCTGACCCCTGATTTCGCCCTCCCCTTCGTCCAGCTCGCCCAACTCGACCGGCCGGCCGGCTGGCAACTCTTGCTCGCTCCCTGCTGGCAGGCTGCGGCGCTCGCGGGCCTTGCGCTCCATCGCGGACCGAACCTCGCCCATCTCGCGCTCTTCCTCGTCGGGGCGATCGCGATGCGCGGCGCGGGCTGCACCTATAACGATATCCTCGACCGAGAACTCGACGCCGGCGTGGAGCGGACGCGCAATCGCCCGCTGCCGTCAGGGCGGGTCAGCGTCGGGGCGGCGGCCGTGTTTCTCGTCGCCCAGTCGCTCGTCGGCCTCGCGGTGCTCCTGAGCTTCAACCGGTTCTCGATCTGGCTTGGCGTCGCCTCGCTCGCCGTCGTGGCGGTCTATCCGCTGATGAAGCGGGTCACCTCCTGGCCGCAGGCGGTGCTCGGCCTCGCCTTTTCCTGGGGCGCGCTGATCGGCTGGAGCGCGACCTTCGTCAGCCTCGCGCTCGCGCCCGTGCTGCTATACCTTTCCGCCTTCACATGGACGATCGGCTACGACACGATCTACGCCATGCAGGACGCCCGCGACGACGCCATCGTCGGCATCCGCTCGACCGCCCGCCTGTTCGGCGCCAGCGCAAAGCTCGGCGTCGGCCTCTTCTATGCCGCAGCGGCGGCCCTCGCGCTTGCGGCGATCCTGCTGGTTGGCGGCGGTCCGATCGCGATGATCGGCTGGCTTGCGTACGCGGCGCATCTCGGCTGGCAGGCGTCCCGGGTCGAGGGCGCGGACGCCGCGACCGCCTTGCGGCTCTTCCGCTCGAACCGCGACGCGGGTCTGCTGTTGTTCGCCGGGATCGCGCTGCAGGGGTGGCTGGGGTAGGCTCGGCGCGGGCTGGCGCGCGCCTCAAGCCGGACGGCGCGGCTTTCGCCCTTTATCCACTTCGCCGCGCAGCTCCCCGACCAGATAGAGCGATCCGGTGACGAGAAGCCACGCAGTCGCCCTTTCCGCCAGTTCAAGGCCGCGCCAGAACGCCTTGTGCGGGTCGCGTTCGACTTCGCTCGCCAGGCCGAGCGCGCGCGCGATCGCGCTAAGGTCCGCGGCCGGGCGGCCTCGGCTCGTCGAGGGCAGCTCGGTGCATAGGACCGCAGACGCGCGCCGGGAGAGTTCGGCCAGAAACTTTCGGGCGCGTCCTTGTCGGCGGCGAGCGCGACGACCGCGACGCAGGGACGTGGCGAGATCGGGCGCGCGCGAAAGATCGGCCAGCACCGCAGCCAGATTGAACGGCACATGCGCGCCGTCGAAAACGATCGGAACCTGCGACGGTCCGACGTCGACGTCATGGCGCTCCATTCGGCCGATGAGCCGAGCGGCGGAGCGCGTCTCGAGCGTCGAGGAGCGCGGCGCCGACCGGCTCGCCGCATGGGTGTGCACGCCCCTCTGCCCAAGTTGATCGAGGGCGGCCCCGGCGAGCGTGACATTCGTCTCCTCGATCGTCGCGTTGGGCGCTGCGGGCGCGCGAACGACGGTACAGCCGAGTTCGTCGGCCCGGGCCTGAAGCACGCGGCCGGCCTCGTCGTCGCGTCCGAGGGTCGTGACGAGGACCGCGCCGGGTTTCAGGATGCCGACCTTTTCGCGCGCGATCGCCGCGCGCGTCTTGCCGAGGATCTCGGTGTGCTCGAGCCCGATGTTGGTGACGACGGCGATCTCGCCTTCGACGATATTGGTCGAATCGAGCCGGCCGCCGAGACCGACCTCGACGACCGCCCATTCGACGCGGGTTGCGCGAAAGATCAGGAAGGCGGCGGAGGTGAGCAGGTCGAACCAGGTCGCATCGGCCGCGTCCGTCCCGGCTCGGCGCGCTTCTTCATAGGCGTCGAGCGCGCGCGTGAGCTCCATCGCCAAGGTCCGTTCGTCCACATCGCGGCCCCCGAGGCTTACCCGCTCGGTCACATGCTCGACATGCGGCGAACCATAGCGGCCGACTGTGAGCCAGGCGCGCGCCAGCCCGGCTTCGATCAGGGCGGAGACCGACCCTTTGCCCTTGGTGCCGGCCACATGGATCGAGCGGAAAGTCCTATGCGGCTCGCCGAGCCGCGCGGAGAGATCCTGCATCGGCGCGAGGCCGACGCGCATCCCCCGGCGCGGCCGCCGCTCCCAGTCGGTCAGCCTGTCGAGCCGCGCCATCGCCTCGGCGAGCTCGTGATTCCCAGCCATCGCAAGCATGGTGATAAACTTAGACGCTTGGCGCCCTGTTTCCCAATGCCGGATTTAGATAGGCTTGGAATGATTCAGCCGCCGTCCCTGGCCCTCACGCCCTCATCGATCGGATTCCTGATCGCGGCGCCCTGTTGAAGTTCGCCGCACGCACGACGGGAAAAGTCGAATGTCGGCGACAGAACGCTAACCCTTCGACCCGAGGAAGCCGGGGCCGCGAGCGCGGCCAATTCCCTGGCTACAGGGAAAAATACTGGGAATTTCCCTTGTTTCGGCCGATTCCGGGAAAAATCTCGCCGAAAAGCCAAATGATTCGAATAGGTTCCGTGAAAATTCCCTACGCGGGCGAACAGGGACTTTTTTCGGCCGAACAGGGAATTAAAGTTCCCTGTTCGGCCGAAAACAGGGATATCGCGCGCCTGACGACGCCGCTTATTCGATGCTTTACGCTGCCGGCGGGGGGCCGGAAAGATCAGAAGAATCAAAGAGTGAAAAATTGGGTGGTGGGTCTGTTTGAATTTCGGCTTCCGACGATACGCTACTTGTTGATGTCGTGGTATGACCCGCCACGATGGCTGGCTAGCCGGTTCCGTCCTGAACGTTAGGCTGAACCTCGGCGAGATTTGGGCTAATAACCCCAGTACGAGTGGCTCTGGTCGTTTGGGCAGCGACGCAAACGCCCGCGATAAAACCTGACAAAAAGTGCGTCTGGACGCGGTCTGGCACGACTGCTCAACGTCGATCGCGGGCGCTCCACCGGCGACGACCGGAAGGGCGGTGTCCGCCCATTTGAGACGTCAGCGCCTCGAACGGCGAATAGGCTCGGCGGCGTCCCTCTGCATACCTCGCAGCGAAGCGCAAGTTCGACCCGTTGCTTTCCTCCATGATCATCCACGAACGAGCGGGCAACACCAGAAACCGTCCGTAGGCGTTATCGGTGGAATGCGCGAAGAGCGTCTTTCACTTCGGCGAAAGCTTATTGAGGCGGTCGGCGAGGTCTCCGACACCTTAGCTCACGATGGGGTGGTCCTTGGACGGGTCGTCACCGCAAGCGAAGCGCGATCGTAGGCTTCCCGCTCCTCGATTTCCGGAAGCGGTCGTGGACTACCCAAGATGAAATCGATCGTCTTAACGGCGAAGGATTTACCGGTGTTTGAGGCACCGTAAAGCACGTTGAGACCAGGGCGCAGGAGCCATTCTTCCGCCGCCACAGCGCTCCCAGTGAAGGTCAACTTATTGATCCTCAGGCCGCTCATGCTGGTGAACTCGCAGGCCCAATTTCGCCCTGAAACTCGACTGCCCATCGATCGATGCGCTGCGCGATCAACGCCTCAATATCCTCATCGGGGACGCGACCCAGGTAATCGGCTAGCCAGCGCGCGCGTTCCTTCAGCGCGCGCGCATAGTGGGAGCGCAACGAGAACCGCAAAAGCCGAGGCTTCCTCGCGGGCCTGATAGACGATGCCGCGCTCGGTGATCTGCGCTTCGACAAGATGCACGCGCCGCATCAGGTTCAAACCATCTTCCACCAGGCGTCGCCGAACGAGCAGTTCGCCGGTACGCTGCGGAATATCCGGGTGAAGGCTCGTCGGCCCGCCGATGTCACCAGTATGGACGACGAGATGGTCAAACCAAGTCAGATGCGCCAAGTCAAAACAGCGCGGAAAGGCAGCATCCAGTGCGACAACCGCGCGTACGCCTGTCTCGAGGGGGCTGTTGAAGAGCGGGAACTGGCCGATATCGGCTTCAGTCACGTACTGCGCCATAGAAGCCGCCCCTCGTTCGCGAAGTGATGACAAATTCCTGCTTCACTGCAGAACTCGCGCATATTTCGCCAATGCGCCTGACGGATGGACGTTCGCCGCTTGCGTCATCACCGCGTCAACGCGCGCGAGCAAGTCGGGGTGATTGCCCCGGTGCGTGTCGATCATTCCGTGAAGCATATCGCGGCTCAGGACGTCGATTTCTTCGCTCATTGTGTTGTCGCGATAAAAGCGAGAGAAGGCGTCAGCATCAAAGAACCGTTCGCGTTGCATGCGAATATGCTCTCCATGCGCCGCATGGTCCTTTGCGTCCGCGTAGTCTGCAAAAGTGCGCCGCTCGCGCTCCCCAGTAGGCATCAAGGAGTTGCCGGACATCAGCAATTCTAAAAGTGCGGAATTTTTAGGATTCGCAAATCGGCAAAAGTCTGATTCAGGGTTGGGATGCAGGTTTTGCCCTCCCTTTGTCGGCTTGAAGGCCGTATGCTCGACTTTTCCCGACAGGCGAAAAGGGCGTGGCGGCAATATCCAGATTTCCGACTTCGGCCTTTCGGCTTTCGCGATGTTTTTCATGCAGAGCGCGTCGTTTCTTGCCTTTCAGCGCGTGCTGGAAAAGGGCCAGGGCCGCTCCAATGGCCAGACCCTATTCGGGATCGGCAGAATTCCCTCGGACAATTATATTCGCGACACGTTGGACGAGGCTGACCCCACGCTTCTGCGGCCCTGTTTCGAACGCATCGAGACGCTGTTGGCCGAGCCTGCTCTGCGGCAGGTCTTCGGCCGATTGGGCGGAAGGACGCTCATCGCCTGGGATGGAACGGAGTATTTCTGCTCGCAAAAGCTCGCCTGCCCGAATTGTCTGACCCGCAAGCGCTCCAACGGCAACACCGAGAGCTATCATAGCCTGTTGTCGGCCACCGTCGTGGCGCCCGGCCATTCCAAGGTCATCCCCCTGATGCCCGAGTTCGTCGCGACCCAGGACGGCGCCGAAAAACAGGATTGCGAGCGTAACGCCGTCAAACGCTGGTTCTCCACGCACGGCGCGCGCCTCGCCCCGTTGCGCCCGATCTTTCTCGGCGACGATCTGTTCGCCTGTCACCCCGTCGCCAACATGGTCATGGATGCCGGCGACGATTTCATCTTCACCGCCAAGGCAAGCTCGCACAAGGCGCTCTACGACTTCATCAACGGATCTGAGCTTGCGCGCCACGAGGAGAAAGTGCGCCGCCGCGCCACCAAAGAGACGTTCCGCTATCGCTGGATCGAGCGGGTTCCGATCCGCGACGGCAAGGATGCCCTACTCGTCAACTGGATCGGCTTCGAGATCGTCGACGCCAAGGGCAACCTCAAATATTCCATGGCCTGGGTGACCAGTCTTCCCGTCTCCAAAGACAACGTCGCAGAAATCGTCGCCTGTGGCCGCGCGAGATGGAAAATCGAGAACGAAAGCTTCAACGTCATGAAAAACCACGGCTACGAACTCGAACATAATTTCGGCCACGGCCAAAAATTTCTCGCCATGACGCTCGCCGCCCTCAATCTGCTCGCTTTCGCCTGGCATACCGTGCTCGAATTGCTGGACCCGCCCTGGCAAGCCGCCCGCCAAGCCGCGGTAAAGCGAACCAGCTTTTTCGCCCACATCCTCACACTGACCGCCTACGTCGTCTTTCCCTCCTGGCCCGTCCTGCTCGAAGCCCTCACCAATTTCGCCATCCCCCCAGAACTCCTAAAAATCCGCGATGGCCCATGAGCAGAATGAAATTCCCTACTTTTAGAACTGCTGGCCGGACATACGGCAGTCTCGCGGTCCTCAACGATAGCAGGTACGGCGCCAGCCGGCGGGGGCCCCGGATCAGCTCCAAACCATGAGAATAGCACGGCCCTCGCCGCCGCATCGTTGAGCATCGAATCGACGGAGATCGCGCGAATGAGTGAGAAGTCCCAGGTTTCGATGAGCGCCCCCAAGGCGGGACCGAGTGCGATGTGTTTGCCCTCTGAAATTCCATTCGCGCAGTAGTCCTCCCAGCGATCAATCAACGTTCTCCGGAATTCCTCTGGCTTCGCGATCAGACCCTTCAGATTCCGGTTCACGCCGCGCGGTGCCACGAAGAAGAAGGCCGTGGGCGGCGTAAACTCGCCTTGAGAGCTGTAATACAACACTTTGCCAACCTCTTGGATCCCGGTGGCGGTCGAAAGTGTCCTGCCATACTGCTTGCATTGGTAATTGTGCCAAGGCCCTTCGTGGCGTTTCTTCGTGAGGAAGCCGACAACGTCGCGGCCCATATCTCCGGGCCCGGTGAACCGTTCGACCTCCGCATAATCCTTCTTCATCAGCGCCCATTCGCGAACGAATTTTTCCAGGTCCTCGTCTCCTAGCGCGAAAATCAGGCGGTCATATCGAGGTTGAGTTTGAGATCATGTCTGGAGAATGTATGCGGCCAATCTGTCACGGTGTAGGGTCATTGATCCCACGGTGCAACTTGATTGGGCACGCCGGGCCAGCTGTTTCATGGCCGGTTCGGTTCGGCCTTCGGCTCGATCGCGTCAGACGCGCTCGGCGACTTCGGCGATCACGCCTGCCAATTCAGTTTACGCTGACCGAACGTCCTTGCGTCATTAGTCTCCGCGCGGCGAGCCGCACGGCTTGCGCCGCTTTTGCCCGGCGGGAATGTGTAGCTAAGCTAGCGGCGACGAACTCCGCTAACCCGAGCGAGCGGCCGGTCGGCTCGCTTCGGGGAGCCGCCGGAATGCGTCGTCGTTGGCCTCAACGTCGGGCAGGTCCGCAAGACGCTGTGCGCTGTGGTAGTGAGTGAGTCTGAAGTTTAGTTGGACCAAGAGGCCGGGTTTCCGCCGTCCAACCAAGAAGAAGCGCTGGATCTGTTGGGCTCCGGCACTAAGGCGAGGATCGGACCGTAGAAATCGTCGGGGAGCACAAACCAAGTTGGGTTGGCGTGGGATACCGGATTCCCCATCGGATGATCGGTATCGCCATTCCAGCGAACCAAGAGCGCTCGGCCACCGTCCCACACGCCTACCGCAAGCGACCAATCGGTCACTTGGTAGATCACTCGAAGACCCTTCAACCGCTTTGCGGGTGAAGTAACGGTTCTCGGGTTGATCGCCATTTCAGGCCTGCTCGCTCGGCAGCGGTTGCTCTGCATCTAATCTTATAGGTCGTACTTACCGTTTTCAAAGTGGCGATGTTCGCTGGTGCCTCGATCAAGGCCCGCTCCGGGCGGAGTGTGAGCTTGCAGTGCAGCGCTGGAACGCCTCCTCCCCGTCCTGAGCGGTCTTGCTGGCGGTGCAAAATTCAAGACTTTTGCACCGCGAACTCGACGTCAATAAAATCAGTGGGTTACGCGGTGCAGAAATCAGGTGCATAAAGGTCCGCTCTCCGCCCAAACCTGAAGTTCGAACTGACCCACTACCAAAAAATGAACAAATCTACGGCGAGTTGTGCATTTGGTCTCTCGCCCTCGGCGGAACGTTCGTGACAGAATACTAGGCGGTCCCGGCGGATGCCCCGCGCCTGCGGCGCCGGCCCGCTGCGGTGCTCGCCTGCTGCGCGGCCGGCAGGTCGATCCGCCGGGCGAGATTCGGAAACGGATCGGTCTTGTTCGGGATCGCCATCGCGGCGACGAACAGGTTCTGGAAGTTCGGCTCGATCGCCGTCTCGATCTTCTCGATCTGTCGCACGACGCGCTCGATCTCGGCGCGGGCGGCGAGGTTCAAGAGCGCGACGCGCGCGCCCGTTCCGGCGGCGTTGCCGGCGCTCGCGACCTTGGCGAGATCGCAGTCCGGAATGAGCCCGAGCGCCATCGCATAGACGGGATCGATCTGGGCGCCGAAGGCGCCGGCAAGAGTTCACGCGCTCCGGCGCGGCGCCGCGCCTCTCGATCAGAAGCTTCGCCCCGGCGTAGAGGGCGGCCTTGGCGAGCTGGATCGCGCGGACGTCGGTCTGATAGACGAGGAGCCTCGGCGGGCCCTCGTTCAGCACATAGGCGAAGGTGCGGCCGACCGCCTCGACGCGCGGATTTCGCACGGCGAGCGAGCCGTCGATCACGCCGTCCTGGGAGATGATTCCGGCGAGATACATCTCGGCGATCGCCTCGATGATCCCCGAGCCGCAGACGCCGGTGACACCCGTGTTCGACGTCGCTTCCGCGAAGCCCGGGTCGTCCGACCAGAGGTCGCAGCCGATTACCTTGAAGCGCGGCTCGAGCGTCGCCCGATCGATGCGGATGCGCTCGATCGCGCCCGGCGCCGCCCGCTGGCCGCAGGAAATCTGGGCCCCCTCGAAGGCCGGACCGGTCGGCGATGAGGCCGCGAGCAGACGCTCCCGGTTGCCGAACACGATTTCGGCGTTGGTGCCGACGTCGACGATGAGCCTCAGCTCGTCGCCGAGATAGGGCGCCTCGGCCAGCACGACGCCCGCCGTATCGGCGCCGACATGACCGGCGATGCAAGGCAAGGCGTAGACAAAGGCGCCGGGCGCGATGTCGAGGCCGAGATCGGCCGCCCGCGCCTCGTAGGCGCCGTCGATCGTCAGGGCGAAGGGCGCGCCGCCGATCTCGGTCGGATCGAGGCCGAGGACGAGGTGATGCATGATCGGGTTGCCGACCAGGGTCGCTTCGACGATCTCGCTGCGCGCGACGCCGCTTTGAGCCGCGGCTTCGCCGATCAGCCCGTTCATCGCCTCGCGCACGGCGCCGGTGAGCTCCACGTCGCCGCCCGGATTCATCATCACGTAGGAGACGCGGCTCATCAGGTCTTCGCCGAAGCGGATCTGCGGGTTCATCGCGCCGGTCGAGGCGACGACCGCCCCGGTCGCAAGGTCGCAGAGATAGGCGGCGATGGTGGTCGAGCCGACGTCGATGGCGACGCCGTAAGCGCGCTCGGCGAAGCCCGAGAAGACGGCGACGATGTCGCGGCCCTTGCGCACGGCGGCGGTCACCGTCCATCCGCCGGCGCGCAAGGTCTTCTGCAGGCTGGCGAGGATCGCGAGGTCGGCCGCCGCGTCGACGACGCCCCATTGTTCGGCGAGCGCTTCCTGCAGGCGGCGGAAGTCGCTGGCGGGCTCGCGCAGGCTCGGCTCGCGGACTTCGACAAAGTGAAGCCGCACGACCGGGTCGATCTCGATCGGATGCTCCTCGGCGCGCTTGCGCACCACCTGGCGGTGGACCTGACTTTCCGCCGGCACATCGACGACCAGGTCCCCGCACACTTTTGCCTGGCAGCCGAGCCGCCGCCCCGGAGCGAGCGCTCCGCGCTTGTCGACGTAGCGCTGCTCGACCTCGCCCCAGGGCGTCACGTGACGGCTGCGCGAATCGATCGCGTGCTTGGCGAACTGCCCCTCGGCGACGTTGATCTGGCAGCGGCCGCAGATGCCCCGTCCGCCGCAGACCGAATCGAGATCGACGCCGAGCCGGCGCGCCGCTGCGAGCAGGTTGGTTCCTTCGGCGAACTCGCCGCGTTTGCCCGATGGGGTGAAGACGACGCGATAGGCGCTCAAAGCAGGGGTCTCACGCCTTGGCGCGCCGCCGCCCTTCGCGGCGCCCGCCGCCCGGCTCGCCGCCGGGGGCCGGCTCGCGATATTTGCGGATCCAGGCGCCGCAGTTGGGATCGTGGCCCATCACCACGTCAGCCCCGAGGATCCCCTGGATGTCCTCGGCGTGCAGCGGATTCATGATCGCCGAGGTGAGCCCTGCGCCGATCATCATCGGCAGGAAGGTCGCGGCGAGTCCGCGCCGGTTCGGCAGGCCGAAGGAGAAGTTGGAGGCGCCGCAGCTGGTGTTGACCTTCAATTCGCCGTGCAGGCGGCGCAGGAGATACATCAGCCGCGCGCCGGCGTCATTGATCGCGCCGACCGGCATGACGAGCGGATCGACGACCACGTCCTCACGCGGAATGCCGTGGTCCATGGCCCGCTCGACGATCTTTTTGGCGACCGCGTAGCGAACGTCGGGGTTTTCGGAAATGCCGGTCTCGTCGTTCGAGATGGCGATCACCGCGGCGCCATATTTCTTGATGAGCGGCAGCACCCGCTCGAGCCGCTCCTCTTCGCCGGTCACCGAATTGACCAGCGGCTTGCCCTTGTAGGCCGCGAGCCCCGCCTCGAGCGCCTCGACGATCGAGGAATCGATCGACAGCGGGACGTCGACGGTCTCCTGCACCAACTTGATGCATTCTGCGAGAATGCGCGGCTCGTCGGCCAGCGGGATGCCGGCGTTGACGTCGAGCATCTGCGCGCCGGCCTCAACCTGGGCGATCGCCTCGGCGACCACCCGGCCGTAGTCGCCCGCCGCCATCTCGGCCGCGAGTTGCTTCCTGCCGGTCGGGTTGATCCGCTCGCCGATCATCACGAAGCGGCGCTCGAAGCCGATGACGACTTCTTTCTTGGCGGAGGAGACGACGGTGTCGGTCATGGGACTCCTTTGGTACGCGGACGGGCCAACCCCTCACCCCGGCCCTCTCCCGCCAGCGGGAGAGGGGGCGAATCCCTTCTCCCGCCTGCGGGAGAAGGTGGCGCGAAGCGCCGGATGAGGGGTGGCGCGAAGCGCCGGATGAGGGGTGGCGCGAAGCGCCGGATGAGGGGCGGCGCGAAGCGCCCGGAGGAGCGAATTCATCCCCCCTCCAAACTCTCAACCGGCTGCATATTCGCAATGAACGACCGCCGCCAGGGGGCCCGCCCGCTGAGGACGCCGGATGCCGCGACGATTTCGGCGACCGTCCGGCTCTGCCGGTAGGCCATCACGTGGACGCCGGAGACGCCCGGCTCCTCGCGCAAGGCCTGGATCATCTCGACGCAGATCCGCTTTCCTTCGGCCTTCTCGTCGGCCGCGCCTTCGAGACGCGCGACGATCGCATCGGGGATATGCACTCCCGCCACGTTGGCGCGCATCCACCGCGCGGCTTTCGCCGAGGCGAGCGGCCCGACGCCGGCCAGGATGAAGCATTTCCTGTCGAGCCCCATGTCGCGCGCTCTCGCCATGAAGGTGCGGAAGACCGGCAGGTCGAAGCAATATTGCGTCTGCACGAACTGGGCGCCGGCCGCGATTTTCTTGGCGAGCCTCAGAACACGGAAGTCGATCGGCGGCGCGAACGGGTTTTCGACGGCACCGAGAAAGACCCGCGGAGGCGTCGTCAGCCTGCGGCCCGACAGAAACCGGCTCTCGTCGCGCATCGTGCGGATGATCGACAGGAGCGAGATCGAATCGAGGTCGAAGACCGGCTTGGCGTCGGGGTGGTCGCCGCATTGCACGCCGTCGCCGGTGAGGCACAGCACGTTGCCGACGCCGAGCGCCGCGGCGCCGAGCACCGCGCCCTGGATGGCGATGCGATTCGAGTCGCGGCAGGAGATCTGCAGGACCGGCGAATAGCCGATACGGGTGAGGATCGCGCAGACGGCGACGCTCGACATGTGACAATGGGCGCCCGACCCGTCGGTCGCGTTGATGGCGTCGACCCAGCCTTCAAAAGCTTCCGCCGCTGCGCGCACCTCCTCGGCGTCGGCCGAGTCGGGCGGACTCAATTCGGCGGTGACGGCGAATTCTCCACGGCGCAGGACCCGCTCGAGCCGCCCGCGCGACGAATGGCCGGGCAGGTCGATCAGCGGCGCGGACGGATCGATCCCGAGGTCGTGCGGATGGGGCGCGGCGCTCATGCTTTCGCCGCTTCACGCGCCAGGCGCAGCCAGGTCGAAGAGCCCTTGCGGGCGTGATCGAGCGGCGGCTGGACCTCGGCGATCGCCGCGCCGCCGCGCATCGCCAGACTGCCCTCGTAGGCCTTCAGCCAGACGCACGGCATGCGCGGATAGACTTCGCAATTGCCGTCGAGGCGGACGCCGCCGCACGGGCCGTTGCGCATCGCCTTCGGGCAGTTCATCGGGCAGGACATGCCGGTCTTCGACAGGACGCAGTCGCCGCACATGCGGCAGTCGAACAGGAGGCCCTTGACCGCCGCCTCGAGCGCGGCGGTCGGGCGCTCGAGCCGATCGTAGCCGAGGCGGGCCAGCATCGGCGCGGCGCGCGCCAGGGTCGTCTCGAAGCCCGCGTAGAGGCGCTCCATCAGCGCTGCGTGGCGCACGCTCCAGAGTCTTACGCGAGGATTGCGGTCGGGCGGCGGCCGCTTGCCGCGCGGCTCGAAGGCGGATGGGACGAGCCGCGTCACGGCGGCGCTTCGCGCCCGTCGTGCCTGGCGAGGACCGCGAGCCGGTGCGTGTCGTATTCGGCCTCGAGCCGGGTCGCCGCCGCTTCGGCTTCGCTCTCGAGATCGTCGCCGCAGGCGACGGGCTCGCTGCGTCGCCAGTCGGCGAGATAGTCGTCTGCGTCTTTCGCCTTGCCGTGCATCGCCGCAAGATCGATCGCGCGGATGAAGCGCTTGGACAGTTCCCGTTTGGCGGCCTGGCGTCCGGATTTGACGATGACCTGGCTCGGGATGTCGCGCCAATAGACGGTGATCAGGCTGGCCATGGCGTCACCTTCTCGATCGGTGCGTGTCGCGTCTCTTCGTTCAGGAACCGCGCCAGGCCGCCGAGACCGGTGAAGCGGCGCTCGTAGGCGAGACCGAGTCTCGCCGCCGCCGCCTTGGCTTTGGCAGTCGTTTCCGGATCGTCCACTTGCGCGAGATGGACGACGCGGCGGTAGGCGCGAAAATAGTCGTCGCGCAATTCGGGAAAGCGGTCGAGGCCGAGCCCCTTGAAGACGAGCGTCTCGAAATGGCGAGCGAGGAAGTCAGTCAGATAAAAAGTGCCCGGCTCCTCCTCGGCGAGGGCCGCGAAAACCTCTTCGCCTGCGTAGAAGGCGTAGCAATGGGCGCCCGCAATGCGCTTGACGCCTTCCTCCGAGAGGACGCGGTCGAGCGTTCCGCCGGTTCCACAATCGCCATAGAGGCACAGGATCTCGTCATAGGCGGCGCGATTGGCGCGGATCTTCGCCCGCATCGCCTCCGGAATCCGGTCGGGACGGTTGTGGAGGCTGGCCGGCAGGCAGATGAGGTCGAGCCAGTCGAACTTGAGCGCCAGAATTTCGCGGGCGAGCGCGCCGCAGCCGATCACCAGCACCTTGCGCGCGCCGTCTTTGCGGCGGGGGTAGCTGGCCTCGGCGTCGATATCGGCGGCCGCACGCTTCCGGTGATCGTCATCCTCGCGAACGCGGGGATCCAGATCCCGAGGCGCCGTCATTTGTCGCGAGTAAGTCGCCTCGACGTCAAACGTCCGGGGCGGCTCTCTGGACCCCCGCTTGCGCGGGGGTGACAATCTCCGGGTTACGGGCGTCAACGTCATAAGCTTCGAGCCACGGGCCGCCTCGGCCCTACACCTGTTCGCGAGCCTGCATCGTGCCCTGCCGGCGAGCCAGCATGGTCTTGGCGGTTTCGACCGCGACCGCGGCGTCCCGGCAATAGGCGTCGGCGCCGATCGCGTCGGCGAACGCCTCGTTGAGCGGCGCCCCGCCGACCAGCACGATGTGATCGTTGCGGATGCCTTTTTCCTTCAGCGTGTCGATGACGACCTTCATATAGGGCATGGTCGTGGTCAAGAGCGCCGACATGCCGAGAATTTCGGGCCGGTGCTTTTCGATCGCCTCGAGGTATTTATCGACGCTGTTGTTGATGCCGATGTCGAACACCTCGAAGCCGGCCCCCTCCATCATCATGCTGACGAGATTCTTGCCGATGTCGTGGATGTCGCCCTTGACGGTGCCGATCACCATGGTGCCCATCTTGGGCGCGCCGGTCGCCGCCAGGAGCGGCCTCAGGATGGCCATGCCGGCCTTCATCGCGTTGGCCGACATCAGCACTTCCGGCACGAACAGGATGCCGTCGCGGAAGTCGATCCCGACGATCCGCATGCCTTCGACCAGCGCCTTGGTCAAGACGTCGTAGGGCGTCCAGCCGCGCTCGAGCAGGATTTTGACGCCGTCCTCGATCTCCTCCTTGAGGCCGTCGTAGAGGTCGTCGTGCATCTGCCCGACGAGTTCGTCGTCGGAGAGAGTCGATAGGTCGAGTTCGTCGTCGGCCATCGGCAGGTTTCCATCATATTCGCGCGCGAACACTATGGGGACGGATTTTCCGCCGAGAAGCATAATAAAACCGCAGCGCCCCAAGTTTTTGCGATTCCCTCGCCGGCTGAGCCCTCAGTCGCGCGCAATGCGCACCCTGTGCTCGGCGACCGGAATCATCGCGCGCACCCGCTTGACCCGCTCCGGTTCGATCCGGGCCGAGACGATCCCGACCCCGTCCGACGCCTTGGCCACCACATGCCCCCAGGGGTCGGCGACCAGCGAATGGCCAAAAGTGTGGCGCTGCTCGTTGCCGACAGTGAACGAGCCGGTCTGGGCGCTGGCGCAGACATAAGCCTCGGTCTCGATCGCTCGCGCCCGCAAAAGCACTTCCCAATGGTCCTTGCCGGTCTGCAGGGTGAAGGCGGCTGGGAGGGCGATGATCTCCGCGCCCTTTTCGGCCAGCGCCTGGAAGAGGTCGGGGAAGCGCAGGTCGTAGCAGATCGAGCAGCCGACCGTGACGCCCTCGCAATCGTAGGTGACGACCTCATCTCCGGCCTTCACCGTCTGGCTTTCCTTGTAGGAGGCGCCGTCGGGCGTCGTCACGTCGAAGAGATGGATCTTGCGGTAGCGGGCGATCTCCTCGCCCTCGCGGTTGAACACGACAGACGTATTGTGGATGCGGTCTTCGCCCTCGATTTTCTCCATGATCGAACCGGCGTGGACGAAGATGCGATGCTTGATCGCCTGGCGGCGCGCCATTGCATAGGCCGGGCCGCCCGGAAAGATCTCGGCGTTGGCGAACTTGTCCGCCTTGAAGCCGCCCGCCCAATCGAAGAATTCCGGCAGCAGCACCCAGTCGGGGCGCTCCTCGCGGACGGCGCGCTCGATCAGCGCCTCCGCCGCCGCGATATTGGCGGCCTTATCGCTGATCGAGTTCATCTGGACGAGTGAGACTTTCACGGCGTCGCGGCTCCGGGTCAGCTGTCAATCTGGGCGGAGCGTCTCGCCGCGTCAACCGCGCACGAAGGCGGCGAAGGCCTTGAGCTGGTCGGCGATGAAGCCGCGCGTCGCCTTGTCGGTGAGTTCCCCGGTCGCCGGGTCGACCTTCGAGTTGACCTGGGGGATGATGACTTCGGGCTTATTGAGCGCGCGCGCGTCGAGATAGACGAACATGTGGCGCAGGTGAAGCTGGGCCCTGAGGCCGCCCCATAGGCCGGGAGAAGCGCTCTGCATCGCGACCGGCTTGCCGGCGAACGGCTGGTTGGGCAGGCGCGAGATCCAGTCGATGGCGTTTTTCAGGACGCCGGGGACCGAATGGTTGTATTCGGGCGTGACGAAGATCACCCCGTCCGCCGCGCGGATCACATCGGCCATCGCCGTCACCACAGGCGGAAATCCCTTTTCCTGCACGTCGAAATTGTAGAGCGGGAAATCGCCGACCGAGCCGAGCGGCGCGATCGTGACGCCCTCCGGCGCGAGGGCCGGCAGGGCGCGGGCGATTGCTGCATTGTATGAGCCCTTGCGCAGGCTGCCGAGCATGACGACGAAGCGGAGCGGCTTTTCTTCGGCCATCGACGATCCTCCTTGACGGGTTCGCGGCGCAGGCGGGCACGGGCGGCATTTTGGCGGCGGTTCCTGGCTGTAGTTTGGCCCATGGGCTTGCTATGGTCCAGGAGGTTTCCCGATCCGATCAAGGATACTCATGCTCGCGGCCTCAAGAACTCTTCGACCTCGGCGGGCGAACCGCGCTCGTGACCGGCGGCGCGACCGGCATCGGGCGGGTGTGCGCCGAGGCGCTGCTCGCCGCGGGCGCGCGGGTGCTGGTCGCCTCGCGCCAGGCCGAGAACTGCGAGGTGGCGGCAAAGGAATTGTCCGCGATCGCCCCTCGGGCGATCGTGCCGGTGGGCGGCGGGATCAGCGTCGCGGCGCCTCCGCCTATGTTCGGAGGCGAGGAATGAGCGGCTCGACCGAAACCCCGACCCTTCCGGCAAACGACCTTCATCGGCACGTCGGCCAGACGTTTGTCTCGCACTGGTTCGTCGTCGACCAGGACCGGATCGACGCGTTCGCCAAGGTCACCGAGGACGAGCAGTTCATCCATATCGACCCGGTCGAGGCGAGCCTGACGCCGTTCGGCGGCACGGTCGCGCACGGGTTCCTGACGCTGTCGCTGCTCTCGCCGATGGCCTATAGCGCGCTGCCGACCATCAAGGGCAGGACGATGGGGATCAACTACGGCTTCGACCGGGTGCGCTTCCTCCATCCCGTGCGCTCCGGCAGCCGCGTGCGCGCCCATTTCGTGCTTGCGGCGGTCATCCAGCGCAATGAGCGCGAATGGCAGCTGACCTACGACGTCAGCGTGGAGATCGAAGGCGCCCACAAGCCGGCGCTGGCCGCGACTTGGCTGACGATGCAGGTGGTGGCTGGGTAGCCTGATGGTGCAGCTGTATAAATTCGTACTCGCACATTGACGATGTTGGCTGGACGTCGAAGCGCGTTCAAGGATCCCACCACGTCTCCACCCACCCATCGCGGCCCGGAATCACGACGAAGAAGGCTTGCGCGCCGACGACGACGCGTTCGACGTCTCGTTGCAGGTCGCACTGTAGCGACGGGTCGAACGTAGACCTCGTCGACCGCGATCTGCGAGAAAATTCTTGACAACAGCCGTGACTTTGTTCTACATTTGTTCTCAGCACGCGAGTTTCCGAGGCGTCATGTCGAACTGTGCCATTCCCGACTTGGGCCCGACCTGCCAGAGGAGACGCCCGATTCTACCGCCGTGGCTTAACGAGATCGGTCTCGAACGAAGCTGGGCGTCGAACCCGGGGAGAGTTTCTTTATGATTGAGAATTCCTTGTAACCCATTGAAAAACCCCGAAACGGACGAAGGAATCCAAGACAATCCAAGCCTGTTTTCTTGGTTCGGCTTGGTCTGGCTTGGGTCCGACTTGGAGGAATTTGGCCGGAGGTGCGCCGGCTTCACCAGAACCGCACCGCCTCGCCCATCGGCGTCGCTGCTCGACCGGAGTCGAAGTCAAGGAAAAGAAGGGTCGCGTCGACGACGCGACCCACGCAACAAAGGCGGCTGTCGAAGAAGGATCGTTCCGGGAGGAGGCGTGGCGCCTTTGCCCGCCAAGGCCGCGAGCGGCAAAGCTCAGCGACGAAAACGCCGACGTCCAGGCCGGCGTCAACATCGTGCTCAGGACGCTCGAGGCGCCGATCCGCCAGATCGCCGAAAATGCGGGCGTAAAAGGCGTTGCATCGTCCAGCGCGCCGCCGAGAATTGTCGTTCCCACGAAACGTGAGACCGCTGTGACTCCCCCCCTTCGGGCGCTTTCACTAGCCGGGCCAGTGTGACGCCTGGGCCGCTCCGAGGTTTGATCAATATCAATAGACTCGCGTTCGGATCGCGATACAAGGCTTTGTGCAGGGACCGGCCGGGCTGACGAACCCAGGGGCGCAGTGCTCCGGAGGGCTTTCCGGTCGGCGAGGAGCGGCCATGACGCAGGACAAGAATTCTCTTCGGCTCAGCTGCGCAATACTGGGTGGATGTGTGGCAGCGGGGCGTCCTGGTTCTCGACGCCCTGAACCAGCGCGGAAACACTCATGTCGCCGAGGCCGCCAAGGAGGCGCCGCACGTGCTCAGCTTTGCCGCTGAAGTTGTGCTCGACGGGCGTAGCCTCGAGCGGCCGGTTAATTACGCGCTTGTCCGCATCGTTCCGCCGGCGGACGTGACGATTGATCTACTGAAGCCGCCGATCGTCGTGGTTGATCCGCGCGCAGGACATGGTCCCGGGATCGGCGGGATGAAACCGGATAGCGAGATCGGCGTGGCGCTGCGCGCCGGCCACGCGGTCTATTTTATCGGCTTCCTGCCGCAGCCGGTTCCGGGACAGACGATCGAGGATGTCTGCCGCGCCGAGGCGGTCTTCCTCGAAGAGGTCGCCAAGCGTCATCCCGAGGCCGACGGCAAGCCGATCGTCATTGCCAATTGCCAGGCCGGCTGGCAGGTCATGATGACGGCGGCGGTCCGGCCGGAACTGGCCGGAGTGATCATGCTCGCCGGCACGCCGCTTTCCTACTGGGCGGGAGTGCGGGGCAAGAATCCGATGCGCTATCTTGGCGGATCGCTTGGCGGGACGTGGCTGACGGCGCTCGCCGGCGACCTGGGCGCAGGGATTTTCGACGGCGCAAATCTCGTCGCCAATTTCGAGTTGCTCAATCCGGCCAACACCTATTGGACCAAACCCTACAACGTCTATTCCAAGGTCGATTCGGAGACCGAGCGGTTCCTCGAATTCGAGACGTGGTGGGGAAGCCCGGTGCTGTTGAATGCCGGTGAGATGCAGTGGATCGCAGACAACCTGTTCGTCGGAAACAAGCTTTCGACCGGGCAAATTCGCACAGCCGACAGGGTGCGGGTCGATCTGCGCAACATCAAGTCGCCGATCGTCTGCTTCTGCTCGTGGGGCGACAACATCACGCCGCCGCAGCAGGCGTTGGATTGGGTTCTCGATCTCTACGACGACGTGAGCGAGATCGTCGCCAACGGCCAGACGATCATCTATTCGCTGCATCACTCGATCGGGCACCTCGGCATCTTCGTGTCGGGCAAGGTGGCGGCGAAGGAGCACAGGGAATTTGTCTCTTGCATGGAGATGATCGAAGCGGCGCCGCCCGGCCTGTACGAGGCCGTCATCAGCGACGTCGGCGAGGATACGGCGAATCGCGAGCTCATCGACGGAAAATATCTCTTCCGGCTCGAGCCACGCTCGCTCGACGACATCCGGGCCTTCGGCGTCAACAGCCCCGAGGACGAGAAGCGCTTCGCTGCGGTCGCGCAACTCTCGGAAATCAATCTCGCCCTCTATCGCACCTTCGCCGAGCCATGGATTCGCGCCACCGTCAAGGAGCCGACAGCCGAGGCGATGCGCGCCATGCATCCGCACCGGCTGCGCTTCGGGCTGTTCTCTGACGGAAACCCGTTCATGTCGGCGATCAAGCCCATGGCGGAGCAGGTTCGCGCCAATCGGAAGCCGGTCAGCCCCGATAATCCGCTGCTCGCTATGGAGAAGCAGGCCTCGTCCTTGATCACGGCAGCCCTGGACAGCTGGGGCGAAATCCGCGACAGCATGACAGAGGCGTCCTTCATGACAACCTATGGGTCGCCTCTCCTACAGTCGATGGTTGGGCTCGGCTCGACGATGGATCAGACCCCGCGCCGCGTCGCCCGTGGTCTCGTGCGCGAAGCCGCCGACGCCGAATTGCGGCTCAGCCTCGACCAGAAGTTCGAGCAAGGCGGCGTCGAGGAGGCGACGCTGCGCGCGCTGATCCACGTTCGAAGGCCCGAAGCCGGTTTCGACGAGCGAGGCTACCGGATGCTGAAGACCATCCGCGAGTCGCGTAAGTCGAATGAGCGCCTCAGCCTGTCGCGATTCCGGCAGATGCTGAACGAGCAGCTCCAGCTCGTCCTTGAGGACGAGGACCGCGCGATCGCCGCCCTGCCGAAACTTCTCAAGGGCGGCGAGGCGGAGAACGCTGCCGCCCTCGAGGGGCTGCGCCAGATCGTTGGCGCGATGGGCGCTTTGGACGGCGAAGGTCGCCGCCGCTTCGCGCGGATAGAGAAACTGTTCGGCGCGGCGCCGACGAAATCGAGGAGGGGCAATGGTTGACGCTCCGGGAAACGCTGCGACGACGCGTCACGAGAAATACGAACGGCTCATCGAGGCCGCGCAGAAGCAGAACGCGATCAAGGTCGCCGTCGCGCATCCGTGCGACGAGTTTTCGTTGCGCGGAGCGGCGGAGGCGATGCGGCTGGGGCTGATCGAGCCGATCCTGGTCGGACCCGTCGAACGGATCCGCCATTTGGCGGAGGAGTTCGGTTTCGACATTCGGAGCGTGGAGCTCGTCGACGCCGAACACAGCCACGCCGCCGCAGAAAAGGCGGTAGAATTGGTGCGCGCCGGCAGAGCGGAAGCGCTGATGAAAGGCAGCCTCCACACGGACGAACTGATGGGGGCGGTCGTTTCCAAGACGGGCGGAATTCGCACCGAACGCCGGATCAGCCATTGCTTCATCATGGACGTACCCGGCCACCCCGATCCTCTGATCGTCACGGACGCCGCGGTCAACATCGCCCCCGATCTCGACGCAAAAGTCGACATCATCCAGAATGCGATCGACCTGGCGCACGCGATGGGCGCGGAAGAGGTTCGGGTGGCGATCTTAAGCGCGATGGAGACCGTGACGGCGAAGGTCCCTTCCACGATCGAGGCCGCGGCCTTGTGCAAGATGGCGGAGCGCGGCCAGATCACCGGCGCGCTGCTCGACGGGCCGCTAGCGCTCGACAACGCGATCAGCCCGGAGGCGGCGGCGATCAAGAAGATCGCCTCGCCGGTCGCTGGCCGGGCGAACATTCTCGTTGTTCCAGACCTCGAAGCCGGCAACATGCTCGCCAAGAGCCTCTCCTTCCTCGCGAACGCGGACGCTGCGGGAATCGTGCTCGGCGCCCGCGTGCCGATCATCCTCACCAGCCGCGCCGACTCGCTGCTGAGCCGCCTCGCCTCTTGCGCTGTCGCCGTCATGATCGCTGCCGCCAGGCGCCGGGCCGCAGCCCCCACGAAGCATTGAGAGATACAGTCTATGACCGACTTGCCCTTTCGCCGCGTCCTCGCCGAACAGAAAGCGCTCGTGATCGGCGTGGCCAACGTCGACTCGATCGCCTATGGATGTGCGAAGGCCTTTCGCACGGCGGGCGCCGAGCTCGCCGTTTCGTGGTTGAACGAGAAGGCGAGAAAGCATGTCGAGCCTCTTGCCCGGGAACTCGAGGCGCCGATCGTCGGCGAGGTGGATGTCACCGCGCCCGGACAGCTGGAGGCGATGTTCGACCAAATCCGCTCGAAGTGGGGGCGGCTCGATATCCTGGTCCATTCGATCGCCTTCGCTCCCAAGGCCGATCTTCAGGGCGGGATCCTGAACTGTTCGGCCGAAGGCTTCGCCAAGGCGATGGACGTTTCGTGCCATTCCTTCGTTCGAATGGCGAAGCTCGCCGCGCCCTTGATGACCAGCGGCGGCGCCATGTTCGCGATGAGCTATCTCGGCGCCAACCGCGTGGTGCCGAACTACAACGTCATGGGCCCGGTGAAGGCGGCGCTGGAAGCGGTATGCCGCTATCTCGCCTATGAGCTCGGACCGCAAGGGATACGGGTCCATGCGATTTCGCCGGGTCCGCTCAAGACTCGTGCCGCATCCGGTCTGAAAGACTTCGAGCTCCTGTTGAACCAAGCGGCCCAAAGAGCGCCGATCGGAGAGCTTGTCGATATCATGGATGTCGGCGCCGCCTGCGTCTATCTCGCGACGCCGTTGGCGAGACGAATCACCGGCGGCACCATCTATGTCGACGGAGGGGTCAATTTGATTGCGTGAATTCCGGATTTTCGCAGACTTCCCGGACCGCGCGGCGCAATTGCCGGCGCGACGCAGTGCGGAAGTCTCGCCGGAATTTGCATCAGGGGGGATGACGGGCGCCGCCATGCACAAGACGAAAGCCAAACCTGAGCCGACAAACGACACCGTCGGCTTCCCTGGCGGATATCTCTCCGCGGACGAGCGGCGCGCCACGGGGAAGGCGCTGCGCGACGCCACGCCGCGCGCCGCGCATGGCGGCTGGAAGGCGCCAAAGGACCGGGGCGATCCAATCGCGCTCCTCAACGAGTTCAACGAAGGCCGAATCCCGGAGCTGATCCCGGTCCGCTTCGGGCGGATGGCGCAGTCGCCGTTTGCCTTCTATCGCGGTTCGGCCGCGGTCATGGCGGCCGATCTGGCGTCGACCCCCACGACCGGACTTCGCGTGCAGGCCTGCGGCGACGCTCATCTCATGAATTTCGGCGGCTTCGCCACGCCGGAGCGCAACATCTTCTTCGACATCAACGACTTCGACGAGACCCTGCCGGGGCCGTGGGAGTGGGACGTCAAGCGGCTCGCGGCCAGCATCGTCATAGCCGCCCGGCATCTCAACGTGCCCGACAGCGAGGCTGCCAGGGCAGCGACGGATTCCGTCTGCTCCTACCGAGAACGGATGGCCGACTATTCCTCGATGCGCGCGCTGGAGGTCTGGTACGACCGTATCGATCTCGACCGCGTTCTCAAGGTCCTGCCGACCGGGCAGGAGGCGGAGCGCGTCCGTCAAAGGGTCGAACAGGCGCGCCGGAAAAGCTTGCCCGAGAGCCTGTTCCCGAAGCTCGTCGAGCATTACGGCTCGGCGCCAAGGATCAAGGACGAGCCGCCGCTGATCTTCCACCCCAATGAGGAGCAGGCTCCAGGCGCCAAGTCGGGATATTCCGACGCGCTCGAACGTTACCGGAAGTCGTTGCCCGAGCACGTCCGCACGCTGTTCGACCGCTTCCATCTGTTCGACTTCGCGATCAAGGTCGTCGGCGTGGGCAGCGTCGGGACGTTCTGTGCTCTCGGGCTGTTCATGGCGGCCGATGACGATCCAATCTTCCTCCAGGTCAAGGAAGCGCGGAAGTCGGTGCTCGAGCCTTACGCAGGCAAGTCTCTGCACAGGAATCAGGGCGAGCGGGTGGTGGCGGGCCAGCGTCTCATGCAGTCGGCGAGCGACATTTTCCTCGGTTGGACACGCGGAGAGAACGGGCGCGACTATTACTTCCGCCAGCTTCGCGACGCGAAGATCTCGGCCGTCCTGGACGACTGGGACGCGACGATGCTGCGGGAGTACGGCAAGCTTTGCGCCTGGGCGCTGGCTCGTGCGCACGCGCGATCCGGCGATGCGGCGAAGATCGCGGGCTACATGGGCTCCAACACGACCTTTGACGACGCGATATGCGAATTCGCGGTCGAATACGCCGACCAGAACCTTCGCGATCACCGCGCCTTCGTCAAGGCGATCCGGGAAGGTCGAATAAAGGTTGTCTCCGAGGATTGAGGTTCGGCGTTGGCGGGTTTTGGGTTGTGAGTGCGATCGAAGAGGGCGAAGCTAAGAGGACGCGCAGGTCGCGCATGCCCGCAGGTCGGGTGGGCGCTCGACTTGTGGTGGACGAGTTCTTGAGACGCGGTTTCAATGCGCGGCTCGCGGACCGCTCCACCAAGGAATATGACGTTCTTGTCGGCCTGTTTGGCTCGCCGCCAAGGCCCGTTTATGTGAGGACCGTGCATGCGGGCCCATGGTATGTCCGTCGCTCGCATTTCGCTGGAGCCGCTGCAGATCAAGTCACGGTCTATGTCCTCTATGTCCTCCTCGGCATTGACAAACAACGGAATTGCGCTTCGTTTCTTCGTCACCAAGAACAGCGACATGGAGACCAACTTCCGTCAGCCGCCGGATTGGCGCAAATTTGGATTCATCGATGTCGAAGCCGTGGAGCAATACGAGGACAACTGGGATCTTCTGAAGACCTAGCACGTTTCAACGCGCCATTGCCGTTGCTTGGGTTGACGGAAACGCTTTAACCGAAATTTTGTCTAGAAGCCGCAGCAATTGCCCACGTTCCATCGCCAACACGTAGAGTTGCAGTTTCGACCTTTTTGATCTAAATCAAATTCAGGTAGAATGCTGGCTCTAGAAAAAGAGCGGCTGCGATACGCCCGCGCGTAGGGAGGATGAAGATGAATGACCAAGAAGAAGCCAAAATGCTTTCGCGGCGAAGGGTGATTTCGCTCCTCGGGCTGGCGGCGGCTGTAGGATTTGGAGCGCTGACGGGTTCAGACGCCGAGGCCCAGACGGCCGCGACGCCCGCGACCCCCGCGGCGCCCGCTACGGCCGGGACGCACGGGATGCAGCGGCGCCAGTCGCGGCGCACCGGTCGGCATGAGAGGCGGCACGCACGGCGCACAGGTGAAAAGCCCGCGGCAGCGCCCGCAGCGCCGGCGACCCCGCAATAGCAGATGCGCCCGCGGGATTATCTCGGGAGCGTGTTCGACATCAATCTGAAGGGAGAAGCGATCATGAAGACGGCGTTTTATGCGGTCGCGGTCGGCGGTGCGCTGCTGTTTACGGGTTCTGTGGGCGCGCGAGCGCAGGAAGGGTTGTTCACTTCGCAGCGGGACTGCTCCGGCGATGTCCAGTCCCTGTGTGCGGGCGTCAAGCCTGGCGGAGGACGCATTCTCGCCTGTTTGCAGACCCATGTGGGCGACCTCTCCGTGGGTTGTTCGACAATTCTGTCGAAGGCCGCCTGGACCGCCGAGCAATGCGCAGCGGACATTAGGCAATTCTGCCCCAACGCCACAGTCGGCAACATCTCCGACTGCATGAAACCGCATCTCGGCGAAGCCAGCGCCGCCTGCAGGTCAGCGCTGGCGTTCATGGCCTCTCCCGCCGCCGATCGGTATTGAGAACTTCTATGCGTAAATCGGTGTTGATTGGCGCGACTGTGATCGGTGCCGCACTCCTTGCGAGCTTGCCAATCTCTGTCAAATGGTTAGCAGAAAAGAACCTGTCGGTGTCCGTGGACGGGAACGTCGGCTGGCTTTCAGTGCGAAGCCAACAACCGATCTGATTTGCGCGAAAAGCCTTAGTCGCCAAACTCCAGCGGCGCGTCGCCGCTGGACACCTCGGCGTCAAATCAATTGAACATCGCCAGGGGCCAATCTTGAGGGCAGAACAATGATCGCATTCGGAGGAACGCCCAACATACGAACGCTGGGCTGATCAGCAGCGTCGCCCTGCTGATTATCGCGAGCGTGCCAGTCCGGGCGCTTTCGAAAATGCCTCAAACGCAAAACAGGTTGCGCTGAAAGACGTTCAGGACAAGCTCGGCGACTTGCCGGACAGCTTCACGATAGGAGGCTCAAAGTGACAAAGTTGCAGCAGTTTGGCCTCCCCCTTGGGGGTCGCGATGTTGGGCTTGCTGGCGATGGAGGTTGGCGAGCGGCTCTCGGTCCCTGGGGTAAGTGGTTACGTCGCGACCGCTGAGGCGCGAGTGGGGCGCCCGCTGACGCCCGTCAGCGTCGCCGGCGCGGCGCGCAGGACGCGACGCTGCGCGACCGGCGTATATGATTGCTGAGGCGTCGGGCGCGCCCGCTGATCTATCTCACGGTTGGAGCGTGTTCGTCATCAAACTGAGGGGAGATGCGGGTGGCGCACGCATTGGCATGAGCGGCGCACGGGCGAACAGGCGCCAGCGGAAACGGCGCCCGACAGAGCGCCCGCTGGAACAGCGCCTGCTCAACAGCAGTCCGGCAGCGCGCTCGGAAGGCCAACAGAAAGCGAGGCAAGCATGACAAAGAGGTCGCTGATGTTCGCGCTGGGCGCGACGCTGCTGCTGTCAGGCTCCACGGCGGCGGTCGGCGCGGCGCCGCACGCCCTGTCCCGGTTTTGCGCGGTCGATCTCAAGTCTCTATGCGCGGGCATAGCGCCCGGCGAGGGACGCATTCGCGCGTGCATAGAGTCGCACATCAGCAAACTCTCCGTGGGCTGCTCGGCAAGGCTTTCGAGGGCCGCCTGGGTGGCAAACGAGTGCCACGCGGACATCCAGCATTTCTGCCCCGACGCCGTCTATGGGAGCTTCGCAACCTGCATGAAGCCGCATCTCGGCGAGGTCAGCAATTCCTGCAAAGGAGCGCTGGCGTTCATCGCCTCCCCCGCCAGCGATTAGCGAGCGCCCGGCGGGAGCATCGGCTGGCGTCCGGGGTCATCCAACAGGCGATCTGATTTGCATCCAGATCGAGCGGGGTGCGCCGAGGGCGCTAGCCGATCTGCCGCGTTTGCGGTTGATATGGTTTTGAATGTTACAGTTGGGCAGTCAGCCAGCGCAAGGCGGCGCGCCGCGACCTCCTCGCTGACGATCGCCTCGGTGCGGCAGACGTCCTCGATCGCGTGCCGGTAATGAGAGCGCACCGCGGCAGTTGATGCAGATCAATGCGCGCTCGCCTAGTGTTGGGCCAAGCTGACTTTTGGTTGTCACGAGTTCGACTTTGGTCGCAAAGTAGGGCGAAGTACGTCTTGATGATAGAAACTCGGCATTTCGCGGCACGTGACCGCGAGCCGAAGCCTAGGGGTAGTGCCATGAGGTTCAAGGGTCATGTCAAGAATGCGCTGTTTGCGCTCGCGCTCGCGAGCCTCATCGCGCCGCAGGCCGAAGCAATCGAGATCTTCACGGGAGCGAACCCCGCGGCCCACGTCAACGACGACTTCATTACGCAGGTCAGGCGGGCAGGCGGCGGGGGCGGACGAGGTGGGGGCATGCATCGTGGCGGCGGCGGGATGCACCGCGGCGGCGGCATGCACAGGGCTGGCGGCATGCACGGGGCCGGCGGCGTGCACAGGGCCGGCGGCGCGTATGGCGGGGTGCACAGGGCCGGCGGCGCATACCGCGGCAACGTGAACCGAAACGTCAACCGAAACGTGAACCGAAATGTCAATCGGGCGGCATACGGCCATCGGGGCGGATACGGCTATCGTGGCGGCGCAGTCTGGGCGGGCCGTCCCGGCTGGTACCGTTGGCCGGCCGGCGGCGCCATCGCGGCCGGCGCGGCGATCGGCTTCGTCTCGGCGGCGAGCGCCGCGGCCTGGGCGGGCGCGCCGCCGCAAGCGGGCCTCTGCTGGTACTACACCGACGCGAGCCGACACCAAGGCTTCTGGGACGCCTGCCCGTAGAGGCAAATCATTCGAGGCGTCCGACCCGCCGCCAAAGAAAGGGAGCGTGCGCGGTCGCCACGGGGTAGGCCGCACAGGCGGCGGTGCTGGATGAAGCGATCTTTAGCGCCCAGCGGCAAAATGGGCTGGCGTCCGAAGCGCATTCAAGAGCACGATGCGCGCTATGCGCCGATTGGCCAATTGGCGCCGAGGGCGGATGCGCCCGCGCCGCATCGCCTGAGGCAGTTGAGTGCAGCAGCCATCTTGACGCCGGCCGGGCGAACGTTGTCGACGGAAAAGAAAAAGACTGACCCGGAATGCGGGTCCGGCGCGCCCGGGACGAAGATCGAGACCAAGCCTCCGCCCAGCGCCTCGGTTTGAACGCCGAGCTGCCATCCCCCCTCCATGGGCACGAAGACCACGGGGAGTTTGGCGATCTCGGCGACGCCCAGCGCGCTTGCGCTCTCCTGCTTCAAATAGTCGTAACCGGGAATCCTCGACAGCAGCGAGGAACTCCAAGGCGTCGACGAGGCGCGTCGCGATCACCGTGTGGGCGACGAGCCCGGCAAGAAGGCAGACGAGCGCGAGAATCATGAGCGACAGCGCCGTCGCGGCGCCGGGGCTCAACGCCAAGGCGGCTGGAAAGTGAACAAGAACGGCGTTCAGGCTCTTTTTCGCGAAGTCGAACGCCTTGGCGAGAATGACAATCAGCACAACGATCGGCGCCAGGAAAAAGAGGCCGCCGATGATCGTCGTCCGTACGAATTGAGCGATCGTTTTCATGAATCATCCTCCTCGTCGTTGGTTGCGTCGCGCGACCAGTTCGGAGGGCGGCCCCAGCGCCTCAGCGATCAGAATAGCGCAGAGTGACGTGGACGACGGGGCCCTTGCGCCTTGTGTTCATCGCGAGGCCGCTGCGCTCAAAGACCCTTAGCATCGAAAGGTTGTCCGAGAGGACCTCCGCCACCAGTTCGCGCAGGCCTGCCTCGCGTCCGATCGCCACCAGATGCCGCATCAATGCCGAGCCAATCCCCCTGGCCTGATAGTCGTCGATGAGCGCGAAGGCCGCCTCGGCCTTGCCGGGCTCAATGACGATGTAGCGGCCCCCGCCGATCAGGATCGGGCCCCCATCTTCGTCCGCGACCGCAACCAGAGCGACGTGCTTGACGAAGTCGATGTCGAGGAAATAGCGGGCCTCTTTCTCGGAAATCTCGCGTTTGACCGCAAAGAACCGGAGGTAAAGCGTTTCCGCGCTTGTCCGCGCGAGCGCCGCGCGCCAGCCATCGAGGTCGTCCGAACGCTGAGCGCGGATCGTGATCGTGCGCCCGTCACGCAGCGTCTCGGTCGCTAAATAATTGGCGGCGTCGATCATGACCAAACCCTTCATCGACACGCGGCGGTGTGGCTGACGATCCACGAGCGAGCAACTATTACCACGGGATGCGGGAGGGCGAACATTGGCGAGAATCGTCGGAACCGCCCTGCTCTAGAGCCAACTCCGATCAAGTTGCAGCATAGCCGCAGGCGGCGAAATAACTTGTGCATTTGGCGGATTTGAAGCTATGGGCGCAGTCGCCGAGCGCCCTCATCAGGCTGGCGACGGTTCGCTCGACGGCGTTCCTCGGCCGGTCGCAGGCCTTCGGCGCCGCAAGCCCTCGAAGGCGCGAGACCGGCGACGAGGGTGATCGTCTTGTCGGGGCCGTGCGGGACCGTCCTACGGTGAGCTTCCACTTCCGGTCCAGCACCCGAAATTCGACCTCGGACACGACCCCGAAGTGACCCCGAAAAATCCCCGAAGAACAATCTCTTGACGAGAGCCTCGGATATATTCTTGATACGTTCTTACGGCCGCAACGGAGAACGTGCCTGTCCGCTCCCCTCAAACCCGCCCCGACCTTGCGCGGGAATGGTTCCATTGTCGCCTTGCGTATCGAAGGAAGGTCGCTGCCGATATGTTGATTAGCCGCCCTGGACCGAGGCCGAGCGGCGGCGTCAAGGAGAAATTTCAGCGGTTCAGCCGGCCAAATCGCCAAATTCACAAATTCGGCACATCCGAATCGGATACCGCTCCAGCTTTCCGGCGCAGCGCCGTTCGAGTGCTTTGCAGCCAGCTTGCCCGGGAATTTGCCCCTATTGCCAAATTCAGTCGTAAGGCTTTGATAAGTAAAGGTTCCCATCGACGGGGCGGTCGAATCACAAACGAATGACGACGCCGCAGGGGTGGCTTCGATGGAGATCGGCGCGTTGGCCGCCCTTTTGAAGCTCACGGATGCCGGACTGTTGGACAGCAACCGCTTCGGGCGCATCTTATTCCATATCATTGAGGCCAGTCCGGAATTGGAAAAGATTGCCGCCTCGACCAAGCGCAACAATTCCGAGCCCTTCTTGCGCTACCTGTTCGGTCTTGGCAGGAAGACCGCTGAAGAGTGGTTTGTCCGTCATGGGGAGGCGGTTGGCGGCCGTACAACATTCGATTTCAAGAAGCTGTTGCCGGACGAATACTGGGCGGATGTGTCGACGACTGCATTATAAGACAGGCGCCATCCTCTGGACCGTTCAGGGTCTCTTAGGACTTGCGGTTGCAGACACTGTAGGTCTGCCTTCACGCGGTGTCGGCGGGGCGCCGAGAGAGGCCGATGCCTTGCCGGTCCTCCTGGCGCGCCATGCGCTGGTCCTCGGCGTCGAACGGCGAGGCCAAGATGCCACGGTCGAGATGCTCGAGATATCGCCGCGCCGCCTGCGCCCGATCTTCGCAGGGCAGCAAGTCCGTGAGACCGACGAGAGCCGACCTCATCCGCCGCAGCACCTGAACCGAACTCGAGCCGAACTGGCGGATCTCGTCGAAGGCGAGCGTCAAATAGTCCTCCCAGGTCGGCGTCGGGAAGACTAGCCGTAAGACGCCGTTCTCGTCGACGGCGTAGCCGGCGTTGAGCTCGCTAGCGCCGAGGCGGCGCAGGAGGTCCTCGAGTTGATCGATCGTCTGCACCGCCGTCGTCGGATCGTTGATCGCCGGCGACAGCGCCTTGATCGCGATATCGACGAGAAGCCGGATGGGATATTTCGGGTCCTGTTCGAAGGTGCGTTGGCGCTCGAGCCGAACAGCGGCCCGAAGCGCCTCTTCCGGCAATGGCGTCGTCGCATCGTGAACCCGCAGAAGAACCGTGCCCTCGACCAGCGTGTCGCCGACGGCGCAGGCCATCACGATCGTTCCGCCGGCCTGCCGCGCCAGCGCGACAAGGGAGCGGACGTCAAACCTGGCGATCGTGCGGGGCTTGCCAAAATACTTCACCGTCTGCGTCGCATGGCCGAGCCGCCTGTCGCCCACTGCGCTGTCGGGCGGCCGCTCGGCGGCGGAGGCATCGTCCAGGGGCCGGAACATGTCGCGAATGACGGCGCGCCCCTGATCGCCGACCAGATGAAGGACGTTGCCGATCTGAAGGTCGCCAAGGCGCTGCATCAGCCGCGCAAACATCAGCATGCTGACAATGATCATAATCCCCACCAGCGCCGGCGAGAAGAATGGGACCGTTCCGGATCCGCCGCGGTCCACCCAGGCGAGGGTGAAGAGGGCGTACACGAAAGTCGCGGTGAATACGCCGAGCGCATGAAACATCATGCGGTCACGCGCGAACCAGAGCACCAGCCGGGGCGAATAGGCGATGGCGCTGAACTGCACCATCACGAAGGCCATGGCGAACACGATCCCAGTCAGGGCCATCATCCCCGACGCCGCGGCCGAAAGGTAGGCCTGGGCCGAGGAGACGGACATATCAATGGCAAAGTGCGGCAGATAGGCTCGCTCGATTCGCGGCAGCGCGAGCCCGGCGAACACGGCTCCGCTCACGTAGACCATCGGAATGAACCAGGGCTGCATCGCGGCCGACCTGCCGGTGATAGCTTCGATCGCCGCGGATTTCCCGGGCGACCCGCGCAGTCTATCGGATCGATGGCGCAAAGACGCAAGAACCGGGTTCGCTGTTCGCCACGTGCACGACCCGCCCCTGCTTCCCGCCTCCATGAGCGAAGCGCGATTCGGGGCCGGCTCGGAGATGGTAAAGTCGAACCGGCCGCAGCCCGCCAGAAGAGTTGAAGACATGAGCCAGGTCGACACTGTCACCGAGGCCGGATTGAGAACCCCGAAGGCTGCCGCCATCGCAGGCATTGTCTTCTCGCTGCTGACCCTAACGAGCTTCGGACTGCTTTGGAGCGCCATTCCGGCCGGTCCGGAGGCGTCGGGCGCATGGCTCGCCGCGAACGCCGATGAGGTCGCGCTGGCGCTCAATCTCATCCCCTTCGCCGGGATCGCCTTTTTGTGGTTCATCGGCGTCGTTCGCGATCAGCTCGGCCAGCGCGAGGATCGCTTTTTTGCGACCGTGTTTCTCGGCAGCGGCCTCCTCTTCCTTGGCATGCTGTTCGTTGCAGCGGCGGCGATCGGCGCCATGCTGATCGCGTTCGAAAACGAACCGGCTGCGTTCGCCGCATCGCCGGAGTTTCGTTTCGCGAGGGCGGTCTCCTGGAACCTCGTCAACGTTTACATGGTCAAGATGGCCGGCGTGTTCATGATCTCCACCTCGACGGTCGCGATGGCGACGCGCTTCGCTCCGCGCTGGCTGGCCGGGCTTGGTTATCTGCTAGCGGTCTTGCTGCTCCTCGGCAGCTCTTTCCTTCGCTGGAGCTTCGCGCTGTTTCCGTTGTGGGTGCTTCTTCTCAGCATCCAAATCCTGGTGGCCAATTTTGGCCGGAGCGCCGAGGCTTGAGGCAGGCTGCGCGGCCGCGCTTCCTGGCCGCGGGGATGATGAGACCCTGTTTGGCGCGAGGTTTGCGCTGGCGTCAGCATGACCACATCAATGCGCCCGTGTCATCGGATCCGACTTTGATGAACAAGCTTGTTGTCCCCCCTCAGGCCGCCGGTGCGCCAGGCATGAACTCATTCAATAGGGCGCCCGACCCGGCCCCGCACCGCCTCAGGCAACCGATAGCCGTGGCGAGCGGAACGCTGGCCGGGCGGACGTGATCGGCGGCGACGAGAAACACCGTTCCTGACATCGGGTTCGGGGAATTAGGAACGAACACCGCGACCAAGCCGCCGCCGATAGCCTCGGTCTGGACCCCGATCCGCCAGGCGTCGCCCAATTGCAAGAGCACAACGGGATGGTCGGCCATCTCGCCGAGGCCCATGACGCTCGCGCCCGCTTGCTTCAAATACTCGTAAGCGGGAACCTTGGAGAGCACGGAAGACTCCAACTCGTCGATGATACGTTGTGCGGGCCGGGTTCGTGCGAATAGGCCGGCGAGAAAACACGAAAGCGCAATGAGGACGATCGCCAAAATCGCCTCGGTTGTCGTCCCAGAGACCAATCTGTCCGGAATGATCGCTCCCATCGGTTTCAAGGCGCGCCGCGCGAACTCGAACGCCTTGCCAAGAATGAAGATGAGCACGACAATTGGCGTTAGAAACAGGACACCCCCGAGGATGGTGGTCCGCAGAAATTGGGAAATCGCTTTCATCTCGTTTTCCTACTGCAAGTCTATCTCGGAGCGATTGCCGCAGTATTGCCCGCTGGGGTGCGTCGTGATTTACACGACTTGCGCGGGCCGTTCGTCATCGCAACCGCTGGCGTGCTGTGGCGTCGAGCCGCATATAGCGCCGGCCATATCGTAGAAGAGGGCGGACCTCGCCGGCAAGGCGGGGGACAATGCGCCTGTTGTGAGGTTCGGATTGCGAATGGAGGCGATTGTGGCGCAAGGGACGGCGGCTTCGGCGCGGTGCGTATCGCAATACTGCTTAGCGTCGTCGCCTTGGCGTCCCAACGGTAGGCGGTTCCGAAAACTGGCGTCACGGCGCCAACGCGCCGATCGCCTCTTCATTGAGGAGCACTGCCGCGCGACCCAATCGAAGGGGGCGCTCCAAACGGTTAAAGGTGCGCCAAGAGACCGAATTCATTTGCGCGGTCAAGCGTTTGAGCGTCACAACTAGCCGCTCGCCCAGGCCAGTTCCGGCACGAGCTTGTAGGGGTACTCCGGCTCCGTGGCGCCGTGCGGCTTCTGCCGTTTCGGCAGGATCGGTTTTTCGCGCGGCAGACCCTCGTAAGGAACCTGCGAAAGAAGATGCGCAATCACATTGAGCCGCGCGCGTTTCTTGTCGTCCGACCGCACCACATGCCACGGCGCCCAGGGTGTGTCGGTCGCCTTGAACATGTCGTCGCGGGCGCGCGAATAGTCATTCCAGCGGCTGTAGGATTTGAGGTCCATCGGCGACAGTTTCCAGATTTTGCGGGGATCGTCGATGCGCGCTTCGAGCCGGCGCGTCTGCTCCTCCTGGCTCACCTCGAGCCAGTATTTGATCAGGATGATTCCGGATTCGACGATCGCCCGTTCCATCTCCGGCGCGATTTCGAGAAAGCGCTTCACCTGTTCCAGCGAGCAAAATTCCATCACCCGCTCGACGCCGGCTCGATTGTACCAGCTGCGGTCGAAGATGACGATTTCGCCGCCGGCCGGAAAATGCCGCATGTAGCGCTGCATATACATCTGCGATTTTTCTCGGTCGGTCGGGGCGGGCAGCGCGACGACGCGGAACACCCGCGGGCTGACGCGCTCGGAGATCGCCTTGATGACCCCGCCCTTGCCGGCGCCGTCGCGGCCTTCGAACACGACGCACACTTTCAGGCCCTTGGCGACAACCCACAACTGCAACTTGACCAGTTCGCCGTGCAGGCGCGCAAGCTCTTTCTCGTAGACTTTGTTGCCGAGCTTTTCTGGTTGATCCGAGCGGTCTCCACTCTTGAGCTTGCCGCCTTTGCTCCGACTTTTTGTCGCACCCATGCATCCCTCCCGTGTTCGTTCTTTACATCACGCGCGCGCTCTCCTAGTAAAGCGGCCGTGCCTGGACGCAAGGGGCGGCGCTGCGAAGGCGTTCCTTCGACGCCGCATCGCGAGACGGCTGAAGCGGTTGAGACGCTTTGACATTTCGGGTCCCGTCGGCGAGACGCCGGGTACGGTTGACATGCGCAGGAGACCCCTAATGTCCATTCATCGGCGCGTTGCGGCGGCGGCCCTTCTGTTGGGCGTCGGGGCGTCCGCGCTGTTTATAGGCGGGGAGCCGAACGGCGGCGCTTCATTCGTGTCAACCGCGCACGCGCAGACCCGTCTCAAAAATCTGATCGCCCGCCTGCGCGGCGAGACATTGCCGGCCGGCATCGTCAAATCGAATGGTCGGCTCGAAGCGACCCAGGTCGATGTCTCGTCGAAATATCCGGGCCGGCTCGCCGAGGTCACGGTGGAGGAGGGCTCCAACGTCACGCAGGGTCAGACGATCGCGAAGATCTCCTCCCCGGAATACGAGGCCCGGTTGCGCGCCGCCCAGGCCGACGTTCAAAAGTCCAAGGACGCCCTTGCCGCCGCAGAGGCAGAAATCGTCTCGCGCAAGAGTGCGCTCGAGTTCGCGAAGTCCGATTTCGAGCGTGGGCAGGAATTGATGAAGTCCGGCTTCATCACCAAGCAGGTGTTCGAGCAGCGGAAGCGCAACTACAACTCGGCCGTGGCCACGGTGCAAAGCTTCACCTCGCAGCGGGATCAGGCGCAGTCGGCGATAAAAAATTCGGAAGCGGAAGTGGAGCGGATCGAATCGATCATCCACGACCTCACCCTGGTTTCACCCCGGCTCGGCCGCGTGCAGTACCAGCTGGCCCGTGCAGGCGAGGTCGTCGCCGCCGGCGCGCCGATCGTGACGATTCTCGACCTCACCGACGTCTACATGACGATCTTCCTGCCTGCGGCGGACGCCGGACGATTGGCGGTTGGCGACGAGGCCCGCATCATCCTCGATCCCGTGCCTGATTACGTCGTTCCGGCGACGGTCAGTTTCGTCGCCGCCGATGCGCAGTTCACGCCGAAGACCGTCGAGACCAAGGACGAGCGCGCCAAGCTGATGTTTCGCGTCAAGCTGAAGATCGACCCGCAGGTTCTTCAGCAGTACTATACGCGAGTGAAGACCGGCGTCCGTGGCCTCGGCTTCGTCCGCACCAAGGCCGACGTGGAATGGCCCGCGGACCTGCAGGTCAAGCTGCCGAAGCCCCCCGTCGCCAAGGCGCCTGAGCCGAAGGCGCAAGATGCGGTGGCTCCAACCGACAGCAAGGCGTCCGGCGCTCCATCGTCCGAACCCAAGGCCCCCGACGCCAAATGACCGTTGAGACCATCGCGCGGGTGACCAACGTATCGCACCGGTACGGCGCGACGGTTTCGCTCGACAACGTGTCGATCGACATTCCCGCCCGCATCATGGTTGGCGTGATCGGACCCGACGGCGTCGGCAAATCCACTTTGCTGGCGCTCATCGCCGGCGTGCGGAAGATTCAGCAGGGCGACGTCGCCGTGTTCGACAGGGACGTCGGCAATCCACGCAACCTCAAGGAAATCCGCGGCCGCATCGCCTACATGCCGCAAGGGCTCGGCCGCAATCTTTATCCGACGCTGAGCGTGTTCGAGAACATCGACTTTTTCGGCCGCCTGTTCGGCCAAGGCGAGGAGGAGCGGCGGGCCCGCATCACCGAGCTCCTGACTGCAACGGCCATGGAGAAGTTCGAGGCTCGGCCGGCCGGCAAGCTCTCCGGCGGCATGAAGCAGAAGCTCAGCCTGTGCTGCGCGCTGATCAACGATCCGGATCTTCTCATTCTCGATGAGCCGACCACGGGCGTCGATCCGCTGTCGCGCGGCCAGTTCTGGGACCTCATCAACTCCATTCGCGCCCGGCGGCCGCAGATGAGCGTGATCGTCGCCACCGCCTATATGGACGAAGCCGAGCGCTTCGACTGGCTGATGGCGATGGACGACGGCAAGATCATCGCCACCGGCACGCTGAAAGAGCTGCTCGCCAAGACCGGCGAGCCCAATCTGGACGAAGCGTTCATTGCGATGATGCCCGAGGCCAAGCGGGCTCTGCACAAGAAGGTGGTCGTTCGCCCGCGGGTCGCTTCGGCCGACGAGACGCCGGCGATCGAGGCGGAGGGGCTCACGCGCAGGTTCGGCGACTTTGTCGCCGTCGATCACGTCAGTTTCAAAATTCCCCGCGGCGAGATTTTTGGCTTCCTCGGCTCCAACGGCTGCGGCAAGTCGACGACGATGAAAATGCTGGTGGGCTTCCTGCCGGCGACCAGCGGTTCATGCCAGCTGTTTGGCGAGCCGATGGGCTCGAACGACATGCAGGCCCGGCGCAACGTCGGTTACATGACGCAGGCCTTCTCGCTCTACGGCGAATTGACCGTCGGGCAGAACCTCGAACTGCACGCGCAGCTCTATCACCTGCCGCCGGAGAAAATTCCGCGCCGGATCGAAGAACTGCTTGAGCGCTACGATCTGAAGACCGTGGTCAACGCCCGCCCGGACAGCCTGCCGCTCGGCATGAAGCAGCGCCTCCAGCTTGCCGTTGCAGTGCTGCATGAGCCCGCCATTCTCATCCTCGACGAGCCGACGTCGGGCGTCGACCCGATTGCGCGCGACGCGTTCTGGCGCACGCTGATCGATCTCTCGCGTGACGACGGCGTGACGATTTTCGTCACCACCCATTTCATGAATGAAGCGGATCGGTGCGACCGCATCTCGCTGATGCACGCTGGCAGGGTGCTGGCGGTCGGGCCGCCGCAGGAGCTGGTCAAGGAGCGGGGCAGCAGTTCGCTGGAAGACTGTTTCGTCGGCTACCTCGCGGAGGCGGCCGGGATCGACCGCAGCAAGACGGTCGACCTGGAGCCGATCGCCGCCGAAGGCGAGGCGGAGCCGCTTGCGCCGCCGAAGCGTTTCAGTCTGGGCCGGCTCTGGGCCTATGCCCGGCGCGAAACGGTCGAGCTCTTGCGCGACCCCATCCGGTTGGCGTTCGCGGCCGTCGGCCCGATCATTCTGATGCTGGCGTTCGGTTACGGCATTTCCTTCGACATCGAGAACCTGGCGATGGCGTCGTTCGATCAGGACGAGACGCCGCAAAGCCGCGAGCTGCTGCAGGGCTTCGACGGCTCACGCTACTTTTCCGTCCAGCCGCCGATCACCTCGGCCGCCGAAGCCGAGCGGCGGCTGAAGAGCGGAAACACCCAAATCGTCGTCGAAGTCCCGCCCGGCTTCGGCCGCGATCTGACGAACGGCCGCAAGCCGGAAGTCGATGCGACGGTCGACGGCGCCATGACGTTCCGCGGCGCTACGGCGAAGAACTATGTCGAGGGCGTGGTCCGCAAGCAGGGCGAGGAGCTTCAACGAGAGGCGCACCGGCCCGGCGCGCCCAACCGGTGGAACGAGGACAACATCGAGACGCGGTTCCGCTACAATCAGGCGTTCCTCAGCGTCAACGCGATGGTTCCGAGCATTTTCATGCTGATGCTGTGTCTGATCCCGGCGATCATGTCGGCGATCGCCGTCGTCCGGGAAAAGGAGACCGGCTCGATCGCCAATTTCCGTTCGACCCCGATCACCCGGTTCGAGTTCCTCATTGGCAAGCAGTTGCCTTACATCGCCGTGGCGATGATCAATTTCTTCTCGCTGATGTTGATCGCGATTTTCATCTTCCGGGTTCCGGTCAAAGGTCCATTCCTGGTCTTGCTTTTGGGCACCATCATCTATGTCATTTCGACGACCGGGTTCGGCGAGCTGATTTCGTCGTTCACCCGCAGCCAGGTCGCGGCGGTGTTCGCAACGACCATCCTCTCGGTCGTTCCGGCGGTCAATTTCTCCGGAATGCTGGCGCCTGTCTCGTCGCTGTCGGGCGGGGCGAAGGTCCTCGGCCTTTCCTTCCCCTCCTCCTGGTATCAGCAGATTTCGGTCGGGGTGTTCGCTAAGGCGCTGGGAATGGCCGATCTCTGGCGCGACATCGTCGCCATCGCCGTGATCGCCCTCGTGTTCCTGGCGCTGTCGCTGATCTTGCTGCGCAAGCAGGAGGCCTGAGATGTCGACGCCCTCCGCCTCCGCGCCGCGTCTCGCCGAAGTCAAGCCGCTGACGTTCGTCGATCATGTCATCAATATCTATCATCTGGTGATCAAAGAGCTCAGGAGCATCCGGGCGGATCCGGTGATGCTGGTCCTCCTCATCTATTCCTTCACGATTTCGGTCAACACGGTCGCCACCGGCGCCGTCACCGAAGCGACCAATCTTTCTGTCGGCATCGTCGACGAGGACGGCTCGGACCTTTCGCGGCGGATCGCCGAAGGCCTCCGGCGCCCGACCTTCCAGCCGCCCGTGCAGATCACCGCCTCCGACATCGACCCGATGATGGACCAGGGCAAACTCCTGTTCGTCGTCGAGATCCCTCCCAATTTTGAGTCTGATGTCCGCGCCAACCGCAAGACCGGCCTCCAGATCAACGTCGACGCCACCGCGGTCGCGCAGGCCGGCAACGGCGCGAGTTATTTGAGGACGGCCATCGCCAACGAGATCCAGAGGTTCCTATCGGGCCGGGAGGACTCGACCGGCGCGCCGATCAATCTCGTCGTGCGCGCCGCGTTCAACCCCAACCTGAACACCTCCTGGTTCTCGGCGATGACCCAGGTCATCAACCAGATCACCATGTTGACCGTGATCCTGACCGGCGCCGCGCTCATCCGCGAGCGCGAGCAGGGCACGGTCGAGCACCTGCTCGTCATGCCCATCGTGTCGAGCGAAATCATGCTGGCCAAGATGATCGCCAACGGCCTCGTCATCCTTGTCGCCGCGACGCTCTCCCTGCAGTTCGTCGTTCATTGGTGGATCGGCTCGCCAATCAACGGGTCCTTGCTGCTGTTTGTATTCGGCGCGGCGATCTACGCCCTCGTCGTCGCCGCGCTCGGCATCATGCTCGGCACGCTGGCGACCACCATGGGGCAATTCGGGCTGCTGGCGATACCGGTGCTGGTGGTGACCCAGTTGTTGTCCGGCAGCAGCACGCCGATGGAGAGCATGCCGGTCTGGCTGCAATATTTGATGCAGACGATCAGTCCGACGCCGCATTTCGTCTCGTTCGCGCAAGCCGTGCTGTTCCGTGGCGCAGATATCACGCTTGTCTGGCGGCCGCTCCTGGCCATGCTCGTCATCGGCGTGGTCTATTTCGCCGTCGCCCAAGGGCGCTTCCGGCGAGTCATCTTCGGCGGCTGACCTCGGACGCTCACGGGTCCTCGGCGCCTGCCGCGTCCTGGCGGCTTTTCCGGTTCGTGGTGGAATTTCTCCAATTCGACGGAACCTGTCGCGCGAATCTCGGTTCAGGGCGTAGCGTCCGAGACCAGCAGCGCTGAAGCGCTGTCCGAAACTCGGGCGAGTTGGCCCGAGGTTCGAGGAGTGAGATCGATGCGCGTTTCAATTCCCAAATCGCTCGTTTCCGCGGTCGCCGCGTTCGCGTTGTCGGTCGCCGCGACCTTGTCGAGCGCTCCCGCCGATGCGGCGTTCTTCCATGGCGGGGGTTTCGGCGGCTTTCACGGCGGCTTCGGCGGTTTCCATGGCGCCGGGATGGGCTTTCGCCCTGGCGGCTTTGGCGGATTCCGCGGCGCCGGCATCGGAGGCTGGCGTGGCGGCGGTTGGGGCCATCCCGGCTGGGTCGGCGCTTGGGGTCGTCCCGGCTGGGGCGGCGGGTACTGGCGCGGCGGCGGCTGCTGGGGCGGCTGGTGCGGCGGCGGCTTCTGGCCCGCGTTCGCCGGAGGTTTGCTCGTCGGCGCCGCCTCGTATCCGTACTGGGGCGGCTACTATGATTATCCCTATTACGGCTACAACACTGGCTGCTGGGTCTATCGGCCGGCGTACAACCAATTCGGCCGTTATATCGGCCGGCGGCTGATCAACATCTGCTAGCGAACACGCTCAAACCGCGTTTCCGCGCTATTCGCGGCGGGCTCGGCTTGCCGAACGGGAAGGGCGTGGGCATTCGCGGCCGGGTTGCGGGAGGCGAACCGAGTCTCGGCGTCTCGCCTTCGGCAACGCCAATTCAGGCGGCGGGACGGTGCTCGGGTCTGGTTCCCGCGTGAAGAATTTCTTCGGCGAGGACTTCTGCGCGCAACTCGGGGACGAGATCGTCGATGAAAAGAGCAGACAGACCGTGGACGAGGCCCCAGGCGGCCATACTCGCCGCGTTGTCCTCCTGCCGGCCGCCTTCGACGCCGCTGGCGACGCGCTGAACACAGCCGAAAGCCGCGTTGGCCGCGTCGTTGAGGGCCGGATACTTCGTCCGCTCGACCAGGATCGGACCGAACATCAAACGGAACAATCCCCTCTTTTGAAGTGCGAATTCGACATAAGCAAGGCCTAGCCCGATAAGTGGATCAGGCCCTTCCACGCCCGCCTCCATGGCGGCGGTCAGTTCCCGGAAGCCCTCGGCGGCCACGGAAGCAAGCAGGTCCTCCTTGCTGGAAAAGTGGCGATAGGCGGCGGTCGCCGAAACGCCAACTCGCCGGGCTGTTTCGCGCAGACCGACAGCCGCCGGGCCGGACTCGTCTAAAATGGCGCGCGCCGCCGACCTCAGGGCGTTCGGCAGGTTGCCGTGACGATAGGGACGTGGAGAGGTCGTCTCGTTCGTTGCACCACTGGTCATTTCAGCTCTCGCACCGAATCCTACGCTGGCCGCACCGAACACTGCGCCAGCAATCACCTATCTTACTATGCGTCCGGGAACAATGTAAACCCAGCGCGGATGATCAACCCAAGGTTTCCAATGACGTGTTCCAAGAGGTAAATCATCGTTTGCTTCCCGCGCCGCAGCACCACGGCGTGAACTACAACGCCCTAGGCCGCAAATAGTTTCCCGCAACTGCGATCAAGTCTTTTGTGCGGCAGGAAATGGGCGCGTCGACTGCGCTCGAGTGGCAACTTTAAGGACGCCGACCTTTTCCAGGCGCTAGAGCCATTTCGAACAGCCGTGGCGTCCTTAAGGAAATCTTGCGGCCGGGACTCTTGCCTCCAAATCACCTATGGTTGTTGCATTGGCCGTGCGGACGCTTGGAATCAGGAGCTTGGCCGTCAGATGAAGATCACCGTCAACGTCGATTGCACGCCTCTGGAAGCGCGCCAGTTCATGGGGCTCCCGGATGTCGAACCGATGCAGAAAGCCGCTATGGCCGAGATCGAAAGGCGCATGATGGCCGAGCTCGAGCGCTATTCGCCGGAATCGTTGTTCAAGGCATGGCTGCCGATCGCCGGCATGAACGCCGAATGGTTCCAAGAGTTCCTGAAACGGGCGGGTTCGTGAGGCAGGCTGCAGCTCCAGTTTTCCGAGCAAGGGCGCCCCTTCCGTCCGGCCGGAAGCGCTCTTACATGACGAGCAGGCCGGGACAGACGGGCGTCGTCGCTACGGGGCGGGGAGCGACGCCAAAAGGGGTCGTTTCATGAATCTCGAAAAATACACAGAACGGGCGCGCGGCTTTGTGCAGGCGGCGCAGTCGCTGGCGCTTCGCGAGGGCCATCAGCAGTTCACGCCCGAGCATATCTTGAAGGTCCTGCTGGACGATGAAGAGGGGCTCTGCGCCGGCCTGATCGACAAGGCGGGCGGTAACTCCCGCGAGGCGTTGAGGCTGGTCGAGCTGGCGCTGGCGAAACTGCCGAAGGTGCAGGGGTCCGGCGCGGGGCAGCTCTACCTCGCCCCGACGACGGCGCGCGTCTTCGACAACGCTGAGAAGATTGCCCAGAAGGCCGGCGACTCCTTCGTCACCGTCGAGCGGCTGTTGCTGGCGCTGGCGATGGAGAAGGGCGCCGAGGCGAGCAAGATCCTGGCGAATGCCGGCGTGTCGGCGCAGACCCTGAATGCGGCCGTCAACGACCTGCGCAAGGGCCGCACGGCGGATTCGGCGAGCGCCGAGAACGCTTATGACGCCCTGAAGAAATACACCCGCGACCTCACCGAGGCCGCGCGGATCGGCAAGCTCGATCCGGTGATCGGCCGCGACGAGGAAATCCGCCGCACCATCCAGGTCCTGTCGCGCCGGACCAAGAACAATCCGGTTCTGATCGGCGAGCCGGGAGTCGGCAAAACGGCGATCGTCGAGGGGCTCGCTTTGCGCATCGTCAACGGCGACGTGCCCGAGTTGATTCGCGACAAGAAGCTGCTGGCACTCGACATGGGCGCGCTGATCGCTGGAGCCAAGTACCGCGGCGAATTCGAGGAGCGCCTGAAAGCGGTGCTCAACGAAGTGACGGCGGCCCAAGGCGGCATCATCCTGTTCATCGACGAAATGCACACGCTGGTCGGCGCCGGCAAGGCGGAGGGGGCGATGGACGCCTCCAACCTGCTCAAGCCCGCCCTGGCGCGCGGCGAACTGCATTGTGTCGGCGCGACCACGCTCGACGAATACCGCAAGCATGTCGAGAAGGACGCGGCGCTGGCGCGGCGCTTTCAGCCGGTGTTCATTTCCCAGCCGACCGTCGAGGACACGATCTCGATCCTGCGCGGCCTGAAGGAGAAGTACGAACTCCATCACGGCGTCCGCATCACCGACCCCGCTATCATAGCGGCCGCCATGCTGTCGGACCGCTACATCGCCGACCGCTTCCTGCCCGACAAGGCGATCGACCTCGTCGACGAGGCGGCGGCCCGTCTGCGCATGCAGGTCGATTCGAAGCCCGAGGAGCTGGACGAACTCGACCGGCGCATCATGCAGCTCAAGATCGAGCAGGAGGCGTTGAAGAAGGAGACGGACCCGGCCTCCAAGGATCGCCTGCAGAAGCTCCAGGCCGAACTCGGCGAATTGCAGGAGAAATCCGATTCGCTGACCGCCCGCTGGCGTTCGGAGAAGGACAAGATCGGCCTGGCGCAGAAGCTCAAGGAAGAGCTCGATGCGGCGCGCACCGCGCTCGCCCAGGCGCAGCGCCGCGGCGATTTCGCCGAGGCTGGCAAGATCGCTTACGGAACGATCCCCGAACTCGAGAAGAGGCTTGCCGAAGCCGAGACGCAGCGCGAGGGGGCGCTCGTCTCCGAGGAAGTGACGGCCAATCATATCGCGCAGGTCGTCTCTCGCTGGACGGGCGTTCCGGTCGACAAGATGCTCGAAGGCGAGCGCGAAAAACTCCTCAAGATGGAAGAGGAGATCATGCGCCGCGTGGTCGGCCAGAAGGAGGCCGTGACCGCCGTCTCGACCGCCGTGCGCCGCGCCCGCGCCGGGCTGCAGGACCCGAACCGGCCGATCGGCTCGTTCATGTTCCTCGGCCCCACCGGCGTCGGCAAGACCGAGCTCACCAAGGCGCTGGCGGCGTTCCTGTTCGACAACGAGAGCGCCATGGTGCGCATCGACATGTCGGAATACATGGAGAAACACTCGGTCGCCCGCCTGATCGGCGCGCCTCCCGGCTACGTCGGCTATGAGGAGGGCGGCGCCCTGACCGAGGCGGTCCGCCGCCGGCCCTATCAGGTCGTGCTGTTCGACGAGATCGAGAAGGCGCATCCGGACGTGTTCAACGTCCTTTTGCAGGTGCTCGACGACGGGCGGCTGACCGACGGCCAGGGCCGCACCGTCGACTTCCGCAATGTCCTGGTCGTGATGACCTCCAACCTCGGCTCCGAGTTCCTGGTCAACCTCGGGGAAGGCGAGGATACGAAGGCGGTCGAAAAGGAAGTGATGGCGGTGGTGCGCGCCCATTTCCGGCCGGAGTTCCTGAACCGCATCGACGAGATCATCCTGTTCCACCGGCTCCGGCGGGAGGACATGGGCGCGATCGTCGACATCCAGTTCGGGCGGCTCGGACGCCTGCTCGAGGACCGCAAGATCAAGCTGCAGCTCGACGCCAAGGGGCGGCAGTGGCTGGCGGACAAGGGTTACGACCCAGCCTATGGCGCGCGTCCGTTGAGGCGCGTCATCCAGAAATGGGTGCAGGACCCGCTGGCGCAAATGCTTCTGTCGAGCGAGATCGCCGACGGCTCGTCAGTCAAGATCAGTGCGGCGCACGGCAGGCTCACGATCGACGGCAGGCCGGTCGGCGGCGAGGACGCGGAAGTTGCGAGCGGCAAGCCGACGATCGTGCAGTTTCCCAAATCGTGATGAAGACAACTCCGCTCCCCTCAAAAAGGGAGCGGGCTCGTGACGATTCCTGTAGGCTTGGCGCGCTGTTTGCTGAAGAAAGCTCCTGCCAATGAACAACAATGTCGTCGCCCGGTTCGTCGGCGGATCGCCGTTGGCGGCGCTCTTACGGCTGATCGTCGTCTCGTTCCTGGTCGGGTTGCTGCTCGAGTTGTTCGGCTTCGATCCGATGAGCCTCATCGATGAGGCGATGCGGGCGGCGCGTCACATCGTCGAATATGGCCTGACCGACGTGCGCCAGATCGGCCGGATCCTCGTGACCGGCGCCATGGTGGTCGTGCCGGTGTGGCTCGTGCTGCGCCTGCTCGACGCCGGCCGGACGCGTTAAGCAAACGCGGTCCAAGAGCGCCGCCTCTGGCTTGTCCCGACGGCTCCTTCCATGCAGTAATAAGCCGGGAGCCGGCCGATGCATTCTTACACACGGGCGATCGCCGTCGCGGCGATCATGTTCGGCGCCAGCGTCGTGGGCATGGCGCTGCAATGGGTCGTGCCTGCGCAACATTTGACCGAGAGCAAAGGCACGGTCGGCGCGATGATCGGGCTCGTCACGCTGCTGCTCGCGCTTGTCCTCGGCCTCCTCGTCTTTACCGCCTTTTCGGTGTTCACGACGCAGCGGGACGAAGCCCAGTCGCTCGGACCCGTGGTGATCGAGCTCGATCTCGCGCTGGCGGCATATGGCCCCGGAGCCGCGCCCGGACGCGCGGGCTTGCGCGCCGCGCTCGAGCGTTCGCGAGCGCGCTTCTTCGGCGATTCTGAAGCGCGGTCCGCGGCCGTTCACGATCGAGGAGATGCGGGCGACGCTGCAAGGGCTGAACGGCTATTTCGACAGCCTCGAGCCCTCGACCGAGGCGCAGCGGCAATGGCTGGCCTCCGCCAGGGATTTGGCGAAGAAATTCGCCGAAACGCAGATGCTGATGGCCCGGCAGCTCGCCAATCCTTTTCCGCCTTACGTGCTCGTCGTCGTGGTCTGCTGGGCGTCCGTGCTTTTTCTCGGCAACGGCCTCATCGCGACGCCGAATGTGGTCACCGTCGGCGCGCATCTCGCGGGCGCGATCGCCATCGCGAGCGCGATCTTCCTGATGCTCGAACTGAGCCAGCCCTATATCGGCGTGATCAGGCTGTCGTCCGCCGGCATCGACCGGCTCTTGAAGGTTCTCGAGGCGGACGCGAAGGAAGCGGGGTAATAATTCGAGTTCATGGTCCGCCGGGCGAATGAAAGCCCTATCGGGCCGCTTCGCTTCCGCTCGCGACGGCGACATTGGTTCGATCGCATCGCGCCCTAACTAAACGCCGAGGTAGCGCTGCAGGAGGTCGGGCTGCGCCTTAATCTCCGCGGCGGGGCCTTCATGCGCGATGTGGCCGTTGCTGATGATGTAGACGCGCTCCGCCAGCGCCAGCGCCGCAGCCAGATTTTGTTCCACCAGGACGATGGTCTGCCCGGCGCGCGCCAGCTCGCGGCACGTGTGCACCAGATCCTGGACGATGACGGGAGCGAGGCCCTCGAAGGGCTCGTCAAGCAGGATGATCTTCGGATCGCGCACCAGCGCGCGCGCGATCGCCAACATCTGCTGCTCGCCCCCGGAAAGGTCGGTCCCGCGGCTGGTGCGCCGCTCCTTGAGCCGGGGGAACATTTCGTAGATGCGGTCGAGCGGCCATTTGTTCTCGGCGGTCAGAGCAGCGAGGATGATGTTCTCTTCGACGCTTAGGCTGCCGAAGATGCGCCGATCTTCGTGCACCAGCTGCATGCCGAGCCGCGCAATGCGGTGAGCCTTCTTGTCGACGAGCTCGAGGCCGTCGAGCTTGACGCTGCCTGTACGTCGCGCGACGACGCCCATCAGGCTCTTCAGCGTCGTGCTCTTGCCTGCGCCGTTCCTACCGAGAAGCGCCACCGCCTCGTGCTTTTCGACACGCAGTGAGACGTCGAAGAGGATATGGCTCTCGCCGTAATAGCTATTGAGTCGGTTGACTTCGAGCAGGCTCACGCGGCCTCTCCGTGAACGCCGCCGAGATAGGCCTCCTGCACCTTGGCGTTGGTCTTGATCTCGTCGGGCGTGCCCTCGACCAGCACCCGGCCTTCCTGCAGCACGGTGACTTTCTCGACCAGCTCGAACAACGAGTCCATGTCATGGTCGATGATGATCACGGTGCGCCCGCGCGCGATCGACTTGAGCAGGGCGACCGTGTCGACGCGCTCTCGTGGACTCATGCCCGCCAGCGGCTCGTCGAGCAGGAGCAGGCTCGGCAATGTCGCCAGCGCCAGCCCAATCTCGAGCCGCCGCTTCTCGCCGTAGGCAAGCTCGGACACCGGCGAATCCGGCCGCTCGGCCAGGTTGACGAGCGCCAGCGTCTCTTCGACCTGCTGGTCGAGGCCGGGAATGCTGCGCATGCTCCGGAACAGGTCGAGCTTGAACTTGCCGCGGATCTGGCCGAGCGCCGCAATCCTCAGGTTCTGCCTGACCGTCAGGCGATCGAAAAGCTGATTGATCTGATAGCTCTTGGTGAGCCCGCGCTGGCAGACATCCGTGACGGTCAGTCCGGTGATATCGCGCCCTTCGAACACGATCTTGCCGGATGTCGGGGGAACCTCGCAGGTCAGCATCTTGAAGAAGGTGCTCTTGCCTGCCCCGTTCGGCCCGATGATGCCGCGTATTTCGCCGTGCTCGACGACGAAGTCGATGTCGCTGTTGGCCAGCAGTCCGCCATAGCGCTTGGTCAGGCCCTTCGCCTCCAGAATCGGTCCGGACGCGCCGGCAGGGCGACGACGCGCTTGAATTGTCTCGGCGGCGGCGCGCTGGGCTGGCGATGCTCTCGGCGCGGTCGTCGTCGCGCCGCGCGCCGCCGTTTTCCTGCGGCCCGCCGCCAGCCCATAGAGGTCGACGACAGCGCCCACGATACCGCGCCTCAGGAAGCAGACCAGCAAAACGAACACGATGCCGAGCACGAGCTTCCAGGAAGCGCCAAGATGCAATGTGTTCTGGAAGAAATCGCTAAGATAGAGCCATACCGTCGCGCCGACCAGCGGCCCGACCAGCGTGCCCGCGCCGCCGATAGCGGTCTGCATGACGAGCTGGCCGGATGTGTCGAACATGAAAGCATCGGGCGGCATGAAGCCCTGCATGACGCCGAGAAGACCCCCGGCGAAACCGGCATAAACCGCCGCAACCACAAAGGCGGTGAGCTTGTAGCCATGAATGTTGTGGCCGAGCGCGGAGGCGCGCAGCGGATTATCGCGCAGGGCGCTCAAGATCGCTCCCACCGGCGAGCGCACGATGCGAAGCGCGATCACCAGGCCGACGAAATACCAGAACGCCAGGAAGGCATACATCGACAAGTCGGTGTTGAAACGCAGCGTCACAAAGCCGAGGTTGAATCGGGGCGTCGGAACGCCCGGCAGGCCGTTCTCTCCGCCGGTGAAGGCCGACAGCGGATTGAACTCGGCGAAGAAGAACACTTCGGCGATCGCCACCGTGATCATGGCGAAATAGATGCCGGTGCGCCTGAGGGCGATCAAACCGACGAGATAACCGATCACACCCGCAACCACGGCGCCGATCACGATCGACGTCAACACATAGGGAAAGTCGACTTCGGTGAGCAGATAGGCGGCGAACATGCCGCCGGCGCCGTAGAATGCGGACTGACCGAACGACAGAAGGCCGGTATAGCCGAACAGCAGATCGAAGCCGAGCCCGAACAGGCCCCAAATCAGAATGCGGTTGATGGTGGTCAGGGCGAAGCCGAGATGCGGCAGCACGAAGGGCGCGGCAATCAGCCCGACGATCGTCAACGCCTCAACGACGAAGGGACGTTTCATATTCATGGAGGAAACGCGGTTCACTCGCGGCCCGCCGCGCCGAGGAGTCCATAGGGACGAATCACCAGCACGAGCGTCATCGCCACAAAAAGCATGACATAGGCATAGCCGGGGTTGAACATCGACGTGATGCTTATGATCTCGCCGGCCAGAAGGCCGCCGAGCACCGCGCCCGGAAAGGAGCCGACGCCGCCGATGACGACGACGACAAAAGTCTGAATGAGGATCGATTCGCCGACGTTCGGCGAGATCGAGACGACCGGAGCGTTGACGATGCCGGCGAAGCCCGCGGCCATCGCGCCGATGCCGAAGACCAGCGTGAAGATCTTGTAGACATCGATCCCCAGCGAATCGACCATTACCGAATCCTCGATCCCGGCGCGCACGATCATGCCGATCCGTGTGCGGTAAAGCACGAAATAAAGCGCAAGCAGGGCGACGGTGACGATGCCAAGCAGCGCAAGCCGGTAGGTCGGATAAACCATGAAGCCAAGCGATGTGATGCCGACCACCGGCGGCGGCACCATCTTCGACAGACTGCCGAAGAAGAAGCGCACCGCCTCGACGAACACAATGCCGAGGCCGAAGGTGACGAGAAGCTGGTCCTCATTCGGGCGGGTGTAGAAAAAGCGGATGATCAGCCGTTCCATCAGCACCCCGACCAGCATGACGAAGAGCGAGCCGGCGATAACCGCGACGATGAACGACCCGGAATGGGTATAGGCGACCCAGCCGGCGTAGCCGCCGAGCATGAACATCGCGCCGTGGGCGAGGTTGAGGACGCCGAGCGTGCCGTAGATGATCGTCAGGCCGGACGAAATCAGCGCCAGAAGCGCGCCGAGCACAAGCCCGTTGAAGCATTGCGATATGAAGTTTGCCCAGTTGACCACTCTGCCGCCGCTCGCATCGAGGCTGATCAATTAGCCTACCCCGCTGTCACCATGCCCCGTTGACAGCGGAAACCGCCAGTTTTGTGAGCGTCGCATGGGCTTGGCCGGGGAAGACCCGAACTCGTCCGCTTCACGTCGAACTCGACCCGATCGCTGCGGGATATGGGCCCCTTCTCCACGCAGGAGCGTAGAGAAGGGATCGGGGTTTATGTCAGATGTAGGCGCCAAGGTCGCAGCCGAAAGCGTCCGGCTTTTGCATCAGCGGCTCGCCCGGCACCACTTCGAGCACTTCCCAGTAGTCCTCGTCGTTTTTCATGTCCTTCGGGGCTTTGCCTCGGACGATGATGACGGGGCGGATCAACTGATGATCCTGGGGGCGGAAACGGACGTCGCCCACCATTGACGGGAATGTCTCGCCTTTTTCATACTGCTTGATCACGTCCGGCGGGTAAAAAGTGCCCGCCTCGGAGACCATGCGTCCCCAGATCGCGAACTGCATGTAGCTGTTCTCGGCGCCCCATTCCGGCCGGTAGTTGTACTTCTTCTGGAACGCCTCGACGAACATCTTGGCGAGCGGAAACTTGTCCTCCAGGGTCCACCAGAAGTCGGTGGCGGCGAAGACGCCCTCGGTGAGCGCCGGACCGACTTCCTTGGCGAGGAAGGGAATCTGGTAGGGGATCACCACCTTCATCTTGGGCGTCAGGCCGAATTGCTTGGCTTGCTGCACGGACAGCACGGCGTCCCGGCCCCAGTTCACGTTGATGATGAATTCGGCGCCGGAGTTGGCGATGTTTGTGAGATACTGGCTGAAGTCCTGAGTCCCGAGCGGCGAAACCTGGTTGGTCACCATTGTCCAGCCGCCCTCGGAAGTCAGGTAATCGTTCACCGACTTCGTCACCGTATGGCCGTAGGTGTAGTCCGGCGTCATGTACGCCGCCTTCCTGCCCTTGCCAAAATTCTTCACCAGGACCGGACCGATCGCGTTGGCGGCGGTCTCGCCATAGAAGCACTGGCGGAACGAATAGCGCGAGCAGTCCTTGCCGGTCGTGTCGTTTGAGCCAGAGATGGCGACGAGGTAGAGGATCTTTTCGCGCTCGGCGAACTTGTTCAACGCCACGGCGACCGCAGAAGAGGTCGAACCGGTCATGGCGATGATCTTGTCGTCGTTGATGAAGACTTGCTGTTCCTGCACCGCGTTGTTCGGCTTGGCGGCCGAGTCGGCGACGACGAGCTTCACTTGCTTGCCGAGCACGCCTTTGGTCACCTTCGGCGCGATCTGTTTGATCAGGTCATTGCCCTCATTGAGGTGCTCGACGGCAAGCTGCATGCCCTTGAGCTCATCCTCGCCCTGGACGGCATAGGCGCCGGTGCGCGGGACCGTGGCTCCGATCGTGACCGAGTCGCCCTGTGAGCCGGCCGGCCAAGTTCCAAGCGGAGGCTTGTCATCCGCGTAGGCCTTGCCGACTTGGCCGAAAAAACCAGGTATCAGGGTTGCGCCAGCCGCGCTCGCGCCAAGCTGCAGAGCATGACGGCGCGAAACGACGCCTGCTGTTTTATTTCCGAATATGAACTCGGCCATGTTTTCCTCCCAAGGATCTTTTCGATTCCGGTCGTGACCTCGTTTGCAACTGCGTGTCCGCTGCTTCCCTCCTTTCCGCAAGTGAGGGTGCTACGCGAACCGTTTGCAACCGGAGACAACCAGGTCATCGGCCGCAACGATTAGGTCGACGGAAAACTGGCGCGTCAATGCAACTTTCGTTCGAATTACATCTGTTCTCTGATGTGGTATTTGAATTGCAGAAGCGGCGAACCCCCCCGGTCGCCGGCCGGCGGCAGAGTTGACAATCGCGCTCTCCGCGTCCCGGCTGGCGCGGTTGCGCCGCATGCCGCGCGGTCGCTACGATCCTCCGATGGCCGACCGCGGAATCGCCTTTCTTCTCGCGCCCGGAGCAGGCGCGCCCGCTTCGCATCCACGCATGCAGACATTTGCGCGCCTGCTCGCATCGCTCGGTCCGGTCGAGACGTTCGATTACCCTTACGCGATCGAAGGCAGGAAACGGCCGGACCCGCTAGAGACGCTGATCGTGGCGCATCGCGCGGCTCTCGCGTCGCTGCGCGCTAAGCACGACGGCCCGGTCGCGCTTGCCGGGAAAAGCATGGGCGGGCGCGTCGGCTGCCATGTCGCGCAGGTCGAGTCCGTCGAAGCAATAATCTGCCTCGGCTATCCCCTGTGCGGCGCCAAAGACCGGTCGAAGCTCCGCGACGCGGTGCTCCTGGAGCTGAGTACGCCGGTGATGTTCGTCCAGGGGACGCGGGATCCTCTCTGCCCACTCGACCTTCTCGAGGACGTGCGAAAGCGCATGCGCGCGCCGTCCGCTCTGCACGTCGTCGATGGCGCCGACCACTCGCTTCACGTGTCGAAGAGCTTGCTGAAAGCGCGCGGCGCGACGCAGGAGCAAGCGGACGAGGAATGGCTGAAGGCGATCGCCGCCTTCCTCGCCGGGAGCCGCGCCGCGCCCTCCGCGCCGGCGGCCTGACAGCACGACTTGTCCTCGCCAGAATGACCGAGGACCGCACGTCGTGAGTCGCGGACCCCGCCAAGCGGCGAAATCGGCCTTCCGCCGCATAACCAAAATCCGCTTGCCGCCGTCCGGAGCGCCGCTATTGGTGAGAGCCTGGATGCGGGCAAGCAACCGCTCAGTCGAGCGCATGGAGCGAGGGTCATGGCTTCGAGCAGCAAAGTCATCATCACATGCGCCGTGACGGGCGCAATCCACACGCCGTCGATGTCGCCGTACTTGCCTGTGACGGCCGAGGAGATCGCCGAGGCGGCGATCGGCGCCGCGGAAGCCGGCGCGGCGATCGTGCACTTGCACGCCCGGGACGAGCGCACTGGCCGTCCGGATCAGAGTCCGGAAGCATTTGCGCGCTTCCTGCCGCGCATCAAGCAGGCGACCAAGGCGGTCGTGAACCTGACGACAGGCGGCGCGCCCTTCATGACCGTTCAGGAGCGGGTGAAGCCGGCGGAGGTTTTCAAGCCCGAGATCGCCTCGCTCAACATGGGCTCGATGAACTTCGGCCTCTTCCCGATGCTCAACCGGTTCAAAACCTTCAATCACGATTGGGAGGCGCAGGCGCTCGAAAATTCCCGCGACCTCGTCTTCCGCAACACGTACAAAGACATCGAGTTCGTCCTGCACACACTGAGCGACGCCGGCACGCGCTTTGAATTCGAGTGCTACGACACAGGGCATCTCTACAACCTTGCCCATTTCCTCGAGCGCGGCCTCGTCAGGCCGCCGCTGTTCATCCAGACCGTGTTCGGCATCCTCGGCGGCATCGGCCCGCATCCCGAAGACGTCATGCACATGAAGCGCACCGCCGACCGCCTGTTCGGCGCTCACTACAAATGGTCGGTGCTCGGGGCCGGCCGCAATCAGCTTCCGATCGCCGCTCAGGCCGCCGCAATGGGCGGCAACGTCCGGGTCGGGCTCGAGGATTCTTTGTGGTCGGGGCCCGGCCGGCTCGCCGGCAGCAACGCCGAGCAGGTGCGCGCCGTGCGCCAGATCATCGACGGGCTCGGCCTCTCGGTCGCAACTCCGGATGAGGCGCGGGAGATCCTCGAGCTCAAGGGCGGCGATCGAGTCGCGTTCTGACCCGCTGAGCGCGGTTCGGCGCATGCGCGGAGCCGGGCCCAGCGAGCATCTCCGATGGCCCGCGCCCGAGGCCAACGCCGCCTCGAGATGAGGCCGGCGCCGGCGCCAGGGTCAAGCATCAATCCGGTCGGCGACCGCCAATCCGCGCCGGCTACTCGCAGGCGCGGGATCCGGATCACTCACGGGTGGTCATGATAGGGTTCGGGCCGACGGGGTTTCCGCGTAAAGCTCCTCCACCATGTCGGCGCGGTGCGCGAGTACGGCTCGCTGGTTGATCGAGCCCTTGTCGGTCAGCTCGCCCGTGTCGAGCGAAGGCGGATCGTCCATCAGAATGATCCGGGCGAAACGGCCGGAGCTGCCGCCCGCCGATCGGTTGAAGGCGGCGAGTAGGGCGGAGAACTTTTCCCGCACTTTCGGATGCGCGAGCGCGTTCGCTTCGCTTACGGCGCCGTCCGATCCGGCGAGCTCGCGGCAGGCGGCGAGGTTTGGCACGACGAGGGCCGCCGCATCGTCGCGGTCGTGTCCGGCTACGATCACATCGGTCACATAGGGCGCGAAATGGGCGACGAACTTCAGGCGCAGCGGTCCGACGCTGACCCAGGTGCCGGTCGCGAGCTTGAAGTCCTCCGTCACGCGGCCATCGAACACGAAACCGCGTTCAGGATCGCAATCGTCGACGAAGCGCAGCGCATCGCCGAGCTTGTAATAGCCCTCCTCGTCGAAGGCGGCTTCGGTCAGCTCCGGCTGGCGCCAGTAGCCCGGCGTAATGCTCGGACTCTTCAGCCGCGCCTCGAGCTTGTCGCCATTCGGCACGAGCTTCAGCTTGACGCCGGGATTGGGAATCCCGACGACGCCGGGCTTCGCAGGCGCGCTCCGTCACGCTGATCGCCGACGGACCCGTCTCGGTCGAGCCGAGCGAGGTCAGCATCGGAACCGCTTCGCCGATCGTCTCGCGGCCGAGCCGCTCCAATTCCTCGCGCACATGCGGCGGCAGCGCCGCGCCCGCGTAGACGAAGGACTGCAATTTTGCGAACAGGCTTTTCCGCAGCCCTTCGTCGGTCCTGAGATAGGGCAGCAGCATCTCAAAGCCTTTCGGCACGTTGTAATAGACGGTCGGCGACACCTCGCGCAGGTTTCGCACGGTCGCCTCGATCGCGCCCGGCAGCGGCTTGCCGTCGTCGATATAGTAGGACCCGCCGTTGGCGAGGACGAGGTTGAAATTGTTGTTGCCGCCGAACGTGTGGCTCCAGGGCAGCCAGTCGATCAGCACCGGGGGCTCGGCGCCGTAGCTCGGGTTGAGGCTCTTCAGCATCGCCTGGTTCGAGGTCATCATCTTGTGGGTGTTGATGACGCCCTTGGGGGCGCCGGTCGATCCCGAGGTGAAAAGGAGTTTCGCAATGGTGTCGGGCCCGACTTTCGCCTGGGCGGCGTCGACTTCCGGGCCGGCGGGCTGCGCCAGGAACGCTGCGAGCGTCGTCGACGGCCGTCCGGCGGGCGGGTTGACGCCGGCGACGACTTCGACGTCCTTTGGGAGGGCGGCCTCGATCGCGGCGGCGAACGGCGCACCGTCGCCGACGAAGACAAGGCCCGGGGTGAGGATTCCGATGATCGCCTTCAGCTTGGCGAAATCCTTGGCGACCAGCGAATAGGGGGGAGAGACCGGCGCGTAGGGCACGCCGGCGATCATTGCTCCGAGCCCGATCAGGGCGTGGTCGATGCTGTTGCCGGACAGGATGGCGACCGGGCGCTCGACGGAGAGTTTTCGGCCGATCAGGCCTTGGGCGACGCGGCGGGCCGCGTCGCCAGCTTCGGCGTAGGTCACCTTGCGCCACCCGTCTCCCTGCCTCTCGGCGAGAAAGACTCTTGTCGGGGCGAGCCTCGCCCAGTGGTCGAGCCAGTGGGTCATCGCGGCGGGATAGGACCCGAGCCGACTCATGGAGCGGACGATCATCGCCCCGTCGGAGCGGCGCTCGACGGTCACCCCAGGGGGGCCGAACGTCAGCTTCATCCGTGTCATCGTCTCCTCCGCCGTTGCTTTGCCGCGCTGTTGTAACCGCGCTCGCTGAGCGCGGCCATCCCGATCACCGGCCGCGTCGACAGGGGACGGTTCCGGATCCAACGCTCAGCCTTCCTCGATCCCTCCGCTCACCGGGAGACCGAGGATCTTTCCGGCTTTGAGCATCGTCTTGTCCAGGCTGTAAATAGCGTCAGCTCGATGGTTTTCGGCAATTGCGAGGTGCAGCGCGTCCCCGGCGCGCAGGCCGGTCTCATAGTTGCGCAGGTAGCGTCTGGCCAAACTGTAGTCGCCGCCCGCTGGCGACAGGACGACAAAAGCGCGGCGGACGATATCTTCGAAGAGCGCATCCGCCTCACGGGCTTCATCGCTTCCGATCTCGCCCATTCGCACGTGGCGCGCCAAAAGAGACGCGACTTCGACCTCGGTCCACTGGCTGATCGCCAGTTCTCCGGTCGGCAGTCCGGCCATGAAGCGCTCGACGCGGGAACTCGTCTTTTCTTCCCGGATCAGCGGCGTCAGAAAACTGGTGTCGAAATAGCACATCAATAGCGCTCGTCGTCGCGCATTTGGCGAAGCAACGTCGCGCTGTCTCTACCCCAATTCGGTAGTGTGGCTCGCAAAGCCGCGAGCGCTTCGAGGTCGAGCGGTTCCTTCGGCGCAACGGCCTGCCGCATGTGCGCCACCGGCTTTCCGTGGCGTGTGATGATGACCTCCTCACCCGCTTCCACCTTGTCCAGAAGCTCGCTCAGGTGAGCTTTCGCGTGAGCCAGATTGACAGTGAGCATGATCGTCTATCCATGACCAGAAAACTGGTCATAACTTAAGCGACGCGCGCGCTGACCGCAACAGAGGGTGTCGATGGCCATAGCGCCGCAAGAGCGCCCGTCGTCGGTCATGACCCGGCGTCCTTCGCCCCGCGCTCGTCCATCGCGGTCGCTCAGCTCTGCCGCAAAACCTTGGCGGCGCGTTTCTCGAGAAAATCCTTGAGCCGCTGCTTGGCTTCGGGACCGAGCTCCGCAATCGACGCCATCAGCGAACTCGGTGAGAAGGCCGCTCGCCGGATCGCTCTCGAAAATGCGCGGCAGCGCGTGCAACACCGCAAAGTTGGTCGTCGCCGTATTGGACGCGGCTTTGGCGGCGAGCTCCATCGCCTTGTCGAGCCCCTTGCCGTCGTCGACCAGATATTGCGTGACGCCGGCCGCGTGGCCTTCCTCGGCGCTGAGCGTCCGGCCGGTCAGCATCATGTCCTGCACCCGGGCGACGCCGATCAGCCGCGCGATCCGCACCGAGCCGCCGCCGCCGAGAAAGATGCCGCGCTGGCCCTCCGGCAGGCCGTAATAGGTCGAGCGCTCGGCGACGCGGATATGCGTCGCGGCGGCCAGTTCCAACCCGCCGCCGACCACGGCGCCGTGCAGCGCCGTGATCACCGGAACGCGGCCGAACTGGATCGCCTCGAACGCCCGATGCCACATGCGCGAATGCAGCACGCCGTCGAGCGGATCATGGCTCTCGGCGACCTCGGCGAGGTCGAGCCCGGCCGAGAAATGCGCGCCTTCGCCGCTCAGGACGACTGCGTGGACCTCTTTCGGCAGACGGGTGAAGAAAGTCTCGAGCCCCAGCACGGTGACGTCGTCGAGCGCGTTGCGCTTCTCCGACCGGGCGAGGCGCAGATGGGCGACGGCGCCGCGGCGCGTGGCCCTGAGGGATTTCGGCAGCTCGATGCCGATCGGTTCTTCGTCGCCCTGGGAAGCCATCGATCCTCCTCCGTCATTCGCCGCGGGGGCGCGTCGCTTCGCGGATGAATCGTGACGATACCCTATAATTGTCTCGTCGCCACGACCGACGAGCTCGGAAAGGAGCCTGTCGGCGATCCGACCCAAATGATGCGTCACGCCCCGTCGAACCAGGTCAGCAGCGCTTCCAGCCAGGGCGCCTCGACATGCAGCCGGAAGCCGGCGTCCGTCCGCGTGAGCAGGCAGCGGAAGCCCGCGAACAGGACCGCGGCGGACCGAGAGTTGGCGCCGAGGTCAGCAGACGTCCCCTGAGCCAGCGCCGACGGCGCGTCGGGACCTTCGACGTCGATCGCCGCCCAGCCGTCGTCGACCGAAGTCGCGCACCATCCGTCGCGCCAGCCGTCGGCTGCTCCGAGAGGCCCGGGAGTGACGAGCAGCGCCCGGTCGCGCGCGATGCAGAGCGCATGCGCGCCTTCCGGCGCGGTCGCGTAGAGGCCGAGGAGCGGCGCGCCGGGCGCAAGCGCTGCGATCGCCGCCTCGAGGTCGCCCGAGATCAGCTGAGCCCCGCGTCCGGTCAGCGCCCGCACCGTCAGCCGCGGACCGTCGATCAGCGTCCCTTCGTTCCGGCGCGCCGGCGCCCAGCTCCTCTCACGCATGGAGCCGTTTCCCTTCCGGATCGAGCGCGACGGCGGGGGCGATCGAGGCTCTCCGCTCCGCACCGAGATGGTAGACGTCGACGGTTTCGCCCATGCGCGAAAAACCGTCTTCCACGAGGCCGAGCGCAACCGGGCGGCCGAGCGTCGGGCTCGGGTAGCTCGAGGTGACGTAGCCCAGGGATCGGCGGGCTTTGCCGGCGCCGGCGACCACATGCGCGCCGGTCGGCAGAGGCGCCTCGCCGCGGCCGACGCTCAAGCCCACGAACTGCTTGCGGGCTTTTTCCTGCGCAACCGGCGTGAACAGGGATCGCTTGCCGATATACTCGTCCTTGCGCTGCTCGCGCGGGCCGGTGATCCCGAGATCGTGCGGCATGGTCGTTCCGTCGGTGTCCTTGCCGACGATGACAAACCCCTTTTCGGCGCGCAGGATCATCAATCCTTCGAGGCCGAGGAGTCCGCCGCCGAAGGCCGGCAGCTTCTCGACGATTTTTGCGCGCAAGCGCCGCGCTCGTCCCGCGGGGCAAGAGAGTTCATAGGACCGGTCGCCGGTGAAGCTGACGCGCGCGATCCTGAGCCGGGCTCCTTCGAATTCGCCGGTCACGAAGGCCATGTGCGGCAGGCTCTCGTCGTCGAGCGCGACGCCGAGGTCGAGGGCGGCGATGAGATCGCGGGCGCGCGGGCCGGTCAGGGTCAGCGTCGCCCAATGGGCGGTCGTGTCGTGAATGACGACGCGGCGCGGATCGAAGCGGTCCTGCCGCCAAAGCTCGAGTCGGGTCACGACGGCTTCCGTGTGCCCGGACGAGCAGGAGACGAGAAAGCGGTCGTCCGCGAGGCGTAGGGTCACGCCATCATCGAACACGATCCCTGCTTCCGACAGGAGGAAGCCGTAGCGAATCTTTCCCGTCTTCAGGTTGGAGAGACGGTTATAGCTGTGGAAGTCGGCGAGCTTTTCCGCATCCGGGCCGATGATCTCGATCTTGCCGAGCGAGGAGCCGTCGAACAGCGCCACCGTATCGCGCGCCAAGGCCGCCTCGCGCTGGATCGCTCGATCCGGATCCTCGGTTCCGTACCAGGCGGGCCTCAGCCAGCCGCCGTATTCGCGCATCTGCGCGCCGTCGGCGCGGTGCTCCGTTTCGAGCGGCAGGCGCTTCAGCGGGTTGATCAGCGCCCCGCGCCTGCGTCCGCCGACAACGCGCATCGGTATCGGCACGAAGGGCGGGCGGTAGGTCGTGGTTCCGGTCTCGTCGATCGTGCGCCCGGTCAGCGCGGCCATCGCGGCGAGGCCGTTGACGCTCGAGGTCTTGCCCTGGTCGGTCGCCATGCCGAGGGTGGTGTAGCGCTTGAGATGCTCGACCGAGACGTAGCCCTCGCGGCCGGCGAGCGCGACGTCCTTCAGCGTGACGTCGCTCTGGAAGTCGATCCAGCGCCGGCCCGGGGCGTCGGGTTTCGGCCAATTGGCGGTGACCCGATAGAGGCCGGCCGGTGCGTTCGGCGCGGCCCCCTGGCCGCCGCCTGCCGCATGGCCCTGCCGCAAAGCTTCGTCGAGCGTGAAGGCGCCGTTGGCCGCGCCGGCGACGATGACGCCGTCGACTTCCGTGTTCGGCACGAGCGCGGCGAGCGCCTCGTCGTAGCGCAGCTGGCCGCGCGCCTGGGCGTAAAGGTGGACGGTCGGCGTCCAGCCGCCGGAGAGCAGCAATGCGTCGGCGGACCGCGTCTGGCCGCCGATCCGGACGCCCTCGACGCCGGATTGGCCGACCACGCCCTCGACTTCGGCGCTGCGCGAGACTTTGAGCCTTGTCGGCGGCGCATCCGGGCGCGCATCAAAAATCTCGACCTCGGCGCCGGCTTCGTTCAGCGCCTCGGCGACCGGGTAGGCGGAATCGTTGTTGGTCGCGACCGCGATGCGCCGCCCGACCACGACCGCGAAGCGTCGCAGATAGGCGAGCGCCGCGTCGGCCGACATCACGCCCGGGCGATCGTTATCGGGCACGACCAGCGGCCGTTCGATCGCGCCGGCGGCGACGACGATCCGCTTCGGCCGGATGCGCCAGAGGGCGTCGGGGCGGCCGGCGCGCTGTCGCCAGGCTGAGACGAGATTGTGGTCGTAGACGCCGAACGCGGTCGTCGAGGTCATGACGCGTCCGCCGGCCGCTTCGATCGCCGCCTGGACGCTCGCGGCCCAGGCGCGCCAGTCGCCGCCCTCGATCGTTCCGCCGCGATGGACGAACTGACCGCCGATGTTTTGGTGGTCCTCCACGAGGAACACGACCTGGCCAACCCGGGCGGCCGCGTTGGCGGCGGCGAGGCCCGCCGGGCCGCCCCCGACGACCAGCACGTCGCAGCGCGCGTTGAACTGGGGATTGTCGGCGGGCGGGCAATTGTTCGGGTCGATGATTCCGAGGCCGGCAAGAGCGCGGATCGTCGGCTCGAACGTCTCCCATCGGGGCCAGAGGAAAGTCTTGTAATAGAAGCCCGAGGGCATGAAGGCGGAGAACTTGTCGATCAGCGCGGCGCGATCCTGTTGCGCCGTCGGACGGGCGTTGACCGAGCGCACGGCGAGATCGTTGTCGAGCGCTTCGGTGGTGGCGCGGAGGTTCGGCGTCGTGCGCCCCGAACGGGTCACGTCGACGATCGCGTTCGGCTCCTCAGTCCAGGCGCCCCAGACGCCGCGCGGCCGGTGATATTTGAAGCTGCGGCCGACCACCCGGACGCCATTGGCGATGAGCGCCGAGGCGATGCTGTCGCCTTTGAGCCCGACCAGAGGCCGGCGGTCGAAGGTGAAGGCGTACGGCTGGCCGCGATCGACGGCGCCCCCTTCGGGGAGACGGAAAGCGGTCACGGCGCCGCCCTCAAGGGCTCGCTGCTTATGACCGCGTGGGTCGGCGTGTCGCGGGTCATCGCGAACAATTCCATGCAGGTCAGGTGCAGCCAGATTTCACGGGCTTCGCCCTTCGGGTTGGCGTTGAAATAGAGGTATTCCGCCCACGCGGCGTCGCTGACCGCCCCCGCCGGCTCCGGCCGCGCCTTCGGCTCGCCGACGTAGTAGAATTCGGTCTCGTCGCGCGGACCGCAGAACGGGCAGGGGAAGAACTGCATGGGAGGGCTTTAGGGCATTCCGCGCTTCGATGAAATCGGCGGCCCGAGTCGGCAATTGCGTTTTTCCGCGCCGTGGCGTCCCTGACCTTGCGCATTATGGGATTGGCGGGGCTGTCGCCGTAACCCAGAGAATTTCGCCTTCCGCCGCGACTTGCGGAGTCGGGATGGGCCTATTTGCCGCGATCACCCATGTGGGCGCGCAGGACGGCGTTGATTCGAGTCTGCCAGCCTCGTCCTTGCCGCCGATAAGCCTCGACGACATCGGCGTCGAGGCGCAGCGTCTGATTGATCTTCGGGCTCGCCTTTCGCGGACGGCCGCGTCGCTGAGCGACGGCCTGCGACGCTTCCGGGCCAAAAATCTCGCCGATCGCGGTCAGCGCCGGCCGCGCCCGCTTGAAGTCCTCGCGAGTTCCACTCCGGGTTTTCCTTATCGGGCCGAGAGGCCGCGTCGATTTTTTTCGTCGGCATAACGCCTGATCTCTCTCGAATTCGCCTTGCGTAAGCTGATCACGTGCATCGCCTCGCCTCGATAGGTGATGACGGCGACATGCAGCCGCGGGCCCAGCAGCGCCATCACCCGAAGCCGTCGCTCGCCGTAATCCTTTCGATCGTCCTCGACCGCGACGGCGGTTTCCCAATCGAGGTTCGCGACGCATTCGAAAGAGAGCGACCGTTCGGCGATGTTGCGCGCGTTCTTCGCGGGATCGAACGTGACGCGCAACATGTTTATTGCTACAGCAGAAAATCAGGAAGGTCAAGATGCTCAAGCTTGTTCGGGATTTGCCTTCTCCCATCCGGTGCAGCCAGATTTCACGGGCTTCACCCTTCGGGTTGGCGTTGAAATAGAGGTATTCGGCCCACGCGGCGTCGCTGACCGCCTCCGCCGGCTCCGGCCGCGCCTTCGGCTCGCCGACATAGTGGAATTCGGTCTCGTCGCGCGGAACCGCAGAACGGGCAGAGGAAGATCTGCATGGGAGGGCTTTAGGGCATTCCGCGCTTCGATGGAATCGGCGGCCCGAGTCGGCAATTGCGTTTTTTCCGCGCCGCTCCACGCCGCGGCGTCCCTGACCTTGCGCATTGTGGGATTGGCGGGGCTGTCGCCGTAACTCCGTAACTCAAGACCCTCCAACAGAGATGCGCCGCTGGCCGGAGCCGCCCATCGCTTGAGCCAGACGACGAGGTTCGACCTCAGCGCAGCGTGCGAGCGTGCGCCGTCCCGAAGACATAATCCCACCACGGCGCGCTGACCCCGAAGCCGTGCGACGGATCGCGGAAATGATGCAGCATGTGCAGCCGCCTGAGGGTCAAGCCGAGGCGCGTCGTGGGCTCGGCGTGATGCACGTAATAATGCACCATGTCGTAGGCGAGATAGCCGATGATCAGGCCCATCAGGACCGGATAACCGAGGGGCAGCCCGAACAGCAGCCGCACGTCGCAGTAGGCGCTCAGCATGATTGGTCCGCTCAGCAGCGCCGGCATGACGAGACGCAACGGGTCATCGGGGTGTTCGTGATGCACGCCATGAATCAGATAGTGGATTCGGGATCCGAGCCGACCGGGAAACTCGAAATGGAACAGGAACCGGTGCCCGAAATATTCGAGCACGGTCCAGACGACATAGCCAAGGATCGTCGCCGCAACCACCGCCCAAGGCTGCAACGCTGCGAGACTGCAAACCGCGAGGACAACAACCACCGGCGCGTACAGAAACAAGGGCGTCGACCAATGGACCCGCGATAGTTTGTCGAGCAGGGCGTTTTCGAAAAGCCGCGGCGAGGCTGACAAACGCGCCGCTGGCGACGCATCGTGCCCAATGTCGCTGCCCGCCGTCGTCATCGTCGCGCTAATCCGTCGAGGCCATGGCCGGTTGCAGCCCACATCGAAAATGGTCCCTGACTAATACTATCACGCCGCAAAATGATCGCAATCTCGCCGCGCCGGAGCGCCGGGTCGCTGAAGTTCGGCTTCACCAGTTCGGCGCTGTCGCCTATCAGCACCGCCTCGACCAGATTCGGCCCACCGTGCGCCACGCGATGGCGGAGCGCCACGGCAGCCAGCCGCCTGCGTCCAAAGCTCATCTGCAACAAACAGCGATGCGTTCGTCCTGCAAAAGACTGCCACCAGCGGCAACCCCAGCCCCATCGGAGTTTCCATCTGGCGAATTTCGATTGAAATACGGAGACTCTGGCGGTGGAATGGGCTAGTTTTTTGCCGTCAATTGTGCGGCGTGGCGGGCTCGTTCACACAGGATAGCGCTGTGGGTGAAGGACAATTTCATCGCGAACGACGCGCGGCGATTCTGCGCGTCCGGCCGGAGGTCAAGCGGTTGTTCGGTCCCGAGCGGCGTACGGCATGGTTTGCGGCGGCCGTCGTCTGCGGCCAGTTCGCGCTTGCCGCAGCCGTGACCAGTCAATCTTGGTGGGTGATAGTGATTGCCGCCTTCGGCCTCGGCGCCTTCGCGACCCACTACCTCAACGTCGTGCTGCACGAATGCTCGCACAACCTCGTCCTGAGCACGACTCCGCTCAACAAGGCGTTCTCGATCTTTGCCAATCTGCCTGCACTGGTGCCGGGTGCGATGGGTTTTCGTCACTATCATCTTCTCCACCATCGTTTCCTGGGCAGACGTGGGCTCGACGCCGATGTGCCCATGCCCTGGGAGGTGCGCCTCATTGGTCGGCGCCCGTTCGGCAAATTCGTCTGGCTGCTGGCGCAGCCTTTCACCTACACGATCCTGCATCCGCTGCAGGTCCGGCGCCGGATTGCCCTCGACGGCTGGCTAGCCGCCAATTTCGTCCTAGTCGGGGGCGCTGCCGCGATCGTGGGACTGACCCTCGGCCCCGGAGCGCTGCTGTATCTCGGCTGTTCCAGCTATTTTTCACTCGGACTGCATCCGTCCGGCGCACACGTCCTGCAGGAGCATTTCATCTTCGAAGGCGGAAGCGAAACCACATCCTACTATGGACCTATGAACGCGATTTCGATCAATTTGGGGCTCCATCTCGAACATCACGATTTTCCGAACGTGGCGGGGGAAAGGCTCGCCGAACTGCGCCGTTTAGCGCCGAAGTTCTATGAGGGCCGCTTTTGCCATCGCTCCAGGCTGGCGACCATGTGGCGATTCATTACGGACCCCCGGATCGCGCTCGATACCAGGATCATCCACGCAGACGCTCCCGCCCGGAGCAACACCTCAACGTGATCGCCTGCTCGATCGCCGTCATCGTCTCTCGAGCCAGGCGAACGGAGGGTCACACTTGATCACATCGGGTGCGGCGGTAGAAAGGGGCAACAAGGTTTATGTGGAGCGTCACCCATCAGGTTCCGCTCTGTGCCTGCGATCTCAGCTTCCGCGCAGCCGCATAGGACCCTGAAACGAACACCGCAACGAACGCTGTGGCCTCGAGCAGGACCAACAGCGAATAGATCGAAGTCTTCGATCCCGTAACATCAAGCTCAAACGGTCCAACGACATAGATCGCACAATTGAACGCAATCGCCAGCAGTCGGAGTTCCGTCGGCCCGAAATAAGCATGTGTCAATTGCAATTCACGATTGATTTGAGCCGACAGAAAAACGTGAATGCTGAGAAGATAAAAGCTGCATAGCAGAAACAGGGCGGCGTCCATGCTGACGTACGGCGAGAGGCCGAGTCCGATGGCAAAGATGAGGTTGTTGATCGCGTCGACCGAATGATCAAGAAAAAAGCCATATCGCGGCCGCTCAATTCGCCGATGTCTCGCCACAGATCCGTCCAGCGAGTCGCCGAACCAGTTTACGACGACGCCCAGGTTGACCAAGAAAAGGAATTCGGGCCTCCAGTTGCTTGCGACATAGCCCAAGCTGGCGATTGCGGCGCCGATCGCGCCGACTGCGGTCAAGCGATCGGGGGTTACCCAACCGGGCATCATGAGGCACAGCCAGTCGAGCAACGCCCGCTCGCGCGCCGCAAGGACGCTGGTCAGAATGCGATCGGGGGACTGGAAGTCGGCTGCGGGCCTCCCGGGCCCGTCGCCGGCGGCTTGCTCAAGCAAGACAGGACCCGCGTTTGACACCCCGCCACTCCCGCCCGCAGAACCCGCCGATCGTCCGGCTTTCGACGCGGGCGGGCGAACAAACATCGGGCAGCCTACCATGGTCAGCGGCCGAGAGGGAATTGCGGATGACGCGCGTCATTGCGATCACGGGCGCGAGCAGCGGCCTTGGCCGCGCTCTGGCGCTCGAATACTCCGCCCCCGGCGTCGTGCTTGCCTTGATCGGGCGCGACGCGTTGCGGCTTGAAGAGGCGGCGGCGCAAGCGCGAGCAAAAGGGGCCTCGGTTCGGATCGGAAAAATCGATGTGAGGGACCGCGCCGCCCTGCGCGCGTTTCTACTCGCGATCGACGCCGCAGACTCCAATCGATTGCCTGATCGCGAGCGCCGGCGTCACGATGGTCACGCCGGTCCCTGGCGCCGCCGGGGACTTGACCAAATCCGCTGAACTCTTCGACGTCAATCTGAACGGCGTGATGAATGCGCTGGCGCCGGTCGCGCCGCGGATGCGGCGACGGCGCGCCGGTCAGATTTTCGGGTCGATCGCCGGGTTCGCGCCGCCGCCTGATTCGCCGTCCTACGCGGCCAGCAAGGCGGCCATCGTCGCCTTCGCGCTCGCGACGCGCGCCCTCTATCACGCCGACGGCGTGTCGGTCAGCGTCGTCTGCCCCGCCCATGAGGAACGCCTACGAGAGCGTGAAGCCGTTCCTGATGAGCGCCGAAGACGCAACCTGCCGCATCCGCCGCGGGCTCGATCGGAGAAAGTCGCGTTTCCCTGGCCGCTCTATCTCGCTGCGCGCCTGCTGCAATGGCCGCCCAATTCCCCGCGCCGCGCGATGCTGACGTTTCGCGCGACCGCCCGGCCGCCCTCTCAAAGCGATCGTTCGTAGATTCTGAAAGTGCGGCTATGTCGCGCCGGCGCGCTGCGGACGCTGTTGATCGCGCTGGCATTCGTTTCCAGCATCCAACTGAATTCGATTTCTTCGACTTTGGCCTTGCGGGCGTCTTCGATCATCCTGGTGGCGAGGCCGCTCGCGGCCTCGGTGGCGATCCTGGTGTTGCGCCACTTCTTTGCGACTCCCGTCATCGGAACCCGCGTCATTCTCGTGCCTGAAACGTGGATGCGCCAAAGGAATCTGGCGAAGCCGAAGGGGAGCAGCCTGCCTTGGAGGCCTTTGAGCGCCTCGTTGGCGTCGGGGATCTGCACGGCGACGGCCACATCCTCGCCCCGGTAGCTGGCGATGTGAATCCAGCCCGGTTTGCATGCCGGCAGCATCAGATGGGCGATGAATTTTGCTTCCCCCGGACTGACCGGGGTCGCCCATTCGTTGTCAGACCACGCGTCGTTATATAGCCCCAGAACGCGCGGAAAATCGCGAGTCCAGTTTCGCAACGAAAGGCTCTGGAACGTAATTTCTGGTCCGTGGCGTCTTTCGGCGATCCGCGCAATCCGTTCGGGCGCGTGCGCGTCGGCCACGCGACAGACATAGGCCACCAGATCCATCGCCTTGCGGTAGCCGAGCTTCTCGATATGCGCAGCGTAGTGGGGCGGCGAATGGTTGGTCCTCACGACGTGGGCCTGGTCGAATCCGTGTATCAGCAAGCCGGATTCGTGATTGATCGTCAGGCTGAACGGTCCGCGCGCCAACCGCATGCCTCTCGTACGAAGAAACTGCTCGGCCTCGGCGAATAGCGCTGTGAAAACCGCGTGATCGTCGATCGCATCGATGAAGCCGAAAAAGCCGCATGCGTCCCCGAATTTCTTCAAATGCGCGGCCTCGATGGTCGCGACAATCCGGCCGACCGGTTCGCCGCCGCGGAACGCGACAAAAGGTTGCACGACGTTCTCGTGCACGAAATTTGCCCGCCGGCGGCTGAAGGTCATGCGGATTTCTTCGTGAAGCGGCTCGACCCAATGCGGGTTGATCGATTGCGCCCGCCGTCCCGCCGCGATGAAGGCTGAGATTCCCACGCGGTCGTCGACCGGAACGACCTGCAGTTCGCTCACGCCTTTTCGGTCTCCCGCACGAAGGAACCGGGCGCCCCACTGAAGTTTTGCGGGATTGGTGCAGATGCGAGGGGATGCGGCAATGCCGCACAAAGCGCTGACTTTTCCATTATGCTCTTTCGGAACGACACCGATCCCTCGCCTGATCTCAAATTTAAGGCATTGATCCGATCTCGCAGAGGCTAAGCGAGATTGGCGTCGGCGCCAACAGGAATGCGGCCGAAAACCGTCAGCGAGCTTCCCTGCGCAATTGCGCCCAGTTAGACTAGTCTAAGATGGCCGGGAATCGGCGAATTGCTCTAAAGGCGAGGGCGGTACTATTTCGGTATAGCTCAATTCGCGTTAGATTGATATCATCATTTGGGCTCCTCCGCCGATGGCGGCATTGAGGCATGCTCGGGGCGTGGGATTGTGCTTGAGGCCGGCGAGGTGGAACCACCTGAGGTAGCTGTCGAGGTATTTTGTGGCAATGCCGCGACGGGGGCGCAGGAAGGTTTTGAGGCTCTCATGGCGACTGTTGACGGTCTGGATGTGTAATTCGCCGCGGACGCGTTCACCTTTCGACTGGTTGAGCGCTTCATGGCTGACGCCGAGGGCGGCGGCGCAAGGCGGGTAGACGTTATTGCCGTCGGTGACGAGCAAGGTGTCCTTACCCAGAATGGGCGCGAGCACCGGCTTGATGGTCTGGGCGGTCACGGCCGAGAGGACGGCGCTGATGGTGGCGCCGCTCCGGTCGGCGGCCACCAGGATCGGCGTCTGTTCGTCCGAAAGGCCGCGCTTGGCTGCTTTTCCGCCCCGCCTGCGAGCCTTGCGACCGAGGCGACGCTCGCCCTTACAGCTTGATAATATATAGGTTTCGTCGACTTCGACGATGCCGCTCAACAGGCGCGTGGGGTTCTTGGCGGCGCGCAGGAAGCGATGTCGCCAGCGGAACGCCGTGCTCACCGCCACCCCGCACCGCTCGGCCGAGGCGGCCACCGTCTCGCCCTCGCTCAACGACTGACCAAAATCAAGCCAGCGTTCCTTCTTGCGCAATCGGGCCAGCGGCGTTCCGGTCAGCGCATTGAAGCTTCTGCGGCAATCCTTGCAGCGGAAACGGCGCAGGCCGTCGGTTCGGCCCCCGCCCACCGACGCCCCGCCGCAGTGCGGACAGCGCCGCGCCTCGCCCAAGCGCTCCTCGATCGCCGCCGCCACCGCCGCTCTGGGCTGCCGGCCGGCCAGCACCGCCTCGAGCTCCTGGCGCTGCTTTGCCGTCAGACCGTCGATCTCCGCCAGCCACGCTCGAAACATCCCCTGATCCATCGCTATCCCCTGTCAATCCATAATAAATCGTAGCACAAACAGGCCACCTCAATCTAACGCTAATTGAGCCTTCGGTATTGTCTGATCTCCTCCCTCAGCAGTGACCTGCCACCGCGTGTCTGGTACCTTCCAAGGAATCGCAGGTTGTTCTCTTAATTTGCGCCATCTATTCTTCTCAAGACGATAAGTCTGCAATTTACAAAATTGACGTGACCGTCTACGTTCCTTGAAAATGAGAAAAAACACAAGCAATGCACGGCTAGCTTTCCATTGTGAGGTAATTGCTTTGAGGGACTCTTCCAGCCTGTCTTGCCAACTGTAACCGATAAATATAAAAACGTCGGCTTCCCTGTTTTTCGCGGCGTCTGACAATTTCTGTATCTCATTTACCGTTTGTCTGAAGGGTTGAGCCCATTCCCATTCAATCTTCGCCCAGTTGGTCCCGTTCGCCTTCTGTATGATTGCGTCAGTTCTATGGCCCTGTTCAAATAGTGTGAAAAAACCCATCAGATCAGCGCAAGCCTTTACAATCGACGCAATATGCGTGGTCCACATTGCTCGATGAGCTTTGCGCTCATGACCCACGATTATCGGGAAATCGCGGTACCAAAGCGCGTTGAACAGCGCGATGAAATCACGCTCTCGGCGCCGCGCGGCCTCTCGAATCATTCATCTAACCAAGCGTGCCTGTCGAACTCGATCTTCATGAATTATTGTGGTCACAAATACTTACTGTCGCAACAATAAATGTTAGCCGGATAGCGCTGCCCTCACACCCGCCCGTTTATTTGCTCAAACGCATTTACCGTGATGGGGTGGGAGGCGCGCCGAACGGCATCACGACCCGGAAGCTGCGAACCGGCAGTCCGATCGTGTCTCACGCCGCCGCCGGCTTGACCTCCTCCGCGATACGCTGGCCGAGCGCTTCCTCCGCCATGGCCAATTCATAAGCGGTCTGGAGGTTGAGCCAGAACATCGCGCTGTTGCCGAAGAAGCGGGCAAGCCGCAGCGCCGTCTCCGGCGAAATGCCGCGCTTGCCGTTGAGAATGTCGACGATCCGCCCCGAGGGCGTGCGCAACGCCAACGCCAGCGCGTTGGCGGACATTTCGCGGCTTTCGAGCTCGCGTCGCAGAATCCGCCCCGGATGAATGGCCTTCATGATCGCATCGTCCTCTCAGTGATAATCGACGATCTCGACGTCCCACGCATGACCGTCCTCGAAGCGAAAACAGACGCGCCAAGGCCCATTGACCGTCATTGCCCATTGACCCTTGCGGTCGCCGGTCAGCTTGTGCAGCCCGACCGATTTCAATGGGCTGAGGTCGGCAAGCGCCGCGGCGGCGTTCAGCGCCGCCAACAGATCCTCTGCTTTTTCGATGTCGAACCCGGCGAACTTGCTCTTGCCCTCCTCGGCGAACCGCCGCGTCGCGCTGTTCGCCCAGGACTTGATCATACGCACTGTATACTACGCTTATCGTTGTACGTCAACGCGCATTTTCTGCCGCGATCGGCCCTGGCGGCAATTTATTAATAACGTAATTATACAGTCAATATGCGTTTTAGCCGCCCGCGGGCGGCGGAATTCCGGCGACGATCAAAGCAGGCGCCTTGCGCCGCAAAACCGGCGCCGGACTCCGGCAGAGCCGAATTGCGTTCGCCAATGGCGCATTTTCTATTTGGCTATTCCGAGAAACACCGCCAATCGGCGCTCGACTTCGAGCATCGCGTCGGCGTTCAGCCGGCCGATAACCTGGCCGATTCGTCCGCGCATCACATTCATCGCCTTGTCGATCATGATCTGCGATGGCCGCATGAGCCCGTTCGCGGCGTCGGGCGCGACGGCGAGGCGCAACAGCGGCGCATCGACCAGCATTCCTGACACCAGCAGGACCGTGACGCTCGGATGGTCGGCGAACGCGTCGGACTGGATGACGAGCGCCGGGCGCGGCTTGCCGAAATCGCCCTGGACGGCGACCGTGACCAAGTCGCCGCGGCTTAGCGTCACCCGCCGGCTTGGCGGTCGATGTCGGCGAGCGCGGCGTCTATGAATGCGGTCAGCTCTGCGTCGGCCCGGTCGACCTCGGCCGCGAGGCGCGACTGCCGGCGGCATTCTTCGACGAAACCCGGCCGGCGAGTATCGGGAACCCAGATCTGGACGGCCTCAATCCTGCGCGACGCAGGGCGGCGCGCCGCTTGCGCACCCGTTCGGCCGTCGAAGACGACATGACGCTCTCCCGTTCCGAGTGCGTTACATGTAGCACTCCCGCGGCCGGCGTCCAGCCGCGCATGGTAGGTAGTAGTTACGTACGTCGCGCTGAACCCGGTGCGCGCGCGGCTCGTTGAGCGCGCCGCCGACTGGCCCCATTCGAGCGTGGGCGCGCATCTGGCCGGCCGCGGCGACGGACTCGTCGAGGTGCGGCCGCTCCTCGACCGGGCGCCGAATTTCGCCGATCTTCTCGATACGGACCCCGATGATCCCGCCTTCGCCCCGTTCCGCCGCAACGAACGGATCGGCCGCCCGCTCGGCGACCGCGCCTTTCAGGACGCAATCAGCCGCCCGAAGCGCGAGCGCGGGTGATGCGGGCGGTTCAGGAAAGGGAATTACGGGCGTGTCACCGTAAGCGCGCTAGCCACGAAACCCGGCCGCCGCAGCCGATCAATAAGGTAAAGACGGTCGTGTCACCGTAATACCGCAATCGCGCTCGTCGCGGATGATCTGGCTGCTCGAGAAGCTAGACTAAGTGATCAACCCTGCTCTTCAGTTTCGCCATTTTCTTCCAATTTCCGGCGGAGCACCGTCATGACGCTGTGCGTCGTCGCGATGTCCTCGACACGAAGCCCTTCAGAAAGCTTGTTGATCCAAGGGACTTGCAAGCGCATGGCGGCCTCGAAGGCATGCCTCCCTTTGTTTGTCAGCACGACGAGTTGCGCCCGCCGGTGATGTGGATTGGTCTCGAAAGCGACGAGCCCTTCCGTCTCCAGGTCGTTGACGATGCGCTGGACGTTCTGACGGTTGGCTCCCATGTCGCGGGCGAGCCACGCGACGGGCTGGGGCCGATCCCCGGCAGCAATGCTCCCGAGAACCTGCCAGCGGGCACTGGTCAGGCCCAGGCCGGCGACCAGCCTGTCGCCAGCCGTGAGGATGCGGCTACTAAGCCTAAATAGGTCGAGAATGAGATCGGTCAACGCGGTTCCGGCCGGGGTTCGCTCAGAGTCGTTCATTTGTCACCATATAATTACATTGACATTATGATGCCTATTTGTTATGAATACATCGCATCGAGTTGACACCGTACTGCCACATCAGGATGGAGGTTGTCATGTTGCAATTGCGCCCAATGGATCCCGCCTTCCCGATTGAACGTCAGCTGGCCGTCGACGCCTCACCCGTCGTGCTCGTCAACGTCTTCACGCTCGACCCGGCCGACGAAGAGACTTTTCTCAAGGTCTGGCGGGACGATGCGGATTTTATGATGCGGCAGCCAGGCTTCGTCTCGACCCAGCTCCACCGCGCCATCGGCGAAAGTCCGACCTATCTCAACTATGCGGTTTGGGAATCAACGGCCGACTTCCGAGCCGCATTCACCCATCCGGACTTCGTGGCAAAGCTCTCCGCCTATCCTTCCTCGGCGGTTGCTATCCCGCACCTGTTCAAGAAGGCCGCCGTACCCGGCATCTGCGTCGCCTAACCGAACGGAGCTTCCGGGAGAGGAGGAAAGCCGTGCTCAAAATCATTCATCCTGTGGCCGGTGGCGTCGCACTCCTGACGATCGCCACTTTTTGGCTCTCGACGGCCAGCAGCGAGCTGTCTGGGTCCCAGTCGCTCGTCACGAGTGTCAAGACGGCGATACCTTGGGGTTTCCTGTTGCTGATTCCGGCACTGGCGGCGGCGGGCGGCACAGGCGTTTTTATGGCGAAGGGCTCACGAGTCGGACTGGTCGGGACTAAGGACATCACGCAAAATAACCGCTACAGTTCCGCTGGCTGGGCCGAGGCAGGAAGTCGCGGCCTGATGGTGTAGTTCCATTCAGGATGGAACGGATCGCCGGTGATGTCGAGACGGTTCATCTCGGCTCTGCCGACCTTGATGCCTTTCTGGTAGGTGCGGGTGTCGAGCGCGCTTTCGACCCGCAGACCGGCCTTGGTCGTCGTCGCGCCGATCAGCTCGACGACGGCAAGGCGATCGGTGAGCGGCCGGCCGCGCCAGTTCTGGGTGATGTGGCAGAACAGTCGGTGCTGTCGAGTCGCGCAGGGGAATTTCACCCCCACGCGCTCCTAGAACCGTACGTGAACCTCTCAATTCATACGGCTCCCGATGCTCGGCCGGCGACATGCAGAAATCCCCACTGGACAAAGAGATTTGGATTGGCGCGGACGACCCGAGCCAGCCAGTCCCTGGCGCCTTTGGGGCGCGAGCGTAGGCGCTTGAACTTGTTGCGCGCCCAACGGATCACGAAGGCATCAATCCGGCGCAACGTCCAGGAAAGTGCCGACTTGTAGAAGTGGCTGTAGTAGTTGATCCAGCCACGAATGTACGGGTTGTACATTCGGGCCAGATCGTCCAGGGCCAGGTCGCTCCGGTGATGGAGTTCCCATCGCCGGATCGTCTGCCGGATCGCCTTCAGCGATTTCGGACTGGCGGCGGGCAGGAATGAAACGCCGTATTGACAGCCGCGCCAGATCGCCTTCCGCGGCCGGAATCGGTAGCCGAGAAAGTCGAATTCCTGGATCGCAAAGTCACCACGCCGGTTCGTGTCCCGACAGTAGACGATTTTCGTTTTCTGCGGGTGCAGAACCAGCCCACAGGCCGTGAAGCGGGCCTCCAGGGCTTCCCATAGTGCTCGCACCTCTGCCTCGCTTCGGCAGTGGCAGATGATGTCGTCCGCGTACCTCTCGAAAGGGATGCTGGAGTAATTCCGCTTCATCCACATGTCGAAGACATAATGCAGGAAAAGATTCGCCAAAATGGGACTTACAACCCCACCTTGAGGAGTTCCCGATATTCGCGTGACGACGCTCCCATCCTCCATTTGTACCGACGCTTTTAGCCAGCGCTCGACGTAGAGCAGCACCCACGGACAGTCCGTATGTTTTCGGACCGCCTTGAGCAGCAACTCCCAGTCGATGCTGTCGAAGTAGCCTTTGACGTCGATATCGAGCACCCAGTCGTATCGCCAGCACCGCTGGCGAGCCGTCCGGACTGCGTCGATGGCCGAGCGGCCAGGGCGATATCCGTAGGAGTCCCCATGGAAGATGGGCTCCAGGATCGGCTCCAGATAACGCTTGACCACTTCCTGGGCGACCCGGTCGGCGACCGTCGGAATGCCGAGCGGCCGCTCCCCGCTGCCCCCGTCCTTCGGGATCATCACCCGTCGAACCGGTGGAGGAACATAGCTCCCAGAGGACATTCGGTTCCACAACTTATAGAGGTTACCCGATAGGTCTGTCTCAAAGTCGGCCACCGTTTGTCCGTCAACTTCAGCCGCTCCCTGGTTGGCCTTCACCTTCTTGAAGGCTTCCCAGATTTCCCGCTTCGGAATGTCGAACGACTTTGCCTTGTCCACAGAGCTCCTCCCGTTACCAGTTGGCTCTGGGCCGCAGCTGAACAACGCAGTTCCTTCGGTCCAGTCCCATTACAGAACCTTCATCCCTACTACAAACTGCTCCGCCCCTGTGCCTCGCTTCGGTACTCTGGTCCTTGCGGTGTTTGCCGCTCGGACGTCTCCCTTCGCATCGAGGCGACAGGTTCTCACGTTCCGCACAAGAGCCCGGTCCGGCTTCGCGCCGCTTACATGCCGGATGCCGCTTGGGCAGCCTTCAGGGCAACCCCCAAGCTCGTCCCGGGAGAAAATCGCACCCCCGGTTTCGACATCACCTATGGAATTTCGACACGTCATCAGCGGTTTGCTTTCGCTCGCCTCTCCGGACCATACCTGACGGGATTTGCTCCCGCCTTTTACTGCAACGTTCACCACCAGCGCTCTTAACGTTGGCAGCTTGCAGTGGTTTGCGGCCTGCACCTGACTGCCGACCGCGAGGGGTCTGCCCTCATCTCTCGTGTAGTTCCACACCTCCTTTCTCTGAGGATGTGTTCGTGACACACCAATCTTGTTCCACTTCGATGTGCCCGGCGGATAGTGGTGGACATGGATGACGAGCCCGGTCTCGTCGGCGAGCTTCTGCAGCTCGACCTTCCACAGCCGCACCCGCGCCCCGTTCGAGCCGCCACAATCGGCCGTGATCGTCAGCTCTCGCGCATGGGGATAGCGCTGCCGTCCCATGCGTTCGCGCCAGCAGCGGATCGACTGTACAGCGAACTCGGCCGTGTCGCTCGTGATCCCGACGCTGACGAAGCCGGCGTTGGCGGTCACATCGTAGATGCCATAGGGCACGACCTTGCCGAGTTTCTTGTCCTCGAAGTCATGCACGTTCACGCGCCGTGGCTTGCCTTTCGGGCGATAGTCGGTTCCGCCGTTCTTGAAGTTGCCGATCAGCTCCTTTTTCTTGGTGTCGACGGAGATCACAGGCTGTTGTCGGGCCTGCGCCGCCACGACTTTCGCGTTGATATATTCGAACTGCGCGTTTCGGTCGGGATGTTTGGCGCCTTCATCCGCCTTGCGATTGGACTGGCGCGAGAAGCCGAGCTTCACCAGCTCCTTGCGCACCGTGTCGGCGCTGATCGGATGTCCCATCTCGGTCAGGGTCGCCGCGAGCTTCTCCATGCTTTTCGACACCCAGATCAAGGGCCGCATCGGATCACCCAACGTCGCAGGCTCGACCAGCCGTTCGAGCGCGCGAACGAGCCCCGGATCGTTCGCAGAGAGCGCGCGACGCCCGCCGCCGGCGCGGCGAACGCGCCCCCTCGGCAGCGCTGGCGCTTCCAGATCATCCTTCCCGCGATTGATCGACGAACGAGCCAGCCCGGTGATCTTCGAGACGGCCGCAAGACCACCCCACCCAGCGCTCCGCACCTCGCCCGCAGCAAACAACCGCCGTCCCCGCTCGTCGAGCTTCGAGCCAACCGCTTCCCACCGTTGCCGAATCGCGTTCTCGTCGATCATCCCACCGACCTACGCCGGTTCGCTCAGCGCCGGAATCCCCGCAACCCGAGTCACTCCCTCGCATGACCAGCGATCACAATTTAGTTATTGTTCGAAGTGTCCTAAGTTCAAGCGTATGCCATTCATCGCCGGCAACGGAATTCTGGTTCTCATGCCTTCAGCGCTGTTTCTTGCATCCAAAGCGAGCGCCGGCGAGTTCGACACGAACTTCTATTTGGCGCAGGCGCTCGAACTCGCAGCGGGGGCCGCGAATATCACTCTGCTCAGCCTCAACATGCGCGACGGCCTGAAACTGAAAGGCTGGCTCCGTCGCCACCCCGCCTGATCAACGATCATGGAAAGGCGCTGCGCGCAATCTTTAGCGCCTTTCTGGCAGACCTCAGATGGCGTAGCGTCCCGCCAATCACAGCCGCCTAAAATAAGACGCAGCCTTCATATTGCGTGACCAGCCGCTTGAGCGCGGCGAATTTATCAAGCCGGATGATCCGGCAGCCCAGCGAAATAATTTCACGACGCTCATGACCGTAAGGCCGAGTGTCTCGAACCAAGGCGGCGGGAGAAGAAAGCCAGGATCTCGTCGCGAGCCGCAACCGTCGGCTGGCCGGCTTCATCGATCAGATGTTGCGTGACGACGCTATGCGGGTACGGCACGTAGCGGGCAAAGAATGGCGCCACATCTCGGTTCGCGGCGCCGTCAGGCAGCTCACGCGCCAGGAACCTGCGGCCAAGAGCAGCCGCGTAGGCGGCGAAGCGCTCCGCCTTGCAGATCTGGTCACCCTTGAAGCGATAGGCCAGGACGGTCAGATCCTCCCGCTCCAGGCGCTCGCGCACGGCCGCTATCTCTTCAGGAGCAATTTCGAGCCCGCCGGGCTCCTCTAGCGGCAGGGACGGTTGAGCGAGCACCGGGGCCAGCATGGCTGGCTCCAGCATCATCGCCAATGCAAAATTTCCGGTAAAACACATGCCAATGGCCCCAACACCCGGGCCGCCGCACTCTTTGCGCGCATGACGGGCCAGGGCTTTGAGCCAAACCGTGACAGGGCTCGATCCGCTGCCCCGAAGCGCCGTGAACTCGGCGCTTATGCACGCGCGCTGAAAGACCCGAGCGCCTTCATCGGCGGCCGGCACGGCGCCATCGCGTCCGAACAACGAAGGCATGTACACGGTGAAACCGGCATCCCGGACCCAGCGTGCGAAGCGCGCGACGTGCGGGCTGATGCCGGGCATCTCGGCCATCACGATAACTGCCGGGCCGAGGCCGGCGACATAGACCTTCTTGGTGACGCCATCGAGCGTCAGATCGCGTGCCGCGAAGTCGTCGAGCGGGTCGTCGACATGCATATTGCCGGTCGCCATGTGGACGTCCTTTCTGAGTTTGCATTGTGGACTTAGAATAGTTACGCTGTTAAGTCCACATTTGCAACTCAGCTGGTTTGCCCCTCGTGACGCCCCCAACAATCGTTCACCGGTCTCCGGTCGCCGCGCGTCATTGCAATCTCGCCCGCAGCTTCGAATTGATCGGGGACCGATGGACGCTGCTCATCCTCCGGTCCGCGCTTTACGGCATCCGGCGCTTCGACGATTTTCATGCAGACTTGGATATCCCGCGTAGCGTGCTCTCCAACCGATTGGCGGGCCTCGTCGAGAGTGGAATCATGGAGAAGCGCGAATATCGCGAGGAGGGTCAGCGCGCCCGCATTGAGTATCGGTTGACGAAGATGGGCGCGGCGCTTGGCTTGCCATTCATCGCGATGACGGAATGGGGCGACAAATGGCTCGGAGACGGCGGTTCGCCATTCACGCTGCGCTCGAAGGCAAACGGTCAGAGACTTAGAGTTGTGCTGGTCGACGAGCGTGGTCGCCTCGTCAAGGCATCGGACGTTGAGACCGTGATCGACCCGATATTCAGGCGGGACGCTGACGAAGCAAATTAGCTTGCTCCTGCTCCGTCCACCGTGATCGACTATGCGCTCTACATGGAGTGGCTCGCCAAATCCTGCCGGCGCTTCGGCGTCGCCTGCTGGGCCAATTGCCTAATGCCCAATCACGTCCATCTGATCCTTGCGCCCGACGACGGCGATGGGCTTGCGCTGGCGCTCTCCCGGACGCACCGGCTCTATGCCGGCTTCGTCAACGCGCGGACGCGCCAGAACGGCCATCTGTTTCAGGGGCGTTTCGGCTCGGTGGCGATGGACGAGGACCACCTGATGGCGGCGGCGCGCTATGTCGCGCTGAACCCGGTGCGCGCGCGGCTCGTCGAGCGCGCCGCCGACTGGCTCCATTCGAGCGTGGGCGCGCATCGGCCCGCCGCGGCGACGGGCTCGTCGAGGTGCGGCCGCTCCTCGACCGGGCGCCGAATTTCGCCGATCTTCTCGATACGGACCCCGATGATCCCGCCTTCGCCGCGCTCCGCCGCGACGAACTGATCGGCCGCCCGCTCGGCGACCGCGCCTTTCAGGACGCGATCAGCCGCCGCCTCGGCCGCGCCGTCACGCCCGGCAAGCGGGGGCCGAAGCGCGAGCGCGGGTGAAGCGGCGGTTCAGGAAAAGGGAATTTCGGGCGTGTCGCGTAATCTCCGTTTGCTCTTAGTCTAAACTGTCTCAGAAACTTCCAACTTATATCTTTGAGTTAGGGAGCAAGGACCTTCTCAGTGACCATCGCGAAACCTCATAAGAAAAAACCTAAACTCACCGACGCCGAGCGCCACAAGCGCTTTGTCGAGACAGCGCACAAACTCGGCGCGTCCGAAAACCCACGTGATTTTGATAAGTGTCTGGTCCGAAAGTTGTTAGAGTGCACTAAATAGGTTGTGATTCAAGGAAGGGGGGACCGAATCGGGGGCTGCCGATGTGGACGAACGAGAACCGAGCGAAATACAAGCGGGATCATTTGCGATACCCGAGCGACCTGACGGATGAGGAGTGGGCGCATGTCGAACCGCTCATTCCTCCGGCAAGGAGGGGAGGCCGCAAACGGGAGACGAACATGCGAGAGGCGCTCAACGCCTTCATGTACGTGCTGAGCACGGGATGCCAATGGCGTTACCTTCCCAAAGATTTTCCGCCCCGCAGCACCGTCTATCGATACTTCTGCGATTGGGGCATTGATGGCGTGCTGGATCGGATCCATGACACGCTCTACGAAAAGTGTCGTGAGCAGGCCGAACGTGAGGCCAGCCCAACCGCCGCAATCATCGACAGCCAGAGCGTGAGAAGCGCGGAAAAAGGGGGGCCTCGATCGATCCGCACGGGTTCGATGCAGGAAAGAAGATCAAGGGCAAGAAGCGTCATTTTCTCGTCGACACCCAAGGGCTGCTGATGCAGGCCATCGTTCATTCCGCCGACGTGCAGGACCGCGACGGCGGCGTTTTGTTGCTGACGACGCTGCTTGGCCGGTTCCCTTATCTCGAAAAACTGTTCGCCGACGGCGCCTATCAAGGGCCGATCTTCGCCCAAGCGGTCGCCAAAATCCTGTCTCGGGTCAAAATCGAGATCGTCAAACGATCCGATCAGGCGAAGGGCTTCGTCACGCTGCCCAAGCGCTGGATCGTCGAGCGAACGATCGCCTGGCTCAACCGCTGCCGAAGACTGGCCAAGGACTGGGAGAACCTCAACGTCACAGCCCTAATGTTCCTTCGTTTCGCCTCCATCCGCCTCATGTTGCGAAGGCTCTGCAATCCCGCATGAACTTTCGAGTTCAAACTCTAAGGCTTTCAAGAAAGTCGTTTCCGTTCCTTCTGGCGATGCTTCCGAGCGCCAGCGCCGTCCGTGTCGAGACCGAAGTTCTTAAAGTGATCGCCTAATTGCGCAATAACGTCTGAGGAATGCTGAGCTAGGGTCAATTCCTTCATTTTGACGATCTTATCTTTCCGCGCGATTTGAGCGTCCAACAGTACCATGCCCTTTTTCAGGTGTAATAACTCAGTAGTCGTGCGCGTTTTCATTCCATGTTCAAGAATTTTATGCGCGTTTCGGTTAAATTCCCATGCAAACAAATCGGCCGCTTGCAGCGGCAAGATTTTTCGAGAGTCTAGAAACGCAATACCATTTATATTCATAAACCGTGTTTCTATTTTGAAGGCATCATAAACTGCGTGTATATCCCGTTTTCGTTCGGCATCGTCGCCATCATCAAATACAAACGCCATCTCTGGATCAATTGTATTTTCTCTCGCCCATCGCAAAGACCTAACAAAGCAATTGCGATCAGCGTTTCCCTCGGCGTCACCGAACAAATTACGAAGGTCTCCCGTGATAACATCGTCCCAATCATGCCTAAAATAGGCAATCCCGTATGCGCTGACGCGGGACCGTATAATTACATCGCGAAGCTGGCGGCGAAAGTAGTCTGTTTCAGTTCGTTTCCACCCGAGGATTCTCCTTCGCTATTATAACAATCATGAGCGTGGAATTCATTGATTGCGGGCTTTAGTCCTTCCACGGGATTGTCAAGACGTTCCTTCCACATCGCATCAAGCGATGCCAATTCTGAACTCGGTTCCCATAATCCCAGCGACAACGACTATTTTAGAGGCGGCATGTGTGCCGCTATCGTCGAAGTATGCGCGAAGCATTGCCAGCCAGCCGTTCGTGCATCCGAGTGGGAGCAGGAACCAAAGAGATCCTTCGCTGGGATATGGGCGCTCGCTCGCCCCCATCATACCCATTGTATGAGGTATGGTAAGTGTAATATCGCCTTTCCAGCCCGACGACCGTAAGTGTCACTTGTAAGCGCCATGGCCTAGGTCTTGAGCTCGCGTTCAAGTTTAGCCTTCCGCGCCTCGAGTTCAGCCAGTTTGTTTTTGAGGACAGAAATCTCCCGGGTGATAACGCGCAATTCAGTCTTGGCCTTTTTGCTCGACAAGTGTTCTGAACCAAACTGTTCAGCTATGTACTGTTCAAGCTGGCTTCGAAGAACCCGGAGATAGGGGTTGCCCCATACCGCCCCTTCTCGGTATTCAAGTTTGCCGGTTCGGATGCCCGTCACGATGAAATCGCGGGTCACCCCATATTCCTTTTTGGGCCGTCTTATCGCTGAGGACTGCGCCCTTGCGATTCCATTCGCCATATTCGGCCATGTCCGCCCTGTTATGATCAACTCCCCGGGGATCGTTCAAAGGTAGCCGGGAAGCTGGCGCATGACAATTCCGGCAACGCTTGGACTTTCCCCTTTGCCCTGATCGCCCATGGCGGCGGCGATCATCGACGACGCCCGCGCTTGCGCGCGGAGAGCGTCGAACGGGCGGCGCATCAGGCGCGAGATATCCATGTTCCCGGCCGAACAGGGAACTTAGGCGACGCCCAAGAATTATTGCTCCACGTTCGGACGTCTGGGCGAGATGCTGTAGTTCCATTCTGGATGAAAGGAATTGCGTTTTATGTTGAGTGTCGCCATTTGCTCGTCGGAGATCTTGATGCCCTTGGGATAGGGGTTGGGATCAAGTTCGCAGCGGATTTTGAGACCGGTTTTCGTCGTGGTGTTTGCGATCAGTTCGATGGCCACGAGGAGGCTGACGAGAGGCATGGCGCGCCAGTTCTGCGTGATGTGGCAGAACATGCGGTGCTCGATCTTGTTCCACTTCGAGGTCCCCGGCGGATAATGGCAGACCTGGATGATCAGGCCGGTCTCGTCGGCGAGTTGTTGCAGCGCCACCTTCCATAGCCGTAGGCGCGAGCCGTTGGAGCCTCCGCCATCGGCGGTGATCATGAGACGCGTCATCGAGGGATAACGCTCCCGGCCCATCCGATCGAGCCAGAGGCGAACGCCATTTACGGCGAATTGCCCGGTATCATGGTCGATTCCGAGGCTGACATAGCCGAGATTGGCGCCGGTGTCGTAGATTCCGTAGGGGATGAACTTGCCCAGTTCCTTGTCCTCGAAATCGTGGGTGTTGACCTCGATCGGCTGGCCTTGCGGCCCATAGTCGCTGCCGCCGTTCTTGAATTCGCCGAGCAATTCCTTCTTCTTCGCATCGATCGATATCACCGGCTGATCGGCCGCCTGAAACGCCTCGGCCTTGGCGTTGATATATTCGAACTGAGCGTCGCGATCGGGATGTTTGCCGCCTTCCTTGGTCTTGCGGTTGCAATGGCGGCAATATTTCAGTTCCTCCAAGAGTTTGGGAATGGTCGAGGAGCTCACCTTGTGACCCATCGCCCGAAGCGCCCTCGCCAGCTTGTCGTGGCTCTTGGAGACCCATCGCAACGGCCGCATCGGATCGCCCATCGTCGCGGGCTCGAGCAATCGTTGCAAGTCCTCCAGAAGCGTCGGGTCCCTCGACGTCAACCGAGGGCTCCCCCCGCCCTTGCGACGCACCTTCCCGGTCAGAGAGCCGGGGTCCCGCAGGTCCTTCAGACCGCGTCCGATCGTGCTTCGGGCGACCTTCGTCGCACGCGCGGCCGCCGCGATCCCGCCGTAGCCGGCCGCCTTCGCCTCGGCGGCGGCGCTCAACCGTCGGCCTCGCTCGTCAAGCGAGGAACGAAGCGCTTCAAATCGGATACGCAGCGGCGATTCATCTATCATCGCCACGATATAGACGCCGATCTCGAAGACAGGAATCCCCCAAACAGCCGGTGCAGGTAAAAAATCCCAAACCCGATTCACCTGTTTCTGGCCGTCGCCTTAGTTCCCTGATGCGCCGAATTCATTCCCTGTTCGGCCGCGTAGGGAATTGTCCCGGAACTGCCTCGAATTGCTGGGCTTTTCGGGACGGTTTTTCCCCGAATTGGCAGAAATGCGGGAAATTCGCTGCATTTTTCCCTGTTGGCAGGGAATTCCTTGGCGCCGGCCCCGGCTTCCCCTCGGCGGCGGCCTTCGGCCCGCGCCTTCCCCGCAACCCCCAGTTCGTAGCCCGGAGGAGAGGGACCCTAATGGGCAATGCCGGAGCCCGCCGCCTCGTCGATCAGGCGTCCTGCGGCGAAGCGGTCGAGGTCGAATGGGCGACTGATCGGATGATGCGAACCGGTCGCCATCAGATGCGCGAGCAGCGTGCCGCCGGCCGGGATCGCTTTGAAGCCGCCGGTGCCCCAGCCGCAATTGAGGAAGACGCCCGGAATCGGCGACGGCCCGATGATCGGCGAGGAATCCGGGACGACGTCGACGATGCCGCCCCATTGCCGCATCAGTTTGAGCTGTCCGAAGGCGGGGAACATTTCCGTCAGGCCGGAGACGACGATCTCCTGCATCGGCGGATTGCCCCGTTGGCCGTAGGAGGGAATGCGGTCGAGGCCGCCGCCGAATACGATCTCGCCCTTGTCCGACTGGCTCGCGTAGACGCCCGTCCCGAGATGGAGCAGGACGATGTCGAGGCACGGCTTGACCGGCTCGCTGACCATCGCCTGCAGGGCGTAGGAATGAATCGGCAGCTTGACGCCCGCCTTGGCCATCAGTTGCGACGAGTGGCCGGCGACGGCGACGCCGACCGCCTCGCTGCGGATTTCGCCCCGATTCGTCTCCACGCCGGCGCAGGCGCCGTTCTGCATGATGAAACCGGTCACCTCGCAGTTCTCGACGATATCGACGCCGAGGCGGTCGGCGGCGCGGGCAAAACCCCAGGCGACCGCGTCGTGACGCGCGGTTCCGCCTCTCGGCTGCCAGACTCCGCCGTTAGGCAGGTAGCGCGAGTTCGAGCGACTGCGACATCAACGGCAGACGCTTGCGGATCTCGTCAGGTCCCCACAGCTCCGCGTCGACCCCGTTGAGCTGCATGGCGTTGGCGACGCGGGCGGCGATTTCGAGCTGGGCCGGCGTATGCGAGACGTTGAGAATGCCGCGCTGGCTCAGCATCACGTTGAAGTTCAGCTCGCGCGACAGGCTCTCGTAGAGCCTCAACGCGAGGTCGTACAGCGCGACCGACTCGGGATAGAAATAATTCGAGCGCACGATCGTCGTGTTGCGCCCGGTGTTGCCGCCGCCGAGCCAGCCCTTCTCGATGACCGCCACGCGCGTGCGGCTGTGGTTCTTCACCAGATAATAGGCGGTCGCGAGGCCATGCCCGCCTCCGCCGACCACGATGAAATCGTAAGCCGGCTTCGGCTTCGCCTTGCGCCAGGCTTGCGTCCATCCCTTATGGCCGCCAAGGCCCTCGCGCAGAATCGTCAGAGCCGAATAGCGCGGGCTCATCGGTCGTTCTCGATCGCCGCCGGGTTCTCGGCGCCCGCGCGACGCAACGCGTAGGCGCGGAACGAGGCGAGATCCTTTTCGCGCGGGACGACGCCGGTGAAGGTCTCGAGATAGTGCGGCGCCAGCTTCAGACGGGCCTCCATCGGCTCCTCGAGGTCGAGCGCGTAGTAGCCGATCTGCATGAAATAGAGAACGCGTGCGCGCGCCAATGCGTCCTCGAAAGAATAGCCGTGCCGTTCGAACATGGCCTGGATCGCCGCGGTTCGTTCGCTGTCCGAACGGTCGAGCGCAACGCGCACCTTCTCCGAGCGGCGCGCCCATTCCCGCACAGCGAAATCGAGCCTCGGGCTGAACAGCTCTGGGTCGACCCAGCAGCGGAAGACGTTGCAGACCGCTTCGTTGATCGAGCTGGCGGGCGCCTCGCTTTGCCGAACGATCGAGCGCGTGTTCAGGCTTTCCCAGCGCTGCAGCAATTCGTCGAGCAGTTCCTCGCGGTTCCTGAAATACCAGTAGAAGCTCGACCGTGACACGCCGAGCCGTTCGCTGAGATCGAGGACCGACACCGCGCCGACCCCGCGGCGCGCGAGCACGCTGAGCGCAAGGTCGAGCCAATCCTTACGCGTCGCCTTGGTGTTGGCGAGCCTCGCCCTCCTGTCGGCGGCGCCCGGCGCGCGCGGTTTTGCGACGGCCGTCGTCACCCGCGCATCGCCTTGCCGGCGGGATCGTAGGGGGAGGGCGGGATGACGCGCGCCCTTCGTTCGAGCCCGACGATGTGAACCGTGAGCTCCGTCCCGACGCTAGCCGCCTCCGGCGCAATCAGCGCCATCGCGAGGCTCCTGCGGACGAAGTGCCCGTAGCCGCCCGAGGTGACGAACCCCACCTTGCTCCCGTTGCTCCAGATCGGTTCGTAGCCGGAGGCGTCGGCGTCGAGGGCGTCGACCTCCAGCGTAACCAGCCGATGCGAGGGGGCAGAGCCGTCGCGCTCGGCCAGCGCCGCCCTGCGACCGACAAAATCGCCCTTGTCCCAGGCGATCCATCGGTCCATGCCGGTCATCCGGGGCGTATAGGCCTGGGTGAATTCGGCCGACCAGATGCCGAAGCTCTTTTCGAGTCTCAGCGCCAGAAGCGCGTTGTAGCCGTATTCCCTGACCCCGAGGTCTCTGCCCGCCGCAAGCAGCGTTTGGCGCAGCGCGCCGTGTTCGAGCGCCCGGCAATTGATCTCGTATCCGAGCTCTCCGGTGACCGACAGACGCGCGACTTTCGCCCGGATGAGGCCGACGTCGAGGACGGTCGCCGCCATGAACGGCAGGGCGGCGTTGGACACGTCCTGGTGGGTCACGCGCTCCAACAGAGCGCGTGACTTCGGCCCTGAAAGCGCGAAGCCGATCACGTCGTCGGAAATGTCGCGAACGAGGGCGCCGTCGCGCGCATGCTCGGCGAACCAGCGCATGTGCCACTGGCGGAGGTAGTAGGAGCCCTCGATCCAGAAAGTTCCGTCTCCCCAGTTGATGACGGTCAGGTCGCCCTTGAGCTTGCCCGTCTCGGACAGCATCGGCGCGAGCTTCGCGCGTCCGGCTTTCGGCAGGCGCGCGGCCATCAGCCAGTCGAGCCAGCGCTCGGCCTCCGGCCCGGTGACCTCGTAGCGCGAGAACGGCGCGATATCGAGGAGTCCCACGCCTTCGCGCACCGCCCAGCACTCCGCCCCGACGATATCGAAGACGTTCGAGCGTTTGAGCGTCGGTTTTTCCTTGAACCCGGGCGGGGCAAAGTAGAGCGGGACTTCAAGTCCCCAGGAATTCCCCCACTGGCAGCCGGCGGCCGACATGGCGTCGTAGGCCGGCGTCATCTTCAGCGGGCGTCCCGCCGGCAGTTGCTCGTTGGGGTACGTCATGACAAACCTGCGCGCATAGAACTCGCCGGTCGTCTGCCTAATATATTCCCGATTGGAGGTGTGAGCTCCGTAGCGGGCGATGTCGAGGCCGTAGACGTCCTCGGTCGTCTTGCCTCGGATCATCCATTCGGCAAGCGCCTTGCCGACCCCGCCGCCCTGGAGGAACCCGGCCATGACGCCGCAGGCGAGCCAATATCCCGGCTTTCCCGCGATCGGACCGACGAGCGGGTTCCCGTCCGGAGAAAACGTGAAAGCGCCGTTGACCCACTTGCGGATGCCGGCCTTCTGCAACACCGGATACCGCAAATGGACCAGTTCGAGCTCCTCCGAGATCCGGTCGATGTTCTCCGGGAGCAGTTCGACGCCGTAGTCCCACGGCGCGCCATCCATCGACCAATGTTGCGGGCGGGTTTCGTAGATCCCGATCAGCATCCCCTTCTGGTCCTGGCGCATATAGGTGTAGCCCTCGAGGTCGACGACCATCGGCATTTCGGCCTTGAGCGCCGCCACTTCGGGGATCGTCTCCGTGATGAGGTAGTGGTGCTCGAGCGGCGACACCGGCAGATCGAGCCCGACCATCCGCCCGACCTGCTTCGCCCAGAGGCCCGCGGCGTTGACCACGTGTTCGGCGTTGATCGTTCCGTTCTCGGTGACGACGTCCCAGGTTCGGTCGCTCCGCGGGTTCAATGCGACAACCTTGTTGCGTTCGATCACTGTCGCGCCGCGCTTTTTCGCCGCGCCAGCGTAGGCCCACACCGTGCCGGTCGTGTCCACGTAGCCTTCCCGGTCGGCCCACATCCCCCCGAGCACGCCGTCGACGTTGATGATCGGGCAACGAGCCCGGATCTCCTCCGGCGCAACCAGGCGCACGTCCTCGATGCCGATCGCCTGAAACCGGCGATAGGAGGACTGCAGCCACTCCCAGCGCTCCGGAGCGGACGCGACGTGAATGCCTCCGGTCATGTGCATGCCGATCGACTGGCCGGATTCCGCTTCGACGTCCTTCAGGAGGTCGATCGTATAAGCCTGCAGGATCGCCATGTTCGGGTTGGCGTTCAGCGCGTGAAAGCCGCCCGCTGCGTGCCAGGACGAACCCGCGGTGAGGACCGAGCGCTCTACCAACGCGACATCGGTCCAGCCGAATTTCGTCAGATGGTAAAGAACCGAAGCTCCCACCACGCCGCCGCCGATCACGACGACCCGATAGTGCGAGTTCATGCGCGCCCCCTGATTTTTCCCGGCCGGGGGTTAACGGTAGCGCATGCGATCAGAATGTCTAGACACGCCTGTTTGGACATCGGGCAGGCGGAGTTCGCTGGCTTTTTTTTCTGAGGTGTGTCTTTCCTCTCCTGTCGCGAAACGGCGAACTTGGGTAACTTAGGCTTGGGTGAGTCTTTGCCTGAGGAGCGGGTTTTGCTTGTGTAATACTGGGGAATTGTGGCGGTCATCCCGCGGCGGATTCTTCGTTTGCCGATACGCAATCGGAGGGAGTTCAATTGCCCGCCGTTTGATATTACACCAAATCGCGAGCAACTTAGGCGCTGTCGGGGCCGTGTTAGCGGGAGGGGTGACTGACAAGCGGATCGGAACGCGGCCTGTTTCACGGCGGTGTCGAGCATAAACGCGCCCGATTGCATCGGCGGGGCGCGAGCATCTGCCCGCGCTTCGGAGCAACGCCGTGAAATGAAACGCGGCGCGGGCCTGACGATTGGGGGAGTCATGTTGCTGGGCGGCGCAAGCCCCGTCCATGCAGACGATTCCTCCTTGTCCGGCACGCCTTCGGCCATGACGATCGCGCCTGCGGTATACGGGGTTTTTTCCCGGGTTCCGGAGAATTGGAGCGATCTGCCGGTGCAGCTGAAGCTCCAGGAGAGTTTTGGGTATAACAGCAATGTTCTGAATACTCCGAGCAACGCAGGGTCTGGTTTCGGCAGTCCGATCGGCAGCCTGGAGTCGATCTCGACCTTTGGCGCCGCCACTAAGGCCTATTGGGAGGGTCAGCAATTCTTCGCCGACGGCTCAATCTCACTGTACCGATATTTGGCCATCGGAGATCTGAACTCGCTGGCGAACTCCTTCGATATAGGCGACAATTGGACATACGGCTCGAAGTGCTCCGGCAAGTTGATCGCCTCGGAAGCGACCTCGCCCTCGCAACCCGGACAGCAGGTCGGATTCAACGTCAAGAACAGCACAACGACGATCGCATTCAACGAAACCGGCACTTGCCTTGTGTCAGGCAACTACGCCTTTGTTTTGAACAGCGGCGTGACGGATTCAACCAACTCCGCCTCTCTGGATCAATTAAACAATTCCCAGAGCGAGTTCATTGCGGCGGGAATTAACTACACCGTCTCTCAAACCAACAGCCTGCAACTCCTGGCGACGGTCACAGGGACCAACTACAGGGATCGCCCCATCGTCCTGAACAGCCAGGGTTTATTCAACAACATTACCGAAGACCAGATCAATCTGACCTATACGAAGAATTTCAGCCCCAATCTGGCGCTTACCGCGTCAGCCGGCGTGGTGGGCACGCGCAACGGATCGTTCAGCCTTGACCCCGTCTCGGGCTTCGAGCCCGTCTACTCCCTCGCCGCGACCTGGGCGGCGACGCCGAAACTCGGCCTGACGGCGGGGGTCTCGAAGTCCGTCTCGCCCCCAACGTCAATCCTCGCCAACCTGCAGGTTACCGAAAGCGCCAATCTGGGTTTGACCTATAGCCTAACGCCAAAGGTGCTCTTCGCGGCGGGTGTCTCGACTTCTCGCTCGAGCGGCGCCTTTAGCGGCACCCCCAACCTCTCGGCTCTTAATCCCACCGAGCAAGTGTTTGCTTCAAACTCAGACACTTATAGCGCAAACGCGAGCATGAACTATGCCATAACTCCCTTCGTCACGGCGAACCTCAGCTACACGTTTACCAGATCCGTGCAGGCAAACCTCGTGACGCCTACCAGCGTGGTGTTGCTTGCCTTGACCTTCAACCCGTATTGAGACTCCAAAGCTGGAGCGTGGAAGATGCAAACGAAAACTCGACTGATCGGCGCCGGGATTACCCGCCTCGCCGTTGTGGTATGGGGGGTGGCGTTCAGCCTCGCCGCGAGTGCCCAGGGCGGGCGCGTTCTGACGGCAAACGACGTGGTCACAATCAAAGTTGTCAGCCAACCGGATCTGGATACGACCACGCGCGTCGAACCCGACGGCACGGTCAATTTTCCCTACGTCGGCCGGATCAAAGCGGCCGGACTGACCGAGGACCAGCTGGCGCACGCCGTCGAACGGCGGCTGACGGAGCGCCAGATCGTCACCGAGCCGCATGTGCTCGTCGAAATCACCAGCTTCGGCGCCCAAGCGAGCGTCCAAGGCCAGGTTGGGTTACCTGGAGTGTTCACGATCGACCGGAAGACGACGCTTGCGCAGATCCTGGCGCGGGCGGGCGGCTTGAGGGACACTGCAGGAACAGTCATCGTGCGCCACGGCGCGACCGTCAGGCGCTACTACGGCAAGGATATTGTCAACGGAAAGATCAACCCCGACCGCATCCTCGTGCAGAACAACGACGAGATTTACGTCGATCTGGCGCCCTTCTATTACGTGTACGGCTACGTCGGCAAAACCGGCCAATTTCCTCTAACGCAATCGTTGACCGTTCAGCAGGCGATCGCGATTGCCGGCGGCCTGGCGCCGCTTGGGAGCAACTCGCGGATGAAGATCAAACGCAAGTCGGCGGACGGGCAGACCGAGGAAATGCCAGCTTCGCTCGACGATGAAGTTGAGCCGGACGATACGATCATCGTCAATGAACGGCTGTTTTGACCGCGTACGGGCGGCCTCGGTAAGCTAAGCAGACTTCGATAAAGTTGTATCATGGCCGCCTAGGCAAGGGTGGCGTCGGTTGACCCGGCGGTTAGCCCGCGAGCCTGCGCAAGTAGTCCCAGCTATAGAGGCCGGTGTTGTGGCCGTCGTCGAACACGATCTTAATCGCGTAATTGCCGATCGGCTGGAGGTCGACGATGGCGACATTCTCCTTGCCGGTCACGATCCGCTTCTCGCTCCGCGAATGACCCTGCACCTCAGCGCTCGGGCTTTCGACGCGTAGGCGCTCGGCGGTCAGGCGGACAGTTTCACCATCGTCGAACGCGACCTCGAGCGTTCGCCCCTTGTCGGTGACGGTGATGTCGGTCGGCCAGGCCATGGGCGCCTCCGGCTCAGACGATGCGAATGCTCGGGGCGGGTTTGGCGCCCGGAGCGCCGGCCTCGAGCGTCTGCGCTACGCGACGCGCAATCTCGAGAAACGCGCCGGCATGGATGCTGTCGGGCAGGCTCGCCACCACGGGCCGCCCGTCGTCGGAATTGGCGCGGATGGCGATGTCGAGCGGCACCTCGCCGAGGAAGGGAACGCCGAGCTTCTCGGCCTCCCGATGCGCGCCTCCATGCGAGAACACATCGGTTCGTCCGCCGCAATGCGGGCAGAGGAAATAGCTCATGTTCTCGACGATGCCGATCAGCGGCACCTGCACCTGCTTGAACATCGCGATGCCGCGCCGGGCGTCGATCAGCGCGAGATCCTGCGGCGTCGAGACGATCACCGCCCCCGACAGAGGCACGTTCTGCGCCATAGTGAGCTGAGTGTCGCCGGTTCCCGGCGGCATGTCGGCCACCAGGACGTCGAGGTCGCCCCAGTCGACCTCGCGCAGGAGCTGGGTCAGGGCCGACATCACCATCGGACCTCGCCAGATCACCGGCGCGCCTTCCTCGATCAGAAAGCCGATCGACATCACCCTGACGCCGTAAGCCTCAAGCGGGATGAGCCTTTTTCCGTCGGGGGCAAGGTCGGGCTTTGCCGCTATGCCAAACAGTTTTGGCATCGAAGGGCCGAACAGGTCCGCGTCGAGCACGCCGACCTTGAGGCCGAGCTTGGCGAGGCCCACGGCGAGATTGCATGCGACGGTCGACTTGCCGACGCCGCCCTTTCCGGACGCCACCGCGATTATGTGTTTGACGCCGGGAATGGGCGCGGTCGACCGGCCGCCGGGCTGGCGCTGCTGGCCGCCGCCATGCGCGTGACCAGACCCGTGAACTGCGCTGCCGATCTCTCGCTCGGCCTCGGCAGTCAGCGTGACGACCGCGCTTGTGACCCCAGGCGCCGCCTTGATCGCGGCCTCGGCCCGGGCGCGCATCGGCTCGAGCGCTCTTGCCTTGTCGGGAGCGACGACGATGGCGAGGAAAACCTTGCCGTCTCGGATGGTGAGGCCGGAAATGGCGCCGGATTCCGGAAGCGGCGTCCTTCCGTCCGGACCGGGAACACCGGCCAAGGCGGCCATCACCTCGTCGCGAGACGCCATTTGTCGCTCCTCCTGCGCGCCGGGCGTACGCCTCTGGGCAGGGCCCTTAGATAGGGAATTTGGCCGAAGACGGAAAGAGTGGGGCGGCTGCCGGCGACGAGTGTTCAAGGATTCCGGCTGGGCCCACGATGCGTCCGATCGCTTTTTTGGCGGTCGAAGGGACGATCGAAAGGCGACCCAGCTGCGCCTTCTGGCGGAGCGTTTGTCGTCTGTGTTCGGCTGGCCGCTCGGGCAACCGGCTGAAAAGACGATCGAATTTTGCTGAGCGCAAAGCGTCGCGTCACGGCGTGTCGAGATGGCGCAGCGCTTCGTGGGCCGGTTCGCTCGACACCCGGATCATGCCGGTCAGCGGCCGGTCGAAGTCGAGGATGAAGAAGATGGCCGAGGCGAAGGAGAGCGCGCAGAGTAGGATCGTCGCGTAGACGACGGCGTTGCGCGGCGCGGTTAGGCCGAACACGCCGAAGACGATCGCGAGCCACAGGGTCATGGCGAAGAGCAGCGGCCAGGAAATCGTGTCATGCACCGTCTCGATCGCCAGGCGTCGCTGCTGCAGGAGCTCAATTGTCTTCGCCTCCAGGAGATTGGCGAGGCCGGCATGGAACGGATCCGTCGGCTCGAGCTTGCGGATCGCCGTGTCGACCTCGATCAGGAGGTTGCCGAGCGGCGCGCGTTCGACTCCCTCCGGCGCGTCGGAGTAGGTCGGGTAGACCCCGTACGGGCGCGGCTCGTCATGCCACGTGTCGGCGATGGCGCCGGCGAGATAGGCGCGCAGGTTCGCTCGGATCGGCGTCGTCTCTTCACCGTACTGACGCAGGCGCTGGTCGAGTTCGGTGATCGAGCCGGTGAAGACCCTCAGGCGATTGTCGAACGTGTCGAAGGAGGCCTTCGCGTTGGATAAGAGGAGGCCGAGCACCAGGGCGGTGAAGGTCACCAGAATGGAGATAACGAGCCGGACGTGATCGACCGTCTCTCGACCCTTCTGCCGCTCGCCGAGCCTTCCATGCAGCGCCATGCCGATCGCGCTCGCACCGACCAGGGCGACGACGACGGAGAGCAGGATCCCATGATAGAGCATGCGGGCATGTTGCTTGTTCGGGCCAGTTTAGCAAGGAGGCGACGGAACGCGCAAAGCGGACTTTCGGCGCGAGCCCGAACGTTTGCAAGACGAGGGCGTCTCGATCGACCTGCAACAGACTGCGCTCATCTTCATTTGGGGATCGACATTCGCCCGACGACAGCTGCGAAGCGCAGCGACGCCACGAATCCCAGGCTCGAAGACGCGAGCGGAGCGCAGTGGTGCGCCGTCAACGAGCGCGATGGTCTCGGCGATGATCTACCTCCGGATTTTGCGACTCGGGTCGTCGAAGGGAGTTTTTCGGCCTGTCCCGGGCCGAAACCTCAATTTCACGACAGCATATAGGCCGTCTTCACCGTCGTGTAGAACTCGGCCGCGTATCGGCCCTGCTCGCGCGACCCGAGGCTTGAGCCTTTACGGCCGCCGAACGGCACGTGGTAATCGATGCCCGTCGTCGGTAGGTTGACCATGACCATGCCCGCCTCGGCATTGCGCTTGAAGTGCGCGGCGCGCTTGAGGCTGGTTGTGCAAATGCCGGCGCAGAGGCCGAACTCGGTGTCGTTGGCGATCGCCAGCGCATGGTCGTAGTCACGCGCCGGGATCATTGCCGACACAGGGCCGAAGATTTCCTCGCGCGAAATGCGCATCGAATTATCGGCATCGAGGAACAGGGCCGGCGCCATATAGAAGCCGGGGGTTGAGCGATTGAGCCGTTCGCCGCCGAGCGTCAGCTTGGCGCCTTCGCCTTGGCCGATCGTGACGTAGGCAAGATCCTGCTCGAGCTGCGTCGAGTTGACCACAGGTCCGATTTGCGCGCCCGGCTTCAGCGCGTCGTCGACGACGAGCCCGCGCATGCGCTCGATCAGCGCATCGGCAAAACGCTTATAGACCGGCTCTTCGACGATGATGCGCGACGAGGCGGTACAGCGCTGACCGGTCGCGAAATAGGCGCCGTTGACGGCGCATTCGACTGCATTCGCAAGATCGGCGTCTGACAGTACGACGAGCGGATTCTTGCCACCCATTTCAAGCTGGAACTTGCGCATAGCGCCGGCGCAGGCGGCGGCGACGCGCCGGCCGGTCGCCACCGAGCCGGTAAACGTGACGGCGTCGACCCGTTTGTGGTCGAGGATCGCCTGGCCCACGACCGAGCCGCGCCCCATGACGAGGTTGAACACGCCCTTGGGAACGCCGGCACAAACGAGGATTTCGGTGAGCGCATGGGCGGAGCCCGGCACAAGATCGGCGGGCTTGAAGACGACCGAATTGCCATAAGCAAGGGCCGGGGCGATTTTCCAGGCAGGAATCGCGATGGGAAAGTTCCACGGCGAAATAACGCCGCAGACGCCGACCGGCTCGCGTGTCGTCTCGATTTCGACGTTGGGCCGGACTGAAGCGGACTTCTCCCCGGGAATTCTCAACGCCTCGCCGGCGAAGAAATCGAAGATCTGGGCGGCGCGGCCGACCTCGTACGTCGCTTCCAACAGAGTCTTGCCCTCTTCGCGGGCAAGAAGGCGCGCGAGTTCCTCGCGCCGCGCGAGAAGCTCCGTCGAGGTTCGCAACAGAATGTCGTGCCGCTCCTGCGGCGTCGTGCGCGCCCATGCAGGAAGGGCGGCTTGGGCGGCCTTGACCGCGGCGTCCGTCTGAGCCGCATCGGCCTGGGCATATTCGCCCACGACGTCGCTCGTGTCCGATGGATTGATGTTGCGCGAGACGGAGGCGCCGTCCACCCACTCGCCCGCGACATAATTCTTGTGCAGCTCGCCCATTCCTCGCCCGCCTCGACCCATGACGCGCCGGATGAGCGCCGTCGGAGCCCAGATTGCTGTTCCCGGAGGGTTTCCGCAACACGAAATGCAGCAATCGGCTGGAAGTTCAGGCGCCGGCCGTCCGGTTGGCGCCGGGCGCGGGATTGCCAGGATATCCGAACTCTCAGGCGACCCGCGCAGCCTTCTCCGCTTTGTAGAGCGCGCGATAGCGCCTGAGGCGCGGCGCGTGCAAGCGCGGTGCTCATCGCGTTCGGCTCGAAGGCGCGCTGGGTCGGCGGCCGCCGACAGACGGCTTCGATGCTCCCAGCGCCCGCCGCGAGCATGCCGAGGCGGGCCGCGCCGAGCGCCGCGCCGGCCTCCGCTCCCCGCGCGAGGTCGATCGTCAGACCCGTCACGTCGGCGATCATTTGCCCCCAAAAATCCGAGCGCGCGCCGCCGCCGACGAGAAGCGGCCGCACAGGCCGCGCCCCGGCCGCGTCGAGCACGTCGATGGCGTCGGCGAAGGAGAAGGCGACGCCCTCCATCACCGCGAAGGCGAGCGCGTCGGGGTTGTGGCTGGCGCGAAGGCCGGCGAACATGCCGGTCGCCTCGGCGTCGTTATGCGGCGTCCTCTCGCCGCTGAGGTAGGGCAGGAAGACCGGCGCGGAGACGACGGCGCTCTCCGTGCGGGCGAAGGCTTCTGCCGCGGCGACCAGATCGCCGATGTCGCGCTCTCGGCCGAGGACGCCCGCGATCCACGACAGGGCCGAGGCGGCCGACAGCATCACCGACATGCCGTGCCAACGGCCCGGGAGCGCATGGCAGAAGGCGTGCAGCGTGCGCTCGGGAAGGCTGATGAACCGGTCGGTGACCGAGAACACGACGCCCGATGTGCCGAGCGAGACGAAACCCGATCCCGGCGCGGTCGCGCCGACGCCGATGGCCGAAGCGGCATTGTCGCCGCCCCCGCCCGCGATCGGAATTTTCCGCCCGTCGAGGCCCCAGGCTTTCGCTATCGCCGGCGACAGGTGCGCCGAGACCTCGGAGCCTTCGACCAGCCTCGGCATGGCGGCGAGCGAAAGCCCAGTCGCGGCGAGCAGGTCCTCGTCCCAGCGCCGCTTGCCGACATCGAGCCAGGACGTCCCCGAGGCGTCGGACATATCTGACACGGCTTCCCCGGAAAGGCGCAGGCGGACGTAGTCCTTGGGAAGCAGCACGCGTCTCGTCGCCTTCGCGACCTCGGGCTCGTGCTCGGCGACCCACAGCATCTTCGGCGCAGTGAAGCCCGGCATGACCAGATTGCCGGTGCGCTTTTCGACGTCGGGGACGCGGCGCTTGAGCTCTGCGCATTCGGCGAACGAGCGGACGTCGTTCCAGAGAATTGCCGGACGGAGCGGCTTGTCGTTCGAGTCGATGAGTGTCGCGCCATGCATTTGCCCGGAGAGGCCGATCCCGCCAAGTGCTGCGAAGGCGGAAGGCGCCTGCCGGCGGATCGCCGCCACCGCCGCCTCGACGCCGTCAAACCAGTCGTCCGGGTTCTGCTCGCTCCATAAGGGGTGAGGGCGAGAGACGCCAAGCGGGGCCGAGGCGTCCGCAATGACGCGCTGATCGCCTTCGACCAGGAGCGCCTTCACCGAGGACGTGCCGATATCGAGCCCGAGATATGTTGCTTCTGCCTGTCCCGCCATAACGGCCTCCCTCCCGTGCGGCGCCACCATAAACGCAAAGCCCCGGACTTGTCGCAGGGGCTTTGCGTCGCGGGCTGGCCGGTCGCGCCGCTCGCCTCAGCGCGGCGCAAACGATAAACCCCGGCTGTTCGCCGGGGCTTCGGAATACATGATCGGGTTGGTTCAGCCGACTTTGAGGTTCCCGGCCGACGAACGACCGGTGCGCTTGTCCGGTACGATGTCATAGACCAGCTTCTGGCCCTCGTTGAGTTCGCGCAAGCCCGCCCGCTCCACGGCGCTGATGTGGACGAACACGTCCTTCCCGCCGTCGTCAGGTTGAATGAAGCCAAATCCTTTTGTCGCGTTGAACCATTTCACGGTTCCCGTAGCCATAGAATCTTCCCATAGTGCAGTTTAGGTCGAGCGAAAGCGCGAAATGTCGCTTCCGCTATCGGTGCGGAAGTTTTCGTCGGCGCGCGTCGCAAAAACGCGAAAACGCGTCGTCGTCGGCCGACATCGATGTATTTTCGCTTATCGAGGGAAGATGGTGAATATATGGCTCTGCGACTTTGGTCGCAGACCCGTCGTCATACCCATCCTCCGGCAGCGTGGGCGATCTGGGCGCCCGCCTCGTAATAGGCTTCCCGCAACGCGGGCAGCGCCGGAGAATCGGGCGCGGTGACCGGAAGCGGTAGGTCCTTTTGCGCGACCCGGCCGAGAATATGATCGGCCAGCACGCGCCCGAACACAGTGCCGGGGCCGATGCCGCGCCCGTTGTAGCCGCAGAAGGTTACGACATTGTCGGCGAGGCGATGAAAGCGCGGCAGGTTGTCGGCGGTCATGCCGATCATGCCGTACCACTGATGCTCGAAAGAGGCAGGTCCGAGGCGCGGAAATAGCTTCCTCATGGCGCGCCGCGCCCAGGCTCGATGGATCGCAAGACCCGTTCCGCGTAGAGCCCCGACGCCGCCGAACAGCAGCCGCCCACCGCGGTCGAAGCGAAAATAGCTCATGATGTCCTTCGTGTCCCAGCAGCCCTCGCGGCCCGGGAGAATCGCTGCCTGCAGGTCTGCGCCGAGCGGCCTGGTAGCGAAATTGAAATAGGGCAGGCAGATCTGCTCGCGGCGCACCTGGGGCCAGGGCGCGCCGCCGTAGGCGTCGGTCGCCACCGCGACCCAGTCGGCGACGACGGTCCCTTCGCCTGCCGTCAGCGCCCATTTCCCGCTGGTCCGCTCCGCAGCGCGGACTGGGCTTTGCGTATGGACGGCGGCCCCGGCGGCGATAGCCGCACGGGCAAGGCCGCGCGCGTAGGCGAGCGGCTGGATGGTGCCCGCGCGCATGTCGAGGAGCGAGCCGGCGTAGCCTGCAGCGCCTGTGCGCTTTGCTGTCTCCTCGCGCGACAAGATGCGCACCGGCGCGCCGCGCGCGCCCCATTGCCGCGCTCGCTCCTCGAGCGTTCGGAGGCCCGACGCGCCGACAGCGCAATGCAGAGTGCCGTTGCGGACGGGATCGCAGTCGATCCGATGTTTCTCGATCGTCTCCCAGACCACGGCCGGACAGTCGCCGAGCAGCTTCAGCGCGCGCTCGCCGTACTCGGCGCCGAGCGCCTTCGGCAGCTCGCTCGGCATCACCCACATGCCAGCGTTTACGTAGCCGACGTTGCGGCCCGCGCCGCCAAAGCCGATCTCGACCGCTTCGAGCGCTGCGACCTTCGCGCCCGCTTCGGCGAGCCGCAGCGCGGCGGAAAGGCCAGTGTAGCCGCAGCCGACGACAGCGACATCGACCTTGACCTCGCCCGTGAGCGGCGCCGTCGGCGGGGCCGGCGGCGCGGTTGCTTCCCACAGGCCGTGCGAGAGAGGGTCGTTTTGCATCGTGCTCGGAATCCTGACCTCGGCAGAATGATAGGCTCGCTGCATTGTCCTTTCCACCGCTGGCTTCGGGCCTCGACGCCTCTCGCAAGCCGGACTAATGATCGGGAAGGCGTTCCCGAGAGACAAAGCAAATGACCGGTTTCCATGGCCCGAGCCTTGGTCCCTTCCAATGGGACGATCCGCTGCTCCTCGAAAGCCAGCTCAGCGAGGATGAGCGGTTGATCCGCGATACAGCCCGCGAGGTCGCAGCCAAGGAACTGAGGCCCCGGATCGAGCGCGCCTATCTCGAGGAGAAGACGGATCCGGCCGTCTTTCGCATCATGGGGAAGGCGGGTCTGATCGGTGTGACATTGCCCGAAGAATTCGGCTGCGCCAACGCCGGGTACGTCGCTTACGGCCTGGTCGCGCGGGAGGTCGAGCGCGTCGACTCGGGCTTTCGCTCGATGATCAGCGTGCAGAGCTCGCTCGTCATGTATCCGATCTTCGCCTATGGCGACGACGCGCAGAGGAAGAAATATTTGCCGGGCCTCGCACGAGGGGAACGCATCGGCTGTTTCGGCCTGACCGAGCCGGACGCAGGTTCCGACCCCGGCGGCATGAAGACGCGAGCGGAGAAGACGCCGAACGGCTATCGCCTCACCGGCTCGAAAACCTGGATCAGCAATGCCCCGATCGCCGACGTGTTCGTCGTCTGGGCTAAGTCTGAGGCGCACGACGGAAAGATCCGCGGCTTCATCCTCGAGAAAGGGATGAAAGGGCTTTCGGCGCCGAAGATCGAGGGCAAGCTCAGTCTTCGCGCCTCGATCACCGGCGAGATCGTGCTCGATGGCGTCGAGGCGCCCGACGAGGCGCTTCTGCCCAACGTCGCCGGTCTCAAGGGGCCATTTGGCTGCCTCAACCGAGCCCGCTACGGCATCGCCTGGGGCGCGATGGGCGCGGCGGAGGACTGCTGGATGCGCGCGCGCCAGTACGGGCTCGAGCGCAAGCAGTTCGGCCGGCCGCTCGCCGCGACCCAGCTCTTCCAGAAGAAGCTCGCCGACATGCAGACCAAGATCGCGCTCGGGCTACAGGGCGTGCTGCGCCTCGGACGCCTGATGGACGAGGGCCGGGCGGCGCCGGAGATGGTCTCGATGATGAAGCGCAACAATTGCGGCGACGCTCTCGAAATCGCGCGGCTTGCGCGCGACATGCACGGCGGCAACGGCATCCAGATCGAGTATCAGGTGATGCGCCACCTCACGAATCTCGAGACGGTCAACACCTACGAGGGCACACATGACGTGCACGCGCTGATCCTCGGGCGTGCGCAAACCGGCCTGCAGGCGTTCTTCTAAAGGAATGGGCGCGCTTTCCGGGGTCAGGGTCGTCGAGCTCGCGCGTATTCTCGCCGGCCCGTGGATCGGGCAGACGCTGGCCGATCTCGGCGCCGACGTCATCAAGGTCGAGAGCCCGGAGGGCGACGATACGCGCCGCTGGGGGCCGCCGTTCATCGACACCGAGGGCGAGCGCGCAGCGGCCTATTTCCATGGCTGCAATCGCGGCAAGCGGTCGATCGTCGCCGATTTCGCGACTGAACGCGGGCGCGAGATCGTGCGGCGGCTCGCGGCGCGGTCGGACGTGCTGATCGAGAACTTCAAGGTCGGAGGCCTGAAGAAATTCGGCCTCGACGACGAGAGCTTCCGAAAGATCAATCCGCGACTGGTCTATTGCTCCGTCACCGGTTTCGGTCAGACGGGCCCCTACGCCGAGCGCGCCGGTTACGATTACCTGATCGCAGGGGATGTCCGGTTACATGGACATGACCGGCGAGCCGGACGGCGAGCCGACAGAAGGCCGGCGTCGCCGATCAGCGACTTTTTACCGGACTCTACGGCGTCATCGCGGTCGAGGCGGCTCTGATCGAGCGCGAGCGCACCGGCCGCGGGCAGCATATCGACCTCGCGCTGTTCGACACGATGGCCGCGATGCTCGCCAACCAGGCGATGAACTTCCTCGCCACGGGGGTCTCGCCGCGACGCACGGGCAGCGCCGCACCCAATATCGCCCCCTACCAGACCTTTCCGGTCGCCGACGGCTGGCGTCATCATAGCGGTTGGCAACGACGGGCAGTTCGCCCGCCTGTGCGCCGTGCTCGGCCGCGAGCCGCTGGCCGCCGATCCTGCGCTTTGCGACCAACGCCGCGCGGCGTCGACAAACCGCGGCGACCTCGCGCGCGAGTCTCTGACGGCGAGGACGCGACCTCAGGACGCGCGGCGCACTGCTCGACGCGCTCGAAGAGGCCGTCGTCCCGGCCGGTCCGATCAACACGGTCGCCGACCTTTTCGCCGATCCGCAGTTCGTCACGCGTGCCATGCGCATCGATCCCGAAGGAATTCCCGGCGTTCGCAGCCCCATCGTGATGAGCGAAACCGCGCTCTCGCTTGGCCGCCGTTCGCCGAAGCTCGGCGAGCACGAGGCGGAGATCCTGCGCGAGATCGGGCTCGAATGACAGCGAAGCCGGCCTTGACGGCGCTCGGGCGCAGGCGGCAAATCCCAGGCGACAAGCGAGGCTTTCCGATGAATTCGATTCGAAACGTCTGCGTCTATTGCGGGTCGGGCGATGGGAACGACCCTGCGCTTCGGCGAAGCGGCCGAGGCGTTCGGGGGCATCTTGGCCGCCGAGGGGATCGGCCTCGTCTACGGGGGCGGCGGCGACGGCCTCATGGGCCGACTGGCGCGCGCGACCCTTGCGGCCGGCGGCTACGTGACCGGGATTATCCCCAGTTTTCTCGTGCGCAAAGAACACGCTCTGACCACCGCGCAGGAGATGCTGGTCGTCGAGAACATGCACGAACGCAAGCAAGCGATGTTCGACCGCGCCGACGCCTTCGTCGCCCTGCCCGGCGGGATCGGCACGCTCGAGGAACTGGTCGAGCAGATGACCTGGGCGCAGCTCGAGCGCCACGCCAAACCGATCCTCATCGCCGACATCAATGGCTTCTGGCGTCCCCTGCTCGCACTCTTCGCTCACATGCGCGGTGCGGGCTTCATTCGCTCGCGGCTTCGAGCTTCGCTACCTCGTGGCGGAGAAGATCGAGGACGTCATCCCGATGCTGCGCGCGGCCGACCGGCAAGCGGCGCGACGCGAATCCCAGGAAAGCGCATCTGTGCGGAACATGTGAGGCGCTTGCGACGTATCGCCTCAACGGCCGGGCTTCGAGGAAGTCCTAAATCGGCGGGGATAGGCGCCACTCTCGCCAAGTTAAAGGTTCATAGCGCTCGTCGAGGGGGAGCGTTCGGCAATGAAGTGGAGTTGGAGGATGGCGGCGGCGGTCGTGTCGTGCGCGCTCATCGCCGCCAGCGCAGCGACACCGCAGACCGCAGCGGCGGCGAAAGCCACAGCGATTGCGCATACGGCTGAGAAGGCCAAAGCGACGCCGAAGACCCGTCTCGACCGTCAGAGTGACGGTCACCAATTCGAGACCCGCCAGCCTCGTCGAATTGCGAGGCGGCGGTCAGCGGTTCCGCCAAGATGAAGAAAGGTTCTCGGAGCGCTGAAGCCCGGCAAGCAGGCCGTCGCGCGACTGCCGCGTGGCGAGGATTGCCAGGTCGATCTGCATGGCGCGTTCGACGACGGCCAGACGATGGACTCGACCGGCTTCGACGTCTGCGCCGACAAAACGCTCAATCTGACCGACTGACGGCGCTCCAGCCCTCCGGCGGACGCCGGAGGGCGTCGCTCATTGCCATTGCGATCATTTCTGGCCGAAGAGCTCAGCGACATATTCCCAGTTGACGAGGTGGTCGACGAGGGCCTTGAGATAGTCGGGGCGGCGGTTGCGGTAGTCGATGTAGTAGGAATGCTCCCACACATCGATGCCGAGGATCGGCTTGCCGCCGTGCACGAGCGGGTTCTCGCCGTTGGGGGTCTTGGTCGCCTAGGATCTTGCCCTCCTTCAGCGTCAGCCAGCACCAGCCGGAGCCGAACTGGGTCACGCCGGCCTGGATAAGGTCTTCCTTGGCCTTTTCGACCGAGCCGAACGAGTTCTTTGAGCGCCCTTTCGACCTCGCCCGGGATCTTGCCCCCGCCGTTCGGCTTCATCCAGCGCCAGAAATGGATATGGTTGAAGTGCTGGCCGGCGTTGTTAAAAACAGCGGCGTTCTTGCCGAACGAGCCCTTGACGATCTCCTCGAGGGACTTTCCCTCCCATTCGGTGCCTTTGAGCGCGTTGTTGCCGTTGTTGACATAAGCCAGGTGATGCTTGTCGTGATGATATTCCAGCGTTTCGCGCGACATGTATGGGCCAAGCGCGTCGTAAGCATAGGGAAGATCGGGCAACGAGAAACTCATGGGACGGCTCCTTGGCGATAGCGGTGAATGTGCAGTGGACGCCGAAGGACAATACATCCTCTCGGTGGCGAAACTTTAGCGGTGCGCATCCAGGGTCGCAACTCCGAGCGAGGCCGAGACGTTCCAGTCGGACTTCCGCGCGCGCCTCGGGACGCATTGCCGCAGCCCTATGGCGCATGCGCGGCGTGACTGCGCCTAACCTGGTCTTAAAACAGATATGGATGGCGCCATGTTCAAGCATCTTCTCATTCCGACCGACGGGTCCGATCTCTCGCGAAAGGCCGTGCTTTACGGAGTGCAACTGGCCAAGGAGTGCGGGGCCAAGGTGACGGCGCTCACCCTGGCGGAGCCCTATCGCGTCGCTTCCATGGATGCGGTTCTCGTCTCGGTCGGCGAGGACGAATACGAAGAGGAGTCGCGCCGCATCGCCGAACAGGCGCTCGAGCAGGTGAGGATCGCGGCCGATGCGGCGGGCGTGCCCTGCGACACGATCCGCGAGGTGCACGATCAGCCCTATCGCGCCATCATCGACGCGGCTCACGCCAAGGGCTGCGACCTGATCGTGATGGCCTCGCATGGACGGCGCGGCATGTCGGCGCTGCTGCTCGGCAGCGAGACGGTCAAGGTCCTCACCCACTCGACCATTCCGGTCCTCGTCTACCGCTGAGGAAGCCGACGCGTCACTCGGCCCGTTCGACCCTCAACAGCGAACCGTCTTCGACCGCGACGACCCTGACCTTGGCGCCCGCCGGGCAGTCAGCGCCGGAGACGCGCCACGAACTGTCGCCGACGTGAATGCGGCCGTAGCCGCGCACGATCGGTTCGTCGAGAAAGAAGTCGGCGCCGATCATCGCATGCGCCCGGCTTTGCGGCAGTGGGCCAGGCTGGGCGCCGAGCGAACCGTAAACCCGCCGCCCGACAAGGACGAGGGCGACGACGAGCGCTCCAAACAGGAGGAGCTGCGTGGTGAAGTCGACCGGGACGAAATAGGCAATCGCCCCGACGATCGCCGCCGCCGCGCCGATCCAGACGAAGAAAGCGCCCGGCGCGAGCGTCTCGGCTGCACATACGACAAGGCCGCCGACAAGCCAGCCGAGCGCGATGATGCGGGGCGAAAAGAAGGCGTCCATGCGATCGCTCTCGCCCTCAACCGCTCAAGGGCGAAGCTCCGCCCGGCGGCGGGGGAGCTGGCGGCGCCGCCGGAGCGGCCGTATCGGGAACCGGAGCGGGCGTCCTTGTCTGAAAAGCGCCGGGCGACGCCCGCGAGACGGCGAACTCGCCGAGAGCGCCCGCCGCAATCTGTCCAATTCCGCCAAGCATGCCTGCGAGCGAAGCGAGCTCGATCGGAACAATGACCGTCTTCTGGTTCGGCGACTGCGCCAGCGTTTGGAGGGCGTTGATGTATTTCTCGGCAATCAGGAAGTTGACCGCCACGACGTCGCCGTTCGACGTCGCCTCGCTCATCATCCGGGTCGCCGCGGCTTCGGCCTGGGCGGTGCGCTCGACCGCCTCGGCTGCCCGGAAAGCGGCGTCGCGTCGGCCCTCGGCCTCGAGCACGACCGCCGCCTTGCGCCCCTCGGCGCGGGTGATGTCGGACTGGCGCATGCCTTCGGCCTCGAGGATCACGGCGCGCTTCTCACGCTCGGCCTTCATCTGCCGCGCCATTGCGTTGACCAGGTCCTTCGGCGGCTCGATGTCTTTGATCTCGATACGCGTGACCTTGACGCCCCAGGGCTCGGAGGCGGCGTCGATCACGTTGAGCAGGCGGGCGTTGATCTCGTCGCGATGCGACAGCAGCTGATCGAGGTCCATCGACCCCATGACCGTGCGCACATTGGTCGTCACCAGATTCAGGAGGGCGAACTGAAGGTTGGCGATCTCGTAGGAAGCCCGGCGCGCGTCGAGCACCTGAAAGAAGACGACGCCGTCGACTGAGACCGTCGCATTATCCTTGGTGATGATCTCTTGACGCGGCACGTCGATCACCTGCTCCATGACGTTGAGCTTGTGGCCGACCGAGTCGATGTAAGGAAAGATGAGGCCGAGGCCTGGCGTCAGCGTCTTATGGTATCTGCCGAAGCGCTCGACGGTGTAATTGTAGCCCTGCGGCACCTGGCGCACGCCCATGAGCGCGGTGACGACGATGAACGCGACGACCACCAGGGCGAAGACGCTGATCCCTTCGATCATGAGGATAGTCTCCGGCGCCCGGAGTTCCTTGCGCGTAGACGAATCGGCTAAAGCCCAGGCCGAGGCAATGTAGTCGTGAATCGGCCTCGCCGCCATGCCGGCAGCTTCGTGCGCGCTTGCCCTTGCGTCAGGCCTTACTCTGCCAGCGCCAGCCCGACGCCGCCTGCAGTGAGTTCGCGCCCGGAGGCCTTCGCCTCCTCGACCCGGTCGAGCCGCAGCATCGCGAGCGCCTCCCGCCCGGACGACGAGCCGAGTGTCCCGACCGGCAAGCTCGCCGTCGAGGACCGGCGTTCCGGGCGACGCCGGCTCGGCCAGCACTTTGACGCGCGCGACGCGCTTGCGCGCGGTTCCCCGATGCTTCATGCGCGAGACGACCTCCTGGCCGACATAGCAGCCCTTGTCGAAATCGACGCCATGAAGGAGGTCGAAGTTCGCGTCGTGCGGAAAGGCGTCGCCGTAGATGAAATCGGCGCCGCCTTTCGGGACGCCGGCGCCGATGCGCAGGGCTTCATAGGTCGGGGCGTGTTCGTCACCGATCGCAACTGCCTTGTCGCGCGGCAGGATCGCCCGCCAGCCGAGACGCGGATCGCGCGGGTCGGCATAGAGTACGGAATCCGGCGGCTCGTCCGGTTCCTCGCCCCAGTAGGCGACGACGGCGCGCGCCCCGCTCTGGTCGGCGATCGAGACCTTCGAGCGAAGCTTGTAGAAGCCGAGCCGGCGCGCCAGATCGGCCGCCTGCTCCGCGGCGCAGTCGATCAGGAAGGCGGCGTCGCTCCCGGAGGGAGCACGGACGACGAGCATGTCGAACAGGATTTTCCCTTGCGGCGAGAGAAGTCCGGCATAGCGCGCCTCGCCCTCCTCGAGCCGCTCGACGTCGTTCGTCAGCAGCCCCTGAAGAAAGCTCGCGGCCTCTTCGCCGCCGACAGCGATGACGCCACGATCCTTGAGCAGGGCAGCCTTCACGGTCATAGGGCCTCCGGTCGCGCTTGCTATACCGAGCCCGCTAAATTAGGCCGCTTTCGCCCCCGCGCAAGGAAAAGCGATGCCGCAAACTTTCGATCTCATTCTCGCGAACGGAACCGTGGTCAATCACGACGGCGTGGCCTTGCGCGACGTCGGCGTCCGCAACGGGCTTATCGCCGAGATCGGCAACTTGGGCGCGGCCTCGGCGGCTGAGCGGATCGACTGCAAGGGGCTGCACCTGCTGCCCGGCGTCATCGATAGCCAAGTGCATTTTCGCGAGCCGGGACCCGTCCACAAGGAGGATCTCGAGACGGGCTCGCGAGCCGCGGTCCTCGGCGGCGTGACCGCCGTATTCGAGATGCCGAACACCGATCCGACCACGACGACCGCCGAGGCGTTGGCCGACAAGATGCGCCGCGCCAAAGGCCGCATGCATTGTGACTTTGCCTTCTGGGTCGGCGGCGCGCACGACAATGTCGCCGACATTTCCGAGCTCGAACGGCTGCCGGGCGCGGCGGGAATCAAGGTGTTCATGGGCTCCTCGACCGGACGCCTGCTGGTCGCCGACGACGAGGGGGTGCTCGCGATCCTGAAAAATATCCGCCGCCGCGCCGCCTTCCATTCCGAGGACGAAGCGCGCCTCAACGAACGGAAGCCGCTGCGCGTCGCGGGCGATCCGTCGTCGCATCCGGTCTGGCGCGACGAGATCGCGGCGCTGAAATGCACCGAGCGCCTCGTGCGGCTGGCGCGCGAGGCGCGCGCGCAGGTGCACGTGCTGCACGTCTCGACGCGCGAGGAGATGGACTTGCTGGCTCAGGCGAAGGACGTCGCGAGCTGCGAGGCGACGCCGCATCACCTCACCTTGAGCGCCGAGGACTATCCGCGCCTCGGGACGAAACTGCAGATGAACCCGCCGGTGCGCGGGGCGGAGCAGCGCGAGGGGATCTGGCGCGGCCTCGCGCAGGGCGTCGTCGACGTGCTCGGCTCGGACCACGCGCCCCACACGCTCGAGGAGAAGGCAAAACCCTATCCCGACAGCCCCTCGGGCATGACCGGCGTCCAGACGCTCGTTCCCGTCATGCTCGACCACGTCAACGCCGGGCGGCTCTCGCTGCTGCGCTTCGTCGACCTGACCAGCGCCGGCCCGGCGCGGATCTTCCGCATCCTTGGCAAGGGCCGCATCGCCGCCGGCTACGACGCCGACTTCACCATCGTCGACATGAAGCGGGTCGAGACCATCCGCGATGCCTGGATCGCCTCGCGCTCGCGGCTGGACGCCCTACGACGGCAAGACGGTCACGGGCTGGCCGGTCGGGACAATTATACGCGGCCATCGTGTGATGTGGGAGGGGGAGCTCACGACGCCCTCGGCGGGTGCGGCCGTGCGGTTCTGGTAAGCGAAGCCGCGCTTCGGCATGGAAGGCCGGGCCAGGCGGATGGGGGCGCCGACGGCCAAATCTGTCCAGGCCAGACCAAGCCAAACCAAAAAGATCCAAGAAGAACCAAGGAAAACAAGGAAAATCGGCTTGGATTTTCTTGGATTCCTTCGTCCAATTTGAGCTCTTTCAATGGGTTACGGGCGGTCCAAATAAAAAAACTCCCAACCGCCCGGCGCCCCGACCAGCCGCACAAACTCTGAACCTCCCCCGACGGCTACGGCATTCACGCATCCCATATCGCCGCGTGAACACTTTCCCAGCTTGCTGGGAAGGTTGCGCCTCGCCGACATGGACCTTCTGATGATCGCTCCTGAGAACAAATATAGAACAGTTGGCCTGTCGTCAAGATTTTTTTCGCCGAACGACAAAAGGTTGTATTGTGCGCCAATCGACCGCGCGATCTTGACCGTCTTGACTAAGACGCAGTTCGAATGAATGTACCACCGCTCCTGGCGGCAAGGGCCATTGCGAACGATATGTACATGTACAATAGAAAAACCGCTAGCTAGACTGGAGCGAGAGCAGCACTGTCCCGTCATCGACTTATGCACCCGCAACGCACTTGCCAATATAAGCATCTATACGTCATTCATCGTGACGTCGCGCAATGTCGCTGACCCCTGTACCACGAGGGCGTGTACTCCTAGCGTCGGCATCGTCTGGAGGTACGATTGCGGCGGTGCGGCACCTTGCCGCAAAAGGATTTGATGTCAGGGTGCTCTCAAGCGAGCGTTTGGCGGCAGCAGGGTGGTCACGCGGCGTTACCCAATCCCGTAAGGCCCCGTCGGAACTTCAAAGCGACCGCTTTCTTTCAAAACTGATCGAAGTTGGAAAAGCTGATCCAGGACAAATTCTGTTACCAACGTCGGATCAAACGACGTGGTTATATGCGTCCAACTCAGAATCACTTAAGCAATATTACCGTCTATACCAGCCACAAATTTCAGTCTTGCAGCGGATCTTAGACAAGAAACTGCTAGGAGAAGCCGCGGGCAAGGTCGGCATCAACATAGTACCGAGCTGGGATCCTAAAGACAACGATGAACTGAGAGGTCTGGCTCCAGATTTGCCCTACCCGATTCTGCTAAAGCCGCGCACGCACGTTCGCGGCGTCGCCAGCGAGCGAGGTTCTGTAGTCCACTCCCCGAACGAGTTGCTCCGAGATTACGAACTGTTTATCGCTCGCAATAAGGATCGAGGCTGCGAAGAATTCACCTTTCCAAATTCAGGGCGACCGATCCTGCAACAGTTCGTGCATGTAGGGAGCGAAGGCGTCTATTCGGTCGCTGGGTTCATTGATCCCAGCGGGGAGCATTTTGTTGCGCGCAGATCAAAAAAGGTGTTTCAACGTTCTTGGCCTGTGGGGGTAGGTGTGTGTTACGAGTCGGCGCCACCGGACCACTCCCTGTCACGTTCTGTGGAGGCTCTTTGCCATGAGTCTCGGTTACTTTGGGATGTTCGAGGTTGAATTTCTTCCATTCAAAGGCGGATGGGCAGCGATTGACTTCAATCCGCGTTTGTACAATCAGGTTGGACTCGACATTAGTCGCGGTCTGCCGCTTCCGTTGCTTGCTTGTCTTGGCGCCTTGGGCGAGGCGTCAGAACTTAGGGATGCAGTTGCGAGAGCCCAATTCGTAACGGACGATTCGACTATGGTCCTGTACGATCGGTTCACTCTACACGCTTTGCTTGCTGCAATGTACATGACCTCTAGGCTATCATACAAAGATCTAAGGTATTGGAAAGATTGGTCAAAGCGGAGCGGCACCAGAGTCATCGATGTTGCGGTCGATAAAGAAGACATGATGCCGGGCATTATTCACGCGCTTTCTGAAATTTACTTAGGAACAAAGGCCATTCAGCGTTTTTTCAAGTCGAATCCTCGCGTTAATTCGGCTTAACAACATTGGGGCTGGGACTTGGTCGGGACTATCGCAATTGTTGGTGCAGGGCCTTATGGACTTTCTCTTGCCGCCCATCTAGACGCACGTGGCGTTAGGCACCGTATTTTTGGCACTCCGATGGCGATTCTGGTCCCAGATCGCCGAGGCCGGAGGCGAGCGTTTCCTCAAGTCATATTGTTTAGGAACGAACGTTTCGAACTCCGAGACTAGGCTATTCCTTCGCAGATTACTCCGCGCCTCGGGGGCTTGAGACATTCGAGCCATGCTCAATAGGAGATTTTGCGGCATATGGGCAATGGTTCCAACAGACGAATGTACCGTGGGTAGAAAATAGCGATGTAAAGACAATAGCACGAGCGCGTGGATGTTTATCGATTACCCTCGCGGATGGCGAGCATTTTCTCGCGTCGGATGTCGTGATTGCTACCGGCCTAGCATATTTTGCTCATATTCCAACTAGTCTTTCGATCCTTCCTGCGCCCCTCCTTACGCATACTGCTCGGATAAACCGATTTGACGATTTTAGGGGTCGCGACGTCGCAGTCATTGGTGCAGGGCAATCTGCGCTGGAGGCAGCGGCTCTCTTACATGAGTTCGGCGCACGGCCACAGATCATCATGCGCGAGCCGTCAGTTCTTTGGCAGACTCTGGGTCTCGAAATCACGCAGCCTATGGCGTCGCTTCCGTTCGCCAATTTCGGGACTTGGCACGGGTCCGAAAGCATGGGCGCTAACTCGGTTTCCGGGTGCGATACATCGATTTCCCGACGCGTGGCGCACCCGTTTCGTGAAAAACCATTTGCCCCCTGAAGGCGCATGGTGGCTCCGCAAACGGGTCGAGAACCGAGTGCCCGTCCACACCCAAACGATCGTCGCAGAGGCTCAAGAAAGAGGCGGGCGAGCGGCGCTTCGCCTTAGCAATGGACTCAATGGTAAGCTGCGTGAGCTCGTCGTCGATCATGTCATAGCAGGCACCGGTTACGATATCAGCGTCGATCGTCTGGAATTTCTCGATCCCAACCTCCGCAGCAGCATTGCACGTCTTGAACGCGCTCCAAGGCTCAGCGACACTTTCGAGACCTCGACGCCGGGGCTCCGCTTCATTGGCCCGGCTTCGGCGATGAGCTTCGGGCCGCTGTTCAGGTTTGTGATCGGCGCCGATTATGCCGCTCGAACCGTGTCCTCCTTTCTCGCATCGCGGGCCGGGTCGAGGCAGTGAGGGATAAGCCACCCGTCTCCGTTGTTCTGTCCGGAGCAGGCGGCGGCGTCATTGATCCCACGTTGTTTTGCTCGAGCATCGAGGAGGAGGCTCAATTTCCGACTATCGGGTATCCCGGCTGGCCGCGCTATGTCCAAAGAGGTTTCTCTGCCGAAATGCTCATCAAGGAGCTCGCCTCGCAAATCGCGCTGCGGGTTCCGGAGGGACCGATACGGATCATCGGAGCGTCGATTGGCGGGCATGTCGGATACGCCGTTGCCCTCCGTCTACAGGCGAGTGGTCGCCAGATCGGCGGCTTCTGCGCAATCGATACATTTACTGCAACGTCTGCTTCGCCCATGGCGGGATGGAAAACTCGAGCTCTCCAAGACGGGGCAGCGTTGCTGCGCGACCAACGTCTGGGCGAGTTCGGTCGATTTCTGAGGTCTCGTCTTTGGCGAGCGTCATTGCGACTTTCAGGCAAGCGCCTAGTAGATTTGGTCCGCAGATTGGCGCCCTCAGGGCGACTGCCGTGGATACTCCGAGTTGATCCCATCTTCGAAGAGGAATTGAGCATGCGGCTTTTGATAAGGGAGCTGGCTCCATGGGTCGCCTCACTGGATCGCGATCCGACTCCCTTATCCGCACCTGCGATCCTCCTACGCACTCCTTCAACCGGAGACGCCGACTCCCTCTGGCGTCGGCGTTGTCCGGAAATTAAAGTCGTAGAAATTCCTGGCGATCATCATACATTATTTACATCGGATAATTCTGCTGCACTGCGAGAGGCATTCCTTACTGCTGCGAGCGATTGGTCGTAGATCGGTTCGAACTTAGCTAAGACTAGAAAACGGAGTGAGCAACGCTCGAGTTTTTTAGAATTATCCCGAACATACCCTTTTTGTTGTTGCGCCGAAGATCAGGGCGTACTGGCTCGGCTTCACACACAAGTGCACGAAATCCGGAAAAAGACTGAGTGAAACTCCAGAATCCACGGTTTACGTCGATATCGTCGACAATCATTGCACCGCCTGGCCTCAGGGACGCCCACGCTCGATCCAATTCGAACCGAACGTTTCGCTCGCTATGAAGACTATCGTGGACGAAAAGATCGATTTCACCGAGTTCAGACAGGAGGCCGGGGAGGCGCCTCCTGCTCGATCCGCCCACATACGACCATCGGTCGCGAAGTCCGGGGTCGACAGCCGCGCCGATCTGTTTTTGCCATTCGCGTTCCACGGGCGGACGGTCGATGCTCCAGAGCCTGCCTTTGCCATTCTTGTGAAGCGCCTCGAGAAGGAAACGTGATGTAACTCCATGAGCTACGCCTGTCTCGACCACGCTTGTAGGCTCGAGGCAACGAACTAGGCACCAGATGGCGCGTACAAATCCAGCGTCGCCATCGTTCCAGCCTTTAAAGCTTGACGGACCCGCTTGAATGCCTTTCGCATCCAATTCATTCACAACTTTTGTCCATAAAATCCAAAACTCCTTACTCATCGCTTCAGCATCGGAAAGCCCGAAGTTGTTGATGCAGCTGATTTTCCCAATCCGGCTGGACCTGGTATAAATTCGGTGGTGGGGGCCCCTCTTGGTAGGCCGCGTATTGTTCTCGAAAGCGAAGCCATGCTTCGAGCGGGTCTGACGCTATAGATGCAAGAGTTGAAAACGGACGGCGAAAATAGGGTTGGAAATCTAACATCTTGATCATGACCTAACGTTTGAGGCCTGAAAGACGCATGAAGTCAGTGATTAATCTCCAGGTTGGCCAAAGTGACAGAGCAGCCATGATTGCTCGCGCCTCATGTACTTTGGCGGCGCATGCGTATTATCCTCGGCACATGACCTGAAATCTGCACCCATGCCACGAGCCTCAAGATCAGTGCGACGACCGCAAGGGCGGCGAAAGGAAGGTACGCGACTGTGTGGCCGAAATCGCCAAACGGGTGCTTGAAGTCGTCGATGAATGCGATCGCGATGTAATTCGTCGCGACGGCGCGGATCGGCGGCCAAAAATTGTTCGGCAGCAACTCACGCACCCGACGAAATGAAAGAAACGCAAGACCGTAGGTGCAGAGCGCGGCAAAGCCGAAAATAGCAAATGTTTTCGCTGATGGAGTGTGTCCAATTGCGCAGAGCCAAGCGACGAGGCTGAGGTGAACGATCATCGCCGCAGCGAAAGCCAGACCGAAGTCGCGGGCGCGTTCCCGCACGGGCAAGAAGACGCTCCCGAATAGGGAGACTAAGGCTCCTCCAACATACGCAGGCAGAAAAATCAAAAAAGCAAATCTGGCGGTCGCCTGCAGCGCGATGTAGAGTCCAGGTAGGACACCGAAAACAAAAATTATCACGGCCGCCAACGCCAGCGAGGCGCAGAACGCCAACGCCATCCACGCATAAGTCGTTAGCCGAACGTTGTTCACAGCGGTTCCGACACTACATGCGGGACGTCCCGGTAGCTTATATGTAGGCAACTCGAGCCGCCCTTGCATAAGCTCGCCCCATTACCAAGGAAGCTTACGCTCGAATTTCCGTCGGAATTGCGGCAAAGAATGCTTCGCCACCCCGGCGCAGCCACTCGGCCTCAAGAGCGGCGGAGCCGTTGGCAAAGTTCATTGAGACCAACCCAGAGCAGGCGACAGAACGACGATACGATACGGCGCGATGTCAATGGTCGAAACGGATAATCGCGCTGTGATGCGATGTAGGCGCTGGCGGTTGGGTGCGCGAGCAGTGTTGGCGCAAGTGGGCCATGATCCGATTGCAGACCTCAGCAAGATTCCGACGAGGGTACATTGACGAACGGCTTCGAGAGTGGCTCGCCCATAAAACATGACGCGACCCCGGCTCAAGCCTGGTTACGCGCGCTAGAGACGACTGCTCAAGCGACCCGCGACCCCGAACGCATTCTGCCGCGCGCGGTGATCGAGTGGGCGCGCACGTATGGCGATGCGACGGCCCTCGTCAGCGATTGCGAGAGCTTCAGCTTCCGCACGCTTGAAGCGCGTATGAACCAGTATTCGCGTTGGGCGCTGACCGCCGCGGTGATGAGCGGCGAGACTGTCGCCCTTATGATGGGCAATCGGCCCGAGTATTTCGCGATCTGGCTCGGGCTCACTCAGGTGGGGGCGATCGTTGCGCTGATCAGCCCCGATCTTCGCGCGCCTGCGGTCGCCCATGCCCTCAAAGTGGCCCGAGCGCGACGCGTCATCGCCGCGGCTGAATGCGCCGACGTTTGCGCGGAAGCTATCGCCGCACTCAACGAGTCCATTGAGATTTGGATCCATGGGCGGGGTGGGCCCGACCTGCAACGAATTGACCTCTTGGCGTCTAGCCAGATTGGCCAAGCACTCTCAGAAGATGAACGGCGACCTGTAACGCTCGCCGATCGCGCGCTGCGGATCTTCACTTCCGGAACGACAGGCCTGCCCAAGGCCGCCGAGGTCAGTCATCGAAGGCTCATTGTCTGGAGCCACTGGTTTGCTGGCCTTGCGGGCCTGACTGCGACCGACCGCCTTTACAACTGTCTGCCTATGCATCACAGCGTGGGCGGCGTTGTCGCGATCGGCGCCCCCTTGGTATTCGGCGGTTCAGTCGCTATCGCTCCGCGCTTTTCGGCCAATCGCTTTTGGGACGACGTCGCGCGCTGGGAGTGCACGGCGTTTCAATATATTGGCGAACTCTGTCGCTATCTTATCGCCGCTCCTATTCGCCCGGAGGAGAAAGCTCACAGGTTGCGGCTTGCAATCGGCAATGGGCTTTCGGATGAAGTTTGGCGCGCTGTTCTGGAACGCTTCGGACCAATACGCGTGCTCGAATTCTATGCTTCGACGGAAGGAAATGTCTGGCTCTACAATGTCGAAGGTAAGATCGGATCAATTGGCCGGGTGCCGCCATACCTCGCGCTGCGCGACCCGATCGCCCTCGCGCGGTTCGACCACAATTCCCAAACACCCGCACGAGCCGCCGACGGATTTTGTGCGCGTTGCGCGGACGGCGAAATCGGCGAGGCTTTGGGACGCATAGGAGGAGATCCAGCGGCTCGCTTCGAGGGTTACAGCGAAGCCGCAGAGACGGAAAAGAAGATTTTCCGCGACGTGTTCAAGTCGGGTGACGCGTGGATGCGAACCGGTGACCTCATGTGTCGCGATGCCGACGGCTTCTACAAATTCGTCGATCGCATCGGCGACACTTTTCGCTGGAAGGGCGAGAACGTCGCGACCTCAGAAGTCGCCGGGGTCCTCCGCTCCTGTCCGGGCGTTGCGGAAGCGATCGTCTATGGGGTCTCCGTTCCCGGCGCCGAAGGGCGCGCGGGCATGGCGCTCTTGATAATCGATGAACAGTTCGAGCTCGATGCGCTCGTCCCGCGGCTTGAAGCTTTGCCTCCATATGCTCGGCCGCTCTTCTTGCGCCTCTCCCGGGAGATCGAGGCCACGGAGACCTTCAAACCGAAGCGGCGTCTTTATCTCGAGCAGGGCTTCGACCCTGAGCGCGTTGACGATCCGCTTTATGTCTTTGAAAGCGAGCGACAGGCCTATGTCCCGCTCGATGCGAAGCGCCACGAAGCGATCCGAAACGGGACCGTGCGACTTTGAGCGCGAGAAGCGGGCAGTACAGCGCCGTCGTCGGCCCACGCTAAAAGCAACCCCTGGAGCTATGCTGTGGCTCCCGCGTCCACGGTCATGACTGCGCCGGAGATGTTGCGTCCGCCCTCTCCCATCAGGAACGCCGTCATCGCGGCGATGTCATCCGGCGCGGCCAGGCGGCGCAGCGCGCTGCGGCCAATGACGCGCGCACGCTCGGATCCTTCGAGTCCGCCGGTCATCTCGGTGTCGATGAAGCCTGGGGCGATCGCATTGACGTTCACCCCGACGCGCCCGACTTCGCGGGCGAGCGACTTGGTGAAGCCGATCAGGGACGCCTTGGTGGCGGCATAGACGGAAAGCGCATTGAAGCCGGTCGAGGCGACGATCGAGGAGATGTTGATCACGCGCCCGCGTCCCTCAGCCATCATGCCGCGCACGACATATTTGCTCAATAAGATCGGCGAAAGCGTGTTCAGTTGAATAAGGCGGTGGATCTCAGCGTCAGGCATGGTGGCGAGCAACCCTGCCGAGCCGAGCCCGGCGTTGTTGACGAGGCCGTAGATTGGGCCGAATTGCCCGCGCACGTTTCGCACGAAGGCTGGGAGCGCGGCGACGTCGCTCAGGTCCAGGGGACGAAATATCACCGCTCCGGAGCCGCGCTCGGCGAGTTTCGCCGCCGCCGCAAGCGCTTCGCTGTCGCGGCGCGCGACGGCGACGATTCTGAAGCCCTCACGCGCAAGTCGTTCGGCGATCGCCAGGCCAAGGCCTCGGCTGGCGCCCGTAACGACGACATTATCCATGCCGCGCCAGCTTTCCGCCGTCCGTCATGGGCAGGTCGGCGACGAACCGCAGCCCCGCCGGAACCATATGCGGGGCGAGGCGCGCGCTACAGGCGGCAAGGATTTCGCGCTCAGCCGCCGCATTGGTCAGGCGCTGATCCCGTAGCACCACTTCGGCAAAGACCAGCGCGCCGGTGATTGGGTTCTTGCGCGCAAAGACGCGGCTTGCGCGCACCGCCGCGTGCGCGTTGAGCGCCGCCTCGACCTCCTCCGGGTGGACCTTGACGCCGCCGACATTGATGACCCCGCCCCGCCGGCCGACAAAATAGAGCCGGCTCCCCCGCCGATCGACAATATCGCCGGTATCGACGAAGCCGTCCTCGTCGGCTATCGGGGGGGCGTTCGCGCCGAGAAAGCGTAGGGCGCAGCGGTCCGAGCGCACACGCAGCGAGCCGTCCACCACCCTCATCCGGACCGGGCCGTCGCGGTCGAACCAGGACGCAGGAAAGCCGGCTCTTCCGTCGTCGACCGCGAAGACCACGCCCGCTTCGGTCGAGGCGTAGGCGTGTTCGATGCGCGCACGAGGATACAGCGCCCGCAAGGCGCCCAATACGGCGTCGTCGGCAATTTCGCCTGACAGCCGGACATAATCTGGGTCGATCCGGCTTCCTTGGCCGCTCATCAGCACCTTGCGCCAGTGGGACGGCGTGCCCGAAATATGAGTGATGCCTGCCGCGCCAAAGCGGGCGAGGAGGGAGCCGACGCTTTCCCCGTCAGCGCCAAGGCTCAGCGAGCCAGGGCCGCTGACCGCGCGCAGGAAAATCTGCAGGCCGCCATACCGACGGATGTCGTAGAAAGTCGCCCATTGCTGCAGCGGCGCATCGGCGATTGCTCCCATCAGGGTGCGCAGAGTATGGACTACGAGCTTGGGCGGTCCGCTCGTGCCGGAGGTCGGCAGAATCCATTCTGTTTCGGAGAAGTCCGCGCGCGGCATGTCCAGCCGTTGAAGGGGCAGTCGGCAGGGCGCCGCAAGTTCGACAGGGATTTGTGGGGCGTCTCCGTCGCCATCAAAAACCACGGCGTCGGCCTCCGCCTCGCGCGCCGCCGACTCCAGTTGCGAGAGCTCCCATCCCGGTGGGCAAAGCACGATCCGGCGCGCGCAACCGTCAAGGTCGATCAGGCCGGCGGCGGCTTTGGCCATGTCGCGCACGGCGAGAACGACCGAGCGCCCCCGGAGGCTCGCCAGGTGGGAACCGAGACTCGAGGCCCGCTCGAATTCGTCGAGCGGCACGACGTGATCTCGCGTTGCGATGACTTTGCCGCGACCGCTTTTCCTTCGAATGAGAAGCGCAAGACTGGGCGTTTCAGGCAAGGGCTTCCTCGTAGAGTGCGACGAACTCGCCGATCGTACGGGGAAAGCGCGCCTCCTCGGCCGAGCCGAGCGGATCGCGGCCGGTAATGTCCTCGAGGCGCGCCACAAGTATCGCGAAGCAAAGCGAGTCGAGCCCCGAATTCGTGGAGCGAAAGATCGTCCGTCAGCGGCGCCAGGGTCTTTTTCTGGTTCGCGGCGACAGTGCGAATTTCGTCGAGAATAGTCGCCTTCAAGGACATGATGCCCCCCCTTGCCTCAAGTCTCGAAGTCTACTCTCCGGAGCGGCGCACCGCGCAAGGTGCGCCGCTTCCGTAAATCGTGAGGCCGGGCTTCACCGACGGCGGAACGGATCACGCGGCGAGGCGCGGCGCCGCTGCGACGAGGATGTTCCGGAACGCTTCCCACAAGGGAAGAATGCGGTCGTCCGCGACCAGATGACGGCACAAGCCGCCGTGCTCGCCGCTGTCCAGTTTAATGTGTTCGACGAGGAAATGACGGAATGCGCCGAGCGAGGGTTCATCCCAATCTCTGGCTGTCAGCATTGCGCCAAAGACTTTCTCCAGTCCGCCATCTTCATAGCTCGACAGACTCATCGCCCTTGTGACGGAGTTGAACTGTTTGACCTCCGCAAGGTATGCGCGGCCCAGGCTCTCGATCCTCATCCGCGTATTCCGGTCGAGGCTCGACATGGCGACGGTGCGCCGCATGAACTCGTCGTGGTTCATTTTCTCCCCCGGTTTGGCGACGCCCGGATAGGGAGACAGGTTGTCCGTGTCGCATTCCCCATGGCGGAGCTCGATGAGCTTCGGATCCGAGGGATAGAGTTCGCAGGCGATGTCGACGGCTTCGACGAATTGCACCGAGAAATAGTAGTAAGCGGCGCAGGCCGCCATCAGTTCATCGCGCGTCAGTTCCGGCCAGTTGAGACTCTCGATCTCATCGATGACCTTTAGGTAACGATCGACAGTCTTGTGGTAACGATCAATGGTCTGGACATTCATGGCTTCCGACTCCTTCGCATAGTACGCAGTCACGACTTTAGTAGATATTCCCATAAGTTCGTCTACAGATAACCCCAGATACTTTATCTACTCAGTCCGGTTTCGCGTTCCTTCAAGAATAATTTCATGATTAAGGAAAAGGCGCGCCGCCTCCAGGTTCAAGTTTCCTGGTAAGCCGCCACCCTCGCCCGCCTGGGCTCAATCTCCGGCGCCCAGGCGTCGCGGGACGAGACCGCGATCATGTTGATCCAACTGCGGAAAAACGAAAGCGAGGCGCCGCGCCATTGCGGCTCGGCGGGCGCCAGCGCATCGATTCTCGAAAGGTCCTCCAGGCAACTTGGATCTTTGCGCGCCTGGAGCTCCAACGCGTCCAGTTCCGCCTCTGCATCGGCGGTGAAATATCCTTTCGGCCTCGCGGGGCCTCTGTCCGTTTCCCGCCGCAAGTACCGGCCCATATCGCGGCGGTACTCTCGCGCCAGCGAATTGGCGTCATACTCCGGATGGCCCTGCAGGAAGATGAACCGGCTGCCGAAGGATTTCGTGAAACTGTCCACGCCATGCTCAGGCGAACTGGTCAAGACGTCATAGCCGGCGCGCTCGAGGTCGCTCTGCGACAAGCCATTGTATCGAGAATGCGGAATGAGGCGGGCGCGCCCTTGCTTGCCCACAAAGGAATGATCCCGCTGAGCCGGGAATGAGAAAACGCCCGTGCATTTCTCTTTCAACGGCCGCCGCTCAACGCCGTCGAGATGCAAGACCGCCGCGTGGGCCGCGAGGCACGATAGAATTGTCGAGGCGGTGTGGTCCTTCGCCCAGTCGATCAGTTCGATCAATTCTTCCCAGTAGCTCTCGTCGCTCAGGCGCGCCGCACGCGGCTGCGCCCCGGTAATGATGAGAGCGTCCAGTTCGCCGTCCATCGCCGCGCTCGCCGGCTCGTAGCGCGATCTGATGTACTCCAACGCGCGGGGCGAGCGCGGCGTGCGCTTCAGAGCGAACAGGCGCAATTCGACATCGATGTCGTCGGAAGAGGCGCCAATCAGGTCGCTGAATTGGCGTTCCGTTACTTTCAGCGCCTCGTCGCCCATATTGTTGACCAAACCAATGGTCACAGTTGCGCGCTCCGGGCGTGGCTCAGACCGCAGTCTCGATCTCGTTGGATGCTCGAAGCCCATCACACTGTCGTTTCGTTTGTTCAGCCGCACCAGACCTGCGGCAACAAGCAACCGCCTCCGGTCGGAAGCGCATTGGATCTGCGCGCCTTCCGTCGCTGCCCACCACAACCGATTTTACCGTTAGAGGCGGCGAGTCCCCGTCGCACTCCAATTCATCCCAACTCCCTCATGCCATAACTGACCGATGTCCGTCAACATATTTTCAACCTCCCGGGTTGTGTTCTCTATCTATCAAACCTGGCCTTTGTCCCTGCGCGGGTAGTCCTGACCGGTTGTGACAACCGAGAGAATTGCGTTAACCCCCTTCATACCCTTTCGGAGGCGACCCGCTCTTTGACGATCGGCTCTGACTTTGACAGCCTCGAGGATCGAAGAAGGCGCCCCGCGTCAGAGCCAACAGGATCCTGCCGGGGACAGTTGAAACCTAGATCAATCCGGCGCAAGCATTGCAGCAATTCTAAATGTCGGCCGTGGCGAGGGTCCTATTCGTTTTTTTGGGTTGTGAGGAGGTGGGGTGGGATTATGAAGGTGGCGAGGGCTTCGAGGAGATCGGACCAGGCGGGGAAGACCGCCAGGGTCGTCAGGGTTGCAAGATAAGCAAAGAAGCTCGTTCGCTTTTCCGCCGCCTCTCTCGCTTTTCGCCAGGGCGGTTCGAGAAGGTCGAGAACCGTATGCCAGGCGAAGGCGAGCAAGTTGAGCGCGGCGAGCGTCATGGCCAGATTGGTCTCGCCGTGCCCGAAATTGTGTTCAAGCTCGTAGCCGTTGTTTTTCAGGACGTTGAAGCCTTCGTTCTCGATCTTCCACCTTGCGCGGCCGCAAGCGGCGATCTCGGCGACGTTGCTCTTGGCGACCGGCAGCGAGGTAACGAAGGCCGTCTTGTATGTGACTGCGCCCTTGGCGTTGAGGCTGTCGAGGCCGATCCAGTTGACCAGCACGGCGTCCTTGCCGTCGCGCAGCGGAACCTTCTCGACGAACCGGTAGCGATGCGTCTGGCGCGTCTTGCCTTTGCGGACTTGGACCTCATGACGCGCGAGTTCGGCTCCATCGATGAAGTCGTAGAGCGCCTTGTGCGAGGTCTCCTTGCAGGTGAAGATGAAATCGTCGCCATTGTCCGCGAGCGTCTCGACCACGCTCTGGCAGGCGAACAGATCGTCGCCCAGATACACCGGTCGCAGGGGCTTCAGGCGCGCGCCGTGCTGCATGAGCCAGCGTTTGACCGCGTTGCGCTCGCAGTCCTGCTTCTCGGCGCCGTCCTGTTTGACGATGAACTCCGGCGCGAGCGGGACCACCTTGGAATGTCCCGGCGCGACAACCGTCGCGCACAGCATGGAATGATAGCTTTCGACCTTGCCGTTGCTGCGCTTGCGCGTCTGGCAATGCGGGCAGGCGATCCTCTGGCTGCAAAAATACTCGGTCCCGTCGAGGGCCACGAGCGCTCGACCGCCCAGCCGGCCGAAAGCCTCGCGCATCGCCGGTTCGAGCAGCAGACGCTCCGTGTCCTCGAAGCAGGGCGAAAGAAGAGCAGGATCCGCACCGTCGAGCATGTCCCTGATATAATTGTCCGAAGGGATCTTCTCGATGCCGAAAAGGGTTTGGCAGTTCGACCGTCCCTGACCTTTCTCCAGCCGACGCTGAAAGGACAGAAAAGACGCGCTCTGCATGAAAAACATCGCGAAGGCCGACAGACCGAAATCCGCCATCGCAATATTGCCGCTCCGCCCCTTGCGAGGGTCCGGAAACGCCTTACAAACCGCCTTCAGGCCAGACAAAAGCGACGCCAAGATCTCCATCCCCAGCGTGAATCATGTTTCCGCTGATTTGGGAATCCCCCAGCGAAAAAATCCTCCCGACGCTCTTTTAGAATTGGCTGCAAGCATTGACTCGGCGATTGCTTTGCAGCGGATGCTTTCGCTTCTTGCAGCGGTCGGACCGAGGGCGCGCGCATGCACAGAGAAACGATTTCCATCCACGGCGGCTTTACTTTCGATCCCGCGACCAAAGCGGTTGCGCCGCCCATCTACCAGAACGTCGCCTATGAATTCGCCAGCGCGGACGAGGGCGCGGCGCTGTTCAATTTGGAAATCCCAGGCTTTCGCTACAGCCGGATCGCCAATCCAACCACGGACATATTGGAGAAACGGATTGCGCAGCTCGAAGGCGGAGTTGCGGCGCTCGCCGTCGCATCGGGCCAGGCGGCGCTCGCCTACGCCTTTCTGACGCTGGCCGACCGCGGCGGAAGCATTGTCTCCCCGCCACAACTCTATGGCACGACGCACACCTTGCTCGCCCACACCTTGAGGCGCCAGGGCATTGAGGCGCGCTTCGCCCCGAGCGACCGCGCCGCGGATATTGCGCCTCTCGTCGACGAAACGACGCGGGCGATCTTTTGTGAGTCCGTCGGCAATCCGGCAGGCAACGTCTGCGACATTGAAGCCTTGGCTGAAATCGCGCACGCCCATGGGCTGCCGCTGATTGTCGACAATACCGTGGCGACGCCGATCCTTCTGCGGCCGATCGAACACGGGGCGGATATTGTCGTCCACTCCCTGACCAAATTCATGGGCGGCCATGGCGTCGCGATGGGCGGTGCGATTGTCGATTCAGGCCGGTTTGACTGGGCGTCCCAGGCGTCAGCGGTTTCCCATGTTTTGCGAGCCGGACGAATCTATCACGGGCTCGTTTACGCCGACCGTTTCGGGCGCGAGGCCTTCCTCGCCCGCGCGCGCGGCGTCTACCAGCGCACCACCGGAGCCGTGCTGGCGCCGATGAGCGCGTTCCTGATCCTGCAGGGCATCGAGACGGTCGCTCTCCGCATGGAGCGTCATGTCGAAAACGCTCGTCGAGGTCGCTCATTTCCTGCGCGCCGATCCGCGGCGTTGCGCGGGTCGATTATGTCGGGTTCCCCGACAGCCCCTATCACGAACTCGCGCAAAAATATCTCGGCGGCCGGGCGCCCTCGCTCCTCACCTTCGGCGTCAGCGGCGGTTTCGAGGCCGCCAAGGCCTTTTATGACGCGTTGAAGTTGATCAAGCGTCTGGTCAACATCGGCGACACCCGCACCCTCTGCTGCCATCCGGCTTCGACGACCCACCGACAAATGACCCCCGACCAGCAGCTCCGAGCCGGCATCAGCGCTGAAACCATTCGGCTCAGCGTCGGAATTGAACACGCGCAGGATATCATCGAGGATCTGGACCAAGCCTTGCGGGCAGCCGCGTCGGCCGCGCCTCGAAGCGCGACCAGATAGAGGTGCACGGGTCTCACCGCGCGTACTTTGAAGTCCTCATGGCCGCTGAGCAGTAGTTCCAACTGCCATCCCGGCTCCGTCGTTGAAGCTGATCCACAATGGACATGACAGGCAGAAGGGCGAGTGCGTCTCCATTTGGGATACTCGCTGACCTCAATCTCGGGGCGAGCCGGGCCTTAGCGTTTGTTTCAAAAGTCATGGAGCTCATCCTGAGTTGGTCGCCGGCGGCGTGGCCGCGCGAGGGCCGTCCCGGACGCCTCGAGGGCGGCGGAGCGCCATGGAGCCGACGCCACGTTGGACGACGATCCAAGCCAGGGAAAATTCCGCCAAAGGCCCCGGAAGCCGGAGCAAAGCCAGGGGAAGCCAAAGCAAAGCAAAACTGTTCCATGAATTGTGGTTTTTCAACCACTTAGGCCGGAATCCAAATTGTTTTTCCGCTCGGCTCGCGCCTCGCCGGCCGCCTCGTCCATCGGCCTGCCGCCGGCCCCGTCCATCGGCGGCAGCCGCCCCCCGGCCAATCCTTGCCCCATGGGACCCCGCGCGATCTCGTCATTGGCGAGAGCCCCCGCGGCGCCGGGCCACAGGCGTCGAGACGTCGCTTGACGGCCAGCGCCCCGATTTTCGTCCATGCCTGCCTCGCTCAATACGTCCGCCCCCGGATGTCTGTCCAGGATTATGTTCGCTATATGTTCTTTTGGCAAAACAATTTTCCAAAATGATTTTCAAGCCGGCCTTGCCGGCCCCCCGCTGACGAGGCTCGCGTAAAAGCCAATCGAGATCGGCCGCGAAGGTCGTGGGCTTACGCGCGCTTTGTCGCGTTCCAAATGGCCGAGGTCGCGAAGAACCTGTTCGCCTAATTCTACGAATGATCGCCGACCCGCTGCGCACTAAAGTTCCAGGGCGACTGGAACTGTCGCGCAAGGCGCCCCTTTGCGAAAGGCCCCTTCGGCGCCGCAGGACCAGGGCGGCGACTCGGTGCCGCCCCGCGTCGAGTGCGATGCATGGTGAGCACGCAAGCGGACAGCTCTCGACAGCGCGGATATCGTGTTTCCCGACCCGGACGATGGCGTCGGCGGGAAAAACGCGAAGGACGCAACCTTCTCCGAAATTCGGTTGTTTCGGGAACCAGCCAGGGCTATTGTCTTCATCACTGTGAATAAACTCCGAAACTTGACCCCACTATCGCAATTAATTCAGAGACTTGCTGCGTCGATCGGCGTTCGGACCCCAGGCCACGTAACAGTTAGTTCGCGCGCCCAAAAGTGCGCCCCGCCGCAAGCCTCCATTCTGACCAGGCAGGGCTTCAGCCCGCCAAAAACCTTCAGCGCCCCGCCCGCGACAGTCCGCTTGCGGAGCGTGACGATCCCCGCCGCGTCGACGCCGTGGATCTCAATGACGCCCGGCTCCTCTGTGAGCGATAGCAACAACCATCACTCTGGCACATCAGATGCCGTAAGAGGGGCCGTCCACCCCATCAGCAAAGCAAGTCGATGACGCGGCGCAAGCCCAATCTATTCCTGATCGGCGCGATGAAGGCCGGCACCCATTATCTGCGGAAGCTTCTGAACGCGCATCCGGACATCTTCATGTGCGAGCCCGACGAACCGAGCTACTTCGTCGACCCGCGGGATCTCAGGCGGATCTATCCGGAGATGTGGCGGCAGAGATTGTGGCGGAGCGAAGAACGGTATCTGGAGCTGTTCAGGCCTGCCGGCGACGCTCCGATCCTGGGCGAGGCTAGCACTAGCTACACGAAGCTGCCGCTGGCGCCGGGGGTGGTGGAACGGATCGCCGCCTTCAACCCCGACGCCCGCTTCATTTACCTGCTCCGCGACCCGGTCGAGCGAGCCATCAGCCATTATTGGCACATGGTTCGGCACCACGCCGAACGCCGGCCGATCGCCGACGCGTTTAGGCGCGATGCGCAATTCGTCGCGTACAGCCACTACGCGATGCAGCTCAGGCCTTACCTGGAGCGCTTCGGCCCCGACCGGATCGCGGTAGTGATCCACAAGCGGCTCATCGCCGATCCGGTGGGCGTGATGCGCGGCCTATATGAGTGGCTAGAAGTCGATGCGGCGATCGACCCGTCCGGCTTCGCCGACCCCGAGAACGTAGCCCCAGATATTGTCAGGATGGCGGGCTGGGGCGGCGTCCCGCGACGGCTGCGTCAGGCGCCGCAGTTGCGAGGCGCCATCGAGAGGCTTCCGTCAGCGGTCCAGCGCACGTTGCGCCGCCTGACCATGCGGGAGGTAAGCCGGCGCGCCATCGACACGACGGAGGCCGTGGCGTTCCTGCGGCCCCAGCAGCTGCGGCAGACGGAGGAGTTGGCGCAGTTGCTCGGCTGCAGCTTTCCGGAATGGACGACGCTGTATGGCAGGCCCTCGCAGGGGCCGCTGACTGGCGTTGGCTTGCCTTCGCAGGGGCCGCCGCCGGGGTGTTTGGGCGCTGGCGCTGCAGGTGATGGTGCAGAGGGTCGCCGAGGTCGGCATCGCTTGGACGTCAGTGCCGCTGCGCTTCGCCCACCCCTTTAAACTCGCATTGCCACCGGAGGCGGTCGGTCCGCAACCGATGTCGAAAACCTCGAGCTTAGAATTCGGCCGATCGGACGTTCGACGTAAAAATGAACGCAAATGCCGACCAGTAGTGCGGCCAAGACGATGGGGACGCCAAGATGGGGAACATGAAAGTTAAGAGCGTGGAAAACGACAAAGTTAAGAGCGTAGAACACGAGTAAGTGAGTCAAATAGATCGAGTATGATGCATCCCCCAGAAGGCGAGGGATGCGCCATCGGGCGGTCGCAAGTGCGCCGCGATCGGAAAGGGCGGCCCCTGCTACAATTAAGGCAGCAGGCAGTCCCCAGCCAAGGGCCAGATAACCGGCGTAGACTCTGTCGGGTGTAGGGTGATGCGAAAGAGAGAATATGGCTAGTATGAGCACGCCGAGGCCGAACACGCCCATTCCCATCTTGGGAGATAGCGTTTTTCCTAATTCGTAAGCGTAGGCGATCGCCAATCCAAAGACAAATTCTAAAATGAGCGGATTGGTCCAATAAATAAAGGCTGCTTTTGTTGGCTTGGTTGCCAGACCAAGCAATATCAGGGCGCTCAATGTCACGACAATTGCAGGCAAGCCATATTTTCGGGGAAGCATCAAACCGACGGCGAACACGATATAAAAGAACATTTCAAAGTTCAGCGTCCATCCTGGCGGCAAGACCGTGTGAATGCTTCCGCCATCACTTCTTATGGGAACGAACAATACTGAGGCGACTAAAGACTTTAGTTCGCCTCCGGGCCAAAACACAAGCGCGGTGCACAACCAATAGAGCGGCGCTATGCGCAATATACGTCGCTTCAAGAAAAGGATGGCCGCCCCGGTTAGCCCAAAGACATTCCGGTTTGTGTGAAACATTATGAAGCCGGAAATAACGAAGAAAATATCTACACCGGCTGATCCAATCTGGAACCTGAAAACGTGAAACAGCACCACCATCACTGCGGCGACGCCACGTAAGACTTGAATTGAGGAAAGCATACAACTCCCGAACGCGCTTCCTATGTTTGCTTTAGCATGGCCGTCGGCCTACGGGTAGGAGAAGTCCGGGTCGACCGACCGCAATTCGTCCATGAACAGCTTGAACGCTCCGGCATCGCTTTCAAATAGCCGCCGCGCGTAGCTTGTACAGTGTTGCCGCCACACGATCACATCGTCGGGGCTCGAAAGGATATCGGCGATCTGCTGGTTTCCAGCCGCTTTCTTAACAAGCCTTACCCAGTTCATGGCTGTGTCGTCCAATTTGTAGCGGGTGTTCTCTCCACCCTCCCGCGTCTGTTCCTTGTATAAGCGCCAGAGATAGGAAGGGCTGTTCGACGGCACGAATTGGAACCGCCCCGTTTCCCTGGCGAGGCGGACCAGGAGATCGGCGTCCTCATAGCTGCGCATGGTTTCGTCGAACCCCTGAACGCGTTCCAGCGCGCTGCGGCGTATGAGGCACGCACCGTGATGCAGCGAGGCGTAGTACATACAGAACATCAATGGATGTTTGCCTTCATACCGTGGGGTATTGACCGGTCCCGCCGGAACGAAATTCCCGTCTTCCAGATAAACATGGCGCCATGAGGAGTAGATCGCCGATACGTCCGGACCCGCCGTCCGCGCGTACTTCATCTGCGCTTCGATCTTATCCGCGGCAATGGCATCGTCACTATCAAGGAACTGAATCCACTCGCCTTTCGCCTGCTTCACAGCGACGTTGCGTGCTGCGCTGGGGCCCCTGTTGACGCCAAGTTCCAGAACCGACCGACGGCCCTTGAAGCTGCTTTTCAATATTTCGCGGGCGGTTTGTACGGTTCCATCCTGCGAGCCATCGTCAACGACAATGATCTCGATCTCCAGATATGTCTGGGAAATGGCGCAGCGGATCGCCTGGGCGATGTCTTTCTCCGCATTATAGGCGGGAATGACAATGCTTACGAGCGGATCAGCTGGCGTGAATTGGCCGTTTGGGTGAACGGTTGCCAGAACCGGACGGCGCCTTCAAGGGGTTGCGGGCCGACGGAGCTTCCAAGGCCGCGGCGATGACTGCCGCGGCTTGGCCAGCACCAGGCTCATCGAAAATTTGCCAGTGATCTCCCTCGAACGGGACCGCTTCGGCGCCTTCCGTCGCCAGCCGCCCCCAGCCCATGCTGGAGTCGGCCAGCCATCCTGTGGGACGGTATTGGCTAACAAAGATGTGCACACGTCCATGAAAGAGCTTGGGTTCGTATGCGTCTTGCAGTCTCCACAAATACCTCCACATTTCCTCGTCGAACTGCGCAATCATTTCCAGTTCCGGATCCGATGAAACCGGATTGGCGTCTGCGCGCGGAGCGCGGCGAAGCCATGTGAAGGGCTTTATCAAGCTCTTTACGATCACGCTCTTTACGCTCCGTCGTCCGGCGCGTATTTCCGCGTAAGCGCGCTTGCAGCTGGTGACAAAATCGGCTGCCTTCAGCCACGCGCCCCCCCGTCGCCGGACGTAGTCCGGGGCCCAGCCGTCGATTATGCCGATGAATGAAACCTCATGGCCCATCTGAACCAGTTGCTGGGCCGTTTCGAAAGCCACGACGCCAGCAGCGCACCAGCCGATCACCGCATACGGTCCCTGAGGCTGGATCTCGCGGATCAGCCTGACACATTCGCCGGCCACATCCTCCAGGAGGGAATATTTCATCTCGAGCGGTTTTGCAGGATCGAAGAGTTGCAATCCGATCACAGGCTGGGTGTTTCCCAAATGCCTTGCAATATTGAGATACCGCGTGGGTGTAACGATGGAGAACAGAGGCGGCTTGGTTCCGTCCGGCTGGACGGACACCACGTAGGGAGAGTTGATGCTTGGGCTTCCTCCCTGCTGAAGCAGCGAGCTAAGCGAAGCGATTGACGGCGCTCTGAATAGTGAAGTCAGATTGAGCGCATGGCCGAATTCTGCTTCTATTAGCGTCAGCATTCTGACTGCCAGCAAAGAGTGTCCGCCGAGATCGAAGAAGTTCGCGTTTCGGCTTATCCGGTCCATGCCCAGGAGGCCGGCCCAGATACGGGCAAGTTTCTCCTCCACCGGGCCAGCTGGCGCTTCGTAAGCGTCCAGCGCGTAAGCGCGGCTATCCGGCGCGGGCAGCGCCTTGCGATCCAGTTTGCCATTGTGCGTGAGGGGCATGCGATCGAGGCGGACATAAGCAGCCGGCACCATGTATTCCGGCAGACTTGCCAGGAGATGCGCCCGCAATGCTTCCGGCCTGAGGTTCGCGCCAGCTGTATAGTACGCAACCAGCCGTTTGTCCCCAGGGCTGTCCTCACGCGCGATGACGTTGACCTCGCTGACGCCCTCGCACTCCGCCAGCCGCGCCTCGATCTCGCCCAGTTCGATACGGAATCCGCGAATCTTCACCTGAAAGTCGTTGCGGCCCAGGTACTCGATAGTGCCATCGGCGCTCCATCGGCCGAGATCCCCTGTCTTGTACATGCGAGCGCCGGGCTCAGCAGAGAACGGATCGGCCACAAACCGCTCGGCCGTCAGATCCGGGCGGTTCAAATAGCCCCGCGCCACACCGGCGCCGCCGACATAGAGTTCGCCTGTGACGCCGATCGGCGCCGGTTGGCAGCGTGCGTCAAGGATGTATACGCGCAAATCGGGAATGCGGCAGCCAATTGGACTGGCTCCGCGCCTCTCCGCGTCGGCAGGCTTGAGCGGATAATAAGTCACATGCACAGTCGTTTCAGTGATGCCGTACATATTGACGAGTTGGGTATGCTGATTGGCGGCCAGCTCGAACCACGGCTTTAAACTGGAAGTCTCCAGGGCCTCGCCCCCGAAAATGACCAGCCGCAAGCGGTGCCGCTCGCCATTCAAAGCTTGCGCGGCGATAAGTTGTCGAAATGCACTTGGGGTCTGATTGAGAACCGTTACGCCAGCGTCGCATAGCAGCTGGTAGAATTTCTCGGGACTTTGTGCAGTGATTTTGGGAATGATGACAAGGCGCCCGCCGTAGAAGAGCGCTCCCCATATCTCCCACACTGAGAAGTCGAATGCGAAGGAGTGGAACAAGGTCCAGACGTCGTCCGGGCAGAAATTAAACCAGGCGGCGGTTGCTGAAAAAAGGCGGGCGACGTTCGCATGCTCGATCATCACCCCTTTGGGAGTTCCAGTGGAGCCGGAGGTGTAGATGATATATGCGAGATTCCTTGGAAGCGTTCCCACTCTGGAGAGATCCAGCCCCGTCTCTGGCTGATCGGCCCAAAGCGGCGTTTCGCCGCCAAGGTCAATGACTTGCGCACGGACGGCGACTTTCTGCAACGCAGCTCTGCCCGTGCCATCCACAAGCAGAACGGCTGGAGCGCTGTCATTCAGCATGAAACTCAGCCGCTCAACAGGATAGGCCGGATCGAGAGGCACATAGGCTCCTCCCGCCTTGAGGATGGCCAGCAGGCCAACGACCATTTCCAGGCTGCGCTCGACGCAAATGGCGACGGGGGCTTCCGGGCCAACCCCCAGATCCCGCAGGTGACGTGCGAGTTGGTTGGCTCGCGCGTTCAGCTGCGAGTAAGCGAGTGTTCGCCTGTCATGGACAACGGCCACGGCGTCCGGCGTTCTGGCTGCCTGTTCTTCGAAAAGCTCGTGGACACACTTGTCGCGCGGATAGGCGGCGCCGGTCGCGTTCCATTCGATGAGCAGCTTGTGCCGCTCCTCTTCTGGCATCACGTCGATAGAGGCTGCCAGCGTATCGGGCGCCGTTTCCAAGGTTCCGGCAAGGCGTTCCAATGCGGTCCGCATATAGGCGCATACGGTTGCCGGGTCAGCCGGATTTTGAGCCCAGGCTGAAATCAGAAGCGTTTCTCCCCGCTCCGCGGCGATGACTGCCAGCGGCCACGCGCCACCGGACAAGTCCCCGGCCCAGACGTGATCCTCCGGCAGGTCGTATCCGAACAGCGCTGGCAAGGAATATGCGGCGCCAGGGTCGCCCTCCGGCAGGAGCGCTCCCCAAACGGGTAGAAAGGCGCGTATCTGGGCTAATAATTCATATGTTTCCCGCACGGCGGTCTCAACCGCGCGAGTGGCGGCGTCTACGCGCACCGGGAAGACCTTCGTAAGCGGCGGCAGCACAGCGCCAAAAGTCACGCGCTCTTGCCCGCAGAATCGCACAAGGACAAGAGACCATGCCAGGCAGACGAGGCTTTCCATGCTTATACTAAGCGCCGCGGCGCGATCGCTGAGGCGGCTTGCGAGATCGCGTTCCAATTTGAGAGTGGCGCTTTTCGCCACCCGGCGCTCGTCCCGGATAAGCCCGAAAGGCGCTGCCGGCTCATCGGCGTTGCCAAGGATTCTTTCCAGAAGCTTCTCTGCGCCCACGACGTTCAGGTTCGCATGCTGAAGCACGTCCTTCCCCAGTTCCAACTTGCGTCAACGCGACGTCGTTATGACCTACTACTAAATTTTCATCCAGCGGGCTAGGCCTAACTGGCGCACCATTTCGGTCTAAACTCCCAAACGCGCAACAAAGATTCTGGGAATTGCGAGGATGGTGAAGCACCGTCAGTCTCCAGATTGTGGCAGACCCGCACGGCAGCGTTTCAATGTCCCGTATCAGCCGGCGAAGCGAGAAAGTTGATTATATTTGCATTTATGATTCCGGCTTTGTAAGATACCGAATGCCCGCCGCCTTCGATAATTACTTCCCGTGAGCCTGGAATGGCCTTTGCGAGCTCATCCGTGTGCGAACGCCGGATCACATCGAACTCTCCCGCCATGATAAGCGTGGGCGCCTTTATTGTCCCTAAGTCGGCCAAGCTATAATTAGGTTGTGTCCTCCACATTTGTACTACTCTACGGATGCGTAACGGCCAGGAGGCGGCGTCGGGAAGCACGCGGGCGCAGGGGCCATGGAGCGGCGAGAGCTCGAGGCTCTCCTCGGGCTTCTGGATCAGCCCACCGACGTTGTAATTGGCTCCGATGGCGACAAGCCTGCGGACCCGTTGCGGATAGTGCATCGCGAGTTCGAGGCCTACTATACCGCCATCGCTGAAGCCCACGATATTCGCAGCTGGAACGTTCAATTCATCCAGGACCCTGATCATGTCTCTGCCGAGCTGGACATAAGTGAGCGGCCCCCTGCCGTCGCCAGACCGGCCGTGGGCCCGGCTGTCAGGGGCGATCACGAAATACTTGTCCGCCAGCGCCCTGATCTGCCTCTGCATCATTTCCAGGCAGCCAGCGCCGCCGCCGTGCAGAACGAGAACCGGTTCCCCATCGCCGAAGGTTTCAAAATATATTTGTACACCGTCCGATGTGACGTACCGGCCCTGATGTGCCTTGCCTGAGATTTGTTTCCACAAGTAAAAGCCAGGCGTACTTTCCCAAGCCCGGGGAAACTCGTAGATCGCCGCCAGCGTGAGGAGCAGGAAGAAAACGCCCCAAAGCGCCCTGTTTCTCAGCAGTTGCATTGGATCTACCTTTAATGGGGGAGAGTTCGCAAGAAAAAAGTTACTTCGCCTCTGGGCCACAATCTGGAGAACGAGCTTCCTCAATGGCGCCAACGCCTGGGCAAAACCCAGATCCCGTCCCGCTTCTTGGGCGAAGAACTTGAAATGGCCAAAAATGGACATGAGCGTGATTTTCAGCGCCATGAGGCTCACGTCCTTTGTGACGTTGACCGTTTTTCCGAGTCTAGCCGCCTTCCTCCATTCATCAAGGGGCTCGGCGTTGACGCAAGCGATCATATTATTCAAATGACCAATCGCACTTTTGGTGAACGCCGGCTGAATCATTCTTCACTGAGTTCGCCCATGGCTCGCCGTTGCTCGTGATGAGATTATTCCCCAGAGCCAGTCAGAGCCGGGCCGATGCGTTGTACCACCAACCCCTTTCTCAGGTAATTCTGCCAGTTTCGATTGAGGATGCACTCGCAGTATTGTGGAGAGCTAATCACGTACGCATTGCTTCCGTAGACTGAGGCATTATAAATTCGCCGTAGCGCTCACAATTTCTTTTCAACCAGCAGAGAATCTCTTCCGCAGAACTGTATTGTTCAGTCGGCCCAGGTGGGGCTAAATACTGCTCCATCGGCTTTTGGTTTATCAACACGTGACTTTCCTAAACGAACGGAGCCGATCGATCGGCCGGTCGAGCTCCGAGGCAATTGGCATCAATGGAGGCGCTATGATCGAGTTCAAGCGCGTTGCGCGACCTTTGAGCGACCTTTGTCCAGTTCCTTTGGGCAAGTTGTCGAAAGTTCTCTGCCACCGGACTTAACCGGGGGGCGCACTCGGCGGACCGACTTGAATTTGACAACGGCGAGGAAAATGTTAGGCTGATCTTCAACGGCGATGGCCGTTCTGCGGGTCGTAAGTTATTGATATTGTGGGATCGAGTTAAATATTCTGCGAAAACGTAGCGCCACGTCTGCACAGATTTTATTTGACTTTTCAATCGATAGCTCCGATTCTGTCGGGGTAGCATTTCGGGCGTCGGAACGTCTCCGTGCGGGACGGCGGACTTTTGCTAATGACGCTGGGCCCCGCGCCCGCCCAAAGCCGCGACTGATGCGCGGCAAGGGTCGTCCCGCCGCAAAACGAGCGGTGGATCGGCCGCCAAATTCAGAAATACGATCACTAAATGTGACATAGTGCGCACGTCGCTTTTTCAGCGCTAAAAGTCGATGTGAAACAAGAATGAATGCCGAGCTTGACGAGTCATTCGGAAATTGATGTCTTGACAATTCGTTTCGAGGATCAGGGTTGTGCCAATCCCAGCCGACGAGTTGAGTAAAGGTTCATTTGGTTTTGATCTTCGACCGCTATCGGAGCGCCATCGGGGGTTGACGTCCGATGCTGTTTTCTTGTTCTCTATCAAGTCAATGACGTTTGAACTAAACGCCATGGGAGGGAAGGGCTCATTGACCAATCGGCGGGATGGTCCGCATGCCCTTGTTGCAACGTCCCGGCATCGATCTTCGTTCGCCTTTGCTTCACGCCCCGGCAACAGCTCGCCCCATCCCGCTTCTTCCTCTCGTGCCGAGCCGATTGGCTTGTGGAAATTGCGAAAAGGCGACGGATTCTCGGCCAAACCCAGAGATCGTCAGCGAAATGTCGGCGAGTGCCCGCTCCGCTGCAATCCTGGGCCGCGAGATCGTGAATGAAATACGATCGTGATACGGTGAAGCAGTGGGCAGGAGACAGCCAGTGGCGGGCGCTCCAGGCCGATTATCAACGTTTTCGTTTGCAGGGGCTCAGCGCCTGGGGGTTAGGGGGATTCTGGGCGCTAGCGATCTACCGCGCGCAGAGAGCCTTGCGGAAGTCGCAAAGGCGGCGACTTTGGGCGCCAGCCGCGGTCGTGCTTGAAGTCTTGCGGAAATTGTTGGTGATCGTCACGGGCGTAGATCTGCACCCCGGCGCGGACATCGGGGCGGGCATACTCATTCACTATGGCTCGCAAGTCCGGGTAATCGAGAATGCCAGGATCGGGGTCGACTGCACGTTGAGCCAGGTCTGCTCGATCGGGGCGGGCGTCGCTTCCGGACGCCCGGCAATAGGCGACCATGTTTACATCGCCCCCCACGCGTGTATTCTCGGCGCGGTGACGATCGGCGACGGAGCGACGATCGCCGCGTGCTCGCTCGTTCTGTCGGACGTGCCGGCGGGCCTTGCGGCTATTGGCGTGCCGGCTCGCATCGTGCCGCAATTCGATGTTCAGCACTTTCGCACTGACAGTGTCACCCCGCCAAGCTCGAATGGGGGTCACTCGGGGGCCGGCGGCGTTGCGTCTTCTCGCCGTGAATAAGCCTGATGTTGACGCGAGGGAGCGCGCTGCGCCGGCTGGCGGCGAATGTCGACGGCGCTGCGATGTCGCGCGTCCACTGCGTCTTCCGGCAACCTTGGGAGGATGGATCTGATCCTCGGCAACCCAACGGAGAAGACAACGGGCCGTTCTCCATGAGAGCGGGTTTTCGACGAATTCGGCGTACTCCGAGTGCTGATGTTGCGGGAGACAAGCATCGCGCTGACCTTGTCCTTGAGCCGTTGAAGGATCGGCCCTCGAGGCATCCCCGTCCGGTCTCGCGGAAGAGATGGATGCCGATGCTGAAGTCCAGGAGAAGAAGATGTGGACGACGAACTCGAACTGCTCCTTCCGTTTATCGCACGATCGGGTTTTCGTTCGGGACACGGTGAAGGAATGGGCTGGGGACAGTCAGTGGCGTGCGCTCAAGGCCGATTATCAGCGCTTTCGTCAGCACGACTACTCTGGCTGGGGGTCCGAGGGATTCTGGGTCTTGGTGATCTACCGCGCGCAACGGGCCTTGCGGAAGTCACGAAGGCGGTTCCTTTGGAAGCCGGCGGCGATGGCGCTCGCCGTCTTGCGCAAGGCGCTGCAAATTATCACGGGGATCGATCTGCACCCGGAGGCGGAAATCGGGGCCGGCCTGCTCATCCAACATGGTTCGCAAGTTTGGGTGACCCGAGACACCAGAATCGGGGCCGACTGCACGATAAGCCAGATCTGCTCGATTGGTTCGGACATCACTCCCGGCGCCCCGAATATCGGCGATTTTGTTTACATCGCCCCCCACGCCTGTATTCTCGGACCGGTCACGATCGGCGACGAAGCGACGATCTCCCCGTGCTCGTTCGTTCTCTCCAACGTGCCTGCTGGCCGCACCGCTATCGGTGTGCCGGCTCGCATCATTCCGGCATTCGATGTTCAGCGCTTCCGCAGCGACGGAACTCCCGAGGTGGCGGGGACGACCGATGGTCTGAAGCGCTCTTGACCCACAGGCCGGTGGATCAGAGCTTCGAAGCCCATACCATTTCGGGGCGCTAATTCAATCTTTCCAATGTTTGCGACGCCATTTCCGGGCGACGGGCGGCGCTTGGGAAGACGACGAGCGGCGTTCGCTGCGTCGGCTTCTGACCAGTGGGCTTATTGAAATTATTGAGATGCGGCCAACTGCTCCGCATTCGCGAATCTTGGCGTAAATACTTTATAATTCAATATCTTATGCATGAGTCTTCCAACTGCCGTTTCTAGGTTCCAGACGCTCAGCTTCGGAATTGCGCAGCGACTGTTTACGAGCTCGAAAGGAAGGTTACGGGGCGACAGACGGCGTTGCGTCTTGTCCCCGTGAAGACGCCTGATATTGACGCGAGGGAGAACGCGGGAGCGGCTGGCGGCGAATGTCGACGTCGCGACGCCGGTCACCCGGCGAGGCGCGACATCGCGCAACCATCGGCAAAACTCGGGACGTTGTTCTTCTCGAATCACCGCGCTCGAGCCGGCGTGATTGCGGACGTCGGCGCCGAACCCAGCGCGCAGGCGTGATCGAACAGATCAAGACGCGGACCTCGGAGGCGACCATTCCGCTCGTTACCTGGGGCTTCTCTGTCCGGCAAAGGATCACGCCGCCGTCGACAGATCGGACGCGATCCGCGCCGCGGTGGAGGTTCGGTTCGATAACGGCAGGCGTTCAGGCTGAAGCGCGTTTCGCCTCTAACTGTCGAAGAGCGCCGGATAACGCGTTGACGGTTTTTGCTGTCGTCGCTGGGGTCGTTCCGCACCCTTGAGGCATTCATCTGAAACTCCCCAAGTATCAGCTCCCGCCAGCGCGTGCGCAAGCGACGTCAGCGCCAGCACGGACGAAAGATCACGGGCTGCACGCACGCGACGCGAGTGTATCAGCAAAATTAATTGACGAGTGTAAGATTATCGCCAAGCCAGATGGCGTTTACGTAGAGTTACACCGACGCAGGTCGCCAAAATTGGAAGTAGATGTTCACGGTATAGCTGCCAGGGGGTTGACTGTTGCCTTTTTCTCGACGATACAGCCGCGTCGTTACGTCGCTGTTGATAAAGGTTTCGGGGGGCTGGCTCGCAAATCGAAGTGAAAAACGCTGCCTAGTGCGTCTCCTGATTCCGAGCCGGCACCAAAAATCGGCGATAGGTCGATGAGGAATAACATGGTGAAGCGAGTCTTTTTTCTTGCTGAGGTAACTGCGCCGCACCCGGAATCGCGTTGGCGGCCAGCGCCAGCGGCCTGCTGCCCCCGACCCGGAGGCGTCCGCGAACTGGAGTTCTGCCGAAATGCTGACCGTCGGCGGAATTTCAAGCCGGACCACAGTCTGCGCCACGGTCAACCCGCGGGGATTGGGTCAGGACGACGCGGCAAACATTCAGAACGCCATCCCCGCCTGCCCGGCCGGCCAGGTCGTCCGGCTCGGAGCCGGAACCTTCACCATTGCCGAGGGCAATTACATCCTGCTCAACAAAGGGCGGCGCTGGGCCGGGCGTCACGACATTGCAGAGGACAAACGGCGTCCAATTGAATAATCCAAATCCCGGCTCCAACCCATCAGAAAGAATAATGGAGATCAAAACGCCTTGCCGTTAGCGCTCTTACGAAGGTTTAGTTAGTCCGGATAAATCCGTTACTACTGACGATGAGGCTCTAACCCAAACATGGACTTATGGAGGATATGCTATCATGAGGTTTATTTGCAGATCTGTAATCGCGGTAAGTTGCGTTCTCGTCTTTCTCGGCTCGGCGCAGGCGGGTGACCCCACCACGAGCGTGCTGCCGTTCTATAACGACGCCTATGCGAACTGGAAGAACGCCGGGCTGCTTTCGGTTGGCGGCATTCCGAATCGGACGACCGTTTGCGCGACGGTCAATCCGATAGGCGGTGGGGCCGATGATCTCGCCAATATTCAGAATGCGATCAACAAGTGTCCAGCGGGCCAGGTCGTCCAGCTCGGCGCCGGCACTTTCACGATTTCCATGTCCGAGCACATCAATCTGAGCCAGGGAATCACTCTGCGCGGAAGCGGAACCTGCACCAATTCCTCCTCTCCCTACTGTCCAACCGTGATCAACGTTTACAACGGGCTCTTGGCATGGACGGGAGGAAAATGCGGCACGAGCACTTCGAATGAAGTGGGCTGCGTCTCGAACCCGGCGATTCAGGTCGAACCGGCCGCCATGGTGAACTACTACGACTTTGGCTGGTCCAAGTGCGGTCATCGACGGTGGCCAGCACGTCCTGCGGCGCCGTCGCCCTGGCCGCCGACGCGGGGCGGGCACAGGCGACAATTCAGGTCAGCAATACGTCGTCCTTTTCCGCCGGAATGTGGGTGCTGATTGACGAGGCGTCTGGCGCGGCATGGCAGCGCGACCCGGTCGGCCCCAACCTCTATGGCGAGGTCTGGGCGGCCCCGGACTGGCTGAGCACCTCGGGAGCCCCGGCGACAGGTCGGGTGCAATGGGCATTGTATGGGAACGGAAGCGGGGATTTCCGTTCCGGACAATATCCTTACACCGCCGGAAGCGCCGGATGCTGGTTCATCATTTTGCGACAGGCCGACGGCGGAAATCCATCTGGTCAAGTCAATCGGCGCCGGCCCGTGTCCTGGGACCAACTGCACCATCACCTTCGATGATCCGCTCACGATCGCCTATCGACAGAGCAGCGGCCACAACGCTTACGTCTACTTCCCGGCGCACCAGAACGGCGTTCCGATGTCGTTCCTGCAATATGCGGGCGTCGAAAACCTGACCATTGAACGGCCGACCAATGGAGGAGTCAACTTCCTGTTCTGCGCCTATTGCTGGACGAAGAACGTCGAGGTCGTCGGATGGGAAGGAGGAGGAGTCAATTTCCATTATTCAGTCCGCGACCAGATGGACAGGACGTTCGTGAACCACTGCGGCAACTCGGTGAACAGCGGCGCGGAATATCCGATCGACCTCAACGACGCCGCCACCGAAATCTACGTCGTCAACAGCATCACGCGCGAGTGCGGCAAGGGAATGGTCGGAAAAACGGCAGCCGGATCGGTCGTCGCCTACAATTATATGGACGCCACGATGTATGATAGTTTCTCCGGCATCGGCGACTATTGGATGGACATGGGGGTCAATGGGAGCCATTACCCCGGTACGCACCATATGCTTTTCGAGGGGAACTGGGGGGACAACCTCGACAACGACGATACGCATGGCAACGCCGTGTATCACACTTATTTTCGCAATTGGGGCACGGCGCTGCGGACGGCTTTCACCGACCCTTCAACCGGCAAAACCGTCAACGACGCCGCGAAGATAGCGCAAGAATGCGGGACGACGGGGCCGTCCGGTTGCTGGTCGGATCAGCCGGCCGTATTGCACGCCGCCGGGCCGATGATGCACGATTATTGGTTCGCCTATATCGGCAACGTGCTCGGGACGTCCGGGGTGACAACTTCGCCAAATGGATGGACCTATAACGGCCACCTCGGCTGAAATGACCACATCTGGATGCTTGGCTGGAACGGTGATGCTGCGCATCCCGCCGAGACCGATCCAAACCTGACCGCCAGCGTCGGACCCTTCATCTTTCGCCACGGCAACTACGATTATGTCGATGGCAAGATAGCCGACTGGACTTCCGGATATTCGCAGACGCTGCCGAACTCGTTCTACCTGTCGTCGGAGCCGGCGTTCTTCAGCGCCGGGGCCTCCTGCCACTATCTGTGGCCGTGGGTGACGCCGACCGGGTCGAGCCAAATCCAGACCAACAGTTGTAAAGGCTCCGGTCTTCCCGCCAAGGCGCGCTACGACGCCGGAAGGCCGTTCTTCCAGCCTTGAGCCCCCGATGATGCGCGATGGGGGTGGGGAGACGCCTTGGGGCGCCGCCCCATCCGGTCAAGCGAACCTCGAGTCCGACAAGGGGCTAGGCGCCAGCGGGCGCGCCGCCTCCACAATTTTGTCTATTGCCAAGCCGGCCTGCATTTGCTTTCTTCGACAACCATAGATTGTTGACATGATGGAATGGCCCTAAAAGTTGCATCACGGCGATGGGGAGGCCGAGATCTTGGTTCCTCGGCTTTCGAACGCGCAGCAGCGCCGGCTCTTCGTGCGCCGCGCCAGGCGACCGGTGGGGATTTTCAATGCTCTGATCGCGGGGCCGTACTTGCGAATGTGCCCGATCGCGCCTGGCAAACCGTCACCCTCGGCACATCGGACAGGCGATAAACCTACAAACGCAAGAATTTTGTAAGGCGTAGGTTAAGCTCGGAAAGAATAATGGCGCTCAAGACGCCTTGTCGTTAACTATCTCAAGAATATTGAATCGGATAACGTTGCTACTACTGACGATAGGACTCTGATTCGGACGTGGCTAATAGAGGATATGCTGTCATGCGGTTTATTCGTAGACTCCTAATCGCGGCGAGTTGCGTTTTCGTCTCTCTTGGCTCGGCCCAAGCGGTCACCATCGGGGAGACGGCCGTGCTTTCGTCCCCCGACACCGGTAACGTCAAGTATCTGTGGGCCCAAAGCGCCACGCTCGGCCAGGCCGCAACCATCCAGAGCCTGTCCTTCTACGTCAAAGCCGCCAGCGGAAGTTTGATGCTCGGCATTTATGACGCTACCGGCCCCAATGGCGGCCCCGGCGCACTCAAAGCCTCGACCGGCAGTTTCACAGCCGTGACAGGCTGGAATACTGCCAAAGTCGCCAGCCCCGTGTCATTGGCCGCCGGCGGCTACTGGCTGGCCTTTATGCCGAGCAGTAGTAGTATTTCTTTCGTGAAATCCAACGCGTCAGGTGCCTGCAAATATCAAAACTGGACGTTTGGCAGCCTGCCGAAAACGTTCTGGTCCGCGCCGACGTCTTGTGCGTCCACCATCTTTTCGCTCTACGGTACGCTGGCGTCCTCCTCCGGCGGGAGCCCCACCAACGGCGCATGCGGCTCCTCGAACGGAGCGACCCTTACGAGCGCGCCGACCGCCAACCTCTGTAGCGCCGGCACGGCGTCAAGCGTAAGCGGCTCCGGCCCGTGGTCATGGAGTTGCGCCGGCAGCAACGGCGGGACCACGGCGACCTGCTCAGCGCAGCTCGCTTCTGCGCCGCCGCCGGTTAACGGCGCATGCGGCCCAGCCAACGGCGTCGCCGTCAGCACCGCTCCGACGAGCGGGCTCTGCACAACGGGGTCAGCCTCCGCCGTCAGCGGGAGCGGCCCGTGGAACTGGTCTTGCGCCGGCAGCAATGGCGGCGCCACGGCATCGTGTTCGGCGCCTCTCCAATCCGGCTCCGGTGGCTCCGGCGGCTCCGACCCCACCACGGGCGTGCTGCCGTCCTATAACGACGCCTATGCGAACTGGAAGAACGCCGGGATGCAATCGGTTGGCGGCATTCCGAATCGGACCACTGTTTGCGCCACGATCAGCCCAATCGGCGGTGGGGCAGACGACACGGCCAACATCAACAACGCCATCGCGTCCTGCCCAGCCGGTGACGTCTTGATGTTGGCGGCGGGGACGTTCACGGTCAACGAAGGCGAGGTCATTAACATTAATAAGGCCATCACCTTGCGCGGTACCGGCGCCTGTAACGGATCCAGCTCGCCATATTGCGCCACCGTGATCAACGAGGCCAACGGCGCTGCGATGAACAGCTATACCTGTGGGAGCTCTAGCTGCCTTTACAATCCGGTTATTCTTGTTGGCCCAACTCTTTGGACTGACACTTGGTCCTCCCCAACGACGCTTACCGCTGACGCGGCGCAGGGCTCCACTTCCGTCCAGGTGCAAAGCACGACTGGGTTTGCGGTCGGGCAATGGGTGCTGATCGACGAGGCGTCGGGCGCGGCATGGCAGACCGACCCGGAAGGCTACGGCCAGATATGGGCGGCGCCGGATTGGCTCAGCTCCAGCGACGCGCCGGCCACGGGACGGGTGGCGTGGGAGAAGCACAGCGCATCAGTGAGCTGGGATGACTTCACCTCCAGCCAGTATCCTTATCAATCTGGCACGACCGGCTGTTATTACTCGTTCTGCGATCGGCCGACCGCCGAGCTGCACCAGATCACGGCGATCAACACCAGCACTTACACCGTCACTTTCGACGATCCCCTCACGATCGCCTATCGCGCGAGCGGCGGGCATAATGCGCAACTCTACTATCCGTCCAAGCCGTTCGTACAGAACGCCGGCGTCGAGAACCTGACGATCACCAACAGTTTTGGCGGCGGAAGTGTATCGTTTCGATATTGTGCGGACTGCTGGGCAAAAAATGTCGAAAGCACGCAATCGTTTGAGGGCAGTTTCAATCTAACCTATGCCGCTCGCATAGAACTCAACGAAGTCTATTCGCATAAGTGCGCCTGGCCGGTTCCCGGCGGCGGCGGTTACAACATCGACCTCCAGAACGCCACAACTGAAATCTATGTGGTCAACAGCATCTCAGTCGAATGCGACAAGGTCATCACAGGCCGTTCCGGCGGCGCGGGCTCAGTCGTCGCCTACAATTTTATGGACGACCAGTTCATCAATGGCCAAGAGCATTGGCAGGAAATCGGGCTCAACGGCAGCCACGCGACCGGCTCGCATGAGATGCTGTTCGAAGGGAACCAAGTCTCCAACATGGACAGCGACGACACTCACGGCAACGCCATCGGCCACACCTTCTTTCGGAATTGGGCGACCGGAGTCCGGACGCCGTTCACTGACTACATCAGCGGCGTCGCCATCAACGACGCCAAAGAACTCCCCGGGAACAACGGACCGCTGCGCGCCGCCGGAGTCATGGGCTACACCTACTGGATGGCGTTCGTCGGCAACGCGCTCGGCACGTCTGGCGTCACGACCGCAGCGAACGGCTGGGTGCTGAACGGAACGGGCCTAGCCGGCGGGCAGAAGGGCAGTATCTGGTTCTTAGGGTGGAACGGGCAACCGCCGTATAACTTAGACCCGAACAGCACGACCTACACCTTCCGCCACGGCAATTACGACTACTATGACAACAGCGTGGCGTGGGCCGCCGGCTACCCGAACCAGAACTTGCCCAATTCGTTCTATCTCTCGTCGGCGCCGTCCTTCTTCAGCGCCGGCGGTGGTTATCCATGGCCTTGGGTGACTCCGACCGGTTCCTCGCCGATCCAGGCCGGCCCGTCAGGGCGCTCCGCCCTGCCAGCCAAGGCGCGCTACGACGCCGGGACGCCGTTCGTGCAGCCTTGAGCCGGCGAAGGCGATCGGGGTGGGAGGCGCCTCACCGCGCCTCCTACCAACTGGTTCGCCTGGGCCTAAGCTGCAAGTTGAAGTCTTGAACCGCCGCCGCACATGTCCGGATCGCACATCCCGACTACGAATGCTGGAGGCTGCCGCCCGAGGAAGCGCGCCCGATCGAATGGCTCACGGACGAACCCGAGCCTACGAAATACTTTCTCTCCGCCTACCCGCGACCTGCACGTGAGCGAAGTTTTCATTGTTGCCCTTTACTCGGCGACTCAGTTGCCTTAGCAGGGGTTCTGGCGAGTTTCTCGCAAATACAGATTTATGGCGGAAATGCCCTTTATTCGTGGATCTGTAGTTGCATTGAGCTATGTTCTGATCCTTCTCGGTTCGGCGCAGGCGCACAGCGGCTTAAGCTCTACCATCTTGCCGCCTCAGAATAACGTCTCCGCGAACTGGCGGAACGCCGGGATGCAATCGGTCGGCGGCATTCCAACCCGGAGCAAAGTCTGCGCCACGATCAGCCCGATCGGCGGCGGCGAGGATGATTTCGACCAATATCAACAACGCCATAGCGTCCTGTCCAGCCGGCGATGTCCTGATGCTGGCGGCGGGGACGTTCACCATCAATGACGGCAAACACATCAGTCTCAACAAGGGCATCACTCTGCGTGGGACCGGCTCCTGCAACAACGCCAGTTCTCCATACTGCTCGACGGTCATCACCGTGAAAAACGGCGCGGTGATGAACTCGTACAGGTGCGGGCTGCCAAATCCTGACAACTGCGTCAATACGCCCGCAATCGTCGTCGGGCCTAATCTTTGGACCAATTCATGGACCCCGACGGCGCTGACCGCTGACGCGGCGCAGGGCGCCATGTCCGTCCAGGTGCAAAGCGCGGCGGGGTTCACGGTCGGCCAGTGGGTTCTGATCGACGAGGCGTCGGGCGCGGCATGGCAGACCGACCCGGAAGGCTACGGCCAGATATGGGCGGCGCCGGATTGGCTCAGCCCCAGCGGCGCGCCGGCCACCGGACGGGTGGCGTGGCAAAAGCACAACCCGTCGCGGAGCTGGGATGACTTCACTTCCAGCCAGTACCCCTATCAATCCGGCACGACCGGCTGTTATTACTCGTTCTGCGATCGGCCGACCGCCGAGTTACACCGGATCGCGGCGATCAAAACCAGCACTAAGACCATCACTTTCGACGATCGCCTCACGATCGCCTATCGCGCGAGCAGCGGGCATAACGCTCAACTCTACCATCCGTCCAAGGCGTTCGTGCAGAACGCCGGCGTCGAGAACCTGACGATCACCCATAGTTTCGGCGGGAGCGTCTCGTTCCAGTTCTGCGCGTACTGCTGGGCGAAGTACGTCGAGAGCACACTCTCGCTTCAAGGTAGTTTTAATCTGTCCTATGCCGCGCGCATAGAACTCAACGAAATCTATTCGCACAAGTGCGCCTGGCCGGTTCCCGGCGGGGGCGGCTACAACATCGACCTCCAGAACGCCACGACCGAAATCTATGTAGTCAACAGCATCTCGGTCGAATGCAACAAGGTCATCACAGCCCGTTCCGGCGGCGCCGGCTCGGTCGTCGCCTACAATTTCATGGACGACCAGTTCATCAATGGCCAAGAGCACTGGCAGGAAATCGGGCTCAACGGCAGCCACGCGGCCGGCTCGCACGAGATGCTGTTCGAAGGCAACCAAGCCTCGAACATCGACAGCGACCACACCCACGGCAACGCTATATATTATACGTTCTTCCGCAACTACGCCACCGGGGTGCGAGCGCGCTTCACTGACTACATCAGCGGCGTCGTCATCGACGACGCCAGGGATCTGCCCGGCGGGAACCGGCCCCTGCGCGCCGCCGGAGTCATGGGCTACACCTACTGGATGGCGTTCGTCGGCAACGTGCTTGGCGCCTCAGGAGTCACGACCGCGGCGCACGGCTGGGTGCTCAACGGCAACAACCACGGCGGCCAAACCGGCAGCATCTGGTTTTTAGGGTGGAATGGACAACCGCCATACGACTACGATCCGAACAGCGCGACCTACACTTTTCGCCATGGCAATTACGACTACTACGACAGCACCGTGCGGTGGGATGCTGGCACCCCGAACCACAAATTGCCCAATTCCTACTATTTCTCGTCGGCGCCGTCTTTCTTCAGCGACGGCAGTGGTTATCCATGGCCTTGGGTGACTCCGACCGGCTCCTCGCCCATCCAGACCGGCCCGTCAGGGCGCTCCGCCCTGCCGGCCAAGGCGCGCTACGACGCTAGGACGCCGTTCGTGCAGCCTTGAGTCGGTGATGGCCGATTTGGATGGGGCGACGCCATTGCCGGACTCCCCGCCATGGCGACCACCAAGAACCGCGCATCACCTTGGCGAGTACGCTACATAGGATTTCGGAAATCCAAAGAAGAACTCAACATGGATCCGGGCCTTTGGGAACAGTTCGGCCATCCTGCGGCGCGAGAGGACCCGGGTGTTCGCAATGTACTCCGTCCACCAGGTCGGAAGCTTCTTCTGCGATCTCCGAAACAGCCATGCGCGAAGCTGTTCAGGGTAGAACCAGTAGAAAGGCATGCCTGTATGCGCTTCGATTGGGAACCAGTGTGACGGCGTCTGCACCCAGTAGGTCTTGCCAAGGCGGACGACTTCGCGGGCGAACGCCTCCTGCCTCTCCGGCGTACCGACGTGTTCAATGACGCTGTTGCTGAATGCGAGGTCGAAGGAACGATCTGGGAATTGATGGACGTTGCACGCGTCGCCCTCGACATAGTGAAACGTATGGATGCTCGTCCCCGGTTCAAAGGAATCCCGTTCGAAGGACGCGATTCCGCCCGGGAGGTTCAAAATCGTGATATCCAGGGCTACCGGCATATTCTCCCAGATGCTAGGACCCCCGCCGAGGTCCAACACTCGAGTTCCCGGCTTGATTTCCAGCATCCGCATGAGACCTTCCATCCGGCGCCGTCTGGTGACAGCCTGCACCTGCGGAAGCAGCGAATAGAAGGCTTTGATCCGGAGGCTGTTTTCCGGCGCCACTGGTTTCTGTCGCCTTTTCATGCCAGTAGTGTGCCCACGCTGCTTGTCTTCTTCCCCGCGCACTTCCATCCGCTTTCCTCCCCGGCCAACTTGATGAGCGAAGAGATTAAGCAAATGAGCGCGTCGAACTATTAAGTCAAGCTAGATCGATGTTATCCAGAGCTACTCTATAAAATGAGCCAGGTCACCCGAATATCGAAGATGAACCCTCGGAGCCACGGCATGCGCCGAGGCCGGAGCGCGTCGCGCGCTACTTTGAGCGGCCCAGCCCATAAAGCAATCGACAAATTCGCAATCCTCCCGATCTTGGCCTGCGTTTTCGCGTTAATCGTGTTTCCGGTATTGAGCGATTTCACTTACACCGGCGGCCAGGACGCGCTGGAGGGCAACCCAGCGCCCAGAATTTTCTGGCCTGCTATGGCTGCAATTTCCGTTGCATTGGCTGTGCAAAACCGTTCTCGCCTTACCTTTCCCCCCCACATCATTTGTCTGTTTATGTATCTCGCTCTCGCTGGGGCGAGCGTCCTGTGGGCTTTCAGCCCGGAGCGCTCGTTCATTCGCTATCTACAGCAACTGATGGTTGTTGCATCGATTGTTTTGCCTGCCATGCTTGCGTCTCGCAATGTGGATATCATGCGGGGCGTGTTTCTCTGCTTCGCATTGGCTTTGATCGTGAACATGTTTTTCATACTCAATGGCAGCTCAGACATCGAAATGGACAATTTTAAGCTAGTGAACATAGGTTATCGAGGTTATTTTGCGACTAAAAATCCTCTGGGAGAATGTGCAGCCGCTGCTTTTTTGCTGTCATTTCACGAAACGCTGCAGCGCGGCTGGCGACGAGCTTTGGGCGCTATTATTCTCTTTATGGCCGTTTTAGTTGTCTTCTTGAGCCATTCAAAAACAGCATTTGCGCTGGCGCTGGTTTGTCCGATACTCGCTTGGCTTACGTTGCTTTTGAGAAAGGTAACCCGTCTCTCTCCGGCCATAATTATATCGGTCATACCGCTTTGTTACGCGCTGTTTTCCAGCCTATCTCACTCGAGTATAATGGATCGCGTATCGTATATATTATACGGTGACTCGACTTTGACCGGCCGTACTGTTATCTGGGATTTTGCCAAATCTGAGATCGCGCGTAGTCCGCTGCTCGGTTGGGGATACCAATCCTTTTGGCTGGTGCCGGGCTCGCCCGCCTATACTGAAGCTCCCGGCTGGGTCAGCCGGATGCCGAATGCCCACAACGGCTATTATGATAGGATGCTGGAGACGGGGTACGTCGGCCTCGCTTTACTATTGGTCTTCATCTTCGCGACCCTCCATGCCGTCGGGCGCGTCGCAGACCGCGACCCGGCTCGGGCGAGACTCCTGCTCTCGCTTGCTCTGTTTTTTATTCTGTATAACTTTTTTGAAAGCATTTGGATGCGCGGCTTCGAAGTCTTGTGGGTCGTGTTTCTTATTGTTGCTGCTGAGATTGCTCGATACTGGGGGCCTTTTCCGCTGAGAAGGGCGTACGGATCGAGAAGTCAAAAACGGGGCAACCGTGGCCCTTCACCACAAGAAACGGCGGTTCCTCCGTTCGAAACGGTTGTTCGAGACGGCGAAGGAGCCGGCGGCTGAGCCCGTGTGCGGCGGCCGGCGTCGACCCGATTGCACATTGTGAAAACCGCGTAAAGGTCGTGGCGCGCCAAGTATACATTCCACAGCAGCAACGCCAATGCGCTCCACGTGAGCAGGACGGGCGAGCCGAGGGAGCAGACGATCAACAGCGACAGCAGCATGAACGAGATCAGGCGCGCGAGTGCTGGCTTCGTGTTATTAGGCCAAGGACCGGAATTCAGGCGGTAGAGTTGATACGGCATCCATCGGGACAGCGTATGCGCGCCTAAAGCGGCGATGCCCGCAGGCTCTATGGGCACGACGATCGTGAATGCGGCGACGCGCGCGGCTTGCAGCAACGGGTAGAGCCAGACGCGGGTCATCTTGTCGAGCCGGTTGTAAAATACGAAGCAGGCGTACATCAAAATCAGCACCGCCGCCCAGCCTGCAAAATGCACGACGAAGCCGGTCATGCCGGGGTGCAGGATCGCGACCCCGGTCGCGCCCGCAAGCAGCGCCCAGACCCAGGGCTGCGCCGGCGGTGCTGCGACCGGTACGCGGCCGAAGGTTGGGCTGAGCTGTGGATCGGGCTCGTAGCGGGAGGCGACCCGATCATTATCGACATAGCCGCGCTCGTAAATCGCCCAAAACGACAGCAGCAGCAGCAGCAATCCGGCAAAGTGGGTAAACGGATTGACCGCCAAGCCGATTGAGCTCAGCAGCCAGAAAGCGAAATCCTCCTGGACTACGCCGCGCAAGATGTAGCGCTCCCCCGGACGTTTGATCCGAGAGATGTATTCTCCAGGCAAGTAGATGCCGCTCAGCGCCCGGCGGTAGCGCGCCCGAGGCCAGTGCGTCAGAAGTGGCCGTGCACAGCTCTGCAGCACTTCGAGATCGTTGATCGAATCGGTGATGAAGAGGCTGCGGCCCACAGTTTCCGCGCCGAGCTCGCGCGTCGCCATGTGCAGCTTTCCGTTACGCCGGTCGGCGAACGGGTATGTGCGTGCCGCAATTAGCGGCGCGTCCGCAAAGCCCATTGCCGCCAACAGGGGGGCGACGAGGGAATCGAAGCCTGTGGTCAGGATGACGGGCGGCTCTGCGCGCGCCTTCAGTGCTGCCTTAAGTTCTCGATTGACATATCGCACCGCGAAGAATGGAACCTTTGCGCGCCAGCGCCAGCAAGTCCAGGGAAAGAAGGTCTGAATGGTGCAGACCCGCCAATTGTCCCGCGTATCGGCGCCGCCGGTCAGCCGCCATGGCTTGAGCGCGTCGAGCACGCGCAGCAACAGCAACGCCAGCAGCCCGGGTCGCGCGCAATCGATGAAATCCTCGGTGGAATTTCGCAGGTACAGGGTTTCATCGAGATCGACGAGGATCGGTCCCTCGTGCATGCGGACGGCCGCTAACGTCGAATCGGGGGACGCATGATATTGGGGCGTAGCGGAGAAACCGACCATTTCCAATTCCAACGTTCTTACCGAACATCCAACTTCGCAAATCCCTGCCGGTGGGCCCTCCGAGCATGTCAATGTCCCGAGCAAATTACTCCCTCGGTTATGCTGCGGCAGATCGGGACCAACCCCTCGATCAGCGCCGTCATGGCTACTCCGCAGGGACTTTAGCGGGTTTCGGGGTCGTCGATCCGTCAGCGTCAAGTTTTACGCCACTCTCCGCCTGGTCCTGGACCGGCCTTCTCCTCATCAATTCGCGTAGGAGGTCGACATAGAGAGCCCTCTGCCCGGCGACGAAGACCAGCACAGCAAAGAACGTGACGGCCAGCACGCCGGTCTCCAAGACAAGCCTTGGCGCCGGCGAAAGGTGTCCGCCACAAGTCAGCCGCACGGCGTAGCCGACCGCTCCCGCCATGACGCCACAGGCCAGCGGCCGGATCACCACCGCCGCGACATCACGCAGGGAAATCGGCGTGCCATGCAGGCACCACGCGATATGCGGGACCACCCATAGCACGGTCACCGCCGAGTAGGCGAACGCCACCCCCGCCGTGCCGTGGGGTAATCCCAACACGAAGCCCAGGATCAGGATGGGCGCGAAGACCAGCGAAATGTTGAGGCTCCGCCGCACCAGCCCGAGCGAGTAGATCAGCCATATCACCGGGTGAGTGACAGCGCTCACCGCGATCGTCGGCGCCAGCAGGCGGACGATCTCGGTCGCGGCCTGCCACTTCGGCCCCAACAGGACGAGCACGATGTCGTCGGCAAACAGCGCGCAGGCGATCGTGATCGGCAAGGTCACCCCGAGAATCAGCGAGAAGCCCTTCAGAAAGTAGCTTCTGAGGCGAGCAGGATCGCTCTGCAGGCGGGAGAGCGCGGAGAACGCCACCTCGCCAACCGCCGCATCCAGACTGTCGATCGGAAGGCTGACGAGCTGGAAGCCCCGTCCGTAGAGGCCAATGGCGTCGACGCCAAGGAACCGCCCGACCAACACTTTGTCTGCGTTGAGGGTGAGGTAGGCGATGACGTTGTTCAGCGTCAGCGTGCCGCCGAAATGCATCATCGAGCGGATGCTGGCGTGCCGGCTCGGCATTCCTGGGACCCAACCCGTCGCCAGCCAGAAGCCGATGCTGGCGACAAGCGGGGTTGCCACCGACGATGCGACGAGCGCCCAGTATCCATAACCAATTGCGGCTCCGCCGATGGCGATCGCGGTGCCGACCGTCAGCGACGTGACGCCGATCGCCGCCATGGCGGTGAAGCGCATCTCCCGCTGCAACAGCGCGGAGTGCTGTATCCCCACCGCGTTGAACAGGAACGCGGTCCCCAGCACCGCCGCCACCCCAACCAGGCGAGGCTCGTGGTAGAATGCGGCAATGGCCGGCGCCGCCGCCAGCGTCACGAGCGCCAGCAGCGCCCCGATCAGGACGTTGACCCAGAAGAGGTTCGAGTGCTGGTCCTTTGTAATGTCCGGGTGCTGCACGGCGGCCGCGGACAGCCCGAAATCGCGAAACCAGGTCAACACGCCAGTGAGCGCGGTGACCATGCCGACCAACCCGAAATCCTTCGGGCTCAACAGCCGCGCCAGAACGACGAGAGCGCCCATGCGCAGCGCCAAGCTCGCCACCTGCGAACCCACCCGCGCCGCCCCGCCGCGAATGATCTTTTCCTTTAGATCCTGCATTGCGGGCGCGTGTCCACGGTCCTGCAGGCTGGGCGCTGCGTAGAGGCGGGCTGGGGTTCGGTCTCTGATGCTCTCTGGACGGGCGTTCACTTCGAGAAGCCTCACAACTTTATGCCGTTTCCGCCAATGCGTCAACGAAAATTGGAAAATTGATGCCAAGCACACGATCTGCTACCGACACACGAACGGGGATCTGATAGACGACGATCGGAAAAGCACAGAGAAATGAATCGGTGAAATGAGCCAGGGGATGCATTCCCGAGTATCGGAGGCGAACCCTGGCTGAGTACGGGGCTGTCATGACCACTCGCCCCGAACTCGGCGCGCCAGCTCAGAGATGCGGGGCCAGCGTAGAAGATATCGACAACCTTGCATTCGGGGTCGCTCCCAGGCCTGATTCTCCTCTGCGGCGGCTCTCCAGGCCTGCGGGTTATGCAAATCAAACAATTTCTTGACAGCGCCGGGATGATGTTCCATATTTGTTCTCCGCGCCTTGAAGGAGACCACCGAATTGCTTTCGCCGAAGCCGTTCCCACAGCCCGTCGCCGGTGGGTGGCGCGCCCGTCAAAGGCCGGCGCAGCGAAGCCGGTCGTCGTTCTTGTTCCCGACGCGTCGCCCGGAGATGGCGCCGCAAAAGATTGGAAAGATTAAATCGGCGCTCGGAATTGGTATGCGCTGGGAAAGTATGGTACCCACAAGATGTAGGGGAGCGACGCTTTCTCGGCCTTGGCCTATTTGAGCGACGGGCTCTTCGAGAAGCGGTTCCTCAGTTTGGAACGGCTGTTCGAGCGGCCAGGGAGTCCGCGCCGGAGCGCCCGTCTGCGCCAGGCGCGGGACCGTAGGTCCGCGCCAGGCACTGCCGGTAGTCGAGGGGCGGCGTCCATCCCAGGGTTTCCCGGAGCCTGCGGTTCTCGAAGCGGAGCGGCTTGAGCATAGCCTCGAGCCGTCTCGGGATGAGGATGCTGGGCACCTTGGTGGCGCGCCTGAAGACGGTGACGTAGCCTAGCCGCACCGCCGAGATCGCGAGCCGATAGGGGACGGGCACGCGCCAGCCCGGTTGGCCGCTGCCGCGCATGTAATCGGAGAGGTAGGTCCAGATGCGCTCGCCCGGGCCGTCGACCACGTTCAAGGTCTGGCCTCGAGCGCGGGGGTCCGCCGCCGCCAGCGCAAAGACGTCGGCGCAGTTCTCCACATGGGTCATCGGGATGCGGGTCAGCGGACCGATGACCAGATGGTGGCGCCCGAACTGCTGGCCCAGGGCGGCCAGGTAGCCGTGATCGCGTCCCCAGATGAAGCCAGGCCGGAGCACGGTGAGGTCCCAGCCGTGCTCCTCGGCCAAGCGCCGGGTCACCCGCTCTTGCCACCATTTGGCGATGGTGTAGCCGTCGCGGGTATAGACGTCCTGCGCCTGGTGCAGCGGCGAGTCCTCATCCAGGGTGCGGCGAACCGAGCTGTAGTCGTAGACCGAAAAGCTGCTGCACAGCACCAGCCGTCGGCAGGCGCTGGCGGCCATGGCGTCCAGCAGTCGCTCGGTGCCGGCGACGGTTCCCGCGAATTGCGCGTCCTCCCCGCCTGAGATCGACCGCCGCCAGGTGTAGCAGCACGTCGACGCCCTCGAAGGCGCGTCCGAGCTCGCGCGATGTGCGCAGATCGGCCCGGAAGACCTCCACCGAGGAGGGCCATCCGAGCGCTTCCAGACGCGCGGCCGGGCGGACCAGGGCGCGGACCTCGATGCCCCGGGCCAGCAGCGCGACGACCACGTGCCGGCCGAGGAACCCGTTCGCGCCGGTGACAAGCGCCTTCACAGCCGCTGCTCCTTCGGCTTGAGGGCCTCAACCATCCGATTGACCTCGAGGACCTGGCTCGCCGTGACCGGCAGCGCCGACCCGTCGGCCAGCGCCCGGTAGGTGCGGCCAAGAAGCTCCCACAGCCCCTCGTAGGCGCCGGGGCCCTTGAACTTGCGGAGCAGCGTCGGCCAGCGCAGCGCGACGAATGGTCTTCCCTTCCTCCAGGCCGCTGAAGAAGGGGCGTAGCGGCTTGGGCACGTCGCGGGGGCCGTCGAATGTGAGCCGTGTCTCGAACAGGTTGGCGGTGGCCTGCATTCGCTCTCCGTAGACCCGCAGCCAGAAAGCGTCCGGCTGCGAGCTGGAGCTGAAGCCGAGGGCCGCCGTTCCGCGCTCCGCGTCCACCACGGCGCGGAACTCGTCGAACGGCAGGGCCGAGGACTTGCGCTTGCTCCAGACCGTCTGGGCGGTCCGATGCGGCACCGACGAAGAGGTGCGCCAGCGACGCCAGGTGGGGCAGGAAGTCGGCGATGGCCCCGCCGGCCAGCGTCAGCGCGGGGTGCGGCGAGTTGGGGTCGGCGAAGCCGCCAGGGCCAAGGATATCGAGGCAGATGAACACCTCGACATGTGTCACCGCTCCGAACTCGCCCGAACTCGACGCGTCGCAGGATTTCCTGCGGGGCCTGGTTGAAGACGTAGTTGTAATCCTCGACGAGATGGCGACCCGCCTTCTGGGCGCGTCGGACCAGCGTCTCCAGTTCCTCGAAGGCGGGAGTGGCCGGCTTCTCGACGATGACATGGGCGCTAGCGTCGAGCGAGTCCATAGCCAGCCTGAAGTGCGAGGTCGGAGGCGTGGTGACGTGGACGATGTCCGGTCGGGCCTTCTCCAGCATGGCCCTGTGGTCGGTGAACCAGGACCGGATGCCGTACCTCTCCGCGGCAGCCTCTGCCGTGGCGGGCGAGAGGTCGCAAATCGCGGCCAATTCGACGCCCGGCAGGGTCTTCAGGCAGGAGAGGTGCTGTCGGGCGATCTGCCCGGCTCCGATAAGCGCTGCTCTCACGAAGCGTTTTCCAGGATCCGGCGGTAGAAGTTTTCTAGGCCCCGGGCCGCCCCGCTCCAGCTATACCGGTCTGCGGCGAGTTGCCTGGCCGACTGGCCGATGCGGGCCGCCAGGCCGGGCTCGGCCAACAGACGGCCCACTGCATCCGCGAAGGCTGCGGGCTCATCCTCGATGAGGATATCGCGCCCGGGGACAGCCTCGATTCCTTCTGCGCCCAGAGTGGTCGAAACAACGGCCTTCCCCATCGCCATGGCCTCGACGATCTTGAGACGGGTGCCGCCGCCGAGGCGTAGCGGCACGACTACGGCCGCAGCCGCCGCAAGATGTGGCCGCAAGTCCGACACGAAGCCGGTCAGCTCGACCCGCGGCCCGGCCAGCGGCAGGAGCGACGGCGGCGGATGGCCGCCGATAATTTTGCAACGCGCCTCGGGGTGCGCCGCAGCGATGCGGGGCCAGATCTCTTGCACAAAATGGACCACGGCATCGATATTGGGGACGGTGGAGAGGAGCCCGAAGAAGACCACGGTGCGGCCGTCCGGCCGCGGGTCGTGGGGGCGGGGCTGGTAGTACACGATGTCTGCGGCGTTGGGAATGACCGCCGTACGGACACCGGGCGCATCATTGAGCAGGCGCCGCTCATCCGCCTCGCTGCACACATAGACGCCGTCGGCGTCGCGGTAGGTCGCCAACTCCTCGCGTCGCAGCTTGCGCCAGTTGGCCGCGGCATAGAGGCGCCGGCCGAGGTTGCCGCCAAGGCGGGCGAACTGCCGGGCGAGGTCATAGGCGATGTCGTGCGAATTGACGACTAGGGGCGGTGGTTTCTGCCCGGGCGGAGCCTGGCGCAGACGGCAGTGGCCAAGAAGCGAAAACTCTAGGTTGACGATATCGAACCGCTGGGCGCGCAGAAGTCGGTCGAGGGCCTGCTGCAATGCTGGCACTGTGAACAGGAGCCGCTCGAAGCTCCGAGTCGAGGCCAGGGACCGGACCTGCAGCAGCCGCTTGGCGAGGCCTTGCCCATCGCGGGCGTTCGGTACCAGCAACACCTCGCGGCAATAGGCCTGCATGGCCCGGCGGGACTCGTCGGCGTCGAACTCTTCACCGACGAGCGTCACAGCTGTCACGTCGTGGCGCTGCGCCAGCTGGGTCATGAGCCCATGCACTCTCGCCTGGGCGCCAAAGCGCGGAGGGCTGGCGGGCATCGGGGAAACGTAGAGGATGTTAAGGCGTTCTGGGCTCATGGACAGGAAAATCCCTCGGCCCGGACGCCGCATCAACGGAAAACGCGGTTGCGATGGCACCATCGGATGAAGACGTATACCGACCAAACTCGCGACCAATACATGCCGGGCGCCCCGTCGAGGAAGGCGCGCCATAGCCGCTCCACCGCTACGGGGTCAAGCCCGACTGGAGCGACAGCCTGCGGGTCCCGCAGGGTCTGGTCCATGGCGTCCTTCAGGCCTCGGCGAATCCAGCGATCGAACGGCAGCACAAACCCGCTCTTGGGCCGATCGAACAGCGCCGGGTCAAGGCCGCGCAGACCGATGCGCCGCAACATAGCCTTCTGGCCCAGTGGCCGGTAGCGCATGTGATCCGGCAGGCGATCCACGCTCTCGAGGACGATCTGGTCCACCAGCGGCACTCGCTGCTCCAGCGAGCAGGCCATGCTCGCGACGTCGTTGTCACGCAGCAACCGCTCGCCGAGGAAAAGCCGCTGCTCCATAACGCTGATGGCCGAAAGCGGGGTGCGGCCGCGAGTTCTCGGTGATAAGCCGCTGACGCATGGCTGCGGGCAGTCCATCGGTCAGCGGTTCGGCAAAGTCGGGCGCCAGAAGCTCATGCTGGAATCCGGGAAGGAACAGCGCGTAGGCCAGCTGATAGAGCGCCAACAGATCATCGCCGTGACGGACCATCTCGGGAAGTTTCGCCCAACGGGTCTGAGGCGGCACCGTCCCGCCGGATCGTCGCAACGGCCAAGTGGCCAGCCTCGCCGCGGCGATCTGCAGGCTTCGGGGCGCCCAGGCGGCGCGCCGGGACCACCGGTGCAGCAGCGGCAGGTCGCGGTACGAGGCGTAGCCTCCGAACAGCTCGTCCCCGCCCGTCCCCGACAGAGCTACGGTGAACCCGGCCTCGCGAATGGCGCGCGAAATGTAGTAGGCGTTAAGCCCGTCGAAGGTCGGCTGGTCCAGGCCGTCCAGCGCACTCTCCAGGTTCTCAACGAAGCTCGCCTCCGTCAGCACGACCTCGTGGTGCTCTGTCCCAATGGCGGCGGCGATTTGCCTCGCGATGGGTCCTTCGTTCAGCTCCTGCTCCTCGAAGGCCAGTGTGAAGGTGTGGATGGGGCCCTGGGCTGCGTGCTGGGCCAGGTTCGCGACGGCTGACGAGTTCACGCCGCTGGAAAGCAAGACCGCCAGGGGCACGTCGCTGGCGAGGTGAAGCCTCAGCCCCTCCTCCAGGACGGCGGCCAGACTGTGCTCGTCCGCGATCGGATCGGGCGCCCGGTCGGGGATGCGCCAGAAGTCCTCCTGGCGAACCTCCTTGCCGGCGCCGTCGAACTCGAGCAAGCGGCCCGGCCAGAGCAGCTCGACGCCCTTGACGGCGGCGCCAGGGCCGACCACGAAGCCGTTCCATACGCTGCTGGCCACGGCCTGCGGGTCCAGGCGAGGCGAGCCGAGCAGGCCGGAAGCCAGCAGGGCGCGAAGCTCCGAGGCGAAGGCCAACGACCAGCCCGCATCCGGATCCGACGACCGCGCCAGGTAGAGAGGCTTGATTCCCAGGGGATCCCTGGCCAGCAGGAGCCGGCGCTCCTTGGGGTCCCAGCAGGCGAAGGCGAACATGCCGCGGAGCCAAGCCACCGCTTCCGGCCCATGCAGGCCAAGGGCCCGAAGCATGACGGCCGTGTCGCCGGTAGAGCGCAGATCCTGCGCCTCGGAACCCAGGCGCCGCCGAAGGTCGCGGAAGTTGTAGATCTCGCCGTTGAACACGATCACGTGCCCGGTCACCGGGTCCACCATGGGCTGGGCGCCAGCAGGCGAGAGGTCGAGGATTGAGAGACGGCGGTGGGCGAGCAGAGCGCCCCAGCCGCGAGAGTCCGGCGCGGAGACCCACGTCCCGCTCGCGTCCGGGCCGCGGTGGACCATCGCATCGTTCATTCGCTCCAGCGCGGCGCGGTTGCGGTTGTCCAGCCGCCCGATGATCCCGGCGACGCCACACATGGAGGAAGCTCCTTGAAGAATCTACATAACTGCTTACTATTTATGGATATTGGCCGAAGGAGCCAAAAATCATGTCGCCGCTAAACAGGGGCGTAACCCCATGATCTGATTGAGGGCTGCCGTGAACCGGCGACTAAATTTGCGCGTCGGCTACTCCGCAGGCACTTTAGCGCATTTCGGGGCCGTCCATCCGTCAGTGTCAAGTTTCACGCCAGGGCGCTCCGAATAGTCCTGAACCGGCTTTCTCCCAATCAATCCGCGCAGGAGATCGGCATAGAGCGCCTTCTGCCCGGCCACGAAGAGCAGCAGAGCAAAGAACGTCACGGCCAGCACGCCAGTTTCGAGGACAAGTCTCGGCAATGGCGAAAGGAAGTCGCCGCACATCAGCCGGACGGCGTAGCCGACCGCTCCCGCCGGGACGCTACAGGCCAGCGGCCAGATCACCACCGCCGCGACATCGCGGAGGGAAATCGGGGTGCCGTGCACGCACCACGCAACCTGCGGAACCACCCATAGCACCATCACCGCCGAGTAGGCAAACGCGACCCCCGCCGCGCCATAGCGTAATCCCAACAGGCATCCCAGGATCAGGATGGGCGCCAAGACCAGCGTAATCTTGAGGCTCCGCTGCACCAGCCCGAGCGAGTAGATCAGCCATCGCATCGGGCTAAGGACGGCCATCGCCGCGATCGTCGGCGCGAGGAGGCGGACGATTGCGGTCGAGGCCTGCCACTTCGACCCCAACAGGACGAGCACGATGTCGTTGGCAAACAGTGCGCAGGCGATCGTGATCGGCAAGGTCAGCCCGAGGACGAGCGAGGCGCACTTCAGAAAGTAGCTTCTGAAGCGAGCAGGATCATTCTGCAGGCGGGAGAGCGCGGAAAACGCCACCTCGCCAACGGCCGAATCCAGAGCGCCGGTCGGAATAACGAGGAGCTGGGAGGCCCGTCCGTAGATTCCGATCGCGTCGACGCCAAGGAATTGCCCGATCATCACTTTGTCCGCGTTGATGGCGATGTAGGCGATGATCTCGTTCAGCGTGAGCGTGCCCCCGAAGCGCATCATCGAGCGGGTGCCGGCGCGCCTGCGCGGCATCCCTGGGACCCAACCCGTCGCGAGCCAGAAGCCGATGCTGGCGACAAGCGGGGTTGTCACCGACGAAGCGACGAGCGCCCAGTATCCGCAGCCGATTGCGGCTCCGCCGATGGAGATCGCGGCGCCGACCGTCAGCGACGCCACGCTGATCACCGCCATGGCGGTGAAGCGCATCTGCCGCTGCAACAGCGCGGATTGCTGTATTCCGGCCGAGTTGAACAGGAACGCCGTCCCCAGCACCGCCGCGACCCAAACCAGGCGAGGCTCATGGTAGAACGCGGCAATGGCCGGCGCCGCCGCCAGCGTCACGAGCGACAGCAGCGCCCCGAGCAGGATGTTGATCCAGAAGAGGTTCGAGTGCTGATCGCGGGTGATGTCCGAGCGCTGCACGGCGGCCGCCGACAGCCCGAAATCGCGGAAGTATGCCAGCACGCCGGTGAATGCCGTGACCATGCCGACCAACCCGAAATCCTTCGGGCTCAACAGCCGCGCCAGCACGACGAGAGAACCCGTGCGCAGCGCCAGGGTGGCCACCTGCCCGCCCAGTCGCGCCGCCCCGCCGCGAATGATCTTTTCCTTTAGATCCTGCATTGCCTAGTACACCGCTTCCCAGGATCGACCCATATCACGCCACTTCATTGAGTTTGTAGGTCCAGGTGTGGACGACAGGATCGGCTTCGAGGTCATCGCTGGCGGCAAGACGCGATCCTTGAGTTCCTGTTTGGAGGGGATGCGGATGTGACGCAGCACGGAGCGCGCGAGCTTGGAGAAGAAGCCCTCGACGAGATTGAGCCAGGAGGTCATTGGCTTTGCGGCATGCGAGGTCGACAATGAAGGTCCGCGCCTCGTCGGTGATGACCGGTTCGCGTCCCGGCCGCGGACTGCCATCGAGTGTCGCCGTGAGGCCGAGCCTCTCGGCGCGACGCAGACAGCGCTCGACCGTCTGGTGCGTCACCCCAACCGCCCGTCCAACCGCATGAGGACAGCGTCATCCCGATAGACAAGCAGCATGCGCGCCCGCCGGACCCGGCTCGCCGGCGCCTTCCGCGACCGGGCAACTCGCGTTAACTCCACCAAACTCTCATCCGAACTCGATCACCCGCCCGGGGAGCCGCCATGATTAAAACGGGCTCATGTTAGTCTAGCTAGCTAGGTCAGCATGAGCCGTGTGGCTGGCACGCCAAAGCTGGGCCCGGTCGGCGTTGATTCGGGCTGTGGCGGCCCGCTTGCCCATACGCAGGCAAGCGTGTTGGTAGGAGCGGAGGAAGCGCCTGAACTCGAGGTCATCGTAGCGCGGCAAGCGCTTCAGCCAGCTCCTGAGGTAGCCCCACAGCATGGCCACGCTCCCGATCAGCGCCGGATAGGCCGGCAGGTGATAGATAACGACCGCCAGGTAATAGAGCGGCGACGTGCCCATGAAGTACTGGCCAAATCCCTTGCGAAGCCGTCCCGTCCAAATGCCCTTTTGGCTGGCGCCTTGCGGGCGCAGGTGGATGAAGCGGAGGCGCTCGTCATCAGATGCTCTCCGCAATCCAGCCGAGCATGCGGGCCCGGTGGCAATCGATGCCGTCCCACATGACCTGGCGCACGAAGCCGCCGATCTCCTGGAAACAGGCGACGCGGTAGAACTTGGTCATGCCGACCGACATTTCGTCCCCGCAGATTTCCGGCACTAGCGCGCCGCTCCGCGGGATGGACGAACCACGGCTTGCCGGAGGTGGTTCCGATGCGCGGATCGCTCTCCATCCGCTGCATCAGCAGCTCGAAATAGCGAGACTGGCAGGTCCAGATCCATGTCGAGCTTGCAGAGGTAGTCGAAGTCCTCCAGGCGCACGGTCTCCAGGCCGGCGTAGAAGGCCTCGATGACGCCCGGCCCCACCTGCCGGCGGCCGCGATCCGTGCGCCGCACCAAGCGGAGGTATGGCAGCCGGCGAGCGTACTCCTCGAGAATGGCCGGGGTTTCGTCGGTCGATCCGTCGTCGACCACCACCCAGGCCGCCGGTTGCACCGACTGCGCCGCGACGCTGTCCAGCGTGCGGCGGAGGTACTCGGCTTCGTCCCGGCAAGGCGAGATGAGCAGGTAGCGACGCGAGGCATTCACGTGGAAAAGCTCATTGGAAGAGGTCGCCGCAGTTCAGCGTCCAGCGTCCGTCGCCGCCGATACCTGCTCGATCGCCGGGCCGTGGCCAGACTGCTGGTTTCGTGGCGGTGATGCGCAACGCGGCCCGCTTCTCGCGCTCAATCGAACTGAGTAGCCTTCGTTTCGCCTGCATCCGTCGGAACCGCTCAATTAGCCGAACGCCCGGTGAGCACGGTTTCATGCGTCGCCGAAATACTTGCCAACGGAGCGGTAGTAGCCGCCGCCATATCCGGGCAGCTGATTGATTTCGACCTTGTTAAGGACGATGCCGGCGACGCGATTCGCCTCGTGCCCCAAAACCCTGAGAGCTTCGTATATGCTGGCGCGCGGCGTCCGGCGCCACTCCACGATCAGCAAAATCTTGTCTGCGACGGTTGCGAGGGCGAGCGCATCCACGACCGGCAGCAAAGGCGGAGCATCCATAACGATATAGTCGAAACCACTTCGCAGCACGGCGATGAGATCCAGCATCCCCTGAGACATCAGCAAGTCGGCCGCGTTTGGCGCCATGGATCCGGCGGAGATCAGATGCATCTTCGTAATCGGGTCTTCGATGATGACATCCTCGAGTTTTGCTGCGCCGCGGAGTAACTCGGACAAGCCCTGGCCGATGCTTGCTTCGGAGCCTTCGCAGTGCCTCCGAGGTCGAGCGCAGGCGGAAGTCGCAGTCGAGCAATATGGTTCTCTTGCCTGAACCCGCGCTGGAAGCGGCGAGCATCATTGCGGCGGTTGATTTGCCCTCGCCGGGTACCGCCGAGGTAATTAAAATGACTTTTGGATTGGCGCTCAAGAGCTCAAGGCTGATCCGCAATGTATGGATCGCCTCGCTCAATTGCGACAGTGGTTCATTGACCAATCCGTCTAACGGTCGATAATGCGGAAACGCCTCGGCTTTTCCGCAGCGACACCAAAGGAATAGCCCCCACGACCGGTAGGCGGAAGGTTTGCTCGATCTCCGCACTAGTCTTGATGCCGGGCTTAAAATATTCCAGCAGGAAAGCTAGCAGCAAACTGCCACCGAGACCCCCTATCCCACCAATCGCATAAAACTTCAGGCGACTTTTGCTGGGGTGCCTTGGAAGCGATGCTGGTGAAATAATCCGTGCAGCACCTGCGTTCTGCAGCTCGCGCTTCTCGCTGGTATCGTTGTACTGAGTCAGATAAGTCTGGTAATCCTTGCGGTCTGCATCAGCCAAATGTCGAAGCTGCTCCAGCTTGATGTAGGCTTCCGAATTTTGATTCGCCGAGAGGCGCTGGAGGTTCGCCTCTAGCGTTTGCTCCCGCTGCACCGCGATATCGTAAGCATTTTTCATATTGCCAAGGATGTGCTCCGCCTCGGCCTCGATCTGCTTGTTGACGGTGGCCAGCTGGGCTTGAATAGAGACGACCTGGATATTACGCTGACCCACTTTATTCTGCAGCTCAGCGACGCTCCAATTCAATTCCCTCTGTTTGTGACGGAGATCTGTGAGCGCGGTGGAAGCGGTTAGCTCAGGGATACTGTCGATATCGCCGTTGGTGTCGATCACGTGACGCGCCTGTTCGAGGCGAGCACGCTTGTCGCTAACGTCTTCGCGGGCGGCCATGAGCTGGGTAGTGAGGCCGCCAATCTGCTGCTCTCTGACTTTATCCGAGTTCGGAGTCATGGATGCCGCTTTCAACCTTCAATTTCTCTATTGCGGACTCGGTGTCCAATATCTGAGACTGCAGATCGTCGACACGGCGCTTAAGCCAAGTCGCCACATGATTTAGCGCTTGCTTGCCGCGCTTCCTGCTGGCTCGCCAAATAATCATTCGCGATAGTCGCCGCCAGGCGCTGCGCCTCGATCGGGTCCTGCGATGTCGTACAACGTTTATGATGTAGGAGTTTCTGCGAAACGTCCAGTCTCTTAAGCAATGCATCTGCCGCCCGATCCAGCTTTCTGGCCTTGTCCTCTGTTCCGCCAATGGTCTTCTCTGCTGTTGCTGAAGGCTCGACCCAGGCCGGGGAAACCAAGCCGTTCCGCTAAAGCCGCGATTCGGTCGTAGGATTGTTCCACCAAATTCGGGATCCGGTGTTGGAGGTCGGAACTCCGGGTCCCTGTCGAGGCCCAACTCGCTGGCGACGCGTAGCGCGACCGATTTGGACTTGAGGATATTGATTTCAGTGGTCATCGCGTCGTTATTGAGGGCCTCGACAAAGGGGGAGATCGGTTTCTGGACCGTCGCGTCGATTTGTCCTTGCGGATCGTAGACGAGTATCTCGACCGTTGATTTATAACGTGCCGGCACGAGCCTTAGCACGCCGTATGTCGCAATCAATGCGGACAGCGTTATGGCGGTAATGAGCTTCCAACGCCGCAGTATAGCTTTGAGGACAGCAAAGAGGTCTATAGACGGTGCCTGCGCGCCGCCGATATCTTCAATGTACTCGATTGACTCTGCGGGAACCTTGTTGAGCAAGGCTTTACTCCTCCTTCTGTCTGCGGCTACGATCTTTCGCTGTAGATCGACATGCCGGATTAGCCGATAGGGCGCTGAACCTCAGTTTCTGGAGATTTTGGCACATTACTCATTTCGAGACTAGCCAATGGTATAAGACATACGGTCAGTCTCTTTGGATGGAGCCCACGCACGCTACCGCACTTTGGGTGACGCGACGCCTCGCCCATTGAGAACTTGGTAGGCCCAACAACCGAGACCGCTCCGCCTCTGAGTCGCAACGGCTGCGGCCCAGCGGACAAGCGCTTACTCGATATCGATGCGAATTCCCCTTCACAGCAGCGCCAGTGTCCCCTGGCGCGCCTATGAGCCGACGCCGGTCATCCATCGCCGCAAGTGCCGACAACGGATGAGGCAACCCACCGTCAACGTGTCATGCCGGTAATCATCCGTCAAGTGAATTGGCAACCTCCTTGGTTGTGTCAGACGGTTGCGTCAGAACCATGACGCGCCGGCAAGAATTGAAAAAAGCGTGCTATTTTCGTATTGCACAAGAAAAGACGCGCTTAAGAAAATATAAGAAAAATAACCGCCGCCTGCAATCGAAGTAGACGTCAACTCGTGTGGGTGGAGTGGCCCGCCGGGCCGCCCGGCGAAAACGCCGCCGTCGCCGAAATGTCGCAGGGCGCGCCTGCTCCGGGACTACCCGCGGCGTGCTATGCCGCGCGCAGGTGTACTTCGGAGCTTTGCTCTGTACAGGATCATCGTGACGGCTAAGATGAACGACGTCGATTTGCAGGCGTTGCTGCCCGACGTGCTGGCGCGGATCGCCGATCACCCGTGTATCGGCTCGACGGCCCTCTGCCTTGGAGCTGGGCAGCCCAAGGGAGGCATCGTAAGCTCGCGGCATGACCTCGGCCATCGTTCGCCTCAAAGCCACACTCGACGACCTAAAGCCGAAGGCTCTGTGTCGAATTGAGGTTCCCGGAGGAATTCAAGCTCGACCGGCTGCCTGTAACGCTGCTGCCGGCCCTGGGCTGGACCACCTTTTTGAAATCCGCGCTCGGAAGGGTTGGGGCTTACAGGACCAAAACCTGCTCGGCGGACCGCTCGATGCGCGCAAGGCCAAGCTCATCGACGTGCTCGAAGGCGCCACGCCGAATTGATTGAAGTCGTCAAAGACCCCAAGCACGAACGTCGCGCCGAAATGCGCGAGTGGGTCGTGGAGGACCTCGACCCGCACCCACGCGCCCGCTTGTGAGACCAACGCCTCGCGTCACGAATAGATCAGGCTAGTCTAAGGGCTGACCTGTCCACTTGCGCCACGACTTGTCCGCCCATGATTTCGAGCAGCACTCGCACGCGCCCTCTGTCGTCAAGATGCTCGACACGACAAAGGGTCTCGGCGAAGGGGCCCGAATGTATGCGAACTCTCTCACCGACCTCAAGGTCGTGGTCGAGGCGAATCGTTCCTGAGTGTTCACGCCGGGCGATCAGCGCCTCGACTACCCCAGGCGGCACTGGAATCGGCTGCTCAACGCCCATGATCAGCGAGGCGACGCCGGTGGCGTAATTGACGGAGCGCCAACGGTCGCGGGAGAGATCGAGAATGAGGAAAATATAACCAGGAAACAATGGTGCGTAGACGTTGCGCAATTTGTTAGCGTGTCGAATGGTGCGCCAAAATCTGGGAACGAAACTACGAAAGCCCAAGCAATGGAGATTGAAATGAGCGCTGTTCTCACGATGCGGGAGCGTTCGCGCTGCAAACCAGCGTTCCCCTCCCTCCAAATCCAGACACTGCGTCAAACTTTCAAAACGCGCCATCGTTCTCTCGTTGAGGCTGCTAAGGGAGCGCATGGGACCTTGAATCCCACGACACAAAAGTATCAAACGCACTGACCCCGCAGAATTTTCTGAATGGATGGAACGAGACCCACGGTCAGTCTCTTTGGGTCAAGCTCCTCCACGCTACCGCACTTTGAGTGAAGCAACGCCTCGCCCAGTGAGAACTTGGCCTCCATCTTAGTCCCAACAACCTAGACCGCTGCGCCTCTCGGGGCAAACGGCTGCGGCCCAGCGCACAAGCGCTTACCCGATTGTGAAGCGTATTCCCCTCTCCGCAGCGCCAGTCCCGTGACGCCCCTATGAGCCTACCGGTCTTCAATCGCCGCAAGCCGACGACGGATGACGCAACCCACGCGTGACAGTGTCATGCAGGTTAACATCCGTCAAGTGAATCCTCAACTTCCTTGGTTGTGTCAAACGAGGTTCATGAGAACCGTGACGCATTCGGCAAGAATGGACAAAAGCTTGATGTTTTCGTATTCTAGCTCCGCTTTTCTCTGGGAAGGAATGCGCGTTGGCCTTGGTCTTTCGGCGCCGTGGATCGTGATGCGCAGCGAGTTCGACGTCCGGAGCTTCGGGGCTGGACTCGAACGAGCAACAATTCCTACTTTTAGAATCGCTGCTGGCGCTTGCGACTCTGGCGTGCTTCCTCTAATCGCCGCCTCTATGGATGTCGTCGATTCGCGCATCGGTAGGCGCTCTTGAGCGGAGCGGCAAAACCCGTCGCCGTCATCATGGGCAGCCAGTCGGACTGGGCGGTGATGCGCCGCGCCGCAGAAATGCTCGATGAGCTCGGCGTCGGCTTCGAGGCGCGCATCGTCTCCGCTCATCGCACCCCCGACCGTCTGGTCGCCTTCGCCAAAGGAGCAAGGGCGAAGGGATATAAGATCATCATCGCCGGCGCCGGCGGCGCAGCGCATCTGCCGGGCATGACGGCGGCCTTCACCACGTTGCCGGTGTTCGGCGTGCCGGTCCCATCCAGGGCGCTGTCGGGCCAGGACAGCCTTCTGTCGATCGTGCAGATGCCGGCGGGCGTCCCAGTCGGCACGCTCGCGATCGGAGAAGCCGGCGCCGTCAACGCGGCGCTTCTCGCCGCGGCGGTGCTGGCGCTCTCCGACCAAGCGCTCGCCGACCGGCTCGAGGCGTGGCGGGCCGAGCGAACCGCGGCCGTCGCCGAGCGTCCAGCCAACGAGGGAACGCAATGATCCTCAGCCCCGGGGCGACGATCGGCATTCTTGGATCCGGCCAGCTCGGCCGCATGCTGGCGATCGCCGCGCTGAAGTTGGGCTTGAGGACCCACGTCTTCGCTCCCGAGTCCGAGGCGCCGGCTTACGACGCCGCCGCGGCTCGCACGATCGCCGCTTTCAGCGACGAGGAGGCGCTGTCGCGCTTCGCCGACGGCGTCGACATCGTCACTTACGAACTGGAAAACGTGCCGACAGAAACGGTCGAGTTCCTGGCCGAACGCCTGCCGGTCCGGCCCGGCGTCCGGGCGCTGGCGCTGACCCAGGACCGGCTCGTCGAAAAGACTTTCCTGCGCGACCTCGGTCTCAAGACCGCGCCCTTCGTCGGAGTTGAGGACGCAGGCGGCCTCGCCCGCGCCGTCGCCGAGCTCGGCCGGCCGGCGATCCTCAAGACGCGCCGTTTCGGCTACGACGGCAAGGGCCAGTCGCTCATCCGCGAAGGCTCGAATGTTTCGGCGGTCCACCGGGCGCTTGGCGGCGCGCCGATGATCCTCGAGGGCTTCGTCGCTTTCGAGCGCGAAGTGTCGGTCATTGCGGCGCGGAGTCTCGAGGGCGACATTGTCGCCTACGATCTCAGCGAAAACGAGCACGAGCGGCATATTCTCGCGCGGAGCCGCGTGCCTGCTCGCGTCGGCGTCGACACCGCGCTCGAGGCCAAGCGCATTGCGACGACGGTCCTCGACGCGATCGACTATGTCGGCGTTCTGGCGGTCGAGTTGTTCGTGACCCGCGACCGGCAGGGCCGCGAGGGCCTCGTCGTCAACGAGGTCGCCCCACGCGTGCACAATTCGGGCCACTGGACGCTCGACGGCGCGCAGACATCACAGTTCGAACAGCACGTGCGCGCCATCGCCGGCTGGCCGCTTGGCGCGTCGACTCGGCGCGGCCGGGTCGAAATGCACAATCTCATCGGCGAGGACGCCGAGGAATGGCGCGACATCCTCGCCCAGCCCGATCTCTGCCTGCATCTCTACGGCAAGCTGGAAATCAGGTCTGACCGCAAGATGGGTCACATGACCCGCGTCTTTCCGGAAACGACGGGTGACGCGTAAGCCTTGCCTTCTGCGCCGCTTCCGCCCCTTCGCCAACGGCAGGCCGGCGCACGACCATCTTGGCGATATCCTCGCCGTGCTGGACCCCGAGCAGTTCCAGCGCTGCTTCGTCGCCTGGGTAGCCGCACTGACCGGAACTTCCCGACTACGGGTTGGTGAACTGGACCCCATTGGTGGGACCACGGGTCGCTGAATTTAAGGTGTAATCTCGCCTGCCCTTGTCCTTCAAAAAGTCAAGCCGCTTCTTGCTGCTTCTGCCTCTGCTGGGGGGATGTGGGCAACGCGTTTGCGTTGTCCAAGCGAAGCGGCATATCCACAGCCCTCGCCGCCGCCTCGATTTTGTCCATGCCGGCGCGCCACACCGCCATCGGCGTCTGGTTGTTCATCCCTGGTGAGGGCGTCGAAAATTGTAAAAGGTCATCCAGGAGCCGATGCCGGCCCGCGCCTCGCGGGCATCGGCGTAGGCTTTCAGATGCACCTCTTCATACTTGATGGAGCGCCACAGCCGTTCGATGAAGATGTTGTCCATGAAGCGGCCGCGTCCGTCCATCGAAATCGCGACGCCGGCCGCCGCGAGCTTGCCGGCGAAAGCCTCGGCGGTGAACGTGGAGCCCTGATCGGTATTGAATATCCGCGGCTTTCCGAACCGAAGCAGCGCCTCCTCCAGCGCCGCCGCGCAGAAGCTCGCATCGTTGGTGTTCGACAGCCGCCACGCCAGAACCGCCCGGCTCGCCCAGTCGATGATCGCCACCAGATAGAGGAAGCCGCCCGCCACTCGGGATGTAGGGGTGAGTAGGCCGAAGGGATTGCACTTTCGGCCCCTCGCAGGTAGGGTCGAGGACTGGCGCGCCGGCAAGGCCAAGGCGTCCTGGCCGGGCCACGTTTCCAGCCCCCTCCACGTCGCACGCAGCATGCGGATTTCCCGCACTGCGCGCCCCCATTTGCTTCGCCTCAAGGCTTATGGGACCTATCACGCTGGGGCGGCTTTCGGTCCGTCGCGTCGCACTCGATAGCCGTTGAACAGCTTCAGCGTGTCGTACAGCCACGGCCTACTCCACTGCTCCCAGCCGAAGCCCTTTCGTTTCCGGGCGTGCGCCATGTGGCGCCTGACCTTCTTCTCTACCCAGTCTTTGATGTAGCCGAAGCACTCGCTGGAGTGCCCGACCGCGAAGTAGTTCACCCACCCCCGAAGCATCGGATTGATCAGACTGATGACCCTGTCAATCGGCTGCGACCGGTGTCGGCGGAACACTTCCTTGACCGCCCGCAGAAGCGCCGTCCGCTTTTTGAGCTTGGGCGTATATTGCGGCCGCATCGCTCCGCGCAGACTGCGGAGGTAGCGGAAGTCGAACCCCAGAAAGCCGAAGCTTTCACCTCGTTCCAGGTCGACCGTGCGGCTCTTTTCATCATTGATTTCAACCTGCAGCTTGGCGAACTCCTCCCGCAGTCGTTTGGTCACGGCACCGACCAGCCAGTCATGACGTATGTAGGCGTCTATCAAGACCACCAGGTCGTCAGCGAACCGCGCGTATTCGACGTAGGTGTACTTGCCGTTGCGGGTGACTTCCCGCGCTCGCTCCAGCATCTTGTCCACCTCATTGAGGTAGAGATTACTGAGCAAGGGCGAGATCACACCGCCCTGCGGAACGCCCCGCTTGCCAGAGGCTTTCAGCATAATCTTCAGGAGATGCATGATGTCCGCGTCGTCAATCCTTCGAGCCACTTTCTCCAACAGCCGGTCATGCCGGACGTTGTCAAAATAGGCCCGCAGATCAAAGTCGAGAACCCGCGTCTTCCGGTGGACTATTGCTTCAGCCACCCGCTTGAGCGCGTCATGTGCTGTCCGTTTGGGCCGATATCCAAACGATCCCGGTTGGAAGTCTGCCTCAAAGACAGGTTCGAGTATGAGCTTGAGCGCCCCTTGCACCACTCGGTCGCGAATCGCGGGAATGGAAAGGACGCGGACTTTGCCCCCGTCCTTCGGTATCTCGTGCTTCCGGGCCGGAAGTGGTTGGTAGGTGCGCCCGGTCAGTTCGTCCCGTAGCTGCGCGAGGAGAGCGTCTACGCCTTGCGCTTCAATGGCTTCGAACGTGACCCCGTCTACCCCCGGAGCCCCATCGTTCGCTTTGGCCATGTCGTACGCTGTGCGTAGGGTCTCCATCTTGCAGACGTGGACGTGTAGACCCCAGAAACGCCAGGACGGTTCAGCCTTCGCCTTGACGTATAGTCTCCGCCTCAGGTCCTGCAAATCGATGGACGTCTTTGTCATCTCGTCCTTGCCTTCCTTACGTTGGAGACGTTGCAAATGGCAGGGTCCCTTGGCTCCACGGACATTACTCCGCTTCCTCGCTACTACGGACCCAGCCGCCACCCTCTCGTCTTCGGCCGACTTCCCGGTGTGCCCGGTTATACGACCTACCTTGCTCCGACGGTTTCTCGCCGGGACGAGGAGGGCTTCTCCAGTTGCTCAGCATGTCCTTGTCACCGTGCTGTCGCTTCCACCCCGCCGAGATAAACAGCCGTATCGGTCAGTGTTCGGCTGCCCACGCCGCCTTCGCCCTTCGGTTGCGGGCTCGGCTCTCGGATTTACGCACTTTCGAGGCCACAACGCGTTTACTGTTATTACGGCCCGATAACTCGTGATCTCCCCAGGGAGATCTTGTCGATAGGCTTCGAAGGTTCTGTTTCCATCTCCTCCGCTATCCAAACTACAGGGCTCTGACTTCTACCCCGGCAGGTCTGTCTCCTGCTGAACATGCCAGCCTTCGCTGGACACACAACCGGACGTGAACCTCTCGGTTCATCCGGCTCCCATCATCCATCCTACGACAGATAGCCCATCGACCAATGGACGAACGCGCGAGGCTCGCGTTGCGCCAGCCGCTGGAGCGTTTCGGCGGCCTGCGTTTTCGAGTTCGGACCAAGCGATCTGTGCAGTGGGACTCGCAGACGCCAGCAACTAACGACCAACGCTGAAGTAGCGGAACCCCCTCTTTTGCATGCTTGATGGCGAATAAATATTGCGGAGGTCGACAATGATCGGCTCGCTCAGTGCATCTTTAATGCGGGCGAGGTCGAGCGCCCGAAACGCGTCCCACTCTGTCACGATGACAAGTGCGGAGGCGCCTTCGGCGCAAAGATAAGCGTTTTGACAAAAGGCGACATCGGTCAAGACTTGTCTTGCCTGGTCCATCGCCTGCGGATCGTAGGCGCGGACTTTGGCGCCCGCTGATTGCAAAGCCAAAATGATGTCAATTGCGGCCGCCTCACGGATGTCGTCGGTGTTTTGCTTGAAGGCAAGACCCAAGATCGCGATCGTCTTCTCGGCCACGTTATCGCCGCAAGCGGCAATTACCTTTTGCGCCATTCGGTTCTTGCGCGCCCGGTTGGCTTTTGCGACCGCCTCAATGATAGAAGTCGGGGCGCCGAGTTCCCGCGCCGTTTGCGCCAGCGCCAGCGCATCCTTTGGAAAACAGGAACCGCCGAACCCGGGGCCAGCATGAAGGAATTTCGAGCCAATCCGTTTATCCAGCCCCATGCCGCGCGCTACATCTTGCACGTCCGCGCCAGCCTTTTCGCAAATGTCCGCCATCTCGTTGATGAAAGCGACTTTGGTCGCGAGAAAGCCATTGGCCGCATATTTGATTAATTCGGCAGTACGCCGGGCTGTGAACAGGAACGGCGCTGCGTTAAGATAAAGTGGGCGGTATGCTTCATGCATCAACGCGGCGGCGCGCGCATCATCCGTCCCGATCACAATCCGATCTGGGTGCTTGAAGTCATAAATGGCTGCGCCTTCGCGCAAGAATTCCGGATTTGACACGACAGCGAAATCAGCGCCAGGATTCACGGTGCGAATAAGTCTTTCCACTTCGTCGCCTGTCCCAACGGGAACCGTCGACTTGTTGACCACGACCGCGAACCCCTTCATTGCGGCAGCGATCTCCTTCGCCGCGGCATAAACAAAACGCAGGTCCGCCTGCCCGTCCTCGCCGCGGGCGGGCGTGCCAACGGCAATAAAAACCGCCTCAGCCCCGTCGAGAGCGCCAGCCAAGTCGGTCGAAAAAGTCAGCCGCTCCTCACGGACGTTGGTTTCCACGAGGCTTGGAAGTCCGGGTTCATAGATCGGCATTTTGCCGCCTTGGAGCGCGGCAATCTTATCGGCGTCCCTGTCTACGCAGGTCACAATATGCCCAAAATCGGCAAAGCACGCCCCGGATACGAGCCCAACATAGCCTGAACCTATGATTGCGATGCGCATAGGTCGATCATCCCCTTAGATTTGATCCTGGCGGAGCGCTTCCGATTGGCGGCGCGTCTTTCCACTTTGGATTCAGACGGCCCGCGTGATAATTAGCCGGTATGGACCACGGACGCCATCTCGGACATGTGGCCCCCGGTTAACCTCTTCCATTTTTCCATTTTTCATTTTTCGTCGAAGCCTTGCCAAGTGAGGCTAACGGCGAGGCTCGAAAAGAACGTTGCCTTCCCCCGGCCGCCTCTCATTTGCGCGCGGCGCCCCGTTCTGAATCACGAGTTACATACGTACGATAGGCGCCGCGCGTCCACGCTCATTGGCTGTTATTACTGCGAGTATTTCTAATGACTTCCGCTGCTTCGAATGCATCCCATGAGCCGGGATCGCCAGCACGAAACATGACGACGGTCACGCCGAAGCGGTCGAACGCCAGCCCGTAGATCGGCGTGAGCCGGAAGGCGCTGTAGCCGTTTTGCAGGGTCAGCTCCGCTGCGCGTCGCAGCGTAGCCTCGCCGATGAAGGGCGCGCCTGACGGACTGACGTCCAAACGCACGATGTTGGGCGCGAGCGGCAATTCTTGGATGCCGCCGCAAGCCGACACGCCCAAGCCGGCGATGGTTGCAATGGTCAATTTTCGCATGGTCGCCTCCGTTCGCGCTCGGACTTGTGGCAAAGAGCTTCGCGCGCGAGCTAAAGGAAGGGCGCTTCGCTTTCGATCACATATTTGTTGCCCACGGCCCAGGGAACATCGGCGCCGGAGCGTGAGACGTGTGAGCAGTTCTCGCGCGCTTGATCTTATGCCCCAACCGATACCAGGTTCTAACCGGCAGAGTAGCGATGCCCTTTCCGCAGGCCGGCTTGCAAAGGTTTCCACTATCCGGTTTAGCGCCGCCACCAACGGCCGTGGTCGATCGAGCCAAACCGCGCCCTGCGTCGGAACCACCATACACTTCTCTGTCGTATTTTCCAAACTCCCTCACCAGCGGCTATGAACCCGCGCAGCCGCTCGATGCCGGGGTCGCCAACCGATTGCGCCTCAAAGTCGGCGAGGATTCTCTCAAGGGCTACCCGCGATGTCGGCCAATCATAAGTTTCGTCGTCCAACATCCTTTGCGCGTGGAGAAGCACCCCGTCTACGATCTCGGCAACCGAGAGCGTAATGCACCTCACGTCTTCCATAACGCGTCTCACTTCTTCTCGCCCGCGCGAGTCCCATACTGGCGCCTGCAAACGCGGCGCCGCTGCATCTCGCCGATTCGGTTCAATTCGGGACAGGTGCGTCGAGGTCCGCGCGGGTCGACGACGCGGGCTAAGCATAGGGCGCGCCCCGCCGTGCGGCCTCCGTCGCCTCCGATTTTGGTGATTGCGCGCTTGTGCGAGCCGGCGTGCGGCGATACCAATCCTCGGCAATGTGCAGCTCGCTACGTCGCCAAAACGGCGGGCATGCTCCAGACGGTTGGCACTGCACGCGCGTTTTCCACGCTGCGCAGTCAATATCATCCGCAAAACGCGCTATCCGCCCTCGGCCCCGGCAGCTACAAGCGCAAAAGTCGCTCGAAAAAATTCTTATGCACACCAACTGCGGAAGTTGGGTTAGCCTGAGGCAAGGTCGCCGGGTAAGGCTTTCGCCGTCCCACTTTGCAGGATCGACGCGAGGTTTTGCTTCAATGGCCCGAACCCGTATCCCGCGGATGACGACCCTGCGCATGCTCGCGGCCGTGGCTCTGGCGGTCGGCGCGGCGGCGTTATGCGGTTGCCACGACTTCGGCGACGTCACGGCATCCATCCCGTCCGCTCCGGCGACGGCCGGCGACGCAGAACTTCGCGTCTACGCCGAGAGCTGCCAGCGCCGCTACGAGGCCAATCCCGGGGAGAAGTCGGCCTCGATCGCCTATGCGCGCGCCCTGCGCGCGCTGACCCGCTACAAAGAAGCCGTCGCGGTCATGCAGACGGCGGCGGTGAAAGCGCCGAAAGACGAGGATATCCTCGGCGAGTATGGCAAGGCGCTCGCCGACGCCGGCGACCTCGGACAAGCCAAGGATGTGCTGACGCGCGCCTATACGCCGGACAATCCGAAATGGGACATCATGTCGGTGCAGGGCGCGGTCGCCGACCAGATGGGTGATCACGCGGCCGCAATGCAGTTCTATCGCGACGCGCTCAAGATCGCGCCGGGCGAGCCGGGCGTTCTGACCAACATGGGGCTCTCACTCGCTCTCGCCAAGCGATTGCCCGAAGCCGAAAGCACGCTGCGCCAAGCTGTCGCGAGTCCGAAGGCTGACGCGCGAATGCGGGGTGATCTGGCGCTCGTGCTCGCGCTCGAAGGAAAATTCGCCGAGGCTGAACAAATAAGCCAGACGGATCTCTCATCTGCGGCGGCGCGCGCAAATGTCGAAGCAATCAAGCGGATGCTCGCCGCAAGCGATCTGCGGCCCGCTTCGCGCGGGCCGGCGGGATCGGCGACCGGAGTCGAAAGACGCCGGGTGAGGGGCTCAATCGTCGCGGTCACCGATCGACGAAGTCGGCTGCGAATCGACGCTGGGCCCCGCGCCGGGCGGAAGAATCGGAGGAATCGGGTCCGTATCGGTGAAGGGGGGCGGCAGCGCGCCGTTGGGGCCCTCGGCCGGCCCGGTCAACGACATCGGCGCGAGGGCGACGGCGCGGCTTGCATGGCGAACCGCCGAGATGGGCGACGTCGAGCGGCTCCTCGATCTCGGGGGCCGGCGGCAGGCCGTCCGGCGCGGCCGGCGGCGGCAAAAGGCTCGGCTCGGGCGTCGGCTTGCAGATACGGCGCGGGCCGCGGTCGGTCGTCCCGTGGTTGGCGAGATCGAGGTGGAAATGATTGTAGTGGAAGACGTCCGCGCCCGGTCCCAGCACGGTGGTGAAATACTGGCAGGATCCCGCATGCACCTCATGCAGGAATGCCGCCTCCTGCGTGCCGACGCTTTTCCAGTCGCGCACGATTTCGATCGTCCGCCCGTCCGCCAGGGTGAACCCTGCGACATCGACGGCATTGCCGAAGGCGTGTTCGGAGAGCCGCGCCCCGGCCATGTTGTCGACCGAGCGGCAACTGTAGGCGCCGAACACTTTGAGCGTCGTGACCTTCTGGCCGAAACGGGCCTCGGCGTCCGGTTGGACGACGTCTTTGAGCCAGGCTTCCAGCGCGGGGATCATCGGGCAATCGATGGTCAGCACCTTGTCGAGCCCGACCGAACCGTCTGCGAGGGCCGAGACCTTCAGCGGACGCGTCATGCCGCAGATGCCCGGGCCATCGATCTCCGGGGCGGCGACGATATCGTCGGACAGGGTGACGAGCCGGCGGGCGAAGCAGGCCTTCTCCGCCTGAGTCCGCCAGACCGGCCGTTCGGGACGGCCAAAGAAGCCGCAGCCGGCGAGCGACAGAGCGGCGATCAACGCCAGGACGAATGGCCGAACGCGACGCGCCATTTCGGCAAACTGCAAGGATTGTTTTAAGATTCATTGAACCAAGGGTGAAGTGAGGGGCGCGCCGGCCCGCCATCGAGCCGCCGCACTTTGCCCTCAAGAGGTTGCCCGGCGGGGAGCTTAAGGAGAATCGGATCGTTGGGGTATCGGGCGGGAAGTTGGCGGGCGAAAGCGGTCGGGCTTGCGCTCTGCCTCGCAGCGACGACTTCGGCGATTGCGCATCCTCACGTATGGGTGACCGTTCGAAGCAAGGTGATCTTCACGCCGGATGGCAAGGTCTCGTCGGTCGTGCACGATTGGGTGTTCGACGAGATGTATTCATCTTTCGCGACGCAAGGGCTGGCCAAGCCGGGCGAACTCGTCAAGCGCGCGCAGTTCGCCCCACTCGCCCGAGAGAACGCAGGAAGCCTGGCCGAGATCGGGTATTTCACGACCCTTAAAATCGGCGGCAAGCCGGTCGACTTCGGTTCGGTGACGGATTACTGGATGGAGGAGCGGCCCGACCACTTGGTCCAATTTCACGTGACGATCCCACTCAAGACCCCAATGGCGGTGGCAAAGTTCATGACCCTGCGGGTCGCCGATCCGGAATATTTCATCGACTTCGAATTTGACGATAAGGATCCGGTGACTCTCGTCTCGCCGCCCTCCGGCTGCTCGACCTCGGTCACCAGACCAAAGCCTCTCGACGCCGCCGACAAGTCGAAACTCAGCGAGTCGTTCTTCACCAATCTGTCGCCGGGGACCAATTTCGGTTTCAAAATGGCGGGCAGCGCCATAATCGCGTGCCCATGACGAAGACGTTCGCAAAGCCTTTGGGTCTGGCTTTCGCCGCCTTTTTCGCCAGCTCCGCGGCGGCGCTCGCACACATGGCGCGGCCGTTCGCGGTCGGCGGCGGCGAAGGTGGCGGGGGGGCCGAAGGCGGGATCACCGGCTGGCTCCTGGCTGAGCAGTCGCAGCTCACCCACCTCATGGCGGCGAAGGTCCATGCGCTGCACGGCGACCCGGGCGACGCATGGGGACTGATCGCGCTGGGCCTCGCCTACGGCGTCTTTCACGCTGCGGGCCCGGGGCACGGCAAGGCGCTGATCGCCTCCTACATGCTCGCCAACGAACGGGCGCTCAGGCGCGGCGCGGTCATGGCGCTCCTAGCGGCGCTTCTGCAGGCGCTCGTCGCGGTCGCGCTGGTCGGCACGGCCGGGCTCATTCTCAACGCCACCGCGTCCGAGATGAACCGGGCTGCGGACTGGCTGGTGTTCGCCAGCGCGGCGGGCATCGCCGCGATTGGCGTCATTCTGGTCTGGCGAAAGGGCGGCGCGCTGATCGGCGCGGTCAGACAGCGTGTCGAGCGCGCCCGGGCGCTGGCTTCGGCGCCCGCCTATCTCGGCGTCGCCTGGCGCGCGCCGGCCAGGAGCTTAACGGCTGCGGCGTTCCGCGCCGCCCCGCCCACGGCGGCGGCCGAGCCGGCGGACGATTGCTGCGTCCTGGCGCCCGCCGCTTCGACGCTCGAGGGCCCCTTGTCTTGGCGGGACGCCGCCGGAACGGTGATCGCCGCCGGCGCGCGGCCCTGCTCAGGGGCGATTTTGGTGCTCGTGTTCGCCCTTGCTCAGGGCCTGTTCGCTGCCGGGGTCGCCGCAACCTTCGCCATGGCGCTTGGCACGGCGGTCACAACCGGTGGGCTCGCCTGGATGGCGGTGTTCGCCAAGTCGGCCGCGATGCGGTTCGCCGCGGGCGAGGATTCGCGGGTAGCGCTGATTGCGCGAGCTCTCGAATTCGCCGCGGCGCTCGCAGTGCTCGCCTTCGGGCTCCTGCTGATGTTCGGTGCGCGCGGCGGGGCATAAAGCGCGTCCCGGTTTCGGCTTGTCTCGCCGCATGCCCAACGGCTTTGCCAGTTCTGCGCAGATTAAGCTCCAGGATGGCGGGTCACCCGCATGAGCCGTGCAGGCGCCGCCAAGCCAGCGCCAGCGCGATCGCCGAGGCGTTCGAAACGTTGAGACTTTTGATCGCGCCAGGAAGATCGAGGCGGGCGAGGACGTCGCAGCGCTCGCGCGTGAGGCGGCGGAGCCCCTTGCCTTCCGCGCCGACGACCAGAGCGAGTGGACGGGAAAGCGGGACCTCGTGGAGCGGGACGGGTCCCTCCGCATCGAGTCCGACGCGCATGTAGCCAAAGTCGCCCATTTCGCCTAGCGCCCGTGCGAGGTTGATAACCGGGCAAATCGGCACGTACTCGAGCCCGCCGGAGGCGGATTTGGCCAGCGCTCCGGAGAATTCCGGCGAACGGCGTTCGGTGATGACGAGCGCGTCGACTGCGAAAGCGGCGGCGGTGCGCACGATCGCCCCGACGTTGTGGGGGTCGGTGACTTGGTCGAGGACGAGGACGAGGCCGTTCGGCGGCAGTTCGGAGAGGTCAATCGGCAGGAGAGGCCGCGCCTCCAGCAGCACGCCCTGGTGCACGGCGTCGCGGGGAGCGCGGGCGGCGATCTCCTCGAGGCTCATGACGCGGGTCTCGACCTCGCGCGCGTCGATCTCGGGCTTCAGCCGCTCGGCCGCGGCCGCGGTGGCGTAGAGGCGGACGAGCGCGCGCCGCGGCGCCCGCAGCGCCGCCGCAACGCTATGGAAACCATAGATGCGCACGACGCCTCCTTCGGGCGTCTCGCGCCGCGGCTCTCGCCGGGCCTCCGCGTCACGCGTCGCCGACGACGGGCGGGGCTGCGGCTTCGCCGGACCGGCGAGCCTACGCTCCTCGCGTAGGCCGGCGGAAGGCGCCCGGCGCCGGTCGCGATTGCGGGTCATGATGGAGACTTTTCCGGTTCGGTTTCGACCTTGCGGTCATTAAGCGTCTTCCGCGCGCGAAGCCAGAGTGGCGCGCCCGTACGCCCGCGGAAGCGACCTGAGGCGACCCATTTTTCCAGTTGACAGGCCGCCAGCCAAGGCAACATAAGCCCATCACCCGCGCCTCGGCATGCCCGAGGCGTTTTCGTCCCCGAGCCTTGCTTGCCGGACGTCAGGGGGAGTGTCCCGAGCGGCAAAGGGGGCGGACTGTAAATCCGCTGGCTAAGCCTTCGTAGGTTCGAGTCCTACCTCCCCCACCAATCGTACATGCGCCCACCTCCTTCATATTCTGTCGTCTGGGCTGTCGCAATTGGCAGAAGCTGCAGCCGAGAAGCAGAGCGTCATCTGGCGGCGATGGTCTCCCCCGACTTGAACGCCCGTTTCTTGCAATCGCTGATTGACGTTGGGCGTTTCAAATACGCATGCGGTGGCCGCAAGCCAATCAAGGCGCTGGCGCCACGCGCTTCTGTTAAGCCCCCGATCGAAGAGTCGATGTTCGACGCCGCCGCGACGCATCGACCTTTCTGCCGCGTTCATGGACACTGCCAGCCTGACGTTCTACGCGGAGGGCCAAGCACGGCTACTCCAAAGACGATCGGCCCTACCTCAAGCACCGCAGTAAGCGTGCTGGTTCTTCCCGCAAGTTCAATGAATTTCCGCGACTTCGAGGAATCGACGGTGGTGCTGCAAGAGAGGATTGAACTCTCGACCTCTCCCTTACCAAGGGAGTGCTCTACCACTGAGCTACTGCAGCATCCTAGGGTGTCAAAGCCGAAAAAGCGTGCGGCTTCTGCCATAGGCGCCGCCGCAACGCAAGCCGCGGCGTGGGCTGGGTGGGCTGGCTGTCGGCTGGCCCCGGCAAGGGGTTCAGCTCAATTCGGCGATTCGCTTCTTATCGATGAGGCGGCCATGCTATAATTAGACTAATATAAGAGACTATATATTGCTGTACATTGAGGGTGGTTTCAGTAGTGTCTTGGCGTTATCGTTCTAATCCGTAGCAACAGGCATGTCCGACGATCCCCTAGACGCCATGAAGGCGCGCTGGAACCATATCCAGGGCACTCTGTTTCCTTGGCTGCGCGAGGAAGTCGACCCGATGACCGAAGCGCTTGGGCGTCTCGTCACGACCCTCGCCGTGATCGGCCTCGAAGCCTTCGTTCCCGGGCCGCCGCGCGGCCCCTGCCGCCCGCCCGAGGATCGGCGCGCCCTTGCCAGGGCCTTCGTCGCCAAGGCGATGCTGGGCATTCCCACCCCTTCCGCTTTGATCGAACAACTCGCCGTCGACAAGTCGCTGCGGCGGATCCTCGGTTGGGAGCGACGCTCGCAAGTGCCCTCAGAAGCCACGTTCTCTCGCGGCTTCGCGGAGTTCGCGCAGGGCGATCTGCCCGACAAAATGCACGTGGCGCTGATCGAGCGCTCGCTCGGCGGGCGCATCGTCGGCGTGATCGCCCGCGACGCCACCGAGATCGAGGCGCGCGAGAAGCCGGCGGCGAAAGAGGCCAACGACAAGAAGGACGATCCGCCATCCGATGGCGCTCAGCCGCCGCGCAAGCGCGGACGCCCGCACAAAGACGAGCAACGGCCAAAGCCCGAGCCGACCCGGCTGGAGCGGCAAACCTCACAGAACGTCAACCAAATGCTCGCCGAACTGTCGGGCGCGATGAACTCGGGGATCAAGGGAACGACCTTGGACTGTCCGGGCGCCACAACCGTCGCCGACTGCAGGCAATGATAATTCTCGGTCTTGCCGTTGGCGCGCTTGCGGGTCAGACAAATTCGCACAGCCGAACTTTTGCAAGCAGAAATATTCCGTACCGTCCCATGCGATCAAAGTTCTGCCGCCCAATCGACCGAAAGCCTGCCGCATACGGGGCTCGGCCAGCAGCGTCTCCAGGCGTTCCAGCCTATCGCGAACGTCGTTGTCCGAGGGAATTCTGCCGATGCCGAACAACGTCTGGCCGTTGGAGCGGCCATGCCCCTTCTCGAGTGCGCGCTGATAGCCCGACTTTCCCCACTGGGGCGTCGAACTGGTGATTTTGGTTGATGTTGAAACGGAAAAGGTGAGTCGAAACAGGGGGAATGTTGCGGCGAGCGCTTGTAGTGCAGACCAAGTCTATTTTCATGCGATTGCTTTCGTGTAGAGTGATTCGCCAGTTATTTGCGCAATCATCGCCGCAGGAAGGATGGCAGGGAGCATTGCTATTGGAGCATTGCCGAGAGCAAGCGGTGCGCCGGCGGGCGGGTGGTCCAGCGGCGCGTCATGTACCTGGGCAAGATCAATGACGCTCAGCGCGAGGCTTGGCGCCAGGCCATCGAGGTGTTCGACGAGGGAGCGCAGCAACCGAGGCAGCCCGCCTTGTTTCCGGCCGGTCAAGCCGTGCCCGCGGCAGCCAGGCCCTACGCCGTGCAGGTGCGGCTGGAAGCCATGCAATTGCATCGGCCGCAGCAATAGGCGGGTGTTGGCTGGCCTGCCAAGTCTATGACGAACTCGAGCTCGATCGCTTCTGGGCCGAGCGCCTAGCCCAGATTATGCGCTTCGTGCGTGCTGGACAAAGCGGCGCGCCTCTGGTAATGGCGAGCCCGACTTGGCGCGCCTTCCGACCGAGGGCGAGCGCGTGCGTTTTTCGCAGAAATCTCGGATTCATCGAGGCCCGGCCTCATAACACAGGAAAACTCGTGCAAGTACTCGTTCGCGACAACAACGTCGATCAGGCCCTCAAGGCGCTCAAAAAGAAGATGCAGCGCGAGGGAATTTTCCGCGAGATGAAGCTGCGCGGTCATTACGAGAAGCCTTCGGAGAAGCGGGCGCGGGAGAAGGCGGAGGCCGTCCGGCGGGCGCGTAAGCTTGCGCGCAAGAAGCTGCAGCGCGAGGGCCTGTTGCCGGTCAAGGCGAAGCCTGCCCCCGGCCCGCAACGCTCGACCGGTTGATTCGGGCGGCGACGTTGACCGGGCGGATCGCCGAGGGGGTCACGACAATTTGAACCCCGTCCGTCGCGGCGGGGTTTTGCATGTGAGCTTGCGCCTTCTGCGTGAGGCGTTCGTCCCGGCGGGGACCGCGGCTTCAGGTCCGCGAAGGGTGAAGCGCATGGTTAGGTTTGGAAGCGCGTCCGGCCGGGCGGTGACGGTGTTGGCGATGGGGCTGGCGCTCGGCGCTTGCAGCGAGACCATGGGCGGTCTCAATACGCATGTGGCGGAAGTCGATACGGACGCAAGCGCCCGAGCCGCCAACGCCGGAAATATCGCCTCGCTGAGCGAGGTCATCCAGCGGAATCCGCGCGACGCGGTCGCATACAACACGCGCGGCGTCGTCTACGCCAAGCTTGGACAGTACTCGAACGCGATCGACGACTTTTTTCATGCAATCGAACTCGATCCGCACTCTTCCGGGGCCTACACGAATCGGGCGCTCGCCTATCGTCAGCAGAACAAAGACGATTTGGCGATGCAGGACTTCAATCAGGCGATCGCGGTCAATCCAAACGACGCCGCCGCCTATCTCGGGCGCGGCAATCTTCTTCGCTCGGAAAACGACTTCACCGGCGCCCTCGCCGACCTCAATCAGGCGATCCGACTGAACCCCGAGGGGGCGCAGGCCTATCATGCGCGCGGACTCATCTATCAGCGCCAGGGGAACGACGTTCAGGCGATCACCGATTTCAACAACGCGATCGACCGCAATCCCTTTGCGGGCGAACCGTATCAGGCGCGAGGCCAGAGCCTGATGAACACCGGCAAGTATGCCGCCGCGATCGAGGACTTCAACGCCGCGCTGAACGTGAACGCCAATAATTCCGAGGCGTGGGCCGGCTTGGGTTTCTGCTACGACAAACTGAACAATCGCGCCAAGGCGATCGAGTCCTACTCACGGGCGATTCAGGTCGATCCGAGCAACAGCGCGGCGCGGGCGGCCCTCCAGCGGTTGGGCTAGGAGCGGATGTGCGGCGCCGCAACGCGCGCGCCGGTCGCGGCCTAAATCTTCTGCGAAAGCTCTACTCGCGCAACAGCGCCAGCGCGGCGGTTTCTTCGGGCCGCAGCCCCAAGACTTGATCGCCGGGCGGGGCGACGTCGATGGAAAGAGCTGAACCCCGGAATCCAGCATGAGCGACCCGCTGTTTTGGGCCGCAACGTCAATTCGCGCGCTGCTGTTCCCGCCACCCCGGACGAGATTTGTGGTCGAGCCAGCGAAACAGCGGCTTGCAGCGAACCGCCTCGCCCGCGCGATAAGGCGGGAAATATAACTATATAACCATGTAATATATCGAACGAGGCGGATTGCCGTGCAGTCAGCCGCTCCGACAGGCCGACGCGACGACGCGACAGATTTTGGCGCCTAAAGCTCTGAATCGCTTGCGCGGCACCAGTTCTTGCTGGCGGCCCCAGCCGGGAACGCGGACGGCGAGCGTCGACGAGTCCGGCGGCCGCAGACGCCCTGTCTTCGTCACTCACGGGTCCCGCGATTTGCGCCAGCCGCAGTTTGGCGTTTATCTCACTTTCATGGATCGGCGCGCCGCCGACGGCGCGCGACGGCGAGGGAATCGCATGCGCTATCGACCGCTCGGCCGGACCGGCCAGTATGTCTCGGAGATCTGCCTCGGCACGATGACCTTCAACGGCGCCGGTTTCTGGCGCGCCATCGGCGCGCTGGACCAGAAAGCCTCGAACGCCCTCGTTGGCCGGGCGCTTGAGGCAGGCGTCAATTTCTTCGACACCGCCAATGTCTATTCGGAAGGCCAGTCCGAGGCGCAGCTCGGGCAGGCGCTGCGCGACCTCGGCGTGAAGCGCGAGGAGGTCATCATCGCGACGAAAGTCCTCGGGCGGATGGGCCCCGGGCCAAATGCGGTCGGCCTGTCGCGCGGCCACATCATGGATCAGGTCGCCGCGAGTCTGAAGCGCCTTGGCCTCGATCATGTCGATCTCTACCAGATCCATGGCTTCGATCCGGTGACGCCGATCGAGGAGACCCTGCGGGCGCTCGATGACTGCGTGTCGCGCGGGCTCATACGCACCATCGGCTGCTCCAACCTTGCCGCATGGCAGATCATGAAGGCGCTGGCGATCTCCGAAAAGCGCGGGTGGGCGCGCTTCGAGACGGTGCAGGCCTATTACTCGATCGCCGGCCGGGAGCTCGAGCGCGAAATTCTCCCCCTGGTCGAGGATCAGGGCCTCGGCGTGATGGTGTGGAGCCCGCTCGCCGGCGGCTTCCTGTCGGGCAAGTTCACCCGCGATAAGAAAGGCGACAACGATTCGCGCCGCACGGCCTTCGACTTCCCGCCGATCGACAAGGAGCGCGCATACGACATCATCGACGCGATGGCGCCGATCGCCAAGGCGCACGACGCGTCTGTCGCCCGGGTCGCGCTTGCATGGCTGCTGCAGCGTAAGGGGGTCATGAGCATCATCATCGGCGCCAAGACGATCGAGCAGCTCGACGACAATCTCGCCGCTGCGGATCTGACGCTGTCGGTCGAGGAAATCGCGTCGCTCGACGCAGTCAGCGCGCCGCGGCCCGAGTACCCGGGGTGGATGCTGGCGCGTCAGGCCGAGGGGCGCGTACCTGCGCCGAAGGCCTGAGGCGCGCGAGCGGGCGCAATTCGCAGGGAGGCCGCGCGATGCGCAAGGTGAAATGGGGTGTGCTCGGCGTCGCCAACATCGCCGTGGAAAAGGTGATTCCGGCGATGCAGCGCGGCGAGGCTTGCCAAATCGCCGCCATCGCCTCGCGCAACCTCGCCAAGGCGCGCGCTGCCGCAGAACAATTGGCCATCGGCCGCGCCTACGGCTCGTACGAGGAGCTCCTCGCCAATTCGGAGATCGAGGCGGTCTACAACCCGCTGCCGAACGAGCTGCACGTTCCCTGGACGCTGAAAGCCCTCGAGGCCGGCAAGCACGTCCTGTGCGAGAAGCCGATCGGACTTAGCGCGAATGAAGCGGGGTCGCTGATCGAGGCGCGCGAGCGTTCCGGAAAACTCGTCGCGGAAGCCTTCATGGTGCGCTTCCATCCGCAGTGGCGTCGGGCGCGCGAACTGGTTGAAGCCGGAGCCATCGGCGCGGCCGGCGCGATCCAGACCTTCTTCTCGTATCGCCTGCTCGACCCAGCCAACGTGCGCAACCAGCCCCCGGGCGGCGGCGGGCTCTACGACATCGGCTGCTACGCCATCCTGACGGCTCGATACATTTTCGCCGCCGAGCCGACACGCGTCGTCGCGACGCTCGACCGCGACCCGAATTTCCGCACCGACCGCCTGGTCAGCGCGATTGTCGAATTTCCCGGCGCGCGCCATTTGACCTTCAGCGTGGCCACCCAGCTGTCCGGGCATCAACGCGTGACGATTGTCGGCGACGCTGGGCGGATCGAGGTTGCAATTCCGTTCAACGCGCCTCCCGACCGGCCGACGAAAATCCTGATTGACACGGGCAAGGATTTGTTCGGCGGCGGCGCGCGGATTGAGGAATTTCCGGTCTGCGACCAGTATACGTTACAGGGCGACGCGTTTTCCCGCGCCGTGCTCGGGGAAGCGCCACTTGCGTTCCCTCTCGAGGACGCGCTGATGAACATGCGGGTCATCGACGCGCTGTTCCGCTCGGCCGAACGGGGATCGTGGGAATCGCCGTAGACGGACGCGAAGCCTCCGCTACGCGAGGGAGGCGAACACCCACCCGTGGTCCATGAAGGAGCGCCTTTGACGATCTCATCCCGGCGCAATGTTCTGCTTGTCGATCTGGACGGAACGCTGACCGATCCGGCGGAGGGAATCATCGGCTGTTTTCGCTTTGCGCTTGACGCCATGGGCTGCGCCACGCGGCCGGACGCCGATTTTGCCTGGATCATCGGACCTCTGCTCAGGCAGTCCTTTGCAAAGATGTTGGGTGGGAGCCTCGAGGCGGAACAAGCGCTGGCGATCTATCGGACCCGCTATGGCGCGCAAGGTCTGTTCGAAGCAGTCGTTTATGACGGAGCGCCTGAGGCGTTGTCGCAGCTGAAGCAGTCGGGAGCGCAACTCTTTCTCTGCACCTCAAAACCGGTCGTCTACGCAAGGCGCATCCTCGCGCGCTTCGATCTCGACCGCTATTTCGCGGAGGCCTACGGCTCCGAACTCGACGGCCGACTGGAGGACAAGGGGGACCTGATCGCCCATATTGCCGCCGATCGGGGGCTGGACTCAGGCGACTGCGTCATGTGGGGCGACCGCAAGCATGATGTCGCCGGGGCGAAGCGGCACGCGATTCCGACCATCGGCGCGCTCTGGGGTTTCGGGGGCGAAGAGGAATTGCGCGAGGCCGGAGCGGCGGCCCTCTGCGCCGCGCCTGTCGAGGTTCCTGCCGCCTTCGGGCGCTTCACCAGAGCCGAAACCGATGCCCGAACGGCGTCCCATGGCTGATAGCGATTCCGCCGCGGGCCGACATTCGTCCGTCACGGCGCTCGGCGCACGGAGCTGTCTGGACCGACGAATATGCCTGGATCCGGGCCGAGAACTGGCAGGAGGTGTTGCGCGATCCAAGCCGTCTGCCGTCCGACATCCGTGCGCTGCTCGAGGCGGAGAACGCCTACGCCGATGCGCTGCTCGCGCCGACCGCCAAGCTGCAAAAGGAGCTGGTTCGCGAGATGCGCGCGAGGCTCAAGGAAGACGACAGCGAGCCGCCACAGGTGGATGGGCCCTGGGCCTACTATTCCCGCTTTCGCCATGGCGGCCAGCGCCGGATCGACTGTCGCAGGCCCCGGGAAGGCGGCGAGGAGACGGTTTTCATCGACGGCGACGCACGCGCAGAGGGTAAACCGTTTTTTCGTTGCGCCGCCACCTCTCATTCGCCCGATCACACGAAATTCGCCTGGAGCGCCGACGAACTCGGCTCCGAAATGCTGACAATCCGCGTCCGCGACATCGAGCGAAGCGAAGATCTTCCCGATCGCATCGTCAAAGCGACCGACGACCTGGTGTGGACGCGCGATTCGAACGCGCTCCTCTATGTCGAACAGGACGAGAATCATCGTCCATTCCGGGTGATGCTGCACCGCCTCGGGACGGACCAGAGTGAGGACGCCGAAGTCTTCACCGAGACGGACCCGGCCTGGTTCATCGGCCTCAGGGCGACTCGGCTTGGTCGGTCGGCCTTCATCGTCGTGCACGGACACGATGCGTCGGAAACGCGCATGGTCGATCTCGATCGACCGGCGGCAAAGGCGTTGCTGATAACGCCGCGGCGGCCAGGGCTATTTTACGACGTGATGGATCACGGCGACTCGCTTTACATCCGCACCAACTCTCAGGCGCGCGACTTCAAGGTCGTCGTGGCGCGGCGCGAGGCGCCGGATGAAGCGAACTGGCGCGATGTCGTGCCGCATCGCGACGGCCGTTTCATCGCCGACGCGACGCTGTTCAGGAACTTCCTGGTCGTGCTGGCCCGCCAGGAAAGCCGCCCTCGCCTTGTCGTTCACGACCTCGGGAGCGGTGCGGAGCACGATATAGCGTTCGACCAGGAGACCTACACGCTCGACCTGGAGACGGTCTATGAGTTCGAATTCGCGACTTCTCCGATTCAGTTTTTCCTCGATGGCGCGGCCGGAGGAAATCATCGACTACGATTGCGCCACGCGCGCTAAAACTCTCGTCAAGCGGCGCGAGGCGCCCGGCTTCGATCCGGAGCGCTATTCGACGCGACTTGTTTTCGCCCGCGCCGAGGATGGCGAGAGCGTGCCGGTGTCGTTGTTGATCAAGCGCGATCTCGAGCTCGACGGCCGGGCGCCGCTTCTCCTCTACGCCTATGGCGCCTACGGCCATCCGGTCGAGGCGAGCTTCTCGAGCAACCGCCTTTCGCTCGTTGATCGCGGCTTCGTCTACGCCATCGCGCATGTTCGCGGCGGAACCGACAAGGGCTGGCGTTGGTACGAGGACGGCAAGCTCCTGAAAAAGCCGAACACGTTCGGCGACTTTCTCGCCGCCGCGCGGCATCTTATCGCCGAGGGCTATACGGGCGAGGGCCGCATCGTGGCGCACGGCGCAAGCGCGGGGGGCTCCTGATGGGAGCGGTCGCGAACCAGACGCCGGACGTGTTCGCCGGGATCATCGCAGACGTGCCGTTCGTCGACGCGCTCTCGACCATGCTCGACGCATCCCTCCCGCTGACCCCGCCGGAATGGCTGGAATGGGGCGATCCGATTGGCGATCCAGCAGCCTTTGAGGCGATTCGCGCCTATAGTCCTTACGACAATGTGCGAGCGCAGCACTATCCCGCGATCCTCGCGCTGGGCGGCCTGGCGGATCCGCGCGTGACCTACTGGGAGCCAGCCAAGTGGGTGGCGCGGCTGAGGGCGGCCATGACGGGCGGCGGGCCTGTCCTTTTGCGCACCGCCATGGAATCGGGCCACTCTGGACAGCCCGGGCGGTTCGACCGGCTGGAGGAGGTCGCGCGCGACTACGCCTTCGCGATCGCCTGCGTCAGCGGCGGGTTTCAGCCGAAGGCGGCGGATTGACGTAAGCTTCCGCCGCTTTCCCTGGCGCGCCGAACGTCGCTTACTCGATCGGACGAGGCGTTCCGGGAATTCCGAGCGGGCATTCGAGGGCAGCGCGGTCCCAGGCGCCGCAATCGGCGGCGGCCGTGTAGGTTTCGGAGAGGAATCGAAGCACCAACGCGTCGGGGTCGTGTGCGTCATGCAGGGCCGAGTAAGGCAGGACGAACTCGCCGAGACTCTGTTCGAACCGAGCGGGTGGGCTCACCCGGGCGTCTCGGAACCCCGGCGGCTCCGGATAGGCGTAGGAATAGAAAATCGCATGCGGATAGGCTGCGCCGCCCGGCCAAAATCCGGCGCTGCTCACTTCATGAGTATAGGCTTCGCGTACGACCCTGTCCGATAGGCCTGGGACGCCGCCCGGATGCAGCGGCGCGCGTCGTCCGGAAAAGCGGGTGACGGCGAGGTCGAAGCTGCCCCAAAAGAAATGGACAGGGCTCGCCTTGCCGACAAAGCCGGTGCGGAAGCGCTTGAGCACACGGTCGGCGCGGATGAGGGTCCGCCAGAAAGCGTGGGCCGCCTGCCGATCGTAGGCCGAATGGATGTGGTCGGATGAAAATGGGATCGCGTCGGGAAGTTCGCAGGGTCGGTCGTTAAGCGCGACGTCGACGCCGAACTCACTCAAGAGACTCCGAATGTCGGCGTAGAAGTCCGCCACGGCGCGCGGTCCCAGCGGCAGCGCTCGCTCCCCACCGCTACTGATTCTGGCGATCAGGCGGTGGAGGAGGAAATCGAATTCGAACTCGAGGATCTCGTCTCCGACCGGGATTGGCGACGTGCCGAGTTCGCGCGCCGTGAGGTAAAATGGCACATGCCAGCTGTGGTTGAGCCAAGGACTCGCGGCCAGCCGGATCTTGCCGACGATCTGGGTCCAGAGTTGGAGCGTCATCGCGGCGTCGCTCCAGTCGTCATAGGAGAGACGCGGCCATCGACGCCAGTCGTCAACCATTGGACTTCCTCCTTTCGCGGCGAATACACAGCATCGGCCGGGCCGGCGGTTGGCAAGCCGCGGCTATCTACTCGTCTTCCTTTTCTTCTTCCTCGGTTTCGTGGCCCCGCTCTGCTCCAGGGATGACATAGCTCCCCTTCAGCCAGTGGTGCAGGTCGACGTCAGCGCAGCGCTTCGAGCAGAAAGGGTCGTAGCGCGCATGACGGGGCTTGCCGCAGATCGGGCAGCCAGGCTTCTTGGCCGTCTCTCGTCGTGGCGAGTTGTCGTTGGCGCTCATTTCAAATGGTTCGCGGCCCATTGCCGGTGGGCATAGTACCCTTCGCCCCCAAGCAGCGCGGAGGTCTCGGCGAGCGGCAGCCCGACGACGTTGGTGTATGAGCCGACCAGTCGAACGACGAATGCGCCGGCCAGACCCTGAATGGCGTAGCCGCCCGCCTTGCCGCGCCACTCTCCACTCGATAGATAGGCCTCGATCTCCTGGCCAGAAAGGCGCTTGAACCGGACTCTTGTCTCGACGAGCCTCCGCCGCATCACGCCGCCGGGCGTCTCCAGGGCAAGGCCGGTGTAGACCCGATGGGCGCGTCCCGACAGCAAGCGCAAACAACCCTCCGCCTCGTCCCGGATCTCGCATTTCGGCAGGATCCGCCGACCGACGCAGACGACAGTGTCGGCCGCAAGTGTCAGGCAGGGGGCGAGTTCAGGAACCTTGGACGCGACCCGCGCCGACCGGGTCGCTTTCTCCGCAGCGAGCCTCTGAGCGAGGCGGCGGGGAGATTCGCCCCGTCGCGGCGTCTCGTCAACTTCCGCCGGCAGCACCGAATCCGGATCGACGCCGATCTGAGCGAGCAACGCGAGCCTGCGGGGCGAGCCGGAGGCAAGGACAAGGCGAGGTCGCGACTGCGAGGCGTTCAACGTCTGCAACTCGGCATGCGCCGTCACGCACGATCTCACTTGAATCGGTAGGTGATTCGGCCCTTGGTCAGGTCGTAGGGCGTCATCTCGACCAGGACCTTGTCGCCGGCTAGGACGCGAATTCGGTTTTTACGCATCTTGCCTGCAGTGTGAGCGATAATCTCGTGATCATTCTCGAGTTTAACGCGAAAGGTGGCGTTCGGCAGGAGTTCGACCACGAACCCCGGAAATTCAATCAGTTCTTCTTTCGACATAGGGCTCCTTAGCAGTGTCGCCGCGCCGGCGTTGGCGAGCATTCGCGGCGTCGGCGGCGCCCCGCTTTCATAGCGCGGAAGCGCCGACTTCGGTCGGCCGCAGGAACTAGCCCATTTCGGGGCGAAAAGGAAAGCGCAACGGCTGCTCCTCCCCGGGGGCCTGCAAGGCGGTCGCTCTGCGCGGCGCAGACAGCGATGCTACCGTTCCGCGCGGCCAAGCTCACGGTAGCGGCGAATCGCGAGCGGGATCGAGGCGAGGTAGGCGAGGCTGACCGCGACCAGCGCCTGCATCGGGAAGACAAAAACGAGCAGGAGAGCCGCGGCGACGCCGACGAGAAAGACAGCGAGATGCTCGCGGGGCACGCGGCCGATCGACTTCCCGGAAAAATGCGGCACTCGGCTTGCCATCAGGAGCGCGATGGCGAGCACGTAAAGGCTTTCAATAAATGCCGCGGCTGGCGAAGGCGCGCCGAATTCAAGAGCCGAGCGAAGGTAGATCGGCAAAAGTCCGACGATGGCGCCCGCTGGCGCCGGCATTCCGACAAAGAAATTCTTTCGCCACAGCGGCTGGTTCGGATCTTCGAGCATCACGTTGAACCGCGCCAGACGCAGCGCGCAGGCCATCGCGAACAGGAGCGCGGCGACCCAGCCGAAGCTCTTGATCGCGTGGAGATCGGCGATGAACAGAACGAAAGCCGGAGCGACGCCGAAATCGACGAAATCGGCCAAGGAATTCGAGCTCGGCTCCGAAGCGCGAGGTGCCCTTGAGGGCGCGCGCGATCCGCCCGTCGAGGCCGTCGAGGATCGCAGCGCCGGCGATGGCGCTGACCGCCCATTCAGTCGAGCCTTCCATCGCAAGGCGGATTGCGGTGAGGCCGAGGCAGAGCGCAAGCAGCGTAACGACGTTCGGCAAGAGCAAGCGAAGCGGCACCGGCCGGAAGCCGCGCCTTTGCGCTGGTGTTGCGCTCCCGACAGTCGAGTTTGGCGTTGGTGAGCCGTCGTTCACAGCCTCAGCTCCGCTGGAACGGGCGGCTCGCCTGCGCGGCGGAGATCTCCGCAATCACCGTTTCGCCGGCGACAGCGCGCGAATCGACTCCGACGACGATCTGCGCATTCGGCGGCAGATAAACGTCGACGCGCGACCCGAAGCGAATGAGCCCGATGCGCTCGCCTGCGCTCAACTGCGCGCCCTCCCGGGTGAAGCACACGATCCGGCGGGCGACCAGGCCGGCAATCTGTACGACGCCGAACCGTCCCGATGGCGCGCTGATCACAATGCTGTTGCGTTCGTTGTCTTCGCTCGCCTTGTCGAGGTCGGCGCTAAGAAAAAGTCCGGGATGATAGACGATGCGCTCGACGCGGCCTTCGACAGGGGCCCGGTTCACGTGGCAATCGAACACCGACATGAAGATCGAAACGCGCTGCATCGGCGCCGTGCCGAGGCCGAGCTCGGGCGGGGGCGCGGCAAAGCCGGCGAAACTGACCGCGCCGTCGGCGGGCGCGATAACGAGATCGCCGCGTACGGGCGTCACTCGCGCCGGATCGCGGAAGAAATAGGCGCACCATACGGTCGCGATCAACCCGAGCCAGCCGAGCGGGGACCAAAGCCACCAGAGCACGAGCGTCGCAACGAGGAAGCCCGCGACGAACGGGTAGCCTTCGGGATGGATCGGCGCGACGCTGCGACGAAGGGAATTGATGACGCTCATGAGCAGAACAATCATGATGATGCGGGCGCACTCATGGCGCCAAACGAGGCGAAAGTCACGGCGCGGACGGCGACGCGGCGATATCGGGAAGGCGGTCGAGCTTTTCCTCTTCCGCCTCTGCGCGGCGCAGCGTCTCTTCGGCCGCATCGACCTCGCGCTGGCGGCTCCACAACGCGGCATAAACGCCGCCCAGCGCCAGAAGCGCCTCGTGCGTGCCTCGCTCGACGATCACGCCCTTGTCGAGCACAAGGATCTGGTCGGCATTGACGACGGTCGAGAGCCGGTGAGCGATAACGATGGTCGTCCGCCCGCGCGAAACACGTTCGAGCGCCGACTGGATCTCGCGCTCGGTGAAACTGTCGAGCGCCGAAGTCGCCTCGTCGAGAACGAGAATGGGCGGGGCCTTGAGCATCGTGCGGGCGATGGCGACGCGCTGCTTCTCGCCGCCCGACAGCTTCAGCCCGCGCTCCCCCACCTGGGCGTCGTAACCCTGCGGCAACGAGCGGATGAATCCATCGATCTGAGCGTTGTCGGCCGCCGCCTCGACTTCCGCCTGGCTCGCGCCGTCGCGTCCGTAAGCGATGTTGTAGACGATCGAGTCGTTGAACAGCACCGTATCCTGCGGAACCATGCCGATCGCGGCGCGCAGCGAACTCTGGGTCACCGAGCTGATGTTCTGGCCGTCGATGAGGATTCGCCCCGCAGTCGGCTCGTAGAAGCGAAAAAGGAGCCGCGAAATGGTCGATTTTCCCGCTCCGGACGGGCCAACAATTGCGATCGTGTGGCCCGGCGGCGCTTCGAACGAGACGCCGCGCAGGATTGGGCGAGCGGCATCATACGCAAACTCGACGTTCTCGAACCGCACATCGCCCGCGGTCACTTTCAATGGCGGCGCGCCGGGGACGTCCTCGATCTCGGGATTCTGATCGAGGATGGCGAACATCGCCTCGATATCGACGATGGCTTGTTTGATGTCGCGGTAGACCATCCCCATGAAGTTGAGTGGCTGGTAGAGCTGCAGCATCATCAGATTGATCAGCACGAAATCGCCGACCGTCTTGTGGCCGCCCCTGATCTCGGCGACGCACATCTCCAGAACAGCGATCAGGCCAAGTGTGAATATCAGCGCCTGTCCCGCATTCAGCACGGCGAGAGACACATACGTGCGCACGCTCATCCGTTCGTAACGCGCCATCGACTTTGTCGTAACGAGCCGCTTCGCGGTTTTCCGCGCCGAAATACTTGACTGTTTCGAAGTTGAGCAGGCTGTCGATCGCCTTGGTGTTGGCGTCGGTGTCACTCTCGTTCATCGAACGGCGAATGCCGATGCGCCAGTTCGTTGCGATGGTCGTGTAGGTCAAATAGGCCGCGACGGTTAAGCTGATGGCGGTAACGTAGCGCCAGTCGAAAGAGTAGAGCAGCGCAGCGACGATCAGGGCGAACTCGACCACCGTCGGGACCGCGGTCAGCATCGACGTGCGGATGATCGTTTCGATGGCGTTGCGGCCGCGTTCGAGGACGCGCGTCAGCCCGCCGGTCTTGCGCTCCAGATGGAAACGCAACGACAGCCGGTGCAAGTGTTCAAAGACTTCGAGCGCAAGCCTGCGTACGGCGTTCATCGCTACCGCGGCAAACAAGGCGTCGCGTCCCTGCTGGGTCAACGCCATCAGAATGCGCAAGAGGCCGTAGACAATCGCCAGCGATCCAGCGCCGATCATGATCTGCGGCAACGGAACGGCGGCGGGTGTCAGTTTACCCACAAGCGCATCAGTCACCCATTTGAAGGAATAGGGCGTCGCAACGGTGATCAGCTTGGAAAGCAGCATCAGCGCGACAGCGAGGAAGACGCGCAATTTCAGATCGGCGCGATCCGCCGGCCAAATATATGGCCAGAGTAGCTCGACGGTGCCCCGCCAAGGTGCCCCGACGGGCGATGCGTTTGCGCTCCGCGACAAAACTTGAGGTTTTATGGTGTTTCATTGAAACTCATAATACGTCGTTCGATTGGCTCTGCCGGCATATAGGCGTCCTTGCGCTCGCTGACATCCGCAGACGCGCGTTGTTCCGGTCCCGGCGACTATCGCGCAAAGCAGCGAACCTTGCCAAGACGATGTAGGGCGCCGAGTTGCGGCAAGTTCTGACGTGGCGTCGCCAGCTACGGGTCGGATGCGGTCCGCCGTGCATTCTGTCGTTTATGGGGCAAACGCGCCATTACGGGTTGATTCGGGCGCTGTTCCCGTACATGCAAGTGTTGAATTGTCAACACCCGCAACCCGTTCTCCTGTGTAGACCTAACATCGCTGTGTCGTGCCCGCCGAGTATACGAGCGAAGTCGGTTCACGATAGTAGTTAAATTTATCAGAACTTATCTTGTGCCATGTTTTCGAGTGCGCTATATGGATGTTTGTCCAAGACGCCATTTGGCGCCAAAGAATCATGGCGCCCGTCATGATCGGGCGATCAGAATGGTCCAGATAGAAGATCGCAGTGACGCGGTCCTTTCAGGGCTTCCGTTCGGAGTAATGACAGAAATGAACGATTCCACCAACCACGTTGAACTCGCCGCGGAAATCGTTTCGGCCTATGTGTCGAACAATTCCGTACCGTCAAGCGAGCTCCCGACGCTTCTGAGCGACGTCCACGCAGCGATTGTTCGCGTCGCGTCGGGCGCTCAGCAGGTCGTCGTCGAGGCGGCGAAGCCTGCTGTCCCGCCGAAGAAGTCGATCACCAGCGAGTACATCATCTGCCTGGAAGACGGCCGAAAGTTCAAGTCACTGAAGCGGCATTTGAGGACCCAGTATAACCTGTCGCCCGAAGAATATCGGGAGAAGTGGGGCCTTCCGTCGGATTATCCGATGGTCGCGCCGGCTTACGCTAAGGCGCGTTCGGCTCTGGCGAAGCAGATGGGGCTCGGCCAGCAACGCCGCCGTCGCAAGTAAGCCGGTTGCCGGGCGCTCGCGGAACGGGCCAGACACCCGGCGCACGACGGCCTCGGGCGCGCAGAATCCGACCCGCTGAGAACGCGGGTTCGAGCCAGAAGACGGGGTTGAGCTTGGGCGCCAAGTCGGCGCGTCCGAATGCCGTCGCTCGTCGCCGGCGGTGTTACTTGGTTCCGAACATGCGGTCGCCCGGCGTCTCCGAGGCCCAGGGACGATGTAGCCGTGATCGTTGAGTTTTTCGTCGATGGCGGCGGTCCAGACCTCGACGTCGGGGTGCGCTTTCGTCAGCCGTTCGATGCCCTCCGGCGCGGCGAGCAGGCAGACGAAGCGGATGTCCTTCACGCCTCGACGTTTGAGGCGGTCGATCGCGGCGACCGCCGAATTGGCGGTCGCCAGCATCGGATCCATGACGATCACCAGCCGCTCGGCGACGTCGACAGGCGCCTTGAAGTAGTATTCGACAGCCTCCAGGGTCTGCGGGTCGCGATAAAGGCCGATATGCGCGACTCGCGCGCTCGGAACCAGATTGAGCATGCCGTCAAGAAAGCCGACTCCTGCCCGCAAGATCGGTGCGAAGACGAGTTTTTTGCCGGCGATGGTCGGCTGCATCGTCTTTGCCAGCGGGGTTTCCACTTCGATCATCTCGAGCGGCAGATCCCGGGTCACTTCGTAGGCCAGCAGCATGCCGATTTCATTGAGAAGCTGGCGGAAGCCCTTGGTGGATCACCGTTTTATCGCGCATCAGCGTCAGCTTGTGCTGGACGAGGGGATGATCGACGATGTGGACGTTCGACATGGGGGCTCCTGGTCTCGAGGCTGGCCAAGTCTAAACGAAGTTGCGCGCGGCGTAGCGTCAGCCGGGCCTCTTCTCCAGGATTGTCTGCAGGCGAGCGTTCGAGTTCCGATCTGCAGCGTCTTGTGCGCGTCTTGTGCGCCGACGACTATTGACGGGCGCGAGACGACGATGTCAGGTGCGCCGCAAATGGCTACTTCGACGACGCGGCCGGTCAGCCGCAATTGGTCATTGCCGAACATCTTGACCTATGCGCGGGTCGCGGCGGTTCCCCTTGTCGCCGGCTTCATGTTCTGGCCGGAGGAGCCCTGGGCGCGCTGGACGGCGCTGACGATTTATATCGCTGCAGGCCGTCACCGACTTCTTCGACGGCTATCTGGCGCGCGCATGGGCGCAGCAGTCCTCGCTCGGTCGGATGCTGGACCCGATCGCCGACAAGCTTCTCGTTTCGGCCGCAATTCTGATGCTCGTCGCCAACCAGACGATTTCCGGCGCGACGCTTTGGGCGGCGATCGTGATCCTGTGCCGCGAAATTCTTGTTTCCGGATTGCGCGAATATCTGGCGGAGCTGCGCGTTCCGATGCCGGTTACGGCGGTCGCCAAATGGAAGACCGCCGCGCAGCTCGTCGCCCTGGGATTCCTGATCGTCGGGCCGTCGGGCGAGGCGATCTTGCCCGGATCCATGACCGCCGGGATCGTGCTTGCTGTGGATCGCCGCGATCCTGACCCTGTACACCGGCTGGGACTACATGAAGGCGAGTTACGACAGTGTCGGCAGTGATTGAGGCGCCATGAAAGCGGTCTATTTCGCCTGGGTGCGGGAACGGGTCGGCAAAGCCGAAGAGGAACTGAATCCGCCGTCAACGGTGACGACGATCGAAGATCTCATCGGCCTGGCTGTCGCGTCAGGGCGAAGGCTATGCGCACGCCTTCGAGAAGCCGTCGACCGTGCGCGCGGCGCTCGACCGGGTGCACGCGCGCCGCGACGCGGCCATCGCCGGCGCGAAGGAGATCGCGTTCTTCCCGCCGATGACGGGCGGATAAGGCGATGGCGGAACGTCCGCGTCCAGCGGGAGGACTTCGACGCCGGCGCCGAGGCCGCCGCGCTCGCGCGCGGTCGCAAGGACGTCGGGGCGATCGTGAGCTTCGTCGGCTATTGCCGGGACGAGGGCGGCCGGCTCGCGGCCCTCGAGCTCGAACATTATCCCGGCATGGCGGAGGAGGAGATGGCGCGGGTCGCCCGAGAGGCCGAGGCGCGATGGCCGCTTATGGGGTGACGGCGATCCATCGCTACGGATGCATTGCGCCGGGCGAGCAGATCGTTCTTGTCGCCGTCGCGTCCGCCCATCGCGGCGAAGCTTTCGCGGCGGCCGAAATGTTGATGGATTTTCTGAAGACCCGCGCGCCTTTCTGGAAGCGCGCCGATCCGGGCGGACGGCGCTGCCGACGGCATGGGTCGAAGCCAGAGGCGAAGACGAAGAGTCGGCAGCGCGCTGGGGCGCCGCGGAAGGCTGAGGGCATCAGGCTTCGCGCGACGACCGCGTGGTAGATCCAGAGCACCACCACCGCGCCGATCACCGAGACGATAATGCTCCAGATGTTGACGCCGGTGACCCCGCTCATTCCGAAGAAACTGGCGATAATGCCTCCGACGATCGCTCCGACGACGCCGAGAGCGATGTCCATCGTCATGCCTGAGCCGGTCTTGTTGACGAACTTGCTCGCGATCCAACCCGCGATCAGACCCAGAATGATCCAGCTGATGATGCCCATGTCCCAATCTCCTTCCGCCGGGCCGCCCTCTCTCTACCGTCGCCCCATGGGCGAATGGGGGCGGGCCCGCACGATTGTTGCGGGATGGACGGGGAAAACGCAAGCGGCTAGTCTGCGCCGGCTGTTCTAGAACCATGCGCTGTCATTGGCCGCAAGGTTGCGGCAGGCGCGGTCGACTTCAGCAAGGAGGAAACGATGGGAATGTTCGATGACGCCTTGAAAAATGCGGTTCCGGGCGGCAATCTGGCGACGCCGATCGCGGTCGCCGCCGGCGCCTTGATCCTGGGCAAGCTGTTCGGTGGAAGCTCCGCGCCGGCGCCGCGCCGCTCGCCTCCGCCGACCGTTCCGGCCAACCCGCCGGCCGGCAGCGTGTTCGGCGGCCTCGGCGACCTCATCGGCAGGCTTACCGCCGGCGGGGCCGGCCAGCAGGTCAATTCCTGGGTCGGGCCCTGGCGAGAACCAGCCGATCCAGCCTGGGCAGCTCGGCGGCGGCGCTCGGCGGCAACATCCTCAACGAGCTTTCGGCGCGCACCGGCATGAGCCAGCAGGAGCTGCTGCAACAGCCTCGCCGTCGTCCTGCCCCAGCTGATCAACAGCCTGACGCCGAAGGGTCGCGTGCCGACGGCGGCCGAGCTCGAACAGTAGCCCCTCTGGAGCGGAATGAACCTTTACGACGCGTTGCCGGAACGACTCGCGCCATTCCCTGTTCCGGCTGCCGCGCTCCCTGTTCCTGTGTCCGGAACAGGGAAACTTTTTTCGCTGCTGCTTGAACATATCAATATTGTTTATAAGTCCCTTGCTTTAGCGCAACCATCTGGAATCATACCTCTTTTCTGGCGGAAGCGGATGCCACGGGCGCGCCGCCAGCCTGTCTTTCGCTCGAAAACAAGAAGAACAGGGTAAAATCGCCTGGTCAAGGGGTTCGGTCCACCGCCAAGAGGGCGCCCGACGCGGCCGGCGGGAGGCGAAAGGGGAGCGCCCGAAGTTCGCCGGCTCGGGTTTCACGTCGTGCTTGGGCTTGCCCTATTCGGCGGCCGTACGCCTCGGCGCGGCCGCCTTTTCCAGCGCCTGCGCCAGATCCTCGATCAGATCGTCGGCGTCTTCGAGGCCGACCGACAGTCTGAGCAGCCCCGGGCCGATGCCGAGCGCCGCTCGCTGTTCGGGCTTCAGGCGCTGGTGGGTCGTCGTCTCCGGGTGCGTAATGAGGCTCTTGGCGTCGCCGAGATTGTTGGAAATTCCGATGATCGACAGCGCATTGGCCATGCGGAAGGCGGCCTGCTTGCCGCCGGCGACTTCGAAAGCGAGCATCGTGCCGCCGCCGCTCATCTGCCGCCGGGCGAGCTTCGCCTGGGGGTGATCGTCCCGGCCGGGGTAGAGCGTGCGCACCACCGACGGATGGCCGCTCAGGAAATCGGCGATGCGCTCCGCCGAACGCGTCTGCGCCGCGACCCGCACAGGCAGGGTTTCGAGCGATTTCAGAGAGCGTCCAGGCGTTGAACGGCGACAGGCAGGGACCGGTCTGGCGAAGGAAATTGTGGATGTTGTCGGCGATGAATTTTTCGCTCGCCAGAATGACGCCGCCGAGCACCCGGCCTTGTCCGTCGATGTGCTTCGTCGCCGAATAGACCACGCAATCCGCGCCAAGCTTCAACGGACGCTGGTGAAGGGGGGTGGCGAAGACATTGTCGACGACCAACGTCGCCCCGACCGAGTGCATGATCTCGGCGACGCCGGCGATGTCGACGATCTCCAGCGTCGGATTGGTGGGCGATTCAAGGAACGCGGTTTTCGTGTTTGGCCGCACCGCCGCCCGCCAGGCGTCAAGATCGGCTCCGTCGACCAGGGTCGAAGCGACGCCGAACCGCGGCAGAAGCTCCTCGACGACATAGAGGCAGGAGCCGAACAGGGCCTTGGCGGCGACGACGTGATCGCCGGCATTTGAGCTGGCCCATCAGGGCGGCGGTCACCGCCGCCATGCCGCTTGCGGTCGCCCTTGCCGCCTCGGCGCCCTCGAGCAGCGCCATGCGCCGCTCGAACATCGAAACGGTCGGATTGGCGAAGCGCGAATAGATGAAGCCCGGCTCGTCGCCCTTGAACCGCGCCTCGGCGAGCTCCATCGTGTCGTAAAGATAGCCCTGGGTGAGGAAAGAGCGCTTCCGACGTCTCGTCGAAGCCGGAGCGGAGCGAGCCGCCGTGGATCAATTGAGTCGCCGGCCGCAGGCTCCTGGGGTCGCGCGATTTGCGGGGGCTCGTCATGCGTCTCGTCCTCTCCGGCGCATCGCGCCCGAGGGCCGAAGAAAGAGGCGCAGTCCGGAGAGCCCCGATCTTTTAGCCCGATGTTTAACGTGGCGGCAAGCCGACCGGCTCAAATGACCACGGGGAAGAACAATCGATAGACTGCGCCGCAGACGCCGTCAACGCCTGGGACGAAGTCTGCCGCGAAACGGAAAGGCCCGCCTCTCAGTGAGAGAACAGCACCGGGGTGGTCATGTGGGCGAGGATGTGGCGCGTGCCGGCGCCGTGGCCGAACACCGCATGCGTGCCCTGATCGAAAGCTCCGATCGCCAAGATGTCGGCTGCGTGATCGGAGACCGAACTCAGCAGGGTGTCCATCACCGCGATCTCGTCGACGACGAAATGCTGGTAGCGCGCCGCGACGCCGTGCGTCTCGAGGTTGGCGACGAGAAGGTCGGCGAATTCGTCGCGCTGCTCGTTCCTCCGCGCGACTTCGACAATCAGCGCTTCGCAGCCCTTGACGAGAAGCGGCAGGGCGTCGGAGGCGGCGCGCGCGGCGCCGCGCGAGCTGCGCCAGGCGAATAGCGGGCGGGCGCCTACGTCGGCATAGGTCCCGACATAGGGCACGACGAGCACCGGCCGGCCGCTGTCGAGGATCGTCTGCTCCGGCAGTTTCTCTGGAACGGGAACCCCGTCCTGGGTTTGGCCGAGTATGACCAGATCGAAGGTGCGCGCGATCTCGACGAACCGGGGCAAGATCTCGTGGTCGCTGCCGCGATTGAGGTCGATGAACGCCGCTCGGCCGCCGAGCGGCGCGACCGCGGCTTCAAAAGCCTGTCGCGCGGACTGCACGGCCGCCGTATAGTGCGGGCTCGGCCAGGTCGCGACCGATCCGACGTGATGCGCGTCGGCCTTTTCGGCGAACACCCCCGTCACCCGCCCCCCAGCCCGCTCCGCGATGCGAATGGCGAGCGAAAGCCGCGCAGCCGTGCGGGCCTTGGAGTCGACGTGCACAAGGATGTTGCCGGGAATCATGTCGTTTTCCTCGCCTAGGTTGCCGGAGACTATCGGACAGGCCGGGCGGGATCAAATGCGCGATGAATGCAGGGCGGAACGATATGCGCGGCCATCCTGCCGACGACACGCGGATCCTGCCGATAGCCTTTCAGGCCCGGGAAGGATTTGTGGCCATCCGTGAGCAGCGTGGCGCCTCGTTTCACGTTGGCGTTGACAAACGTTTCGATCGATCGCGGCGGAATTGTCGGCGATCATGGCGAGGCAATAGATGAAGGCGGGTCCCTCGATGCGATAGTTGCCCTTCCAATCGATGGCGAAGGAGGTATGGTTTTCTTCAATGTGGAGGGGTTCGGGGTCGCTGTCGCGGGCCAGCCTTGCGGCGAGTTGATCGGACGGGTCGAGCAGCCAGGCGTCGCCGGTTTCGGTGGAGAACAGGACAAGCTGACAACAGTGACGACGCGCCCATGGCGGTCAGCAGCCCGGCGCTGGATGGAGCGGACCTCGTCGGCGAGGCGAAAGCTCTTCCCCTCCATCATCTGTTTGCCCGGTCGGCGCTGGATCGCCTTTCGATCCCTGCCGGGTATCGAGGGCGCTGCCATGGATAGCGCGCGACGCGCTCCGTCGAGAGGCGCCCGAGCATGCGCTGCTCGTCCACGATATCATCATCGACGGCTCGCCCCGTGTCGCCTCCTCGCCGCGCTCTGCGCAGCTCACAGCTGACCCAGCGCCACTCCCCGCACAGCCTTCGCCGTTCGATGGCTGGCCTACGGCGGGGATGTCGCGACTGGTCACCGAACCGCGGGTGTTTCGTGCCACGCTGTTCGCGCGCTTCGTCTTCGGGTGGCGTCCAGCGCGCAAAAGAGCCCGGGCATGAGCCCGGCAGTGTCTCAGTTTGAGGTTTCGGCGGCTGCCTTTTTGTAGGGTCCGCGCTTCTTGGCTCGCGCCATCGCGGGCGTCGCGCGAAGCGTCGTTTGGATGGGAAGAAAGTTGTATGAAACTTCGTTTTTAGGTCCGATGGGCATACGGGGGAACGTCCACCAGTGTTCCAATCAACCGCAACAGAGCTTGCTGTTCAGGCCCCTGCCCCTCTCTCAGGAAAGCCCCCAATTCAATGTGTGATAGACGGCCTCCAGAAGGTGCGTTGGGTTGATGGATAACGAACGCGTGACCGCTCTCCGGCTCCCGACCAAGAAACCAGGTATCGCCGTTTGGGCTGCGGTACAGCTCTCGCCGATCTGGCATATGAGTGGCTCCCATGCTCGCCGCTTGGCATAGCACGAGATGGGGGTCGGCCGCGAGCGCGTGTCAAGGCCCCCTCGAACTTCAAACTGAGACGCGACCCAGAGCCGCGCTCGAACTTGGTGTTTCCTCGGCGCTCCGGCCATGGCATAGATGGCGGATGTAGGAAGCTTCGCATGAACAGGTTGGATCGCAGGCCCGCTGACGCGGTCGAAGCCAAAGTCGAGTTTCACGACGGCGATTTCCGCATCGTCCGCCCCGGCGCCTTCGTGCGTTGCGCGATCACCGGAGAGCCGATCCCGCTCGACGAATTGCGCTACTGGAGCGTCGACCGGCAGGAGGCCTACGCCAGCCCCGCCGCCTCGATGAAGCGCGAAAGCGAGTAACTCCCAAGCCGAGTTGATCTCCCACACTTTCCTCATCCTAAGGCGACGCCCAAGAATTATTGCTCCACGTTCGGACGTCTGGGCGAGATGCTGTAGTTCCATTCTGGATGAAAGGAATTGCGTTTTATGTTGAGTGTCGCCATTTGCTCGTCGGAGATCTTGATGCCCTTGGGATAGGGGTTGGGATCAAGTTCGCAGCGGATTTTGAGACCGGTTTTCGTCGTGGTGTTTGCGATCAGTTCGATGGCCACGAGGAGGCTGACGAGAGGCATGGCGCGCCAGTTCTGCGTGATGTGGCAGAACATGCGGTGCTCGATCTTGTTCCACTTCGAGGTCCCCGGCGGATAATGGCAGACCTGGATGATCAGGCCGGTCTCGTCGGCGAGTTGTTGCAGCGCCACCTTCCATAGCCGTAGGCGCGAGCCGTTGGAGCCTCCGCCATCGGCGGTGATCATGAGACGCGTCATCGAGGGATAACGCTCCCGGCCCATCCGATCGAGCCAGAGGCGAACGCCGTTTACGGCGAATTGCCCGGTATCATGGTCAATTCCGAGGCTGACGTAGCCGAGATTGGCGCCGGTGCGTGGAATTCCGTAGGGGACGAACTTGCCCAGTTCCTTGTCCTCGAAATCGTGGGTGTTGGCCCGACCGGCTGGCCTCCGGCCCAAGTCGCTGCCATCTTGAATTCGCCGAGCAATTCCTTCCCGCATCGATCGATATCACCGGCTGATCGGCCGCCTGAAACGCCTCGGCCTTGGCGTTGATATATTCGAACTGAGCGTCGCGATCGGGATGTTTGCCGCCTTCCTTGGTCTTGCGGTTGCAGTGGGGCAATATTTCAGTTCCTCCAAGAGTTTGGGAATGGTCGAGGAGCTCACCTTGTGACCCATCGCCCGAAGCGCCCTCGCCAGCTTGTCGTGGCTCTTGGAGACCCATCGCAACGGCCGCATCGGATCGCCCATCGTCGCGGGCTCGAGCAATCGTTGCAAGTCCTCCAGAAGCGTCGGGTCCCTCGACGTCAACCGAGGGCTCCCCCGCCCTTGCGACGCACCTTCCCGGTCAGAGAGCCGGGGTCCCGCAGGTCCTTCAGACCGCGTCCGATCGTGCTTCGGGCGACCTTCGTCGCACGCGCGGCCGCCGCGATCCCGCCGTAGCCGGCCGCCTTCGCCTCGGCGGCGGCGCTCAACCGTCGGCCTCGCTCGTCAAGCGAGGAACGAAGCGCTTCAAATCGGATACGCAGGGGCAATTCATCTATCATCGCCACGATATAGACGCCGATCTCGAAGACAGGAATGCCCCAAACAGCCGATGCAGGCAAAATCCCAAACCAATTCATGTCTGGGTGCCTAAGGACGACACCCAATTTCGCGGTCTCACGCCTCCTTCTCCGCGAACGGGGAAGCGGCTCCGTAGCGCAATCCAACGGCAATGCCCTCCTCGCCGATCGGTTGACCTGTCACCCATGTCGCCGGTCTATTCCGTCACCTATGTAGCCGGTCAGGGCCGTGCGGCTTGAAATTCCGCCGGCAGGTTCCGGTCGGACCCCGGGGGGGGGCCGAGGGGAGTCGTCCGCCTTGCCTTTGACGCAGGCGTGCTCTAGCTGATGGCGGAATTGCCGCGCTGGCGCATGCCGTCGCCTGAACGAGATCCCCACATGCTCGAAACCCTTCTGGCCGAGGGCCGGCCGCTGCTGGCGGACGGCGCGACCGGCACCAACCTGTTCGCCATGGGGCTGACCTCGGGCGACGCCCCGGAGCTGTGGAACGACACCCACCCCGACCGGATCCGTTTCCTCCACCAGGCCTTCGCTGACGCCGGCGCGGACATCATCCTGACCAACAGTTTCGGCGGCAACCGCCGGCGCCTGGCGCTGCACGGCCTCGAGGCCCGCGCCCGGGAAATCAACCGGCTGGCGGCCGAGAACGCCCGCGCCGTCGCCGACAAAGCCGGGCGGCGGGTCGTCGTCGCCGGGTCGGTCGGCCCGACCGGCGACATTTTTGCCCCCTTGGGCCCTTTGAGCGAGGACGAAGCGGTCGATATCTTCGTCGAGCAGATCGAGGGCCTCAAGGACGGCGGCGCCGACGTCGCCTGGATCGAGACGATGTCGGCGGACGAGGAGATGCGCGCGGCCGCCCGGGCGGCCGCCAGGGTCGGCATGCCCTATACGATCACCGCGAGCTTCGACACCGCGGGGCGGACCATGATGGGCGTAGCGCCCGCCGCGCTCGGCGCGCTCGTCTCGGATTTCGATCCGAAGCCGCTGGCCTACGGCGCCAATTGCGGCGTCGGCGCCGCCGACCTCCTGGTCGCGGTTCTCGGCATGAGCGCCGCCAATCCCGGCGCGGCGCTGATCGCCAAGGCGAACGCCGGGGTCCCTCACTGGCATGGCGCGGAAATCCACTATACCGGCACGCCCGAGCTGATGGAGAGCTATGCGGGGCTGGCGGTCAACTGCGGCGCGCGGATCATCGGCGGCTGCTGCGGCAACAAGCCGGCCCATGTCGCGGCGATGCGGCGCGGGCTCGACGCCCACCGGGCGGGCCCCCGCCCGACCGTCGAGGCGATTGTCGCGGCGCTCGGCCCGCTGGTCGCGCCGGCCGCCGCGGAAACCGGCGTTCGCAGCCGCCGCCGCGCACGAACGTGAACGCCAAGGCCAAGCAGCGCGCCTGGGGCCGCCGCGCCGACCTTGAGCCGAATGTGCAGCCGGCAGCGCCTCCGCGCGCGCCGCTCGTCCCGCCGTCCGGCCCGCAGATCTTTGACGTCGACGCCGCCGGCGCGGGCAAGCGTCTCGACCGCTATCTAGGCCAGGCGGCCGCCGACCGGCGGGTCGCCCTGTCGCGCACGCGCCTGAAGGCGCTGATCGAAGCGGGCGAGGTGAGGGTCGACGGGGCGGTCGTCCGCGACCCGTCGGCGCGGATCGCGGAGGGCGCGCGGATCGCCTTCGAGCCGCCGCCGGCGGAGGAATCCGCGCTGATCGGCGAAGATCTGCCGCTCGACGTCGTCTACGAGGACGAGCATCTCATCGTCATCGACAAGCCGGCCGGCCTCGTCGTCCATCCGGCGCCGGGCCACGCAACGGGGACGCTGGTCAATGCGCTCATTCGCCATTGCGGGGCGAGCCTGTCGGGCGTGGGAGGCGTGCGCCGGCCGGGCATCGTCCACCGGCTCGACAAGGACACCTCCGGCCTCCTCGTCGTCGCCAAGACCGACGCGGCCCACCGCGGTCTTGCCGATCTCTTCGCCGACCACGGCCGCACCGGCTCGCTCGAGCGTGAGTACCTGGCGCTCGTCTGGGGCGGCTTCGACGCGACGGCAGGCAAGGTCGACGCAGCGATCGGCCGCCATTCGACCCGCCGAGACAGAATGGCGGTCGTACCGGGGGAGCGCGGCCGCCACGCCGTCACCCACTGGCGGCTCGTCGAAGCTTTGGGCCCGGCCAGCCTGGTCGCCTGCCGGCTCGAAACGGGACGGACCCATCAGATTCGCGTCCACATGGCGTCGATTGGCCATCCGCTGCTCGGTGATTCGGCCTATGGGGCCGGCTACAAAACCAAAGCCTCGCAGCTTCCCGAGGGAGCAAAGCAGGCGCTGTCGGCGTTGGGCAGGCAAGCGCTGCATGCCGCGGCGCTTCGCTTCGAGCATCCGATCACCGGCGAGGCGCTGCGTTTCGAGAGCCTGCCGCCGGATGATTTTTCGAGGCTGGTCAACGCCCTACGGACGTGAGCGCGAGGAACTCGCCGCTCCCGCCCGGCCCCGGAGTGATCCTGGACCGCCCCCGCGACGTATCTTGTCTGTCGCGCGGCCCTTTTTCGGCCACGCTTTTCTGGACCAAGATAGTCATACGGCCATAGCGCCGACGGGGACGGCCGGCAACCGGTCTCTGACTGGAGGTTATCATGGCCGCTTCCCTTCCGATCATCGCCGGCGAGTCCGGGCTCGGCCGCTATCTTCAGGAAATCAAGCGGTTCCCGATGCTGGAGCCGCAGGAAGAATATATGCTCGCCAAGCGCTGGCGCGAGCACGGCGACCGCGAGGCAGCACACAAGCTCGTGACCTCGCACCTGAGGCTCGTGGCGAAGATCGCCATGGGCTACCGGGGCTATGGCCTGCCGATCGGCGAGGTGATCTCCGAAGGCAACGTCGGTCTCATGCAGGCGGTCAAGCGCTTCGAGCCCGACAAAGGTTTCAAGCTCGCGACCTATGCGATGTGGTGGATTCGCGCCTCGATCCAGGAATACATCCTGCGCTCGTGGTCGCTGGTCAAGATGGGCACCACCGCGAGCCAGAAGAAGCTCTTCTTCAACCTGCGCAAAGCGAAGAGCCGCATCTCGGCCCTTGACGAAGGCGATCTGCGCGACGATCAGGTCGAGTCGATCTCAAAGCGCCTCGGCGTGACGAAGCAGGACGTGATCGACATGAATCGCCGTCTCGGCGGCGACGCTTCGCTCAATGCGCCGCTTCGCGAGGAGGGCGAGGGCGAATGGCAGGACTGGCTGGTCGACGAGACCGCCGATCAGGAATCGCAGCTCGCCGACCGGGAGGAGGCGGACACGAGGCTTGGCGCGCTGAGAGGCGCGCTTTCGGTGCTCAACCCGCGCGAGCGCCGCATCTTCGAGGCGCGCCGCCTCGCCGAGGATCCGATCACGCTCGAGGAACTGTCGACGGAATTCGGCGTGTCGCGCGAACGCGTGCGGCAGATCGAGGTCAGGGCGTTCGAGAAAGTCCAGGCTGCCGTCAAGGCCGGCGTCGCCAAGGCGCATCTGCCGAAACGGCCGGCTCCCGCGGCGCTGCCGGCGCGCTGATCTGAGGGTCGCGAGGGCCGGGCGATGCGTTTACGCGCGCTTCAGTCGAAATTGGGATAAGATTGTCGCGCGTCTTCCTCCTGACCCGAAAAGGCCCGACCATGTCCGCGACTTCGCTTCGCCGCCCGACGGCGCGCGCGTGGTTCATTATTGCCGCGACGCTCGCCGCCTCGCCCGCACTCGCGGGCGACAGGCCGGCGACGCCCGACGGCGCAGGGAAACTTCAGGCGCTGTTCGACACGTTCCTGCCGACCATGCCGGCCGGCGCGCCCGCTTTCGTGACGGTGAAGCCCGGCGGACAGAATTATATCGTCTCGGCCGACCTCGGCGCACTGAACGGCCTCCTCAAGGCGATCGGCGCGGCGGTGTCTTACGATCCGGCGACCCTGGTCTACAAGCTGTACGAGCAGGACGACGGCCTTTGGCGGCTCGTCCAGGATTCCTTGCCGAAGATTGTTTCGCACTCGGGCGAAACCACCAGCGCGATCGCGATCGAAAACTACAAGCAGACGCTTCTCGTCGATCCGGCGCTCGCCTGGTGGGTCAGCGGATCCGCGAGCGCCGACAAGGGCGCCCTGACCCTGCATGCGCCGAAGGCCGACCAGACCTTCGATTTCGGCGCGGTCAGCGGCGTCTACGCGACGACCGTCAACCCGGACAAGACCGTGTCGACCTCGATCAAGGACGAGATCAACGACATCGCCTTCAAGATCTCCGGCACGGCCGAGGACGGCAAGCCGGTCAACGCCAGCGGCCGACTCGACAAGGCAGCGCTCCACGTCGGCGCCGACGGGCTGAAGACGCGCAAGGCCTTCGACCTCGCAACCCTCCTTTCCGCCCATCGCGCCGATCTCGCTGCACATGAGGCGGAACTCAAGAGCCTGCTCAAGGAACTCGCCGCCCCGGGCCTCAAACTGGCCGAGGGCGGCGAGATCACGAAGCTGATGGTCTCTTCGCCCTCCGGCGCAGTCGCCCTCGGCGGCCTCAAGCTCGCGGTCGGAATCGCCAACGCGGGCCCGAAAAGCGCGATCGAAGCGACAGTGGCGGCCGAGGGCCTAAGCCTGCCGGTCGCCTTCGCCCCGCCCGGCGCGGCAGACCTCACGCCGTCGAAGATCGACCTCACCGCCACGCTGAAGGGGATCGACATCGCCGCCGGGGCGAACGAGGCGATCGCCGATATGCGCCTCGGCGGCCCGGGCCCTGCCCTCTCCGACGAGGATTCGGCCAAGGCGGCGCAGGCTTTCCTGAGCGCCGGTCCGCTCGAGCTCGAAATCGCCCCCTCGCATGTCATCGCGCCGGCGATCGACGCCAACCTCCAGGGGGCGATGCGCTGGGCGGCCGGCAAGCGCTCGGGCCAGATCTCGATCCATATGCGCGGCTTCGACAAGACGATGGCGGCCATCAAGGCGCTCGGCCCAGACATCGCCGCCAAGTCCATCCCCGGTCTCGCCATGGCCAAGGGACTCGCCAAGACCGAAAGCGACGGGAGCCTGAGCTGGCTTGTCGAACTCGGCCCGGACCGCTCGATCAAGGTCAACGGCATCCCGCTCGGCAAAGCGCCGGAATAGACCGGCCTCGCGCCGCGCGGCTCAGTCGGTTTGGTCGAAGCGAGGACCGCGTCTCAGGATAGCCTCATCCGATGGCATTCGCGGCGTCAATGACAAGACAAGCCTCGCGCGGCGGCCCATCAACCGAAGAAGCGGAACAGGCCAATCCACAAGAGATGCGGCGTGCGTTCCTTCGGCTGAATTGCTCAACCGTGGCGCTGCAACGCGCACAGCTGCCAAAAAAACGCTTCTCGCCCCCCCAATTGCCGGATAATGATGATGAATCCGAGACCCACTCAGGTTTGGGATTTGTAAATTCGAAAAACCGACGATCCTCGCGGCGCATTGAAAACGATTGCGTGACTGCGCGGAGGTCACAACAATAAGGGAGGAAATGAGATGAAGAATGCTCTCTGTCTGGGCGTGCTCGTTTCGATGGGATGCCTTTGGGGCTCGGGAGCGATCGCTCAATCCGGCGCCATCAACAAAGCCGTGGGCGGCTATTCATTTGAAGACGCGGCCAAAGAGTCTCCCACGACAAGGAAGGACGGCAAGCCGCTCACTTTCGCGATCATCACCCACACCGCCGGCAACGGATTTTTCGATCCGGTTTACGTCGGCGCTCAAGTCGCCGCCAACGCGTTCGGTATCAACCTGATCCGCCTAGGTTCAGAATCCGCGGTCGACGACATCCCGCGTGAAATCCAGATCCTCAACCAGGTCGTCAACGATCCCACCATCAACGGCGTGATCATGACAACGCCGCAAGTGGGTGCCTACAACGACATTGTGAAGAAGCTTGAAGCAAGGGGGGTTGTGGTCGCTACGACCAACTCGTTCGATCCGACGCTGTACGACCGCAGCAATATCAGCCATACCGGCCAGGACGCGAGCGCCGCGGCGATCGGCGGCGAGGCGATCGTCCAATGCCTGATCAAGAATAACATCAAGAGCGGGTCGATCCTATTCCCGAACACCGTGCCGGTCGGAAATATTGAGGTGAACAACCGCGTCACGGCGGCCTTTAAGGCGACGTTGAAGGGGTTGAAAGACGCCAACATGCTGCAAAACTTCAAAGTCGACGCAGGCCCTAACAATATCGGCGTCGACGTCGGGACCGACATCACCGCAGGCCCGATTATCCAGCTGATCGAAAGTCGGAAGGACGTGGTGGGCTTGTTCGGGCCCAACGGCGGCGTGACCCCGGCGATCGGCGACGCCATTTCGCAACTCAAGATGAACGGCAAGATCTGCGCCTACGGCTTCGACCTTGGGCCCAAGCAACTCGAACAGATCAAGAGCGGCGCATTGATGGGTTCGCTCGGCCAGCAGCCGTTCCTGCAGGGCTTCTATCCCGTCGTGCAGCTCTATCTGCAGATCGACCGCAACATTTCCGCCGCGAACCTGGACACGCGAGCGCAGCTGGTCACCAAGGAAAACGTCGACAAGGTCGGCAAGCGCTTCGAAAACTGAGAGCGCACATCGTAGGGGATGCGCGGGCAATGAGAGCCTTCGCCGCGCATCCCTCTCCCCCGGAATCGACTGGGCAGCCCATCCCATGAGCGCCACAAACGCGGTCACGCGCCCAATCGACAGCGGACGCGGATTGACGCTGCTGTTTGGAGGATGGGAAGTCGGCTTGCTCGTCATTATGGCCGCGCTCTATCTGGGCGGCCTGTATCTCAACCCCGCATTTTTTGGCTCGACGGGCGCGCTGTTTTCAGTGCTGCGCGACGCGTCGCGCTACGGCGTCATGGCCGTTGGCATGACGTTTGTCCTGGTCAACAGGGAGCTCGACCTTTCCGTCGGCTCGACATTCGGCCTGACCGCGACGATCTTCGGCATGCTGTTCGCACCGGCCTATTTCGACCTGCACGTCGGCGTCGCCGTGTTCGGGTGTCTCGTCCTGGGCCTCGTCATCGGATTGACGAACGGTTTTCTCGTCACGGTCCTCGAGGTGCCGGCCTTCATCGCGACCTTGACCATGTTGTTCATCGGGCGCGGTTTCATCCTTGGCCTGACCGGCGGCAAGAATATCGCCTTCGAACTCAAGGCGGACGAATACCACCCGTTCTTCAGCATCGGCGAGGTCAACGCGCTCGGCTTCAACAATCAGATTATCGCATTCCTCGTCATCGCGGCGATTGGTGCCGTGGCTCTCGCCTATACATCCTATGGCTGGACAACCTACGCGACCGGCGGGAACGAGCAAGCCGCCCGCTACGCCGGCATCAACACTCGCTTTGTCCGCATGCGGTCCTACGTGTTGTCTTCACTTTGCGCCGTCATTGCCGGATTGATGAATGTCGCGCAAAGCAAGGACGCCGACCCGCAATTCGGTCTTGGCGCTGAATTGATTGCCATCGCCGCGGTCATCGTCGGCGGTACGGCGATATTTGGCGGCCGCGGACGCGTGATCGGATCATGCCTCGGCGCCATACTTGTCGGCTTGATCGACAAGGTGCTGCGCGAAGGCGTGCCAGTCACTCGCGTGATCGAGGTTGGCAACGAAAAAATGGAGGTCGCCGCCGTCTCGCAATTGCCGCCCGGCGCAGTGCCGGCATTCCTGGGGGTCATTTTGATCTGCGCGGTGCTCATCGAACCATGGCTGGTGCGCCGACGCGTTCTCGCCCGGTTATGGGCGCGTCTCCGCGGTCTGCCGGCGCCCGTCGTTCCAGATCTCGGCGGCATAGCGATCTCGGGGGCCCAGACACGCGGCACAACAGCGCAAGCGCGCGGCCTCGGCAAGCGCGGAATCGCAGCATTCTTCTATCGGCGCGACGCAGCGGCAGTCATTCTCGTCGTCGCGCTGTGGCTGTTCGGGCTCTGGGCTCGGCCGGATTTCTGGCAGGGACTCGACAATTCGTTCTCGATCCTGCTGGCCTTTTCCGAAATCGCGCTGCTCGCTGTCGGCCTCACCTTCGTCATGGCCAATGGCGACATTGATCTCTCCGTGGGCTCGGTGCTGGCGCTTTCGGGCGCCACCGCCGCGGTCGTCATGAAGGACACCAGTCTTGGTCCGCTGGCGGCCGCCATCATCGCGATCGGGGTCGGCGTATTGGCCGGCGCCATCAACGGCTGGCTGACCGCCTACGTCGGTTTGCCAGCATTCATCGCGACCTTGGGGACGTTCTACTGGGCGCGCGGCATCGGATCGTCGATTGTGGCGGGCACTCAGCTCAATGGATTTCCCGAGTTTTTCAACCTCATCGGCCACAGCTTGTTCGAATTGCTTGACGCGCTTGGAATTGCGCCGACCCACGGATGGTGGCTCGCCATCGCGAAGGCGGTGAGCGTGCAGACGATCTTTGTTCTGTTCGTAGCGACGATTGCCGGAATTGTGCTCGGTTACACGAGATTTGGCGAGAAAGTGCTCGCCGTCGGCGGCAATGAGCGCGCCGCGAGCTTCGCCGGCATCAATACCCGCCGCGTTCGGTTCGCCGCATTGGTTACTTCCGGGACATGCGCGGCTTTTGCTGGCGTGATCTACGACGCGTTCTATCGCAGCTTCATCCCAACGGCTGGACAATTGCGCGAACTTGACGCCATTTCATCGATCATTATTGGCGGCGGCTCAATCTTTGGCGGCTACGCGACAATGATTGGATCGCTGGCGGGCGCCGGCGTCATCACGCTCATTCGCCAACTTCTTTCGCTTCAGATCATCCTTCGAGACGGCAGTTCGTTCGTCCTGCCGCAGCACTGGCAGAATGTGTTCATCGGCCTGATCCTGATCGTTGCGGTGATCGGTGACATCTGGCTCCGCCAGAACAATATCCTCGGCAGACGGTTTGGCCGGATCAGAGCGGGCGAGGAGGCGACCCCAGCGGTGTTGGAGCACAGGGCATGACGACGCCGATTGTCGAGATGCGGGGAATTTACAAGAGCTTCGGACCGGTGCAGGCTCTGGTCGATGTCCATCTGCGCCTGATGCCGGGCGAGGTGCTCGGGCTGGTCGGTGACAACTCGGCAGGGAAATCGACGTTGATGAAAATCGTCACCGGCGCCTATCAGCGCGACGCCGGCGACATCTTCGTCGACGGCGCTCCGGTGCACTTCAATAGCCCGCACGAGAGCCGCGAGCGCGGCATCGAAATGATCTATCAGGACTTCGCGCTCTGCGGCAATCTCGATGTCTCCCAGAACATCTTCCTGGGGCGATGGCCGATGCGCTACGGCATCTTTGTCGATCGCGCGCGAATGCATGGCGACGCCCGGGAGATTCTGAACCGGCTCAAGGTCGACGTCACCTCAGTCTACCAGAAGGTCGAAAGCCTGTCGGGCGGGCGCCAGCAATCGGTGGCGATCGCGCGCGCAATTTCGTTTGCCCCAAAGGTGGTGATTTTCGATGAGCCGACCGCCAATTTGTCGGTGACAGCGACCCATCGCCTGCTTGAGACAGTTGCGGAATTGAAGGCCCACAGGGTCGCGCAAGTGATCATTTCTCACCGGATGACCGATGTTTTCGAGGTGGGCGATCGGGTGATGGTCCTCAAACGCGGCCGCAATGTCGGCGATCGCGTCATCGCCCAGACAACCGAAAAGGAAGTCCTCGAACTGATCGTGTCGGGCGTGCCGGAAACGCCGACTGCTCCCGAGGCGGCGCTTTAGACGCGCTCAATTCACAGGCCGGCTGGCTTTCGACCGCCGCTCGGATCGAAAAAAGCGCCGACGCCCTTGTCGGAGATGCCGGAAGGGCGCATGCTGGCGCTTGTACACATGGGCATCAAGCGCCTGACGGTCAGTCCGGCATTGTCATTCGGGGAGTCAAGTCATCAAAGAGGCGCTTCTGACGCCTGCCGACGCGATGTCGGGTGTGGCGACTGTTCCCCTGCGGGCAGCGCCTGTCGCGACGCTCTCCGCCGCGTCGACGAGCAGCAAACCATCACGGACTCTTTTTGACGATTTGGGAGAGCGCGCGTGACAACTCGCAGGACATTTCTCAAATACGCAGCGCTCGGCGTCGGAGCGGTCGCTGCGTGGCCGGAGCTTCGCGCGTTCGCCGCCGACGCGCGGCCTTTGGTCGACCGCGTCGAGAGCGCGTGCCGGCGTCTGGCGCCGCTCGGGTGGGAGCGGCTACTGTCTGAGGCGACTGGCGGAGAACTCGACATCGCTGCGGCGGACCTGCGCCGCGAGCTCGGCAAACCGCTCTCGCGCATCGATCGGGGCTATCCCGGCTTTGGCGACTTCGCCGCCGCCGGCACGCGAGCGATCGAGCCGGGCCGCCCGGACCGCAGCCTGCTCTATCACGCGCTTGCTTCGCCGACCGTTGTGGCCGACCGGAACGGCGCCGACCTCGACGGCTTTCCCACGCTTGCCGAGATCGAAGCGGTGGAGAACTACGTCTATGGCGCCGAACCGCCGACGATCGATACGCTGCAGCGCCGCGCCGGGGGGCGGAAGCTTGGCCTAGCGGTGTTCGCGCTGCAATATCGCAACGCGCCGATGTCGGTGCACGGTCGCCACGCCGAACTGTGCTTCTCCCGCTCGGGCATCGCTAGGCTCGGCACGATCGAGCCGTTTTACGACCCGCGCGCACGGAACTTCGTCGCCCTTGACCCGGTGCGGCCGTTCGACTTCCGCGTCATGCCGCGGCGCTTCGCGGCGTATGTTTCGGCGCAGTTCGACGGCGTGGGCGACTTCGGACCGCAGGATCCATTGCCGGGCGACAAAAAGCTGCAGTTCTGGGCGCCGATTCACAAGCTTTTCAGCGGCCCGGAATGTATCGCCGGCCTCGATGTTCAGGTCGAGCTCGAGCGCGGCCTGCGCAACGATTTGCTGGCGCAGTTCCACCGTTTCCTCGACCTTGCCGGACTCGACAACAACTGGTCCGGCGAGGATCTTGAGAATTTCCCGTTCGTGATCAAGGATGAAATGCTCGGGTCGCTGTCGGGGCGGTCCGACTTCGGCGAGGGCGTGCTGGAGCCGCGCCCTTCGCCGCTGGTGACGCCGGCGCAATATAAAGGACGTCTGCTGACCTTCCCGGTTGACGGGCGCTACACGTCCGATCCGGCCAACATGCAGCTCTCGTCGATGCAGGTTCTGCCAGCCGATTTCGAGTTGTCCGAGCCCCGCTATATGCTCGACGCTGCACAGGATACGCAGCGGCCGGCGCCGGAATACATCAATATCCGCCATCGTCTGCTGCCGAACGGCGAGATCGACAATCTGAATTTGCGCGCGAACATGAACGAGATCATGAGCCGCGGGGGTTATCAGGCGCTGCACTACACCGACGGGTCCGCCGACGGCTGGATCAAGCTGCGCTGCCCGCAGCTGGAGGGCCTCTTCGACGCGAACATCCCCGCCTATTGCATGATCGGACTGCCGGACTTTTTCCCCAAGGTGACGCAGCGGGAGCTGATGCTCTGGTGGCGCGACAAGGTTCCCGAGCCGGTGCGGGCCGCGCTGTGGGCGATCGAGCCGCTGGCTCTGTCGCAGACGCGCATCGCCGGGAACATCACGCTGCCGGTCGCCTTCAGCCTCGAGGATACGACCATCACCGCGATCGTGTCGCAACCGACCGAGGCGGAGGAAAAGACCGTCCAGGCGCCCAACGGCCCGTGGAGCATCGAAAAGGCCGGCATGCCGGACGCCTCGCCCGGCCTCTTCGATCCGGGTTGGGATACCAGCCAGGGGATCTATTTCCGCGATCCGAAGCTGCCGTTGCAGAAGTTCATGGCCGGCTATGCGCTGGGTTCGCCGTTCATCGAGGACGCCAAACTGTGCGCCGCGCTCGGCGCCTATTGGCCGGGCGTGGCGCCGGATTCGACGCGCACCTTTCAGCCCGACAAGCAGATCGGCGGCCATGTGTATCCCTATCCGACCATCGTTCCGCTCACGGACGAAGAGATCGGCAGCGCGCCGGTCGAGGGCGAGGGGTTCATGCCGTGGGACGGCGTGCGCGGTCCGCGCGCGGCGACCTACCAGGGACGACCGGTCGCGGCTTACACCGACGCGACGCGCGTCGACTACATCGACCTGGTGGGCACGATGACAGCGGCGCTCACCGATCGAATCGACACCGACGAGTACCAGGCGCGGATCCTCGCCACGGAAGCGGTTTACTGGGGGCTCGGCATCCACGATCCGGATTTCGTCGAGAAGTACGGCAAGCAGGATGCGGTGTACAAGGTGCTGCAGGCGAAGGCGGCGTGGGCGGTTCTGTCGTTCCGGGCGGTGAAGGACGACGATTCCGGCCTGGCCGCCGCGGAACGGGCGGCAGGCGCGCGGCTCGCGGGTTCGCGGCGCTATTTTTTCCATGTCTATCGGTGGGGCGAATTGATCCACGACCCGGACGACCTGCGCATCGTCTTCATCGAGATGCTCGAACAGGCGTTCGCCTACGTATCGGACAATACGGTGCTGCTCCAGCGCGCTGGCGAGTCATGGAAAGTCGATCAGTCGATGCCGACGTAGTCGTCGTCGGCGGCGGACCGGCCGGCAGCGCCGCGGCGATCGCCTGCGCCACGCGCGGCTTGCGCGTCGTGCTATGCGAGCGCGAGCGGCCGGGACGCGATCGGCCTGGCGAGACGCTGCATCCGGGCATCGAGCCGCTGCTTCGGCAACTGGGAATCGCGGATCGATTGGCGCAGGCGGTCGGCGCCCGTCACGCCGGCATCTGGGTCGAATGGGGCGGCCCGCGCCGTTTCGAAGCCTACGGCGGCGACGCATGCGGACCCTGGAGCGGGGTTCAGGCTTGGCGCGCCGATTTCGATGCGCTTCTTCTCAGGCGCGCTGCGGAGGTCGGCGTCGAGGTCCGACAGCCTTGCGCCGTCACCGGCGCGTTGATGCGCGAGGGAACGCCCCGCGGGCTGACAACAACCGCGGGAACGATCGCGGCGCGGATGCTGGTCGACGCCAGCGGCGCGGCGCGCTGGCTTGGCCGCGCCCTCAACGTGGCGAGCCCCGCGCGGTCGCCGCGCCTCATCGCGCGCTACGGCTACATGGAAGGGTCATGTCCGGCCTGCGACGACGCGCCATCGCTGGTCGGCGATGCGTCCGGTTGGACATGGACGGCCCGGGTGCGCCCTAAGGTCTACCAATGGACCCGGATTTCGTTCGACGCTCGATCGCGTTCGGACTGGGTCCCGCACCAACTCCGCGGCCTGACGCCTTGCGCGCGCGCCCGGGGGGCTGACGTGACATGGCGGATCGCCGCGGAAGTGGCGGGTTCCGGCTGGTTCATGGTGGGCGACGCCGCGTCGATGCTCGATCCGACGTCGTCGCACGGCGTCCTCAAGGCGATCATGTCCGGCATGGCGGCCGGCCATCTCAGCGCCGCCGTCCTCGACGGCAAGACGCCGGCGCAGGCGACCGCAGCCGCCTATCGCGAGTGGCTCACCGGATGGTTTTCCGCCGACGCCGCAAGGCTCGCGGAGTTCTATCGCAGTCTTGGCGCGGCGGCGTTCGCGTGAAAAGCCTAAGGCGGAGCCTTAGGGCCGATCATGCGTATTGTTGGGCCTGCCGCCTATGACGCCTGGGCGCGGCTGACGGCGTTCCGAAGGACAGCGATCTGATTGGCGACGCCGGTCACCCCCGGAACCCTGCGCACATCCGCCTCCGCGCAGCTCTTTTGATAGGGCCACTCGACTTCGCCGGACAGGATCACATGTCCGTTCTCGAACCTGACCGTCAGCCGATCGCGCGGAATCGCGGGATCGAAATGAAGCTCGTTCAGGACGCGTTGCTGGATCTCAAGCATGTTTCCCTCCCCCCGGAGTTGGACGCCGATCCGACACCCGGATCAAGGTTACTTTGCGGATCGGATACGAGCCGAATTCGACGAAAGTATAACGAATGCCGAATTAATTTGTGCATTTGCCGCATCTGCGACGAAATGCCGCTCATTGCCGCCGCGGCCGCGGCCCTGTCCGCCGCCGCGCCTCGCGGCGACCGAAAATGAGGCGCGTTCGCGTCTCCGCAACCCGGGGCTCAATTTCGGCCGTGACCGGAAGTCACAGCGCTGGCCAAGTCCTGTCGTAGATAGAATTCCGGGCCGCGAGCACGACGGCCCGCGCAAGCTCGCTTGCGGAGCGAGCGATGCATGGGAGGTCAAAATGGCGCTGTACCTGTATCAGTTCGCCTATACGCCCGAATCCTGGGCGGCGCAGATCAAGAACCCGGACAATCGGATCGAAAAGGTTGGCCGGGCGGTGTGCGAGGCGGCTGGAGGGAAATTCGTAGGCGGCTGGCTGTGCTTTGGCGAATACGACGCGCTTCTCATCGCCGACATGCCGAGCGAGGAAAGCATGGCCAGCCTCGCATTGGCGATCTCCGCCGGCGGGGCGCTCAAAGCGTCCAAGACCACCCTTCTGATGACTGGCGCGCAGGGCGTGGAGGCGCTGAAGAAGGCCGCAACGGTCGCGCAAACCTATCGGCCGGCCCGGTAGGCGAATTGCAGCGGGCCCGGGCCGCGCGGCCTGCCGCGCTCGGCAAGACCCAGGTTGAAACGCGAGGCCCGCCGTGCTCTTTCGCTCTGCGCTGGCTCCGCAAGCGAGCGGCGCGAGGGAGGGCGTTTGCATGGCGGGCGATTTCGATCTTTCGGGACGGGCGGCGATCGTCACCGGGGGCAACGGCGGCATTGGCCTCGCAATGGCCAAGGCGCTGGCGCGCGCCGGCTGCGCGGTCTCGATCTGGGGTCGCAATCCGGAGAAGAACCGCGCCGCGCTCGCCGAGCTCGCCCCCTCCGGCGCGCCCGTCGAGGCGCGGACCTGCGACGTGACCGACCGCGCGGCGATCGAGGGCGCATTCGCCGGGACTCTTCAAGCCTTCGGCCGGGTCGACGGCTGTTTCGCCAACGCGGGCGTCGGGCCCTCGTTCCGGCAGGCCTTCGTCGACCGCACCGAGGACGACTGGCGAAAAATGTTCGCGACCAACCTCGACGGCGTCTTTCATGTTTTCCAGGTCGCGCTCCGCCACATGATTCGGCGCGCGGAGAGCGGCGATCGTTTCGGCCGCCTGATCGCGACGTCGAGCATCGCCTCGCTGTTCGCCGCGCCGCGCGGGGAGCACTACGCCGCGACCAAGGCGGCGCTGAACGCGCTCATCCGTGCGCTGGCGGTTGAGCATGCTCGTTACGGCGTCACCGCTAACGCAATCCTGCCGGGCTGGACCGAGACCGAGATGACGTCGGGCGCCACGCACAACGAGAAGTTCGTCGCCAACGTCATGCCGCGCATTCCGCTGCGCCGCTTCGGCGAGCCTGACGATTTCGGCGGGATCGCCGTCTATCTGATGAGCGCGCTGTCGTCCTATCATACCGGCGACTGCCTCGTCATCGACGGCGGCTACAGCGTATTCTGAAATCGTCCGAGAACATCCGCGTCCGCGGTCGGGAAAGCGGATCTGCCCCTCTTGTGACTAATAGGGGTAGCCGGGCGCAACGGCGCCGTCAGACGGCGACCTTCGTCAGGCTGACCGGCGGAACAGAATTGTCCGGCACGAAGAAATCCGGCGCCAGATCGACACTCGGATCGACCCGGTAGCGGTCGAAGTCCTTGACCCCGTTGTCGGACAGGAAGGTGTCGTCGATCAGGAAATTTCCGCTGAAGGTTCTGGCGTCCTTGAGGAAGATCAAACGGGCCGCGTCGGCGAGGATCTCGGGCGTGCGGGAGGCGCGCATGATGGCGTCGCCGCCAAGCAGGTTCTTGATCGCCGCGGTCGCGATCGTGGTGCGCGGCCAGAGCGCGTTCACCGCGATGCCCCTGCCGCGCAGCTCGCCCGCAAGGCCGAGCACGACGAGGCTCATGCCGTATTTCGCCATCGAATAGGCGGTGTGTCCGGCGAACCACTTCTCCTTCAGATCGAGCGGCGGCGACAGCATCAGGATATGCGGGTTGTCCGATTTCGCCAGGAACGGGACGGCGAGCTTCGACGTCATGAAGGTCCCGCGCGCGTTGATCTGATGCATCAGGTCGAAGCGCTTCATGTCGGTCGCCTGCGAATCCGTCAGCGAAATGGCGCTCGCGTTGTTGACGACGATGTCGAGGCCGCCGAACGTCGCGGCTGTCTTTTCCAGCGCGGCGCGCACCTGAGCCTCGTCGCGGACGTCGACGGTCAGCGGGAGCGCCTTGCCGCCGGCCTTTTCGATCTCCTCGGCGGCGCTATAGATGGTGCCGGGCAGTTTCGGATTCGGCTCCGCCGTCTTGGCGGCGATGGCGACGTTCGCGCCGTCGCGCGCCGCCGCAAGCCCGATCGCGAGCCCGATGCCGCGCGAAGCGCCGGTGATGAACAGGGTCTTGCCGGACAGGGTCGAGGCCATCGGCGCGCTTTCCGAAAATGAGCGAACCCGCGATCCTTGGCGCCGCGAACTTCGGGACGCAAGTCCCACCCTCCAGGCGCCATCCAGGCGCCACTCCCTTGCCCGCCAGATGGCGCTCGACACGCGTGCGGGACAAGACCCGGTCGGCTCTGTTCGCGCTCTGATCTCTCCATCTTTGGCTATTGGCGAATATGCGTTCACTGCATAACGTCGTCTTGAGACACAAGTAATAAACGAAACATATCGAGGGGTGGGCCAATGCCGAAATAGGGGAATTCTAGCTCCGTTTTGAATTTAAACTGCGCCAACGTCGCAACCCCAATTTACGGATTGCGCGCTATGCGTCTAGCGACGCTAACGCGCCGGAGCCTCGGGATGGCGCGCCTTGCCGGTTCATCCGGCGCAATGAATGGACTTCTCTGGCGGGATCAGGAATCATGACCATTTTAGCCATCGCGCTCGGCAGCCTCGGCATCGCCTCCTCCATCATCGTCTGGTCAGCTTGCGCGTTCGGGTCCCTGCCAGCCAACTCGTCCGACTGAAGCGCATTTCGTCGACGACCGGCTAGGGCGGAATGCGGCGCGCCCGGCCGGCTGCGTCATATCGACATTCTAATGTGACGGTCGCTGTCGCCGTAGGATTGCGTCGACGTCTCTCCGCCTTTGGCGCGGATGATCGTACGCTCGCATCTTGCTATCTCATCGAGATGATCGCGCGCCTTGTGCGGGCGAACCGAGCAGGCCGGCCTTGAGGCGAAAGACGGGCTCATTCTCACGCCGAACTTCACCGTCCGCTTCTACGAGGACGACGCGCTCAGCGACAATCCGACTTATCTCGCGCAGCGTCAGCGCATTCTCGAGGGCATGCGGCTTGCGGGCGTGCCGGAGGATGAAGTCCGCGCCGTCTGTCGGAGAGCCTTTCTTCGGTGGCCTCATCGAGGCTCTGGAAATGCACGGCCTGAAGTGGCTACACTGAGCGGCAAACAGGATTGGTCGTCCCTCGAAAAGACACGATGAGCCGGTCTTATCGATCCGATCGAAGGCGAACCCCTCACCCCGGAACCCGAACGAGAGCCGCCCGGATTTTTCGGCTCACGTTCGGCGCAAGACGCGTCTCCCCGTAAATCATGTCGAAACACACCCAGGAGGACCGAATGACGAAAACGGCGAAAGAGACCCACACGCGCGAGCGCCTCGCCACGCCGACCGACCTGAAGCCGGAGGCCACGCGGGATATTTCAGCCGCGCTGGCGGGATTGCTGGCCGATGTCTTCGCGCTCTATCTGAAGACCAAGAATTTCCACTGGCACATGAGCGGCCGGCATTTCCGCGACTACCACCTGCTCCTTGACGAGCAGAGCGACCAGATTTTCGCGATGACCGACCCCCTGGCGGAGCGGGCCCGCAAGATCGGCGGCACGACCTTGCGCTCCATCGGGGATATCGCCCGCCGGCAGCGCATTCCCGACAATGACGCCGAATATGTCGACCCGGAGGACATGCTTGCGGAACTGCGGGACGACAACGAACGCCTGACGTCGATCCTGCGCGAGGTCCACGATGTCTGCGACGGTTACGGCGACGTTGCGACGGCGAGCCTTTTGGAGGTCTGGATCGACGAAACCGAGCGCCGGACCTGGTTCCTGTTCGAGTCGACCCGCCGCGCCCCGGGAGGAAACGACTGACCGGGCGAGGCGAGCCTCGCGCCGGCCGCTTCGATGTTGGCCGCTCTGCCCATGACGCGCGCGCCGCAACGCGTGCGTCGCGTCAATAACCGCTGCCGAGGTCGGCGTGAGCCGGCGCGTTCGAAACGGTCACGCCCGCCGCGACGCCGCAACCCATCGTGATGATCACAAGAAGCACCAGCAGTTTCTGCACCTTTACCCCCATTAGCGACCGCAGCCGCGGCGCCTATGGGTTCTGTTCTCGCACGATCTCGGCCGACCGGCTGTGAGCCTCATCACGTCGCGCGCCGCGTCGCCGGGCCGTCACGGCGACTGAAGCGAAGCACTCCAGCGTCCCGACCCGCGGCGGCTGGATCGCTTCGGCGCTTCACCCCTCGCAATGACGATCACCCCCGCCCGACGAACGGCATCTTGGTCGCCATGATGGTCATCGTCAGGATATTGGTCGAGAGCGGCAGGCTCGCCATGTGGACAACCGCCGCGGCGACTTCCTCGACGTCCATCGTCGGCTCGACCGCGATGCGCCCGTCCGCCTGCGGCACGCCCTGGGTCATCTTGTAGGCCATTTCGGTCAGCGCATTGCCGATGTCGATCTGGCCGCAGGCGATGTCGTGGGCGCGTCCGTCGAGGGCGATCGACTTGGTGAGCCCAGTGATCGCATGCTTCGTCGCCGTATAGGGGGCAGAGAACGGCCGCGGCACATGGGCCGAGATCGAGCCGTTGTTGACGATCCGCCCGCCGCGCGGCTGCTGCCGCTTCATCAGGCCGAAGGCGCCCTGCGCGCAAAGAAAAGCGCCGGTGAGATTAACGTCGACGACCGCCTTCCATTGCGCGTAGGTCAGTTCGTCAATCGGCACGGCGGGCGCGCCTAAGCCGGCGTTGTTGAACAGCAGGTCGAGCCGGCCAAAGTCCCGCTCGATCGTGACGAACATTCCCTTGACCGCCTCCGGATCGCCGACGTCGCAAGGCGCGGCGATCGCCCGCCGGCCGATGTGCTCGATCTCGCTCGCGACCTCGGCCAGCTTGTCGCGCCGCCGCCCGACGAGCGCCACGTGCCAGCCGGCGCGCGCCAGCGCCATCGCTGTCGCCCGGCCGATCCCGGCCCCTGCCCCGGTCACCAGCGCAAATCGTTCGCTCGCCATAGGTTCCTCCGCTTCAATAGGCCTGTTCGCGCCTGAGATCCGGCGCCATGCGCCAGAGCGCCGCGCCGAGCACGATCGCCCCGCCGAGCAGCGACGCCGCGCCGGGGTTCTCGCCGAAGGCAAGAAACACCCAGATCGGAGCGAGCACAACGTCGAGCAGGCTGATGAGTCCGGCCTCGGCAGAGGGGATCAGCTTGGCCCCCTCCATGAACAGGACGAAGGAAAGGCCGATCGTCGTAAAGCCGAAGACAAACAGCACCGCCAGCTCGTAGACGCCGAGCGTCGGGTGCGGCGAGTTGATCAGGCCGAAGAGGCCCGAGCCGAGCGCTCCGATCGCATTGACGGCGATCATCGACGCGTTCGGCTGGCGCCGTTGCAGGACGACCATGCCGGCGAAGGCGAGCGTCATCAGGGCGCTGAGCGCCTGGCCGGCGAGCCGCCCCGACCCGAGCCCGTTGGCGAAGATCAAGACGATGCCGGCGAGTGCGACGGCCGAAGCGACGAGCGTCCGCGGCGACACGCGCTCCCGGTTGACGAACCAGCCGATCACGGCCGCGACAAAGGGCAAGGTCGCGTAGATGACCATGACGTCGGCGATGGTCGTCGTCATCACGGAAGCGGTATAGGCGGAGATGGCGATCATCGCGAGGAGCGCGACGGCCGGCGAGAGCGGGCCGAATCCGAACGGATCGTCGAGCCGCCCACGTCGCCATTCGAAGAGTCCGACGATCGAGATCGAGGCCGAGCCGAGCAGCGCCCGCCAGCCGAGGACGGTCCACACGTCGAGATGGATGAGCAGGCGGGCGAAAACGCCGGCCAGGCTCCACAGAACGGTCGCCGCCAGCACAAGCATAACACCGCGACGGCGCGCGGACCTTTCGCCCGGCACGGCGAATTCCTCTTTCACGTGGGGTTGGGGAGAGGATAGGGACTTTCGCCGGTCGAGGAAACCCGAATGTCCGACCTCAACTCCCTTCCCACAAGGGAAAGGCTTCGTCAGGCAAGGGCGCTAGAGGCGCTTCCGAAAGCCGGGATGTGAGACGATGGCCCGCCCGCCGTCGCGGCGGCGAACTGCGCGGCGTATCAGGCTGGCTCGAGCGGCGCCAACGCTCGAGCCGACCCAAATGGACGCGCCTTGCTCCGGCGGCCGTCTCAATTCCGCGGCGCGCCGTTCGCCTGTATGCTTGGCCAGCAGGTTGATTGGAGAACGGGCGGATGACATGGGCGGACGGGCTGGGCGTCGCCGCGACGGTGGACAATGCGTTTCTGCTCGCCTTCCCGTCCCTGTTTTCGATCATCAACCCGGTCGGCGGCGCGCTGATCTTCGACGGCTTCACCAGACGCTTCGGCCATGCGGACCGAATGAGGATCGCCGGCTGGGTCGGCTTTTACTCCCTTTTGATCATGTTCGGCGCGCTGTGGACAGGCGCGTATGTGCTGAACTTCTTTGGCGTCTCGCTCGAAGCGCTGCGCATCGCCGGCGGCCTGGTGGTCGCCACGAGCGGCTGGAGACTGCTGACCTCGGGCGACCAGCACGCCGACCGAAAAAGCCGCGAGGAGCAGGTCGCGGCGGAGGACGCCGAAGGCGATCCGATGCAACTGGCGTTCTTTCCCCTGACGCTGCCCTTCACCACCGGGCCCGGCACGATCGCGGTCGCGATAACCCTCGGCGCCGTGCGTCCGCCTCTTCGCTTCGGCCTCATCCCCTTCTTCATTGGCGTGAGCCTCGCGGCCGTCGCCAATGCGGCGATCATCTGGGTCGCCTATCGCTTCGCCGATCGCGTGACCGCGCTGATCGGCGCAACAGCGCGGCTCGTCGTGGTGCGCCTGTCGGCGTTCCTCCTCATGTCGATCGGCGTGCAGATCCTGATCGCCGCCATCGGCGACCTCATCGTGAAATGGCGCGCCGCTTAGCCCTTCGGGCTCCTTTCGATGATATGCGCTCGGGACAGGAATGCTGCGTCGGAGAGGCTGGAACATGCGCACAATAAAGTTCGAATTCGGGTCCATCACGCTCGAAGCGGAACTCCTGGAGACTACGACCGCCGACGCGATCTGGAAACGGCTCCCGATCGAAGGCCGCGTGTCGCGGTGGGGGGAAGAGGTCTACTTCGACATTCCCGTCGCGATGGAGCGCGACCCCGACGCGCGCGCCGTCGTGGAGCCAGGCGAAATCGCCTATTGGCCCGATGGTCACGCCATCACCATCGGCTTCGGGCGCACTCTCGTTTCGGCCCCGGGCGAGATCCGTCTCGCGAGCCCGTGCAACATCTGGGCGAAAGCGATCGGCGATGTGAAGCGCCTCGGTTCCGTCGAGGCCGGGACGCGAGTCGCGTGTCGGCGGCGTGAAAGTCGAACCGGGAACGAGACGCTCAATCCGTAAGCGCCGCCCTCGGTATCGTCGGTCCCCGGACTTATGGGCCGAACGCCGCCACCGTCATTGCGAGCGAAGCGAAGCAATCCAGCCGCTCCGCAAGGCGCCGACACGCGAGCCTTCGCGCCAGGCCGGGGCGTCGCCTCCTGAACGCGCGTTTCCGTGCAATTCGGGCCGCGTCTTTTCTTGCGCGCGACGGCGCCCTGCGCGACCGCTGGATTGCCAGATCGTCAGCCTTCGCGGCGAATTTCCGCAAGTCGCGCGTCATCCTTGAGGCGAAAGAGCCGCTTGAGCAGGCTGTCGAGGGTGGCGTAGCCGGTTCTGGAGCGGTTGAAGATGCGGTCGAATTGCGCCCGCAACCGCTCGGCTTTCTCGGGGCTGGGGGCGAGCTTGTAGTCTTTCAGGCCGCGATAGAACCACCAGATCATGCGCCGTGCGACCTCGACCGCGTTGCGCTGCTTGTCGTTGGCGGGGATGAGCTTGTGGACGAGGCGTTCGGCGTGCACCCAGCACAAGGCGTGTTCGCCGACGCGGAACTGGCCGGCGCCGTCGGACACGACGACGGCCTGGCCGAGCAAGCCTTGCTCGCAAACGGCGCCCCACAGAGCGCCCTCGCTGGCGACGCGAACCGGATCGGGCGTGATCCTGAGATCGGCGAATCCGAGCGCGTTCAGATGGCTCATCCAGTCTTGGTGTGACGCAAAAAAACCGCGTCGCATGGCCGGCGAGCTTGTCGATGAGGGCGAGGCTCAGATTGCAAGCCCGCATGGAGACGAGCGCCGCCTCGTTGACCACGTAAGAGGCCGCGCCGCCCAGGAGATTGCGCAGGAACGCCAGGCGGGATTTGCTCGGGCCGGTTCGAAACGCGGTGAAGGTGTCGGAGCCGATCTGGGTCGTCACGCCGCTCTTGCCTTGATGGCGGGCGCCGGTGTCGTCGACCGTGACGAAGGAAGAGCAACGCAATCCGGCCTTCAGAACCTCGGCGTCCTCGGCCCGGAACATCTCGAGCTTGGCGGTCAGCAGGCGCCCCACCTGGCGCTTTGAAATCACAACGCCCATGCCGTTGAGCAGCGCAAGAATTTTCTCGATCGTCACATGACACTGATAATGCAGCATCAGAACCACGCGATGCAGTTGCGGGCCATAGCCGCCGACGATGCCGGGATCGAGCGGCGCGACCAGGGTTTTCCCATCCGGCGTTTCCCAGCGCTCACGTCGATAGCGCGTCACCAACGGATTCAGAACCAGATCCTGAACGACGATCTCCTCATAGCCCTTGTGGCGCGAACCGGCCGGCGCGTCGACCTTCACCTCGACCGTTCGCGTAATCGTCAACTTGTCCAGGTTGCTGCCGCGCCGCTGCGTCGATCGCCCGCCCTTGGGCCCGTTCGCTTGCGAATCCGGTCGGTCTGTCGCCTTGTCCATCCCCGACGGCTTTTGCGGCGGCCGCGGCGGCAGTTTCTTCAATCGCGCCAGTTCGTCCTTGACCGCCTGATGCTCGACCCTCAGCTTGGCCAACGCCCCGCTCACCTTCTCGTACTCCGCCTGAACCCGGGTCACTTCGCCAATCAAAGTGCGAACCAGACCGATGAGCTCGGCCGGCGTCATTCGTTCAAGCAAATCAGTCGATTTAAGCGCCATTCCCAGCTTAAATCATACTTTTTGGCGCTTGGGACTCCCCCTCCGCCCGGAAATTTGCTCCGGTTACCGATTTGCGCGTTGGATATGTAGCCACTAATTTCGGCATATTACTCTTGCGTTCAAGGCGTTTTGGCTTACATACATAGCCATAATGTTCGTCGACAGCTCGGTCACCCGCCTCAACGGCAAGACCTACGCCCGCCACCTGCTGCGCGAGACCTATCGCGAGGACGGCAAGGTCAAGCATCGAACGCTGGCCAACCTCACTCACTGCAAACCGGAAGAGGTCGAGGCGATCCGGCTGGCGCTGAAACACAAGGGCGATTTGGGCCGCATGCTGGCGTCCGCCGGCGAGAGCGGGCCGGAGTTGAAGCAGGGTCCCTCGGTGGGGGCGGTTTGGGTTCTGTCACAGTTGGCGCGCGAACTCGGCGTCGTCGCCGCCCTGGGCTCCGATCGGCAGGGCAAGCTGGCGCTGTGGCAGATCATTGCGCGTGTGCTCGATCAGGGCTCGCGCCTGTCGGCGGTTCGGCTGGCGGGCGGCCATGCCGTCGGCGCGGCGCTCGGTATGGTCGGCTTCGACGAAGATGACCTCTACGACAATCTGGATTGGCTGGCGGACCACCAAGCCGACATCGAGCGCCGATTGTTTGCTCGGAGAGAGGCGGCCTCGGCGCCCGACGTGTTTCTCTACGACGTGACCAGCACGTATCTGGAAGGCGAGCACAACGCCTTGGCCGCGTTCGGCTACAACCGCGATCGCAAGTCGGGCAAACGTCAGATCGTGATCGGCCTGCTCACCGACGCCGACGGACGTCCGCTGTCGATCGAGGTCTTCCCAGGCAACACCTCCGACGTCAAAACGTTCTCCTCGCAAGTCAACAAAGCCGCCGCCCGTTTCGGGGCCGAGCGGGTCACCTTCGTCGGCGACCGCGGCATGATCAAAGCCCCACAGCGCGCGGAAATCGGCGCCGCCGGCTTCCATTACATCACCGCCATCACGAAAGCGCAGATCGACGCTCTCATCGCGGCCGGCGTGTTGCAGATGGACCTGTTCGAGGAGACGCTGGCCGAGGTCGAGGGCTTGGATGGCGAGCGTTATGTGGTGCGCCGCAATCCCGCCCGCGCCGAGGAGCTGGCGGCTGCGCGAGCCGACAAGCTGACGAGGCTGCACACCTCTGCCGAAACGGCCAACGCCTACTTGAACGAGCATCCGCGAGCGGCGGCGAAGACGCAACTGGCCAGGCTGAAGGACAGGTCCGAGACGCTCGGCCTCGACAAGGTCGTCCAGATCGCCGAACAGGCGCGGCGCGTCGTCGTCACGGTGGACGAGGCCGCATTGGCCGAGGCGGCGCGCCTCGACGGCTGCTACGCGCTACGCACCGATTTGCCAAAGACCGTCGTCGGCAAAGAGATCGTGCACGACCGCTACAAGGACCTTGCCCACGTCGAATGGACGTTCCGCGACTCCAAATCCGTGCAACTCGAGATGCGGCCGGTCTATCTGCGCGACGAGAACCGCACGCGCGGCCACGCCCTCGTCGTCATGCTGGCCTATCTCCTGGCGCACGCCCTGCGCCAGCGCTGGCGCGACATCGACCTGACCGTGCAGGAAGGCCTCGACCGGCTCGCCAGTCTCTGCGTCGTCGAAGTGATCATCGGCGGTCGGCCCTCCTACAATCAGGTCCCCACGCCGCGCGACGACGTGCGCCAATTGTTCGAAGCCGCCGGCGTCGCCATTCCCGCCGCGCTGCCCCTCGACCCGGCCCGCGTAGCCACCAGGCAAACCCTCCCACAGCGACGAAAAGCGAAATAAGCTCAACCCGTTATCGGGAGCGCGCTAAGCCTGATACAGGGGAACATCCGCTCTAATGTATTGTATCAATGTTCCAGGTGGTCGGTTGAGCCCGGCGCGTCCACGAAGCGGAGGGCGGACGCGAAGCGGGCTTGGCATTGACCGAGGACGGTCAGGCTGGGCCGCTCAGCGAAGACCCCGCGGTTCCGCCTCGAAACAAAAGGCGATTGAGTAAACTGTCACCGGAACGCGGAACGTCGTATGCGTCGAAGGCGGCCACGACGAGGAGAACCGTCTTCTACGCCGCGAGCGGCGCCGTGCGTAGTACCAGCAAAGCGTCGCGTCGGCAGGGCGCGATCGCGTAGGCGCGTCCGTGATCGTCGCTGAACTCGACCAGCGCCGTCGCTTCGTCCAATGGTTCGACGATCGTACCGACCTGACCGCGCGCAAGCCCATGCTCGGGCAAATCGCGAAGCAGCGCGACCGCGCGCAAGAAATCGCGGCTTTCCTGGCTCTGTTGCGTCGGATCGCTCATCACAAAACCCAGCATGTCACGAAGCGCGGCCTGGATTCACCGCTCGGAATGATCCAGATCGTTCTTACCACAGCACGTCGCCCCTGTCGCCCGATCGAGACGTCGACCTGCCATCGATCGCCCCAGGAGTCGCTCTGAAGGCGTGATGCCTCGCCGTGCACCGCCGCGCGCAGCAAATGCAACCGCAGTTCCGCCCAGTCGCCGCGCTCTACACCCAGCGCGTCTCGAAAGACCCGGGCCTTGTGCCGGCCGCGGGGATGATCGAGATTTAGGCAGTAGTCCGATAGCTTGCGCGGATCGAGGATCGCCTGATCGCCCGATGGCAGCCTCTCCGTCACGTTCGGCGGCTCGCGCGCTCAAGCCTCAAAACAAAAAATACCTCTGCGCCATCGGCAGCGTCTCCGCCGGCTCGCAGACCAGCAGCTCCCCGTCCGCCGTCACCGCATAGGTCTCTGGGTCGATCGTGATCTTCGGCGTTGCGCCATTGTGGACCATGTTCTTCTTGCGCAGCCTTCCGCGGGTGTTTTCCACCGCGACCAGCCGCTTCTGCACTTTCAGCTTCCGCGCCAGCCCGCCCGATGCGGCGGCCTCGGAGACGAAGGTCAGCGAGGTCCCGGTCCGCGCGCCCGCAAACGCGCCAAACATCGGGCGATAGTGGATCGGCTGCGGGGTCGGGATCGAGGCGTTGGGGTCGCCCATCGCGGCGGCGGCGATCGCGCCGCCCTTGATGATGAGGTCGGGCTTCACCCCGAAGAAGGCCGGCGTCCACAGCACGAGATCGGCGAGCTTGCCCTTCTCGACCGAGCCGATGTGCTTCGACACGCCATGCGCGATGGCCGGATTGATGGTGTATTTCGCCACATAGCGTTTGGCGCGGAAATTGTCGTTGCGGGACGAATCGCCGGCGAGGCTCCCACGCTGCCGCTTCATCTTGTCGGCGGTCTGCCAGGTGCGAATGATCACTTCGCCGACGCGTCCCATCGCCTGCGAATCGCTCGACATCATCGAGAGCGCGCCGAGATCGTGCAGAATATCCTCGGCGGCGATCGTCTCCTTGCGGATGCGGCTCTCGGCGAAGGCGAGGTCTTCGGGAATGCTCTGGTCGAGGTGATGGCAGACCATCAGCATATCGAGATGCTCGTCGAGCGTGTTCTTCGTATAGGGCTTTGTCGGGTTGGTCGACGAGGGGAGCACGTTGGCGAGGCCGGCCACCTTCATGATGTCGGGCGCATGGCCGCCGCCGGCGCCCTCGGTGTGGAAGGCGTGGATGGTGCGGTTCTTGAACGCCTTGATCGTGTCCTCGACGAAGCCAAACTCGTTCAGCGTGTCGGTGTGGATCATCACCTGCACGTCATAATCGTCGGCGACCGAGAGGCAGCAGTCGATCGCGGCCGGGGTCGTGCCCCAATCCTCGTGCAATTTCAGCGCGCAGGCGCCCGCCCTGACCTGCTCGATCAGCGCCGCCGGCTTCGACGCGTTGCCCTTGCCGGCGAAGCCGAGGTTCATCGGAAAGGCGTCGGCCGCCTCGATCATCTTTGCGATGTGCCAGGGGCCCGGAGTGCAGGTGGTGGCGAAGGTGCCGGTCGCCGGGCCGGTGCCGCCGCCGAGCATCGAGGTCACGCCCGACATGAGCGCCTCCTCGATCTGCTGCGGGCAGATGAAATGGATGTGGGTGTCGAAGCCCCCCGCGGTCAGGATCTTGCCTTCGCCGGCGATCACTTCGGCGCCCGGGCCCACAATGATGGTGACGCCCGGCTGAATGTCCGGGTTGCCGGCCTTGCCGATTGCGTGAATGAGCCCATCCTTGATCCCGACGTCGGCCTTCACGATCCCCCAATGGTCGAGGATGAGTGCGTTGGTGATGACCGTGTCGACCGCGCCGCGCGCCCGCGTCGTCTGAGATTGGCCCATGCCGTCGCGGATCACCTTGCCGCCGCCGAACTTCACCTCCTCGCCGTAGGTGGTGAAATCCTTCTCGACCTCGATCACGAGCTCGGTGTCGGCGAGGCGGATACGATCGCCGGTCGTCGGACCGAACATGTCGGCATAGGCGGCGCGAGGGAGGGAGGTCGTCATGGGTTTGCTCATGGCACTGGAGAAAAGGCGGGAAAGTCGAGGGCGGCGACGTCGAATGTCGCCGTCGACACGCAGCCGAGTTCGGCGTTGATCTCGGCGAGGAAATAGTCGGGGAAGTCGGCCTTGCCCGCGCGATAGGCTGCAAGCGCGCCCCGCGCGGCACGGCGTTGGGCAATGTCGAGATCGTCCGCCGACAGGACCTCTTCAATAAGATGCGCGACTTCGGCACGCTTCCGCTTCATCTTCTTCGCCAGCGCCCAGGCGAATTCGGCGAGGACGACCGGATTGACGAGGCAGGGCTCGTCCGCCGTCGCGGCGGCGACGAAGCGCCGGGCGCGGTCGCGTTGCGCGGGATCGTCCTCGACGAACAGACGCAGCAGAACGTTTGTGTCGAGCCCGATCATCCGCCGCGGCTTCTCCGGTCGCGCTCCTCCATAGCGAGCGTGATCGCTTCGTCGATCGTCTTGTCGAGATCGATGCCTGCCTCGCCAGCGGAAAACGCATTGGCGCGCGCGATGTCGACGATGCGGCGCCGCTTTCGAGCTTCAAGGCGAATGGATCCGTCCGGCGCCTGCACGAAGCGAATCCGATCGCCGGTCCCGATGCTGAGCGCCTGCCGAAGAGGGCTCGGCACCGTGATCTGACCCTTGCTGGTGACGGTCGCTTCGCCGAAGTCATGCTCGGCGGCGCGTTTTTGAGTGACGGTCATGACAACCTCCGTTTCCTTACTGAGCCTGAAGTAAGGAATGAATATTGGTAATGCAAGGGCGGAAGCGCCCCCTAAACCTTTCCCATCACTTCCTGGCGGAAGCCCAAAACCTCGCGCTTCCCCGCAAGCGCGACGAGCCGCACATTGCGGCTCTGGCCGGGCTCGAAGCGGATCGCGGTTCCGGCCGGAATGTCGAGCCGAAAACCTTTCGCCTTCTTCCGGTCGAACTTCAGCGCCGGGTTGGTCTCGAAGAAATGATAGTGCGAGCCGACCTGGATCGGCCGATCGCCGGAATTGGACACTTCGAGCGTCACCGTCTCACGACCCTCGTTCATGACAATCTCGCCGGGCTCAGCCAAAACTTCGCCGGGGATATGCTTGTCGTCGGCGGCGCGGATCGGATGGTGGACGGTGACCAGCTTGGCGCCGTCGGGGAAGGTCGCCTCGACCTGGATGTCGTGGATCATCGAGGCGATGCCGTCCATGACCTGGTCGGCAGTCAGCACATGCGCGCCGGCCTCCATCAGCTCGGCGACCGAGCGCCCGTCGCGCGCCCCCTCGACGACGAAGTCGCTGATCAGCGCGACCGCCTCGGGGTGATTGAGCTTGACGCCGCGCTCGAGCCGCCGCCGCGCCACCATCGCCGCCACGGCGATCAGGAGCTTGTCTTTTTCCCGGGGGGTCAGATGCATGGGCCTCACCTCTCGCGTACGCTCTCGCGGCTTGCCCTCACCCCGGCCCTCTCCCGCAAGCGGGAGAGGGGGGGCGCAAGGGGTCGGATGAGGGCATTCGAGCGCCAGCAAATTCCGCGCCTCTATTGCCAGAGGCGCGGCGGCTTGCCCCCGCCGAGCGCCAGAATGGACGCGATCACCTTTCCGCGCAATCGGCCGGGAGACGGCGAGACGAGGCGCACGACGACCAGGCCGTCGAAGGCGCTGGCGCCCGCCTCGACCCCCTCGCCTTCCGCCTCCAGCGCCGCCCGCAAATCGGGCAGGCGCGCCTCGGCATTGGGCGCCGCGGCGACGATCGTCGCGACCGCCCGCGCGCCCGCCCCGACCGCGATCCGATCGAGCGCCGCGGCGGCGTGGTCGAGCCGGGTCTCGTCGGCGAAGACGAGTTTTCCATCGCGCCGAACGCGCCAGGAATCCTTGAGCCGTGCGTCGATCGCGGTCTCGCCCATCGCGATGCGGCCGAAGACAAAACTCTCGATCAGGAGAAGCTCGGCGTCGGCGGCCATGTCGACGGAAAGCTTTCGTTCGAGGCGGGCGGAGTCGAACAGCAGCGTCTCCTGCGGCAGCCAAAGGAGCCGCGCGCCGGCGGCGAGCGAAAGATGCGTCTCCAGGCGCGCGGCCGGCCCGTCGCTGCGGTAGATTTTTTCCGCGGCCGGGGTCGTCGTGGTGACCTCCGCGCCTTCGTTCAGCGCGAGTTCGACGGAAAAGACGTCGCCGCCCGCGACACCGCCGCCGGTGTTGACGATCACCGCCTCGCAGGAGCCTTTCGAGCGGGGAAAGCGCCAGCGCAAGCCCCCGGTCTCGAACAGGCGCTCGGGCTCGGTCCGCCCTCCCGTTCTTTGAAAAGACGCGCGGGCTTCGCCCCGCGCGCGCTGGCGGGCGCTGGAATCGAAGGCAAATTCGTTCATGGCGCGCACTTGCGCTCAAGGTCGACCTCGCCGCTCGGACAGGGCGGATCGAGCACAGGCGCGCAAGGATCAGCGACGCGGTAGAGCGCGTAGGTCTGAATTAATTCACCGGCGCGGCGGCGTTCGATCGTGCCCAGGGGCTCGACGGTGTGGAAGCGCATCTTGAGGACGAGATCGTAGCGCCGGTCCGCTTCGGCCAGCGCCAGACCTGGGCGAGCGAACAGGCTCTCGGGCGGCGCTGGTTCGAAAATCCAGCGGATCCGCTGCTCCGGCTGGATCATTGCGATCGACGGATCGCCGTAGAATCGCATCAGCGAGGTCAGCGCGTAGCCTTGGGTCAGCACATAAGGCGCGCCCTCGGCTTTGGCGCGCGCGTCGAGTTCGGCGGCGAGATCGCGAAAGCCCTCGAGCCGCGCGGTGGGGTCGACCGCGCCCAACGGCAGAAACCCGCTCTGCGCCTGAGCGAAGCCGAATGTCATGGCGGCGAAGCTGAGCGGCGCCGCCCAGGGCGCGGCCCTGGCGATCGCGCCTTTCACGCCCACTGCCGCGGCCCGCCGGACGCCCGCGACCCAGTCGGCTGCAAGAATGGCGGCGGCGGGAAAGAGCGGCGCCAGCCAGTTGCCCTGCACGCGGTCGTGCAGCGCATGCAGCAGAAAATAGATCGCCGCCGGCGCGATCGTGCAGACCAGAATGCGCCGCGCTTCGTCGGCCGATCCGGGCGGGACGGACCGGCGCCAAGGAACGGCCGCGACCGCGCCGGCGAAGGCGGCGAACACCAGCGGGTTCATGAGCCCGACCTGCGCGGCGCCGAACTCGATCACGAAGAACGGCTCGAACCCGTGCGGCGGGGCGCGGCCGAGCTGCTTGATGAAGGTCGCCCAGCCGTGTTGGGCGTTCCACACGACAAAAGGCGCAAAGATGGCGGCGGCGATGGCGAGCGCCGCGGCAAAAGCCGGCGAGAACAGCCATCGCCTCAGCGAGGGGGCCGTCAGGAAGGCGAGAACGACGCCCGCGGCGAAAAAGGCGGCGGTGAATTTCGACTGCAGCATGAGGCCGAGCGCGACGCCGATCGCCAGAAGCCATCGCGCCTTGCCGCTTCGCCACAGCTCGACGAGCGCGGCCAGGCCGAGGGTCCAGAAGACGACCAAAGGCGCATCGGGCGTGACGAACACCGCCCCCGCCATGACGAGCGGCATCCCGATCCACATCAGGACGGCCAGCGCCGCCGTTTCGGCGGCGCGGAACAGGCGCCAGGCGATGAGGGCGACCAGCCCCGGCAAAGCTCCGACGAAGAGGAGCGACAGGGCGCGGACGCCGAGTTCCGAGCCGCCGAAAAGGGCGGTCGAGGCGCGGATGAGGAGGGCGACCATTGGCGGATGGTCGAGATAACCGAAGGCCAACGAACGCGACCACAGGTCGTAATAGGCTTCGTCGAAAGTGAGTTCGAGACGCCGCGCGGCTCCGGCCTGCAGGGTGAGAAGCGCGATCGATCCCGCAATGGCGAGAACGGCCGAGATTCCGGCGCGCGAGCGCGCTTGAGGCCGCACTTCGGCCACGATCGAAGCGTCCCTCACGCCGTCACCTTCGCTCCGCTGCGATCCATGGCCGGCGCCCCCCTCGCACGAGAGCCGGCGGAGGTCAACGATCGCCGGCGGGCGGGGGAACTTTAAGTCGAGTGCGCAATTCATGGACAGGTGTGGCGCCGTTCACACACCTGTCGGGCCTGCGCCGTCGTATACGTTTAAGGTCGCGCTGGCTGGGTCGGCGCCCGTTGTGCGGAAATGACAGTCGAGGCTCGCAAATATCGACCGGGAAGCGTCGCTCGCGACGACGCAATCGACGCCTCGCGCTTTTTCTCGCGCATGGGCTACGCGGTTCTCGCCGTTGGCGTTCCGGTCGGGGTCGTCGTCCATCCGCTCGCGCTCTTCGTATTCTTTCCGATCGGCGTCGCGATGATCCTGATGGCGGCCGCGCTCGAAGCCAAGCCTGGCTTTCTCGACCGACTTCTCAGCTCTTTCCGCTCGCCGGCGCTTCTGGCCCTGATTGCCGGCCTCGCCTGGGCGATGCTGACCACGCTGTGGGCGCCCTATCCGGTGTCGGCGTTGCAGCAAGTGCTGAAGATCGCGTCGCTGATCGCTGCGACCCTGCTGACCATCGCCGCGCCGCGCGAAAACGCCCGGGCCACCGACCTTTATCTCTTCCCGATCGGGGTCGTCCTCCTCATCGTCGCGATGACGGCGAAGGGCCTTTCCAACGTCCTGATCGGCGCAACGGACGAGGCAGGCCTCCGCGCAGGCGGGGTCGCTCTCGCGGTTCTCCTCTTCCCGGCGGTCGGCGGACTGTCGGCGCGCGGACGCAATGGCTACGCGCGTCTCCTCGCTGATCCTTTCTCTGGCGTTCGCTTACATCGACAGCTACAGACCGCTGGCCGTGGCGCTGTTTGCCGGCTATCTGGCGCTGTCATTCTCGATCTCGGACTTATCCCGCACCGCACGCGAGCTCGCCTGGGCCGCGGCGGCGCTCATCCTGTTGTCTCCGCTCATCCCGGCTATCGCCCCGACGGTCGCCGCCTGGATCTTTCACACGAAGCTCGCCGTCTTGCCTCCGCCATACGCGTCCCTCTCGGTCGCGGCAGACATTTTCACCCACGACAAGCTGAGGTTGATCACCGGCCATGGGTTCGAGACCGTGAGCCGGGGGGTTCGCGCCGCAATCCTGCCGGCGCAAACGCCGAAGGCGCTGGCGTTCACGATCTGGTACGAGCTCGGGATGGTCGGCGCGATTCTGGCCGCCGTCGGCTTGTGGTTCGCGTTCCGCAATCTCGATCGCGCGCCGCCGCGGCTTGCGCCGTTCATGGCCGCAAGCTTCAGCGCGATCATCGCGCTATGCTTCCTCAATGTTGATTTCGTCGATATGACGACGATGACCCTGATCGCTGTCGCCTTTATATCGACTGACGTGGCGGCGCGCAGCCAGTACCGCACGACCCGTCCTTCGGCCGCCGCGCTCGCCAACTTGTGAGCGCGCAGAGGCCCGAAGGAGCGGGCTTTTCGACTTGCGTCACCGCTTGCCAGAAAAGCCGATCGCCGGACGCGCGCCGCGCGGACGCTTATATTCGACAACGACTGCGCGGGTGCGGCCCGTCACCAGACTCGCCCGCCCGCGGGTTTTCGCCGCTTGCTTCTGCGCGAGCGCCTGCACTTCTTCGACCGGCACCCCCATCAGGGACGCCGCGATCTGGGCGCGCTGCGCCGGATCGCCGGCGAGGCTCTCGGCAGCGATCAGCGCTTCTTCGACGGTCGGGTTTTCGCGACGCACGCGACGAACCCCCCATTTTGTCTTCCAGGTGGCAACCACCGCGAATCTCCGATTCTGCTCAACGTAAACAATACCACAAATGTTGCAGTGCAGCAAACTCTTTCCACGCCGCCCTGTTGAAATCGGCCTATGCCTTCCGACCGATTTTCGTCGGCCCCCGTAAAACCTCGTCGCCAAGCGCAAGCCGCGCCGCCTCCACGCCGGACCGCACGGCATTTTCCATGCAATCGGGAAAAGCACGGCCGACGTGGCCGCCGGCCAGGAAGAGATTTGGCCAAGCGGTCCGGCAAAGCGGCCGACGCGCGGTCTCGTCCGGGGTCGCCAGCGTGCTCGCGCGGCGGGACGGCACGATGCGCCATGCCGGCAGCGCGTCGGAAAGCGCGGTCAAGGCCGCAACCCCGCGCCAGCATTCGGCCGCAACCTGATCGCGCGGCGCGTCGAGGCGGGTCGCGGCGTCCTTGATCGTGACCGACATGCGATCGTGATAGCCGAAGAGCCAATCGAACGGCCCGTTGAGCGCGGCGACGACGGCGGGGGCGCGCGGCGGCGGAGGGGCGGCGAAATGCACCGTCATCGCCGCGGAGGCGCCGGTCGGCCCCGGGATGCCCGGGACAAGGGCCGCCGTCACGGACCAGGGCGTCGCCAAAATCAGCGAGTTGCGTGGCCCGAGATCGATCCGGTCATGTTCGAACTCGAGGGAGGTCAGACGTTCCGGCCCAAAGTCGAGCCCGACGAGGCGCCGCTCGAGCCGCAGCGCCGCGCCGAGGCGCTGAAGATTGCGCAACAGCGGCTCCACAAACGCGCGTCCGAAACCATTGACCGGCGCGAGAATGCGCAGTCCAGCGCCCCCGGCGAGAAGGATCCGACGCAGCACCGCGCCCGCGAGCTCAGCCGAGGCGATCTCCGGCGGAGCATTCAGGGCGGCCAGGCTCAGCGGACGCCATAGCCTTGTTTTCGCGGGTTCTCCCGGGGCGAAACTGGCGACGACCGCGCCGGAAGACGCGGATATCAGTCGTCGGGCCGCCCAGAAATCCGACAGTCGCAACCGAGGTCCTCGCCGTTTTCCACCGAGCAGCCACCACGGCGCCCGGCCCTGGTTGGGTCGCAGCCGCCAACGCTCGCCAGTCGCAAAATCAGCGAAGGCGACCCCGGGTTCCGCCTCTTCGCGCCATTCGCCGCGCGCGCCGATCGCATCGATCAGCGCAAGCGACGCCGTCCATGAGGAAATCAGCGGGAAATTGCCGGTGTCGAAGTCGAGGCCGAGCGCCTCGTCGTGAAAAGTTCGCCGTCGCCCGCCGGCATACGGGGCGCTCTCGTGCACCAGCACGTCGCGTCGTCCGTCGACCGCCAGCGCCCGCGCCGCGGCGAGACCCGCCGCGCCGGCGCCGACGATGTGGACAATTGCGGGCTTCATGACGGTCTGCCCTTGGCTCTTGGACCGCTCCGCGGGCGGCCGAATCAGGAAGGAAAGCTAGGACGCCGCGCGGCCGAGCGAAAGGCGTCAACCTTGCGTCGGCCTCATAGACCCGGCCGACGGACTCGCCATCGCGGCGGAAATGTCGGAATTACACCTGGAGAGACGCCGGGCCGAGGGAAAATGCCAGCCATGAGAGCCGATGCGCCCGATTGGTACGTCGGCGTCGACGCAGGGGCGACCCGCTGTCGGGCCCGGGTTCGCGATGTCGCCGGCGCGGTTCTCGCGGAGGCGGAGGGCGACGCCGCCAACATCCACGTCGACTTCGCCTCCGCCGTCGCGGTGATGCGCTCGGTCGTCGGGGAAGCCTTGCGCAAAGCCGGCATAGCGGCCGGCGACAGCGCCCGCGTCGCGGTCGGGCTCGGCCTCGCCGGATTGAACGACGCAGCCGACGCCACCCATGTCGCCGAGGCGTTTACGGGTTACGCCTTTGCCCGGGCGGCAAACGATGCGACGACCGCCTGCATCGGCGCCCATGCCGGCGCCGATGGCGGCCTCGTCATCGCCGGCACCGGGTCCGCGGCGATCGCGCGCGTCGCCGGGGCGGAGACCATTGTCGGCGGTCGCGGCTTCGCCCTCGGCGACGCCGGCTCCGGCGCGCATATCGGTCTGCAGGCGCTGCGCGCCGCGACGCTCGCCTTCGACGGTCTCGGGCCTCAAACTGCCCTGACCGACGAAATTTTGAGCGATTTCAAAGGCGATATCGTCCGGATGATTCGTTGGGCGCGCTCGGCCAGGCCGGGGGACTACGGCTCCTTCGCGCCGCGCGTGCTGCGCTGCGCGGCAAAGGCCGATCCCGTCGCGCTTGCCATCGTCGCATCGGCCGCGCGGGCGGTCGGCGCGCTGACCCGCAGGGTCATCGCGCTCGGGGCGGACAGGGTCGCGCTGGTCGGCGGCGTCGGCGAGGCTCTGCGCCCGTATCTCGATCACGACAGTGCAGCGCACTTGAAGCGCCCGGTATACGATGCGGCGGACGGCGCGATCCTGATGGCGGGCGGCGCCGTCGCAACTGGAACGGAGGCCGGGCAATGAAAGTGTTCATTGGCGCGCGCCTGTTCGACGGAGAGCGGTTTCTCGACGACCACGCACTCGTCGTCGACGGTGGGTCGATCCGTGCGCTGGTCGACCTCGCTGAACGTCCGCACGGCGGCGAAGAGATCAACCTCGGCGGCGGCGTCCTCGCTCCCGGCTTCATCGACTGGCAAATCAACGGCGGCGGCGGCGTCCTGTTCAACGCGGAGCCGACGGTCGACGCGATCGCCAGGATCGCCCATGCGCACCGGCGCGAGGGCGTGACCGGCTTTCTGCCGACTGTCATAACCGATGCGCCGGACGTGCTGGCGGCAGCGCTGACGGCGGCGCGCAACGCGCATGTCAGCGTGCCCGGCGCACTCGGGGTGCATGTCGAGGGGCCGTTCATCGATCCGCGCCGCAAGGGCGTGCATCCCGCCGAGTTTATCCGCCCGATGCGCGAGAAGGACGCCGAGGCGCTGATCGCCATGCGCGCCGGCGCCATGGTGGTGACGCTCGCGCCGGCCTCGGTTCCGCTCGAACTTGTCGCGCGGCTGGCGCAATCGGGGATCGTCGTAAGCCTCGGCCATTCGGATGCGACCGCCGAGGAGGCCGAGGCTGTCTTCGATGCGGGGGCGCGCGCTGCGACGCATCTCTTCAACGCGATGAGCCAACTCCATTCGCGGGCGCCGGGCGTCGTCGGCGCCGTTCTCGGAGACCCGCGCGTCATCTGCGGCCTGATCGCCGACGGCGAGCACGCCCATCCCGCGGCTTATCGCGCCGCCTTCGCCGCCAAGGGGCCGGGAGGAATCGCGCTCATCTCCGACGCCATGCCGCCCGCCGCCGGCGGGCCGGACGTTTTCGAACTGCAGGGGCGACGCATGAGGCGCGTCGGCTCAAAGCTCGTCGACGAGAACGGCACGCTCGCCGGCGCTGCGATCACCATGCGCGACGCGGTGCGCTACGCCACGACGATTCTCGGCCTGCCGCTCGCCGCGGCGCTGACCATGGCGACGCTGACGCCGGCCCGGCTCCTCGGCCTCGACGGCCGCATCGGCCGACTCGCGCCGGGCTTCGCCGCCGACCTGGTGCATCTGACTGACGCGCTCGACGTGGCGGGCGTCTGGATCGGCGGGCAGGGAGCCGAATGGGTTGGCTTGCGGCAGTGAACGCTGCGGAAACTGACAACGCGCTTCACGTCGCCACGATATGCGACGACCCGCGACGTGAACACGCACCCAGCGCACGCGACGACCGCTCTTGCCGACGCTTGACCGGGCGTCTCAGCTTGCCCGCGGCAACGGCCGGGCGTAGCGCATCACAAGATTTCGCCGAGAAGTGCGCGGGCGTTGCGGACATCCCGCATGGATTCTCCGCCCTCGATCGCCGCGAGCATCGGCTCCAGCAGGGCGCGGGCTTTGTCGGCCGCGCCGGAGTCGCGCCATAGCCGACCAAGGTCGACCGCCGCGCGCAGTTCGAGCAGGCGGGCTTCTTGGCTGCGGGCGACTTCGATCGCCTTGCGGAAGCAGGCTTCGGCGCCCGCCCGGTCCGGCGGTTGCCGCCTGAGCGCCGCTTGGCCAGCAATCCCCTGCAAGTCGGCGAGCAGGAGTCGCTCCTTGGTGAGTTCGACGAATTGAAAGGCTTTATCCAACGAGACTTCAGCCCCCGTCACATCGCCGGTCGTCAGCAGGACCTCGGCAAGGCGGGAGAGGATCATGGAGTCCAAGACGCCGGCGCCGGACTGACGATTCGCATCGCGCGCAGCGCGGATGGCCTCGATATTTTCGGCCGTGGGATCGCGTCCTGCACGGGCGCAAGCATGGGTGATGCCGCCATACAGGCGGAACTGCGCGACCTTTTTATCGATGCAATAGGCGACGAGCTCGGCGCTCTGGCGTTCGCATGCTTCGAGATCGCCAAAGAGATATTCGGGCCAAACCGTCGTGAAAAACCGACACAGCGCCACGGTTGGCGCATGATCGTGATCCGCCGCTTCCATGCGCACCTGATCGCGGACGCGGGCCGCCTGGTCGGGGAGACCAAGCATGAAGAGGGTCATTGCCTTGTAGCAAAGGCCGATGAGGCCGGGATCGTATCCGAAGCGGTAGCTCAACTGCTTCTGTCGCGCGGGATCGCGATATGTTTCGGCTTGCTCCAGATTTTCCAGCGCCTCTCGATTTCGTCCCATGAACAATTGCACCGTCCCAAGAAGGCGATATCCGACGAGACGGTAAGTGAGATCGTTTTGCCGATCGGCAAGGTCCACGATTTCTTGGGCCAGAGCATGCGCGGACTCCAGTTTCGAACTCGATGTAGCTGGCCGCACAAAGTCCATACAGCACCGAAAAACGCTGCAAATCGTCACCGACGCCGGCATCGAGGAGTCGCTTCGCTTCGCTCAACGCCTTCCGGGTTTCCGGCGCACTGTATCCTTTGAGCGGCAGGAGTGCGTTGGCCTTAGCCACCAGCAATGCCAGCTCAAGAGATTGACGATCCTCTCCCGGCGGCATCAGCGCCACCTGCGCGAGGCCGGCGTCGACATCCCGGTCGGCCTCGAGGACGGCGGAGCGCGACAGTGCGAGTTCCGCCGCCGCGAGCCAATGGCGCGCCGCCGACTCGACCAGACCGGCCTCTGTGTAGTGACGGGCGATGATCGCCGGCGCGGCGTCGACTTGGTCCGCGAACTGCTCGACGAGCGTGCGGGCGATCTCGGCGTGGATGCGCTGCCGACGGCTCCGGAGCAACGAGGCGTAAGCGGTGTCCTGCACCAGCGCGTGCTTGAAGACGTAGGTCGCGTCAGGCGGCGCGCCGCGAGCTTGGATCAGCTCCGCCGCGACGAGCTGGGCGAGGGCGTCTTGCAGAGCGCGTGGCTGAGCCGGAGAGACCGCCTCCAACAGCCGATAGGTGAATTCCCGTCCGATCGCCGCCCCGATCTGCGCGATCTCCTTGACCGAAGCGAGACGATCCAGGCGGGCCATCAGCGAGTCCTGCAACGTCGAGGGAATCGCCAGTGGGGGAAGCGCGCCGTCGAGGACATAGGCCTCGTTCTGCTCGTGCAACAGGCGGGACTCCAACACGTTCTTGGTCAGTTCCTCGACGAACAGCGGCACGCCGTCGGTCTTGCCAATGATCTGTTCCAGGATTTGCGCCGGGAGCGGCTTGCCGCCGGTGATGCCATCGACCATCGCGAGCACGTGCCTGCGGTCGAAGCGGCTCACGGGAAGCGACGTCACATGCGCCTGGCCGACCCAGGGCGCGGCGAACTCCGGCCGAAAGGCGACGACCAGCATTGCGCGAAAGTTCGGCATTCGGTCGACCAATCGGCTGAAAACATCGAGCGTCGTGGGATCGATCCAGTGCGCGTCCTCCAACACCACGAGGACCGGCGCCTCCTTCGTCAGTCCCACGAATACGGCGAGCAGCGCTGCAATCGTCCGCTCCTTCTGCTCGCTCGGCGCCATTTCGACTGCGGGATATCGCTTCGCGGCAGGGATCGACAGCAAAGCGGCGAGGTAAGGCGCGACGTCCCTGGCCTCCAGCCCGGAGCGGGCGATCATCGCCTCCAGCTTGTCGAGCCTCGACGCCGTCGAACTCGACGCCAGCAAGGCCGGCGGCATGCCAGATTTGCTTCGAAATGGGATAAAAGGAATCGCTGACATGGTGGGGCGAGCATTGATAGCGCACCCTCACATGCGGCTCGCTGGCGATCCGCTCGCTCAACGCCGCCAGAATCCGCGACTTGCCGATCCCCGGCTCGCCTGACAGCAACACGACCTGACCCCGGCCCGCCGCCGCGTCACGCCAGCGCTCGAGCAGGAGAGCGGTCTCGTCCTCCCGCCCGACCAGGGGCGTCACGCGGTGCTGCCGTGACGCCTCGAAGCGGCTGACGTTTTCCGCCTCGCGCAAAACCGTCCAGCCGGAAACGGGCGTCTCGGAGCCCTTCCCGTCTTGGGGCCCAAGCGCCCTCAATTCGAATGTCCCGCCCAGAAGCCGCCGCGTCGCCTCACCGATCACGACGCTGTTCGGCTCGGCCAGGGCCTGCAATCGGGCGGCCAGATTGGGGGTCTCGCCGACGACGGCGTGCTCCTGCGCCAAATCCTGCTCGCCGACAACGACGACGCCCGTCGCTATCCCGATGCGAACCTTCAGAACTCTCCCCGGCGCGGGTATCGAGCTTCGCAATCGTTGCCGCGAGCTCTAGACCGGCCCTGACCGCCCGCTCCGCATCATCCTCATGGGCGCGCGGAAAGCCGAAATAAGCGAGCACCCCATCTCCCAAAAAATGGGCGACGAAGCCATCGTAACGCACGACCGCGCGCGAGCATGCGTCCTGATAGGCCAGAATGACCTCGAGCATGTCCTCGGGGTCCAACTGGACCGACATTGCGGTCGAGCCCACCAGATCGCAGAACATTACGGTCAACTGGCGGCGCTCGCCGCCATCCATCGAGGAGGCGACTGTCGCCTCGGGCCTCGGGGGCGGGCCCCGCGGCACGCCTTCGACATTCGGGGCGGACTCGAAGTTGAGGTCCTCAATCGCTGCGATGATCTTGCGCCGATGGCCGACCGAGGCGACGCCGAGCGCCTTCAAGTCCTCGGCCGTCAGTGTCGGCAACACAACGTCATCGACCGCATTGTCCCGGAACGCCGCCTCGTAGCGGCCCAAGCCCAGTCTGCGAAGCCAATCTCCTACGTCCATCGCCATGTTTCCCTGGCCTTGCACGCATGGTGTTCCTCGGCGGGCGATTTGTCCAGATAACGCACGTTATCTCGCGCGCCTCGCCCCAGGCGATTGCTGTTGGATCAGTGCAAAGCAGCGACAGAGACAACAGGCGGCGCCACGCGCTACCGCTCCTTCATCGCAATCCGCGCCGCGTCGGCGCCCGATTTGATCGCGCCGCTGAACCCTCCGGTCTCCGTGAAGGACGAAGCGAGGTAGATGCCGGCAAGCGGCGTCCTCGGCGAGCGGGGAACGCCCGCCCAGATCCCGCGCTCGAACGGCAACGGCGCGAACCCATAGACCGCGCCGGCGGGCGTGTTCATGAAATTGTGCATCGAGCGGGCGTTGAGGAACATGCGCTCGACGACCGCCGCGCTGAAGCCCGGGTAATCGCGATCGAGGGCCTCCTGAAAGGCGTCGAGCCAGCGCTCGCGCCGCGCCTTCTCATCCTCAGGCGAAAGGGCCGCCCAATTGTCAAACCGATCGACGCCGACGACCGTTACGAGCGTCGGCCCGTCTCCGGCGAGAGAGGAGTCGATCGCGCCGTAATTGGCCAGGCCGTAGGACGGCAGCCTGCCGCTTGGATCGGCCGAGAAGAGCCGCGCGCCTTCGCCGATCGCATTGAGCGAGGTCGCCCACTCCGGCAGGACGCTGACGCCGAAGCGGTCGAAACCGAGTTTCGCCGGCGGGACGCCGAGGCCGAAATGCGCAGAAAACAGAGATGTCGAAAGCGCCTGTCCCAGGTAGGCGCGCCGGATCGCCGCCGCCTCCGCGGGCGGCAGCATGTGCGCGAGCACGTGCGGCGCGCAATTGGCGAGGACATGCTTCGCGCCGAGGCGCTGTTCCTCAGAGCGAGTCCGCGCGTCGACATGGCGCACGAAGGCGGGACGGCCGGACCCGTCGAAGTCGATCCCATTCGCCTCGCGGCCGAGCAGCACCGATCCGCCGGCCGTGGCCACGACCTTGGCGAGCTTCATCGACAACACGCGCGAGCCGCCCCTGACGAAGACGCCGCCCGACTTGAGATAGCCGCCCTGCGCCATGGCGAAGAACGGCCAGGCCAGGCGACGCGGATCGTCGGCGTAAAAGCCGATCGTCGCTCCGATCGCGCATTTCGCCGCCTCGTCTTCGCGGAGGAAGCGATCGAGAATGTCGGCGGTCGAGGCGCGCCAGTCGCGCACGAGCGGACGCAACCCGAGGCCCGCCCGCAGCAGCTTTGCAAGAGACCGCTCCTCGCCCGCCTGCATGAGACGAGATACGCCCGAATGGATTTGCTCCATCTCCCCCAGGAGGCCGGCGATGCCGTCGCGGCTCTTGGGAAACCGCCGGCTCAAGTCGTGACAGGCCGCCTCGAAGCCGACCGGCATTTCGAACATGTCGCCGACGGGGCCACCCCTCACCGAATAGAACGGCGAGACGGGAATCCACTCGATCTCGTCGAGAACGCCGAGCGCCTTTAGGACCGCGTGCTTGGGATCGCCCGGATCGCGCGGATCGGCCGTCTGATGCAGCGCCGGCTCGATCGTCAGCGCTCCCTTCCTGAAGGCGGAGGCGGCCCCGCCGACGCTGTGGTTGCGCTCGATCACGCAGACCTTGCGCCCTGCCCTGGCGAGAAGCGCGGCAGCCGTAAGCCCGCCGAGGCCCGAGCCGATGACGACGGCGTCGTAGGTGTTTTCGCTCATTTCTCCACCCCTCCGGGCGAAGCCCGGCGAATCTCGCGCGTGTTCGAATGCGGGAGACACTCTATCAAGATCAAGCCTCCGATGACGGTCTTTGATCGGCGTCAAACGGCGCGCCACGCCCGACCGGGCGCTGCATCATCACGGTCCACGTGCATGGCGACCGAACCACCCCTGGAACGGATGGCCCCGTCCGCCGCGCGCTACATCTCGATCGAGCCGCCCGTGACCCCTTCTCCCTCAGGGAGAAGGTGGCGCGGAGCGCCGGATGAGGGTGCGCGGCAATCGTTGGCGACGATAGCGCCCGCACTCGACCGGGGCCAACCACGGCTGGAGGCGGCCAAAACCCTCATCCGTCGGGCTTCGCCCGACACCTTCTCCCAGAGGGAGAAGGGAGGTGGCGCCTTCCCCGCTTCGCGGAGAAGAGAAGACCCGTGGCGCCTGCAAACTCAGTCGAGCGTCTCGCGGTAGACGAAGGAGGCGAAGGCGATGACCACGACGGTGAACAGGGCCATCGGCCAGAGCTCCGGCGCGATCTCCGTCCAGCCGACGCCCTTGAGCAGCACGCCGCGCACGATCCGCATCGCGTGGGTCGTCGGAAAAATGTTGCCGAGGACCTGCGCCCAGACCGGCATGCCGCGGAACGGAAACATGAAGCCCGACAGCAAGAACGAGGGCATCAGCGTGAACTGGGCGAGTTGCACCGCCTGCATCTGGTTGGCTGATATGGTCGAGAAGGTGACGCCGAGCGCCAGATTACTGGCGATGAAGACGCCAAGCGCGGCCAGCAGCAACAGAACGGAGCCCCGGATCGGCAGGGCGAAGAAGAGCGACGCGGCGACCAGGATCAGAACCACCTGAATGTATCCGATCACCACATAGGGCGCGATCTTGGCGATCATCACCTCGATCGGCCTCACCGGCATCGCGAGCAGGTTCTCCATCGTGCCGCGTTCGCGCTCCTTGGTGATCGCCATCGTGGTGACGAACAAGGTCGAGAACATGAGCACGATGCAGACGAGGCCCGGCACGACGTTGAGCACCGTCAGCTGCTCGGGATTGTAGCGGGCGTGGACGACGAACTGGAACGGCGGCGTCTGCGGCTGGATCTTTCGGATCGGCGGCAGGTCACGGTTGAGATCGTTCGCGACCTGACCGAGCGCCGCGACCGCGTTGCCGATCGCCGTCGGATCGGTCGCGTCGGCGTCGATCAGCACGCCTGGCTGCTCGCCCCGGTCGACCGCGCGGTCGAAATCCGCCGGAATCTCGACGACGAACACCAAGTCGCCGCTCGCCAGTCCCGCGTCGGCCTCCGCCTCCGAGCGGATAACCCGGAGATTATAGTAGCCGGAATTGTTGAGCGCGGCGGCGATGGTGCGGGTGTATTTTGAATCCTCGATCGACAGGAGGCCGGCCGGCAGGTGCTTCGGATCGGAATTGATCGCGTAGCCGAACAGAAAGAGCTGCATGATCGGGATCGCGATGATGATCCTGAGCGTCATCCTGTCGCGCAGGATTTGAATCGATTCCTTGCGCAGGAGCGCGATCAGTCGGGCGAATGAGAAGGCGTTCATCGTGCGTTCATCGGCCGCTCTCCTGCACGCTCAGCATATGAATGAAGACGTCGTCGAGCCGCGGCTCGACTTCCACCCACTTGAGACCGGCTCCCTTCGTCTCGATCGCCCGCTTCAGCGCTTCGCGGTCGAGACTGGCGATCCGGATCGCCCGGCCGAACACCGCCGCAGCTTCGACGCCGGGCGTGTGGCGCAATCTGACCGCGGCGCGATCGACGTCCTCGCCCGTCCCCTCGAAGGTGACGAGGCCGGAATGGGCGACGACCGAGGCCGCGCCGCCTTGCACCACGATTCGTCCCTGCGCCAGATAGACGATGCGCTTGCAGCGCTCGGCTTCGTCCATGTAGTGGGTCGAGACGAGCGTCGTCAGCCCCTCGACCGCCATATCGTGGATGAGGTCCCAGAATTCGCGCCGCGCCTTGGCGTCGACGCCGGCGGTCGGCTCGTCGAGCAGCAGCAGGCGGGGCTGATGCAGGACACAGGCGGCGAGCGCGAGGCGCTGCTTCCATCCGCCGGAGAGTTGTCCCGCGAGCTGGTTGCGGCGATTTTCGAGCTCCATGCGTTCCATGATCTCCCGGACTGCCGTCCGGCGATTCGGCATCTCGTAGACGCGGGCGACAAAGTCGAGGTTCTCGAACACCGTCAGGTCTTCGTAGAGACTGAAGCGCTGCGTCATGTAGCCGACCTGGCGGCGGATTTCGTGCGGCTGCGCGATGATATCGTAGCCGAGGCACTGGCCGGAGCCGCTCGTCAGGCTTGAGCAGGCCGCACAGCATCCGGATGGTCGTCGTCTTGCCGCTGCCGTTCGCCCCGAGAAAGCCGCAGATCTCGCCTTCCTCGACCTGCAGGCTCAGGCCCTCGACCACCTTGAGGTCGCCAAAACTCTTGCACAGTCCGCTGACATCGATGGCGTATTCGCTCATGGCGTGTCGATGACCGGCTTCACCGTCACCGGCTGCCCCGGATTGAGAAGCGCCGCTTCGGCCGGCGGCGGCCGGGCCTCGGCGAGGAAGACGAACTTGGTTCGGGTCCGCTCGGAATAGATGAACGGCGGCGTGTACTCGGCCTGCGGCGAGATGAAGGAGACGACGCCGCCGAGACCGCCGGGGCAATTGTCGCAGGAAAAGCCGACTTTGCCGCCGACATGCACTCGGGCAAGCTCGGGCTCGGGGATGAAGAAGCGGACGAAGATGTTCTGCCGCGGCAGGAGCGAGACGACCGGCGCCCCAGCGGCCAGCGTCTCGCCGGGGAAGGCGATCACGTCGGCGACCAGCCCGGCGGCGGGCGCCGCGACCGATCGCTGGTCGAGGCGCCATTCAGCCTGTTTCAGCGCCGCCTCGAGCGAATCGACCAGCGATTTCTGCGCTTCGATCTCGGCGGAGCGGCCCATCGGCGCCTGTGCGGTGGCGAGCGCCGCATTGGCCGCCCCGACCTTGGCCTCAGCCGAGCGTAGCGCCGTCTCCTCCTGGTCGACGATCTGCTGGGTCGCCGAGCCGGACTTGAGCAGCGCCGAGCTCCGCCGAAGATCCTCCTGCGCCCGGTCGCGCGCCGCCTCCGCGTCGCGCAGATTGGCCTTGGCCTGCTCGATTTCGCTCGGCTTGGCGGGCGAGAGGAGATTGGCGAGCTGGTCGCGCGCCTGCTGCAGGAGCCGGCGGGCCTGCTCGACCGCCGCCCGGTCATCCGAAGCGTCCTGCTCGAACAGCGGCTGGCCTTTGACGACGCGGTCGCCGCGCGCGACATGGACCGCCGTCAGAAGGCCCTGCTGGGTCGGCGCGACCTTGACGAAATCGGCTTCCGCATATCCCTGCCAGGCGATCGGCGGCGAAGGTCTGGGCCGGAACAGCGTCCAGGCGGCCGCCAACACGACCGCCGCGAGCGCCGCCAGGACCAGGATTCGACGAGACAAAGCGGCGCTCGCTTATGGCGCAGGGCTCGGGCTGACGTCACACCCTCAGCGGCATCAGAACGTAGAGCGCGCTCGCCCCGTCGCGGTCCTGGATCAGCGTCGGCGAGCCGGGATCAGCCAGTTTGATGAGGGCCGTGTCGCCGGAAAGCTGGCCGAGAATATCGAGCAGGTAGCGGGCGTTGAAGCCGATGTCGATCGGCGCGGAGTCGTAATCGACCTCGATTTCCTCGCTCGCCGAGCCCGAATCGGGATTGTTGACCGAGAGCGTCATCTTGGCGTCGGCGATCGACAGCTTGATCGCCCGGCCGCGCTCGGAGGACAGCGTCGAGACGCGATCCACCGCCTTCTCGAACGGCTCCTTGTCGACGACGAGGCGCTTGTCGTTGCCGGTCGGGATCACTCTTTGGTAGTCGGGAAAGGTGCCGTCGATCAGTTTGGTGGTCAGGACCACGTCGCCGAACTGGAAGCGCGCCTTGGCGGTCGAGATATCGATCCGCACCTCCCGGCCCGGGTCTTCGAGCAGCTTCAAGACTTCGCTGACCGCCTTGCGCGGGGCGATGACGCCCGGCATGCCGACGGACCCCTGCGGCGCCGGCGTTTCGACCCGGGCGAGGCGGTGGCCGTCGGTCGCGACGGCGCGCAGCATCGGCGCCCCGCCGACCTCGACCGTATGGAGGAAAATGCCGTTCAGGTAGTAGCGCGTCTCCTCGGTCGAGATGGCGAACTGGCTGTTGTCGATGAGCTTTTTCAGCTCCACCGCCGGCAGCGCGAAGCTGTGCGAGAACTCGCCGAGCGTGAGATCGGGGAAGTCGGAAGCGGGCAGAGCCTGCAGATAGAAGCGCGACCGGCCCGAGCGCAGCAGGAGCTGCCCCGTCTCGCCGGCCATTTCCAGGCTGACCTGGGCGCCTTCGGGGAGCTTGCGCACGATGTCATAGATGACATGCGCCGCGACCGTGGTCGCGCCGGCCTGGATGACGTCGGCAGGGGCCTTTTCGGTCGCCTCGAGGTCGAGGTCGGTGCTCTTCAGCGCGACCGCGCCGTCGGCCGCCTCGATCAGCACGTTGGAGAGAATCGGGATCGTGTTGCGCTTCTCGACGATGCGATGCACGTGTCCCAGAGCCTTGAGCAGGACGGAACGCTCCATGGTCACTTTCATCGCAGAAATTCCGACTTTCGATCTCGCTAGACGCCGCGGCGCCGGCAGGGCCGCGGACTTTGCCAAGGCGCTGAAGGGAGCGCAAGGCCGAGCGGTGGAAACAGTCGCGGTTTCCCCGGGCGGCGATCCTGTCGAATTTGGCGAAAGTTTTACCGGCCCTTAAATCGGCGGGATTACGCTCTCCCCCTGCGTAAGGCGCGTTCGGCCCGAAATCATGGCCCTGCGTCGCGAGCGGGATGGACATGGTCGGCCGAGGCGGCGGGAAAAACCGGACGCGGATCGAGCCGCGCTTCGAGGGGCGCGGCGGCGACAGCGATCTGCGCGCCGACCCAGCCGATCGCCCGCCGTCGCGCCGCAAATCGAAACCCGGGCGGCGCGCCAAGAACGGCCGGCGGGGGCCGCGCCGCTCGACGATCGGCGCCCTTCTCTACTGGCCGACGGTGCTCGGCGTCTGGGCTCTGGTCGCGCTCGCCGGGCTGATCGCCTGGAACGCCAGCCAGCTTCCCCCGATCGACCAGCTGGCGGTGCCGAAGCGCCCGCCGAACATCGCCATCCTCGCCGACGACGGCACGCTGATCGCCAACCGCGGCGACACCGGCGGCCCGGCGGTCCGGCTGATCGATCTGCCGCCCTATCTGCCGAAGGCGTTCGTCGCGATCGAGGACCGGCGCTTCTATTCGCATTACGGCCTCGATCCGGTCGGCATTTCGCGCGCGGTCCTGCGCGACGTTACCGGCAAGGGCGCGGTCGAGGGCGGTTCGACGATCACCCAGCAGCTCGCCAAGAACCTGTTCCTCACCCAGGAGCGGACGATATCGCGCAAAATCCAGGAGGCGATTCTCGCCCTGTGGCTCGAGCGCAGATATTCGAAGGACCAGATTCTCGAGCTCTATCTCAACCGCGTCTATTTCGGCTCCGGCGCCTACGGGGTCGAGGCGGCGTCGCAAAAATATTTCGGCAAGAGCGCCCGCTTCGACACCCTGTCGGAGGCGGCGCTGCTCGCCGGGCTGATGAAGTCGCCGACCCGGCTCGCCCCCAACCACAATCTCGCCGGCGCCAACGAGCGCGCCGCGCAGGTGATCACCGCCATGGCCGAACAGGGCCACATCACCGAGGCGCAGGCCAAGATGGCGCTCGCCAATCCGGCGCAGGTGCGGCGCGACAAGACGGCCGGATCGATCAACTACGCCGCCGACTACGTGATGGACGCGCTCGACGACACGGTCGGGGCGATCGACGAGGACATCGTGGTCACCACCACGATCGACCCGAAGATGCAGGCCGAGGCGGAGCGGGCGCTGACCGACGAACTCAACGCCAAGGGCGCCAAGTTCGGGGTCCACGAGGGGGCGCTGGTCGCGATCGACCCGATGGGCGGGGTCAAGGCGATGATCGGGGGCAAGAGCTACGCCGAAAGCCAGTTCAACCGCGCGGTCGCGGCGAAACGCCAGCCGGGCTCCTCGTTCAAGCCGTTCGTCTATCTGGCGGCGCTCGAGAAGGGCCTGACCCCCGACACGGTGCGCGAAGACGCGCCGATCTCGGTCAAGGGCTGGAACCCGGAGAACTACAGCCGCGAATATTTCGGCCCGGTGACCTTGACCAAGGCGCTCTCCTTGTCGCTGAACACGGTCGCGGTGCGGCTCGGCCTCGAGGTCGGGCCGAAGACGGTCGCGGCGGTCGCGCACCGGCTCGGCATCACGTCGGAACTGGACGCGAATGCAACCATCTCGCTCGGCACCTCGTCGGTGACGCCGCTCGAAATGGCCTCCGCCTACGCCGCCTTCGCCAACGGCGGCATCGGCGTGCAGCCGCATGTGATCAGCAAGGTGCGCACGGCGAACGGCAAGCTTCTCTATACCCGCCGCAATTCGAGCTTCGGCCGCGTGATCGAACCGCAATACGTCTCGATGATGAACGGGATGATGCAGGAGACGCTGCTCACCGGCACCGCGCGCAAGGCCGAACTGCCGGGCTGGCAGGCGGCCGGCAAGACCGGCACCAGCCAGGATTTCCGCGACGCCTGGTTCATCGGCTACACGAGCTATCTGGTCGCCGCTGTGTGGCTCGGCAACGACGACGACAGCCCGACCAAAAAGGTCTCGGGCGGCAATCTGCCGGTCGATGTCTGGAGCCGGTTCATGAAGGCCGCGCACGAGGGCGTCCCGGTCGCGGCCTTGCCGGGCGGCAGCTGGCGCAGCGCGCCGGGGCAGAATCCGCTCGCCGCCTTCCTGCCCCCGCTCAATCTCCCCGGCGCCCAGGGTCCGGCGCCGCCTTCTGGCGGCCGAGGCGGCGGGCGATCGATGCCGGTCGCGACCAGCGCGCCCGGACGCGCGCCGGCGCCTGCGCAGACCGGCCGGGCCGCGCCGACCGCGGCCGTCGAGGACGCCCCCGTCCCGCCGGCGCCCATTCCAAACGTTCCGCCGGGTCAGCGAACCAACAACTTCCTCGACAAGATTTTCGGCCGGCTTTAGCCGGACGCTCAACCGGTTTTCGGCTAGCGGGTGCAGTGGGTAATCTGCGGCGTCATGTCGACCGCCGCTCATGAGTTGATGACTGTAGACGCGTTCCTTCGCTGGGCGGAGGGGCGCGAGGGTCGCTGGCAACTCATCGACGGCCGGCCGATCGCCACCGACAACTCAAAGGGGATCGGTTTTCCAACGGAGACGTTGGGTGCTATTGTTCCGGGTATGTCGACCGCCGCCGACAAGTCGATGACAGTGGACGAGTTTTTCGGCTGGGCCGAGGGGCGTGAGGGCCGCTGGGAGCTCTACGACGGCCAACCGATCGCCATGTCGCCCGAGCGCGTGGCGCATGCGGAGACGAAGGGCGCAGTGTTTTTGGCGCTGACGCGCGCACTCGACCGCGCGGGCGCGCCCTGCCACGTCCTGCCGGACGGCGCGACCGTACGGGTCGACCCACGCACTGCGTTCGAGCCCGACGCGCTCGTTTACTGCGGAAAGCGCCTGCCTCCCGGCGCGATCGAGGTTCCGAGCCCGGTCATTGTGGTCGAGGTCCTGTCGGAGGGGACCGCGTCGCGTGATCATGGGGTGAAGCTTGCCGGATATTTCTCGCTGCCGACTGTGGCCCATTACCTGATCCTCGATCCCGACAGCCGCACGGCGATCCACCACAAGCGCGGCCAAGGCGAGGTGATCGAGACACGGATTCTCACCTCCGGTTTGCTGCGCCTCGACCCGCCCGACCTCGAGATCGCAGTCGAAGAACTCTTCGCGCCGGCTTGAGACGCGGGAACCCCTCTCCCATTGGGAGAAGGGCAGGGGTGAGGGGACCAAGCGGATGACTTTGAGCGCCGAAGATTCAAGCGCGCATTGCGCAAGCTTATCAGGTCCACGACGATCTCGAATTCGTCCTGGCTCGGATTGGAGCCGACCTTCGTTGCCCCTTCCTCTGAAGCGCAGCGTCCCCTCACCCCTGCCCCTCTCCCGTCGGGAGAGGGGTTTCGCGCCTGAGTTCTGCCAGCAGCGCCTGCGCCTCGGCGATCTCCGGCATCTCCAGCGTCGGCGAAAAACCTTCGAGGGCGGGCGCGAGGACGGCGTAGGCGTCGGCGAGGCGGCCGGTCGACTTATAGAGCCTTGCGAGCGAAAGGGCGCCGCGCAGACCCCAACTGCGGGCGCCTTGCTGCTTCGCGATGGTGAGGGCGGTTCGGAAGGCTTCCTCCGCGGCGGCGGGGTTCGACGGATCGCGCTTGAGTAAGAATTCACCGCGCCGCCGATGCGGAAATGGCAGATCGCAGCGAAGCTCGACTTTTCTCGCGAGGGCCAGCGCGCCGTCGAGGCGCGTCAGCGCGGCATCCCCGCCCAGCGTCTGCTCTTCGAGCTCTGCAAGCAGGACGTTATAGACCCACTCGTCACCGATGCCGCCACGGTCGGCCGCGACTGCGAGCGCTCGCCGGAGCTCCTCGGCCCCGGCAGTGGCGTCATGGAGACGGCCTCGAGCCCATCCCATATTCAATTGGGCGCGGATGCCCCAAAACGGCATCCCGTGCTCCCTGCTGAGAGCCTCCAGGGCCTCAGCCGCGCTCAACGCGGCGGCGGCGTCGCCGCGGAGGAGTTCGAGGCTGGCCCTCCAGACGAGCGTATGAGCCATCGATGGGACGTGGCCAAGGTCTCTCGCTCGTCGGTTCGCTTCGTCGATCAGTTCTCGCCCGCGATCGACCTCGCCCAGTTGCCACGACGTCATCGCGAGGCAGGAAAGCGCCAAGGTCCCGGTGTCGTCGCTGAAGCGTTCCCGGGTCTCCCGGTCGCGCTCAGGGGCGCACGTATCGAGCGCGCGCTCGCAATGGGTCCGCGCCTCGAGGAAATCGGCGGAAAAATAGTAGCTCAAAGCCAGGCCGCGGCGGGCGACGCCTGCTTCGACGAGACGTCCCGCGTCCTCCGCTTCCTTCAGGAAGGGAAGAGCGAGCTCCCGCGCGCGCGCCTGCTCGCCTCGCGTGAGGGCCAGGGTCCACTGACCGTGGCAAGCTGCGAAGCGTTCCGCAAAGTCGTCGGCTTCGGCCGCCAACTCCGCGGCGCGCGCGAAGGCGGCCTTGGTTTCCTCGGCGGTGAAGCCCCTGTGCATCATCATCGCCTGGCCGTAGGCCGTTTGCAGATGCAGACGGCGCTGGCGCTGCGCCTTTACGGCTTTGACCTCATTGGTATCCCCGAGCGCTGCGAGCAGCGCTTGCGCCTCATCGAGCTCCGGCATTTCCGGCGTCGGCGCAAAGCCTTCGAGCGCCTGGGCGAGGATTCCGTGGGCGTCGAGGAGACGGCCGGTCGACTGATAGAGCTTGGCCAGCGAAAGCGCCGCGCGTAGTCCGAAGCTGCGCGTGGCTTGCCGCTTCGCGACCGCGATCGCGGTCAGGAATGCGTCTTCCGCCGGCGCCGGGTGGGCGGGATCGCGCTGGAGCAGGATTTCGCCGTGCGCCCGGTGCAGTTCGGCTTCGAACGCGCGATAGCCGGTGCGGTCGGACGCCTCCAGGGCTTCGGCAAGGATCGCAATGGCGCGGTCGGAATCGCCCGCCCGGGCCTCCGCCTCGGCCAGCGCGATCTTGAACAGTCCGTCGAACCACAGAACGTGCTGTTCGCGCAGCAGCTCGACGCCGCGGCGCATATCCTGAATTCCGTCGGCGGGGGCGCCACTGCATGAAGCCGCCCAACCCCGCAGAAACACGCCGAACGCGCTAAACACTTTCAGATCGTATCCCTGCGCGAGTCGGACGAGTTCAAAGGCGTTCGACGCGACGCGCGCGCGGGCGCCACGCATCAGTTCGAACGAGGCCCCTTGCAGTCTTCCATACGCGAGAGTGCCGACGTGGGTGAGGTTTGCTATGCGCGTCTGCATACTGTCTATGAGCGAAATCGCGCGATCGACCTCGCCGAGAGACCACAACGCAGTCGCCAGATTGGCCATCACCGCGATACCGGGGTCCGGTCCGAAGCGGAGGGCCAGATCATCGTCGCGGCCGGGTTGGAACAAGGCGAGCGCCATTTCGAAGTGATCCCGCGCCTCGAGATACTCGCCGGCGAAGCAGCATGTGACTCCGGCGGCGCGATGGGCGACGCCGGCCTCCGGCGAATCGGGATTGGCCTCGACGTCACTGAGGAAGGCCGCCGCATGCGCCCGCATCGATGGCAACTCGCCGCGCACGTAGCTTCCGACCCACAGCCCGAAGTCGGCCGCCAATCGGTCGGGCGCATCCTTGTCGCCAGACGCCGACTCGCGGGCTTTTTCGAAGGCCTCCTTCGTTTCCGGCGCGCCCCAGCCGCGAGCGGCAAAGAGCGCGTTGCCGTAGGCGACGTGCAACTGCGTCAGTCGCTGCCGCCGCGCCGCTTCGGCCTTGACTTCCTCCGACTCTGAGAGCGCCGCCAGCAGCGCCTGCGCCTCGGCGATCTCCGGCATTTCCGGCGTCGGCGAAAAGCCTTCGAGCGCGGGCGCAAGGACGGCGTGGGCTTCGGCGGGGCGGCCGGTCGATTGGTAGAGCTTGGCGAGCGACAGCGCCGCGCGCAGTTCGAAGCTGCGCGCCGCCTGCTGCTTCGCGACGGCGATAGCGGTGAGGAACGCGTCTTCCGCGGACGCGGGATTGGCGGGGTTGCGTTTGAGCAGGATTTCGCCGCGCACCCGATGCAGTTCTGCTTCGTATGCGCGATAGCCCAGGCGATCGCACGTCGCCAGCGCTTCGTCGAGGATCACAATGGCGCGTTCCGGATCGCCCGCCCGCTGCTCGGCCTCGGCCAGCGCAATCTTCAAGAGCCCGTCGAAATTCAGGAGGTTTTGCTGGCGCAGGCTCTCGACGCTGCGGCGCATCTTGCTGAGCCCCTCGCCAAGCGCGCTAAGTTCAGCCGTCGCCAAGCCTTCGAAAAACGACCCGTACGCTCGCCACAACGGCAGATCATGCTCACGCGCGAGACGGGCGGCCTCGGAACCGTTCTGCGCGGCGCGCGCCCTGTCGCCTCGCATCAAGTCGAACATCGCCGCGTGTAATTTCGCATAAGGGTGCGTGCCGATATGCGCCACGCTCGCGAGCCGCTCGTGCGCGCCGTCAACGAGGGATACCGCGCGCCTGACGCTTCCCAGCGGCCATGACGCGATCGCCAGATAGCACATTGCCGCGACGCCGGCGTCTTGCCCGAAGCGAAAGGCCAGATCATCGTCCCGGCCGGGTTGGAACAGAGCAAGCGCGCGCTCCAGATGGTCGCGCGCTTCCGCGTATTCTCCGGCGAAACAGTGAGTGGTCCCGAGGACCCGATGCGCGACGCCGGCCTCGGGCGAATCGGGTCTCGCCGCAACGCCAGCGAGGAAGGCCGCCGCGTGCGTTCGCATCGACGGAAGATCGCCCCGCACGTAGCTGCCGACCCATAAGCCGTAATCTGCCGCCAACCGCTCCGGCGCATCCTCGTCCCCGGAAGCCGAATTGCGGGCTCCCGCGAAGGCCTCCATTGTTTCCGGCGCCCCATGGCCTCGCGCTGCGATCAGCGCGTTGCCATAGGCCACTTGCAAGCTGCGTCAGTCGCTGCCGCTGCGCCGCGTCGGCCTTGACCTCGTCCGTTTCCGCCAGCGCCGCGAGCAGCGCCTCAGCCTCCGCGATCTCCGGCATTTCCGGCGTCGGCGCAAAGCCTTCGAGCGCGGGCGCGAGGACGGCGTGGGCTTCGACGGGGCGGCCGGTCGATTGGTAGAGCTTCGCGAGCGAGAGCGCCGCGCGCAGTTCGAAGCTGCGCGCGCCTTGCTGCTTCGCGACGGCGATGGCGGTCAGGAACGCTTCCTCCGCGGGCGCCGGGTTGGCGGGATCGTGCTTAAGCTTAAGCAGCATTTCGCCGCGGACGCGATGCAGCTCCGCTTCGAACGCGCGATGTCCGATCCGCTCGCACGTCGCCAGCGCTTCGTCGAGGACGGCGAGGGCGCGGTCGACATCGCCGGCACGGGCTTCGGCTTCGGCGAAAGCAATCTTAATGAGCCCGTCGAAGATCAGTACGTTCTGCTCGCGCAAAAGTTCGACGCCGCGACGCATGGCGTCGAGCCCGCCGCTGGCTGCGCCGCTTTGGGCGCCCGCCAAGCCCTCGAGAAAGACCCCGAACGCTCGCCAAACCGGCAGATCGTGCTCACGCGCGAGGCGGGCGGTTTCGGCGGCATTCGGTGCGGCGCGCGAGAGGTCGCCCCGCATCAGCTCGAACATGGCCGCGCTCCATTTCCCGAACGCGCGGGTACCGACGTGGGCGAGGCTCGCGACCCGCGCCGCAGCATCGCGGCCGAGGGAAACCGCGCGCTCGATGTCGCCCAGCGGCCACATGGCGAGCGCCAGGAAAATCATTGCCGAGACGCCCACGTCTTGCCCGAAGCGGAAGGCCAGATCGTCGTCGCGCCCGGGTTGAAACAGGGCCAGTGCACGTTCCAGCTGCTCTCGAGCTTCGGAGTACTCTCCAGCGAACCAATGCGTGGTCCCGGCTACGCGGTGAGCGACTCCTGCCTCGGGCGGAATCGGGATCTCGCCTCGACGTCGCCGAGGAAGGTCGCGGCATGGGCCCGCATCGCCGAAAGCTCGCCCCGCACTAAGCTGCCCACCCACAGGCCGTAGTCGGCCGCCAGCCGTTCGGACGCATTCTTTTCGCCCAGAGCCAACTCGCGGGCTCTTGCGAAGGCCTCGGTCGTCTCGGACGCCCCGTGGCCACGGGCGGCGATCAGCGCATTGCCATAGGCCATGTGCAATTCTCGCCGTTCGCCGTCCCCCTGCCCGCCGGCTGCCCGCGCGCCCGCCTTGTCCGCCATCGCGATCGCCTTGCCGAGATGGGCGATCGCCTCCTGGAAGGCCGAGCGGCGGAGCGCCTGGTCGCCCGCCTTGCCCCACCATTCGATGGCGAGATCGTCGAGGCCGGCCTCGGTGAAATGATGGGCGATCGCTTCGGGCTCGGCGTTCGGCGTCGCGCAGCGCCTCGGCCGCGCGGCGGTGAAGCGCCTGGCGGCGGCTCTTGAGCAGGCTGTCGTAGGCGGCGTCCTGGATCAGCGCGTGCTTGAAGCGGTAGGCCGCTGGGCGGCAGGGCCCTCGACGAACAGGAGGTCGGCTTCGGTGAGCCGATCGAGCGCGGCTTGCAGCGCGCAGCTCGTCGAGTCCGGCGGCCGGACCGACGGTACGTCGGCTGAGCAGCGCGTAAGAAAAATCGCGCCCCAGCACCGCGCCGATCTGCGCGACCTCGCGCGCCTCGCCGAGCCGGTCGAGCCGCGCGGCGAGCGATTGCTGCAAGGTCGGCGGGATCGCCTGCGCGCCGCCCTGCGCGTCGCGCTCGAGCAGGAGGCGCGTCACCTCCTCGACGAACAGCGGGACGCCGCCGGTTCGCTCGCCCACTCCCTCGACCACCTCATCGGAAAGCGCATGCCGGCTCGCGATCTCGCCGACCATTCGCGCACCTGCGCGCGGTCGAGCGGCGCGAGCGAAATGACGCCGTGGTGCGAGCGCATGGCCCAGGGCGCGCGGAATTCCGGCCGCGTGGTGGCGACGATGAACAAAGCGGCGCCTGCCGCGCCCCGCTCGGCGAGCGCGGGCCATGAGATCGAGCGAGGTCGGATCGGCCCAGTGCAGGTCCTCGAAGGCGAGCACGACCGGCTGCGACCGCGCCCCCGCCAGAACCCAGGCCGTCATCGCCGCCAGTTGCCGGCGCCGCAATTCCTCGGGCGGCGAACTTCGCCTGGCGGTCCTCCCGCAGCGGAATGTCGACCAGCGGCGCGAGCAGGGGCGCGTATTCGGCCGCGTCAAGGCCGATCAGACTCAAAGTGTTCTCGAGGTCGGCGAGACGCCCCTCGTCGGACGCGTCGGCGCCGCCAAAGCGCAGTCTGCCCCATTCGGCGATCGGGTGCAGGGGCGTGTTCTGCAGGAGCTGCGACGGCGGCCCATTCGACCCAGGTGTGCGGCGTCTCGGCGAGGCTGCCGCGAAACTCCTCGATCAGCCGCGACTTGCCGATGCCCGGCTCGCCGACGATCTGGACGAACTGGCCCTCGCCTTCGAGCGCGCGCGACCAGCGGCGCGTCAGCAGCGCAAGCTCGTCCTCGCGGCCGACGAGCGGGGTCAAGCGCGCGCGCCCCGCCGCGCCGGCCGCCGCCGCTCGCCCGCACGATGCGATAGAGCGTGAGCGGCGCCGGCACGCCCTTGAGCTCGTGCGCGCCCTTGTCCTCGGCGACGAACAGCCCGGCCGTCTGCCGCTGCACGCTCGCGGTGACGAGCACCGTGCCCGGTTCGGCCGCCGCCTGCACCCGCGCCGCGACGTTCGGCGCCTCGCCGAACACTTCGCCGGCCGCGTCGACCACGACGGAACCGCACTCGAGGCCGATGCGGGCGGAAAGTTCGGGCGCGCCCGATCGGGCGTTGCGCGCGTTGAGGTCGGCGAGCGCGCGCTGGATGGCGAGCGCGGCGCGCACGGCGCGCTCGGCGTCGTTCTCCTGCGCCTGCGGATAGCCGAACAGCGCCATCAGCCCGTCGCCGAGCTTCTTCAGCACATGGCCGCCGAGAGCCGGTCACCGCCGTCGAGGCCTCGTCGAGATAGGCGTTGACCAGATTGCGCCAGTCCTCGGCGTCGAGCCTCGCCGCAAGGCTCGTCGAGCCGACGAGATCGCAGAACATCACCGTGATCGGCCGGCGTTCGGCGAAGTCGCGCGCGCTATCCTCCCCCGCCCCGCGGGGGAGGGGGACCGGCCGAAGGCCGGTGGTGGGGGGCGACGGATCGAACGGCGCGATGCCCCCTTCACCCCGCTGCGCATGGTCCCCCTCCCCCGCCCCGCGGGGGAGGATGGCGATCGCCCGCATCAGCCGCTTGCGATGCCCGAGCGGGACGCCGATTTTTTCGAGGTCGGCCTCGGTCAGGTCCGGTAGAACGTCCGCGTCGATCTCGTGCTCACGGAACAGGGCTTCGTACTGTCCGAGGCCGACGCCGTTCAGCCATTGGGCGACGTCCATGTCCACCCCGCCTGCGCTGAGACGCCGATATCATCGCCGAGATGGAGAATGGAGTCGAGGACTTCGAAGCCCTTACGCGACGGTCTAGCCGTCGCTCGCCTCATTGGAGCTGTTCGGCGGTACCCGTCGGCAAAAGACGTTCGGCCCAGGCCTTGGCCGCTTTCATCTCGCCCGAACTCGGCGAAGTGGCAATCGTCGTAGCGATCCTGGGGTTGCAGCAGGAGGTCCGTGTCGACGCCGGCTTTGAGTCCTGGCTGGGTATCCGCCAACTCCTGCTGGGCTGCACGGACGGGATTGGGATCCTTCCAGCCCGGGCCGCATCGCGTCGCCTTCGCCACATAGATCGGCGCATCGACGCCCGAAGCCCTCAGGCTGGCGGCGAACGACAGAAAGTTTCTCCGGTAGGCAGCCGCATCCGTCCCGAGCATGAGGTCCAATTCGCCCTGGAGCCACAAGACATGGGTGACGCGATAGCGCGAGACGAGGTCCGCCACGAGAGGCTTCATGCTCGCATTGAGCGCGCCGCCGGAAGCCCATTGCGCGACTTTGGAGCCGCCGACCGCGACGGGAGCCAGGATCACCCTGTCGAAGGCGCCGGACGCGATCAGCTGGTCCGCGAACGGCGTCCAGAATTCGCCGGCAAACCCGTTCGAGCCCAAGAGCGGCGAGCCGGCCACGATGCAGCGGCCGGCAACGAAGTTCAGGACCCGATCGGGATAGCGGGTCGTGTGTCGCTCAGCGCCGCTGTTGGCGGCGTTCGACTGGCCGGCGATGAGGATGACCGCAGTTTTGGCCCCCTGATCGGGACATCGGACTTCGACCTTGCCCGGATAGTCCAACAGGCGACCGGCGCGATCCATCGCGACATGCCCCAGCTCCGGTATGACCGAAAAGGGTCTTGGCCGGCCGTCGATAAGCTGGATCGGGTAGCGGACAGCCCACAGAGTCTGTCGCGCCTGCCCAAGCGCCCGCGATAAACAGCGCCAGGCCGGCAGCGCACAGCGAGCCGGCGACCAGGGACTTCGTTTTGGTCAGGCGGCGGGCTCTGGAAGTGAATTGCGCCATTGTCTGCTCCATCGAATTGCCGAATTTCGAATAAGCGGATGCCGATGGTTGCGCGCTTCCTCCTGCAACAAAGGATTTTCGATCCCTCGCCTTCACAGCGTTGTCCGGACTTCAGGTAAGCAAGCGATGCTGTTAAAACAGTGGCGGGCCGACGGCCCACCTGCGGACGAAACTTCCGTGATCGCAAAAGCTGGCGTTTGGAGGCGAAAGTTCCCGCTTGCGCAATCAATTCCGGCGCTTCGCCGCCTGGAGGATTTTGGGCGCTTCAACGAAAAATATAATACGTTGCATAATTGTGTAATATCCGCCAATTGCCCGTTGTGCAAGGTCGACGGGCGGCCAGATTCCGGGGTGACCCTAAACGGGGTCGTAACCCTCTGAAAATGAAGGGGCGTGACCCTAAAGTTGCGCTAAACGGACGTTCGCCGCGTCGGGACCCGCGCGGCGGCTCCGGACCGCCGAGCGGCTCCGCCGGCGATCAGGCCTCCGCCCTTGAAGCCGCCCCCGCGATCGTGACAGTTTGGCCGCCGAAGACGGGAGGCGCCGGATGGACCAGATGAGGGAGACGGCCCTGCCGGGGCACAACCGGCCGCGCAATCCAGGCGCGCCGCTCAATCCCGACTGGTTCGAGAGCGTCGGGGTCAACACGAGCGCGGTCGAGCGCCGCGCCGCGACGCTGACCACCCGCCGTTCGGTCAAGAAGGAATATCAGGCCGCCTGGCTGGTGAAAGCGGTGATGTGCATCGATCTCACCACGCTCGCCGGCGACGACACGCCCGAGCGCGTGCGCCGGCTCTGCGCCAAGGCGAGGCGTCCGTTCAGCGACGACCTGCTCGCCGCGCTGGGGCTGACTGACGCGCCGCCGACCGTCGGCGCCGTCTGCGTCTATCCGACCATGGTCGCGCCCGCGGTTCGAGCGCTCGACGGCTCGGGCATTCCGGTCGCCTCGGTCGCCACCGGCTTTCCCGCCGGCCTCATGCCGCTCAAGCTTCGGCTCGAGGAGATCCGCTATGCGGTCGGCGAGGGAGCGGGCGAAATCGACATCGTCATCACCCGCGCCCACGTGCTCGGCCGCGACTGGAACGCGCTCTACGACGAGGTCGCAGCGATGCGCGAGGCCGCCGGTCAGGCGCATCTCAAGGCGATCCTCGGCACAGGCGACCTCAAGACCCTGCGCAACGTCTATGCGGCGAGCATGGTCGCGATGCAGGCCGGCGCCGACTTCATCAAGACTTCCACGGGTAAGGAAGACGTCAATGCGACCCTGCCGGTCAGCCTCGTGATGGTGCGCGCTCTGCGCGACTATCGCGAGCGCGTCGGCGTCGACGTCGGCTTCAAGCCGGCCGGGGGTCTGCGCGCCGCCAAGGACGCGCTCGCCTGGCTGATTCTCATGAAGGAGGAACTCGGCCTGCCGTGGATGCAGCCCGACCTCTTCCGCATCGGCGCCAGCGGATTGCTCACCGACATCGAGCGCCAGCTCGAACATTTTTCGACCGGCCGCTATTCGGCGGCCTACCGCCACGCGATGGCGTGAGGGAGATTCGATGGCGCTGATCAAAGATATCCTGCGCAGCATGGACTACGGCCCTTCGCCGGAAAGCAGCGAGCACGTCAGGGCGTGGCTCGAAAAGCACGATGCGGGCTTCGGCCATTTCATCGACGGGCGCTTCACCAAGCCGCGGGTCCTGTTGGACGTCTTCAACCCTGCCACGGGCGCGCGGATCGCCGGCGCGACGCAGGGCTCGGACGCCGACGTCGGCGCGGCGGTCGCTGCGGCGCGCAAGGCGCTGCCGAAATGGGCGGCGCTCGCGGGCCACGAGCGCTCGAGGCGCCTCTACGCCCTCGCCCGCCACGTGCAGAAGCGCGAGCGCTTCCTCTCTGTGCTCGAGACGATCGACAACGGCAAGCCGATCCGCGAGTCGCGCGACATCGACATCCCGCTGGTCGCCCGCCACTTCTACCATCACGCCGGCTGGGCCTCGCTGATCGAGACCGAGTTCCCGGGTACGCGTCCGGTCGGGGTCTGCGGGCAGATCATTCCGTGGAACTTCCCGCTTCTCATGCTCGCCTGGAAGATCGCCCCCGCGCTCGCCGCGGGAAATACGGTCGTCCTGAAGCCCGCCGAATATACGCCGCTGACCGCGCTCGCCTTCGCCGAAATCTGCGTCGAGGCGGGGCTGCCGGCGGGCGTCGTCAACATCGTCACGGGAGACGGCGCGACCGGGGCGGCGCTCGTCGCCCACGCCGGCGTCGACAAGATCGCCTTCACCGGCTCGACCGATGTCGGCCGCGCCATTCGCGAGGCGACCGCTGGAACGGGCAAGAAACTTTCGCTCGAGCTCGGCGGCAAGTCGCCCTTCATCGTGTTCGAGGACGCCGATCTCGACAGCGCAGTCGAGGGCGTCGTCGACGCGATCTGGTTCAACCAGGGTCAGGTCTGCTGCGCCGGCTCGCGGCTGCTGGTGGCCGAAGGCGTCGCCGACGCGCTCTACGCCAAGCTGCGGGCGCGCATGGCGAAGCTCAGGGTCGGCGATCCCCTGGACAAGTCGACCGATGTCGGCGCGATCGTCGCCCCGGCCCAGCTCGAGCGGATCGAGCGGCTGATGCGCGAAGGCGCCGCGGAGGGGCTCGAAATCTGGCGGTCGGACGATCGCTTGCCTGATCGCGGCTGCTTCTATCCGCCGACCCTGGTCACCGGGGTCGAGCCGGCGTCGGTTCTGGCGCGCGAGGAAATCTTCGGTCCGGTACTGGTCGCGACCACCTTCCGCACGCCCGATGAGGCTGTGGGGCTCGCCAACAACACCCGTTACGGCCTCGCGGCGTCGGTGTGGACGGAGAACGTCAACCGCGCGCTCGAAGTCGCGGCCCGCATCAAGGCGGGCGTCGTCTGGATCAATTCGACCAACATGTTCGACGCCGCTTCGGGCTTCGGCGGCTATCGCGAAAGCGGCTTCGGCCGCGAGGGCGGCCGGGAGGGCCTGTTTGAGTACCGCGTCGCCGACATGGCCGGAGGCAAACCCTATCCAGCGAAGGCCACGCCGCTCAGCGCGCTGCCGGGCGTCGCGCCGTCCAGCGATAACCCGCGCGGCCTCGACCGCACCGCGAAACTCTACGTCGGCGGCAAGCAGGCGCGGCCCGATTCCGGCTACAGCTATGCCGTCCTCGATCCTCGCGGCGGCGAAATCGGCCTCGCAGGCCTCGGCAACCGCAAGGACGTCCGCAATGCGGTCGAGGCCGCGGCCAAGGCGACGTCCTGGGGCGCCGCGACCGCGCACAACCGGGCGCAGGTTCTCTACTATGTGGCGGAGAACCTGAGCGCGCGGGCGGACGAATTCGCCGGGCGCCTGCGCGCCATGACGGGCGTCTCGGCGCGCGCCGCGGAGGCCGAGGTCGAGGCGTCGATCAGGCGCGCCTTCTTCTACGCCGGCTTCGCCGACAAGTTCGACGGCGCGGTCCACGCCACGCGCTCGCGCTTCGTCACGCTGGCGATGAACGAGCCTTGGGGCGTGATGGGGATCGTCTGCCCGAACGAAGCGCCCCTGCTCGCCTTCGTTTCTCTGGTTATGCCGGCGATCGCGATGGGCAATTGCGTCGTCGCCGTGCCTTCGGCGATCCATCCCCTGAGCGCGACCGATTTCTACTCTGTCCTCGACACTTCGGATGTTCCGGGCGGCGTGGTCAATATCGTCACCGGCGAATCGAATTCGCTCGCCGCGACGCTCGCCGAGCACGACGGGGTCGATGCTCTCTGGTACGTCGGCGACGCCGACGGGGGCCGCGAAGGTCGAGGCCCTGTCGGCCGGCAATCTGAAGGCGACATGGGTCGCCTCGTGCGCCGTGGACTGGTCGCGTGCGGAAGGACGCGAGTTCCTGCGCCGCGCGACCCAGGTCAAGAACATCTGGACGCCCTACGGCGAGTGACGCTTCACCAGACTTTCGTGACTTTATAGCCCTCGGCGCGTATGCGCTCGATCAGGCCAGACTTTCCCGGGAGATGGAGCGCGCCGACCGCGATGAAGGCGCCGCCGTCGTTCAACAGCGGCGCGATGCGCTTGGCCATGGTGGCGTTTCGGCCGACCAGGAGAAGGCGGGCGAATTCGTCCTCGGCCGCGCGCTCGTCATCGCTCATGTCCCCGAGCGCGTCCGAAATCGGCAGGATATCGGCCGGACGGCTTTCGCTATAGAGCCTCAGCATGGTCGCGTAGACGTCTTCGTTCAGGCTCGGATCGCGGGCGGCCAGGGCGAGCAGGATGGCGGCGACTCGCGGGCGCATGGCGGAAATCGCGTCGAGCTGCTCCGCAACCGTCTCGAGTTCCCACGACCTTGACCCCGGATGCCCGGGCTGACTGGGCGATCAGCTGATCGACTTCCGGAAGACCGCGCGCCTGCCGCTCCGCCTCGCACTGCGGGATCGCCGTCAGCACCGCCAGGAACCAGAGTTTGAGGTGGTGGACGAATTCACTGGGATAGCCTTGAACGGCGAGCAGCTTTTCGATTTCCGCCCGATCGGCCGGAGGCGCGTCCTCCAACGTATCGTGCTCGCGGTCGAGCGCTCTGGCGAGCATCGCCGCACCGGCATTCGCTTTGTCAGAGGCGTCCAGCGGGCCGCCGAGCTCCGTCGCCACGACCGTGGCGTCGCTGATCTGCTCCGCCGCACGGCGCGCCAGCGCGATCGCCGATTCATCGGTCGAATGGATGGCGCCGAAAAGGTAGGAAGAATGCAGACCGGGCTTGTCGACCCGCCAGAATATTCCGTCGGCGTTGACGAGATCGTCGGCGCGCCTGGCCTTGGCCGCCGCGAGCCCGCCCTCGTCTGTCAGATCCTTGCCGTGGCAGACCGGTGGGGCTTCGGCGGCGGCTAACGGGGACAGACACCACAAAAGGCCCAGTCCGCAAAGGGCGAAAATCGACTTCATCGCGTTCGTTCTTACAGTTTCCGCAGCGCCACCTCCTCGATGCGGTGGCTTGCGCCTTTCGTCAACAGGAGATCGGCGCGCGGGCGCGTCGGCAGGATGTTCTCGTGCAGATTGACGAGATTGATCCTCCGCCAGATCGAGCGGGCGGTCGCCTCCGCCTCGTCGTCGTCGAGATCCGCGTATTGCCGGAAGTAGCTGCGCGGGTCACGGAACGCGGTTTGCCGGAGCCCCATGAACCGCTCGATGTACCAGTGCTCCAGCAAGGCGTCGTCAGCGTCCAGGAAGACCGCGAAGTCGAAGAAGTCGGAGACGAACGGAATCTCCTTGCCGTCGCGCGGCAGCCGGTTGGGGGCGAGCACGTTGATCCCTTCGACGATAAGGATGTCGGGACGGTCGACGATGATCGATTCCCCCGGCACGATGTCGTAGGTGAGATGCGAATAGACCGGCGCGGCGACGTTGTGCCGGCCCGCCTTGACCGCCGACAGGAAGCGGATCAGCGCCGTCCCGTCGTAGCTTTCGGGAAATCCCTTTCGGTCCATGATCCCCTGTCTAATCAGCTCCGCGTTTGGGTGAAGGAAGCCGTCGGTCGTGACGAGCTGAACCTTGGGGGTGTTCGGCCAGCGGGTCAGCAAAGCCTGCATGACGCGCGCCGTGGTCGACTTGCCGACCGCCACCGACCCGGCGACGCCGATGATGTAGGGCACCTTGCCGTCGATCGCGCCGAGGAACCGCTGGGTCGCCTTGAAGAGCCCTTGGGTGGCGGCGACGTAAAGCGCGAGCAGGCGCGAAAGCGGCAAATAGATCGCAACGACCTCGTCGAGCGAGATCGGGTCATGGGTCGACTGCAGCTTCCGAAGGTCGTCGATCGTCAGGGTGAGCTGGGTGTCGGCGCGCAACTGCGCCCATTCGTCGCGGGTAAAGCGACGGAAAGGAGACTCGAGCGCGGGGCGGTTGACTTCACGATCCATCACGACTTCCTTGCGCTTGCCCTCGCGCGCTCGCTAGACTTTGCGAGACGCCTTCTCCTGGTGGCCGCTCTCTTGCGTGCGGCTTTGCAGTTCGCTCATCACGGACTGAAACGCCACGCCGCGCGATTGGAGCACGACAAGCAGGTGATAGAGGACGTCGGCCGCCTCGGCGCGCACGGCGTTCTCGTCCTGCGCCGCCGCCGCGATCGCCAGTTCGATCGCCTCCTCGCCGAACTTGCGGGCGCAATGGGCGGCGCCCTTGTCCAAGAGGCTGCGGGTATAGGATTGGACGGCGCTCGCTTCGGTGCGGCGGGCGATGGTTGCGGCGAGATCGTCAAGGGTGAGCATCATCCTAGCCCTAACGTTCTTTCCTGGCCGTGAATAGCCGGAAGAAAGAAGGGTCCTCGATGCCGGACCCGGCTCAGCGGTAGCCCACAACGGCCTTCAATTCGAGATAATCGTCGATGCCGAAATCGGCGTATTCGCGCCCGTTGCCCGACTGCTTGAAGCCTCCGAAGGGGGCACGAACGTCCCAGGGGGGATAATTCAGATTGACCGTACCGGCCCGAAGGCGTTTGGCGATCGCGCGCGCATGGTCGAGATCGGTCGAAGACAAATACGCGGCCAACCCGTAAACCGTGTCGTTGGCGATCCGCACCGCCTCGTCCTCGTCCCGATAGCTCATGACCGCAAGCACCGGGCCGAACACCTCCTCGCGCTCGATCGTCATCCCGGGCTTCACATCACCGAAAACGGTCGGCCGGACGTAAAATCCCTGGTTGAGGCCGGGCGGGCGTCCGGTCCCACCAGCGACGAGCCTCGCCCCCTCCGCAATTCCGGCCTCGATGAGCCGCTGGATCTTGTCGAAGTGCGTCTGGCTGACCACCGGTCCCAGATCAACGCCGGGTTCGCGCGGATGGCCGGCCTTCTGTCCGGAAGCGACTTCGGCCGCGATCGCGACCGCTTCGTCATGCCTCTCGGCCGGGACCAGCATGCGGGTCGGGGCGTCGCAGGATTGCCCGCTGTTGGAGAAGCAGGCGAGAACCCCTGCCCGCACCGCGTCCCGGAAATCCGCGTCCGGCAGGATGATGTTCGGCGACTTGCCGCCGAGCTCCTGGGCGACCCGCTTGACCGTATCGGCCGCCGCCTTGGCGACGATGATTCCGGCACGGGTCGAACCGGTGAAGGACACCATGTCGACGTCCGGATGGGCCGCCATGACCTGCCCGACGTCTGGACCTGTCCCATTGACGAGATTGAAAACGCCCGGCGGAGCGCCGGAGGCCTCAACGATTTCGGCGAACAGGATTCCGCTGATGGGAGCGATCTCACTTGGCTTCAGGATGACCGTACACCCGGCCGCCAGCGCCGGCGCCGCCTTGCACACGATCTGGTTCAGAGGCCAGTTCCACGGCGTGATGAGGGCCGCAACCCCGACGGGCTCCTTAACGATCAGGCTCGTTCCGCGCAGCCGGGTGAATTCATAAGTCTCCAGCGCCTCGATCGTCGCTTCGAGATGCACCCGTCCCGCCCAGACCTGGGCCTCCCGGGCGAAGGGCAAGGGGCGCCCATCTCCTGCGAAACCGCCTGCGCGAGCTCTTCTGCTCGCGTGTTGTAATTCTCGAGGATTCTCCGGAGGAGGGCGAGCCTCCCTTCGCGCGTCGTGCGTGAAAACGCCTCGAAAGCGGCTCTGGCGGCGGCGACCGCCCGGTCGACGTCCTCTTTCGAGCCGAGCGAAATTCGCGTGTACGGCTGCTCGTTCGAAGGATCGATGACGTCGAGCGCTGCCGGAATCGCTGGATTCAGCCAACGTCCGCCAATGTAGAACTGCGTGTGACGGTTCATGGTTGGTCCTCCGCGGCCTCGAACGCCCACATCTATTGCCTGCCGGGAACCGTCCGGCAACAGTCCACCGCGGCGACGGGTCGCACCTTTGCGGCGACATTTGGCCGTTGCCCCGCTTGTTGGCGAACGACAGGTCGGGCAGTAAAGCGTGGCATGACCATGATCGATGTCGCGCCGGTGGGCGGAGAAGCCGCAACGGATGTGGCCGCGCTTGTCGCCCGCTACGAAGGCCAGGCGCCGCGCTACACCAGCTACCCAACCGCGCCGCATTTCAGCCCGGAGGTGGGAGCGAGCGTCTATGCGCGATGGTTGGCGGAGTTGCCGGCGGAAACGCCTGTCTCGCTCTATCTCCACGTGCCCTTCTGCGACCGGCTCTGCCTCTACTGCGGCTGCAACACGTCGGTCGTCCGGCTCGAATCCTCGCATCGCGCCTATGCCGGTCTACTGATGCGCGAGATCGACCACGTCGCCCAGCTGATCGGGCGGCGGGCGGCGGTTTCCCACGTGCACTGGGGAGGCGGAACGCCGACGTCGCTGCCGGGCGACTGCCTGGTCGCGATCATGGATCGGCTGAAGAAGCGCTTCGCCTTCGCCAAGGACGCTGAGATCGCGATCGAGCTCGACCCGACTTCGCTGGCGTCGGACCGGCGCGAGGCGCTCGCGGCGATGGGAGTCACACGCGTAAGTCTCGGCGTGCAGGATCTGGAGCCGTCGGTGCAGCGCGCTATCGGGCGCGCGCAGTCTTACGAAGAAACGCAGGCATGCGCAGACGCGGCAAGAAGTCTTGGGGTCAGGTCGCTCAATCTCGATCTCATCTACGGCTTGCCGTTGCAAACGGCGGACGGGGTTGCGCGGACCGCGCGCCGCGCGCTCGATCTGACGGCTGACCGGGTCGCGGTATTCGGGTATGCCCACGTGCCATGGATGAAACGGCATCAGGCGCTGATACCGGAAGAGCAGCTTCCTAGCCCCGTCGCCCGTTACGAGCAGCTAAACGCCATCCATCGCGTGCTGACGCGAGAGGGCGGATATATCGCCGTCGGCCTCGATCACTATGCGCTGCCGAGCGACCCGATGGCTGAGGCGGCGGCGGCGCGTCGGCTCAAGCGCAACTTCCAGGGCTATACGACCGACGCCGCGCCGGCCCTCGTCGGATTCGGCGCGAGTTCGATCGGTTCGCTGCCGCAGGGTTATGTGCAGAACGCGCCGACTGCGGCAGCCTACGCCAAGGAGATCGACGCCGATCGCCTCGCGACTGTCCGCGGGATCGCCTTGAGCGCCGACGACCGGCTGCGACGCGGTATCATCGAGCGTCTCATGTGCGATCTCGCGGTCGATATCGACGCCGTCGCAGCGGAACATCGCGCCGACCCTGCGCCCTTAAGGGCGGCCGCGTCCGGCGGAATGCCGAGGTTCGAGGAGGACGGCCTCGCGGCCTGGGACGGGCGGCGGATTGTGGTCACCGAGCGTGGGCGCCCCTTCGTGCGCCCGATCGCCGCTCTATTCGACCTTTATCTTGCGCGGCAGAGCGACAAGCCGCGCCATTCGCGCGCCGTGTGACGCCTAGTTTTTTCGAAGGGGCTTGGTCTGCGAGGCGAGCCGGACGATCGCCTATCGACCCGAGTTCAGCGACTAACGCCGGGTTTCGCTACGCCACAGAGTTCCGCGGGCCGTCGCTCCTTGACTCGCCGTTCGCCCGGGCCTTAAAGCAAGCGCATTGTTTTTCGGGGCGATTAGCTCAGCGGTAGAGCACTCCCTTCACACGGGAGGGGTCACAAGTTCGATCCTTGTATCGCCCACCATCCACTCCTGACAAACCGACGCGGTTCCGGGTCGATGGAAACTTTCGCAATTCCGGTCGGTTGGAAAAGCGTGTGGTGGTCTGCGGTTTTTCCGCGTTCTGCGCCTGGACCCCGAGATGGAGAGGCCGGAGTCAAAGCTACAATCCGGCGGCGATCCACATGCATCATGAATACGCCAAAACCACTGACGGGGTCATGGCGACCCGAGGGCGAGTCGCGCTTACTTTGAGGATGCCAGCATGAGGTTGCGCTCGATGCTCTTTGTCCCCGGCGATTCGGAACGCAAGGTCATGAGGGCGAAGACATCGGGCGCGGACGCGCTGATCTTCGATCTCGAAGACTCCGTCGCGCCGGCGCGGAAAGCCATCGCCCGACAGCTCGTCGCAACGCTTCTCGAGGACCCTTCGCCACGCGATTGGTCCTTCTTCGTCCGCCCTAACGCGCTCGACACGGGTCTTGCGCTCGACGATCTCTCGGCCGTCGTCAAGCCGGGCCTCGACGGACTCGTGATCCCGAAGGCGAACGGCGGCGACGACATCACGTGTTTCGGCCATTACCTGGACGCTCTTGAGACGAAGGCCGGCATGGCGCTCGGCTCGGTCATGGTGGCGGTCCTTGCGACCGAGACGGCGAAGGCGATGTTCGCGCTCGGTTCCTACGCGCCTGCGCATCCGCGCCTCGCCGCGCTGACCTGGGGCGCTGAAGACCTCGCCGCCGCGCTCGGCGCGACCGACAACAAGGAGCCGGACGGCGCCTGGACGTTCCCCTACCAGGTCGTGCGCGCGCAATGTCTGTTCGCTGCGACCGCCGCCGAAGTCGCGCCGATCGACACGATCTATGCCGATTTCCGCGATCTCGAGGGGCTCGAGCGCGACTGCCGCCGCTCGCGCCGCGACGGATTCCTCGGCCGCATGGCGATCCATCCCGACCAGGTTGCGACGATCAACCGCTGCTATGCGCCCTCGGAATCCGAAATCGCGCATGCGCGGCGCATCGTCGAAGCCTTCGCCGCCAATCCAAACGCTGGAACGATCGGACTAGACGGCAAGATGGTCGACATTCCGCACTTGAAGGCGGCGCAAAGGACGCTGGCTTCCATCTGATGACCCGTTTGTCGGACCTAAACAGGGACGTGCACGGGCGGCGGTTCTGCCCCTGCAGTTTTGGACAGGCTGAAGCGATTCCAAGGGCTTGGGTGCCAAAAGTTGTCCATCTCGCGGCCTTAGCCCAAGCGTAATAACAAGATAAAATAGTGATAATCTGATCAGCCAACGCCAGGTTCAGGCGCTCATCACCCGTGTAGCAATAACAATCGCTGTCAGGAGCGGAAGCATGAGCCGGCGGCCTTTACGTGGCCATTTTCGGCGGCGACGCCATCAACCTCGCCAAGCAGCAGGCGCAGTTCGGCGGTGCGAACCGCCTTGCCGGCCTGAAGAGCGCGACGGTTCTGGGCGACGTCGAAGTTCGCAGCCGTCGACCATCAGACCGCCCGCCCGATCCTGATGAACCAGATTGTCAAAGGCGATGGCGGGAAGCCAACTTACGCGATCCGGAAGATTATGACCGGCGCCGAAATCATCCCCCCGGTCGACCCCGCCCGCAAGATGTGAGCAAAGGCCGGCGGCGGCCAGCGCCGTCGGATTGGATTCTCATCGCAAAACGCCCGCCTCCCGACGGGCAAGGAGGCAACCGGCGTCGCGCCGATCGGATCAATGAACCACCGACACCTTGCCGAAATGTGCGCCTCAGGCCGCTTCGACCCCCCGCAGCGCAGAGCATGCGGTTCGTTTGAGCCGATGCGCGATGGCGTTGGACGAAGAGGCGGCTGGAAAGGAATCTCTGGGCTGAGCCGTCGCTGTTGAAGCGTTGCATCTCGCGCTCCAGACCCCCAAAAAGCGCTGTCGCTGTCTGGAGCCCTCAGCGACGATGCCCAAGCCCGATGCCAATCGTCTTTGCTTTCTGCCGGACCGCCGCTTCGGTCCGTTTCATCGCCTTCGCGACCTCCGCCGCGGGCGTTCTCGCTTTCGAGTGCGCTTTGAGTTCGCGCAAGTCCTCCTTGGTCCACGGTTTGCGGACCGGAGCTTTCCTTTTTGGCATATGCTACTCTTTCTTGCCGGCTGGTGGTCGCGAACTCGACGACTTATAGTCGGTTCGCACGCCTCCTGCCACCAACGCCATCCCACCTCAGCTCGATTATGCCCCGCTCTTTGCGCTATGACGGCTTTGCCGCGAGGTCGCCGCGGCTTGAAGATCAACCGGCGTAGACCGCTCGCTCTTCGCGCGGAAACGCGCCAGCGCCCTTCCGAACCCCTGACAGAATTTCGCGGCGAACGACTTTGAGTTCTCGTGGCAAAGTCCTATGTTATCGATCACATTCGGACAGGGGCGGCGGCTCGATGGCGCCACGGGCCAGAGGCAAGGTGGTCGAAGACGGGTTGCGAGGCGGCGCCAAGAGCTCGGGCTCGGCCGGCGGGGTGACCATGCAGGCTGTCGCCGATTTGGCGGGGGTTTCGGCGATGACGGTTTCTCGCGCCCTCAAGAGCGAGGCCGCTGTCTCGAAGGAAACGCGCGACCGCATCCTCAAAATCGTGAAAGAGACCGGCTACGTTCCAGACGCGACGGCGCGCGTGTTCGCCACGCGCCGCTCGGGCTTCGTCGCGGCGCTGGTCCCCTCGCTCAACAACTCGAATTTCGCCGACACGGTCCGGGGCATGTCCGAGGTCTTCGACGTGGCCGGCTTGCAGATGCTGCTCGGCGACACCGAATATTCGCTGGCGCGGGAGGAGGACCTGATCCGCGCTTTCCTTCAGCGGCGCCCGGAAGCCATCATCCTGACCGGCGGAGTGCACACGCAGCGTTCGCTCACGCTGCTTGCGCGCGCCGACATCCCGATCGTCGAAACCTGGGATCTGCCCAGGCGGCCGCTTGGCGACGTGGTCGGCTTCTCCAACAGGGAGGCCGGCGCCGCAATGGTCCGTTACCTTCACCAGCGGGGCCGGCGCTGCATCGGCTTCATCGGAGGAGAGACGAATGGAGACACGCGCGGCGCGGAGAGGCGCGACGGGTTCGAAGAGGCCGTCAGAAAGCTCGGCCTCCCGCCGGGGCGCGTCATCGCCACGGGAAAGCCGCCCGTCTCCATGGCCCAGGGCGCTCATGGGCTCGAGGCGATGCTGAAAGCCTGGCCGGACGTCGACGCGATTCTCTGCGTCTCCGACCTTTCGGCGTTCGGCGTTCTGGCCGAGTGCCAGCGGCGCGGCGTCGACGTCCCCGGACGGATCGCGATCGCCGGGTTCGGCGACTTTGAGGTCGCGCGCTGCTGCCACCCTCGACTGACCACGATCGCCGTCGATTGCGCGGGGATCGGACGGCGGGCGGCGGAGGTCGCGCTCTCGGCGCTCGAGGCGCGCAAACGGAGCAAAGCGCGCAAGCCGCAGACGACACGAATTGAATTCAGCGTCGTCGCCCGCGAAACCGCGTGAGCCTCGTCAAAAAGCGATCTGGACTTTCATCGACTGCGACCGGTCGCCCGCGAGTTCGAATGCGTCGCGCGCCTTTTCGAGCGGGGTCGTCGCGGTGATCAGAGGCTTGACGTCGATCAGGCGCTTGCCGATGAATTCGAGCGCCAGCGCGAACTCCTCGTGGAAGCGGAAGGTTCCCTTGAGCTCGATCTCCCTGGCGGTGATGAAGTTGATCGGAATCGTCATCTCTCCGCCGAGGCCGAGCTGGACGATGACGCCGCGAGGGCGGACGACGTCGATCCCTGAGCGAAGCGCCGCCTCGGCGCCCGAGGCCTCGAACTGTGCGTCGAAATAGCCCTTGTCGTCTTTGAAGGGCGTGAGCGCTTCGGGTTCGCGCGCGACATTGATCACGCGGTCGGCGCCGAGCCGGGAGGCGAAGGCGAGCACGCCGTCGGCGATGTCGGTGACGACGATCTCCGCCGCGCCCGCCCGCCGGGCGGCGATCGCCGTCAAGGCGCCGATCGGCCCGCTGCCGCTGACGAGAACGCGTTTGCCCATCAGCGAGCCTGCGCGACGCGTCGCATGAAGAGCGACGGCGAGCGGCTCGGCCATCGCCGCTTCCTGAAGCGTCATGCCTTCGGCAATCGGATGGGCCTGACTCTCGCGACAGACCAGAATCTCACGGAAAGCCCCCTGCACATGGGGAAATCGCATCGCGCTGCCATAGAAGCGCATGTCGGAGCACTGGTTCTGTAGTCCTTCGAGACAGTAGCGGCAGTGATTGCACGGTAGGCTCGGGTTGACGGCGACGCGCTCGCCGACCTGCACGCGCCGCGCTTCCGCGCCGACGCCTTCGACGACGCCCGCGATCTCGTGACCAAGGATCATCGGCTCGCGGAGGCGCACCGCTCCGAAACCGCCATGGTTGTAATAATGCAGATCCGAGCCGCAGATCCCGCCGAAGGCGACGCGAACGCGAATGTCCTGCGGCCCAAGCGGCGGCGTCGGCATATCCTCGACGCGCAGATCCTTTGCGGCATGGGCGATGATTGCGCGCATTGTCCTTCTCCTCTTACGCCACGGGCGTCAGCAGCGGCTGTCCCGCGAAATGAGCCGCGAGATTGTCTCGCACGAGCTTGCCCATCGCCTTGCGGGTCTCGACCGTGCCGCTCGACTGATGCGGCTGAAGAATGACGGAACCGAAGTCGAGCAGACGCTTGTCGATGTTCGGCTCGTTGCAAAACACGTCGAGACATGCGCCGGCGATCCGCTTCCTGGAAAGCGCGTCGATCAGCGCCGCTTCGTCGACGACAGTTCCCCGCGACACGTTGACGAACAGCCCGGCCGGACCGAGCGCCTCGAAGACGTCCGCATTGACGACGCCGCGGGTCGCCTCGCCGCCCGAGACGGCGGCGACGACAATGTCGCTCGCCTTCGCGAGTTCGATCGGACTCGCGTACCGGGGGTAAGAGACGCCGGACGCCGGCGCGACATCGCAATAGGCGACGCTCACTCCGAACCCCTCCGCCCGCCGGGCGATCGCGCGCCCGATGCGTCCGAAGCCGAAAATGCCGAGCGTCTTGCCTTGCAGGCTCACTCCGAGCGGCAGGGCCGCTGGTCCCCATGCGCCCGACCGGACATGCGCGTCGCCGTCGATCACCTTGCGCAAATGCGCGAGGATGAGGGCGAAGGCGAAATCGGCGACGTCTTCGGTCAGGACCTCCGGGGTGTTGGTGACGCGCACGCCCCGCGCGCGGGCCTTGCCGAGGTCGATCGCGTCGACGCCGACGCCGTAGCACGAGATGATCTCGAGCTTCGGGCACTGGTCGATGAGAGCGGCGGACGCGCCGAGTTCGCCGCGCGTGGCGATGGCGCGCACCTGCGGGGCGGCCGCGGCGAGAATCGCCTCCTTGTCAGCGGCGAGCCACAGCTTGCGCAAGTCGTAGTCGCGCTCGAGGAGCTCCATGTCCCAATCCGGGTAGGCGCCGATCATGAGCACCGTGGGCTTGGACATTTCCTCTCCAATTCTTTTTCGGCGTGACATCGGACAGCGCACCTATGTTACCGATAACACCGAGTCTGCGCAAGCGGCTGACCCTGCGTTCGCTCGCAAACAAGGGCTTGACGACCCGAGGATGTTATCGATAACATAGGGCTCAATTTGAACAAGCCTGAGGAAGCGTCTGTGAGCCCACTCATCGATCGTCTGTTCGGGCTCTCGGGAGCCGTCGCGCTGGTGACCGGTTCGTCAGCCGGCATCGGCCTCGCGCTCGCTCGAGGGCTTGCGGAAGCCGGCGCGCGGGTCGTCGTCAACGGCCGGACGCCGAATACCGTCGACCTGGCGGTCGAGGCGTTGCGCGCTGAGGGCGCCGAGGCCGCCGCGGCGATTTTCGACGTGACCGAGCCGAAGCTGGTCGGAGAGGCGGTCGCGCGCATCGAGGCCGAGATTGGCCCGATCGATATCCTCGTCAACAACGCCGGCATCCAGCGAAGAGCGCCGCTGGAGGACTTTCCGGTGGAGACCTGGCGCGAACTCATGCGCGCCAACCTCGACAGCATGTTCTTCGTCTCGAAGGCCGTCGCGCGCTCGATGATCCCCCGCAAGCGCGGCCGGATTATCAACATTGGTTCGGTCCAGTCCGAACTCGCGCGTCCGAACATCGCGCCCTACACCGCCTCCAAAGGCGGCGTAAAGATGCTGACCAAAGGCATGGCGACCGACTGGGGCAAGCACGGCCTCAGGGTCAACGCCATCGCGCCTGGCTATTTCAAGACCGAACTCAACAAGGCGCTGGTCGAGGACGAGAAATTCTCCGCTTGGCTGACCGGGCGCACGCCGATGGGCCGCTGGGGCGAGGTCGACGAACTCGTCGGCGCCGCGATATTTCTCGCCTCAAATGCGTCGAGCTTCGTCAATGGGCACATCCTTTATGTCGACGGCGGAATCACCGCATGCTTATGATCGCCTCGCCGTCGCGGTGATGGGCGTCGCCGGCGGAGGCAAGACGACGCTAGACAAAGCATTGGCTGCAGCGCTCGGCGCCGAGTTCGATCAGCGACGATCTGCATAGCGAGGAGACCCGCGTCAGGATGCGCTCCGGACAGGCGCTGCCCGACGTGAGGCCGGGGCGAGGAAGGGCTTGCCAAGCGCTTATGTTATCGATAACATTCTCACAAACAACAACGACGTTCGTGAGGGAAAAGGAAATGTCCTCGGTGGCTCGGGCAAATAGCCCGCCCCTGATCCGGTTCCGGAACGTCGTCAAGCGGTTTGGCGGCGTGACCGCGCTGCGTGGCGTTTCGCTCGATCTCCACGCCGGGGAAATCATGGCTCTTCTCGGAGAGAATGGGGCCGGCAAATCGACGCTGATCAAGACGTTGGGGGGAATTGTCGAGCCGACCGAAGGGTCGATCGAATACCGCGGCGAGCGCTACCGGCATCGTCCGCCGCGTTTCGGCGAACATCAGCCTGTCGCCTTCATCCACCAGGACCTCGGCCTTGTCGAATGGATGACGATCGCCGAGAATATCGCGCTCGCGACCGGATATCCGCGCCGGCGCGGCTTCATCGACTGGGAGGCCGTCGAGAGGGCCACCCGTACCGCGCTCGCCCAGGTCGACTGCCCGCTCCCGCCAACCAGGCGCGTCCGGGATCTGTCACGCACGGAAAAATCGCTCGTCGCCATAGCGCGCGCGCTCAGCGTGCAGGCCGACGTTCTTGTCCTCGACGAGCCGTCGGCGTCGCTTCCAGCCGACGAGGTGCACCGGCTGTTCGACGCGCTGAGGCCGCTCAAGGCCCGCGGCGTCGGCATGATCTACGTCTCGCATCGCCTCGACGAGGTTTTCGAGATCGCTGACCGGATCGCCGTGCTCAGGGACGGAGCGCTGGTCGGCGAGCGACGGGTGACGGACACCGACCCGGACGAACTGGTCTCGCTGATTGTCGGCAAGGCGCTCGACAAGTTCGAGGCCGCTCCGCGCCCGCGTTCGGATCGCGCGAGACTCGCCGTGGGGGATCTGACCGTGGAGGGCGCAGGGCCCGTCGATTTCACCGTCGCGCAATCCGAGATTGTCGGGCTTGTCGGCTTGCGCGGCGCCGGACAGGAGCGCATCGGGCGGGCGTTGTTTGGCGCCCTTCCCTACAGCGGCACGATTCTGCTCGACGGCGTTCAGCCCGCGCTCTCGGACCCGGGCGCGGCGATGAAGTCCGGGATCGGCCTGATCGCCCGGGACCGCGTCGAAGAATCCGAGGCGGGCGGTCTGACGATCCGCGAAAACATGTTCATCAACCCAAGCGCCACCGGCCGCAGCTTCGCTTCGCCCCTCTCGCCGCGATCGGAGGCGGCGCTGGCGCGCGCCATCGGCGTCCAGGTCGGCCTTCGCCCGAACGATCCCCAGCTGCAGATCGAATCCCTTTCAGGCGGCAACCAGCAGAAGGTGATCGTCGGACGCTGGCTCAACATCGGCGGCAGGCTGCTGATCGCGGAGGATCCGACCGCCGGGGTCGATGTCGGCGCCAAGGCGGAAATCTACCGCCTTCTCGATCAGGCGCTCTTGACGGGCCTCAGCGTCGTCGTCGTCTCGACCGACTTCGAGGAGGTGGCGCGCCTCTGCCATCGCGCGCTGGTGTTCTCTCGCGGTCTGATTGTCGCCGAAGTCAGCGGCGAGGAACTGTCGGTGGAACGCCTGATCCATGCGGCGTCCGTCACCGCCTCGAACGCGGCTTAGGAGGAAACGATGGCTTCCTCGATCAAATCGACGGCGCTCGAACCCACCCGAAGCGAATTGGAGGGGCTTTCCTTCCTCGAGCGCATCAGGCGGCTCGTACCCGTCTACGGCCTCGTCATCCTGACGGTCGCGCTCGCGCTGCTGTTCAGTATCCTCCTGCCCAATACGTTCCCGACATTGTTGAACGTCCGCTCGATCATCTCGGACAAGGCGATCATCGCCATCCTTTCGCTCGGCGTCATGATCCCGATGGTCGCGGGCAAGATCGACCTGACGGTCGGCTACGGCATCGTCCTGTGGCACATTCTCGCCATCAGTCTGCAGACGCATTACGGCTTTCCCTGGCCGCTCGCCGTATTGAGCGTGCTCGCGCTCGGCGCAGGCGTCGGACTCATCAACGGCGTGCTGGTCGAGATCGCCCAGATCGACGCGTTCATTGCGACGCTCGGCACGGGGACGATCCTCTATGCGATCGCCATGTGGTACAGCAAAGGCCGACAGATCGTCGGCGTCGCGCCCGACGCGTTCTATGCGCTCAACGGCGCCAACCTGATGTGGCTGCCGATCACCGGTTACTACGTCCTGGTCCTCTCGGTCGCGCTCTGGTTCATCCTCGAATATTTGCCGATCGGCCGCTATTTCTACGCGATCGGCGCTAATCCGAAGGCCGCCGCGCTCAACGGCGTCCCGGTGCGGCGCTACACGATCCTCGCCTTCGTCGCCTCGGGCCTCCTGACCGCTTTCGCCGGCGTCATTCTCGCCGCCAAGCTCAGGATCGGCCAGGCGAGCGTCGGCCTCGAATACCTTCTGCCTGCGCTGGTCGGCGCCTTTCTCGGCTCCACCACGATCAAGCCTGGCCGCGTCAATGTCTGGGGAACGGTGGTCGGCGTGACGATCCTGGCGATCGGCATCTCGGGCATCCAGCAGTTCGGCGCGATGTTCTTCGTCGAACCGTTGTTCAACGGCGCGACGCTGCTCGTCGCCATCGGCATCGCCGGCTACGCGCAACGCAGGCGCGGAGCCGAACCGGCGCGCGCGCCCGCGACAGCGGCGCAATCTGGAGGCGCGCACGGCGAGACCGCCGCGACCTCGTCCAAGGGAGGAAAGACATGAATCGTTTGAAGGGTGTTGTGCTTGCGGGCGTCTGCGCGCTGGCGGTCGGTCTCGGTGGCCCGAGCCGACGACTATGTCGACATGGCGACGAAGGCGGCCAAGGCCGCAACCGCACGCGTCGACAAGTGGGACGGACCGACGACCGGCCCTGCCGCCGCCAAGGGCAAAAAGATCGTGTTCGTCGCGGGGGACCTCAAGAACGGCGGGATTCTCGGCGCGTCCGAGGGCGTCAAGGAGGCCGCCGCCGCCATTGGCTGGACCGTCACGGTGATCGACGGCCAGGGCTCCGTGTCCGGCCGCACGGAGGCGATGAACCAGGCCTTGACCTTGAAGCCCGACGGCATCGTCGCAGGAGGCTTCGACACCAAGGAGCAGCAAGTCGCGTTCGACGCCGCCGCCAAGTCGGGCGCGGCGATCGTCGGCTGGCATTCCGGCACGCGCCCGGGTCCCGAGCCCGAGGCCGGCATTTTCGCCAATGTGACGACGGTGCCGCAGGACGTCTCCAATACCGCCGCCTATCAGGCCATCGCGGAATCGAAAGGCAAGGCGGGCGTCATCATCTTCACCGATTCGCAGTACGAGATCGCCCTCTTCAAGGCCAGGGCAATGGAGGCGGCGATCAAGAAGTGCGGCGGCTGCACCGTGCTGGAATTTGTCGATTCGCCGATCGGCGAAGTCATCGCAGCGTATGCCCCAGCTCACCACCACGCTTCTGCAGAAGTACGGCGACAAGTGGACGCACTCGCTGGCGATCAACGATCTCTATTTCGACTTCATGGGGCCCTCGCTCGCCGCGGCCGGGATTAAGGGCGACGGCGCGCCGCACAATATCTCCGCCGGAGACGGTTCGGAGTCGGCGTTCGAGCGTATCCGCGCCAAGCAGTACCAGGACGGCACGGTGCCGGAGCCGCTCAACATGCAGGGCTGGCAGCTGGTGGACGAATTGAACCGCGCGTTCCATAAAGCGCCGTGGTCCGGCTACACCTCAGGCATCCATCTGGTGACCGCCGACAACGTCGCCTTCGACGGCGGCGACAAGAACGTGTTCGATCCCGGCAACGGCTACCGCGACGAATACAAGAAGATTTGGGGCGTCAAGTAGCCCTGCGGCGCCGCCAGCCCGAGCGCTGGCGGCGTATCTTCCACGTCGTCGATTAGCCGAGCCCCGCATTCAAGCGGGCCAGAAATTGACCCAGATCGTCGGTGACGTAATCGACGGCGGCGGCGCTTTCCGCGCCGGTGCGATCGTGAAGCTCGCGATGGTCGATTGCTCCGGGCTTGGCTGTCACCAGAACCGTCTTCATCCCTTTCGCTTTCGGCACCGCCAGATTTTTGGCGACATCCTCGAACATCGCCGCGCGGCGGGGGTCGACGTCATATCGATCACAGAAAGCCCGGTAAGCCGCCTCCGAGGGCTTCGGCGTCAGCCTGGCCGCAACGATGTCGAAAGCGTCCTCGAAAAGGCCGTCGAGGCCGAGCTGGCGGGCCGTCAGGATCGCATGATTGCGCGAGCCATTGGTGAAGATCAGCTTCCGGCCGGGCAACCGGCCGACTTCTTGGGCGAGCACCGGGTCGGGTTGGAGCGCGGACCGGTCGATGTCATGGACGAATTCGAGAAAGCGGTCGGCCAAGTCGAGGTTCTCCTCGATCAAACCCCGCAAGGTGGTGCCGTGCCGCATGTAGTAGTGTTTGTGCAAGGCCCGCGCGGACTGGCCATCGAGGCCGAAAAGGTCGACCAGGAACAGGGTAATCCGCTCGTTGATCTTCGGCCAAATGCCGCTGTCGGGAGGATAGAGGGTATTGTCGAGATCGAAGACCCAGGTTGTGACATGTCCAAAACTCGCGCGCAGGCGATCGTCCCCCGCCAAGTCCAGGCTCGAAGCCGCGGAGGCGCCAGCGGCGGGAAACTCGTCGAACTTGCCCAATAGTCCTCCGCTCGATTGCGCGACCGATCGACCCTACCGCAAGGTTTCTCGACCTCATACAGGGCAGAGCAGCTTCAGAGAAAATGCCTTCGAATTTATGACGGCGAGCCCGGAGCGGGGCGCTGCGTCGCGTGCCCGACAGCCTTGCGCATCAAATTTGACAGTCCGGCTTCAGCGACCGCGTCTTGCGCAACCCAGAAGTGCCCGGCTGGGGCGGCGCCGTCGAACGCGCCGACGTAAACCGTCAGCCTCAAGGTGAAATGGGTGAAGGTCTGCTCGACCGCACCGGGCCGCCTGCGCCAGAGCGCGGCGACCGGAACGTCCGAACGCCAATCCTCGCCGGGGCCCTCGTTCGTCCAGGCCGTGCCCGGCAGTTCGACAGTCGAGGCGAGCAGGCCGCGCGGCGCGCGGCGGCGGGCGAGGAAGGCCCCGTCGGACCGATGAGCGAAAAACGCCGCTCCGATGCGCTGGGGCCGGGGTTTGGCGGCGGGCGCCGGCGGGAAAGCCTCGGGAGCGCCGGACCGCCGGGCGGCGCAGTCCTCACTCAGCGGACAGGCGGCGCACGTCGGACTGCGCGGCCGGCAGATCGTGGCGCCGATGTCCATCAGCGCCTGGGCGAAATCGCCGGCCCGCCGGCTCGGCGCCAACTCAAGCGCGGCGGCGCGAATTTCCGCCCTCGCCTGAGCGAGGGGCCGGTCGACAGCCAAAAGGCGCGCCAGAATGCGCGCGATGTTGCCGTCGACAGGGGCCGCCTGCCGGCGGAAAGCAATCGCCGCGATCGCCGCCGCCGTATAGTCGCCGACGCCGGGCAAAGCGCGCAATGCGGCTTCCTGATCCGGAAATCGTCCGTCGCGCCGCGCAATCTCCTTGGCGCAGGCGTGCAGGTTGCGCGCCCGGGAATAATAGCCGAGCCCGGCGAAGGCGCTGATCACGGCCTCGGTCGAAGCGGCCGCCAGATGCTCGACGGTCGGCCATTTGTCGACGAAGCTCCGAAAATATGGCGCCGCGGCCTGGGCTGTCGTTTGCTGAAGCAAGACTTCGGAGAGCCAGACACGGTAGGGATTTGGCGTTTCCCCTGGCGCTGCTCGCCATGGCAGGTCGCGGCGGTTGCGATCCCACCACGCAAGCGTCCGCTCGACGATCGCCTTTCGCTTTGCCTCGAGCCCCCGCGAGCTTACATTGACGTTCATCCGACCAACCCGACCCCGAATGGTGCGACCATGACCTTTCAGCGCCGCGGCGCCAAGGCGCTTGCGGAATTCATGCCCGGCATCATCGGGGAGACGCTCGCCGCACGCGGTCTCAGCGAAGCGAGCCTGGTCGCCGACTGGCCTGCGATCGTTGGCGAGAGCGTCGCGCGCTATGCACGGCCGGTCCAACTGCAATGGCCGCCGCGCCCGGCGAGGCGCGACCCCGAGGCGCCGATCGCGCCGGCAACGCTGGTGCTGCGGGTGGACGGAGCTTTTGCCCTTGAGGCGCAGCACAATGCGGCCGTCATCGCAGCCAGGGTGAACGCGCATCTCGGCTGGCGCTGCGTGGAAAAGATCGCTTTCCGGCAAGGCCCGCTAGCGCCGCTGAAGACGAAGCGGCCGCCGCCAACCCCCAGTGCGGAAGCCGAGGCCGAAGCCAAATCCGCCGCCGCCGCGATCGAGAACGAGGACCTGCGCGAGGCCTTGACGCGCCTCGGCGCGCGGGCGATCGATCGGTCGGCGCGCCGGTTGGCCGGCACGAGGCGCAAGGGAGACTGACGACTTGAGCTTCAGCCATCCCCTGGCCGGGCGCGCGATCAGGCGCATGAACGGCGCGGGCAACAAGATCCTGGTGCTCGACCTGCGCGGCTCGCCGGTTTTGCCGGGGCCGGCGGACGCCCGCGCGATCCATCGCGCTCCTCATCTCGATTACGACCAGATGATGGTTCTGAGCGATCCCCGCAGCCCGGGAACGAGCGCCTATGTCCGGATCTACAACAACGACGGCACGCTCGCCGGCGCCTGCGGCAACGGCGCGCGCTGCGTCGCCGACCGGCTGATGCGTCAGCTCGGCGTCGCCTCCGTTCATCTCGAGACGGAAGCGGGACGAATCGAATGCGAACGCCTGGGACCCTGGTCCTACAGGGTCGATATGGGAGCGCCGCGTCTCGGTTGGCGCGACATTCCGCTTGCTCGCGAAGTCGAGGACACACGACGGGTGAGTCTCGATTGGACCGAGGGCGATCCGCTGGCGACGCTCGGACCCGCAGCGGTCGTCAGCATGGGCAACCCGCATGCGCTGTTCTTCGTCCCGGATCTCAGCCGGATCGACGCCGCCGGATGGGGCGCGAGGGTCGAAGCTCACCCGATGTTTCCCGAGAAGGTCAACGTCACCTTCGCTCAGGTCAACGCCCTTAACGATGTGACGGCGCGGGTCTGGGAACGGGGCGTCGGACTGACGCTTGCCTGTGGCTCGGCCGCCTGCGCGACGCTGGTGTCCGCATCGCGTCTCGGACTGATGGGTCGCAAGGCGACGGTGCGGCTGCCGGGCGGCGAACTCGTCATCGAATGGCGCGCCGGGGATGATCACTTGCTGATGACCGGGCCGGTCGAGGACGAGGGCGAATTCGTTCTCGACGGCGCTTTGTTCGAAGCCGCATTGTGATCGAGCCAAGCGCGCCGGCCGACGGGCCGCATAAGGGCCGCGTCGACGCGGTCGACTGCGCGCGCGGTCTCGCCCTGATTGGGATGGCGGCCTATCACCTGACCTGGGACCTGGCCGACTTCCGCTTTGTGTCGCCCATGCTCCCCTTTTCCCCGCCGATGCGGCTGCTCTCGCATGGTGTTGCGAGCGCCTTTCTGGCGCTGGTCGGCGTTTCGCTGGCGCTCGCCCATCGCGACCGGCTGAACCTGCCCGCCTTCTGGCGACGGCTCGCGATCGTCGCCGGCGCGGCGGCGATGGTGACCACGGGAAGCCTCGTTTTCGCGCCCGGCCAAGGCATCTGGTTCGGCATCCTCCACTGCATCGTCGCTGCGAGCCTTCTCGCCCTCCCATTGGTGGAGGCGCCCGCGTGGGCCAGTCTTCTCGCCGGGGCGACGGCGATCGCGCTGCCCTTCTTCATCCGCTCGACGCTGTTCGACCCGCCGGCGCTCCTTTGGCTCGGCCTTGGCGAGGCGCTGCCGAACACCCTCGACTGGCGCCCGCTCCTGCCGTGGGCGGGCGTCGTTCTCATCGGCCTCGGGCTGGCACGACTTCCAGGCGTTCTGACGCGACTGACCTCTCCGTGGCGCTGGCGCGCCAAGTCGGGCTTGGCGCGCGGCGTCTGCTTCGGCGGACGACACAGCCTCGCGATCTATCTCCTTCACCAGCCGATCCTGATCGGCCTCGTCGCGGTAGCCGCCGCCTCCGGCCTGTTCGCCGCCGGTTCCCCGCCGAAGCCCGACTACAGCGCCTTTCTCGCCGCCTGTGAGCGATCCTGCGTCTCTCACGGCCGGCCGGCCGAAGATTGCGACGTGAGCTGCCGGTGCGTCGCCGACGCCGTCGAGCGCTCCGGCGAAGCCGACCGGCTCGGCGAACTCGATGCGGAGCAGGAAGCCAAACTCAAGCAGATGGCCGACGCCTGCATGGGGCGGCGCCGCTAGGGCGACGAACTCCGACGCCGCGCGAAGGTTCTCCGCCAGAAGCCCGTGTCGCGGGCGCGCCGCGGAACCGTGACATTCTCGACGCAGGATTTTAAAAGGGCGCGCGGACCGGCCGCGTCAGGACATCAGATGGCGGGGATGCGGAGCGTCGCAGATCAGTTTTGGGTCATCAACTCGACAACCGATCCGAGCGGGCGTTGCACTTATCTCGACGAGCGCTGGCGCGACTTCACCGGCCAGGAGCCGGCGAAAGCGCTCGGCTATGGCTGGCTCGATGTTCTGCATCCCGACGATCGGTCGAAGACAATCGAGACGCTGCGCTCGGCTCTCGATGCGCGCGATCCTTTTCGGTTCGAGTTCAGGGTGCGCCGGCCGGATGCCTCATACGGCTGGGCTCTCGCCGTCGGCGCGCCTCGCTTCGATGGAGGGGGCGCCTTTCTCGGTTACGTCGGATCGATCGTCGACATCGACGACCTCCGGGCGAGAGAGGCGGCGCTTGCCGCAAGCGAAGAGCGTTACGCGTTTCTGTTGAAGCTCAGCGACGCCCTGCGCCCTTTGGAGGATCCGTCCGACATCCAAAGGCAGGCGGCGCTGATGCTCGGGGTGCGGCTCAAAGCCGCGCGCGTGCACTACGCCGAGGTGACCGCGGACGGCGCCTCAGCCGTTGTGCGGGAAGACGGCCGCGACGGCGTCCCCAGCGTCGCCGGAAGATATCAACTGGATCAATACGGTCCTCTGTTCATGGCTGAATTCCGGGCCGGACGGACGCTGGTCGTCGAAGATACAGCCAATGACCCGAGACTGACGGCAGGCGAACGACAGGCGATCGCCGCGCTGCAGATCGGCGCCTTTGTCGTCTCGCCGCTTTTCAAGTCCGGCCGCCCGGCCGCCATCATGGTCGCGCATCATCTCGCGCCTCACAGGTGGACGACCGATGAGCTCTTTATGATCGAGGCGACTGCAGAGCGGACCTGGGAAGCGGTCGAACGGGCTTTGGCGAAAGAACGCCTGCGGGTCGCCCACGAACGACTGACGGCGACGCTGCATGTTTCGCCCGTGCACGTCTGGGAGCAGGATCGCGACCTGCGCTACGTCTGGGTCCAGAATCCGGGGCTCGGCCTCGATCCCGACCAGGTCGTCGGCAGGACTGACGCCGATCTTTTCGACCGCCCCGAGGACGCGAAGGCGATCGCCAAGATCAAGCGGGCGGTGTTCGAAACCGGAACGCCTGCCCGCCGCGAGATTCGCATCTTCAGCAAAGGCGAGGCCCATTGGTACGACCTCTCCATCGAGCCGAGAGTCTCCGGCGAAGAGGTTGTCGGCCTCCTCTGCATTGCGACCGACATAACCGACCGAAAGAAAGCGGAGGAAGCCCTCCGCCGTGCCCAGGAAAGCCTCGAACTGGCGGTCGACGCGGGGCAAATGGGCACCTGGGACCTCGACCTCTTGAGCGACTACTCCGGGCCGCGCAACCTGCGGCACGATCAGATTTTTGGTTACGACACGCAACAGGAGGCCTGGGGGATCGAGATCGCGCGCCGCCATGTCCTGGAACCGGACCGGGCCGCCTTCGACGCGGCTTTCACGAAGGCTATGGAGACCGGCAAGCTCGAATTCGAGGTTCGCGTTCGCTGGCCGAACGGCGCCGTTCACTGGATGGCGGCGCGTGGGCGGGTGTCATTCGATGAGCAAGGACGCCCGGTCCGCGCCGCCGGCGTCAACTTCGACGTCACCGAACAGAAGCGCGTCGAGCAGGCCCTGATCGAAGCGGATCGGCGAAAGGACGAGTTTCTCGCCCTTCTCGGCCACGAACTGCGCAATCCCCTGGCGCCGATCCGGCATGTCGTGCAGTTGCTCAGCCGGACCGGCGGCGTCGAGGCCCTGCAGTCCGACCGCACGCCGGTCGACATGATGCAACGGCAGGTCGCCCATCTCGTCCGACTTGTCGATGACCTTCTCGATGTCTCGCGCATCAACCGCGGCAATATCGAGCTGAGAAAGGACCGCGTCGAGGTCGCATCGATCGTCGCCGACGCCCTCGAGACGAGCCAGACCGACATCGAAGCGAAGGGGCACCGGGTCGAAAACCGCTCCGCTCCAGAGCCCTTCGTGGTGCACGGCGACCCGGTCCGGCTGACGCAGGTGGTGACGAACCTCGTCAAGAACGCGGCCAAATACACCGCGCCTGGAGGCCTCATCGAGATTCGTGCGGCGCGGGAGGACAATCAGGCGGTCATCAGCGTGCGCGATAGCGGCGGCGGCATTGCTCCTGAGATGCTGCCGTTCGTCTTCGACCTCTTCTCCCAGGCCGAAAGCTGCGAACAGAACCGCGAGGACGGCCTGGGCGTCGGCCTGGCGCTCGCGCAGAAACTGGTCGACCTGCATGGCGGCCGGATCGAGGCGCATAGCGCCGGGCTTGGCAAGGTCAGCGAGTTCGTCGTGCGCCTGCCGCTCAATTCGTCCGCCCGCTCGATAGCAACGCCGGAGGCGACCGAGTCACGGTCCGCGGCGCCGTTGCGGACATTGGTGATCGACGACAACCCGGACGTCGCCGACAGCCTCGCGATGCTGATGGAAAGCTTCGGCGCCGAGGTCCGGATCGCCTACGACGGAGCCTCGGGCGTTGAGGCCGCGGCGGAGTTTCGCCCCAACATTGCCTTTGTCGACATCCGCATGCCGGGGATCGACGGACATGAAACAGCGCGACGATTGCGCGCCCGCCTGGGAACGGACACCCCGACCTTGATCGCGCTTACCGGCTTGGGACAGGATAAGGACCGCAAACTCAGCGAGGAAGCGGGCTTCGATATACACGTCACCAAGCCGGTATCTGCAGAAACGCTGGAGGAGCTGTTTCTCCTCGTGAAGCAGCGGGAGCAGCCGGGCGGTTGAGGCCTCAAGACGGATAGCGACAGCGGTTCGTGCACTTTGTGCAATCTTGGTGATCTTTGTGTTTCCCTACCTTTTCACCACAAAGGACGCCAAGGTTGCACAAAGGACACCAGGGCCGGCGCGCTGTCACGCGGACGGTCAAGCTCGCGTCGGTCTCAAGCCGCCTCGATCGCCATCGCGGTCGCCTCGCCGCCGCCGATGCACAGCGCGGCGACGCCGCGTTTGAGGCCCCGCGCACGCAGCGCGCCGATGAGGGTCACCAGAATCCGCGCGCCGGAGGCGCCGATCGGATGGCCGAGCGCGCAGGCGCCGCCGTTGACGTTGACCTTCTCATGCGGCAGGCCGAGATCGCGCATCGCCGCCATCGCGACGACCGCAAAAGCCTCGTTGATCTCGAACAGGTCGACCGAGTCTTTGGTCCAGCCGGTTTTTTCGAACAGCTTGTTCAACGCGCCGATCGGGGCGGTCGGGAAATCCTTCGGCGCGGCCGCGTGGGTCGCGTGCGCGACGATTTTTGCGAGCGGCGCCGCGCCGCGCCTTTCCGCCTCGGTCTCGCGCATCATGACCAGCGCCGCAGCGCCGTCCGAGATCGAGCTCGAATTCGCCGCGGTCACCGTTCCGCCCTCGCGGAAGGCCGGTTTCAGGGTCGGGATCTTGTCCGGGCGGCCCTTTGGCGGCTGCTCATCGATCGAAACCAGCGCTTCCGCCTTGCCGGCCTTCACGCCGACCGGGACGATCTCCCAAACGAAGTCGCCCTCCCGGATCGCCCGGTTGGCCCGCTCGAGCGAAGCGAGCGCATAGGAATCCTGCGCCTTTCGGGTGAACTGATAGGCTTCGGCGCAGTCCTCGGCGAAGGTCCCCATGAGACGGCCCTTGTCGTAGGCGTCCTCGAGCCCGTCGAGGAACATGTGGTCGATCGTCCGGCCATGGCCCATGCGGTAGCCGGCCCGCGCCCGGTCGAGCAGATAGGGCGCGTTGCTCATGCTCTCCATGCCGCCCGCGACCGCCACGTCGGCGGAGCGGGCGCGCAGGAGGTCGTGGGCGACCATCGCGGCCTTCATGCCCGAGCCGCACATCTTGTTGATCGTGGTGCATCCGGCCGCGAGCGGCAGGCCCGCGCCGAGCGAAGCCTGCCGCGCCGGCGCCTGCCCCTGGCCCGCTGGTAGGACGCAGCCCATCAAAATTTCGTCGACGCTATCGGGCGGGACGCCCGCCCGCTCGACCGCCGCCGAGATCGCGCGAGCCCCGAGGGCGGGCGCGGCGACGTCCTTGAAGTCGCCGAGAAAGTCGCCCATTGGCGTCCGCGCCGCCCCAATAATGACGATGGGGTCTGCGCTCATGATTTCTGCTCCTTGACTGATGACCGCCAGGCGCGACTGGCGGGCGCCTGGCGGTCCGCGACGCCCGATAATCCGCCTCTATAACGCGCGATCGACCCGGTCGGCGATGGCTTTAAGAGCCCCCAAAAATCGCCGTGGAATTTATCGCCCATTGCGGATTTAATTCCCTGATAGGGCCGATTTAATTCCCTGATAGGGCTGAATTCATTCCCTGTTCCGGCGCGTAGGGAATTTTCGCGTAACCTTCTCGAAATCGTTTGTATTTTAGAGACGCCTTGTCCCGTTTCGGGCCTGAATTCGATGTTTTGCCTGTTTTTTTCCTGTTTGCAGGGAACACCGGCCTCCGGCGCGCGGACCGCGAACCGCAGCCCGACAATTCCCCTGTCACGGCCCACCATGTAAACTATGCTGACGCAATGAGCCTGACGAGCGAGGAAGTCGAGCGCTACGCGCGCCAGATCGTGCTGCACGGCGTCGGCGGACCCGGACAGAACAAGCTGAAGCGCGCCCGCGTCCTCGTCGTGGGGGCCGGAGGCCTCGGCTCCCCCGCGCTGCAATACCTCGCCGGCGCCGGGGTGGGCGTGCTCGGCGTCGCCGACGACGACAGGGTCGCGCTCTCCAATCTGCACCGGCAGATCATCCACGGGACCGGCGACGTCGGCCGGCCGAAGACGGAGACGGCGGCCGAGGCGATCGCGCGGATCAATCCGCATGTCGAGGTCGAGCAGATCCGGGAGCGGCTCGACGCCTCGAACGCGCGGACGATCGTCAGACGCTTCGACGTCGTCCTCGACGGCTCTGACAATTTCGCGACGCGCTATGCTCTGTCGGATGCCTGCTATTTCGAGCGCCGGCCGCTGGTATCCGCCGCGATCGGCGAATTCGACGGAACCCTGACGACCTTGAAGCCCTACGAAACCGGGACGGACGGACGGCCGAACCCGACCTACCGCTGCCTGTTTCCCGACCCGCCCGAGCCCGGAACGATCCCGACCTGCGCCGAGGCCGGGGTGCTCGGCGCGATCGGCGGCGTTCTCGGCTCGCTGATGGCGATCGAAGCGATCCGCGAGATCGTCGGCGGCTTCGGCGACGGCGATGCCGGCCTGGTCGGCCGGCTCCTGATGATCGACCTGCGCTCGATGCGGTTCGAAACCCTGCGCTACGGCTGGGACGAGACGAATCCGCTCAGCGGCGCGTCTCAGACGTCGTCGAATCCGCCCCCGCCGGATCCGTCGTCGAACGACAGAATCGTCGATGTAGCCCGCATCGTCGGGCGCACTGGGCTCGAACTGGTCAGACCCGTCCGGCGCAGCCTCATAGAAGTTGTTGATCGTCTCGGTCGGGACGCCGCCGCCGAAGCCCGCGCCGCCCAAGCCGCCGCCGAACAGGCCGCCGCCCGAATGTCCGCCGAACAGGCCGCCGAGAATGTTACCGAGCGCAAGGCCGCCGGCAACGCCCGCCGCGGTCGAGGCGGCGTTCTGAAGAAACCCTCCTCCGCCGCTCGGGGCGGGGCGCCGCCGCCCCACGGTCCGGGGCGAGGAACGGCGTATTGCGGCGGCGGCGGAGGCGCGTAACCCTGCTGCGGCGCCGGATCACGTTGAGCGGCGTTGGGATCATAGCCGGGACGGGGCTGGGCGGATGGCGCTCCGCCGCCGAAAATCGACTTGCCGAGGTTGCCGAGAAAGCTTCCCTGCTCCTGATGCGGTTCCGCAGCCGCATGGGCCGCCGCCTCGAGCTCCGCGATTCTTTGGGCCGCCGCCTCCAGGGCGTGCTGCTGAACGAGCACGGTCTGGGAGAGAACATAGGGCGCGTGGGGGGCCGCGCGGACGGCGTCGTTGATGAAGGTTTCGGCCTGCGCATCGCGCGGCGCAGAGCCATTCGCGTTGATGCGCTCGAACAGACCGGCAAGCATCTGGCGTTCTTCGGGGGTCATGTCACTCTCCAATTCGGGCCTTGTGGGCCGCGCGGGGCATATGGAGATCGCTTGCGACCGTTCCAAGACGGCGTAGGACCCTTTTTCGCCTGCCGCTCACCGGCGGCCCTGCGGCGCCGGCGCGCCTTTACTCCGCTCCCCCTATCGTTTAGGCAACTTCCGCAATAAGCCCCGGCTCCAGCTTATTGTCGCTGGCGTCGGGGTTTGCGCATCAGAGGAAGTCAAGGAGAGCGATCCTCGATGGCCAATGTGGTTGTTGTCGGCGCCCAGTGGGGCGACGAAGGGAAGGGCAAAATCGTCGACTGGCTGTCCCTCGGCGCCGAGGTCGTCGTCCGCTTCCAGGGCGGCCACAACGCCGGCCACACGCTGGTGATCGACGGAAAGGTGTTCAAGCTCGCGCTGCTCCCCTCCGGCATCGTCCGACCGGGCAAGCTTGCGGTAATCGGCAACGGGGTGGTGCTCGACCCCTACCATCTCGTCGACGAGATCGAAAGCATCCGAAGACAGGGCGTCGAGGTGACGCCCGCCAACCTCAAGATCGCCGAGAACGTTCCGCTCATCCTGTCGCTTCACCGCGAACTGGACGCCCATCGCGAATCGGCGGCGGCGCGCGGAACCAAGATCGGCACGACCAAGCGCGGCATCGGTCCGGCCTACGAGGACAAGGTCGCGCGCCGTGCCATCCGGCTCATGGATCTCGCCGAGCCGGAGGCGCTCGACGACAAGATCGAGCGTCTGCTTTCCCACCACGACCCCCTCTGCCGTGGCTTGGGCCTGCCCCCGCCGAGCGCCAAGGCGATCCGCGAGGAGCTTCTTGCGATCGCGCCGAAGGTTTTGCCGTATATGGCGCCGACGTTCGAACTGCTTGACCGCGAGCGGCGGGCCGGCAAGCGCATCCTGTTCGAGGGCGCTCAAGGGGCGCTGCTCGATGTCGACCATGGGACCTATCCGTTCGTTACGTCCTCCAACACGGTCGCGGCCAATGCGGCGACCGGCTCCGGCCTGGGACCGAGCGCCATCGGCTATGTGCTAGGCATCGCCAAGGCCTATGTGACGCGCGTCGGCGCGGGTCCCTTCCCGACCGAACTGCATGACGAGACCGGCCGGCTGATCGGCGACCGCGGCAACGAATTCGGCACTAACACCGGCCGCCGCCGCCGTTGCGGCTGGTTCGACGCGGTGCTCGCCAGACAGACGGCGCGCACCTGCGGCATCGACGGCCTCGCCCTGACGAAGCTTGACATCCTCGACGGCTTCGAAGAGATCAAGGTCGCGACCAGCTACCGGCTGGACGGCAAGGAGATCGACTATTTGCCGGCCTCCCAATCCGCGCAGGCGCGGATCGAACCGGCTTACGAAACGATCGAAGGCTGGAAGGGCGTCACCAGCAAAGCCCGTTCGTGGGCCGATCTCCCAGCGCAGGCGATAAAATACGTTCGACGGATCGAAGAGCTGGTTGGCGTTCCGGTCGCCCTGTTGTCGACTAGCCCCGAGCGCGACGATACGATCCTCGTGCACGATCCATTTCGGGATTGAGACGTCGGAGAGCGAGCGCATTCCGCATGGCTGACTATCAATCGCTGCTCACGCGCGCCGTCGCCAATCTTCAGAGTGCGAGTGCGGCTGCGGCGCGTCAGGCAATCTATGACCGGGCGCGCGTAGCGTTGGTGACGCAGCTTCGATCTCTGCGTCCGCCACTGCCCGACAGCGACATCGAGCGGGAGGAGCGCGCGCTCGACAGGGCGATTGCCCAGGTCGAGGAACAACTCGCGGCGGCGGACGGGCCGACCGAGGGGCCCGCGGCTCCGCCGCAACCGTCCGCGCCGCCCATTCCGCCAAAGGCGCCCGAGTCCGACGCTCCAGCTCGACCCACCGCTGGGGCGCGCCCGCGCCTCCGCGACCCCGCCCGCCCCTCCGCGCACCCCGCCCGCGCCCCAAGGCGCAGCGCGCCAAACTCCGGCGGCAAAACCAACCGAGCCCGCGACGGCCGCCGCCAGACAGATTCAGGCTCGGCCCGGCGCGAGCCGGCCGCTCGCGCCGACTGCGGCGGGGGCGCCGCCGCCGTCGGTGGCTCCGCCGTCCGCCCCTTCCGCCGTCGCCCGAGCGGCGAGCGCGCCGCCATCCGTGCAAGTCGCACCGCAGCGCGACAATCGCCGGAACGTCAACGCCGCCCCGCCCGTGAGCCTCGTCAAGGCCGACAGCGAGAGCGCCGCTCCGGCCAATCTCGCCAAGGTGGCGCCCGGCGCGAAGACAGACTTTGCTCGGAGTCCGGCCGCTCCGCTCGTCGTCGCCAGCCTCGCCGATGACCGCCCCGACTGCTGCGCCTGCGGCGGCCGTCGATGGTGAGCGCGTCGGCCCGGCGCCCAAGCTCGATTCGGAGGGGCAGCGCCCCTTCGCGCCGACAGCGCTAGCGGAAAAGCGACGGTCTTGGCCGTGGCTCGCGCTCGCGGTGGTGCTTGGCGTCGTCCTGTCCATCGCGGTTGCGGCGATCCTGATGCGTCAGAAACCGCAGGACCTCGCCATCGCCCCACCGCCCGAGCCGCAGCAGGAGGCGCCGCAGACCCCCGCCAAGATCGCCCAACGCGCCGAGCCCTCGCCGGCCGCCGAAAGCGCGCCAGCCCCCGCGCCGGCCGCTCCCGCCGCCGCCGAACCGCAGGCCGGCCAAGGCGCTCCGAGCGGACAGGCCGCTGCTCCGCCGGTTGCGCAGAATCCTGCGCAGCTGCCCGCTGCGGGCCGAGCGGCCATGTTGATCGCCTCTGCCGACAATCCGCAGAAACCGGTGGTCAACTTGGGCTCGACGGTGTGGTCGACGATCCCGCCGGCGCCAGGACAACCCGCCACCGTCGCGGTGAAGGCGGACGCCGACATTCCCGACCTCAAAATGCACGCGACGATGATCCTGCGGAAGAACACCGATCCGACGCTGGAGGCGACCCACACGATCGACCTCAAGTTCACGTTCGCCGATGGCGCGCCGATCACCGGCTTCAAGGACGTCGGCCTGCCCCAGATGCGAATGCTCGATTCGACCGCGTCGGAGCAGTTGAACAGCGTGAAGGTCAAAATCAGCGACGTCTACTTCCTCATCGCTCTCGCCAAGAGCGACCAGGATCTCGCCCGCAACCTCGATCTTATGAGGACGCACGCCTGGTTCGACTTTCCGTTGCTGCTCAACGACGACCGGATCGCCAAGCTCGTATTCCAGAAGTCGGAGGACGGTCAGGCGATGCTGGAAAAGGCGTTCGACGCCTGGAAGTGAGCATTATAGCCTGGCGTTGAATACCCGGCTCGAGACGAAATAACCGTCCGCGATCACGCCGAAGGCGACCGGCGTCCCGAAACAGGCGGCCCAGGCGGGCCCGGCCGGCAGAGCCGCGCCGCGCAACAAGAGGGGCTGTCCCCGTCGCAGGATCGCGGCGCCATTGCGATCGACGGGAAGGGATGCGAGTTCCGCGAGACCCGCCTGCAGGGGAAGCAAGGCGCCCGCCATCAGATCGGCGTCGTCAGGCAGGCGGTCGAGCGGAACCGCAGCATCCGCGGCGAACGGTCCCACGCGGGTGCGCCTCAGTTCGATTACGTGGCCGTAGCATCCGAGCGCCCGGCCGAGATCGCGGGCAAGCGCCCGAACATAGGCGCCCTTACCGCACTCGGCCTCCAGCACCGCGGAGTCCGGCTCGGCTGAAACGAGGTCGAGGCGATACACCCGAATTGGACGCGCGGCGATCGAAAAGCTTTCGCCGTCGCGGGCCCGGTCATAGGCGCGCGCCCCATCGATCTTGATCGCGGAATAGGTAGGCGGCGTCTGCTCGATGAGCCCGACGAACTGCGGCAGAAGGCCCGCGATTTCCGGTCCGCTCGGCCGCTTCTCGGACCGGGCGACGATTTGACCCTCGGAATCGTCGGTCGCGCTCTCCTCGCCCCAGCGCACGCGAAAGCGGTAAGCCTTGGTTCCTTCCTGGACGATCGGCACGGTTTTCGTCGCTTCGCCGAAGGCGACGGGCAGGACGCCCGACGCGAGCGGATCGAGGGTCCCGGCATGCCCGGCCTTCTTGGCGTTGAAGAGGAATTTGAGCCGTCCGACCGCCTGGGTCGACGTGACGCCGACCGGCTTGTCGAGGTTGACCCAGCCGTTGACCTCGGACCGGGTCGACCTTTTTTGCGGCGACTTGCCGCGCCCGCGCGTGGTGGCCTCGCCACCGTCAGCGGTCGAGTGCTCGGCCTGCTCGTTCGTCATCAGTCGTCGCCTTCGCCACGGTGCGGAGCGAGATCGCGCGCCACCTCCGGCGAATTCAATATCGCGTCGATACGCGCCCGGGCGTCGAAGCTCGGATCCAGCGCAAAACGCAGATCAGGTGCAAATTTCAGGTTTATCCGACGCGCGACCAGCGCGCGCAGCTCCTTCTTATGGCGATTCAACGCCTCGACGGTCGCCGCCGCCTCCACGCCTCCGAGCGGCATGACGGAGATAGTGGCAAGCTTGAGATCGGATGACATGCGGACCGCGGGAACAGTCACCGGACGGCGGTCAAGCGCAGGGTCGAGAACCTCGCCGCGCGCCAGGATTTCGGCGAGCGCATGCCGAATAAGCTCGGCCACCCGCTCGACGCGGTGAGTTGCCGTATGGACTCTCGAGGATGGACGGGACATTGGAATTTGACCTGGCGCTTGGGCGCGCATGAACGATTCTTGGGCGGACAACAGCGACGGCTGTCCCGGCGAAGCGAGATCAAATCGACCCCAGCCGAGCCGAAAAGCCGGGCAATGCGGCGAAGGTCAGCACCGCATCGGGCCCGCACTCGACGATCGAACGCCATCCATCGGCTCGCGGGCCAGAATGGACGTATGTTCGGCGCCGCGCAGCATCGATCACCCAGAACTGGTCGACTCCATGGCGCGCGTAGAGCCTCGCCTTCAGACCGCGATCGTAATCGAGGGTCGTCAACGCGACTTCGATTGCGAGCCGGATGTCGGAGCCTCTGACCTCCTCGAGTTTGATGCCCTTCGGATAGACAACCAGATCCGGCTCAACGAAAGTGTTCGAGTCCAGGTAGATCGTGCTCTCGACGCCAAGCCACAGCCGTTCCGGCAGCGCGCGAGCGATCGCGATATTCAGCGCCGATTTGATCAACTCGTGGACATGGGTCTTCGCCCGCATCGGCACGATCTCGCCTTCGATCAACTCGAAATTCTCGTTATCGGAGATGATGCCGGCGTCCTGTATGCGCAGGATCTCCGCCACCGTGAAGGAACGGCGATCGAAACCCTCGGCGGCGCGGGTCACATTGGCCCTCATATCTGTCGTCCCGTTTGCCGCTTCACAGGGTGCGGCGGATTTCCTCGACGCTGTAGCACTCGATAACGTCGCCGACCCGCATATCCTGATAGTTCTCGAACGCCATGCCGCATTCCTGGCCGGCCTGCACCTGCGCAACCTCGTCCTTGAAGCGCTTCAGCGTCGAGAGCTTGCCCTCGTGCACAACGACGTTGTCGCGAATCAGCCGCACATGCGCGCCGCGCTGGACGACGCCGTCGGTGACCCGGCAGCCCGCGACATTGCCGACCTTGGAGATGTGGAAAATCTCGAGGATCTGGGCGTTGCCAAGCATCGTCTCGCGAAGGGTCGGCGACAGCATGCCGGACAGCGCCGCTTTTACGTCGTCAACGAGGTTGTAAATGATGTTGTAATAGCGGATCTCGATGCCCGCATGTTCGGCGAGATCGCGAGCCTCCTTGTGGGCGCGCACATTGAAGCCGACGATGACGGCCTTCGAGGCCTCCGCCAGCGTCACGTCCGACTCGGTGACGCCGCCGACGCCGCCATAGATGACGCGCGCCACAACCTCGTCGTTGCCGAGCTTCTCCACCGCGGCGGTGATCGCCTCGACCGAGCCCTGCACGTCGCCCTTGACGACGATCGGCAGCTCCTTGCGGCCGGCAGCCTTCAGGTTGCTCATCATGTCCGACAGCGAGGTGCGCACCGCCGGTCCGCGCGCCGCCGCGTTGTCTCGCCTCTGGCGCTCGCGGTACTCTGTGATTTCGCGCGCGCGCGCTTCGGTTTCGACGATGGCCACGCGGTCGCCCGCTTCCGGCGCGCCGTCGAAGCCGAGAACCTCGACGGGCGTCGACGGACCCGCCGTCTGAACGGGCTGGCCCTTGTCGTTGAGGAGCGCGCGTACGCGGCCCCAGTGGGAGCCTGCTACGACCAGCTGGCCGACGCGCAAGGTCCCGCGCTGAACGAGAACGGTCGCGACTGGCCCGCGACCGCGGTCGAGGCGGGCCTCGATGACCGTCCCTTCCGCGCCGCGGTCAGGGTCTGCGACGAGATCCAGCAGCTCCGCCTGCAACGCGATCGCTTCGAGCAGCTTGTCCAGGTTGATCTGCTTGGTGGCCGAGACTTCGACCGCCAGTGCGTCGCCGCCGAACGCCTCGACTTGCACGTCGTGCTGCAGAAGTTCCTGCATGACGCGCTGCGGATTGGCGTCCGGCTTGTCGATCTTGTTAATGGCGACGATGATCGGGGCTTTGGCGGCCTTGGCATGGCGGATCGCCTCGATCGTCTGGGGCATGACGCCGTCGTCCGCCGCGACGACCAGGACGACGATGTCGGTCACCTTGGCGCCGCGGGCGCGCATCGCGGTGAAGGCGGCATGCCCCGGGGTGTCAATGAAGGTAATCGTCTGGCCGCCCGGAGCGACAACCTGATAGGCGCCGATGTGCTGGGTGATGCCGCCTGCCTCGCCCGCCACGACATTGGCGTGCCGGATAGAGTCGAGCAGCGACGTCTTGCCGTGGTCGACGTGGCCCATGATGGTGACGATCGCCGGACGCGGAGCGGTCGCCCCTTCCTCGTCGGGACGGTCGAACAATCCTTCCTCGACGTCGGATTCGGCGACCCGCTTGACCGAATGGCCCAGTTCCTCGGCGACCAGTTCCGCCGTGTCGGCGTCGAGCACGTCGGTCAGCGTCACCATGCGGCCCTGGCGCATCAGGAGCTTGATCACGTCGACGGCGCGCTCAGACATGCGGCTGGCGAGTTCCTGGATGGTGATCGCCTCAGGCAGCACGATCTCGCGCGCTATCTTTTCCTTGTGGTCTTGGGCCCCATGGCCTTTCAGGCGCTGTGTGCGGCGGCGGAAGGACGCGACCGAACGGGTGCGCTCCTCCTCGGCCGATGTCGCAGTGGCGACCGTAAGGCGGCCGCGGTTGCGTTGCTCGCCGCCCCGCGGGGGACGCGGCGTCGGCACAAGAACCTTTTGCGGCGGCATGGGTCCGAGCGTTGGCCGTCGCGCGACGCGCGGCTCATCTTCGCTCGCCCTCGGCGTGGCGACCGCAGCAGGGGCAATGCCAGCCGGCGCCCTGCGCGGAATGGATGGCGACGGCGCGGGCTCGCCGCCAGCAAGCCGGCGGCGCGCCTCCTCTTCGGACTGGCGCTTGAAATTGGCCTCCTGCGCCCGGCGCAGTTCCTCCTCCCGCTTTCGCGCCTCGGCCGCCTCGCGTTCGGCGCGCTCGCGCAATTCGCGCTCGCGACGAACCTCAGCTTCGGCCTCCTGACGCCGGCGGTCCTCCTCCTCGTGCGCTCTGGCGTCGAGAAGCGCCCGCGCGCGAGCTTCGCGCTGCTCGGCGGTAAGTGTCGGCAGGACGACGCCCGTCTTGGGTGGCGGGGGCGCAGCGGGCTTCGCTGGAGCAGCGGGGGTTGGCCCCCTCGGCGCAATCGAGATGGTCGGCTTTGCGGCAGGAGCGGGCGTTCCGGGTGCCGCGGGTGCGGATTCGCCGGGTCCCAGAGCGCGCCGCTTGACCTTCTCGACGACGACCGCCTTGCTGCGCCCGTGCGAGAAGCTTTGCCGAACGGTGCCCTGCTCGACCGAGCGCTTGAGATGAAGGGTCGCTTTCGGCGACTGGGCGCCTGCCGGCTTGTCGGTGTTGCTCGTTTCGTTCATGCCTATTCCTAATCGCTTGGCCCTTCAGCCAATTTGTCCAGCCGACCGGGCGTGTCGACGCCGCTCGCCGGCGCGCCGCCGCTGTCGGATGTTAAAGTCGGGTCCGTCTCGCTCGCGCGATAGCGGCGCAAACGATCCGCCCTTGCGAGAAAGGCCGAAGTCGCCGCACCGGATTTGAGCGCAGCATGTATCACATTTGCCTTCCCCAACGCCAAACCCAATTGGCTCGACGAGAAGAGAAAAATCCACGGGATCGTCCCGGCGGTCTCCCCAAATCTTGCCCTCAGCGCCCGGGCCCGCTTGTGCGCGCCGTCCGAGGCTCCGTCGGCCGCCTGAAGCAGGGCGGCGACATCGCCGTGTTCGATCGCCGCATCGACTTTGAAGGCCCCGGCGACCACGACCCCCGCCTTGTTGGCCATCGACAAAGACTGCAGCGCGTCGCGTTCGAGCAGCGCGTCCACGGTCGCCGCCAACGCCATGGGCGCCTCGGCGCCGGCGCGAAAGGCGCGTGAGAAAGCCCGTTTGTCCGCCGCTCGCCGCACTGCCTCCGAGCTCAATCGCGTCCAGACCCCGCGGCCCGGCAATTTGCAGCGGATGTCCGGTACGACCGAGCCATCGGCCGCGCGCGCGAAACGCAGCATCGTTTCCGGGGCGCCTTTTGCGCCCGTAACGATGCAGGTCCGTTCCGACCCGCTGTCATCGCGGTGAGTCTTCGTCCGCACCTTGTTCGTTCCTACTGCGCCGAGTGAGGCTCGCCTTCAGCTGGCTCGACTGCAGGCCCCGGAGCTTCGATCCAACCGGCGCGAACGCGCGCATCGAGAATCATCGCGTCGGCCTGCGCCCGCGTCACACCGAAGCTGCCGAGGAAGCCCGGTTTCGTCGTCTCGCCCGCATCGCTCCGCTCGGTCCAGCCGACGAGGTCGTCGCTGGCGCAGTCGGCGAGGTCCTCCAGCGACTTGACTCCGGATTCGCCGAGCTTGACCAGCATCAGCGAGGTGAGGCCCTCGATCTCCTTGAGCTCGTCGGCGACGCCGAGCGCCTTGCGCTGCTCGTCGAATTCCGCCTCGATCTGGGCGAGATGAGCCAGCGCGCGCGACTGGATCTCAGCCGCGGTCTCGTCGTCGAAGCCTTCAATCGAGGCGAGTTCGCGCGTCTCGACGTAGGCGATTTCCTCGACGCTGCGGAAGCCTTCCGACGCGAGCAGCTGCGCCACTGTCTCGTCGACGTCGAGCGCCTCCATGAAGACGCTCGTGCGCTCGGCGAATTCCTTTTGGCGGCGTTCCAATTCCTCGGCCTCCGTCAAAATGTCAATGTCCCAACCGGTAAGCTGCGAAGCGAGGCGCACGTTCTGTCCGCGGCGGCCAATGGCGAGCGACAACTGATCGTCGGGCACGACGACCTCGATCCGCGTCGAATCTTCGTCGAGCACCACCTTCATCACCTCGGCCGGCTGCAGCGCGTTGACAATGAAAGTGGCGGCGTCCGGCGACCAGGGGATGATGTCGATCTTTTCACCCTGGAGTTCGTTGACGACCGCCTGCACGCGCGAGCCGCGCATGCCGACGCAGGCGCCGACGGGGTCGATCGAGGAATCGTTCGACGTCACGGCGATTTTTGCCCGGGAGCCCGGGTCGCGGGCGACCGATTTCACCTCGACGATGCCGTCGTAAATCTCCGGCACTTCCTGCGCGAACAACCTGGCGGTGAACTGCGGGTGGGTGCGGGAAAGAAAAATCTGCGGTCCGCGAGCTTCGCGGCGAACGTCGTAGACAAAGGCGCGGATGCGGTCGCCCGGGCGGAACATTTCGCGCGGGATCAGTTCGTCGCGCCGTACGACCGCCTCTCCGCCCGCGCCCCCGAGATCGACGACGACGTTGCCGTATTCCACCCGCTTCACCTGACCGTTGATGATCTCGCCGATCCGGTCCTTGAACACCTCGTACTGCTTGTCGCGCTCGGCTTCGCGGATCTTCTGCACCAGCACCTGCTTCGAGGCCTGCGCCGGGATGCGGCCGTAGTCGAACGGCGGCAGCGATTCGGAAATCCAATCGCCGAGTTGCGCCGAAGGGTTCTTCTTCTGGGCGTCCGTCAAAGTGATTTGGGTGGCGTCGTTCTCGACCTGATCGACCACCAGCAACAGCCGGGAGAAGCGGATTTCGCCAGTCTTCGGATTGATTTCCGCTCGGACCTCGGTCTCCTGACCGTAGCGCGAGCGCGCAGCCTTTTGCATGGCGTCCTCCATCGAGGCGAGGACGATTGCACGGTCGATCGATTTCTCTCGCGCGACGGCGTCGACGATCTGCAAGAGTTCGAAGTCTATTGGCGCTAACGGCCATTGAGGTCTCCTTCGTCAGGTCCGATCGGCCCGGAAGCCGAGCCGGCCGCGACTTCGCGATTCAAATCCAAATTCGCACGCGCCTCGCCGCGTGGGCGGCGCGAGCTCCGTCTGGCTTCCTTCAGCGCCGCCTTTTCCCGTCTGAGCGCGGCGCGGATCAGGTCTTCGGTCAGCACGAGCCGTGCTTCGGTCATGGCGCGGATCGGCAGGTCGACGCGGCTCTCGCTTTTGTCGTCGGCGACAACCAGAAGACGCGCCGCCGGCCCGTCGGGACCGAGCGCGAGCGCCTCGATCAAACCCCGAAAGCGTTTGCGGCCGTGGATCGCAGCCGCCATCTCGATTCGCGCCTCCTGTCCGACGGCGCGCTCGAAATCCGACTGGCGCACCAGCGGGCGGTCGATGCCCGGCGAGGAAATTTCGAGACGCCAGGCCTGCGACATGATCTCTTCGACGTCGAACACCGGCGAGAGCGCGATGCTGGCGCGTTCGCAATCGTCGATCGTCATCACCCCGTCGGGCCGCTCGGCCATGATCTGCACGGTGGCTCCTGCGGCCGCAGATATTTTCGCCCGCACGAGCCTGAGCCCGAGGTCGCGAAGGACCGGCTCGGCGATGCGTCCGACCCGCAAGGCCTGCCCTCCGTCCTCGATCAGACGCGGCTCGTCCACCCCCTTGGGGGCGGAAGGATGAGGACACAGAGCTTCGGCCATCGACCTTGCGGAAACAAAAAAGAGCGGGTCCTGGGCGGGCCCACTCTCAAAAACTCCCTTCATCGGGACGACGAAGAGCTATGAGATTTGATGACGCGGATATAGTGCAGCCCGCCCAACGTTGCAAGCAGAAAGCGCCATCCGCGGAGGTCGCTCTCGCTCGATCGGTTTGGCGGAATTATTGAACATTTGTATTTCTTCTGAGACAAGTGTGATTGACTTGAGCCGATCCCCGAGAGAAAAGTGGCGCGGCCGCCGCCCAGCTTACGAGTTCCAGGAATCCCGCATGCCGAAGGCCCTCTTCGTCGATCCGGAGGCTCACCGCAGCCCGTCCAAACTCGCATTTCCGGAAATTCCTGTTCACGCCTATCGGACGTCGATCTCACAAGAAAGGTCGGCCCGCGGCGACGCCATCCTCCTCAAGACGCTGCGCCACATGGTGGTCATCCGCGAGTTCGAGAGCATGCTGGGCTCCCTCAAGGCGACAGGCGCCTACGCGGGCGTCGCCCACAATTACAAGGGGCCTGCACACCTTTCGATCGGCCATGAGGGAGCGGCGGTCGGCGCCGCGCTGGCGCTCGAGCCCTGCGATCATATCTTTGGCAGCCACCGCAGCCACGGCGAATTCATCGCCAAGGGTCTCTCGGCGATCGACAAGCTGCCGAAGGCTGAACTCGTGGACGTGATGGAGGGTTTTCGCGGCGGGTCGCTTCTGAGGACGGTCGAGCTTCACATCGGCGGGGAAACCGAGACCGCTGTGGCGGAGGCCTTTTTGCTGTTCGGCCTTCTGGCGGAAATCTTCATGCGCGCCAACGGATTCAACGGCGGCATGGGCGGCTCGATGCACGCCTTTTTCACCCCCTTCGGCGCCTACCCGAACAACGCGATTGTCGGCGCCTCGGCTGGCATCGCGACGGGCGCGGCGCTGGCCAAGAGGATCCTTCGCGGCGCCGGCGTCACGGTCGCCAACGTGGGTGATGGAGCGACCGGGTGCGGCCCTGTCTGGGAGGCGATGAATTTCGCAGCGATGGCGCAGTACCGCACGCTTTGGGATGCGCGGAACGGCGGACTGCCGGTGCTTTTTTTCTTCAACAACAACTTCTATGCCATGGGCGGCCAGACCATCGGCGAGACCATGGGATGGGACCGCCTGTCCCGCATCGCCGCGGCAGTGAACGTTGACGCGATGCATGCCGAGACGGTCGACGGAACCAATCCGCTCGCCGTGGCGAACGCGGTCGCCCGCAAACGGGCGTTGCTTCTCGCCGGCGAGGGTCCGGCGCTATTGGACGTGGAGTGCTATCGAAGCGCCGGGCACTCGACCACGGACGCCAACGTCTATCGCACGAAGGACGAAATCGAGCGTTGGTCGACCTATGATCCCATCGCTTCATTTGGCAAAGCCCTCGCCGGGGCGGGCGTCGTCACGACCGCGACCGTTGAAGCGTTGCAAGCTGAAGTCCGGGAGACGGTGCGGCGCGTGGTCCAGGCGGCGGCAGACCCGGGGATCGCTCCGATTGTCGACGTGAAGGCGGACCCCGACCTCATCGGTCGGCTGATGTTCTCGAACGCCGAGATTCCAATTCCATCGAGGCCCGCTCCAACCACACTCGATCCGGCCAAAAACTCGAGGGTCGTTCAGAACGCAAAAAAGAGCCGCTTCGGTCTGTCGGAGTCCGGCTCAAGGCTATCGACGATGCGCGCCATTACAGTGCGCGACGGCCTATTCGAGGCGATCCTCCATCATATGCTGAACGACGAACGTCTGATCGCCTACGGCGAGGAATGCCGGGACTGGGGAGGAGCCTTCGGAGTCTACCGCGGACTCGCCGACCTTTTACCCTATCACCGGCTGTTCAACGCTCCCATCTCCGAGGCCGCGATCGTCGCGACCGCCGTCGGCTATGCGCTGGAGGGCGGTCGAGCCCTGATCGAGCTCATGTATGCGGACTTCATCGGCCGCGCCGGCGACGAGATCTTCAACCAGATGTCGAAGTGGCATTCGATGTCCGCGGGCGTGCTTAAGGTTCCCGTGGTCCTGCGCTGCTCGGTCGGCAGCAAATACGGAGCTCAGCATTCGCAGGACTGGACGGGGTTGGTCGCTCAAATACCCGGACTGAAGGTCTTCTATCCGGCGACGCCGTACGATGCGAAAGGGCTCATGGCGACGGCTCTCTCGAGCGACGACCCAGTGGTGTTCTTCGAAAGCCAGCGGCTCTATGACACTCCGGAACTCTTTCAAGCCGGCGGCGTCCCAAAGGACTATTATCGAATTCCGGCCGGCGAGCCGGACGTGAAGCGGGCCGGCGATCATGTGACGATCTTGACGATCGGTCCCTCGCTCTACCCGGCGATGGACGCGGCGGGAGAGCTCGAGCAAGCCTATGGCCTTGCGGCCGAAATCATCGATGCCCGCTGCCTCGTGCCGTTCAACTATGATCCGGTGCTCGAGTTGGTGCGCAAGACCGGACGACTGGTCGTCGTGACCGAGGCCTCCGAGCGGGGAAGCTTCGCGATGACGCTGTCGGCTAATGTCGCGCGCTTTGGTTTCGGCCACTTGAAAGCCCCTCCAAGGGTCATCGGTTCGCCGAACTGGATCGTTCCGGGCGCCGACATGGAATCGACCTATTTTCCCCAGGCGCACGACATCGTCGACATTGTCGTGGCGGAACTGTTCCCCGACCGCAACCGCAACAGGCGCGGCGTGAGGACGTGGAACGATCTCGACCTCGCCCGACGGGGTCTTTGATCGACAGCGCCAGGGGAGGACGAACGAGATGGACGTCAACATTGTGATGCCGCAACTCGGCAACGAGATCGAGGAAGCGCAGATCGACGCCTGGCTCAAGAAACCCGGCGATGCGATCAAGAAAGACGAACAGGTCGTCGTGATAACGACGCCCAAGGTCACCTTCGAGATCGAAGCGCCGGCGGCGGGAACCCTCAAGACGATTCTCGTGGAGGCGGACGAGATCGCGCCTGTCGGCGCCGTTCTTGGCGTGATCGAGCTAAGGTGAGCCCGACCCCGCCGACAATCCCTGCCCTGGTGCTGGTGGCGGGTCAGGATGGCCCCGCCATTCTCCTCATTCACGGTTTCGGCGCCGATCGCTTGACTTGGCTCGTCACCCAGCAGGCGTTGGCGGTTGCCGGGCGGGTCTACGCACTCGATCTTCCTGGCCATGGACGAACGCCGTTGACCGGCCCCGGCCATCTGGACGAGCTCTCCAGCGCCGTGGAGCAGGCGATCGAAGCCTCGGGCGTCGGCGCGGTTCACGTCGTCGCCCATTCCCTCGGAGCTGCAGTCGCGATCTCGCTTGCCGTCGCCCGGCCGGATCTCGTCCGCTCTCTGGCCTTGATCGCGGCCGCGGGTCTCGGGCACGGCGTCGACGAGCGCTTTCTGTCCGACTACCCGAATTGCTTGTCCGCCGGGGAGATGGAGGGCGTGCTGCGGCGCCTCGTGACGCGTCCGCGGCTCATCAGCCGGCAAATGGCCGAAAGGGTGCTCGAACAGCTCGAAGCCCCCGGGGGCCGCCAAGGTCTGATTGCCATCGCGAACGAACTTCGCCGCATCGACTCGATCATCGAGCCGTACTTCCAGGCTGTGGCCCGTTCGTCCCTGCCCCGCATCGCGGTCTGGGGCGCAGCCGACGCCATCATCCCGCTTGATGCGGACCGTCTTCTGCGCTTCGGCGCGGAAAGCCTCGTCTTTCCGGACGCCGCTCACCTGCCGCATATCGAAAACCCGCGTTTGGCGAACGAACGCCTGCTGGGGTGGTTGACGGCACAGAGCCGGTAACGGCTTGCCGCCTCGGCGCCGTATGGGCGCCAACCGTCAGTCGGTCGGCAGCTTGTAGCCTTTGAACGTCTCGCGCAGTTTCAGCTTGTTGATCTTGCCGGTCGCGGTATGGGGGATCTCCTTCACCACCTGCATATCGTCCGGCATCCACCACTTGGCGATTTTCGGCTTCAGGAAGTCGAGCACATCCTCGGCGTTGACCTCGTGGCCTTCCTTCGGCACGACGACCAGCAGCGGCCGCTCGTCCCATTTCGGATGAGCGACGCCGATGACCGCCGCCTCCGCCACGTCCGGGTGCCCGACGGCGAGGTTCTCGATGTCGATGGTCGAGATCCACTCGCCGCCCGACTTGATGACGTCCTTGGCCCGGTCGGTGATCTGCATGAAGCCTTCGGGATCGATGGTGGCGACGTCGCCGGTATCGAAGAAGCCGTTCTCGTCGAGGATCTTGCCGCCCTCGTCGCGGAAATAGGTCTCGACGACGGCGAAGCCCTTGACCTTCAACCGGCCGAAGCGCTTGCCGTCCCACGGCACGTCGTTGTTCTCGTCGTCGACGATTTTCATCTCGACGCCGAACGGCGCCCAGCCCTGCTTGGACTGAACGGCGAGCTTCTCTTCGTGCGACAGCCCGACCTGGCTGGGCTTGATCGAGCCCGCCGATCCGACGGGGCTCATCTCGGTCATGCCCCAGGCATGGCGCACGTGGACGCCGTAGTCGTCCTCGAACGCGCGGATCATGTCGGGCGGACAGGCCGAGCCGCCGATGGCGACGAGCTTGAGCGTCGAGAGCCGCTTGCCCTCCTTGCGCAGATAATGCAGCAGGCCGAGCCAGACGGTCGGCACGGCGGCGGTCATCGTCACCTTTTCAGTTTCGAGAATGTCGTAGACCGAGGCCCCGTCGAGCTTCGCCCCCGGCATCACCATCCGCGCGCCGCGAATGAGGCATGCCAGCGCAAGTCCCCAGGAATTGGCGTGGAACATCGGGACGACCGGCAGAACCAAGTCGTAGGCGTTCAGCGTCAGCGTTTCCGGGCCGGTCGCCATCATGGAGTGGAGGATATTCGAGCGGTGCGAATAGAGCACGCCCTTGGGGTTGCCCGTGGTGCCCGAGGTGTAACAGAGCCCTGCGGCGGTGCGCTCGTCGAACTCCTTCCATTTGAAATCGGCGTCGACCTCGTTCAGCCACGCCTCGTAGGCGACGGCGTTCTTCAGCTTGGTCGCCGGCATGTGGGCGGCGTCGGTCAGGACAATGTAGCGCTCGACGGTCGGCAGATGGTCGGCGATCGCCTCGAGCAGCGGCACGAAGGTGAGGTCGGTCATCACGATCCGGTCTTCGGCGTGGTTGACGATCCAGGCGATCTGCTCGGGGAAAAGACGCGGATTGACAGTGTGATAGACCGCTCCGAGGCCGGTTATGCCATACCAGGCTTCGAGATGGCGGAAGCCGTTCCACGCCAGCGTCGCGACCCGGTCGCCGAGCCTGATCCCGTCGCGTTCGAGGCGCTTGGCCACCTTGAGCGCCCGGCCGCGGATCTCACGGTAGTTCGTCCGATGCATCGGGCCTTCGACCATGCGGGAGACGACTTCCTGCGTCGGAAACTGGATGGCGGCGAAATCGATGATCTTGTGCATGAGCAGGGGCCATTCCTGCATGCGTCCGAACATTCGTTCCTCCCTTGCTCGTTGCGCGACTTGATCGCGACGCACGAATTGTTCATGTCTATACCTTGGCGCAGGCGAAGCCGATTTGCAATCGCACGGAGCAAAATCCCCGGCGAAACACGGGTCATCGCGAGTCTCTACAACGGAAGGGCGCGGATGCCGGACGGCGACAAGACCGAGATATCGACCCGTGTTTGGTTTCGCCTGCTGCGCCTCGAGGCGAGAATGCAGGCCGCTGTCGGCGAGCGGCTGCGCCAGATCGGCGTGTCAATTCCGCAATGCGACGTGCTGACGACGCTGAGCGAGCGGGAAGGGGTCAGCCAGCAGCAGCTCGCCGAGCGGCTCTATGTGACCAAGGGCAATATTTCAGGCCTTCTCGACCAACTCGAGGACGCCGGCTTCGTCGAGCGCCGCGCAGCCGCGACCGACCGGCGCCAATATTCGATCTACCTGACCGAATCGGGTCGCGCGATGGCGGAGAAGGCGATCGCCGTCCAGCACAAGTGGATCGCCTCGACGCTGGGGCTTCTAAGCAAAGCCGACCTCGAGGCGCTCGAGACGCGCCTCCTCGCGCTACGCGACATCATGCGCGACCAGGAGACCCGGCCCGGGGCAAAAGCGGCGGAAGGCTGAGCGTTCTCGCCTGACCTCCCGCCTGCGTCACCTGTCGAGCCCGCTCATCAGCATGTATTTGATCTCGACGAATTCCCTCCGCGCCATGCCGCGAGCCCTCCCGGCCGAGGCCGGATTCTTTCACGCCGCCAAAAGGAGCGAGTTCGGTCGAGATGGCGCCGGAGTTGATCCCGACCATGCCGTATTCGAGCGCCTCGGCGACGCGCCAGACCCGGCCGAGGTCGCGCGCGTAGAAATAGGCTGCGAGCCCATATTGGGTGTCATTGGCGAGGCGGATCGCATCGGCCTCGTCCTTGAAACGGAACACCGGCGCGATCGGGCCGAAAGTCTCCTCGCGGGCGATCCGCATCGAGGCGTCGAGGCCCGACAGCACCGTAGGCTCGAAGAAAGTGCGCCCGAGCGCGTGGCGCCTGCCCCCGATCGTCGCCTTGGCGCCCCTCTCGAGCGCATCGGCGATATGCGCCTCGACCTTCTCGACCGCCTCCTCGTTGATCAGCGGCCCCTGGTTGACCCCGGTCTCCGTTCCCTCGCCGACCTTGAGCTTCGCCACCGCCTCGGTGAGTTTCGCCACGAAGGACTCATAGATGCCCTCCTGCGCATAAATGCGGTTGGCGCAGACGCAGGTCTGGCCCATGTTGCGGAACTTCGAGACGATCGCGCCCTCGACCGCCGCTTCGACGTCGGCGTCGTCGAACACGATGAACGGCGCGTTGCCGCCGAGCTCGAGGCCGACCTTCTTCACCGTCCCGGCCGCCTGGCGCATAAGGAGCTTGCCGACCTCGGTCGAGCCGGTGAAGCCGACGAAGCGCACCGCGGGATGCTCGCACATCGCCTTGCCGATTTCTGGCGCGTCGCCCGTCAGCATGTTGAGGACGCCCGGTGGAAACCCGGCGCGCTGAGCGAGTTCGGCCAGCGCCAGCGCCGTCAGCGGGGTTTCCGGCGCGGGCTTCACCACCGCACCGCAGCCGACCGCGAGCGCTGGCGCGACCTTGCGGGTGATCATGGCGGCCGGAAAATTCCACGGGGTGATCGCCGCGACCACGCCGATCGGCTGCCTGACGACAAGGATGCGCGAATGGCCCGGAAGGTCGGGTTGATCTCGCCGTAGACGCGCTCGATCTCATCGCGAAGTTGGACGACGCGACCGGGGCGATCTATTCGGCGGTTCTGGTCGAGGAGGAGGGTACGGCTTCGACGTTCCGCGCGCTGGAAGAGACTTCGGGGCCCAAGGGCTGCCGATGAGCCTCTATACGGAGCGCGGTTCAACTACTTCCATACCGCCGAGGCGGGCGGCAAGATCGACCGCAGCCGCCTGACGCAGGTGGGCCGGGCGCTCGAGCAACTCGGCGTCGAGCATATCGGGGCCTATTCGCCGCAGGCGCGCGGGCGCTCGGAGCGGGCGTTCAGACCTTGCAGGAGCGGCTGGTGAAGGAGCTCAAGCTCGCCGGGATCACGGCGATCAGGCGGCCAACGCGTTCATCCGCGAGGTCTATCTGCCCGCCCACAACGAGCGCTTCGCGGTCGCGCCGGCGCAGCCCGGTTCGGCCTTCACCCCGATCCCGGGCGTCGACCTCGATGAGATCCTGTGCGCGCAGGAGGAGCGCCAGGTCGGCAACGACAATTGCGTGTCCTACCGCACGCTCAAACTGCAGATCCCGGAGGGCCCGCTGCGGCCGCACTTCGTCAAGGCGAGGGTCAAGGTCCATCACTATCCCGATGGCTCGCACGCCGTCTTTTACGGCCCGCGCTGCATCGGCCGCTACGACCAGACCGGGCGCCGGGACGCGAAAAACGCCGCCTAAATCCGCTCGGTGGCGCGCCTGTGGAAATGTGGACAACGCAAAGCGTTGCCCACTGTCCCACAGGGAGAACAGAAGCAGAAGAAGCGGACATTCGATGTGCTACCAGAACGGACAAGTTAATCCGCTATCGACATTATTTTCACGCGGGTATTTTCACACGGCTCGCGATGGAAATCGCGGCGCGAGGCCGACGCCGCCCCGCCATGGCGCCGGGGGGTACAGGGCGCCGCCCGAACGACATCGCCAACCACGCTTCGGTGCGCGGAATAGGGAGCTCTATTTTGGCGAACAGGGAGGTTTCGCTCAACGAACAGGGAGGCAACAGGGCTTTGGATACCGGCCTGTTGCGTCACACGCTTGAGCACCGTTGCTGCGCTCGAATCGACGAGCACGGGAAGCAGCTCGACAAGCGGCTTATTGAATCGAAATTTAAGGTCTGGACGGCAGCCCTGCGGTCGGCCGACGAGAGTTCCGTTTCGAGAAAGCAATCCGTCCGTCGCCGGTCTGGTCAAGAATGGCCGTCTTTGCGCCTATCCGCATTGTCCCATGGGCGAACAAAAAAAGAACTTGCGTTCGGGAACAAATCATGCACACATGCACGGGCGCAGCCGGAGACAGCGCGAGTTGCTAAGCCAACCCAGCCCGTGAGAGAAGGACGAGAGAATATGAGCCAGCCGATTCTTCGCGTGGTGGAAGGCGCAAGCGTGGACAAGACAAAAGCCCTCGACGCGGCCCTGTCGCAGATCGAACGCGCCTTCGGCAAAGGCTCGATCATGCGCCTCGGCAAGAATCAGCAGGCGGTCGAGATCGAGACCATCTCGACCGGATCGCTCGGGCTCGACATCGCGCTCGGCGTCGGCGGCCTGCCGCGCGGGCGGGTGATCGAGATCTACGGGCCCGAATCGTCGGGCAAGACCACGCTGACCCTGCATGTGATCGCGGAAGCGCAGAAGAGAGGCGGCGTCTGCGCCTTCGTCGACGCCGAGCACGCGCTCGACCCGATCTATGCGAGAAAGCTCGGAGTGAACCTCAACGACCTGCTGATTTCCCAGCCTGACACCGGCGAGCAGGCGCTCGAAATCACCGACACCCTGGTGCGCTCGGGCGCGGTCGACGTTCTCGTCATCGATTCGGTCGCGGCGCTGACCCCGCGGGCCGAGATCGAGGGCGAAATGGGCGATTCCCAGCCTGGCCTGCAGGCGCGGCTGATGAGCCAGGCCCTGCGCAAGCTCACCTCCTCCATTTCCCGATCCAACACCATGGTGATCTTCATCAACCAGATCCGGATGAAGATCGGCGTCATGTACGGTTCGCCCGAAACCACGAGCGGCGGCAACGCGCTGAAATTCTACGCATCCATCCGTCTCGACATCCGGCGGATCGGATCGATCAAGGATCGCGACCAGCTGGTCGGCAACCAGACGCGCGTCAAGGTGGTCAAGAACAAGGTCGCCCCGCCGTTCAAGCAGGTCGAATTCGACATCATGTACGGCGAAGGCATCTCCAAGACCGGCGAACTGATCGATCTCGGCGTGAGGGCCGGCATCGTGGAGAAGTCGGGCGCCTGGTTCTCCTTCGACAGCGTCCGTCTCGGCCAGGGCCGGGAGAACGCCAAAACCTACCTCAAGGCCAATCCTGAGGCGGCCGACCGGATCGAGCGCGCCATTCGCGAGAACTCCGGCCTGATCGCCGACCGTATTCTTGAAAACGCCGGTCCATCGGACGAGGACGTCGCCGAAGGCTAGGTCGGCTCGTTCGGGCGCCCCCAGCGTTCCCGCCTGAAAAAAGGCGCGCCGGTCCCGCAAGCGAGCCGACTGTCTTTCCGCGCGTTCGGGCGCGCGCGGGGCGGCAAAAGCCGTCCTCGCCCTTCTTTTCGGCCCGTCTCGAGCGCAAGGCCGGCGGAAGGCCGCTTCAAAAGGCGCGGCGCAACGATTTCTCGACATTTTGGTTGAGCCTGAACGGGCCGGCGCGGAACGCCTCGCATGGGGAAATGCCGTTGGCGCTTCGTGCGGCCGTGCTCTAGAAAGCCCGGGGAAAACCCCGTCGAGGGCAGCGTGTTCATGAGCGGCGTCAACGAGATTCGATCGAATTTTTTGCGTTTCTTCGCCGGGCGACGGCACGAGGTCGTGCCGTCGAGCTCGCTCGTTCCGCGCAACGACCCGACGCTCATGTTCACCAACGCCGGCATGGTGCAGTTCAAGAACGTCTTCACCGGGGTCGAGAAGCGTCCCTATGTCCGCGCGGCGACCGCGCAGAAATGCGTGCGGGCCGGGGGAAAGCACAACGATCTGGACAACGTCGGCTATACCGCGCGCCACCACACGTTCTTCGAAATGCTCGGCAACTTCTCGTTCGGCGACTATTTCAAGGACAACGCGATCGAATACGCCTGGTCGCTTCTGACGCGCGACTTCGGCCTGTCGAAAGAGCGCCTGACCATCACCGTCTACTACGACGACGACGAAGCCTTCGACCTGTGGAAGAAAATTTCCGGCTTGCCCGACGATCGCATCATCCGCATCGCATCAAGCGACAATTTCTGGGCGATGGGCGACACCGGCCCGTGCGGCCCGTGCTCCGAGATCTTCTACGACCACGGCGAGCACATCCCCGGCGGCCCGCCCGGCTCGCCGGACGCCGACGGCGACCGCTTCATCGAGATCTGGAACCTGGTGTTCATGCAGTTCGAGACGCTGCCGGGGGGCGAGCGGGTCAAGCTGCCGCGCCCCTCGATCGACACCGGCATGGGCCTCGAGCGCATCGCCGCCGTCCTGCAGGGCGTGCACGACAACTACGACATCGACCTCTTCCGCGCCCTGATCCGCGCCAGCGCCGACCTGACCGGCGTCGACCCGGACGGGCCGCATCGCGCTTCCCACCGGGTGATCGCCGACCACCTGCGCGCTTCCGCCTTCCTCGTCGCCGACGGCGTTCTGCCGTCGAACGAGGGCCGCGGCTATGTGCTGAGGCGCATCATGCGCCGGGCGATGCGCCACGCCCAAATGATCGGCGCGCGCGACCCGCTGATGTGGCGGCTGGTTCCGGCGCTGAGCCGCGAAATGGGCCAGGCCTATCCGGAGCTGCTGCGCGCCGAGGCGCTGATCACCGAGACGCTCAAGCTCGAGGAGACGCGCTTCCGCGGCGCCCTGGCGCGCGGCCTGGCGATCCTCGAGGAGGAAACGCGGCCGCTTCCATCCGGCGGGGTTTTGTCCGGCGAGACCGCCTTCCGGCTTTACGACACCTACGGCTTTCCGCTCGACCTGACCCAGGACGCCCTACGCGCACGAGGGCTGTCGGTGGACCTCGAGGGATTCAATGCGGCCATGGAGCGTCAGCGCGTCGAGGCCCGCCGTGCCTGGGCGGGATCGGGCGAGGCGGCGACCGAAACCGTCTGGTACGCCTTGCGCGAGCGGATCGGCGCGACCGACTTCCTCGGCTACGAGACCGAGACCGCCGAGGGGCTGATCCGCGCAATCGTCAAGGACGGCCTCGAAGTCGACATGCTGGATAAGGGCGAAAAGGGCTCGCTCATCCTCAATCAGACGCCGTTCTACGGCGAGGCGGGCGGCCAGGTCGGCGACGTCGGCGAGATCGCCGGTCCCGGATTCCGCGCCGTGGTGACCGACACGCGCAAGAAGCTCGGCGACCTCATTGTCCACGACGTCTCGATCATCGAGGGAACGGCGCGGCCCGGCATGGAGGTCGAGCTCGCCGTCGACCACGTCGCGCGATCGGCCACCCGCGCCAACCACTCGGCGACCCACATCCTGCACGAGGCGCTGCGGCTGGTGCTCGGCGATCACGTGGCGCAGAAGGGCTCGCTCGTTTCGCCCGACCGGCTGCGCTTCGACATCGCCCATCCGAAGCCGATCACGCCCGAGGAGATTTCCGCCGTCGAGGACATCGCCAACCGCGTCGTGCTCGAGAACGCCGAGGTGACGACCCGCCTGATGAGCCTCGACGACGCGCGCGCTTCAGGGGCGCGCGCCCTGTTCGGCGAGAAATACGGCGATGAGGTCCGCGTCGTCAGCATGGGGGTGATCGAGGACGACGCGACCCACGAGCGCCCCTATTCGATCGAGCTCTGCGGCGGCACCCATGTCAGCCGCACCGGCGACATTGGGCTCATCACGGTCATCGGCGAAAGCGCGGTCGCGGCGGGCGTGCGGCGGATCGAGGCCAGGACCCGCGACCTGGCCCGCAAGCGGCTCAGCGCCAATTCCCGCGCCTATGCCGAGCTCGCCGCCCTCCTGCGCGCCCCCCCGGAGGAGGCGGGCCAGCGGCTCGAGACGCTGATCGACGAAAAGCGCAAGCTCGAGCGCGAACTCGCCGAGGCGAAGCGGAAGCTGGCGATGGGCGGAGGCGCCTCGGGCGCGAACGACGCGGTGCGCGAGGTCGCAGGGGTGAAATTCTATTCGCGCGCCGTGACCGGCGTCGAGATGAAGGATTTGAAGTCGCTCGCCGACGAGGCCAAGCAGAGCGTCGGCTCGGGCGTGGCGGCGATTGCCGCCACCGGCGAAGACGGCAAGGCAAGCCTAGTCGTGGCGGTCACGGCGGACCTGACGAACCGCTTCAACGCCATCGATCTCGTTCGCCTCGGCTCGGCGGTGCTCGGCGGCAAGGGCGGCGGCGGCCGGCCCGACATGGCTCAGGCCGGCGGCCCGGACGGCGCCAAGGCCAAGGAAGCGCTGACCGCGGTCGAGGAGGCGATCCGGGCAAGGGCGTGAGACGGCTCGCGCCGGCAAGTCGAGGCGGGACTGCAAGGCGCCCCGCCCTGCCGCAGGAGCGCCTCGGCCTGCACGCTACATTATTCACACAACTCATATCGCCCGCGCGGGTCCCCCTCCCCCGCGGGGCGGGGGAGGATTACGCCGAGCGCCGGATGGGGTGTGGTCCGCTGCTTCGGGCCAAGTCAGATTACACGACCGTCACCGCAAACCTTCGTCGGACCATGCCTGCCTTCCACACCCCATCCGGCCTTCGGCCACCCCCGGGTCTTTGCCCGGGGGCAGGCTCTTCCCCGCTTCGCGGACACAAGGGAAGCAAGCGGGCCGCTTGCGGCTCGAAGGCTCGTTCGAATGTGGAAGCCCGCGACGGGGGCGGGGACTCGTCCCCCGGGGCTTGGAGTTCGCGGCTTTGACCGCCCGGGCGCTCATGTTCCAGGGGACCGGATCCGATGTCGGAAAGACCTTGATCGTCGCCGGCCTCTGCCGCCTCTATCGCCGGCAGGGCTTCAGCGTACGTCCTTTCAAGCCCCAGAACATGTCGAACAACGCCGCGGTGACAGATGACGGCGGCGAGATCGGCCGGGCGCAGGCCTTGCAGGCGCGGGCCTGCGGGGTTCCGCCGAGCGTCCACATGAACCCGGTGCTCCTGAAGCCGCAGAGCGAGATCGGCTCGCAGGTCGTGGTGCAGGGCCGCGTTCTCGGCAACGTCAAGGCGCGCGAGTATCAGGCGCTCAAACCAAAGCTGATGGGGGCCGTGCTCGACAGTTTTGCCCGTCTGAAGAGCGAGGCCGACCTTGTGCTGGTCGAGGGCGCGGGCAGCGCGGCCGAGATCAATCTTCGCGAGGGCGACATCGCCAATATGGGCTTCGCCCGCGCCGCCGGGTGCCCGGTCGCGCTGATCGCCGACATCGACCGCGGCGGCGTCTTCGCCCAAGTTTTTGGCACCAAGGCGGCGGTGGCGCCCGAGGACGCGGCGACCATCGTGGGCTTCATCGTCAACAAATTCCGCGGCGACGCGAGCCTGTTCGCCGACGGAATGAAGACCATCGCCGAGCGGACCGGCTGGCGCGCCTTCGGCCTCGCGCCCTTCTTTTCCGATGCCGCCCGCCTGCCGGCGGAGGACGCCTTCGGCCTCGCCGGCCTGAAGCCGCGCGAGGAGGCGCCGATCACGATCGCCGTACCAAAACTCACCCGCATCGCCAATTTCGACGATTTTGATCCGCTAAAGCTAGAGCCTTCGGTGCGGCTCGTCTTCGTTCGGCCGGGAGAGCCGATCCCGGTCTCGGACCTCGTCATCTTGCCGGGCAGCAAGGCGACCATCGCCGACCTGGCCTTTTTCCGCGCCCAAGGGTGGGACGTGGACTTGTTCGCCCATGTCCGGCGCGGGGGCCGGGTGCTCGGGATCTGCGGCGGCTATCAGATGCTGGGGCGCGGCGTCGAAGATCCGCATGGGATCGAGGGGCCGGCCGGCGCGGTCGAAGGCCTCGGCCTGCTCGACGTCCAAACGGCGCTGACCGGCGAAAAGACGCTTGAGCGCGTCGAGGGCGTTTGCATGACGAACGGCGCGACTTTCGCCGGCTACGAGATGCATGTCGGCCAGACGAGCGGCCCGGACTGCGCCCGGCCGCTGCTGCGCCTTTCCGACGGGCGGAGCGACGGGGCCATGTCGGAAGACGGGCGCGTCGCGGGCGCGTACGTGCATGGGCTCTTCGCCGACGACCGCCAGCGCGCGGCCTTCCTCGCCTCGTTCGGCGTGGCGTCGGAACTCGCCTACGACTCGACGGTCGAGCGCACGCTTGACGCGCTTGCCGACCATCTCGAAGGGCATCTCGATTGCGACGCGATGCTGAAGGCGGCGCTGTGACGCGTCCCTTCTCCCCGGTTTCGGGGAGAAGGTAAGGGTAAGGGTGAGGGGCGCGGCGAGGCGCCACACGCACGTGTTAAAAGCGGAGCGGCGTCAGGACCATAGAGTGGCCGCCGCTGCCGCCAACGCAAAGCCCTCAATGAAGCAGGCGAGCCGGTAGAGGCCGAGCGCATGGCGGATGTCGTCGGCGGTCGCCTCGCGCCGGCCATGCCCCATGAAGGCGTCGTCGACCGACGTCTGGCCATAGACGCGCGGCCCGCCGAGCTTGAGGTCCAGCGCGCCGGCCATCGCGGCTTCCGGCCAGCCGGCGTTAGGAGATCGATGTTTCGCGGCATCGCGTCGCACGGCGCGCGCGGACTCGAAGGACGAGGCGCCCGGCGTGAGCAGCGCGGCGAGGACAAGCCACAGCGCGGCAAGGCGGGAGGCCGGCAGATTGACGAGATCGTCGAGCCGCGCTGCGGCCCAGCCAAAGGCGGCGTGCCGCGCGTCCTTGTGGCCAACCATGCTGTCGGCAGTGTTGACCGCCTTGTAGAGCGCCCCGCCGGTGAGGCCGCCGAGGGCGGTCCAGAGGACCGGCGCGACGACCCCGTCGGAGAAATTTTCAGCGAGGCTCTCGATCGCCGCGCGTGCGACGCCGGCAGCGTCGAGAACATCCGGGTTGCGCCCGACGATCATCGCAACCGCCCGTCGTCCATCGTCAAGGCTCCTGTCGAGGCCCTCGGCGACCGCGTGGACGTGGACCAGCAGGCTGCGCTGCGCCGGCAAGCTTGCCGCCATGATCACCAGGCCCGCGAACCCCAAGGCGCCCAACGGCGAGAGCAGGCGCGTCGCCGCAAGGCAAACGAACGCGACCGGGGCGAGATAAGCGACGAGCCCGGCCGCGCCGAGCGCCCGTCCGGCGGCGAAGCCCATCTCCGGCCGGTTGAGGCGCTTTTCGAGCCAGGCAAGCCAGGCGCCCATCCAGGTGACGGGATGGCCCGCCGCGCGATAGAGAGGCGCCGGGTAGCCGACCAGCGCCTCGACCGCGAGAGCGGCGAGCGCGAGCGGCAGCGATTGCGAAAGAACCATGATGGCGGGGCGGATGAGCTCGGAAAGCCTGACGGCCTTTGCCTATCACGGCGGGGCGCTCGACGTCGCGCGCCGGCTCGTTCCAAACCCAACGGGGCCATGGATCGATCTCTCGACCGGCGTCAATCCGCACGCCTATCCTCTGCCCGAACTCGACCCCGACGTCTGGACCGGCCTGCCGGAAAGCCAGGCGCTTTTCGAGCTCGAAGCCGCCGCCGCCTATCGATACGGGGGAACGGCCGAGCACGTCGTCGCCGGGCCGGGCTCGCAGGCGCTGATCCAGGCGCTGGCGCGCACCCTGAGGCGGCGCGCCGTCGGCGTGCTCGGCAAGACTTATGGCGGCCATGCGGAAGCCTTCGCCGCGGCGGGCGTCCGCATTGTCGAAGTGAAATGGATCGAGGATCTGGCCGACTTCAAAGTCGCAATCGTCGTCAATCCCAACAATCCCGACGGACGGATTGCGCGCCGCGACGAGCTCATCGACTTGCATGAGCAGCTCGACCGGCGTGGAGGCGTCCTCATCGTCGACGAGGCCTACGCCGATTTCGACGGCGCGAAGGAGAGTTTTGCCCCGGTCCTGCCCGCCTACGGCGCGATCGCGCTCCGCTCCTTCGGCAAGAGCTTTGGCCTGCCGGGGCTCCGCCTCGGGTTCGCGATCGCTTCGGGCGACCAAGCGGAGAGTTTACGGGCGGCGCTCGGCCCCTGGCCGGTCAGCGGGCCGGCGATCGCGATCGGGACCAAGGCGCTGAACGACCTCGATTGGACGGATGCGATGAGCGTGCGGCTCGCGGAAGACAAGAAGCGGCTCGACACGCTGCTTATCGGCAACGGCTGGCGCATCGTCGGCGGAACGCGGCTTTTCCGCCTCGCTGCGCGTGAGGATGCCGGCGAGGTTTTTGAGCGCCTGCTCGAGGCGGGCATCCTGACCCGCCGCTTCCAACAGGCGCCCGACCAGTTGCGCTTCGGAATTCCAGGCAGGGAGGCGCATTGGGAGCGCCTTGGCGCGGCGCTCGACGAGGCGGGGCCTGCACAGTGACCGGGACCGCTTCCGTAGCGCTTCTCAATAACCGCTCGTAAATGCATTCCTCGCCGCGTCCTGCGCGTTCTTGAAATTCGACCGCGCGCTTTATCCTTCGCTCTTCGCGTGGAGGCGGGCGAGGATTTTGTCGGCGAGCGCGCGGCAATCCGCCGCTTCCTCCGCCGTCGAGCGCAGGCCGAGATCGCCGATCCGCTGCTGCCAGCCGACCGAAGCGTGCGACATGGCCCCGTCGAGGCCGAGCAGATCGACGGTCAGGGCGGCCTCTCGCATCTCCGCGGCGCGCCGGACGCCATGCGTCATCACCCGCTCGAGCATATAGGCCGAGCGCTTCCTCCAGTCGAAGCCCGGATAAGTGTCGTCGAGCGAATCGAGCACCATCTCGATGACGCCCGCCTTGCGCCCAGCGAGCACGCATTCGCAGACCAGCGCCTCGAGTCCCTTCATCATGATCGAGCGGATCATCTTGATCGCCGACGACGAGCCGACCGGCCCCGCATGGATTTCGGCCGCCATGTCGAGCGTCGCGAGAAAAGGCGCAGCGTCCTCGGCGTGCGGGCCGCTGATGAGAAGCGGCGTGCGGTGCAGACGCGGGTGGACCGGCGACATCACCGCGACGTCCACATAACGCCCGCCGGCGGCGTCCACCTCCTCCGCGGTGCGCTCCTTCGTTTGCGGCGCGCAGGAATCGCAGTCGAAGAAGAATGCGCCCCGCTTGACGCCCGGCAGCGCGGCGACCGCAGCCTGATGCGCCTGATCGGCGGTGACCAGCGAGAAAATCGCGGCGCAGCCCGCGACGGCCTCCGGCGCGCTCGACGCGCCGATCACGTTGGCCGCGACATAGTCGGCCCGCTTGCCCGCCCGCACCCCGGGGTCGGGCGAATCTGTCTTGATGTCATAGGCCGAGACCCGCGCGCCGAAATCCGGAACGGTGCGCCAGCCGTCGAGAAAGGCGCGCGCCGCCTCGCCGAAGCCGATGAAGGCGATGGAGCCGTGGTCGATCGGTTGCGGCATGCGGCTGCCCCTCTCCTGGCCTTGGGCTTCCGGCGGATGGACGGCTTGCGGCCCAAGCCGCCGTGCCGGGTGCGGCGCGAAAAGCCCATAGCAACTACCACATCCCGATCAGCAACACTGCGGCTCGGGATGATCGCGCTCGCGCCCCGCGTGCCGCAGTGCCGCAGGCGACGCTTGCGGCGACTGCGAGCTGGGATAAGATCAATGTCCGCGCGGCTTCAGCGCATTGAAGAACGGTTCCGCGTGCTGTTGCGGAGACAGACATGACGCGTCGGATCACGGGCCTGTCGTCGATGGCGACCCGCCACATCCTGGCCGATCTGGCTCGGGACTACGAGCAGCGAAACGGGACACGGGTCGAGATCCGCCCGATGGGCGGCGTCGAAGCGGCCAAACTGGTGCGGGCGGGCGAAGTAACGGACGTCGTGGTGCTGGCGTCGAAAGTCGTGGCGAAGTCTTGAGGCCGAAGGCCATATCGCCAAAGGCAGCATTTTGGATTTCGCGCGCTCGGCAATCGCCATTGCGGTCCCCGCCGGCTCGCCGCGACCTCGCGTCGAAAGCGAACAAGCCGTCAGGCAGGCGATGCTCGCGGCGACAAGAATCTGCTATTCGACGGGCCCGAGCGGCGATCACTTGAAAACGCTGTGCGAGAAATGGGGTGTGACCGAAGCCGTGATGGGGCGCGCCCTCACGGCTCCGCCAGGCGTGCCGGTGGCCAGTCTGGTCGCCCGGGGCGACGCCGATCTCGGTTTTCAGCAGCTGAGCGAACTGGTCGGCCAACCCGGCATCGAGATCGTTGGTTCTTTGCCGTCGGAGATTCAGCCCGTAACCGTATTCTCGGCCGGCGTGGCCAGCACGTCTCGCGAGCGCGACGCCGCACATGCACTCATCGCCTATATGGCTTCCCATGAAACCCGCGACGCAATACGACGCTACGGCATGGAGCCGGCATGAACTGTCGCGAAGGCGCGTTTAAATTCGCTTGTCCTGATCGCGCCGCCGCGCGCCAACGGGATGTCCTGCTCGAATCGAGCGTGCGCCTAGCCGCTTGCTTCAGGCGCAGCGAGTTGCGCCGCCTTCAGAATGTGATCGGCGAGGAGACGGCTGGCCCGCTCTCCGTCGCGCTCGATCGCGGCGTCGAGAATGCTTCGATGCTCGCGGGCGGATTGCGAGCGTGGAAAGGGCTTCGTTTTAAGCGATAGCATGCGGTAACGGCGGCTGTGATCGTACATGGCGCGCAGATAGAGGCGCAGCCAGCGTGAGCGGCAGTTGGAGATCAGAGCCTCGTGGAACTCCTGATTGGCGCGCTCCCATGGCTCCCCATATGTTTCCGGCTTCCCCTCGACCAACTCCTCGACCTTCGACAGCTTGTGATAAGCGCCGACGACGCGCCCCTCCCAGTCGAGGTCCGCGGCGGCGATCGACTGCTTGAGCGCATGACATTCGAGCAGCTGCCGCATCTCGGTGATTTCGCGCAAGTCCTCGGTCGAGACCGGCAGAACCGCGAAACCCTTCTGCCCCTCGGCGACGACGAGCCCATCGGCCGCCAGCCGTGAAAGGGTCTCCCGCAACGTGTTGACGCTGACGTCATAGGTTTTGCTGAGCTTCTCAAGTTTGAGCTTGGCAGCGGGGGGCAACACGCCCAGAATGATGTCGCGGCGGAGCAGCTCGTGCAGCGTCTCGGTAAGCGTCGGCGCTCCGCCGGTCCTTGCGCTGTGCTCATTCATTCCGTTCGCCGATTGTGCGAATCCAACATTGGAGAATTATCCCATATTGCAAATTTTTGTCTAATCTAATATGAAAGTGAAAATATAGGAGACTTTCTGGATGCTCAGATGGTCGATCGCCTCTGTCTGCATGGGGGGCGCGCTGGAAGGCAAGCTTGCCGCCGCCGCCAAGGCTGGCTTTCGCGCCTTCGAGCTTTTCGAGAGCGATCTGACCTTTTTCAACGGCAAGCCCCGTGACGCGAGGCAATTGGCGGCCGACCTCGGCCTCGAAATCGTGGCCCTGCAACCTTTCCGCGACTTCGAGGCGATGCCGGACCCGATGCGACGGCGCAATTTCGAGCGAGCCGCGCGCAAGCTCGAGCTGATGCACGACCTCGGCGCGCGGCTTTTGTGCCTCTGCTCCAACGTCTCGCCAGAGGCGATCGACGATGCCGGACAGGCCGCCGCAGATCTCGCGGAGCTCTCGGATCTTGCCCGCCAGCACGGCATGCGCATCGGCTACGAGGCGCTCGCCTGGGGCCGGCATGTCAAGGATTGGACGGCCGCCTGGGAGATCGTGCGTGCGGCCGATCGCGACAATCTCGGCATCGTTCTCGACAGTTTTCACATCTGCGTCCGCGGCAATCCGATCGAGCCAATCGCCAGTCTCCCCGCCGAGCGGATCGCGCTGGTGCAGGTGGCCGACGCGCCGGCGCTGGCGATGGACCCCTTGTCGCTGAGCCGTCATTACCGCTGCTATCCCGGCCAGGGCGACTATCCGATCGTCGAATATCTCGACGCTGTGACGCGGTCGGGCTATCGCGGGCCGCTATCGCTGGAGATCTTCAACGACCAGTTCCGCGGAGCCTCCGCCGCGGCCATCGCGGTCGACGGCATGCGTTCGCTGCGGGCCGTGGGGGAGGCGCTCGCCGCCGAACGCGCCGCACGGGGCGACGCGCCGATCGGCGACCTGGCGCCGCTCCCGCCGCCGCCGGTTGTCGAAGGCGCCGAATTCATCGAGTTCGCGGCGAGCGACGCCGACGCGAGCGAGCTTTTTGCGCTGATCGAAGGGCTCGGCTTCCATCGCGCGGGACACCATCGCTCGAAGGACGTCGATCTCTTCGCCCAGGGTGAGATCAACCTGGTTGTCAATCGCGAGCGCGAGGGCTTCGCGCATTCTTTTTCGCTGTTGCATGGCCCTTCGGTCTGCGCGCTGGCGCTCCGCGTCGACTCCACCGATAGGGCGCTCGAACGGGCGAGCGCTCTCGAGTGCCAAAGCTATGTCGGAAAGATCGGGCCGGGCGAAGCGACAGTGCCCGCGGTCGCAGGCGTCGAAGGCAGCCTCATTTATTTCGTCGGCGCGGACGACCGACGATGGCGCGACGATTTCGTGACCGAGCCGAACAAAACCGGCGAAGGCCGCCTGCGGGAGGTCGACCATCTTTCCAATGTCGTGCGTCGCGTCGAATTCTTGAGTTGGTCTCTCTTCTACCGCACCATTCTCGGACTTTTGCCGCAGCCGCAGGTCGAGATCGCCGATCCGCATGGCGCGTTCTTCAGCCGCTCGCTGCGCAGCCCCAACGGGGAATTGCGCATCGCTCTCAACATCGGCGAGGGCGGAGCCACCGGCGTGTCGCGGTTTCTCGAGGCCTTCGGCGGCGCCGGCTTCCAGCAGATCGCGCTTTCGACCGACGACATATTTTTCGCCGTCGAAGCCGCAAGAGCCAAAGGCGTCGGCTTTCTGCCCATTCCCGACAATTACTACGACGATCTCGCGACCCGGTTCGAGATCGATCCCGGCCTTCTCGCGCGGATGCGCGCGCTCGGCGTGCTGTACGACCGGGTGAAGGACGGCGAGTTTTTTCACATCTACACCGAGACCTTCCAGGACCGCTTCTTCTTCGAGATCGTCGAGCGACACAATTACGACCTGTTCGGCGCCGCCAACACGCCCGTGCGGCTCGCCGCGCAGGCGAGCGCGGCGGAATCGGAAAAGCGCGCGGAGATCGAGTTTGACTAGGCCTGCGGATCCCGCCCCGAGGAGCGGACCGTCCGGCGCATTGCTGCGGACTTGACGGAATGATGAACGGCGACACCAAAATCATCGCTCACGTCGGTTATCCGACGACGACGTTCAAGTCGCCCATGATCTACAATCCGTGGTTCGACAGCCGCGGGATCAATGCCGCTGTCGTGCCGCTTGGCGTGACCAGCGAAAACTTCAGCCGCGCCTTTCCGGAGATCTGCCGGTTCACCAATTTCCACGGCGCGCTGATCACCATGCCGCACAAAGTCTCAGTCATCGCTCTGCTCGACGAGGTCTCGACCTCAGTGAATGTCGCTGGCTCCTGCAACGCCGTGCGCCGCAATGAGTTCGGGCGACTGGTCGGCGACATGTTCGATGGCGAAGGCTTCGTTCGCGGAATGGCGCGCAACGGCCGTTCAATCAACGGCAAAACCCTGCTCGTGGTGGGCTCGGGCGGAGTGGGCTCCGCGATCGCGGCATCGGCGGCGGCGGCGGGCGCAGCCGAGATTGCGGTCTACGATGTGAACGCCCCGCCGATGGAGGCTCTGGCTGGGCGGCTCCGCCAGAACTACCCGCGCCTCAAGGTCTCTCTCGGATCGAACGATCCAGCCGGGTTCGACGTCGTGGTGAACGCTACGCCGCTCGGCATGAAAGCCGGAGATCCGATGCCGCTCGACGTGTCGCAGCTGGCGCCCTCGACCTATGTCGCCGAGGTGGTGATGAAGCACGAGACGACCGCTTTTCTGGCGGCGGCGCAGGCGCGCGGCTGCCCGACACAGATCGGGATCGAAATGCTCTTCGAGCAGATCCCCGCTTATCTGGAATTCTTCGGCTTTCCCGCAACGACGGCATCGGAGTTGAGAGCGGTCGCTCAGGTCGACTATTAGAACGCTTAAAAAAGACAGACATGGGAGGAACGGAAATGTCCGCGGCGCTGAACTCACGAACCCCAAGGACGGCACCAGAGCAAGGTCGCGGCCGCGAGCGGCTGGATCGGCTCGGCGCTCGAATACTACGACTTCTTCATCTATGCGACGGCGGCGTCGCTCGTCTTTCCGCAAATTTTCTTTCCCTCGACCAACCCCACCGTCGCCATCGTCGCCTCTCTGGCGACTTACGGCGTGGGCTACATCGCAAGGCCGATCGGCGCGTTCGTGCTTGGGCACCTGGGCGATACTTACGGCCGCAGGAACGTGCTTTTGATCTGCCTCGTCCTGATGGGTCTCTCGACCACTGCGGTCGGACTGCTTCCGACCTATCCGCAGGTTGGAGTCTGGGCGCCGGTGCTGTTGGTGGTCCTGCGCCTGATCCAGGGTTTTGCGGTCGCCGGCGAGATATCGGGGGCGAGCTCGATGATTCTCGAGCATGCTCCGTTCGGGCGGCGCGGCTATTTCGCGAGTTTCACCTTGCAAGGCGTGCAGGCCGGGCAAATCCTGGCGGCCGCGGTCTATTTGCCGCTGAGCTACGCGCTTTCGAACCAGGCTTTCGTGACTTGGGGATGGCGCGTTCCGTTCCTCCTCAGCGTTCTGGTTCTGGTCGCCGGCTATGTGATCCGGCGCGAGGTCGAGGAAACGCCCGCCTTCAGCGAAGAGCAAGCGCATCACGAACTTCCGAAGGCGCCGGTCCTGGACGCTTTGACCAACCATTGGCCGGATATGCTGCGGGTCGTCTGCATGTCGCTGATGAACGTCATTCCAGTGGTGGCGACCATCTTCGGCGCCGCCTACGCGGTGCAGCCGGGATACGGCGTCGGCATGGACAAGACCATCTACTTGTGGATTCCGGTCATCGGCAACATTGTGGCGGTCGTCGTGATCCCATTCGTCGGCGATTTTTCGGACAGGATCGGCCGCCGGCCGCCGATCATCGTCGGCTCGCTCGCGGCGGGCCTGCTGACGTTCGCTTATCTCTACGCCATCAGCATGAAGAGCGTGCCGCTCGCGTTTGTGATCTCGATCCTGATGTGGGGCATCGTGTATCAGGGATACAATGCGATATTCCCGAGCTTCTATCCTGAGCTGTTCCCGACCCGCGCCCGCGTCTCGGGCATGGCGATTGCGCAGAACATCGGGACGATGCTAACCGCTCTGCTGCCGGCGTTGTTTGCGACGGTCGCACCGCCAGGCTCGCACAATGTGCCGGTGACGGTTGGAGCATTCGCCTTGGGCATCACGGCGATCGCGGCGATCGCGGCTTGGAGCGCGCGCGAGACGTTCCGCGTCCATCTCAATGATCTGGGCGAGTCCGGCGCGCCCGAAGTCGAAAAGGCCGAATACGATCGCCTGCGTCGGCAGAGTCTGGCGACCGCCGGCTAGGTCTCCGAACCGGCCTCGCGAACCGTCGCGAGGCCCAGCCATACCGAACAATATTGGGGAGCCAGGAATTGATCATCGACATCCACGGCCATTATACGACCGCCCCCAAGCAGCTGGAGGCCTGGCGCAACCAGCAGATCGCCGGCATCAAGGACCCGGCCGCCATGCCGAAGGTCGCCGATCTCAGGATCAGCGATGACGAACTGCGTGAGTCGATCGAAGCGAACCAGCTTCGGCTGATGAGGGAGCGCGGCGCGGACCTGACAATCTTTTCCCCGCGCGCCAGCTTCATGGCCCATCACATCGGCGACTTCGCCGTCAGTTCGACCTGGGCCTCGATCTGCAACGAGCTCTGTTTTCGCGTGTGGAAGCTCTTCCCCGACCATTTCATCGGCGCGGCGATGCTGCCGCAAAGCCCCGGCGTCGATCCGAAGACCTGCATTGCGGAGCTCGAGCGCTGCGTGGAGGAATACGGTTTCGTTGGGATCAACCTCAATCCCGATCCCTCCGGCGGCCACTGGACCAGCCCGCCGCTCACCGACCGACACTGGTATCCGATCTACGAGAAGATGGTCGAATACGACATCCCGGCGATGGTGCATGTCTCGACGAGCTGCAACCCCTGCTTCCACACCACCGGCGCCCATTACATCAACGCCGATACGACCGCCGTGATGCAGTTCATTCAGGGCGACCTGTTCAAGGATTTCCCGACGCTGCGCTTCGTCGTTCCGCACGGCGGCGGCGCCGCGCCCTATCACTGGGGCCGCTACCGCGGCCTTGCGCAGGAGCTGAAAAAGCCGCTCCTCAAGGAGCACCTGCTCAAGAACGTGTTCTTCGACACCTGCGTCTATCATCAGCCGGGCGTCGATCTTCTGACCCGGGTGATCCCGGTCGACAACATCCTGTTCGCCAGCGAAATGATCGGCGCGGTGCGCGGCATCGACCCGGAGACCGGCCATAACTACGACGACACCAAGCGCTACATCGAGGCGACGCTGAACCTGACGCCCGAGGAGCGCCACAAGGTTTATGAAGGCAACGCCCGCCGCGTCTATCCGCGCCTCGACCGGGCGCTGAAGGCTCAGGGCCGGTAGGATAGGAGATGAAACCCATGACCGAACTCGGCATCGTCCGACGCACCATCCAGCGCGCCGACCGCGCCGCCGTCGACGCGTTCGCGTCGCTCGGAGTGGCGACCGTGCATGAGGCGATGGGCCGCGTCGGCCTGATGAACCCCGCCATGCGGCCGATCTTCGCCGGCGCGCAGGTCTCCGGCACGGCGGTGACGGTCCTCCTGCATCCGGGCGACAACTGGATGATGCATGTGGTCGCCGAGCAGATCCAGCCCGGCGACATCGTCGTCGCCGCCATCACCGCCGAATGCACCGACGGCTACTTCGGCGATCTGCTGGCGACCAGCTTCAAGGCGCGCGGCGCCCGGGCGCTCGTCATCGACGCGGGCGTGCGCGACGTGAAGACGCTGACCGAAATGGGCTTCCCGGTGTGGAGCAAGTGCGTCAGCGCCAAGGGCACGGTCAAGGCGACGCTCGGCTCGGTGAATATCCCGGTCGTCTGCGCCGGCGCGCTGGTCAATCCGGGCGACGCGATCGTCGCCGACGACGACGGCGTCGTCGTGGTGCCGGCGGCCCGGGCCGAAAAGACCCTGGCCGCGGCCCAGGCGCGCGAAGCCAACGAGGGCGACAAGCGGGCGAAGCTCGCCTCGGGCGTACTCGGCCTCGACATGTACAAGATGCGCGAGCCGCTCGAAAAGGCCGGCCTGAAATACATCGACTGAGGATGGCCATGACAACGACCGGGACAGGGCGGCCGGTGAGCGGCCCATTCGAGAAGACCAAAGGCTGGCTCGACTGGTATGACGGGCCGAGCAAGCCGGACTTCCGCCCGCCGCCCGGCGCCGTCGACTCGCATTGCCATGTGTTTGGCCCGGGAGCGGAATTCCCCTATGCGCCCGAGCGCAAATATACCCCCTGCGACGCGAGCAAGGCTGAGCTTTTCGCGTTGCGCGACTGGCTCGGCTTCTCGCGCAACGTCGTCGTGCAGGCGACCTGCCACGGCGCCGACAACCGCGCGATGGTCGACGCGTGCCTCGCCAGCAACGGCAGGGCGCGCGGCGTCGCAACGGTGCGGCGCAGCGTAACGGAGGCGGAGCTGCAGAGCCTGCATGATGCGGGCGTCCGCGGCGTGCGCTTCAATTTCGTCAAACGCCTCGTCGATTTCACGCCGAAGGACGAGCTGATGGAGATCGCCGGGCGCATCGCCCGGCTCGGCTGGCACGTCGTCATCTATTTCGAGGCGGTCGACCTGCCCGAGCTGCGCGATTTCTTCACCGCGCTGCCGACCACGATCGTGGTCGACCACATGGGCCGCCCCGACGTCACCAAGCCGGTCGACGGGCCCGAGTTCGCGCTCTTCCTCGAGTTCATGCGCCGGAACGACAATGTCTGGGCCAAGGTCTCGGGGGCCGAGCGCCTGTCGGTCTCCGGGCCGCCGGCGCTGAACGGGGAGCGCAATCCCTATCGCGACTTCGTCCCCTTCGCGCGCAGGGTCGTCGAGGAGTTTCCCGACCGCGTGATCTGGGGCACCGACTGGCCGCACCCGAATCTCAAGGACCACATGCCCGACGACGGCCTGCTGGTCGACATCCTGCCGCATATCGCGACGACGGCCGAGCTGCAGCAAAAGCTGCTCGTCGACAATCCGATGCGGCTCTACTGGCCCGAAGAACGGAGGAACTGATGTCCCTGGACAAGGAGTTCAAGGAAATACCCGGCACGATCATCTTCGATGCCGAGCAATCGCGCAAAGGCTACTGGCTCAACCAGTTCTGCATGTCGCTGATGAAGGCGGAGAACCGCGCGAAGTTCAAGGCGAACGAGCGCGCCTATCTCGACGAATGGAAGATGACGGAGGAACAGAAGCAGGCGGTGCTCGACCGTGACCTCAACCGCATGATGGCGCTCGGCGGCAACATCTACTTCCTGTCGAAGATCGGCGCGACCGACGGCAAGAGCTTCCAGCAGATGGCCGGCTCGATGACCGGCATGAGCGAGCAGGAATACCGCGACATGATGGTCAAGGGCGGCCGAAAGATCGAAGGCAACCGCAAGATCGGCGAGGACGGCGACGCTCAGCGTCCCCAGAAAGACTGACGGTTTCTCGACCTCTCACCGGCAAAGGACTTTCGAGCATGGCCCGCATCACCGCCTCCCTCTATACATCGCACATTCCCGCCGTCGGCGCGGCCTTCGACCTCGGCAAGACGAAGGAGGACTACTGGAAGCCGGTGTTCGCCGGATACGACTTCGACAAGGAATGGGTGAAGACGCACAAGCCCGACGTGATCTTCCTCGTCTACAACGATCACGCCACCGCCTTCAGCCTCCAGATGATCCCCACTTTCGCGATCATGACCGGCCCCGAATTCAATCCGGCGGACGAAGGCTATGGCGCGCGCCCGGTGCCGAAGGTGATCGGCGATCCGGAGCTCGCCTCGTACATCGCCTCGGAGGTGATCCAGCAGGATTTCGACCTCACCATGGTCAACGAGATCGACGTCGATCACGGCCTCACGGTGCCGCTGAGCTGCGTTTTCGGCCAAGTCGACGCATGGCCGTGCAAGATCATCCCCTTCGCCGTCAACGTCGTGCAGCACCCCGTACCCTCGGGGGCGCGCTGCTTCGCGCTTGGCCAGGCGATCGGCAAGGCGATCAGGAGCTACCCCGAGGATCTCAACGTCCATATCTGGGGCACCGGCGGCATGAGCCATCAGCTTCAGGGGCCGCGCGCCGGCCTGATCAATCGGGAGTGGGACAATAAGTTCCTCGACCGGTTGATCGACGACCCCAAGGGCCTCGCGCAGATGCCGAACATCGAATACGTCCGCGAGGCGGGTTCGGAAGGCATCGAACTCGTGATGTGGCTGATCGCCCGCGGCGCGATGTCGGACGTCGTCGGCGGCCCGAAGCCGAAGGTGGCGCACCGCTTCTATCACGTTCCGGCGTCGAACACCGCCGTCGGCCATCTCATTCTGGAGAATGCGGCGTAGCGCCTCATGATTTATTGCCGGATCGACCTGCCCTCACCCCGGCCCTCTCCCGCAAGCAGGAGAGGGGGCGCGCGTTCCCTTCTCCCGCATAGCCCGTCGAGAGACGGGCGTCTTTCGACGCCCTATGCGGGGAGAAGGTGGCCGGCGTCAGCCGGCCGGATGAGGGCCTGCGCCGCAATCTCTCTTTACAGCTTCGGAGAGCCTCAATGACCCAGACCATCAAAGTCGCGCTGGCGGGCGCCGGAGCCTTCGGCCTCAAGCATCTCGACGGCATCAAGCTGATCGACGGCGTCGAAGTCGTCTCGCTGGTCGGACGCGAACTCGACAGGACGCAGGAGGCGGCCAGGACATACGGCGTCGGCCATGTGACGACCGACCTCGCCGACAGCCTGAAGCTGCCCGGCCTCGACGCCGTGATCCTCGCGACGCCGACCCAGTTGCACGCCGCCCAGGCGCTGCAATGTCTCGAAGCCGGCAAGCACGTGCAGGTCGAGATCCCCCTCGCCGACAACCTCAAGGACGCCGAGGCGGTAGTGGCGATGCAGAAGCGCACCGGCCTTGTCGCCATGTGCGGCCATACCCGCCGCTTCAACCCGAGCCATCAGTTCGTCCACAAGCGGATCCTGGCGAATGAGTTCCACATCCAGCAGATGGACGTGCAGACCTATTTCTTTCGCCGCACCAACATGAACGCGCTCGGCCAGCCGCGCTCGTGGACCGACCACCTGCTCTGGCACCACGCCGCCCACACCGTCGATCTGTTCGCCTATCAGTGCCGCTCGCCGATCGTGAAGGCGAACGCGCTGCAGGGGCCGATCCATCCGACGCTCGGCATCGCGATGGACATGAGCATCCAGCTCAAGGCGGCCAACGGCGCGATCTGCACGCTGTCGCTGTCGTTCAACAACGAAGGGCCGCTCGGCACGTTCTTCCGCTACATCGGCGACACGGCGACCTATATCGCCCGCTACGACGACCTTTTTACCGGCAAGGACGAGAAGATCGACGTGAGCAAGGTCGACGTCTCGATGAACGGCATCGAATTGCAGGACCGCGAATTCTTCGCCGCCATCCGCGAGGGCCGGGAGCCCAATTCCAGCGTCGAGCAGGTGCTGCCCTGCTATCGGGTGCTGAACGACCTGGAGCGGCAGCTGGCGCAGGGCTAATTCCGCGCAAGCAGAGGCCATCGGTCGGCGGGACGGCCAAAATCCGGAACCATTGCCCCTTGACGGAATTGTAGCCGAGGCTACATTTGGCAGCAGGGCCGTATGCCGCGGCCGGAGCCTTGATGACCAACGCGACGATGACCGAGCGGACGGTGGCCGCCATCCAGGAGACCCTGGCGGGACGCGGCCGCATGTTTTCCGCCCTCCTCTTCCTCGGGCCGGCGGTGATCGCTTCGATCGCCTACATGGATCCCGGCAATTTCGCGACCAACATCCAGGCGGGCGCCCGATATGGCTACACGCTCCTGTGGGTGGTGGTGCTCGCCAATGTCATCGCGATGCTGTTCCAGGCGCTGTCGGCCAAGCTCGGCATCGTGACCCGGCGGAATCTTGCAGAAATGTGCCGCGACCAGCTGCCGCGGCCGCTCGTCTACGGGCTCTGGGGCGTCAGCGAGTTCGCCGCGATGGCGACCGACCTCGCCGAATTCATCGGCGGGGCGATCGGACTTTCGCTGCTCCTGCATATCCCGATGATGGTCGGCATGGGCGTCGTGGCGCTCCTGACGCTCGCCATTCTGCATGTCGAGCGCTGGGGCTTCCGGCCGATCGAGCTCATTATCGGCGCCTTCGTCGCGACCATCGGCCTTTGCTACCTCATCGAGCTGGTGATCGCGCCGGTCGACTGGGGCGACGCGGTCCGCGGCATGGCGACGCCGATCCTGCCCGACGCCGCCGCGCTGACGCTGGCGGTCGGCATCATCGGCGCGACCGTTATGCCGCACGCGATCTTCCTGCACTCCGGCCTCGTCAGCGCGCGCGGCGCGGCGCGGAACGATGGCGAGCGGCGCATGCTGCTCCGCTTCTCCAATCTCGAAGTGATTGTCGCCCTGACGGCGGCGGGGCTGGTCAACATCGCGATGGTCATCATGGCGGCGAGCGCCTTCCACGCCGGCCACAGCGACGTCGCCGAAATCGGGACCGCCTATTCGACGCTGACCCCGATCCTCGGCGCGGGCGCAGCGGCGGTGTTCCTGACTTCGTTGCTCGCCTCAGGCGTGTCGAGCTCGGCGGTCGGCACCATGGCCGGCCAGATGGTGATGCAGGGCTTCGTCGGTTTCAAGATTCCGGTGCTGCTGCGCCGCCTGATCACCATGATCCCGGCCTTCGTCGTCATCGCCCTCGGCCTCAACGCGACCGACGCGCTGGTCTATTCGCAGGTCGCGCTGAGCCTCGCCCTGCCGGTCCCGATGATCGCGCTGACCGTTTTCACCGGCCGGCGCGACATCATGGGCGCCTTCGCCAACTCGCGCCTCACCCAGGCCGCTGCGGTGCTCGGCTCGATCGTCATTCTCGCGCTCAACATCGTGCTCGTGCTGCAGACCTTCGGCGTGCCGATCCCGGGCCTGCCGACGGGGTGATTGCGCTTTTTCAAGTCACCGCAGCTCCGCGGTGAACTTCTGGATTTTCTTGCACGCCTCTTCGAGCTGCTTCAGCGAAGTCGCGTAGGAGACGCGGAAGTTCGGGCCCAGGCCGAAGGCGCTGCCGTGCACCACCGCGACGCCGGTCTCCTCGAGCAGCTCGGTGACGAAATCCTCGTCCGTTCGAAGAATCTTGCCCGACGGCGTCGTCTTGCCGATTGCGCCGGCGACCGACGGATAGACGTAGAACGCGCCTTCCGGCTTCGGGCACTTGATGTGCTTGGCCTGGTTCAGCATCGACACGACGAGGTCGCGCCGCTCCTCGAACGCCTTGCGTCGCACCGGGATGAAGTCCTGCGGGCCGGTCAGCGCCTCGACCGAGGCCCATTGCGAAATCGTGCAGGCGCCCGAAGTCTGCTGGCCTTGCACCATGTCCATCGCCTTGATGAGCTCAGGCGGCCCCGCCGCATAGCCGATGCGCCAGCCGGTCATCGCGTAGGCTTTCGAGACGCCGTTCATCGTCAGCGTCCGGGGCTTTAAGCGCGGCTCGACCTGCGCCGGGGTGGCGAAGGTGAAGTCGCCATAGACGAGATGCTCGTACATGTCGTCGGTCAGCACCCAGACATGCGGATGGCGCATCAGGACGTCGGTCAGGCCTTTGAGTTCGTCGCGCGTATAGGCCGCGCCGGTCGGGTTCGACGGCGAGTTGAGGATCAGCCACTTGGTGCGCGGCGTGATCGCGCGCTCGAGGTCCTCGGGTTGCAGCTTGAAGGCCTTCTCGAGTTTTGTCGGCACGATGACCGGATCGCCCCAGTTGATGGCGACCATTTCTGGATAGCTGACCCAAAAGGGGGCGGGGATGATCACCTCGTCGCCCTTGTTCATCGTGACCAGGAAGGCGTTGTAAAGAATTTGCTTGCCGCCCGTGCCGACGATCGTGTCGGAGGCCTTGTAGTCGAGCCCGTTCTCGCGCTTGAATTTTTGCGCGATCGCCTCACGCAGCGGCGGGATGCCGAGCACCGGCGGATATTTCGTCTCGCCGCGCCGGATCGCCGCCATCGCGGCTTCCTTGATGTTGTCGGGCGTGTCGAAATCCGGCTCGCCGACCGACAGCGAAATGACGTCGCGCCCCTTGGCCTTCAGATCCCGCGCCTTCTGCGTCACCGTCATGGTGGCGGAGGGCTTTACGCGTGAGAGGACATCGGCGAGGAAGGCCACGGACGGGTATCTTTGATCTGTGCTGGAAAAATCGCGCTGCAGCATAGGCGGGCGGGCGGCTGACGGCAACCGGTTTGGGAAACTGTCGTCTCCCCAAGTCGTAACGGGAACTTCGGGCCGCGTGTCCGTTGAGGTGCGCAACCTATTTGGGGCGCGTGCGCCCCGCGGCTCCATCCCATTATTAAAGCGCCGAAACGATGTCCGTCTTCTCGAAATCGCCGCCCTTGAACAACAGAGGTTCGTCTCGAATTTTCGCCAGCGCGTAACCAGCGCAATCGACAATATTGAGTTGGGCAGGGTGACCTTGCCCTTTCCCATATTGGCGAAAGGCATGAAAGGCGACCTCGGCCATTTCCCCATCGAAAGGCAGGAGGACGATCCCAGCGTTTTGCAGCATCTCCTCGAATTCGCGAACGGCTTCGGCGCCGCGGCGGGAATGCAGGACGATCCTCGTCTCCAATACCGTCACCGCCGAGATCGACAGTGACGCCGCGCGGATCATTGCTTCCCGAAAACGGCTTGAGTCCGGCTCGCCGGCAACGGTCGCCACGATCGCGGAAGTATCCAAAATCATCAGGAAGGAAGCCCGTCAGGGCCATAGTCTATAATGTCGTCAATGGGCCGATAATCCCTGACCGGCATGGCGGACACGCGATCGAAAAACCTCCGCATCGCGGCCTCGCGATTGGCGGGAACTGTGGCCGCGACGCGGGACAACCTTTCTTCGACGGCGCGTTCCAACGCCGTCTCCACGTCCTCGCCGGTGAGGCGAGCGAGACGGTTGGCAAGCTCCTCAACTTTGGCGGATGCGATATTCATGTCGGCGGAGATTCAAGACACATCGGCAGGAATATAGCATCAAGGGACGGTTTTGGTTAGATCACCGGGTCTAATGACACTGGGTCGAGTTGAGTAAAGGCCACGCTCAAGGAGCCGGCGAAAACTCTACTCCGTCGAACGCCCACCGCTTGATCAGATGGTGGGCGATCGCCATTGGGACCGGCGCCGGGCGAACTATCTGAGGCGGCTCGCTGCGCAATTGTCTTCGCCGGAACGCTCATGCCTTGGATCGCTGCCTCTTTGATTCTTCCGATCTTTTGGCCGGCTGCGCTCGCGTGCGGAAAGGGCCGAACAGGCGGCATGTCAGGCGCGCGATATCCCTGTTTTCGGCTGAACAGGGAACTTTAATTCCCTGTTCGGCGAAAATAATTCCCTGTTCGCCAGCGTAGGGAATTTTCCCGGAACCGCCTCGAACTCGTTGGGCTTTTCGGGACGGGTTTCCCCAAAATCAGCGAAATGCGAGAAATTCCCTGCATTTTTCCCTGTTGGCAGCGAATTCGGCCGCGCTCGAGGCCCCGGCTTCTCCGGGTCGTTCTGTCGCTGATGTTCCGACTCCTCCCCGCGGGGCGAGCTCCAACTGTTCTCGCGATCAGAAAGGATCGGAGCGTTAAAGTCGCTACGTTAGGGTCGATCGAAATCCGCGCCGCCCTCCACCCACCGTTTGATGAGGTGATGGGCGATCGCCATCGGGATCGGCGCGGTCAAGCCGTCCGGATGGCGCCGCTCGAGGAGCGCCAGCGTCTCCGCCCGCGAAAACCAGCGCGCGTCCTCGAGCTCGGTCCGGTCGATTACGACCGCGCGGCCGCGGGCCCTGGCGAAACAGCCGATCATCAGCGAGGCGGGGAACGGCCACGGCTGGGAGGCGAAGTAGCGCACTTCGCCGCAGGCGACGCCGGCCTCCTCGAGAATTTCGCGCCGGACCGCCGCCTCGATCGTCTCGCCCGGCTCGACGAAACCGGCGAGCGCCGAATACATGCTCTTCGGGAACCGCGGCTGCCGGCCGAGCAGGCAATCGTCGCCGTCGATCGCGAGCATGATGACGACCGGGTCGGTGCGGGGGAAATGCTGCATCCCGCACGTTTTGCACTCGCGCCGCCAGCCGGCCGCGGCGACGTCGGTCAGGTGGCCGCAATTCGAGCAGAAGCGCCGGCGGGCGTGCCAAAACATCAAGGCCTTGGCCGAGGCCAGCATGCTTGCCTGATCGGCCGGGACGAGACCGCCGGCCGCGATCGAGCGCAGGTCGACCAGCTTCAGATCGTCGCGGCCGGGGATCACGAGAACCCGCCGGTCGAGGAAGCCGTCGCTCGCGTTCGCCTCCTCCACAACTGCCTCGTCGGGCAGAAGGGCGGCGAAAACCGGCGCCCCGCCGGGCAGGACGCCAAGCATCGCCTCGACCCGCGCCCCTCCGAGCGCCGCGATCTCGGCGACCGGCAACAGCGCGTCGAGCCCCGCAGGGTCCTTCGCCAGCACCGGCATGTCGCGTGCGATCACGATCGCCCGGGCGTCGGCGCGCGTCCGCAAGCCGGCGAGGGCGTCGGCGTTGTCGCGCTGGTCGGCAGCGCGGTCGAGCGGGTCGGCGGCGAAGTCCCAGGCCGTCGAGAAGTTGCCTGTCGAGCGGCGCGCTCAAGGGTAGCGCGCCTTGAGGCTCGCCACCCGTTCGGCGTCGTCGTCGATGATGCAACCGAGCCGCGGATCGGCCCCCTTGGCCGCCATGCCCGCTTCGAACGGCGCGACGTCCTGGCACTCGGAGTCGCGCCAGCTCGTCCAAAGCTCCTGCGCTTCGGTGAGCGAGCGCCGCCAGCGCGCTTTCTGCGACGACATCAGCCCCGGGCGCGAGTCGATCGACTTGATCGCCGCCTCGACCACCGCGTGCAGCTCCGAGTTCGCGTGGTCCGCGCCGGTCCGCAGGCATTCGGCGAGGTCGCGGGAGTCGAGCTTCCGGGCGTCGCAGACGGCCTGCCAGGGGCGCGCGGCGCTTTCGGCAAGAACCGGTGCCGCGGCGGTCGAGACGGCAAGGGTAAGCACGGCGAAGAAGAACGAAGTTCGCATCGGAATGGGTCTTTCGGGTGGGCTTGCTCAGGCGCCTGCGTTCGCCGAGGCTGGACGGCTCAAAAATTCGCGCATGCGCTCGAGCGCGCGCTCGATGTTGTCGAGCGAGTTGGCGTAGGAGAGGCGCAGGTAGCCCTCGCCGTGAACGCCGAAATCGGGACCGCCGACGGTCGCCACGCCCGCTTCCTCGAGCAGGGCCGAGGCGAGCGGCTTCGCCTTCCAGCCGGTCTTCGACACGTTGGGAAAGGCGTAGAACGCGCCCTTCGGCGTAACGGCGCTGACGCCCGGCAGTCGGTTCAGCCCCGCGACCACCGCCTTGCGCCGGCGATCGAACTCGGCCCGCATCGCCTCGACCGAATCCTGCGGGCCTTTCAGCGCCGCGATTCCGGCGAACTGGGCCGCCGAATTGACGCAGGAATAGGAATTGACGGCGAGTTTCCGCGCCATGTCGCGCCAAAACTTCGGCCATACCGAATAGCCGAGCCGCCAGCCGGTCATGGCGTAGGTTTTTGACCAGCCGTCGAGCAGGATCAGCCGGTCGCGGATTTCCGGATAGGCGAGGAGGGAGCGGTGGGCGAGCCCGTCGTAGATGAGCTGCCCATAGATCTCGTCGGACAGGATCGCCGCGCCGGGGAAGCGCGCCAGCCCGGCGACGAGCTTGTCGATCTCCTCTTGCGGCGTCACCCCGCCGGTCGGGTTGGCCGGCGAATTGAGGATGACGAGCCGGGTCCGAGCCGTCATCAGCGCCAGCGTCTCCTCGGCCGAGAAGGCGAAGCCGTTCGATTCCCGCATTTGCGCCGGAACCGGCCTTGCTCCGGTGGATTCGATCATCGAGCGGTAGATCGGAAAGCCGGGGTCGGGATAGACGATGTCCGCGCCTTCCTCACCGAACATCAGGATCGCCATGAACATGGTGACCTTGCCGCCCGGCACGATCATGACGAGGTCGGGCGACACCTCGAGGCCGAGCCGGCGATTGAGGTCTTCCGCCACCGCCTCCCGCAGGGGGGCGATGCCGGTCGCGTCGGTATAGCCGTGCTCGCCGTCGCGCAGCGCCTTGACCGCCGCCTCGACGATATGCGGCGGCGTTTTGAAATCCGGCTGGCCGATGCCGAGGTTGATCACGTCGCGGCCCTGCCGCTGCAGTTCGGCGGCCTTGGCGAGAACCGCGAAGGCGTTTTCCTCGCCGAGGCGCGCGAAGGCGGGGTTGACGGCGACGGTCACGGATCGGCCCTCCCGGGGAAAGCGCTCCTTTTGGCAAAGGCGCGCCGCGGGGGCAAGGGGACGGGGCAGGCTGACTGGTTCAGCTCGGTCGGCGGCCGGCGACCGCCGCGCAACTCGCCTGAAAAAACATCGCCTTTCGCGACCTCGTCCTGAGCCTGTCGAAGGACGCTCCAGATTGCGCGACAGGTCGAGCGCACTGGAACGTCCTTCGAGGCGGCGCTACGCGCGGCGCCTCAGGACGAGGGCGTCAGCGCCGATGGCGACGTCGCCACTCATACACGCGCCGGCTTTCTATCCAGCGAGCAACTCACGCTCTTTGAGGAGCGCGGCGAGCAGCTCCTCTTGCTCCGAGATGCGGTCGGCCGCGCGCGCCTCATCCTCGGCGCCGGAGAGAGCGGCGGCCTGCTCGGTGAGTTCCCGGATGTTGTCGCGGATCAGTGCGATCCGTTGATCGAGGTCTTGAATCGATGCCGCGCCCGCCATTGTAACCCCTTTTCCTCATTACCGCCGCGCTCGACCGCCCGACGCGACAGGCTCGCGCTACCCGAGCGCCTTCTCCAGCACCCGGCGGAGCCGGCCGGCGAAGGCCGGCGGGTCCTCGACCTGGCCGCCCTCGAGCAGCCGCGCCTCGTCGAGCATCAGCCAGGCCGAATCCTCGACCAGCGGCTTATCCTTGCCGTCGCGGAAGCGGTGCGCCAGAGCAACCGTCAGCGGATGGGCCGGATTGATTTCGAGGATCGGCTTGGCGCGCTCGGAAAGCCGGCCGTGCGCGGCGAGCATTTTCTCGAGCTGCCGGTCGGGACCGAAATCCGCGGCGACCAGGCAGGCGACGCTGTCGGTCAGGCGGTCGGAAGAGCGCACCTCCGCGACCTCCTTCTCCAGCGTCTGCTTGAAGAAGGCGAGCAGGGTCGCGACGTCGCTTGACGCTTCGGCCGGCGCCGACGCCCCCTCGACCAGCGCGATCGACTTGATGTCGGCTGCGCCCTGGCTCACCGACTTGAACGGCTTTCCCTCGTAACCCGCCGCTGTCGAGACCCAGAAGGCGTCGACCGGATCGGAGAGCAGCAGGACTTCCACGCCGCGGGCTTTGAAACCCTCGAGCTGGGGGCTGGCGGCGAGGCGCTTGGCGTCGTCGCCGGTGAGGTAATAGATCGCCGTCTGGTTCTCACGCAGCGAGGCGACATATTCGGCGAGCGTCCGTCCGCCGTCCGGTTTGGCGGTCGAGGCGAAGCGGGCGATCTTGTAGAGGCCGTCGCGGCGCTCCGGGTCCTCGTACAGGCCCTCCTTGATCACCGCGCCAAAATTCTCCCACACTTTGGCGAATTTCTCCGGCTCCGCTTCCGCGAGCTTGCCGAGCTCCTGCACGACGCGGTTCGTCACGCCCTTGCGGATCGCGGCGAACACGTCGCTTTTCTGGATCATCTCGCGCGAGACGTTCAGCGGCAGGTCGGCGCTGTCGACGACGAGGCGGACGAAACGCAGCCAGCCCGGCAGGATGTCGGCGTCCTCGGTGATGAGCACGCGGCGCACGTAGAGCTTGTTGCGGCTTTTGCGCGTCGGATCGAACAGGTCGAACGGCCGCGAGCCGGGGATGAAGGCGAGCACGGTATATTCGTGCCGCCCTTCCGCGCGCCAGTGCAGGGTCAGAGCCGGCTCGTCGAACTGGCCGGACAGGCCGCGGTAGAACTCGGAATAATCCTCGGGCTTCACCTCGGACTTGGGCTTGGCCCAGATCGCCGCCCCGTCGGCGATGCGCTTGGGCTCGGCCCCCGGCTTGTCGACGAAGTCGATCGGCACGGCGACCGCGCCCGAATGATCGCGGATGATCCGCTCGACCCGCCAGGAATCGAGGAACTCTTTCGAGGCGTCGTTGAGATGGAGGATGACGCGCGTGCCGCGCTCGGGCGCCTCTTCGAGCGCGAGCGGCGCGATGGTGAACGAACCCTGGCCATCGGATGACCAGCGGAAGGCGTGCGGCTCGCCGGCGCGGCGCGTCTCGACCACAACCTCGTCGGCCACCATGAAGGACGAATAGAAGCCGATGCCGAACTGACCGATCAGCGTCTGCGCCTCCTTGCTCGCGTCCTCGGCGGTCAGCTTGTCGAGGAAGGCTTTCGTGCCGGACCGGGCGATGGTGCCCAGGCCGGCGGTCAGATCCTCGCGCGTCATGCCGACGCCATTGTCGGAGACCGTCAGCGTCTTCTTGTCGGGATCGAGCGAGACGGTGATGACGAAGGGCCCGCTCTCGGTCAGTTCGGGTTTTGCGATCGCCTCGTAGCGCAGTTTTTCGCAGGCGTCGGCGGCGTTGGAGACGAGCTCGCGGACAAAGATCTCCCGGTCGGAATAGACCGAATGGACCATCAGGTGGAGCAGCCGCGAAACATCGGCCTCGAAGCTCTGGGTCGTCGCGGCTTCGTTCGTCTGGGTTTGAGCGTCGGCGGTCAAATTGGGCCTCGTTGCAAAGAATTGGGCGACGGCCGCGCCGAAGGCGGCGGCCGGTCCCGATATCGGCGCCTCGCCGCCCGGATTTAGAATTTTTTCCGCGCGCCACGCGGACTTGGGGGCCAGAGCTAGATGAATTTTTGGTCGCATCGGCTTGCCTTCACCCGGGAGAGGGGCGCGCGTTCCCTTCTCCCGCTTGCGGGAGAAGGTGGCCGGCGACAGCCGGCCGGATGAGGGCCTGCGGCGCAATTCGCTGAGAGGTGCTGTTGGTGGTGACGAAAAATAGAAACACAAAGGCCACCAAGGCCGCGCCAGGTTCACCAGCCGTCGGCCGACGGCCGTTCCTGAAGCCTTGCGCGTGGGGGCGCTATGGAACCGACCGGCAATCCGCTTGAGACAATCGCCAATACCGGCCATATTGACGATCGTCGGGAGCGGCATAAGGCGAATCGGGCACACAGACATACGCTTGGGCCATCAAAAGACGCGCCTTGCCGGGGTAGATGTGAGAACTTCATGAAGAAGCTACAGGCTGCTCTATTCGGGGTTGTGGTTCTTTCCGCCGCCGTATCATCGGGGGCGACACCGGCGTTCGCGTTGGGCGGCTGCGGTCCGAATGGCCATCGCAACGGGGCCGGCCGGTGCGTCTTCGGCGGTCAGAACGAGGACTGGTGCCTGAAACATACGGGCCATAGGGCTGTGCGTGGTCCCGACGGCAAGATGCGCTGTTATCGGTGAGGCGCCTGCCTTCGGCGCCGCGGCGGACGCGGGTCGCGCAAGCGGCGTCCTCGGTCATAGGATTCCGCAGTCTGGTGGGCGCGACGACGAACCTCCCAGCGCTGCACCGTTCTCGACCGTTGCGCCGGCCGCTTCGGCGATCCCGATCTTCATCGGGACTGATCCGTCGGCTGAGGTCGCTGTCGCCGCTCAGCACCGCTGAGACGATCGAATCGATGCCCGTGACAGCGGGCTTTTGGTGTCCTTCGTGCAAACTTCGTGCTCTAGGTGGTGACGAAACAAATAGAAACACAAAGACCACCACGGCCGCACCAAGTTCACGAGCCGTCGCCCGCCGCGCGCCGCGTGGGAGCATAGCATCCCGGGGGTCGAGCAACTCCGCTATTCGCTGACGTTCCGCAATTTCCGGGGGTTCATAAAATACGCTCTTCAATTGACCATATATATGGCTCGCATAGTCGGCGCGACCCATAATTTCAAGTCGCCACGGTCGTCTGACCTGGCGAGGTCGGCAGAGACCCGGCGCGATCCCCTCCGCCTGGACCGGCTTTGGGGAAACCGCCTCGATTATTCTGTTTATCTTAAATCCGTATTGCGGCGCCTTGACTCGAGCTGACGCTCGAAAGGCTCGCGGCACGCCGAAACCGGCCGGGCGCCCATTCCGAATTTATTCCCTGTTCCAGCTTTTTAAGTTCCCTGTTCCTCACTCGAACAGGGAACCGATTTTCCCTGTTACTTGCACGCAGAAAAGTCGGTTAATTGCCGAAACTGCGGCTCAATCATCTGAACTGACTGATCTTTTTCCACCGAGAGCGGCGCGGCGAGCGCACGGCTTTTCCTTTTTTGCCTGAAGTCAGGGAATAACAGGCGCGCGAGGCTCGCTTCGAACTCGCCGTCGAGCTTTCGGTTCCTCGAGAACACCGCCCGCAGGCCGCCGGCCGCGTCAGCTCTCCGACGTCGTCAGCGCGAGGGCGTGCAACTCGCCGCCCATCTTGCCCTTCAGCGAGGCATAGACCATCTGGTGCTGCTGCACCTTGCTCTTGCCCTTGAAGGCGGACGTCACGACGTTTGCCGCATAGTGGTTCCCGTCGCCGGCGAGGTCCTTCACCTCGACGCGCGCATCGGGGAAGGCCTCTTTGATCATGCTTTCGATCTCGGTTCGGGACATGGCCATATCGGTTCGGCTCCTTATCGGGATGTCTTGTCGTCCGCCTCGCGCTCGAGCCGCGCGATGACGTCGGCGGCGGGTTCCCTGGCGGCGATCGTCACGCCGTCGGTCATCAGAATCATGCATTCGGCGTCGTCCGTCGCGCTGACGGCGACGACACGCTCCGGCCTCAGATAGGCGAGGCCGGCCTTGGTCTTGACGATGACGAACGGGGGTCATGCCGGGCTCCGATCCATGTATTCCGGCAGCCAGGATTCGTGCGCTTTTCGCAGGCGGGTCACCGCGACCGGCTGGGCGGCGCCGAGCTTCAAAGCGTCGCCGCCGGTGACGCCGATTTTTTCGGCCGGCACGCCCGCCCGGCCCGCCGCTTCGACAATGCCCGCCGTCTCGGCCGGCGCGGCTGAGAGAACGTAGCGGCCCTGGTCCTCGCCGAAGAAGAAGGCGGGCTCCGGACCTGACACCTCTATGGAAGCGCCGATCCCGCCCGCCATCGCCATTTCGGCCAGCGCGACCGCGAGCCCGCCATCGGACAGGTCTTGCGCGGCCGTGATGCGCCGCTCGGCGATCAGGGAGGCGACGAATGCGCCGTTGCGCCGCTCGCCTTCGAGGTCGACCGGCGGCGGCGCGCCCTCTTCGCGCCCCGCGACGACGCTGAGCCAGGCCGAGCGGCCGAGCCATCCGGCGCCCCGCCGATGAGGACGACGTCGTGCCCCTCAGCCTGGAAGGCGGGCGTCATCGTCTTCGTTACGTCCGCGACGAGCCCGACGCCGCCGATCGCCGGGGTTGGCGGAATGCCCGAGCCCATCGTCTCGTTATAGAGCGACACATTGCCCGACACGACCGGGAAATCGAGCGCTCGGGCGGCCTCGCCGATCCCGTGGATAGCGCCGACGAGCTGCCCCATCGCGTGCGGCTTCTCCGGATTGCCGAAATTGAGATTGTCGGTCAGCGCCAACGGCCGCGCGCCGACCGCGATGAGGTTGCGCCAGGCTTCGGCGACCGCCTGCCTGCCGCCCTCGCGCGGGTCCGCCTCACAATAGCGCTCGGTGCAGTCGGTCGTCAGCGCCAGGCCCTTCGGCCCGTCGCCGAGCCGGATCACCGCCGCGCCCCCGCCGGGCCCCTGGACGGTGTTGCCGAGAATGAGCAAATCGTACTGCTCGTAGACCCAGCGCTTGGAGCATAAATCCGGCGATCGCAAGAGCTTGAGCAGCGCCGCGTCGGTCGACATGGGCGGCGCGATCGATGCGCCGTCGACGACCGGCGACGGCGCGGTCGGCGTCCACGGGCGCTCGTAGAGCGGCGCCTCGTCGCCGAGCTCCCTGATCGGCAGGTCCGCCTCGATCCGTCCTTCATGCTTCACGGCGAAGCGCTTCGTGTCGGTCATCTTGCCGATGATTGCGAAGTCGAGCCCCCACTTGCGGAAAATGTCCTCGGCCTGAGCCTCAAGCTCCGGCTGCAGGACCATCAGCATGCGCTCCTGGCTTTCGGAGAGCATCATCTCGTAGGCGGTCATGCCGGCCTCGCGGCAGGGTACGGCGTCGAGGTCGAGTTCGACCCCGAGGTCGCCCTTCGCCCCCATTTCGACCGCCGAGGAGGTTAGGCCGGCCGCGCCCATGTCCTGGATGGCGACGACCGCTCCGGAGGCCATCAGCTCGAGGCAGGCCTCGAGCAGCAGCTTCTCGGCGAAGGGATCGCCGACCTGCACTGTCGGGCGCTTCTCCTCGGCGTCCAAGTCGAAGGCGGCCGAGGCCATGGTCGCGCCGTGGATGCCGTCGCGGCCGGTCTTCGAGCCGAGATAGACGATCGGGTTCCCTACGCCCCGCGCCTTCGCGGTGAAGATCGCGTCGACTTTGGCGACGCCGACGGCAAAGGCGTTGACGAGGATGTTGCCGTCATAGCGCTTGTGGAAGCCGACCGAGCCGCCGACGGTCGGCACGCCGAAGGAATTGCCGTAGCCGCCGATGCCGGCGACGACGCCGGCGATTAGGTGGCGGGTTTTTGCATTGTCTGGCGAGCCGAAGCGCAGGAAGTTCAGGCAGGCGACCGGCCGCGCGCCCATGGTGAACACGTCGCGCAGAATGCCCCCGACCCCGGTCGCCGACCCCTGGTAGGGCTCGATGAACGAGGGATGGTTGTGGCTCTCCATCTTGAACACGCAAGCCAGCCCATCGCCGATGTCGATGACCCCGGCGTTTTCGCCCGGCCCCTGGATGACCCAGGGCGCTTTAGTCGGCAGGCCGCGCAGGTGAAGGCGCGAAGACTTGTACGAGCAGTGCTCGTTCCACATCGCCGAAACGATGCCGAGCTCGGTGAAAGTCGGCGTCCGGCCGATCAGCCTGATGAAGCGGGCGTATTCGTCGGCCTTCAGCCCATGCCTGATCGCGAGCGCCTCGTCGACCTTCGGCTCGTGCACGCCCAACGTCCGTCTCTCTGAAAGCAGCGGAAATCCGCCCCGCCCCATAGCCCCAGGCGGCCGCGATCTCAAGGGCGCGCACGGGTTTCACGACATTTGCGGCGCAGGTGGGCGCGACCGGCATTGCAGGGCTTGTCGTGGATAAGCCCTGCCGTGACGCGCGTGCTATGAACTCGGCACACGCCAGGCCCCGACCCAGAATTCATAGTCCTCGCCCTTTTCGGTCTGGGCGCCGAAGCGATGGACGCTCGCCGTCCGCTCGACGCCTGGGAGACCATCGACCAGACGAAGCTTGCCCTCGGTTTCTCCGTAGGGATTGGCTGAAAAGACCAGCAAGAAGGCGTTGGCCTTTTGCTTCGCGAGCCGGCCGACATCGCCTTGAAGAGGAGCCAACGGCTCCTCCCTCCAATAGTCCATGATGAAGAAATATTTCCTTTTCTGGACTTTGACATTGAGCTCGCCCACGCGCCGCCCATCGAGCGTGAATTCGAGCTTCGAATGGTATTTCGGCAGGATCGCTCTGCCGAACACGTATTGAGGGAAACAAATCAGATTGACCCCCAATATTCCGCCGACTTTGCCTTTGCATTCCTGAACGGACCGCAGAAATTGCTCTTCCTTCTCGAGCGAGCGTCCGCCGATCGAGATGATTTCGGAAACGAGTTGGAACATGCGTCAGAAATCGTCGGCGGTTCGAGGAAGATGGCAGAATACGCTGTCTCGATGCGCCCGGCGAGAAGAAAGGTGTGGCGCGTGTGGCGCTTGGGTCCGAGGCGAAGCTGGTCACCCAAACGCTCGGCCGGCAGTCGTCGAGCCGCGCGTCCCGCCTCCGCGAATGATGCTCGATCTGCGACGCGCCAGCGCGCGCCGAGAGGTCTGCTTTGCCCATTGCGCCCCAGCCCGCGAGCGTCTATACCGCCGCGCGTTTCTCGGGCGGCCCGCCGCTCCGGGCCGGAGATGGGCGCTTAGCTCAGCGGTAGAGCACTACCTTGACATGGTAGGGGTCAGAGGTTCAATCCCTCTAGCGCCCACCATCTCCAACAGAATTTGGCTTCGTTCGCGCGAGGTCCGCCCTTCCGCGCGCCGGACGTTACGCGACGAGGGAACAACGGCGTTTATGATCGCATCACGGTTGAACTCCGGACGAACGCTTCTTCTTTTTCTCTCGGGCCTCGCTTTCCTTGTGGCTTCGCTCGCCGTGCCGGGCGCGGCGCGCGCGCAAGGGGCCATCAAGGACAAGCACGGCGACTGGGAGACGCGCTGCGAGACGCCGCCGGGCGCCGCCTACGAGCAATGCGCGGTCGTGCTCAGCGTCGTCGACCAGGAGCGGCCCAACCTGACTCTGGTCGTCATCGTGCTCAACACAGCCGACCGCAAGGCGCGCCTCCTGCGGGTGATCGCGCCGCTCGGCGTGCTGTTGCCTCCCGGAGTGGGCTTGAGGATCGACGACCAGGACATGGGCCATCTCAACTTTCTTCAATGCCTCGCCAACGGCTGCATCGCCCAGGTCTCCATGGACGACAAGCTCATCGACAAGTTGAAGACCGGCAAGACCGCGACGCTGGCCGTCTTTCAGACGCCCGAGCAAGGGGTCGGCGTGTTGGCGCCGCTTGCGGGGTTCAAGGAAGCTTACGAGCAATTGCCATGACGCCGCGCGCGTCGTAAGCACCGGCTCGAATCGTCATGGACTTCCTGAGAGCGCGCCCGATGTCGAAGTCGTTCACAACGAATGGACGCCCTTCGTTCGTCCGCGTCCTGCTGCCGTTCGCCTCGCTCGCTCTCCTCACCGGCTGCAGTTCGGTCGAGGGCTGGCTTCCCCACGGCGATCCGAATGCGAGCGCGATCGCGCTTGGCGCGAATCCGCCAAAGACCGCGCAGCCGGGGGCCAATCCGGGCGAGAAGCCGGTCGTGCGCCCGGTCGCTTCGGTGGACATCAATTGTCCGCCGGTGGAGGTCACGGACGACGGCGCGGCCTACCGAGTGGGCGGAGCCGAAAACGAGTCGGTGCGCTACCAGTTCAACATCGGCGATACCGCGCGGCATTGCGATCCGGCCGGGCCTGGTCAGGCCGCGCTGAAGATCGGCGTCAAGGGCGATGTGGTGATCGGACCGGCCGGCTCGGCCGGGACCTACAGCGTCCCGCTCAGGATCGTCATCACCAGTGAGACCGACAAGAAGCAGGTCTTCTCCAAAACCTACAAGGTCGAGGCGACGTCCGACGGCGTCTCCGCCGGACCCTTCGAGATTGTCACTGAGCCGATCCTGTTGCCGATGCCGACGCTCCAGCTGGCCGATCTCTATTCGATCAGCGTCGGATTCCAACCGGGCGGCGCAACGTCCGCGCCCCATCGCCACAGGCGCCATAAGGCCGGATAACAATGCGCGCGCAGGGGAATCGGGTGAACGGATCATGCGGCGATGAGGCTTGCGAGGTAGTCGTCGTCCCATCCCGCGGTTTTTCGTTTCAGGCGTTGGGAATCTTTACCTGGAGCGGTTCGAAGGACGTTGCTTGCTATGTGCTTTAGGGTTGTGAAGTTGGCGGGGGCATTGTCGGTTCGGACCCTGCATTCGTCGTCGCGAAAGATCATGTCGAGCACCCAATGCAGCCCGTTCTCGATTGCCCAATGATCTCGGATCATCGGCCCGATCAGATTGGCGAGCATGGTCAGCGAAGTGATGTAGAAGCGGGTTTCGTTTGAGATTTTAGCTTCGATTTCGCGCTGGCTCTCGACCATGACGACGGCTTTCAATCCCGGCCAGTCATGGCGCTGTTGCAGCCATTCAACGTCGTGGAATACGGTGTAGGAACGGGTTTCGATGCGCCCATGATCGCCGTCGACCGTCTCGTGTCGGCTGATGACGACATCTTTGAAACCGTTGACTTTCTGCTCGGCGGCGAGGAGTTTCACGTCATCGTGCAACGTGCCCTGGTTGCCTTTGAGCGCGATGATGTAATCAGCCTTGCTGTCGATGATCTTGCCTGCGATGTGGCGTTGACATCCCATCGCGTCGATGGTGACGACGGCGCCTTCGATCGCCATCATGTCGAGCAGCGCCGGAATGGCGACGATCTCATTGGATTTTTCCGCCACCGCGATTTGGCCCATGACCAGACGCTGGCGCGCGGCGAAAGCCGAGACCATGTGGATCGGCTGCTTCGATCCCTTCTTTCGATGGGAGCGGCGCGAGGTCTTGCCGTCGACGGCGATCACCTCGGCCGGGGTGTTGGTCAGAGCCGCCGCCCAAGCGATGAAGCAGCGCCGGAATGCCGCAGAGTCGAGCGTGGCGAAAATGTCGCCCAGATGATCATGCGCCGGAGTTCCGTCCTTGAACGGCCGGAACCGGCGCAGGAGCGCCAGCTTCTTCTCACCGAACCGCGCGATTTCGGTGAACGCTTCGCTGCCCGCCAGAACCGCCAAAAGGCACAAGAGCAGGATTTCGTCGAGCGGATAGATCACCTTCCCGGCTTGCCGACCGTCCGGCATATCTTTGAAGTATTGAAGGAAAATCGTCGTTTCGGCCACAGCCGCGAAATTCTCAGCAATGTCGTCCATAAAATCCCCCACAAAGCGAATCAGAGGATTTCGACAGATTCAGCTTCTCACCGCGTTGTCACGAACTTCTTCACCGATTGCCTGAATGCGCGCGCGACCTCCGTTGACAAAGCCCGGGCGGTCGGGCTAGCTCGCTCAAGTCAGCCGAAGACACTTCGCGGGAGAGTCCGGCGGCTCCGCCGCCGGCGCCGAAGGCGCAACCGCCCCGGAAACGCTCAGGCTTCAGGACCGCGCGAGTGATGACGCTCTGGAAAGCGGCGTTTGCTTGATCAAGCCGGCGCCCACCGACGGGGGTAACCGCCGCAGGGCGGGAAATCTCTCAGGTCTTGGGACAGAGGGGGCCTGTACGGACCGTCTGCCGCAGCGTGCGGCGCGTCGTTCCGTATAGCGCCTTTCGCGAGACTTGGGGCCCATGACCGCCGACGCAATCCAGAAGACGCCCCTGCACGCTCTGCACGTCGAACGCGGCGCGCGCATGGCGCCGTTCGCCGGCTACGACATGCCGATCCAGTACCCGTCCGGGGTCCTCGCCGAACACCTGCATACCCGCAAGTCGGCCGGTCTCTTCGACGTCTCGCACATGGGCCAGGCGTTGCTCGAGGGCGCAGATCAAACGAGCGTCGCCGCTTTCCTCGAGACGCTGGTTCCCGCGGACGTCCTCAATCTTGCGCCGGGCCGGCAGCGTTACACGCAACTGTTGAACGAGAGCGGCGGCGTCGTCGACGACCTTATGCTGACGCGGCCTCCCGGCGCCGACGGCGTCCTGCGGCTGGTCGTCAACGCCGCCCGCAAGGCCGTTGACTTCGCTCTCGTTCGCGAGCGCCTGCCGGTGGGCGTGCGCCTTCGGCCGCTCGAAGACGCGGCGCTGATCGCGCTCCAGGGACCCCTTGCCGCGCCGACCCTGGCTCGTCTCGCGCCCGGCGAAGGGCTGGAAAGCTTGCCGTTCATGAGCGCTCGGCCGGCCCGGCTTGTCGAGGTCGAGACCTTCGTTTCTCGCTCGGGCTATACGGGCGAGGACGGGTACGAGATTTCGCTTCCCGCCGACTTCGCCGAGATGTTCGCCCGCCGCCTGCTCACTGAGCCCGATGTCGCGCCAATCGGACTCGGCGCGCGGGATTCCCTACGGCTCGAGGCGGGGCTCTGCCTCTACGGCCACGAGCTCGACGAGAGCGTCGATCCCGTCGAGGCCGGGCTCGCCTGGTCGATCCAGAAGCGCCGTCGTTTCGAGGGCGGCTTTCCCGGCGCCGGGCGCATCCAAAATGCTCTGGCGAACGGACCGAACCGGCAGCGCGTCGGGTTGCGACCCGACGGGCGCGCTCCCGCCCGCGAGGGAGCGGAAATCGTCACCGTTGGAGGGACGACAATCGGCGTCGTCACCTCGGGCGGCTTTGGGCCCAGCGTCGGCGCGCCGATCGCCATGGGCTTCGTCGATCGCGCTCACGCGCCTATCGGCACGGTCGTGGGCCTCGTGGTGCGCGGCAGGGCGCTGAGCGCGCGGGTCGTGGCGTTGCCGTTTCATCCTCATGCCTATTATCGCGGCTAGCAAAGGAACCATCCATGGCGCAGGTCCGCTACACCAAGGATCACGAATACATTCGCATCGAAGGCGATGAGGGCGTCGTCGGCATCAGCGAGCATGCGCAGAGCCAATTGGGCGACGTCGTTTTCGCCGAGACTCCGCCAGTCGGGAAGATGGTGAAGGCCGGCGAACCGACGGCTGTAGTCGAAAGCGTCAAGGCGGCGAGCGATATCTTCGCCCCCGCCTCGGGCGAAGTGATCGCGGTCAATTCCGAGGTCGAAGCGACGCCCGGCGTGATTAATGAAGACGCTCTCGGCCGCGGTTGGCTTTTTCGCATCCGGCTCGCCGATCCGGATGAGGCTAACGCCCTGATGGACGAGGCCGCCTACTCCGAATACCTGAAGACGCTGGGCTGAATGATGCGCTATCTGCCGCTCGACGCTGTCGAACGCGACGTGATGCTGACGCGGATCGGCGTTTCCGACATCGACGCGCTCTTCACCGACATTCCCGGCGACAAGCGCGTGGAGGGACTGCTCGACATGCCGCCCGGCATGACCGAAATGGCGGTCGAGCGGAAACTAAGTGCGATGGCCAGTCGCAGCGTCGCTGCCGGCTCGCTCCCGTTCTTTCTCGGCGCGGGCGCGTACAAGCGGCACATTCCGGCGACCGTCGACCATCTCATCCAGCGTTCCGAATTCCTGACCAGCTACACGCCTTACCAGGCGGAAATCGCCCAGGGCACCCTCCAGGTTTTGTTCGAGTTTCAGACGCAAGTGGCGGCGCTTACGGGTATGGAGGTCGCCAATGCCTCGATGTACGACGGCTCGACCGCCTGCGGCGAGGCGATGTTGATGGCCCATCGACTGACCAAACGGCGGAAAGCAATTCTTTCGGGCGGATTGCATCCCCAATATGCCGACGTCGCTGCGACCCTGGCGCATATGGCCGGCGAACTCGATCGCGCGGCTTGCCCCCGACCCGACGGCGAGTGAAGACATCGCCGCCGCGATCGACGGCGACACAAGCTGCGTCGTCGTCCAGAGCCCGGATTTCTTCGGCAGTCCGCGCGATCTCGCGCCGATCGCCGCCGCTGCGCATGCACGCGGCGCGCTGCTGATCGCCGTGTTTACCGATCCGGTCGCGCTCGGCGCGCTGCGATCACCCGGCGAGTTGGGCGCAGACATCGCAGTCGGGGAAGGTCAGGGCCTCGGCAACGCCCTCAGTTTCGGCGGGCCCTATGTCGGATTGTTTGGGACCCGATTGAAGAACGTGCGGCAGATGCCCGGGCGCTTGGCCGGCGAGACCGTGGACGCCGAGGGCCGGCGCAGCTTCGTGCTGACGCTTTCCACCCGCGAGCAGCACATTCGTCGCGAGAAAGCCACGAGCAACATCTGCACCAACTCGGGTCTATGCGCCCTGGCGTTCTCGATCCACCTGACGTTGCTCGGCGACATTGGGCTGAGACGCCTCGCGAAGGTCAACCACGCCAATGCAGTCCAACTCGCCGAGAGGTTGTCCGCAATTCCTGGGGTCGAACTCCTGAACGAGCATTTCTTCAACGAATTCACGATGCGCACGCAGCGAACGGCCGCAGAGTTGGCCGAGGCGCTGGCGCGGCGAGGGGTGATTGGCGGATTGCCGGTTTCCCGGCTTCTGCCCGGAGCAGGGCTCGACGACCTGATGGTCGTCGCCAGCACCGAAGTGAACACGGATGAGGACCGCGCAGCCTATGCTGCGGCGCTCGTGGAATGCCTGCGGTAGCGCCTCGAAGGAACGCCCGCCTATGAATAGCCAAGGCCGACCGACCCGCCCGGAAAGCGCGCCCGTCAATGGGTGCGAGACCTTCACCGGGAATCGTGCGCTCGATATCAGCGAGGCGCTCATTTTTGAAGCGGGGCGGTTCGACGCCTCCGGCGTCGACATCGAAGAGCCTGTATTCTTTCAATCGAGACTGGGACCGTACGAGCGCGAAACCGCTCTCGAGTTACCCGGCCTCACCGAGCCCGAGGCGTTGCGTCACTATGTCCGCCTATCGCGCAACAACTATTCGATCGACGCCGGCATCTACCCGCTCGGATCGTGCACCATGAAGCACAACCCGCGCCTCAACGAGAAGATGGCCCGACTGCCTGGCTTTGCTGACGTCCATCCTCTCCAGCCCGTTTCGACCGCGCAAGGCGCGCTGGCGGTGATCGAGGCGCTCGCCGAGGCCTTGATGACGATGACCGGAATGAGCGCGGTTGCAATGTCGCCCAAGGCTGGGGCGCACGGCGAGCTTTGCGGCATGATGGCGATCAAGGCGGCGATCGAGGCGCGTGGAGAAAGCGAATTCCGCCGTGTGGCGCTGGTCCCGGATTCTGCGCACGGCACCAATCCCGCCACTGCGGCTCTCATAGGCTTCTCGGTGCGGCCTGTTCCGGCGGGTGAAGACGGAAATGTCAGTCTGGAGGCCGTCAAAGCGGCTCTCGCGCCCGATGTCGCGGCCATCATGCTGACCAACCCCAATACCTGCGGGCTTTTCGAACGCCAGATCGTCGCGATCGCCGATGCGGTGCATGACGCGGGCGGCTATTTCTACTGTGACGGGGCAAACTTCAACGCGATTGTCGGCAAGACCCGACCCGGCGATCTCGGCGTTGACGCGATGCACATCAATCTGCACAAGACGTTTTCGACGCCGCACGGGGGAGGCGGCCCGGGCGCAGGACCCGTGACGCTGTCGTCGCGGCTCGCGCCTTACGCCCCGATCCCCTTCGTCGTTCGGGACGCCGACGGCCTCCGCTTGGTCGAAAAGGCGGAAGGCTCGAAGACGTTTGGCCGAATGAGCGCATTCCACGGCCAGATGGGCATGTTTGTGCGCGCCCTTAGCTTCATTTTGTCTCATGGATCCGACGGATTACGGCAAGCTGCTGAAGACGCAGTCCTTTCCGCGAACTACGTGCGCGCTTCGCTCAACGACATTATGAGCTCCCCGTTCGGCGACCGCATCTGCATGCACGAGGCGTTGTTCGACGACCGCTGGCTGAAGGACACCGGACTGACGACGCTGGATTTCGCCAAGGCGATGATCGACGAGGGCTATCATCCGATGACGATCTACTTTCCGCTGATTGTTCATGGCGCCTTGCTGATCGAGCCGACAGAGTCCGAATCCAAAGCGAGCCTCGATCTCTTCATCATGACCTTGCGAGATTTGGCCTTGGCGGCGAGGGCCGGAGAGCGTGAGCGATTCTTGCAGGCTCCCATTCATGCGCCGCGGAGCCGCCTCGACGAGACGCGTGCGGCGCGCCAACCGGTGCTGCGCTGGACCAAGCCGGCGCCGTTCGAAGGGTGATCAACGCTGGTCTTTGTCCTGCAGCAGAAATGGTCCTAGGATGCGGGCGAAGTCGAATTCGCGCCGCTGCGGCCGGAGATCCCCGAAGCAATGCCGAGCCCCCCATTCAGCCTCGTAGTTGCAGCCGTTCTCACCGTGCTCGCTGCGGTTTCGCTTTCGACCGCATGTCGAGCTGAGGAAGCTCCGCCGGCGACGCCGTCTGTGACTCAGCCGGCGCCCACCCCACCTGCGCCCGATCACGCGCCGGCGCCGGGACAGGCGGCGCCATCTCAGACACCGCCTCCGGCTTCATCCGGGAGCGCGGCGCCGACTGCGCCTGAGACAAAACAGGACGACGCCTCCACCGGGGAGACAGTCGAACTTCCTGCGCGTCCATTCGCGTATGTTGAAGGGAAGGCGGACCGCGACGGCATCTATAGCGCGATTCTCGCGTCGCTTGGGCTTGTCAAAGGAGACATGGACAAGGCGGGGATTAAGCCGTCGGGCCGTCCGCTCGCGGTGTTCGTCGAGTCCGACGATTCCGGGTTTCGATTTCACGCAGGATACCCTATCGAGACGGCTCCGGAAGGCAAAGCTAGCCTTTCCGACGCAGTCAAAATCGGTCAGACGCCGAGCGGAAAGGCGATGCGGTTCGAACACCTCGGCGCGTACGCCGACATTGACGCGACCTACGACGCGATCACAGCCTACCTGGACGAAAAGGGCATCGACGCCCAAGATTCGTTTGTTGAGGAATATGTGAACGATGTGAAGGATCCGGACGATCCGACGCTTCAGGTTAATATCTACGTGCTGCTGAAGTGACCGATCGCCATCATTTTCTTGATTCGGCAACGCGGATTTGATCGACGTCAAATCGGCGACGCGTGCGTCAGTGGAAAGTAAGATTGAGACCGGGGGACGGAGTCATCATGTCCGGTAAGAGTGACGTGGTTGCGCGGGTGATCGAGCGCCGCGGAGGCGATCCGACCCAGCTCCTGCAAATTCTGCGCGAAATTCAGGAGGAGCTCGAGTGGATTTCGCCCGAGACGGCACGGTCCGTCGCAACCGGCGTGGGCGTTCCGGTCACACACGTCGATAGCGTCGTTCAGTTCTACTCGTTCTTGTACGACTGTCCGCGGGGCCGATATCGAATCCTGTTTTCAGACAATATCACCGACCGGATGCTCGGCAGCCTGCCTTTGTTCGAGCACATGCTAAGGCGCCTGAAGCTCAGGCGTGGCGAGGTCTCGCCGGACGGCGCGGTGAGCGTGGACCTGACTTCCTGCACCGGCATGTGCGACCAGGGCCCAGCGCTTCTGGTCAATAACCGGCCTGTGACAAGGCTCACCGCTCGGCGGGTCGACGAGATTTGTGACCTCGTCCGCGGTGGTGTTCCGCTGTCGGAGTGGCCGGCCGACTTTTTCCGGGTCGAGGACAATATCCGCCGCGCCAGCGCTCTCCTCGGCTCGCACTACGAACCGGGATCGGCCCTGCGCGCCGCGATCGCGTTCGGCCGCCAGGGCATGCTCGACGAAATGAAGCGCTCGAACCTGCGCGGCCGCGGCGGCGCGGGGTTCACAACTTCCGTCAAATGGGAGGGCTGCCGCAATGCGCCCGGCGCAGAGCGGTACGTCGTCTGCAACGCCGATGAGGGCGAACCCGGCACCTTCAAGGATCGCGTGTTGCTCACGTCTTTCGCGGACCGAGTATTCGAGGGGATGGCGATCGCCGGCTTCGTGATCGGCGCCGCGCGTGGCCTCCTCTATCTGCGCGGCGAGTATGCCTATCTGCTGGAGCCGCTTGAGGAGAAGCTCAACGAGATGCGGCGAGAGCGGCGGCTCGGCGCCGGCATATGCGGCGCGCAAGGTTTCGATTTCGACATCGAGATCCATCTTGGCGCGGGCGCCTACATTTGCGGCGAGGAATCGGCGCTCATCGAGTCGCTCGAGGGTAAGCCGGGCAAGCCGCGCATCCGCCCGCCTTTCCCGGTGACGGTTGGCTATCGCGGCAAGCCGACGGTGGTCGACAACGTCGAGACGCTCGCTCAGGCGACCGAGGTCGCGCTGCAGGGCGGCCGAGCGTTCGCCGGGCGAGGCACGAGGCATTCCACATCGACCAAGATCCTGTCGGTGTCGGGTGACTGCGCACGACCGGGAATCTACGAATATTCATTCGGTGTGCGGGTCGAGCAGGTGCTTCAGGATTGCGGCGCAGCCGACGTTGCTGCGGTGCAGGTCAGCGGCCCTTCGGGCGTCTGCCTGACGCCGGATGAGTTTCGCCGTCACATCGCGTTTGAAGACGTGCCGACCGCAGGAGCCTTCATGATTTTCGGCAAGGACCGCGATATCTTCGAAGTCGCGCGCAATTTCGTGCATTTCTTTGCCCATGAAAGCTGTGGCTTCTGCACGCCGTGCCGCGTCGGCACTTCGTTGATGCGCGACGCATTCGACAAGATTGCTGTTGGTCATGGCTCGCGCTACGAGATCAACGAACTCATGCGGCTCGCCGAATTGTTGCGCAGGACGAGCCATTGCGGGCTCGGCCAGACGGCGGGAAATCCGGTGCGCGACACATGGCTCAAGTTCCGACCCGCCTACGAGCGAAGGCTGATCCGCGGCGACTTCGATCCTGCTGTCGATCTCGATGCGGCGCTTTCACGGGCGCGCGAAATCGCCGGACGCGACGATGCGGCGGCGCATATAGGAGCCGAGGCATGAGCGCGACCGACAACACGTTGCTCATCGACGAGGTTCCGGTTCCGTTCAAGCCGGGACAGACGATTCTCGAGGCGGCGCTGGAAGGGGGCGTCTATATCCCCCACCTTTGCGCCCATCCGGAATTCACGCCCCATGGCAGCTGCAAATTGTGCAGCGTCATCGTCAATGGGCGCAATGCCTCCGCCTGCACCATGAAGGCCGCGCCTGGGCAGGAGATCGAGGTCGACACCCCCGACCTGCACGCCTACCGCCGGACGCTGGTGCAAATGCTGTTCGTCGAGGGCAACCACTTCTGCCCCGGCTGCGAGAAGACCGGCAATTGCCAATTGCAGGCGCTCGCTTACGACAGCGAGATGATGACGCCGCATTTCGTCGAATTTTTTCCGCGCCGCCCGGTCGACGCTTCGCATCCCGACGTGCTGCTCGACCTCAACCGCTGCATCCAGTGCGAACTCTGCGTGCGGGCGAGCCGCGACGTCGACGGCAAGTCGATTTTCGCGCTCGCCGGTCGGGGCATGGGGTCCCACATCGTCATCAATTCGCCGAGCGGCAAACTCGGCGACACGAATTTCTCGGTCGCCGACAAGGCGGCGCATGTCTGTCCGGTCGGGGCCATATTGATCAAGCGGATCGGTTACGCCGTGCCGATCGGCGAGCGCCTGTATGATCTCGAGCCGATCAGCGACGAAGCGACTCGTTGCGCGGTGGAGGAGGTCAAATGAACGCAACCGCTGAAACCGCCGCCTTGCCGAAAGTGCGGATTGCGACGACCTCGCTCGCCGGATGCTTCGGCTGCCATATGTCGTTTCTCGACATCGACGAGCGGATTCTCGAACTGGTGAAAATCGCCGAGTTCGATCGTTCCCCGATCACCGACATCAAGCATTGCGGCCCGTGCGATATCGCCCTGATCGAAGGGGGCTGCTGCAACGCCGAGAATGTGCACGTGCTGCGCGAATTGCGCGCCAACGCAAAGATTCTGGTCGCTGTCGGCGCCTGCGCGATCAATGGGGGACTGCCGGCGCTGCGCAACCAACTCGACGTCGGGGACATTCTCAATGAGGTCTATCGCAACGCGAACGGGGCGCACTCGCACGTCCCCAACGATCCAGAACTGCCGCTGCTGTTCGACAAGGTCTATCCGGTCAACGAGGTCGTGCGGGTCGACTATTTCATTCCCGGCTGCCCGCCCTCCGCCGATGCGATCTGGAAATATCTGAACGATCTGATCCTGGGACGCATGCCGCGTCTCGATCATACCCTGCTGCATTACGATTGAGGACCCCGCCATGCTGAACCTCGAAACCGCCGATGCGCCGCACAAGCTGCGCCGCGTCGCCATCGAGCCCGTCACCCGCGTCGAGGGGCATGGCAAGGTGACGATCCTCCTCGACGAGGAGAACCGAATCCATCAAGTCCGGCTCCACATCGTCGAGTTCCGCGGCTTCGAGGTGTTCATCCGGGGGCGGCCCTACTGGGAGGTGCCGGTCGCCGTGCAGCGCCTGTGCGGCATCTGCCCGGTCAGCCACCTCCTGGCGGCGACCAAGGCGATGGACATCATCGCCGGCTTCGGCCCTCTGACGCCGACCGCGGAAAAGCTGCGTCGCCTCTTGCACTACGGGCAGATCGTGCAGTCGCATGCGCTGCATTTCTTCCATCTTTCTTCGCCCGACCTGCTGCTCGGCTTCGAGAGCGAGGTCGCGAAGCGCAACATCATCGGCGTCGCCGCCGCCTTCCCCGATCTCGCCGTGCAGGGCGTCATGACGCGCAAGTTCGGGCAGCAAGTGATCGCCCACATCGCCGGCAAGCGCATCCACGGCACCGGCGTCATTCCCGGCGGGATGAACAAGCCGCTCAGCATCGCCGATCGCGATTCGATGCGCGCCGGGATCGACCAGATCGTCGACTGGTCGAAGGCGGCGGTCGGGCTGGTGATCCAGTTGCACGAGACGAGCCCCGACTTCTACAACACCTTCGGCGAGTCGCGCGCCAACATGATGGGCCTTGTCGACCAGCGCGGCGCGATCGACTTCTACCATGGGGGCTTGCGCGCCCGTGACGCCGACGGCGGCCCGATCTTCGACCACGTCGACTACGCGACCTATAAGAGCGTGCTCCAGGAGGACATCAAGAACTGGAGCTACATGAAGTTCCCCCACATCAAGACGCTCGGGGCCGACAAGGGCTGGTATCGCGTCGGGCCGCTGGCGCGGGTGCAGGTCTGCGACGTGATGCCGACGCCGCTCGCCGAGGCCGAGCGCCAGAAATTCCTCGAGGTCGGCGGCGGCAAGCCGGTGCACGGCGCGCTGATGTATCATTGGGCGCGCATGATCGAGATGCTGCACGTCGCCGAAATGGCGCGCGAGCTGCTCGACGATCCCGACATCGTCGGCACGGAGCTGATGGCCGACAAGGGGCCACGACGCGAAGAGGGGGTCGGCGTGATCGAAGCCCCGCGCGGCACCCTCTTCCACCACTACCGGGCCGACGAAACCGACCTCGTCACCTATTGCAACCTCATCGTGTCGACCACCAACAACAACCAGGCGATGAACGAGTCGATCCGCGCGGTCGCGTCACGCTACCTGTCGGGACGCGAGCTCACCGAGGGGCTTTTGAACCACATCGAGGTCGCCATCCGCGCCTACGACCCGTGCCTCTCCTGCGCCACCCACGCCCTGGGGCAGATGCCGCTCGAAATCGACCTCGTCGACGCCGGCGGCGCGCTCGTGTCGCGCCTGCGCAAGGGCTGAGCTTTGCGCCTCGTCGTTTTCGGATGGGGAAACGATGCGCGCGGCGACGATGGGCTGGGGCCGCTCCTGCTGGCGCGGGTCGCCGGCGCCGGGTGGCCCGAGGTGACCACGATCGAGGACTTCCAGTTGCAGATCGAGCACGCGCTCGATCTCGACGGGGCCGATGCGGCGCTGTTCCTCGACGCGGGCAAGGACACGCCCGCGCCATTCACGTTCAGCGAGATTCTGCCGAGGCGGATCGCGACGCATTCGACCCACGCGATCGCGCCGGAGGCTGTGCTCGACGTTTTTGAACGTACGCTCGCCAAAGCGCCGCCGCCGTCGTTCACGCTCTGCGTGCGCGGCGAACGGTTCGAACTGGGCGAAGGCCTGTCGGCCGAAGCGGCCGAGCGGCTCGAAGCGGCCTGGGGGTTCGTCGAGGGGCTGATGCGCGAGCGGACTCTTGAAGCGTGGCGGCCCGCGGCGGGCGCTTACGCTCGAGGCGGCGCCCCGGCCGTCGGATAGGCGAATCTGTTCGCGAGCGGGCGATTTCAAAGGCTTGGGCGCCAAAATATGCAACTTTGCAACTTTTGCAAGTCCCGTCGTCCGATGACGATGATCCGCGCGCCATGCCATTTCCGGGCGCGAATCCAGACTTTTCATAGCCTTGCGGCGCCATTTCCGCGCCGCGGGTCAGGCCATCGCGCGCCCCCGTCTCGGCGGTGGGGACGCCCCCGGCCAAGGGATCGACGGCCGGCTTCACCGACCAGCCTCCGCCGCGCGCGCCGCCGCGCGCCCCGATCGATCGGCTGCGAGCGGGGGTGGGCGGAATGGCTTCGACGGAACCGGATAAGCGGGGCTCTTCTTCAGGGCTGCGGCGTGAGAACAGATGTAGAACAAAGCTCAATTCGCGTTAGATTGATATCATCATTTGGGCTCCTCCGCCGATGGCGGCATTGAGGCATGCTCGGGGCGTGGGATTGTGCTTGAGGCCGGCGAGGTGGAACCACCTGAGGTAGCTGTCGAGGTATTTTGTGGCAATGCCGCGACGGGGGCGCAGGAAGGTTTTGAGGCTCTCATGGCGACTGTTGACGGTCTGGATGTGTAATTCGCCGCGGACGCGTTCACCTTTCGACTGGTTGAGCGCTTCATGGCTGACGCCGAGGGCGGCGGCGCAAGGCGGGTAGACGTTATTGCCGTCGGTGACGAGCAAGGTGTCCTTACCCAGAATGGGCGCGAGCACCGGCTTGATGGTCTGGGCGGTCACGGCCGAGAGGACGGCGCTGATGGTGGCGCCGCTCCGGTCGGCGGCCACCAGGATCGGCGTCTGTTCGTCCGAAAGGCCGCGCTTGGCTGCTTTTCCGCCCCGCCTGCGAGCCTTGCGACCGAGGCGACGCTCGCCCTTACAGCTTGATAATATATAGGTTTCGTCGACTTCGACGATGCCGCTCAACAGGCGCGTGGGGTTCTTGGCGGCGCGCAGGAAGCGATGTCGCCAGCGGAACGCCGTGCTCACCGCCACCCCGCACCGCTCGGCCGAGGCGGCCACCGTCTCGCCCTCGCTCACCGACTGACCAAAATCAAGCCAGCGTTCCTTCTTGCGCAATCGGGCCAGCGGCGTTCCGGTCAGCGCATTGAAGCTTCTGCGGCAATCCTTGCAGCGGAAACGGCGCAGGCCGTCGGTTCGGCCCCCGCCCACCGACGCCCCGCCGCAGTGCGGACAGCGCCGCGCCTCGCCCAAGCGCTCCTCGATCGCCGCCGCCACCGCCGCTCTGGGCTGCCGGCCGGCCAGCACCGCCTCGAGCTCCTGGCGCTGCTTTGCCGTCAGACCGTCGATCTCCGCCAGCCACGCTCGAAACATCCCCTGATCCATCGCTATCCCCTGTCAATCCATAATAAATCGTAGCACAAACAGGCCACCTCAATCTAACGCTAATTGAGCCTAGAACAATTTTCCCCTCTTGTCAAGAAATTGTCGGTCGGCAATCGTCGTCGGCGGACGCGCCCTCCCTTCTCCCGTTCGGGAGAAGGGTCGGGGATGAGGGCGGAGGCGGGCGCGGTTGGCCGCCGCGGTTCGAACAGGCTGCGACAGCGCCCGCGGCGCCGCGCGAGGAAAGCCGCCTCGGCTCACGGTCCTCATCCCTGTCCGTTCTCTGGTACGGGAGAAGGTGACGCGCACCGACGCCTGATATTTTCGAAAACCGCCTTCCCGAGCCGGCGTCTGATGGCTGGCCCATAGGCGCCCTGCCGACGCTTCGCCCCCGGCCTCGCGGCCGACGACGCACGGCTCGGGGCCGATGCGGTTCGCTATTCCTTCATCGTAGTGGACTGGCGCCACCTACTCCTCGCCGGCCTCCCGGCGCACCGTCACCGTAATACCAATATGCTGTCACCGTAATACGCGTAATACGCGTAATACGTAATGTCGTTCTTGAAGCCGCGGACTTGAATCTTGATTTTTATCTAGATTTCGACTAGGGTTGTTTTATGGAATTCGGTTGGACGCGGGCCAAGCGGGACAAAACGCTTGCGGAGCGTCAAATCGATTTCGCCGCGATGACGGTCGGGTTTGTCGATCCGGGCAGAAAAATCGCCCGCGATCTTCGCAAGGACTACGGCGAGGAGCGGTTCAATATGCTCGCGAAGATCGGGCCGCGGGTCTTTCATATCACGTTTGCGATGCGTGGCTCGGTCACCTGGATCATTTCGGCGCGCACGGCCAACGCGAGAGGGCAAAAACGCTATGAAACGCCCTGAAGTCGTCCGCACGGTGCTGGTCGACGGCAAGCTCTACCTGCGCAACGCCGACGAAACCCTGTCGCCCCTCGGCGACCAGACTGATTATGCGCGCCTCGACGCCCAGAGCGCGGCCGAGATTGAGAGCATCGCCGAAAACGACAGCGAGGGCGCGCCGATGAGCGACGAGGAATGGACGCGCGCGGAAGTTCGCCAGCCGGTCAAGAAACCGGTCGGTCTGAAACTCGACGACGACATTTTGAGCTGGTTCAAATCCCAGGGGCGCGGCTATCAGACGCGCATCAACGCCGTCCTGCGGCGCTATGTCGAAGCGCATCGGAAGACGGGCTGACGGGGGCGTCCCGCCATCGCCGCGCGGAGACACGAAACCGTCGCGCGCCGGCCAAGCGCGCGCGAGCCTGCCAGGACGCGGCGCGATGCCATGGGCTCGTCCGTTGCTGCCCGGAATTGCCGTGATGCATGCATGATTCACACTTTGCGCCAACGTGCGGCCTTCCCCGCTGGCCGTCGCTCCTGGCCGCGCCAAATCGGACGAATTCGGAAAATATATAAGCGTCACCGTAATACGTTCGGGAGAAGGGTCGGGGATGAGGGCGGAGGCGGGCGTGGTTGGCCGATGCGGTTCGAACAGGCTGTGACCTGTGGCGCCGCGAAGAAAGCCGCCTCGGCTCACGGCCCTCACCCCTGTCCGTTCTCTCGTACGGGAGAAGGTGACGCGCACCGACGCCTGATATTTTCGAAAACCGCCTTCCCAAGCCGGCGTCTGAAGGCTTATGACCTGCCGGATGAATCCAATGAAGACAACGCCTGAAATCGGTCGGCGCCTCGACGCAGAGGAGAGGGCGCTCATTGAAGCCTTCGAGATGGGCGATGCGCCGGTCAAAAGCGGGCTTACGCCCGAGCGCAAGCGCGAGATTGAAGCGATGGCGCGCGCGACGATGACCGACGAGCGCGCCAAAATCTCTTTGCGCATTCCCAGACGAGACCTCGCCCGCCTAAAATCCCGCGCCCTCCAGGAAGGGATCCCCTATCAGACGCTGATCAATGCGCTGATCCATCGATACGTCTCGGATTGAGCGGACGATCGGCCTCCAAGACCGCCGCGCCGTGGTACGGGCCATCTGGATGTCGCCGAACGGCGAGGCGGTTCCTCGCTTCATAATCTGCTGGGTCTTGTGATGGCGGTTCAAATGAAAGAGGGCGACGAGGCGACCCTGTGCTGACCGCGGCCTTGCTGCGCGATCTGCCCGAACAAGGGCTCGTTCGCGGACAGGTCGGCATGATCGTCGAGGCGCTCGACGGTAGGACCTCTCTCGCCGAATTCAGCGACGATCGGGAAAAGGCATACGCGATCGTTCCCTGCCCGCAAGACGCGCTACTCGTCCTGCACACGATTCCGCGCGCGGCGTGATTGGACGCCTGACGCGCTTGTCAGGAGCCTCAAGGTTTCAAGACCGAATTACCGGGACGCGCCCGCATTTGCGTTTTTGCGTTTTTTAGTCCCTTCGAGGTCGTGGCCTCCGCATTAAGGTTTTGACGGGCCTGTCACCGTAATACCCAAGGGTTGCCGTTCGTCGATGAGGCGTTCGACATTGCGGTCTCAAACGCTGTCCTGGAACATGTCGGGAGCCGCGCGGCGCAGGTCGGATTCGTGCGTGAATTGCGTCGCGTCGCACGCAAAGCCTTTATCACGGTTCCCAACCGCTATTTCCCGGTCGAGCACCACACCGGTCTTCCCTTCGTTCATTTTCGCGACGCGACTTTCGCTCGATTTCGAGCTTGCAACTTGACGGGCAAGAACAAATGGGCTACCTCGACGGAACTCATCTTGATGTCGAAGAGCAATCTGAGGAGTTTTGCGCCGGACGGCTCGAAGCCGACAATCGGCTACACCGGTCTTCTGCTCGGGCCGTTCAGCTCGAACCTCTATCTGAGCCTGCAGTGACAACTCGGGGCTGGCCTATCGGCGCCGCGCCGGCACGCCGTTTCATCCCGCGATGGATCTCCAACTCTTTTGCCGACCTTGATGGCTCCCTCGTCACCGGGGCCAGTGCTGGCGAGCTCAAGTGTTGCTGCCGTTCCGCAATTGGAAACGATGATGTTCTCCCGCGCTGATTTTGCCTCGCCCGACCCTCGCTCTGCTCCTGCTGCCACTCCGTCGACAAGCGGGCCGCATGCGATGCTTCGCTATCGTACGGCGGTTCTTGTTCCGTGCTACAATGAAGAAGTGGCGGTCGGCCTAACCGTGGCAGCATTCAAAGCGGCTCTGCCTTACGCGACGATTTACGTATACTCCAATAATTCGACGGACCAAACCGTCGATGTCGCGCTTGCGGCGGGTGCCGTCGTACGGCGCGAAACACGCCAGGGCAAGGGCGAGGTCGTTCGGAGAATGTTTGCGGACGTGGACGCCGATATCTACGTCCTCGTGGACGGCGACGCGACATATGATGCCGCCGCGGCGCCGAGCATGATTGCACGCGCCGTCTCGGAAAACCTCGACTTCGTGAATGGGGCACGCGTGTCTGACGCGATCGATGCGTATCGGCGTGGACACCGGCTCGGAAATTTCCTGCTGACCGCCTTGGTACGAAATGTCTTCGGGCGACAATTCACCGACGTGCTGTCCGGCTACAAGGTGTTTTCGCGCCGCTTTGTTAAGTCGTTCCCTGCTATGTCACGCGGCTTCGAGATCGAGACCGAACTCGCCGTCCACGCACTTGAGCTTCGAATGCCATGCGGAGAGGAACTCACCCCGTATCGGGAGCGACCGCAGGGTTCATTAAGTAAGCTCAGCACTTATCGCGACGGTGTGCGCATACTGTGGCTGATCGCTTCCTTATTCAAGGAGGAGCGCCCACTCCAGGTTTTCGGCTTTTCTGGCTTCGCCCTGATCCTGCTTGGTATTATTCTCATGATTCCTCTGGCTCATACCTATGTCGAGACAGGCCTCGTGCCCCGCTTACCGACCGCGGTTCTCGTGGTCGGGCTCATGATCGTAGGTGTGCTCAGTATTTTCACAGGCCTCATCCTTGATATGGTGACAACCATGCGCCAGGAGGTGAAGCGGCTCGCGTACCTGAAGGAGCTTCCTCTCAACGTAACGCCTGACGAGATCCGCGTAGATTGGTCGCGTTCGTTCGACTAGCACTACTTTGGATTTTAGAGGGATCGCAGAGGGTTTGGACTAACCGTCGGCTGAGCAATTTGCGGAGTTGGCGTTGAGGAAGTGGAACAGAGACTTAGGGCACCGTTCCACCTTTTCTTGCGCGCCAGGGCACAAGACTCGGCGGTGGATGTGTCCTGTGACCCGAATCAGGCCGGCCACCAGAAGCGCAAGAATAGAACGCCAAGATAACAGACTCCAGAAGAGGGCAGGACGCCGTAAAGCAGCACCCGGTTCAAAGCCGGCACGGCGCGGTTTACCAGCCAACCCTGCCCCGCGAACGCCGCGCCAGATGTAAGGCAAACGAGCAGCGGTATGAAATACCGCCCCTGCAAGCCCCAGACGGAATCGCGCCCGACCTCATCCCAGGTGAGATAGATGGAGAGTGTCACTCCTGCAGTGGCGCCGATTACCAGTAGACCAAGCAGACCAAGTCGTAATATAGTGCTGAGCGTTTGAGCATTCAAAAGCAAGGTGGCATAAAGTCCAGCCAATAGCAGCCCGATCATGGAGATTACAGCATAAAACCAATTGGGCATCCTGGCCTCCCCCCAGCCGATGGTAGCAATGCCGTTCTCAATTAGCCACACGCCGCCACCGACGAAGGTTTTGTAAAGCACGACCAGAATAATACCTGGGTGCGTCAGCATATTATGCAGCTGCCGAGCTGGAGAAATATCGCCGGGTCGCATCTGCGTTACCAGCGAATGCAAGCCGAAAATGCACCAAGCCACAAAAGCAGCCAGCGCCACCAGCACCAGGATGAGCGTGGCCTTGAAGTATCCCCCGGGCACCAGCGCAAGCGGCAGAAACAGCACAGGTAGATAAGGTGGCTTGGCGCTGACAACGAGCGCTAGCAAAGCCACGGCAAAGGTCATATCGATGGGCTGCCATACTGCCTGTGAGCCAGTCACGCGTGTGAGCAGCGCACAGGCTAGCACTACGCAGGCGATGAGTGGGCCATCTTGGTTCAATGACCCGAACAGACCAATGACTTCCGGCAGGCACAGGCAGAAGAGCAGCCAAGGCTGGCCGGGCGGCGCGCCTAACCGCAACGCTAGGGCGGAGGCATAAACGCATGTTATCCCTGTAAACACTCGGGCGATATAGAAGCTATACACTAAATTAATATGTAGATATCGGGTCAAATAAAGCGCGATGGACCCGGGTAAATAGAATTGTGGCGGATATAGCGGTGTTCGGAAAAGGTGTTGGCACCAACGTTCCCTGCCACGTGAATTTGGAGGCGGCGGCAACCTGCGCCAGATCAGTTCGCGTGGTCGGGTTGAACGGCATGTTATTGAAGGTTGAGGTGAAATCAATGACCGGTGGCGGCAGGAACCCTCCTGCCCAACCGTTCGGAAATTTTATGGCGATGAACCCCCCTGTGAAATCTGCACAGCGCGGAAGAAATGATTGGGCTCATCCGCCACCTGAAACGGGGGAACGAGCAGCGCCACCACCACGACAAAGAAGCCAGCGATCCAGAAATAAAGAATGCTCAGACGTTGCGGGTTATTGTTTTTTTGAATATCAAATACTGTCACATTGAGGATCCCAATATATCTACGGACTTCATGAAGATCATCTAACGCTTCGATCGAAATGGATCGTTTCTCATTCCTGTATTAGAAAAACGCCCTATTATTATTACAAATAAGTGCTGTTGTCAGGCTATCCGCGACGAAGACTGGCGGGGATCCTGAGGGTGCCGGTCTTCGATCGCGTTTGCGTCCCCGAACGCGTCGCCAACCGAGGCGAAGAACTCTAAAGTTAGTTGCCAAACCAGCGTCGCGGCGGCGACCCCATCGTTGGGGCAGACCCGTCTTTGTTTTCAACCTGCAGCCTTGTGCCGCAACACGGTGGCGGCGCGTGCTCTCGGTCGCTACCACGCTGTCATCGACGATATCTGCAATTTCGACTGGTCGGGCCCGAACCGAAAACTGGTGACGGCGTGCGCCGCTTACTACTACTTCTCCTTTCAGCTCGTCGAAGCTGTCGACATCGCCCCGCGCATCATCCTGCTTCACCGTTAGCGTTCTTTTGAGCGCCCCGGCAAGCGTTTCGTCGCGAGCCTCACCACCCCCTCCCCGCTCGACGCTATCTGTTCTCCGCGGAGGTTCCGTTCGGTCCATTCCGCACGTGCCCGTTGACGACCGAGGCCGTCGCCGCGCCGCTGCATCGGAATTACGGTGATGGGGTGGACGGCGCCCCGAACGGCATCAGCGTGCCAAGATGGTCGTTGTCGAAACCCCATCTGAAGGGAAGCCGTCCATGGGCAAGTCTATCCGGAATATCGCTGCTGTCACGCGGGTCGGGCTCGATCTGGCGAAGAATGTCTTTCAGGTTCACGGCGTCGATGCGCAGGGCGAGGTGGTCATCGTTCGCAAGCTGCGGCGCGGCGGCGTGCTGGAGTTTTTTGGTCGGCTGTCGCCGTGCGTCGTGGCGATGGAGGCTTGCGGAAGCGCGCATCACTGGGGCCGCGAGATCGCGGCGCTCGGGCATGAGGTGACACTGATCCCACCGGCGCACGTGAAGCCTTACATCCGGCGCAACAAGACGGACGCGGCCGACGCGGCGGCGATTTGCGAAGCGGCGCTGCGGCCGCAGCAGCGGTTCGTGCCGCTGCGTACGGTCGACAATCAGGCGGAGCTGATGCGCCATCGCCTTCGCCTTCGCGAGCAGTTCGTCGGCCAGCGCACGGCGTTGTTGAACGCGCTGCGCGGTCACTTGAGCGAGATCGGCGTCACAGCGCCGCAAGGGGCGCAACACGCCTATCGCCTATCGCCTGAAGCGGCTGGCCGAAGGCGACGCCGACGACAACGGCGAGATCGTGGTGTGCGAAGCCGTTCGCGCCGCGCTGGCGCCGCTCGCCAAACAGATCGACGCGCTCGATGAGGCCATCGCCGCCATCGACAAGCAGCTCGAAACCGCCGCGAAGGCCGACGAGAAGGCCAAGCGGCTGATGACGATTCCGGGGATCGGCCCTGTCATCGAGACCGCGATCGCGGCGACGGTTCGCGATATCGAGGCCTTCGCCGGCGGACGCGAGCTCGCCGCCTTCCTCGGGCTCACGCCGCGCCAGCATTCGACCGGCGGCAAACAACGCTCGGGCGGGGTCAGCAAGATGGGCGACCGCTACTTGCGCAAGCTTTTGGTCGTCGGAGCGACCACGGTGCTGCATCACGCCGCCGGCTGCTCCGACGCGCTGAGAACCTGGACCAAGCAGACGCTGAAGCGCAAGGCGGCGCACAAATACGCCTTCAAAGCGACCGCCGTCGCGCTCGCCAACAAGCTTGCCCGCATCGTCTATGCGATCCTGCGTTCGGGCGGGACATACGACGACCGCCCGGTCGCGGCGCGCGCCTGAAGGAGGCCCTCATGAGGTTGCGAGCCATGCTCTTTAACGCCGGGGAAGCCATGTCGGGGCGACGCCGTCAAGCGCCAAGGCGCTCCTTCGCTTCGCTCCGGCCGCTTCGCGGTGACTGCGCCGCCCCGGCATGGCGTCTGGCTGACATGAGTTCGACGCCGCAAACCGGCGCCTGAAGCGCCGGCCTCGCGCCGCCGAACTCACCAACTCTTCGCCTCCAAGGCGAACTGAAATCGAGGGTGACTGAAGGGGTGATGTGAGCCAACGGACAGGTTCTGAAGCCCGCCAAACTGTCTGCGCCGGCATGAGCGCGATACGGTGATGGGGCGAGGAACCCAAGCGGACCGATCATCAGGACCAGCGGGCGATCTTTCCCGCGTCGACAGGCCGGAGACATGACAGGCCCGTCAATACATGAATGCTGAAGGTCAGAGGCGCCACCGCCGTGGAGAGGGCCAAATAAAGGCAATTGCGGTCGCGTCACCTTAGTTCACGTAAATTTATCGTAATTTTATCCGTTCGACTTTCGCTCTGGTCCGAGGCCTGACGCTGCTTGCCGCCTGCTCGCCGCGATCCATTGGCATTCGCGCCCCCGGCCGGATGCCGGCATTCGCTATCCCTTCGGCGCGCCAAGCCAGATCACATGTCTCGACCCGCCGTGCACGCCGCGGGCGCGCACTTTTCTCTCCTCCACCGAAAAGCCCGCCTTTTCAAACCGCTTGGCAAAGGCGCGGTCCGGACCCTGCGACCACACGGCGAGCACCCCGCCAGGAGAGAGCGCCGCGCGCGCCGCCGCCAATCCCCGCGTCGAATAGAGATGGTCGTTGGCCGATTGCGTCATGCCTTCCGGGCCATTGTCGACATCGAGCAGGATCGCGTCGTAAGGCGGCCTGGCCGCGCGGATCAGCGCGGCGACGTCGGCCTCGACGAGTTCGACTCTTCGGTCGTCGAGCGAGCCGCCGAAGAGGTTCGCCATCGGCCCCCTGGCCCAGCGCGCGACGGCGGGAACCAGTTCGGCGACGACGATCTCGGCCTCCGCGCCGAACGCGCCGAGCGCCGCGCGCAGGGTGAAGCCCATGCCGAGCCCACCGATCAGCACCCGCGGCTTCGTTCGGCCCTTCAGCTTCTCCGCCGCCAGCGTCGCCAGCGCCGCCTCCGATGCATAGAGCCGCGAGGTCATGAGTTCCGCGACGCCGAGCTTGATGGAAAACTCGTCTCCCCTGCGCATCAACCTGAGCTCGCCGCCCTGCGGCAGAGCGGCGCGGTCGAGTTCGATCCAGGGGATCATGGGAGCATCCGAGAGCGGGTTTTGACGAGGCCGTAGCACGTTCCGCGCGAACCGGCGCGCCCTTCTCGCCGCCCGCTCTCTCCGCCCCGTGCATGGCGTCAAGGTCGGGGCCGCTTCGCGGGGCGCGCATAAGAGGGCGTCCGGAAGGGCGCCCTCTGTCGACCCTCATCCGGCGCTTCGCGCCACCTTCTCCCGCAAGCGGGAGAAGGGAACCCTACTGCGCCGCCTCGGCCATCGCGGTCAGCGCCGCGGCGCCGGTCTCGAACTGGAGTTTTGCGAGGCGCGCATAGAGGCCGCCCGCGGCCAACAGCGAGGCGTGCGTACCCTCTTCGACGACGCAGCCGGCTTCGATGACCAGGATTTTATGCGCGTTGACGATGGTCGCGAGCCGGTGGGCGATGACGAGGGTGGTGCGGCCCTGCATCAGCGTCTCGAGCGCGCCCTGAACCAGCGTCTCGCTCTCCGCGTCGAGCGCCGAGGTCGCCTCGTCGAGCAAGAGCACCGGCGCGTCTTTCAGGATCGCGCGGGCGATGGCGAGGCGCTGGCGCTCGCCGCCCGACAGCGTCACGCCGCGCTCGCCGATCTCGGTGTCGTAGCCCTGGGGGAGGGCCGAGACGAAACGATCGGCCGCCGCCTGTTTTGCGGCGGCGACGATTGCTTCGCGGGTGGCGTTGGGCGCGCCGTAGGCGATGTTGTCGGCGACGCTGGCGCCGAAAATGAAGGCGTCCTGCGGCACCAGCGCGATCTCCTCGCGCAATTTCGCCGGATCGAGTTTTGCAATGTCGACGCCGTCGAGCAGAACGGCGCCCCGCGTCGGATCGTAGAACCGCAGCGCCAGCTGGAAGAGGGTGGATTTCCCCGCTCCCGACGGGCCGACAATGGCGACCACTTCGCCGGGCGCGACGCGGAAGCTGACGTCGCGCAGCACAAAATCCTCGTTGCGGCCCGGATAGGCGAAATCGACCGCCTTGAAGGCGAGCTCGCCGCGGACGGGCTTGGCCAGCGTCAGCGGGTTCGCAGGCGCGGCGATGCGTGGCTTCACCGCGAGCAGGTCGCCGATGCGCGCCGCAGCGCCTGCGGCCTGCGACACCTCGTTCCAGACTTCCGACAATTGCCCGAGCGCACCGGCGCCGAACACCGCGTAGAGCACGAACTGCAGCAGCGTGCCGCCGGACATGCGGCCCGCCACGACGTCCTGCGCGCCGAGCCACAGCACGACGACGACGCTGCCGAAGGCGAGGAAGAGGGCCGCGGCGGTAACGATCCCGCGCGCCTGCGCCATATGCCGCGCCGCCTCGTAGGCGCCATAGGCCGCCTGGCGATACCGGCTGGCGGTAAAAGCCTCGGCGACGAACGACTGCATGACACGAACCGCCGACAGGCTCTCGGTGGCGAAGGCGGTCGCGTCGGCGAGCGTGTCCTGGGCGCGGCGCGAGCGCTGGCGAACCGCGCGGCCGGCGGCGAACAGCGGCAGTACGATGATCGGGATCGCCGCCAGCACGAAAGCCGACAGTTTCACGCTGGTCGCCACCATCATCGCGGTCGCGCCGACGAACATGAAGAGATTGCGCAGCGCGATCGAGGCCGACGAGCCGAAGGTCGCCTTGAGCTGGGTCGTGTCGGCGGACAGGCGCGAGGCGATCTCGCCGGTCTTTTCGGCGTCGAAGAAGCCCGGGTCGAGCCGCGTCAGATGGGCGAAGAGGTTGGCGCGCAGGTCCGCGACCACGCGCTCGCCCAGCGTCATGACGAAATAGTAGCGCGCCCCGGAAGCGAGCGCGAGCACGGCGACAACGCCGAGCATGCCGAGGAAATAGACGCGGATGAAGTTCGAGTTCGAATGCGAAAAGCCGAGGTCGACCATGCGCCTGACCGCCAGCGGAACGACCAGGGTCGCAGCCGACGCGACCAGAAGGGCGATGAGGGCGGCAAAAATCCGCCCGCGGTAGGCAAGCGCATAGGGCAGAATCGGCTTCAGCGCGCCGAGCGGGGCTCGGGACGCCTTCGAACCGGTGTTAGCTTCAGCGGTCATCCTTTGCGCTTCTCCAAGCTCAAGCAGCTTTACGGACCATGTTTCGGCCAAAATCAAGGCCGCC